>JBCCUU010000003.1:0-242585 GCA_039196345.1 Pseudomonadota bacterium | reverse complement strand
CAGGCACAGATCATCATCAATCACTGGATCAAACAGTACAACCACACCCGCCCTCATCAGGCGCTCAGCATGCGTCCGCCCGTCCCAGAAACCATATTAGAGAAAGCCCGAATTCGTGGCCCAGAGACAGGGGGCTAGACACAAGTGCCTCAAGCGCACCTGCTATGGAGTTGGCGCTTTCCTGGCCGCCCAGTGAGATCCGTAGTGCTTTCACACCAATCCCGGGATTGATCCGGAGCAATCGGTCACGCAGGGCATATGCCTTGTGAGACCCTGCGTCATTGAGGTCCAGTTCGTTGCGGACGATGTTGCCGGGAAAAAAGATGTCCTCATCAATGAGGAAGAAATTACCAACACCGGAGCGGCACAGGCTGGCTGCTATTTTCGAGCCAACAGAGCCACAGCCGACGATACCAACCTGCTTGTCAGAGAGGCACGCGTGGCTGATCGGCAGTCTTGCTTCAGGTTCTGGGATAGGCAGCGTCGTATAATTGATGACTTTGCGCTTGTCTGCTTCGCCATAAATCCAAAAGAGTTCCCACTCCGCTCCATCTCCGATCAGCAGGTGCTCATGGCCGTTGCCTTCCAGCACGGACTTGCCCAGATCCGCCAGTCCAACACCATCCAGAAGCGCTTTCAAGTCGTCTGCGCTGATATCCCCTCGCCTACCGGCACCGGGTACACGTACGACGAAGCCGCTTTCCTCCAAAGCTCCCTTGGGCATTATCAAATCGCTGATCCACAGCGGATTGTCCGACTGTCCGATTGAAACGATGGAAGAAATAAAGCTTGAGGCCGCTTTGCGGTCTTTCAGAGCCAGGGGCTGCTATGTGTATTCGGACAACTCATTTAGAGCGCCCAGATCTCCTGGCGACAACAGAAGGCGGCAATAGTGCGAACGCATATCGCGCCCCAATGAAGCAACATGCGCCGAGCGAGCATGCACGATTTCGCCGTGCTCCGGACGTTCTTCGGAGAGCAGCCGTTGGCAACTGGCAATCATGTCAGCGCCTGTAATCGTAGGAAGCCAATTGTCGGGACGATCCTCAAGACACAGTTCTCCATCAGCGCCATAGTGATGCCTGGAGACCAATGATCTGTCTTGCGTGTATATCATCGGGGGAGCGTCCGGAAACACACTTGGGTAAGTCATTTCAAAGGCGAACTCATCATCGCCAATGACAATCTGAAAACGCACACTCATAGCGAGGTCAGAATTGGTCTGCCACCTGCCAACCTGCAGCCAGTCAACACCGGCTTCCAGATCAGCAATGGCTGCTTTTTCGGAAGAAAGACGCGTACTGCGCGTAAACCACCAGCTCATGCGAACCCGTCCGGCCGCTTCGGATTTCGCGGTGCATCTGAAAAGGAAACGTTCGGGGCTGACGTGGCGGAGGCGGCCGTGGCCGCTCCCAACAGCCCGGGAGCACCGGGCCGGGTTGGCCGAAGGACCGTGTCGCTCACATGGTCCGTCAGGTCGCGCCCCATGCGGTCCGCCAGTACGCTCGACATTCGCCGGTGCTCGACAAGCCGACCAGCGTTGGCAAAGTCCTCGCGCGCCTGTTCAAGCCAAGTGAAGAAAGCATCTGCCCGCTCTGGGTGTTTTTCCCATTTGTCAGCAAAGTTTTCGAGCGCATCGGTTGGGTTTTTGATGATGTATTTTTGACCATCATATTCGATTGCATCGCCCATTCTGGTCAAAATCGATAGCAGAGCATGTCCAATTGTTTCCTCGCCCTGATAGGCGTGAGCCGCGAGTGTTGAGATGATGATGGAGACTGGTTTGTTCTTTGGATCATCGGCAAACATCGTGTCGCGATGACGCTTCAATATCATGATCGCAGATTTCAGCGGCGTGCGGACACGATAGGTCGGAATGTCTTCCACACTCGCTGTTACACCCTCTGCGCGCATTTCGTTAAAAACTTGCGTCCGCAGCCGTTTGAATACCTCTCCCATCCGAGATTTGAACCATTCGGCATAACCGCGCGGATTGGATCGCGGCCAGTCATCTGTGATCTCAAAATACTGCGGAAGCACTTCGTTGTCTGTGATTGCGATCGCCGTATCTGCAAAACCAGCATCGAGATTCCTGGCTTCAAGCAGGCGACGCTGGTCATTGCTGTTGGGGATCGCAGGCAGGATGTCCATGTGAAACTGCGCGCCGTCTGCGTAGTCGAGGCGCCAGCAGCGCCGCCCTTCGTGCACCTTCTTCGTAATTCCCTTGCTCTTGCGATAAAGTTTGATTTCGTCCCCAAGCAGCTCCTTCAACTGCGCCTGAGACAGGTTAGATTTACTCAAGTCTTTCAGAGAACACGCGCAGTCGACGTCGTACTCTTCATCGTTGGAAAGCGGCTTGATGGCCGTACCCAAACGGAAAGACCCCTGTACGAATACGTCAGGGTCCAGGTGGCTCACGGTAGAGTCGTCGCGATGAAGCCAATCGCCCAGTGACTTGTAGCTTTTTTCTGCCTGCTCGTAACGGGAGGGGGGAATCTCAAGCGCTTTAGCCAGTGTTTCCAGATAGATTTCAGCCTGTTTTGTTATTGTTGATGTCATGCCCACTATTCCCGTTTTGTTCTCTATGGAATTTGGGATCCCAGACAGCAAGTTTCAAAGCAAGATAGAAGTTTCACCAACATTTTTTTTGTGGCTTGCTATAATTTCGAAGCTGCCCATATGCGAAACAGTAAAGACCATTCGCGACCCTGCCAACTTCGCCAAAACCGACGTTAGTGCAGTCGCCGCGAATTAAGGCTCTGTTTCGCCATCCTGCGGCTAGTGCTATAATGAAACTTGCAACTGCAGCGAATGGCTGGTTCGACGGGCCGCACCGCAGCATTGATGTCCTTCGGCCAACGGCGGCTCAGGACCGTCCATGGTGGCAATATCATGTGAGGCAGGGTGCTTGCCGCACTTGCTCCAAGGTCGGCACCGAGCCCATAGTTCGTGATGCTGCACCTTGCACGAATGGTTGCGAAGCCCGGTTTGCTGACATTGGCATTTGAGGATCGGCCCAAAGCCGACCTCCAACCGAGGAACACGATGCTGCGGTGCGTCCAGACCAAGCCGCCAATCGCTGCGAGCGCAAAGGCTGTAGAGGTGCGAACGGAAATCAAGCGCCCGCTGAAGCGGGTCGGACCATTTAGCAATTTGAGACACCATGCTCGGCACGTTTGACAAAAAATTGACGGCATATTTGAAACCCAGACCCACGGCTCTCGTTATGAATGAGAAAACATCCGAAGGTACGTCACACGATACAAATCCATCAAAGAGTCGCTCCTCTACGCGTTAGATTTGATAGTGGTGCATTTACTGGTTGAAGTCAGTTCGCCAAGGATCTCTTATGGGCTTCAAGCTGTTCCCTCGTAACCCTCTTGGGATATGCGCTCTGTCCAAGCGTTTTGTATGTGCGTGCGCATCGCGTTTTCTGCCAGATCTGCATCCCGTGCGGAGAGGTGTTTCAGAATTTCCTTGTGTTCTGACAGCGTGTATTTGGTTCGCTCCGAATTCTGATACGCCGGACGGCGCAACAGACCCATGCGGATTCTCAAAGACTTTAGTGCTTTTTCAACATACCGGTTCCCGCACGCCTCGATGATCGTATTGTGAAACTGCCTGTCCAGCAGTGTGAGCCGCTCTGAAACTCCGAACTGTTCTTCGAACTCTTCCAAATTGAGACCAAGCAGGTGCAGATCATAGTCACTGATACTGCCGGCAGCGATCCTCACGGCTTGCGCTTCCAGATGGATGCGCAGGGTATAAAGGTCGGTGAAATCGCTTTCTGTGATAAGAGATACATAAGCGCCACGGCCCGGTTCAATCGCAACAAGGTGTTCCAGTTCCAATTGGCGGATAGCCTCACGGGCTGGTGTGCGACTGACCGAAAGGTCCTTTTCAATCTGCTCAAGAGGCACCGTATCGCCGGGCCGCAGAATCCGAAGTTCGATCATCCGGCGGATATGGCCGGCAACTTTAGCCGTCAACGAGAACTGAAGTTCCATGGTTTGCGCTTGCTGATTTGTTAGTGAACTTATCTGGTCCAATGTATAGATTATTTTGCGGGATGCACCGCATTTGATGCGTCAGAGGAATATTTGATGATCAGGACCATGGGCAAGCCAAGCCGGAAGAACAAGGGAATGCCCTTGAGCGATCTGGTCTGCGGTTACGTGCAGCAGGCAATTCTGGACGGCGATCTCGAACCTGGCGACAGACTGCGCGAAAAGGACCTTGAAGAGAAACTGGGGATCAGTCGCACACCTATTCGTGAGGCGATGAAAAGCCTGGAGGCGCAGGGTCTTGTCAAAATGGAGTCTTGGAAGGGTGCATTTGTTGCTGTTCTGACCCGGCGGCAGATCATCGAGCTTTATGATTTTCGGACGATGATTGAAGAGTTTTCGGTCCGGATGATTTGCGAAAACGCGTCCGATGAAGAAATCGCACAGCTGGAGGAAATCATCCTTCGCTCTGAAAACTCGAACACGGATAAGCAATCTGAACTCGCGCGGCTCAATAGCGAGTTCCATGCGGCCTTAACCCGGTTCAGCCATAACAGGTTCGTCGAAGAAGCCATTGGCTCGCTTCGGATTTCCTTCGCGCTGATGAAAGGCAACGCTTATGGTGAAAACGGTCAATGGGCCGTGGTTCAGCGCGAGCACCGGTCGATCGTCGACGCCATCAAAGCAAGGGATGCAGACCGGGCCGCTGCTTTGACACGCGATCATATTTTTCAATCGGGAGTCGCCCGGCTCAAGCGCTGGCGAGATCGCGACACAATCTAACGCCGGCAAGGCCAATGATCCGGTGAATAGGCTTGTCTTGCGAATAGCAAAAATATACAACTGTATTTTAGTTACTGGATCAAATTGAAACGGCGCTGGCTACTCGTTAGTCGCAGCCGAAAAAGCACCGATGTGAAAAGAAAAACGCCATGAGTCGAGATCTAAGCCTGGGGCCGGAATGGTCCCATGAAATGTATGAATTCCTCAGATCAAAAGGCGTTGATCTGTTCGCCTGGGTGCCAGACGGCGGTCACAAGGTGCCGATTGCACGGTCGATGGAGGATGAAGATGTGACGTCGGTTCCGTTGACGCGGGAAGATGAAGGTGTCGCGCTGCTTACCGGGACCCATATGGGCGGTCGCAAAGGCGTGCTGCTTTTGCAATCCAGCGGTGTTGGCAATTGTATCAACATGCTGTCACTGGCCGCCCATGGGCGGTTTCCACTGGTCATGCTGGTGACGATGCGCGGCACCTTTGGTGAAAACAATCCCTGGCAGATTCCCATGGGACAGGGTGCCAAGGCAGCGCTCGAAGCCATGGACGTCAAATGCCTTGAGGTGGACTATCCAGACGAAGTGAGCCGAACAGTCGGGGCCGCGCTGCTGATGGCCTACAAGGCCAATCAGGCAGTGGCGGTATTGCTGAGCCAAAAGCTGATCGGCGCGAAGGATATGTGATGATGGAAAATCTTCTGGATAGAAAAGACGCCGTGCCCGCGATTGTGGGGGACATCACCGGCAAGCTGGTCATAACGGGTCTGGCAGGCCCGGCGCAGGACATGGCGGCGCATACCGACAATGCCGACAATTGCTTTATGCTGGGCGGCGCCATGGGGGCTGCGGTGTCCATGGGTTTGGGGCTGGCCTTGGCGCAGCCTGACCGTCAGGTGCTGGTTGTCACGGGCGATGGCGAATTGCTGATGAACATTGGCGCACTGGCCGTCGTCGCCGCAATGCAGCCCAAGAACCTGTCGATCCTGTGCATCGACAACGCACATTATGGCGAGACCGGGTATCAACCATCGCATACCTCGCTTGGAACCGATCTCGAAGCGGTTGCCAAGGCGTCCGGTATTGCTGACACGATGACAGTCGCTTCCGGCGAAGGCATCGCCAAGGGGCATGCCATGCTGGAACGCGATGACGCACCGGTTTTTGTTCTGCTGCGGGTCTCCAAAGCCCCCTCTGCGCGGCAACCCCGGTCCTGGGACGCGGTGGACCGTAAAAACGCCTTCATGCGCTGTGTCGAAGGATAAGCCCAATTGTCCGACTGCAAGTTTTCTGCCCGGATCGACCGGATCAAGCCCTCTCCGACCACTGCCGCCGCAACGCGGGCGCGCGAGTTGATCGCCGAAGGGCGTCCTGTGGTCAGCCTGACAACCGGTGAGCCTGACACCCCCACGCCCGGATTTGTTCAGGAGGCGGCAATCGCCGCGATGCGGGCAGGTCAGACCCGCTATACCAATACCGGCGGCACAGCAGAGCTGAAACAGGCGATCCGCCACAAATTCGCCCGTGACAATGGACTTGAGTATGCCGAAGCCGAGGTGATGGCCGCCACCGGCGGCAAGCAGATCATTTTCAACGCCCTGTCGGCCACGGTGGACAAGAGCGACGAGGTGATCATCAGCGCGCCTTACTGGGTCAGCTATCCCGATATCGTGCAATATGCGAATGGCACCCCCGTCATCATCGACACCAGCGTGGCAACCGGGTTCAAGATCACGCCCAAACAGTTGGCCCGTGCCATTACCCCCAAAACCCGCTGGCTGATGCTGAACGCGCCGTCAAACCCGTCAGGTGCGATCTATTCGCAGGCTGAACTGCGCGCCCTGGCGGATGTGTTGGCAGAGCACCCCCATGTCTGGGTCATGTGCGATGATATGTACGAACACATCCGCTATGACGGTGCGCCCTATTACACCCTGGCGCAGGTGGCCCCGGCGCTGAAAAACCGCGTGCTGACTGTAAACGGCGTCTCCAAAGCCTATTCCATGACCGGGTGGCGGATCGGCATTGCGGGTGGCCCGGCAGAGCTGCTCAAGGCCATGACCAAGCTGCAATCGCAGTCGACCTCCTCGCCCAACGCGGTGGCGCAGGCGGCGGCAACGGCGGCGCTGAACGGGCCTCTGGATGAAGTTCTGACCAACACCACGGCGCTGGAAGCTCGCCGGAACCGGGTCTATGACAGGCTGATCCAGATCGAGGGGCTGTCCGTCACCAAACCGGAAGGGGCCTTCTATTTCTTCATCTCGGTTGACAGCTGGCTAGGGCGCAGGACGGCGGCGGGCGAGACCCTGAAAACCGATGACGACGTGGTGAAATTCCTGATGGAAACCCACAATCTGGCCCTTGTGTCGGGATCAGGATTTGGCATGTCTCCCTATATCCGCCTGTCCTATGCGGCCTCTGACGAAAAGCTTGACAAAGCGATGATTGCGCTGGCTGCGGCAGCAGATGAACTGATGAAAGACGGATAAGATGGCTCTTCGCATTGCGGTCGATATTGGCGGCACATTCACCGATGGCATCGCACAGCACAGCACGGACGGCACCCTTTTGATTACCAAATCGCTTACCACCCCCGACGATCCGGGCCGGGCGGTGAGCACCGTAGTGAACGCGCTTCTGGAAAAGGCGGGCACAGGCGGTGATGCGGTCGAGGAATTCGTGCATGCGACCACGCTCGTGACCAATGCGGTGATCGAGGCCCGGGGCGGGCGCACCGCACTGATCATGACGGCGGGCACCGGCGATACGCTGCTGCTGCGCCGCGAAGATCGCTATGACATGTATGACCTCGACATCCAGTTCACGCCGCCACTGGTCCCACGTGAGGCCATTTATGAATGCTCCGCGCGCATGGACGCGGACGGGGCCGAGGTTGCGCCGGTGGACACCGCAGAGCTTGACGGCATTCTGGACGCGCTGGAAGATTTCGCACCCGACGCTGTCGGCATCTGTCTGCTACATGCCTATGCCAACAGCGCCCATGAAACGGCGATTGGCGACGCCATCCGCGCAAGGTTGCCCGACGCGCGGCTCAGCCTGTCTTGCGACATCGCGCCTGAAATCCGCGAATACGAACGCGCGTCCACTGTTGCGGCCAATGCCTATGTGCAACCGCTGACCTCGGACTATCTGGCCGGGCTGGTCCGGCGGCTTCGGACGGACGGGGTGGAAGCACCACTGCGCATCATGACCTCAGGCGGCGGCTTCACATCCAACGCCGCCGCGTCAGATTATCCCGTGCGTCTGCTGGAAAGCGGCCCCGCCGCTGGTGTGCTGAGCGCCGCCGACACTGGCCTGCGCAACGGGATCGACAATATCCTGGCCTTTGACATGGGCGGGACCACGGCCAAGGCTTGTGTGGTGCGCAATGGCGATCCCGAAATCACGTCAATCTTCGAGGCAGGCCGTGCCAAACGCTTTGCCAAGGGATCGGGACTGCCGATTATCACACCGTCGATCGACCTGATCGAAATTGGCGCAGGGGGTGGCTCCATCGCGCATCCGTCGCTGTTGGGTCTTCTGAATGTGGGCCCGGAAAGCGCCAGTTCCGTGCCCGGACCCGCCTGTTATGGGCTGGGGGGGGAACGCCCCACCGTAACCGACGCCGATCTACTTTTGGGCAATCTCGACAAGGACAATTTCCTTGGTGGCGAAATGACGCTCGATATGGACGCGGCACAGGCCGCCATGGACCGGCTGGCCGACGATCTGGGCACGGACCCCGCCACGATGGCCTTTGGCATCTGCAAGCTGGTCAACGAAAACATGGCCGCCGCCGCACGGGTGCATATCGCAGAAAAAGGCTATGATCCGCGCAGCTTTACCATGGTCGCCACCGGCGGGGCCGGTCCGGTTCATGCGGTGGAAGTTGCCCATAAACTGGGCTTGCGCCGGGTGCTGTGTTCGGCGGCCGTGGGTGTCGGATCCTGCCTTGGGCTGCTTGCCGCCCCGCCCCGCGTCGATAGGGCCTGGACCCGCGTGGAACGGCTGGCGCAGGTCGATTGGGCACGCGCCGCCGCTGAACTGGCGCGTGTTCAGGACGATGCCGAAGCGGAGTTCACCACGTCCGACACAGACCTTGCCGATGTCAGCTGGTCCTTGTCAGTGGATATGCGCTACTCCGGGCAAGCCGATGCAATCTCGGTGCGGGTGCCGGACGGGGCGCTTGATCCGGGCATGGAACAGCCACTGGCGCAGGCGTTTGCCGCCGAATACGCCCGGCTCTACGGGGCCGCGCTGGACGGCGAAACCGAGATTGTCACTTGGCGGCTGTTGGGTCAAACCGGTTCGCGCCCGGCTGTGAGTGCCGACAATCCCAAGACAAGCACAGAAGCCCGACCTGTCGGGTCTCGTCCTCTCTACCTGCCCGACCGGGCGGATTATTCGGATGTGCCCGTCTATTCCCGCTACGATCTGGGGCCGGGGCACCAGTTTGCCGGTCCGGCCATCATTCAGGAAACGGAATCGACCATCGTCGTCGCACGCGATGCAGTGATCGACATTCTGCCCGACCTCACCGTTTCGGTCACCCTTGGCGCAGGAGCGGCGCAATGAAGAAGATGGACGCCATCTCGCTTGAAATTCTCTGGTCGCGACTGATCAGCCTTGTCGACGAAGCCGCCGTTACGTTTCAGCGTGCCTCTTTTTCGACGCTGGTGCGCGAGGCCAATGATTTTGCGGTCGTGCTGACCGATGCCGACGGCTATGCCATCGCGCAATCCACCAAATCCATCGCCTCCTTCACCGCAACAATTCCGGCAACGATCCGCCACATGCTGGTGGCACATCCCGCCGAAACCCTGGCGGATGGCGATGTGCTTGTCACAAACGACCCGTGGCTGGGCACCGGACATATTCACGACATCACGATCGTGCGCCCGATCTTTCACGGCGGCACGCTGGTCGGCTTTGCCGGTGTCGCAACCCATCTGCCCGATATCGGCGGGCGTCTGCGTTCGGCAGGCATCCGCGAAATCTTTGAAGAAGGGTTGCAGATACCCATCGTCAAACTGGTCGAAAAAGGCGTGCGCAACGCGGCCCTGGTCGACTTCATCGGTCGCAATGTCCGGGTGCCGGATCACACGCTGGGCGATATATTCGGCGCGATTTCCGGCTGTGACACGCTGGCGCGCAGGCTGGTTGCTGTTCTGGAGGCAGAGGATCTGGACCTTGCCGCCTTTGGGCGCGACCTACAGGATCGGTCCGAAGCCGCGATGCGGGCTGCGATCGCAAAAGTCCCTGATGGCGAATACACATCCACCGTCCATCACGACGGCTTTGACGAGCGGGTCGAGATCGTCTGCACCGTGCGTGTCAAAGGCAGTGACGTTTGTGTCGACTATACCGGCACCTCACCGCAGATACCGCGGGCGGTGAATGTCGTGCCGTCCTATCGATTTGCCTATACGGTTTACGGCCTGAAATGTGCGCTGGCCCCGAATATTCCCAATAACGATGGTGCCTTGCGCCCGTTTTCCACCACTGCCCCCGAAGGGACGATCCTGAACCCGGTCTACCCGGCGGCATCGGGCGCGCGCAACATGATCGGGCATATGCTGCCCGTGGCCGTGATGAACGCGCTGGCTGGTGTTCTGGGCGAGCGTGCGCAGGCCGAAGGGGCGGCCAATTCGTCCTTCACCATGTCCGGTATGCACAAGGGGCGGCGCTATGCGGTGGTGAATTTCCTCAATGGCGGTCAAGGGGGTACGGCCACGCGGCCCGGCCACGATGTGCTAAGCTTTCCGTCCAACCTCGGGAACACCCCGATCGAAGTGATGGAGCAACTCGCCCCTATCCGCATCCGCCATCGGCAGTTGCGGCGCGGGTCGGGCGGCAAAGGGTTGCACGACGGCGGCAATGGGCTGGACATCACCTTTGAATTCCTGGGCGATGAACCCGCCACCTGTTCGTTTATCGTCACTCGCCGCATCGCGGTGCCGCGCGGCCTGAATGGCGGCGGTGACGGCGAGCCGGCCGTGGTACGGATAAACGGGCGCGATATTGATCCGGCAGAGCATCAGCTGTTGCACTATGGCGATGTGGTAGAATACCGCACAGCTGGCGGCGGCGGCTTCGGCGCGGCCTGATCGTTAAGCAAAGCGATCAACCAGCCTGTACCAATGGGTCGTGGCCACCACGCCAACCCGCGCTAACCCGTGGAAGGGGATCGGCTTTACCGGCTCAATCGGCAGAAACAGGTCATAGCGTGACGGGTCCTGCATCAGACGGGTGATCTCGTCCCCCATCAGCGTACCAAAGGCAAGGCCACGCCCGGAATACCCGATCACGGACCACATCCCCTCATCCAGACGGGAGATACGCGGCGTATGTTCGGGATTCATACCCACCCAGGCGGTCCAGCTGTCGGTCCAGTCAACATTGCCGATCTGGGGAAAGGTTTCCAGCAAACGCGCGGTGGCCTCATCCCGATCCGGCTGCCCGTTGGCGTCGGTAAACGGCCCGGTCGTGGACATATGAATGCGTCCGCCCGGCAGTTTACGGATGCCCGAAAAAAGGTGCCGCGTATCGGTCATGATCTGGTCATCCGGCAAAACGGTTTTCAGCACATTGTCGGAAATCGGCGCGCTGACCAGTTGGAAGGCCCGCACGGGGATCACTGTCCGCCGCAATCCGGGCCAGAGTTTTCCGGTATAGGCGTTGGTGCAATGGATTACGTGGTCCGCCTCGATCTTTCCGCGCGCGGTGGTCAGCGTCCAGCGGCGTCTCGTGCCCGGCGTGACAGAGAGGGCTTCGCTATTCTCATATACACGCGCCCCGGCCTTCACGGCCGCAGCCGCCAGCCCACGGGTGTATTTCAACGGGTTGATCGACCCACAACGGCGATCCAGCATGGCACCCGGATAGCGCGTGCCGCCGATGGCCCGCGCCGCTGCATCCGCGTCCAGATACTCAACCGGCGCCCCCTGATCCTGCCATTTCTGCACCGTCGCCCTGATCCGTGGCAGCGCTTTTTCGGAATGCGCCCCCCAGATCCATCCCTGCCGTACCGCGTCACAATCAATGCCGTGCCGGTCAATCAGACCATAGACCCGGTCCGGTCCGGTCGTCAGGGTTTGTTCCAACCGGCTGGCCCGTTCCGCGCCGTAGCGTTTTTCCAGTACAGGCCGTGACGGTTTCGGGATCGGCAGGATCAGCCCATAAGATCGACCCGATCCGCCAAAGCCAATCTCGCGCGCCTCAAGCAGCGCAACAGACCGCCCCGCTTCGGCGAGCGCCAAGGCTGTTGCCGATCCGGTAACCCCGCCTCCGATGACGGCAATATCCGCGTCTTCCCGGCCCTCCAGGGCAGGGAGGCCAAGCCGGGTAGTGTCGGCGCAATAGGCAGGCGGTAATTCGCAAGGTTCGTGCTGCATCCTGGACAAATTTAATTCAATGGCATCACGATGACTAAGTCATATACAGTTGCATATCAAGTTATGCTCTCGTAGTTTCACCACAAAGAATTCAGCAAAAGGCGCCCACGATGCGGATGGATGGAAAAACAGTTCTGGTCACAGGAGCAGCAAGCGGCATTGGCAAGGCTTGTGCCGCTTATTTTGCCGAGGAAGGTGCCAAGGTCGCCATCGTGGACTGGAACGCAGAAACCGGCCAGGCAGCCGAAGCCGAAATTGGACGTGGGGCGAAATTCTACCAATGCGATGTGGGTCTGTCGGATCAGGCCAAAGCAACGGTTGCCGAGGTTCTGGCCGATTTTGGCAAGATCGACGTGCTGGTCGCCAATGCGGGCCTGACCCGCCGGGGCGAATTTCTGGACATTGAGGAAGAAGACTGGGACGAGGTCCTGCGCGTCAATCTCAAGCATGTGTATCTGTTCGGGCGCCTTGTCGGGCAGCACATGAAAGAACGCGGCGAAGGGGGCTCCATCATCAACATGTCGTCCACTTCGGTGCAATGCACCATGGGCACGATCTCGCCCTATGCGGCCTCAAAGGGCGGGATTTCTTCGCTGACCAATGCCATGGCCCTGTCACTGGCCAAATATGGCATTCGGGTCAACGCCATCGGCCCCGGCACCATTGTGACCGAGATCAACCGAGATAACCTGCTGGCCAACAAGGATAATCGCCGCGCAATCCTGTCGCGCACGCCGATGCTGCGCTTTGGCGAGGCGCGCGAAGTGGCCGGGGTGGCGATGTTTCTGGCGTCTCCGGATTCCTCCTATGTCACAGGTCAGACGATCTATGTCGAAGGCGGGCGACTGGGGCTGAATTATACGGTGCCTGTACCCGACGACGCATTGGAAGACTGATCCCCGGGTCCATTGGAGGAGACATTCTCATGATCGAGGCGCGGCTTTTCATTGATGGCAGCTGGCAGGATGGGGCGCAAACCAACGCCCTTGCCGACAGGTTCACTGGCGCACGGGTTGCAACGGTGCATCAGGCGGATGCGGCACAGGTGAATGCTGCGGTCGCGTCGGCCCGGGCAGCCTTCGAGGGTGGAGAAATTGCGATCCCCGACCGCTATGACATCCTCATGCGCGCGCGGGACATCCTCTTGCGCCGCAAGGACGAGATCATTGACGCGATGGTGGCCGAAACCGGTTATTGCGTGGCCGACAATACCGGGGATTTCAACCGCTGTGTGCAGACCCTGCTGACCTCTGCCGAAGAGGCCAAGCGCATTACCGGGGACATCGTGCCGATTGACGCCGCCCCCGGCCATGGCGGACAGATTGCCTTTACCATGCGGCGGCCCTTGGGGGTTGTGGCCTGCATTACGCCGTTCAATTCACCGCTCAACACCACCGCACACAAAATCGCTCCGGCGCTGGCCGCGGGCAATTCCGTTGTGCTGAAACCCGCCGGATACACCCCGCTTTCTGCGATGCTTTTGTCCGAAGTGCTGGAAGAAGCCGGCGTACCAGCAGGCTGGCTGAACCTGATCAACGGGTCGGGTGGCCGGATCGGGCAGGCCCTGGTTGAACACCCCGACGTGTCCTATATCGCCTTCACCGGAAGCGAGGCAGCTGGGCGTACAATTCAGGCCGCTGCGGGGCTGCGGCGGACCCAGATGGAACTGGGCAGCATTTCAGGCACGATCATTTGCGCCGATGGCGATCTGGACCGGGCGTTGGCCAAATGCACGGCCACGGCCTTTCGCAAATCGGGTCAGGTCTGCACATCCTTGCAGCGCCTGCTGGTGCACGAGGATGTGTTCGATACATTCGCCGAGCAACTGACCGCCCGCGCCGATGCGATGGTGGTTGGCGACCCGCGCGCAGAAGGCACCGAGATTGGCGTGATGATCACCGATGGCGAGGCCGCCCGCGTAAAGAACTGGGTGGACGAGGCCGTGGCCGCCGGGGCCCGACAGCGCACGGCGCGCCGACTGGACGGCACGGCCCTGATGCCGCCAACCGTGCTGACCAATGTGACGATGGACATGAAAGTGATGGGCGAAGAAATCTTTGGCCCCGTGGTCTGCCTGATCCCGTTCTCGGATCTCGATGACGCGATCAATATGATCAACGACAGCCCCTATGGGCTGGCTGCGGGCATCTTCACCCGGGATATCGACGCGGCGTTCAAAGCGGCCCGAGCCGTCGAGGTTGGGTTGTTCAACATCAACAACGCGTCATCCAACCGCGCCGATTTGATGCCTTATGGTGGCTGCAAGGCCTCCGGCTTTGGCAAGGAAGGCCCCCGTGCGGCGATCCGCGATATGACCGAGGAACGTCTGATCACACTCGCGCTGAACTGACGGTCTCACGACGCGTGTGCTCTGCAACGCGTGGCCTGCCGATGGCGGGGCTGTGCGAGTTTGCGGCGACATACGCGCAAATAACGCACATCTGTATGCACTGCCGCGTGTTGGATAATCTGCGCGCCAATAACCGTTCAATTCTACTGTGTTGCGAGGCTGTTCCCTCGTTACCTGGCGAAAAAAGGCACCGCCGAAACGGTGCCTTACAGTTCAGGGAGATAATCTTGAGATTACATGGCTGCCGCTTTGGCCTCGGCAATCCAGCTGTCCCATTCCTCTTTGTGCTCGGCTTTCCAGTTGTCGAGCCAGGCACGCATGGCCTCTTCGCTCTCCTGACCTTCGCGCATGGAAAGGATCTGGGCAGAGACATCATTGATGCTGATTTCGGCCAGTTCCATGAACTTCGCGGCGGCAGGGTTGTCGGCGAGGAAAGCGTTGTTGGCCAGCACGCGGATGTTGTTCACGGCAAAACCCATTTCACGCCCTTCGAAGGTGGTCTGCTCTTCGCGGCCATCAGGCAGCGATGAGTAAGGCACTTCGATCCACTCCACGTCGCGGCCCGGCACCAGAACGCCCGACACCCAGTAAGGGGTCCAGGTGTAGTAAAGGATGGGCTTGCCCTGACCATGCACGGCCATGGTTTCAGCGATGATCGCCTCGTAAGAGCCCTGATTGTGGGTCACCGTATCACGCAGTCCGAACTCAGTCAGTTGATGCTCGATCACCCGCTCACAGCCCCAGCCCGGCACACAACCGGCCAGATCAGCCTTGCCATCACCGTCGATGTCGAAACGGGCGGCAACCTCAGGATCTTTCAAATCGCCCAGATTTGTAACACCGGCATCATAGCTGGCTTTGTCAACAAGATACCCTTGAACGGCCCCTTTAACGAGATTCCCAACCTTGGTCATCTGTGCTGACCCGCCGGATTCTTCGAAGAAGGCTGTGTGCAGCGGATCCCAATGAATGGCGGTGAAATCAACGTCACCGCTGGCTATGGCCAGGTGAAGTGTTGCGAATTCGACTTCGAGCTTGTCGTTCACTGTGTAGCCCAGCTCTTCCAGCCCATCGGTGATCACCCAAGTCCGGATGTTCTCTTCCGGTGATGCGCTGCCGCCCGGCGTAACGGACTTGCCTTCGCCGGGCAGATCACCGGCAAAAGCCGCGCCCGCTAGCACAAGTGCCGCGCAAGAGTTGATTAGATGGTTGAGTACCCTGTTCATATTGACCTCCACGTCAGATTTTCGAGTATTTGGTATTTCAGTTTTTTCCAAGCAGGCGCGCGACCAACCCGATAGGGCCCCCTTGCCACCAGTGACGGTAGCCGCGTTCCCGTTCGTCGCGACCAAGTCCCTGCGTGATCCGGTCAAGGACAATGGCCAGGAGCACGATGCCAAGCCCGCCCACGATGGCCTTGCCGGCATCCAGACGGCCCATGGCGCGCAGCACCTCGTTGCCCAATCCCTTGACGGCAACCAATGACGCGATCACGACCATTGACAAAGACAGCATCAGGGTCTGGTTGAAACCAGCCATGATCGTGCGCAGCGCCAGGGGCAATTCGACCCGCAGAAGGATCTGCATCGGGCTGGCGCCAAATGCTCTGGCGGCTTCGACGACGCTTTGATCGACGCCGCGAATACCAAGTGATGTCAGCCGGACCAGAGGCGGCACAGCAAAGACCATCGTCACGACGACGCCCGCGACATTGCCGATCCCGATCAGCATGACGACCGGAACCAGGTAAACGAAAGAGGGAATTGTTTGCATCGTATCCAGGATTGGGCGCGCAATCGCCTGAAACGTATTTGATTTTCCAGCAAGAATCCCAAGTGGCAATCCGACGACGACGGCAAAAAACACCGACATCAGGACGATCGCCAGAGTGATCATTGTCAGTTCCCAGGCCTCGGGTGACAAGGACCCGGTAACGACAAGGCACAACACCGACGCAATGGCAACGCGTCGGCCGGCTGCTTGCCAGGCGATAAAGCCGATTATGACGATCATCAGGATCACCGGCGTGCCGACAAACAATTGCTCCAGCCAGACGATCATATCGTTGATGGTCTTCTTGAAAGGCTGGATCAGGCTTCGATTGGCAATGGCCCAATCCTTGATGCCGTCTGCCCATTCCGAGATATCAAACTGGATATAGTAGAACGGATCGGTGAAGAAGTTTCTTGTATCGTCGCTCATTGCCGCCCCCTTAAAGCTGGTCCCATTTGCCTTGGATTCCGCGGATAAGGGACTTTTTTGTAACGACTCCGACAATCTTGCCGTCATCCTTTACCGCCAGCGGCGCATTGGTTTCGATTGAGAGGTTCGCCAGAGTGTCGAGATCGTCTTGTGGACGCGCCACAAGGGCGTCTTCAGGTATACTGCCTTCACGTTGGGTGTAGGCCTCGACAGGTTCCATAACGCGTGCGGCAGTCACAAGATTAAGATTGGAAATGCCCGCAACGAAATCCTTAACATAGTCATCAACCGGTTCCGTCACGATGTTTTCCGGTGTTCCGATCTGAACCAGTTCGCCATCCTTCATGATGGCAATTCGGTCCCCGATGCGGATTGCTTCATCTAGATCATGGGTGATGAAAAGCGTTGTCTTGTGCATGTTCGAGGCCAAGTGCATGAACTGGTCCTGTAACTGCCGCCGGATCAGTGGATCCAGTGCCGAGAACGGTTCGTCCATCAGCAGGATTTCCGGGTCGGCCGCGATCGCGCGGGCAAGGCCCACACGTTGCTGCATGCCGCCCGAAAGCTCATCTGGATACCGGTCCGCCCAACCTTCCAACCCGACCGCTTGAATGGTCTTCTCTGCGACCTCGGCCCGTTTTTCCTTGGCGACCCTGCGAACCTCAAGCGAGTAGGTCACGTTGTCGGCCACGTTGCGGTGGGGCATCAGCGCCATGTTCTGAAACACCATCCCGATATGAGAGGCACGCAGCTCCCGCAGGTCCTTGGCGTTCAGCTTGTTGACATTGTCGCCATTGATAAACACGTCGCCAGCCGTGGGTTCGATCAGGCGGTTGATATGTCGGATCAGGGTCGATTTTCCAGAACCTGACAATCCCATGATGCAAAATATCTCGCCTTTTGAAATCGAGAAGCTCGCATCCTTTACGCCCACGACGCATCCGAATTCTTCCAGTACCTCGTCCTTGCCAAGGTTGCGGCTATGGATGGCTTTCATGGCTTCATCTGCACGAGAGCCAAAAATCTTCCACAGCGAATCGCATCGGACGACTGCGTTCTCAGGTTCTGCCAAGTAGGCCTCCCACCACTACCAATATACAACTGAATATCAGAAAGGCGCGAGAAATCAAACCGCTTGAATCTCAACGTGTCTGCCGTAGGCGTTTCCATGTTGGATTTCTTCGCGCCCACACGCGTTCTAGTTCCAAAACATTGCAATAATTCAAGGTGATAGTGTGTTTTCTGGAAACCGTGATTGCTTGCGTGTCGATGTTATTCTAACGAATAATAATACAACTGTATTTTCAGGGCAGGTAAGGAGTCTGAAATGGCAAAGATCAGTCAAGTCGTCGAGCGGCTCCCAGAATCGCCGATCTCCAACATGTTCAAGGTCGCGGCAGATATCAAAGCTGCGGGCCGGGATGTGATAGACCTAACCTTTGGCGAGCCGGGCTTTCCCACGCCGGTGGATGCGGCCAATGCCGGCATAGACGCCATCAAGGCGGGGCAAACCAAATACACAGCCAATGCCGGAACGCCCGAAATGCGCGCGTCAGTTCAATTGAAGTTCAAACGCGATTATGGCCTTGATCTGCCGTTGAATAGAGTGCTGAGCGGTCCCGGGGCGAAGAACCTGATATTCTCGGTGATGCAATCCACATTAGATCCGGGCGACGAAGTTATCGTGCCGACCCCCTATTACCCGGTCTTTGAAGGCATGCCGCTATTGCTTGGGTGTGACGTAAGACATGTGTCCTGTAGCGAAGACACCGGTTTCAAACTCACCGCGGACACACTTCGCGCCGCGATCGGGCCGAAGTCCCGGCTTCTGATCCTGAACTCTCCCAGCAACCCAACCGGTGCCGTCTACAGCCGGGAAGAACTTAGCGGGCTGGCAGAGGTCTTGCGCGACCATCCTACCCTCTGGATCCTCAGTGATGATGTCTATGAAAACATCATCTTTGACGATCAGCCGTTCACGTCGCTCATTCACGTTGCCCCTGATCTGGAGGATCGGATTGTCATCGTAAACGGGGTTTCGAAAGGCTATGCCATGACCGGATGGCGGCTGGGATATGTGGCCGCAAGCGCCAAACTGATCGTAGCACTTGAGGCGGTCATATCGCAAACCGCGACAGCGGCTCCCACCATGTCGCAGGTCGCGGCCATTGCCGCGCTGGAAGGGGATCAGGGGTATCTGGCGGATCGCTGCAAGACCTTTCAGACCCGGCGCGACAAGGTGGTTGATGCGATCAACGCGATGAATGGGCTTTCGCTTCTGAATCCCGAGGGTGGCATCTTCGCTTTCTTCAACATCAGTGACCTGATCGGTCGAAGCCTTTCAGATGGCCGGCTGATTGACAGTGGCGACACTTTCGCGATGGCATTGTTGCAAGATCAGGCGGTGGCGCTGGTCCCCGGAAATGCCTTCGGAGCACCGCATCATGTGCGTTTGTCTTTGGGCGTGTCCGATAAGCTGCTCGAAGAGGCGCTTGTGCGGATCGACCACTTTGTAGAAGGGCTGACCACGGGTTAAACTGGCCCATAATCAGCGCCCTGCGCGGTCCACCGGGAGTCCTCAGATGTCTAACCCACGCGTCGTACCGGTGCATGGTCGTTACAAGGCCGCCCTCTTCGACATGGACGGGCTTCTTCTCGATACGGAACGGATGTCATTGCGGGCCTGTCAGGAGACCTTGCAACGGTTCGGAGTGGTCCGTTCTTTTGACAGCCTGAGAGCCTTCGTCGGCAAACCTCAGCGGGTAGTCGCGGCGGAAATCTCGGATCTGACGGGTGTCAGGATCGAGGTTGAAGCCTATCTCTCGGCCTGGCAAGAGCAGTATGACGCGCTATTGTCCAAAGGCGTTGCCCTGCGGCCAACCAGCCGCAAATCACTCAATCACATCGTAAAAACCGGATTGCCCATTGCTGTTGTAACAACCACGGAAAAACAGCGTGCCCAAGAGAAACTGGCCAATGTCGGGCTGGAACGGCTTTTCGCCACAATCGTCGGCGGATTATGCGTGGCCAATCGCAAGCCGCATCCCGACCCCTATCTGTTGGCCGCCGAGCGCCTTGGTGTCGATACCGCCGCCTGTATTGCCTTTTGAAGACAGCAATATCGGCGTACGCGCCGCTGTGCAGGCGGGGATGTATGTTGTGCAGGTGCCCGACCTGGTTCCCGAGACCGAGGGGCTGGCGCATGTTCAAGCCGAAACGGTCTGGCAGGGGCTGCAAGCATCGGGCCTGGTGACAGGCTGATGTTGTCAGCAGCCGCTGCGATCAGGCCGACCCGTAATCCCCATCCTCATCGACAACGATGACGGTCGCAAGATTGCTGGCCTGAGCCTCGCCCAGGGCCCGGCGCAGACCAGCCTCGTCACCAACCTCAGCGGCCTCCCACCCCATCGACCGGGCCAGAGTGGCAAAATCGGGGGTGTAGGGGTTCACCCCAATCGGTTTGACGCCCAGCCCGATAAACCCATCGCGAATTTCCGCCAGCGAACGGTTGTTCCAGATCACCAGAATGACGGCGCTGGAAATCTCGGTCGCGGTGGCCAATTCCTGGATCGTGTACATAACCCCGCTGTCACCGGCGATGGCCACAACGGTTGTGTCCGGGTTGGCGACCTTGGCACCAATCGCGGCCGGCAGCCCATAGCCCAATGTGCCGTAGCCCTTTGGGTTCAGCATCCGCCGGGGCATTTCGAACCCCATGGTGCCCCGCGTCGTATAAACGATCTGGGTCATGTCCGTGGCATAGATCGTGTCTCTGGGTAGACACTCCTGCAGGATATCGGTCACTGCCATGTGTTTATGCTGGAGCGGTTTCAGACCCGCATCCGCCACCTGCCGCGTTCTTGCAACCTGCGCGCGGGCCTCGGCCTGCCGCGCGTCGTCGGCTTGTATATTCACTGCGGCAGCCAGCGCGTTCGCGGTTTGCTGCGCGTCCGCCCAGATGGCAAGCTGCGCAGGCACCCGGTCCACCAGCTTTCGGGGATCGATATCGACCCTTATCAACGTTCCGGGAAACCCGATGGGTTTTGGCGTGCATCCCTCATTGATGCTCAACTCGGTCCCCAACGCCAGAACGACATCGGCCGCTTCGATGACATCCATCGCTGATTGCGCCCAGAAACGGGGACCTAGGCACAGCGGATGGCTGTCAGGGACAACGCCATTGGCCGCAACCGTTGGCAGGATGGGGGCGGCCAGCCGTTCGGCAATCTTGGCAACCGCCGCGCCAGCCTCCAACGCGCCGCCGCCAAGGATGATGGCCGGCCGCTCTGCCTTGGACAACAATTCGGCGGCCTGGGATACCATGTCCGGGTTGGGCGCTGGTAGGGCTGGATGGGCAAACACCTCCCAGGCGCCTTGAACTGGGATGCCAAAGACGTCAATCGGGATTTCGATGTGAACCGGGCGGGGCCGTTCGGACCGAAAGACGCTGAAGGCCCGCGCAATCAGGCCGGGCACATCTCCCGGCACGCGCACGGTTTCGGAAAACGCAGTGAATGGCCGGGTTGTGTCAACTTGGGAGTTCAGTTCATGCACTTCTCCCCATGCCTTGCCCATGGTGGACACCGAACTGGTGGAGGAGATGACGAGCATCGGCTGGCTGTCGGAATAGGCCTGCGCCATCGCCGTCGCCGCGTTGGTCACGCCCGGGCCGGTGATCAGAAAACAAACACCGGGCTTGCCGGTTGAACGGGCATAGCCATCGGCCATGAACGCGGCCCCCTGTTCATGTCGGGGCAGCACATGATGGATCGGGCTGTTTTCAAGGCCGCGATAAAGCTCAAGCGTATGCGTTCCCGGAATTCCAAAGACGCAATCCACGCCATACGCTTCAAGCAATTGAACGAGCGCTTCACCGCAGCTCTTTACATTGGTGTTCATGCGCTTTCCTCCGCCGGATTTAGGTGATTTAACGTCGTCATGACTTTTCCCAAACCATCAATATACAGTTGCATTTTATTTCAAATCAGGAGTAGATCACTGGTATTCCACGGGCAAGAGGGAAGTACCGGTTAGATGGGAAAATCAAGTGTCGTTATCATCGGTGGTGGTGCCATTGGTGTCGGTATTCTCTATGCACTGGCGCGCAAGGGGGTAGCAGACCTCGATCTGCTCGAGCGCACCGAATTGACCGGAGGATCAACCTGGCATGCGGCGGGGCTGATTCCGATCTACAGTTTCAGCCGCACCCGGGCCTGGATGATCCAGAAATCCATCGAGATTTTCGAAAGCCTCGAGGCGGACACCGGCCAGCCCGTCAGCTGGCACAAATGCGGCCAGTTGCGCATTGCCTCGACCGATGCGCGGTTTGATGAATACAAGGCCTATATGGCCCATTCGGTCGCTCAAGGCGTGCGGGCAGAGATTCTGACGCCCGAACAGATCAAAGAGAAATGGCCGCTGATGGAGTTACTTCCGCGCATCAAGGGCGCGGTCTATCATCCCGATGATGGCCATATCGCACCTGCCGATCTGGTGCAGGCGATGGCAAAAGGCGCCCGCAATCGCGGCGCGCGGATACATCGCAATACCGAAGTGAAGGCGATGCATCACGATGGTGAGGCTTGGGTGATCGAGACCTCCAACGGCACGTTCTGGGCCGACCACGTGGTGTCGGCCACAGGCAACTATGCCCGTCAGACCGGCAAGATGGTCGGGCTGGACGTGCCCGCCATTCCTTATCTGCACCAATATCTGGTCACCGACGAAGCGCCCGAGCTTGTGGCCTATCGCAATGACGGGCACGCCGAATTGCCGGTGCTGCGCGATGATCATTCGCTGGGTTATTTCCGCGAGGAACGCGGAGGGTACATCTTTGGCCCCTATGAGCATTCCAAAGATGTGGAACCTTTTGCCGTTGACGGCGTGCCCGCCGATTTCGGCGCGAACCTCTTGCCGCCCGACTATGACGCCATCGAAGAACATGTCGAGCGCGCGATGGAAATCGTGCCCTCGTTCGGACGTGTCGGCATCAAGGATTGCATCCGCGGCCCCATCGTTGGCGCGCCGGATCTGGCACCCTTGCTGGGTCCGGCACCGGGGCTCAAAAACTACTGGCTGGCAGAGGCTTTCACCGGCGGCATCCTTGCCTCGGGTGGGGCTGGCGAACTACTGGCCGGCTGGATCGCCGATGGGCAGGCCCCTATCGACATGGCTGATTTCGACCCGCGCCGTTTCGGCAATTCTGCCACCAAACGCTGGGCGGTTGCCAAGGGGATCGAACATTTCGGGCAGCTTTTCGGGCAGAACACGCCGGGCCACCAATGGGGGGCCGGACGGCCACAGAAAACCGCGCCGACCTATGATCTGCTGCGCGAACGCGGCGCGGTCTTTGGCATGAGTTACGGTTGGGAAGTGCCCTTCTGGTATGCCGACACACCGGGCGTCGAGGAACAGGGTAGTTTCCGTTTCCGGGACACCAATTATTTCGACGCTCTCGCCGAAGAATGTCGCGCCGCGCGTGAAGATACGGCGATGTTTGACATGTCGCATATGTCGAAATTCGAGGTTTCGGGACCGGGCACGACCGAATGGCTGGATGGTCTGATCGCCAACACGCTGCCGAAAAATCGCGGCCGTTCCAAGCTTTGCCATCTGTTGACCGAACGTGGCACAGTCCGTTCAGAATTCACCATCGCCAAGCTGGCTGAGGACCATTTCTATCTGGTCTCATCACCGCGCATGGAACGTCATGATGACTGCGTGCTGCGCGAATTGCTGCCCGAAGGCAGCGCGATCCAGCTGCGCAATGTTACGCTGGAACGCGGGATCATCACCTTGATGGGGCCGAAAACCCGCGATCTTTTACAACCGCTGACCGATCAGGACCTGTCGAATGGCGCGTTCTCATGGATGGGCTGCCGGAGCGCGGATATTGGCTATGCAGGCGATGTCCGGATGCTGCGGCTGAACTTCATCGGCGAGCTTGGTTATGAACTGCATGTGCCGATCTGCTTCATGCGGCATCTGACGGAGACACTACTGGAGGCAGGCAAAGACCACGGCATCCGTCTGATCGGAAGCCGTGCTTATGATTGCCTGCGGATGGAGAAATCCTATCGCTCCATCGTCAAGGACATCAACACCGAAACCACGCTGGATATGGCCGGTCTGGACAAATTCGTGGGTGCCTCAAAGCCGGATTTCATTGGGCGTGACGCGGTTCTGGCAGAGCGCGCAGCGGGCGGCCCTGCAAAACGCATGGTCACCTTGCGCATCGACGGCGGTGCGGCGCTGGCGGGCGGTGGTGAAGGGCTCACCAAGGATGGCAATCTGGTCGGGGTCGTCACCTCGGGCAACTGGTCTTACGGGTTCAACACCAACCTGGCGCTGGCGCTGTTGGACCGCGACCTGTGCGACCCTGGCACGGAACTGGAGATCCTACTGCTCAACGAGCCATGCAAAACGACTGTGATCGAAGACAGCCCGCACGATCCTGAAAACACCCGATTGCGCGGGCAATGAGCCATAGAAGCGCTATTGTCATCGGCGCGGGCGTGGTCGGCACCGCCTGCGCCCTCAACTTGCTGGAACGAGACTTTGACGTCACCCTGATCGACCGTGATACGCCGGGGCACGGGGCCTCTTTCGGCAATGCTTCCGTGATTGCGGCAACCGAAGTTGTTCCCATCTCCGCACCCGGCGTGATGAAGAACGTGCCCAAATGGCTGCTCAACCCCGAAGGGCCGTTGTTTCTGTCCCCTGCCTATTTCCCCCGCGTGTTGCCCTGGCTGATCCGCTTTCTGCGCAATTCCACCCACGCGAGGACCGAAGCCAACGCCAGCGCTTTGGCCAGCCTGTGCAATCGGGCCGTCACTGATACGCGTGAATGGCTGGCTGGCCTGGGCCTGGATCACGACATGACCCAAAACCCGTCATTGCGGCTTTACCCGTCGATGGCGGCGGTCGACGCCGATGCCTACAAGCTAGGACTGCGCAAACATCACGGTGTGGATTTCGAGGTCATCGACGCAGGCGAAATCCGCCGGTTGGAACCTTCGATCACCGGCTCTTACGGCGCGGGTGTGCTGACGACTGGAGCCTATTATCTGCGCAACCCCGTGCGCCCTGTTGCCAGAAGCATAGAGCGATTTCAGGCGCGGGGCGGCACGCTGAAACAGGCGGAGGTCACCAAGTTGACCCACGGGGAAACCGCCCCGGGCGTCCGCCTTGCAACCGGAGATGTCCTGACCGCAGATCGCGTTGTTCTGGCGGCGGGCATCTGGTCCGACACACTGGCCCGCAGCCTGGGCGCACGGTTTCCGCTGGAAAGTGAGCGGGGATACCACGTTCAGTATACCGGGCTGGATGTCGGGCTATCGCGCGGGCTGGTTGATACGGTGCGCGGCTTTGCGGTCAGCCCCGTAGACGACGGATTGCGCGTGGCCGGAACAGTGGAATTCAAAGGGCTGAAAGCACCGCTCGATCCGCGCCGGACAAGGGTTCTGGAAAACCACGCCCGCACCATGTTCGGTGATGCTTTGCACGACAAACCCCGGACATATTGGCTGGGGCACAGGCCCTCGCTGCCCGACAACCTGCCGGTGATCGGGCCATCGAAACGGCAAATTGGCCTGTTCTATGCTTTCGGGCATGGTCACCTGGGATTGACCCTGGCCGCCACGACCGGAAAATTAGTCGCTGACATACTGAGCGGAACACAGCCCTCACTTGACCCATCGCCTTTTGCCGCTGACCGGTTTTAGGAGGCCCGAATGACCACCATTTCTCTGTCCTTGGACCAGATTGAACAGCTCTCACGGGAATTTTTCCTGCAAGAGGGATTTTCAAAACGACTGGCGGATGCGCTTGCCTTGAGGATGCGACTGGCGGAACGGGATGGTCCGGCCAGCCACGGGCTGGCGATGCTGGCCTATTACCGGCAGGTCGCGCAATCGGGAAAGCTGGACCTCATGGCAGAGCCGGATATCCAGACCTTGCGCCCCGCATTGATGGCGGTGGATTGCGGGGACAGCTTTGCGCAGGCGGGGCTGGACGCGGCCCGGCCCGGCTTTATCGAAATGGTGCGCACGCAAGGGACTGCCACGCTCTTTACCCGCCGGGCCCATTACATTGCTGCCCTGCGCCATGACGTTCTGCCCCTGGCCGAGGCAGGCCTGATCGCGATCATGGTTTGCGGGTCGCGCCCCTGGGTCGTGCCCCATGGCGGCACGCGGGCCGCTTTTGGCACCAACCCCATGGCCTTTGCCTGCCCTTGTTCTGACCGCCCGCCGGTTGTCTGGGATCAGGCGGTCAGCCGGAAAGCCATCTCGGATGTGCGCCTTGTCAAGGAAGAGGGCGAGGTGTTTGACGCGCCTGCCGGGCTGGACAGCAGCGGGCAGCCCACGAACGATCCGGCGGAGCTGATCGACGGCCAGCGGCTTTTTACCTACGGCGCGCACAAGGGCACGGCCATGGCCCTGATGATCGAGGTTCTGGCCGCCGGTCTGAGCGGCGGTAGATTCGCGGCCGAATATGATGCGAAGGACGGCCCGACAAACCCATCGGGGCAGACCATCATCGCCATTGATCCTGCCGCCGCCGATCCGGGATTTACCGATCATCTGGCGGTCTTGCTGGATGCCTTCAATAACAACGGCGATGCCCGCATCCCCGGCGACGGGCGGTTTTCTCGCGCTGCTCACGCAGGAAAGCAAGGCGTGGACCTGCCGGGATGGCTGGTGGAGCGGCTGACCGTGCTGGGAATTAACCTGCCTTAGGCTGCGGCTCAGGCCTTGATTTCGCCCTTACGAGCGTCCACGAACCGGTCAATTTCCCGTGTCAGCGCAGCGTCTATTTCAGGCGCCTCGTAGTTTGCCAGCAGGTCGGCCGCTTTCTTCTTGGCCACATCGGCAGAGGACAATTCGCCCGCCGCGCTCCATTGTTCGAAAGAATTCACGTCGAATGTCTCTGGCATGAAAAACGCGGATTCGTAATGTTTCAGCGTATGTGCGGACGCAAAGTGGTGCCCGCCGGGGCCAACTTCGCGAATGGTGTCGAGCGCGAGAGTCTCGGCGTTTACCGGCATTCCAGCCAGCATGCGTTGCAGCACTGTCAACACCTCCACATCCATGACGAACTTATCGGTGGCGACCGTCAGCACGCTTTCCAACCAGCCCGCCGCGTGCAAAACGTAGTTCACCCCCGTCATCAGCGATGGCATCAGCGCGAGCACGGTTTCATACCCGGCCTGGGCATCCAGCGTTTTTGAGCCGGTGCGCGCGCCCGACACGCGGTAGGGAATGCCATAGCGCCGGGCCAGTTGCCCCAGCACGAAATTCGAATGCTGTCCATCCGAGGTGGCATACATCGGAGAGCCGGATTTCATCGAAACCACAGAAACAGGCGCGCCGTAAACCACCGGATTGCCCGGGCGCACCAACTGAACAAAAGCGATCCCTGCTAGCGCCTCGGCATTGACCTGTGCAACTGTGCCAGCGGTGGTGATGGGCGAATTGGCCCCCTGCATCGCAAAAGGCGCCAGCATCATTGCCTGTCCGTGTTCGGCATAGACCATTGCTGCATCCAGCATGGTATCGTCCCAGACCAGAGGTGAATTGCAGTTGACCAGATTGGTCATCACCACATTGTCGGGCAGAAAGTCACTGCCCCAGACCAGCTTGGCAATCTCGACACAATCCCGCGCATTGTCGGCCGAGGTGACAGAGCCCATGATCGGTTTCTCACCCAGCTTCAGGTGGGTGCGCGCGACTTCCAGATGCCGGTGCGGCACGGGGACATCCACAGGCTCGCAAATGATGCTACCAGAGATGTTGAGCGGCGCGCTCAGATGAGTCAGTTTGACCAGATCTTCCAGATCAGACAGCTTGGCATAGCGCCGCACGCCATTCACGTCGCGAATGAAAGGGCAGCCATAGGTCGGCGCAAAGCCCATGTTCTTGCCACCGATCCGCACATTTCGCGCCGGGTTGCGGGCATTGTAGATATATTCGGACGGGGCCTTGGCCACGAGACCCATCAGCAGGTCGCGTGGGATATACACACGCTGTCCATCCACCCTGGCACCAGCGCCGCGCCAGATTTCCAGCGCCGTGTCATGGCGAAACTCGATGCCGATTTCTTCGAGGATCTCGCAAGAGGCCTCATGTAGCATGTTCAGCGCATCCGGGGCCACCAGATCGAAATAGCCCACCTCGCGGACGAAGTTGGACTTGGTCGGACCTGACGAGGAATGTGTGGCACCTTTTCCGCCCGCCCGACGGCGGCTTCTGGGTTTGCGTTCGGTGGTCACGTCTGGCTCCTGCTCGACTCAGCTGCTAATAATATACAGTTGCATATTACAGCGCAGAACTCAATTACTCCAAGCATGCCTTGTGTCAGAATTCCATTGCCATTCCATCCGAAAATCGACCGCAGCGGCGTGGTATTGCCTTGTCAAATAAACCAAAATGCAACTGTATATACTTTAGGTGGCTTCCGGCACTGGGAATCGCATGTATGGAAGCTACCCTACGGATAGAAACGCCACTCGCAACCCAGAGGGACACCCATGAGTACCGCAGATCAGGCCGCGCTCACAGATGATTGGAGCCTGTTTTCAAAAATCCGCCCGATGCCTGACATCAATTTCAAACGGCTCATGGACTATCGCCTGGGTCGCATCCGGGCAGAGTTGCGAAAGCAAAACCTACCCGCCTGTATCCTGATCAGTCCGGTCAGCCTGCGCTATGCCGCCGATATCCGGCTCTGGCCGCTGTTTCAGGCGCATGTGCCGATGGGGTATCTCTTTGTCGCGGCTGATGGCCCGGTGGTCAGCTTTGGTGCCGGGGACAGCACCAACCCGGCAGGCTATTCCGTGGTGACCGAAAAACGTCCCGCACGCAGTCTGGATTTTTTCTCGGGCGGCCCGCGCATGCAGGACGACGCCACCCTGTTCGCCGATGAAATCAAGGCGCTTTTGCGGGAGGTGACGGATGAAACCCGGATCGCGGTAGAGTATGTCAATCCATCTGCGACACAGGCTCTGATGGCCGCCGGGCTTGATGTGGTCGATGCCCAGCCAGTGATCGAACATGCTCGCGTGGTCAAATCCGATGATGAAATCGAATGCATGAAATGGTCTATTGCCGTGGCCGAACACGGGGTGACCAAGATGGCCGAGGTGCTGAGGCCCGGCGTACGGGAAAACCAGCTTTGGGGCCTGTTGAACTATGCCAATTTAGCCAATGACGGCGATTGGCATGACACGCGCATGCTGTCGTCAGGCCCGCGCACCAACCCTTGGTTTCAGGAGGCCAGCGAGCGTGTGATCGAAGCCGGTGATCTGGTGGCTTTTGATACCGACATGATCGGCCCTTTCGGCTATTGCTGTGATCTGTCGCGCACGTTGCATTGTGGCCCTGTTGCCCCCACAGCGGAGCAGCGCGATCTTTACAAACGTTCCTGGGATGAAATTCAGGCCAATACCGCGATTCTGAAATCCGGGCGGTCTTTCCGCGAACTCAGCGAGATGGGCACAACGCAGCCGGAAAATTACCAGCGCTATTCCCTGCTGATGCATGCGGTTGGGCTGTGTGACGAATACCCGCGCATCCCACATCTCAAGGATTGGGACGTCAAAGGCTATGAGGGTGAGCTGGAACCAGGCACGGTCATGTGCGTTGAAAGCTACCTGGGCGAAGTCGGTGCCCGCGAAGGGGTCAAACTGGAAGAGCAGGTGCTGGTTCGCGAAGACGGTTACGAAATTCTGACCCAGTACCCGTTCGAAGAGCACCTGCTGAAGTAGCCAACAGGGATCATAAACGAAAGCAAAGCGGCAATGGCACGGCACGGCGCGAATTCGCCAGAGGCCCATCCCAAATTTCAGACGCAAGGAACACAAAGTGATGCGCGTACTCTATGCAGATCACACGGACGCGCTAGTGACGTCTGAGTTCGACCGGCTCAGGGCCGCAGGGATCGACCCTGTGCTGGCCGATCCGCAATGCCGTGAAGAGGGGCAGGTGCTTGGCCCTGGGGCCGATGCCGATGCCATTGTCTGCGCCTTTGCGCCAATGACCCGCGCAGTGCTTCAGGAATTGCCGAACCTGAAACTGATCTGTACGCCGCAGGCCGGCACAGATCATATCGACCTGGACGCCGCCCGAGAGCTTGGCATTTGCGTCGCCCACACGCCCCTGGCCAACCACCACGAGGTGGCGACCCATGCATTGACGCTGATCCTGATGCTGATCCGTGGCATCCCCGAACATCAGGCGCACACCCGTCACGGGGGATGGGATTTCAAGGCTGCCGGGGCACTTCAGCGAACTTCGGACCTGGCGCTTGGTCTGGTCGGTGCCGGCCGAATCGCTCAGACGCTTGCCAGCTTTGCCGACGGCCTGTTTGGACGCATTTTCGCCTACGACCCCTTCGTTGCCGAGGCAGATTGGCCCGCGTATATAGAGCGGGTGGAAAGCCTGGACGATCTGTTGGCGCAGGCCGATGCTGTTTCTTTACATGTACCTTTGAACGACACAACAACCGGGTTCGCGGATGCGGGCTTCTTTGCGCGCATGAAACCAGACTCCTTTCTGGTCAATGTGTCGCGCGGCGGTCTCGTGCACAGTTCGGCACTGATCGCTGCCGTTGATCGAGAGCATGTGCGCGGCGCGGCGCTTGACGTACTGGAAACTGAGCCGCCGTTACCCGATAGCCCTGTATTGCAGCATCCAAGGATTGTCGTGACCCCACATGCAGCATTCTATTCACTGAAATCGCAGGAGGATCAGCGCGTCGCGACGACTGACAACCTGATTGCGTTCTCGCACACGGGCAAGCCCAGTTTCCCGTGCCCGGGATTCTAAGTGTCCCGAGAGCGAAAATGCATTGCAGAGAAAAAGAGAGTTCTAACAGCAGACAGCAACTGACATGTGATGCCCAGTTTTGCGTGTGCGGTTTCTTGGAAGTCGCGCCTTACAGAATTCGACACCAGGGAATGTGAGTCATTTAAGTAATTGGGATGTCTGTGAGCGTTCTATTCGACCATCTGACATCAGCGCTAGCGAGTCCAAATAAGGAAATTGATGAGATAGAGCCCTCGATTGCCGTTGCGCGGCTTAAGCTAGCTACTTCAACGGTGCCGTTTGGCAGCTTTACGAGTCGCGAATTGAAACTACCGCTCCTGTAGCGAACTTCCGTTTTCCGCCCTTGTTATTTTTCGCTGCGGACGCGAATGCGTGCACAACGGTCGTTCGTTCTTTGAGGCCCGACGGCAGGTTTGTCCGCAGATCGTGAGTTCGCCTTTCTTGTGATTTCGCTGACGCAGTGAATGGCAGGTCCACCGGGCCGTACCGGAGCATCGTTAGGACGGCCGGATGTCTCCTTTGGGCCGATATTGTTGAAAAACTCGGAAAATCTTCCCCCTCATTTTTTCGGAAAATTCGAATAAATTGAAAAGCCCGACCTGTTTGCGCAGAGGCGGCTATCAGTGTCTCTCACATCGCCAAACCGGTGTTTTGGCCGGCGCCCTAGCCGGAATTTTCGCCTGGCTCTCTACGGCCAATTTTTTTACCACTTTTGGGCAAAATCAGAGTTTTTCAACACTATCGGCCGTTCTTGCTAAACTCAAATGGCCGCCGAGGCATGAACCGTTGCGACATCCGGGGTCTACGCGCTTCCCGCCTCGGCTACCGTTGTACCCGTTGAAAGGAACCCCAAGCAGTGCGCTATTATAATTCGTAGGTTGTGCTGGTTTGCCATCTCTCAGGCCTTCCAACGGATCAACAAACGTGAATCTCACAGAGAGTGAGCAAGAGCTTTCTTTATTCAAAGAACCGTTTGCTTGGTCAGGCCTAGGCTGCATGACGTCAGATACTGCAGAGTTTGGACTCACCTGCTGCGCGATTTTGAATTGAAAAGATGGTCTCTCTCCATGGGTCGCATTGGCCAGAAACGCTGCGATACTTGAGGTCTACGCGCTTCTGGCCAATGCTACGTCACACCTGGTGCCGCAAGCCAAATATCACGCTAAATACATAGACATTTTCGACATGAGATAACAGAACGCCATCGGCACGATGGCAATGCGTGCGCGGTCATAAAAGACCTCCGGGCTGACCGCCATCCAGGCGCGTAGCCGATCCCCAGAGGGGTCAGTGAAGGGTTTGCCGGATTGATGCACCTTCATGCCGGGTGCCTGACCGGCGATCAGAATACGTGCGGTGGGTTCAAACCATGTTACCGGACTTGGGGCATGACCGGTTGCGGTCCCTGAAAACGCTCAGCGCAGAGCCTGCAGTTCGAAATATCTTCCGCGAGGTCGGTCATTGGCCCACCCTAGCCAGCAACAGGCCGGGCACAACCGGATTCGAAGACAGTCTTGGCGCACACTCAGGGGCTTCCTCGCAACGCGGTTGAACTGCTCCGATTTACCCTCAATTTGAGGCATCTTGCACCTAAGACAGTAGAAATTCCGTAAGCATACTCTGCTACGCCAACGGTCGGAGGTCCACGCGCAGGCCTTGGCGGAATCGGAGCAGACATGCTGGCGTTTGAAGACGTATCCAAGTCCTTTTGGACAGGAACTCAGCATAAGGTCATCCTTGACAAGGTGTCCTTCAAGGTTGAACTCGGCAATTCGCTGGGCGTTTTGGCACCGAATGGCACGGGCAAAACGACCCTTGTCAACATGATGGCCGGGCTGGAGAAGCCCGATGAGGGCGAGATTCGCAAAAGCTGTAAAATCTCTTTCCCACTTGGTTTCATGGGGGGCGTCGTGAACAGGGTTTCAGCGGTCGAGAACGCCCGCTACATCGCACGGCTTTACGGACTTGACCCCGATTACGTGGAAAGCTTCTGCCGGTGGCTTTGCGGGCTGGAGGAATATTTCGACCAGCCTTTGGGGACCTATTCCGCCGGTATGCGCGCCCGGTTCTGTTTTTCGCTGATGCTTGCGCTCGACTTTGACATCTACCTGATTGATGAGGGCATGCCATCGACCACGGACGCGGAATTCAACCGCAAGGCTGGCGAAATCCTGAGAGAACGGCTGCGGACCACGACAATTGTGATCGTGTCACATCAACCCAAAACCATCGAGAAATTCGCCCGGTCGGCGGCTGTCTTGCTGAATGGGCAAATCCACATGTTTGATACACTGGAAGAAGCGAAACAGCTTTATGACTACGAGACCGACAGCTAGAAAGTTCCGCATCAGGCGGGCGGCTGCAGAAACCGAAGGCCCGGCGGAGCGGTCAGCGGCGCGCGAAGCCGCAAGTGTCGAAGCCGCGCCAGCGGCGGACGCATCAGACGGGGCGGCGACCGATCTGGACGCGATTCGGAATGAGGGGCTGACCGGTCGCCAGTTGCGGATGGCGCGACGCGTGGCGCAAAAGAACGGGCTTGCACCCACCTCGGAGGTCGACGCCGTTCGGCTCCTGCGCTTGCGCGGCATTGACCCTTTCAAGCGCACGAACATGCTGGAACTGGTGGTGCAGGAAGAAGACCGTCAGAATGGCTATGATCGCAAGAGCGGGACTGACGCTCTGCAATTGCCTCAGACCGTGTCCAATACCGACAACGGCGTGGCGGCGACAGAACTGAGCCCGATCGAAAGACGAAACCGGGAAATCTCCGAAATTCAGGCAGATATCTCGCGCAGACGTCGCAGGAAAATACGGATGTTGCTGGCGCGTCTGGCCTGTTTCGTGGTTTTGCCGACGGCCATTGCGGGGTGGTATTTCTATCAGGTGGCGACACCGATGTATGCGACAAAGTCCGCCTTCCTGATCCTTCAGGCGGATGGGCAGGGCGGCAGCGGCATGGGCGGACTTTTGTCCGGCACGCAGTTCGCGACCTCCGGTGACAGTACCGCCGTTCAGGAATTCCTTGAATCCAAGGAAGCGATGTTGAAACTTGATGAGGACGTCGGGTTCAAGTCCCACTTCACCCAAAGCTTCATTGACCCTGTCCAGCGACTGGATGAAGACCCCACGAACGAAGAGGCATACAAAGCCTATCAGAAAAGGGTCAAGATCGGCTACGATCCGACCGAAGGTGTATTGCGCATGGAAGTCGTCGCCGCCGACCCGCAGACAAGCGCCCGGTTCAGTGAGGCGCTGATCCGATACGCCGAGGAACGGGTCAACAATCTCAGCGAGCAAAAACGCGATGACCAGATGGCCGACGCGCGCGCGGGTTTTGAAAAAGCCGAAGCAGAGCGCCGCGCGGCCCAGCAAGCGCTGGTACGGCTGCAACTCGAAGGCGCAACGCTTGATCCCGAAGCCGTCATTGTCAGCCTGCGCCAGCAGATCAGCAGTGTGGAGATCCAGATCCTGGAGAAAGAGCTGCAACTTGCCGCGTTGCTGGACAACGCCCGGCCGAACCCATCGCGCGTGGAGGGCGTCAGAGGTGATCTGCGCCGGTTGAACCAGCAATTGGACGCGCTGAATTCCAGAATGACAGACGCAAGCAAAGGGCAGGATTCGCTGGCGCAGCTCAACGTGCGCGTCCAGCTGGCACAAGCTGATCTGACGACACGAGACATGTTGTTGCAATCTGCCCTGCAACAGATGGAACAGACCCGTATGGAAGCCAACCGGCAGGTGCGGTATCTGACGACCACCGTGAAACCTGTCGCCCCGCAGGAAGCAACCTATCCCCGCAGTTTCGAGAATACCATCTTGGCGTTCCTGATCTTTGGCGGTATCTACCTCATGGTCTCCTTGACCGCTTCCATACTGAGAGAACAGGTAACTTCCTGATATGAAAAACGTGACCGTTGGCGACCTTGTCATTGGGAATGACCGCCCTTTGACCATTATTGCTGGTCCCTGCCAGCTGGAATCCGAAGATCATGCGCAGATGATCGCCGGACGCATGAAGGAAGCCTGCGAGGCTGCAGGCGCGCAATATGTGTTCAAGGCCTCATTCGACAAGGCCAACCGGACGTCTCTGGACGGTGCCCGCGGCATGGGCCTCGACGAGGGTCTGAAAGTGCTGCAATCGGTGGGCAAGGCCAATGCTGTGCCGGTCCTCACCGATGTGCACAATGAAGCGCAATGCGCTTTGGCCGCCGAAGCGGTGGATATCCTCCAGATCCCGGCCTTTCTCTGCCGCCAGACGGATATGCTTCTGGCCGCGGGCCAGACCGGGGCCGCAATCAATGTGAAGAAGGGGCAGTTCCTGGCACCGTGGGAGATCGACAATGTGGTGGCCAAGATCGAATCCACCGGGAACCAGCGCATTCTGCTGACCGAACGCGGCACGTCATTCGGCTACAACACCCTTGTGGTGGATATGCGCTCCCTGCCGCAGATGGCACAGACAGGCTACCCGGTGGTCATGGATGCCACCCACTCCGTTCAGCAGCCAGGCGGGCGTGGTGGGTCCTCCGGCGGGCAGCGCGAATTTGCACCGGTGATGGCGCGAGCTGCGGCGGCGATCGGGGTGGGGGCGATCTTCATGGAAACCCATCAGGATCCGGATAACGCCCCCTGTGACGGGCCCAACATGATTTATCTGGACCAGATGCCGGCCCTTGTCGCGACGTTGATGCAGTTCGATGCCCTGGCCAAATCCGACCCGATCCGGATTTAGGGCATCGGCCTGAAAACCTGCGCCGCCTACCTTACCGATCATACCCGGCCAGCCCCCGACCCTCCCCCCGGGAGGGGGCTGGCCTCAGTTGCAAGGGGTCGTGTTGCAGATGAAACGGATGCTGCTCTAGGGCGCTTTTCAGTCAAAGAGCTTGCGCAAGAGCTTGTCCTTGACCTCATCCTCCAGGGATTTTCCGTCCGGCTTGTCGAGTCCCAGTTCGTCGCGCAGCTTTTCCTTGGCCTTGCGCTCAAGGCGTCGCCTTTCCTCATCAAGCTCCGCTTCGAGCACAGCTTCCACGTCCGGGCGGATAGAAATATCTGACCACGGCCCTTTGAAGATGACTGGCACCGCCAGTCCCTGCCCTGAATTTGCACGCAGCGCCACCGGCGTGAAGCGATAGTCGATGCGGCGATTGCCAAGATCGACATCTCCCGCGCCCGACGCACTGTAATTCTTGAGCCGCAACAACAGATCCTTGTTGGCAAGAACACCTGACGCAATGGTCCATGTTGCGGTCAGATCGTTGAAAATGGTGGTGCCGGTCGTGGCGCCGCCCCGCAGCAATTGGTCAAGGTTGATCCCTTCCAATGTGCCGCGCCCGATCTCAAGACGACCATCGCCAGACAGGGACCGCATGATCGCGTCAACACTTGGACCCGACCCCAGAAAGCTGAGGCGCAAGTCGCCCTGCCCGGTCAGCCGATCAAGATCGACCGCATCCCGCAAAAGCGGCTGCATCTGGATGCCCGAGATCGTCATCTTGCCCCCGACGGACAGGCTACCGCGATTGTTGACAACGAACTCCCCCGTCACGTCACCACCATAGGCGGCGACCTCGCGCAGATCGAAAACCATCCGCGAATTGTCATTTCTCAGAACCGCGCGGGTTTTGCCCAGTTGGAAGTCACCCAGATCGATACTGTTGGCACTCAGGGCGATATCCCCGTTAAACGCCGCGAGACCGCTCGCATCAATTGCATCGGTGGACCAGCCACTTGTTGCCGGGCGCGGCGCGTTGCCACTCCCACCACCGTTCCCGCTGCTCTTTCTGTCGCCAGTTGATGAAGGCGCAAAGGCCGGCTTCACGTCAAGATCACCCGCATCCAGACGCGCGTTGATCTCAGGCGTCCCGTTTAGGGAGAGGTCGGCATCCCCGCGGATGGCATTGCCATCAAGATCAACGCTCAACCCGCGCAAGGCGAGCCTGCGGTCAGGCGTCAGCGTGATTTCTGTCTTCAGGTCCATGCTGCGCCCCAGTTTGGGCGGCAAGTCCAAGGGCGGCAGACCGAGGGCGCGCATCAGCCCGTCCGTTGACGCGGTTTTCAGCGCGACACTTCCCGCCACAGCGCCGTCCGTACTGGCACGCCCGTCGATCGAGAACTCTCCGCCGTCGGTCATGACCTGCAATCGCAGAGGGCTGACGTCGCCTGCGATGAATGCCCCGAAGGCATCCACTGTCAGATCAATGTCCACATCACTCGATGCGGGACGCAGCACTGCCTTGATCTCAGCAGGTCCGTTCGGATCGGGCCAATCAAGCGCGAGGTCCACGCCGCTGAGCGACACGAGGTCACTGCCTTCAGCGTCATAGATCAGCGTCGCATCAGTGACCTCGAGCCGTTCGATAATGAACTGACGCGCCTCCGGTTTGGGCGCGCTCGGCTGTTCCGCCGCTTGCGGGGTTGTCTCCGCCTTGATCTCGCCGCTGCCGCCCCCGTCGGTGAATTGCCAACTTGCCCGGCCATCCAGCTTTTGTTCCAGCCGGATCGTGGGGCTGTGGGCTTCGATATTTGTGATCCTGATGTCACCGCGCAAAAGGCTGAAGGCATCTATACCAATGGCTGCATTTGCAGCCTGAAACATCGCACCTTGTTCGGCCCAGGCCGCATTGCTGACCTCCAGATCGTCAGCACTCACCCCCAGGACGGGCCAGAAGGTCAGCGCGACATCCCCGTTGATGGCCACCTCGCGCCCTGTGGTTGCCGACAATTGGTCCGTTGCGATCCGTGCCAACCGCTCGGCAGGCAGGAAGAAAACCGCCCCCACAAGGAACACAGCCAGGACGACCAGCAGGCCGAAAACGCGGAAAACCCATTTCATCATTCAAGACCCTCTGCGCGGCGCGAACCCCTTTCGCGGCGCTCTCTTCTACAGTATAGCGCAAAACATGAGCACAAACCCCCCTGAATTGCGCCCGGACCTGGCCCCGAGAACCCGTATTTCGGAGCCGCGGCGCGCGGATCAACCGATGATCGGCATGGTCAGCCTTGGGTGCCCCAAGGCGCTGGTGGACAGTGAGCGCATCCTCACCCGGTTGCGCGCCGAAGGGTACGGAATCTCGCCCGACTATCAAGGGGCTGAGGCGGTCATTGTGAACACCTGCGGTTTCCTCGACAGCGCAAAGGCAGAGTCGTTGCAAGCCATCGGGGAGGCGCTCAATGAAAACGGCCGGGTGATCGTGACAGGCTGCCTTGGCGCAGAACCGGAATATATCACCGGGGCACATCCCAGCGTGCTCGCCGTCACGGGACCGCATCAGTATGAGCAGGTGCTGGACGCCGTGCATCAGGCCGTGCCGCCGAGCCCCGACCCGTTTGTCGATCTGCTGCCTGCGTCCGGGGTGCGCCTGACACCGCGCCACTTCAGCTACCTGAAGATTTCCGAAGGCTGCAATCACAATTGCAAGTTCTGCATCATTCCTGACATGCGGGGCCGCCTTGTGAGCCGCCCCGCCCACGCGGTCCTGCGGGAAGCAGAAAAGCTGGTGGAAAACGGTGTGCGGGAACTGCTGGTCATCAGCCAGGACACCTCCGCCTACGGCGTTGACATCAAACATGCGGAAGAGCGGGGGCACCGTGCCCATATCACCGACCTCGCACGAGACCTTGGCAGCCTCGGGGCCTGGGTGCGGTTGCATTACGTCTACCCCTATCCGCATGTGCGGCAGTTGATCCCCCTGATGGCTGAGGGTCTGATCCTGCCGTATCTCGACATCCCGTTCCAGCACGCGCATCCGGAGGTGCTGAAACGCATGGCGCGCCCGGCAGCGGCGGCCAGAACGCTAGACGAGATAGCGGCATGGCGCTCGGCCTGCCCTGATCTGGTGCTGCGTTCAACCTTCATTGTGGGCTACCCAGGCGAAACTGAGGAGGAGTTTCAGACCTTGCTCGACTGGATGGATGAGGCGCAACTCGACCGTGTCGGCTGCTTCCAGTACGAGAACGTCGAGGGCGCGCGGTCGAATGCGCTGCCCGGCCAGGTGCCTGACGACGTCAAGCAGGACCGGTGGGATCGCTTTATGGAGAAAGCGCAAACCATCTCGGAAGCAAAACTCGCGGCCAAGGTGGGTCAACGGCTAGAGGTGATCGTCGATGAGGTGGATGAGGATGCCGCGACCTGCCGGACGATGGCAGACGCCCCTGAGATCGACGGCAACCTCTTCATCGATCAGGGTCATGAAACCTTGTCGCCGGGCGACATTGTCACGGTCAAGGTGGATGAAGCGGGCGAATACGACCTGTGGGGGACCATGGCGCGTTGACCCGCTTTCGAGTTTCCTTCGCACTCTGATGGCCTAACTGATAAAACGAAAAGGAGGGCTCAAGCCATGACGAACACAGCCAAGATCGCCCAGAAAGCACCCTATCCTGTCGAAGTGACCGCCGGAAAATCCTATTTCTGGTGCACATGCGGGCAATCGTCCAAGCAGCCCTTCTGCGATGGATCGCACAAGGACACCGGTTTCTCCCCGATGAAATATGAAGCTGACGCAGACAAGAAACTCTATTTCTGCGGGTGCAAGGCCACGGGCAAAGCGCCACTGTGCGATGGCTCACACAACGCTCTTTAACCTGCTTGCTGCGGTGAATTGTCCGTGAGGGTGGAAAGCGCTGAGGCGCGGCATATCTCCGGCGCATGACTGACAATGCGCCCTCTACATCCGTACTTTACAATGCCGAATGCCCGGTTTGCCGGTTCGAGATCGATCATTACGCCGCCTACAGCGAACGAGAGGCGCTGCCCATCGCCTTTGATGATCTGAACGATACCGAAAAACTGGCGAAATGGGATTTGGACCCCGATACCGCAGCCCGACGCCTGCATGTGGCACAGGGGGATAGGCTGAAAACGGGTATCCCTGCATTCATCGTCTTGTGGCAGGAAATGCCCAAATACCGCTGGCTTGCGCGGGTGGTCAGCTTACCTGTGGTGCACCGTCTTGCGTGCTGGAGCTACGATTACATCCTTGCACCGTTGATCTACCGTTGGCACTTGCGGCGCCAACGTCGCAGCGCGCAGCGCTCATAACCCGGCAGCCACACGCTCAACGGTTTCAATCCGTTGCGCATTCGGTGGGTGCGTGCCCAGAAAACGATCGCCCGGGTCCGGGATTCGCGTGAAGAACTGTGCGCCGCGGATGGGATCATACCCCGCCCGCGCCGTGATGACCGTACCCAAAGCATCGGCCTCCAGCTCGAAATCCTTTGAATAGGTGCGCGCGCCGACCTGAGCCCCTTGTTTCTGCGCGACTTCAACGGCTTCCGCGTTGCCGCCCAACAAAACGGCAAGCGTACCCGCAACCACCGCACCTGCGACAGCGTTCTGCTGCTGGCGTCCGATATGGCCTGCGATGTGATGGGCAGCTTCATGGCCCAAAACGAAGGCAAGCTCATCCCGGTTGCGGGCGTCTTCGATCAGTTGGATATTGAACGCAATGATCGGGCGCCCGGATTTGTCGACGGTCTGGAACGCATTGGCGGGCTGACCCGGGCGGTCATCCACCACAATCCTGAAGTCGCAGTTGATCTGGCGCGTGCGCGCTTTGCACTCGCGCTCGGCCACAGGCTCGACGGTGCGGACGACCTCAATAAATTCGCGGATCGCCGCTCCGTCACGGGTCTGGGGGGCGTCCGTTGTGGGTGCTCCACCGCCCGCTGGTGGTGTCGAAACGGTGCCAACCGCGCATCCTGACAGAAGCAGGGCCAGCACTGCGAATAGTCCAAATCGTTTTGTCATTCCGCTCGTCACCTCCTGCTTGCGCAGCACCCTTTCAATGTAGCACTATTCAAGACGTCCACCACCCGTTGAACACGAGGTTGTGACGCTTGCATTGCACTGCTGACCGCGTAGTCTGTCATACATGTTTACCATTGAGCACGAATTCGACGCGACAGTCATCACACTTGTGGACGACGGCAGCGCGCCCTTGCAAGAAGATGTCATTGTCCACGCGACCGAGAGCGCCATTTTGCTGAACCAATATGATCCCAGGACGGATCAGACAGTCTCTGTCCGCCTGTCGCCGGAGCAATGGCGCGACCTGACCGCTGCCCTGAACTTGCCCGAAGGCGTCTACAAGGCAACGTGATGCGGGCACCAGCGTTGACCCTGCGCAGCAAGCCTGCAAGTTTGCCCTGAACCAGAGGAAAGGCGGGCGCAGATGGCGACGGGGACGGAAATATCGACGTGGTTTGAAGGTCAGTGGCATCGGGGCGATGTCATGATCATGCGTGCTGCCGATCATGCCAGCTGGCTCGGCAGCAGCGTTTTCGATGGCGCGCGCTATTTCAACGGATGCGCGCCCGATTTGCTGGCCCATTGTGAACGCGTCAACAAATCCGCCCGGGCCCTGATGCTGAAACCAACGGTTTCGGCACCGGAAATGGTTGAGATCATCGCGGAGGGTCTGAAAGCCTATGGCCCGCAGGACGCCATCTACATCCGGCCCACGTATTGGGGCATTCACGGGGACATGACGGCGATCGTTCCGGATGCGACGGAGGTCGGCTTTGCCATTGTCCTAGAGAAAATCCCCATGGCCAGGCCTGATGCCAGCGTCACTCTGGGGCGGACGCGCTTTCGCAGGCCTGTTCTGGAAGACAATGTTGTCGATGCAAAGGCGGGATGCCTTTATCCCAACAACGCCCGCATGCTCGTCGATGTGCGCAGCCGCGGGTTTCAGAACGCACTGGTGGCGGATGCGATGGGGAACGTGGCCGAATCCGCGACCGCAAATGTCTTCATGGCGAAAGACGGCGAGGTCTTCACCCCCATTGCCAATGGCACTTTCCTGTCCGGCATCACGCGGGCAAGGCATATCCATCACATGAAGGCCGACGGCATCCCGATCCACGAAACCGTCCTGACCTTTGCAGACTTCGAGGACGCGGATGAAGTCTTTCTGACCGGCAACATGTCGAAGATCACACCGGTGACGGGCTTCGAAGATCGCCAGTATCAGATCGGTCCGGTCGCCCGGCGATTGAGGGAGATGTACTGGGACTGGGCCGCGACGCAGACCCTATGAGGATGGCTGGCTGGCGACCCGCACGAACATGGACCGCACCTCTTCGGGCGTGGTTTTGTCAAGCGCACCTTCCGCAATCTCTTCCGGGGTCCAAAGCCATGTGACGGCCGGATCATGTTTCATCGACCACCCCGGAAACAGACGGTCCTCCACGGGCGCGCGCACCAAGACCTGAACGTCCACATGGCGGTCGTCTTCGGCGATCTTGTCCATCAGTGTGTCGACGCGGCCCGCGGGGCCTTCGAGGAGTTGAACGTAGATGTCGGGCCGACAGATGAGCGCGCCGGTTATGTCTCGCTGCGCGTTTCGCGTCCGGGACACCGCCAGAATACCGGCCAGAACATCTGTGCTGAAACCGAACGGACGCGACGCGTAAATGATCTGTTGCATCGACATTTGCATCCCACCTCCGTCGCGCAGCGAGTCTGCGCCGCTTTGCGCGTGCTGTCCAGTGACTTTGAGGTGGAGAATGCGATTGCGTCATGGTTTGAAGGTCGTCATGATCGGGCCAAAACGGGGGCGTCATATCATGCGTAAGTTTCTGGTGGTTCTGGACGACAGTCGTGAATGTCTCAATGCGATGCGCTTTGCAGCAATGCGCGCTGCCAATACCGGGGGCGGCGTGCAGGTGCTTTCCGTCATCCCCCCGGACGAATTCAACCACTGGATCGGCGTTGGCGAGGTCATGCGCGAAGAAGCACGCGAACGCATTCAGGTGCATTTCGAGGTTTTTGCGAAATGGATGCGTGACCGTCAGAAGGTTGATCCCGAGCTGGTCATTCGCGAAGGGCGGCCCGTTGACGAAATACTGGCTCAGGTCAACGACGACAAGGACATCGGGGTCCTCGTGCTCGGGGCCGGTACGGACAAGAAAGGCCCCGGCCCACTGGTCACACAGTTGACGAAGAGTTCAGGCGGGTTGCCCGTGCCCATGACGATTGTGCCCGGTGATCTGAGCAAAGAGCGGCTGGAAGCCATTACCTAAACGCTTGCGTCAGCCTATTCTGCGTGACGGCGCGGGCCGGATAGTTTAGAATGATTCCAAACCTTGACTTGTGCGGCCCTGATCCGCATATCAGTCGAAGCTTCAGGAGAATGCAGATGTTTATCCAGACCGAATCCACGCCGAACCCCGCAACGCTGAAATTCCTGCCCGGTCAGACCGTCCTTGAGATGGGCACTGCTGATTTCCCCACAGCGGAATCGGCAGAGCAGTCGCCACTGGCGTCGCGTGTCTATGCGGTAGAGGGCGTGACCGGGGTGTTCTTCGGCAATGACTTCGTCACGGTGACCAAGGCAGATGCAGTGGATTGGGATCACATCAAACCGGCTTTGCTGGGCGCGATCATGGAGCATTTCCAGTCCGGTCAGCCAGTGATGGCAGGCGATCACGAACCTGCCTCCGGCCATGCGGATCACAACGAGGAAGACGGCCCCGTCGTGAACCAGATCAAGGAGTTGCTGGACAGTCGCGTCCGGCCAGCGGTCGCTCAGGATGGGGGTGACATCACCTTCCATGGCTTTGACCGTGGTGTTGTGTACCTGCACATGCAAGGTGCCTGCGCGGGCTGCCCCTCCTCTACCCTGACCCTGAAAATGGGTATCGAGAACCTGCTGCGGCACTACATCCCTGAAGTCACCGAAGTAAGGCCGGTCGCGACCTGAAGCCGCAGCCCCTGCCCCCCAGACAATCCGTGACCGACCACACCCCGACTATTCTTGGGTTTGACAGCAGCAGCGCCGCCTGCAAGGTCGCGTTGCTGCGTGGCGATGCCGTACTGATGCACCGGGTGGAGGAAATGGCGAAGGGACAGGCTGAACGCCTGATGACGCTTTGCTCTGAACTCATGCGGGATGCGGGTATCGCCCCGTCCGACCTCACCGCCATCGGCGTCGGAACAGGACCGGGAAACTTCACCGGCATCCGAATCTCCGTCTCGGCGGCGCGTGGTCTGGCACTTGGCCTCGGCGTGCCCGCCTTGGGCGTCACGGCCTTTGAAGCGTTGCAATACGGGCAAAAGACTGCCTGTTCCTGCGCGGTCGATGCCCGCCGGGACGAAGCGTATTTGCAGGCCTTCGACGCAAGCGGACAGGCAGCCGAAGCGGTGATTTGCCCTGCCGCCAATTTACCGATGACGACAGAGACACTGATCGGGCACGGTGGTGCCGCCCCCGCTTACCCCACCGCCATCGCAATCTGCCGGGTCGCCGGAGAACGGCTTGGCCAGCCGCAGCCCCGCCCGGCGCCGGTCTACATCCGACCTGCGGATGCGGCCCCGGCCCGCGATGCGCCGCCCGTGATCCTGCCGTGACGCCCCGGCAACTAGCGGATCTTCACGCGAGAGCCTTTGCCCCCGAACGCGGCTGGACCGAAGATGAATTCATCTCCCTTTGCAGCGCAGCGCATGTGCAACTCTACACGGTCGGGCACGGATTTGCCCTGGTCCGCAGCGTCGCGGACGAAGCAGAGTTGCTGACCCTCGCCGTCGATCCAGATCAACGACGACAGGGGGTCGCGCGTGCGTTGATGCGTCACTGGATGTCGGACAGCGCGGCGGCAACTGCCTTTCTCGAAGTCGCAGCGGATAACACAGCCGCAATCGCGCTCTATACCAACTTCGGTTTTGAGAGCACCGGGCGGCGCAAAGCCTATTATGCCCGTATGAATGCGGCCCGGGTGGACGCATTGCTGATGCAAACCGCATTGACCCGGGATCGGAGTGTTCAAACGACCCGTTGACGCCAAAAACCGGTTGACCCTGCCGATGCCTTGGGCCCTAAATCGTGCAGGATCAGAAATCATCCGCTCAAAACGGGCATCGGAGGGTGCTTCGCCCTCCGATCGCTCCAAAACCAAAAACCGGGAGACCCTTGATGACCCTTATGAAAAAATTTCTTGGCGCGACAGCCGCTCTTGCCCTTTCCGCAGGCGCTGTTCTAGCGGAACCAGCGATCATCTTCGATCTTGGCGGCAAGTTCGACAAATCCTTCAACGAAGCGGCGCATAACGGCGCGAAACGCTGGGCCGACGAGACCGGCAACACCTATCGCGAGATCGAACTCCAGTCCGAAGCCCAGCGTGAGCAGGCCCTGCGCCGCTTTGCCGAAGCCGGGGCAAACCCGGTCATCACCATGGGTTTTGCCATGGCGGACCCGCTCTCGGCCGTGGCACCCGACTACCCGGACACGAAATTCGTCGCCATCGACGTGACCTGGCTTGACGCGCCGAACATTCGCCAGATCGGGTTTGCCGAACACGAGGGCTCCTATCTCGTTGGCATGATGGCCGCAATGGCGTCAAAATCCGGCACCGTCGGCTTCATCGGTGGGATGGATATTCCGCTGATCCGTCACTTCGGCTGCGGCTATGCGCAGGGCGTCAAGGCCGTGAACCCGGATGCAACGGTGATTGCCAACATGACCGGCACCACACCTGCCGCCTGGAACGACCCTGTGAAAGGGTCTGAGCTTACCAAGGCGCAGATCAGCCAGGGGGCTGACGTGGTCTATGCGGCTGCCGGTGGCACCGGTGTCGGCGTGCTGCAAACCGCAGCGGACGAAGGGATCCTCTCCATCGGTGTGGACAGCAACCAGAACTACCTGCACTCGGGCAAGGTTCTCACCTCCATGCTCAAGCGCGTGGACGTCGCCGTCTATGACGCGCTGGTCGCCGGAACCGGCCTTGAAACAGGCGTATTCCAGATGGGTCTGGCCGAAGAAGGTGTCGGCTACGCACTGGATGAGCATAACGCGCCCCTGGTCACCGATGAGATGAAAGCGGCCGTGGAAGCTGCCCGTGAGAAGATCATGGCGGGTGAGATCGAAGTGGCAGCCTATTACACCAACGACAGCTGCCCCGTCCTCGACTTCTGATCGGGAAAAGACGAAAAAGCGGGCCATGCCAAGGGGTTGGCGTGGCCCGTCAAAGACGGGGGGTGATCCATGGCCGACGCGGCACCGGCGATTGAACTGAAAGGCATATCCAAAGCCTTCGGACCGGTTCAGGCCAACAAGGACATCTCCATCCGCGTGATGCCCGGCACAATCCACGGGATCATTGGCGAAAACGGTGCGGGCAAATCGACGCTCATGTCGATCCTCTACGGCTTTTACAAGGCCGATAAGGGCGACATCTTTATCGCCGGAAAAAAGACAGAAATCCCTGACAGCCAGGCGGCTATTTCCGCCGGGATCGGCATGGTCTTCCAGCACTTCAAGCTGGTCGAAAACTTCACGGTGCTGGAAAACATCATTCTGGGTGCCGAGGACGGCGGGCTCTTGCGTCCGTCGCTTGCAAAGGCACGCAAGTCGCTGCTTGAGCTTGAAAAGGAATACGGGCTGAACGTCGACCCTGATGCCGTGATCGAAGATCTTGGCGTTGGCATGCAGCAGCGTGTCGAAATCCTCAAAGCGCTATACCGCAAGGCGGACATCCTGATCCTGGATGAGCCGACCGGTGTCCTGACCCCGGCAGAAGCGGATCAGCTTTTCCGGATTCTCGACCGTCTGCGCGCGGAGGGGAAGACGATCATCCTCATCACCCACAAGCTGCGCGAGATCATGGAAGCGACCGACACCGTGAGCGTCATGCGGCGGGGCGAAATGACTGCAACGGTGAAGACGTCGGACACATCTCCGGCAGAGCTGGCAGAGTTGATGGTAGGGCGTAAGGTCCTGCTGCGCGTCGATAAAAAGCCTGCAACACCGGGGAATGTCGTGCTCGACATCAAAGGGTTGCGGGTTGTCGATGAGCAGAAGGTGGAACGCGTCAAAGGCATTGATCTGCAAGTGCGCGCGGGCGAAATTGTCGGCATCGCGGGCGTTGCCGGGAACGGTCAGTCGGAGCTCTTGGAAGTGCTGGGCGGTTATGCCAGGGCCACAGGCTCCGTGATGCTGAATGGGAAAGCGCTGGACCTGACCGGGAAAGAAGCAGATGGCCGGTCGCGCAGGATGCGTGGCATCGGCCACGTGCCCGAAGACCGGCAGCGTGAGGGGCTCATCATGGACTTCTCCGCCTGGGAGAACACCGCTTTCGGCTATCACAGGTCAGAGGTTTATCAATCGGGTCTGCTCCTGAACAACAACGCCATCCGCGAAGACACCGCTGGCAAGATGGAGCGTTTTGACGTGCGCCCCCCGAACCCGGCACTGGCCGCCAAGAGCTTTTCGGGCGGCAATCAGCAAAAGGTCGTTCTGGCCCGCGAAATCGAACGCAATCCCGAATTGTTGCTGGTCGGACAGCCCACACGAGGTGTCGACATCGGGGCCATCGAGTTCATTCACCAGCAGATCGTCGCCCTGCGCGATCAGGGCAAGGCCATCCTGCTGGTGTCGGTGGAATTGGAAGAGATTCTCGCGCTGGCCGACCGCGTCGCCGTCATGTTCGACGGTCATATCATGGGCGAGCGGCTATCGGCAGAAACCGATGAAAAAGAACTGGGCCTGCTGATGGCCGGTGTGGGGAGCTGACGCATGGATGTTGTGCCAAAGTGGGCGGAAGTGATCCTTGTGCCGCTGATCTCGTTGATCCTTGCGGCGATTCTGTCCGCGCTGGTTATTCTGGCCATCGGGGAGGACCCGGTCGCGGCGGTCAATCTCATGGTCACGGGTGCTCTGGGCAGCACCTACGGCTGGGGCTATACCCTTTATTACGCAACGAATTTCCTCTTCACGGGCCTCGCTGTCTCCGTTGCCTTTCACGCGGGCCTCTTCAATATCGGCGGCGAGGGGCAGGCCATGCTCGGGGGGTTGGGCGTTGCGCTGGCCTGCTTGCTGATCCCCTGGCCGCACTGGACCATCGCGCTGCTGGCCGCAACCGTTATGGCGGGTCTTTTTGGTGCAGCATGGGCTGCGATCCCGGCCATTTTGCAGGCCAAACGCGGCAGTCACATCGTAATCACCACAATCATGTTCAACTTCATCGCAGCGGCAGTACTGAACTACATCCTCGTCAACGTGATGCGCCCGCCAGGCAGCATGGACCCGGCGTCAGCGCGGTTTCCCGAAGCCGTCCACCTGCCGACACTGCATGACATCCTGGGGGTTGTGGGGATTAGTTTTTCCAAGGCAGCGCCCGCGAACATCACCTTTCTGATCGCGATTGCCGCCTGCTTTCTGGTCTGGCTGCTTTTGTGGCGCACCTGGCTGGGGTATGAAATCCGCAGCTATGGCAAGTCTGAGCCCGCTGCAAAATACGCAGGCATTTCACCCGTTGCGATCACGATGATCGCCATGCTGATTTCCGGCGCTTTGGCGGGCATGATGGCGATCAACAACGTAATGGGAGAGGCTGAACGCCTTGTTCTGAACGCGGTCGAAGGGGCGGGCTTCATCGGGATCGCGGTTGCACTGATGGGGCGCAGCCATCCGTTCGGGGTCTTCCTCGCCGCGATCCTTTTTGGGTTCCTCTATCAGGGCGGCGCGGAATTGGCCCTTTGGACCACCATCCCCCGAGAGTTGATCGTGGTCATACAGGCGCTTGTCATCCTGTTCACCGGCGCGCTGGACAATATGGTCCGTATGCCGCTAGAGCGGCTGTTCCTCTTGCTGCGGCGGAGGGACGCCTGATGGATTTCCTCACCCTCATCCAGCTCTTTGACAGCACCCTTCGCCTGGCAACGCCCCTGCTGCTCGCCTGCCTTGCGGGGCTTTTCTCGGAACGCGCCGGTATCTTTGACATCGGCCTTGAAGGCAAGATGCTGGCAGCCGCGTTCTTCTCTGCCGCGATTGCCGCGATCACCGGGTCGGTTTGGCTGGGGCTCCTCGCCGGGATGGCCGCCTCGGTCGCGCTGAGCCTGTTGCACGGCGTGGCCTCCATTACCTTTCGCGGCAACCAGCTCATCTCGGGCGTTGCGATCAACTTTCTTGCCGCCGGGCTGACGGTGCTGATCGCGCAGGACTGGTTCCAACAGGGCGGACGCACGCCGTCGCTGATGGGCGGGGGCAGGTTCGAGCCGATCACCCTGCCCTTTGCCGACAGCCTCGCAACAATTCCCGTTTTCGGGCCGATCTATTCCGAACTGATTTCCGGTCATTCGATCCTCGTCTATGTCGCCCTTGCCATGGTGCCCTTGACCTGGTGGATCCTGTTTCGAACCCGCTTTGGCCTCAGATTGCGCGCGGTAGGGGAGAACCCGGCAGCCGTCGATACGGCGGGTGTTTCCGTTGTGGGCCTGCGCTATGCGGCGGTGCTCATCTGTGGTGTTCTCTGCGGCATCGCCGGGGCCTATCTGTCCACAGCGCTTCAGGCGGGTTTCGTCAAAGACATGTCAGCGGGGCGCGGCTTCATCGCATTGGCCGCACTGATCTTCGCAAAATGGCGCCCGTGGTACGCGCTTTACGCCACGCTGCTCTTTGGGCTTTTTGGCGCGCTGGAGACACGTCCGGACGTCATTCAGAACATCATCGGGATGAAAGTGCAGGGCCAGCTATTGGGGGCGCTGCCCTATATCATGACGGTCATCATCCTGGCGGGCTTCGTCGGCAAGGCGGTGCCGCCCCGTGCGGGCGGTGAACCTTATGTCAAGGAACGCTGAAGCCATAAGGCCAGTTTGAAGAATTAGTTCGGTCCTGATTGCTGCACGGCAGCGGGAAGCATTGATTTTGCGGCACAGTCTGCCTAAACGAGACCATGCAGATTTACCTCCCCATCGCCGAAGTATCGGTCAATGCATTCCTGTTGCTTGGGCTAGGGGGTATCGTGGGTGTGCTATCGGGCATGTTCGGCGTTGGCGGCGGTTTCCTGATGACGCCGCTTCTGTTCTTTATCGGCATCCCACCCGCTGTCGCTGTGGCAACCGAAGCCAACCAGATCGTTGCATCTTCGTTTTCGGGGGTACTTGCCCACCTGAAACGAAAGACGGTGGACCTCAAGATGGGCACGGTGCTGCTCATAGGAGGGCTCGCCGGGGCGGCGATGGGTGTTGTGATCTTCAACTACCTCAAGGCGCAGGGTCAGGTCGATCTGCTGGTCAAGCTTTGTTACGTGGTCTTTCTGGGGATCATCGGCAGCCTGATGTTCGTGGAAAGCCTGCGCGCGATCCGGAACACCAAGTCCGGCAAGCCCCCCGCGCGAAAAAAACATAACTGGATTCACGGCCTGCCCTTCAAGATGCGGTTTCGCGTATCAGGCCTTTATATCTCTGTGATCCCCCCCCTCATCGTTGGCGTCTGTGTCGGCATTCTCGCCGCGATCATGGGTGTGGGTGGTGGCTTTATCATGGTGCCTGCCATGATCTACCTGCTCGGCATGCCGACGAAAGTGGTCGTGGGCACATCTCTGTTCCAGATTATCTTCGTGACGGGTTTCACAACGCTTTTGCACGCCACAACGAACTTCACGGTGGACATCGTCCTGGCGGTTCTGTTGCTTGTCGGCGGCGTCGTCGGCGCGCAGGTGGGGACCCGCATCGGCGTCAAACTCAAGGCGGAACAGTTGCGCATTCTGCTCGCCCTCATGGTGCTTGCTGTCTGCGGCAAGCTCGCGCTCGACCTGTTGCTGATGCCGTCGGAGCTTTACTCCATTGGCGCGACAGAGGGACACTAGCAATGATGCGTGCCATCTTCGCATTTCTGACGGTCATCTCGCTTAGCATCGCCACGATCACCGTAGCCGGTGAAACGGTTGTGCTCGGGCTAAGCAAAGACCGCGTTTCCATCACCACGAATTTCGACGGCTCCGAGATCCTGATCTTCGGGGCCATCAAACGCGAAGACCCGATCCCCGCAGGCGATCCCCTGCAAGTGATCGTGACCGTTTCCGGACCGTCCACGCCGATCACCGTGCGCCGCAAGGAAAAGCGGTTGGGCATCTGGGTCAATACGGACGCGATCGAAGTGGATCAGGCCCCAAGTTTCTACGCCGTCCATTCCAGCGGGCCATTGGATGACGTGCTGAAAAACATCGAGGATTTGCGGCATAAGATTTCCGTTCCACGTGCGATCCGCTCGGTCGGTGGGCCGGAGCATATCTCGGATTCCATGAGCTTTACCGAGGCGCTGATCCGCATTCGCGAGGGGCAGGAAGTTTACCAACTGAACGAAAACAGCGTCGTCGTGGAAGAGCAAACCCTGTTTCGTACCTCGGTGCGTCTGCCCGCAGCCTTGACCGAAGGGGACTATAAGACCCGCGTTTTCCTGACACGCGGCGGCGATGTCGTCGGGCAATACGAGACCACCATTGATGTTGAAAAAGTCGGGTTGGAGCGTTGGCTCTATGAGCTGTCGAGGCAACAACCACTGATCTATGGGGTCATGTCACTTGCCATTGCCATTGCCGCGGGTTGGGGGGCTTCGGCCGCTTTCCGGCTGCTGCGTTTGTCCTGAGGTTCAGCGGGATCACACATCAGTTTCTTCAGGGCTTTCCAAAGAGAGCGGCGCAGCCGGGACCGCGCGCAAATCATCCACCCGAAGTGGGTCAGAGGGTTTGGCCAAACGGTTTCGAACCACCCAGATCAACCGCTCCTGCGCCCGGGTAATCGCCACATAGGCCAAGCGTTTCCAAAGCGGCTGCCCGGCCTCGGACCGCCCCATGCGGGCCGCAGCATAAAGATCAGGTGCAAAGACCTGGACCGTGTCCCACTGACTGCCCTGCGCCTTGTGAATTGTCACCGCTGCCCCGTGCAGGAATACCGCCCCCATCCGCGCGGCGAAGGGAATGAAGGGCTCTTCTTCGTCGGGTTTCTCGATCTTCACGATAGAGGCGACAGAGACCTGCGGCTCTTCGGCCCCCACAACGTGTAGACGACTGAAACCTGCGCGATTTCCTTCACCCAGGTAGACGACCTGCGCGCCCTTGATGAGGCCGCGTGCCTCCAGATCGAGCCGTTTTTTGCGGTGTTTCAAGGGCAGTTCAAGGCCGTCACAAATCAGTGGCTCACCTGGCAGCAAGGCGTTTTCGGGTGCGTCGTGAACGTGACGAAACGCGTTTATCAGCCTGATCCGCGTGGCATTCCGCCAGACCAGCACAGGGCTGCGCGCCATAAGGTCGACTTCGACGCGCTGCCCCCAGACCACACGTTCATCACGCATTGCGACCTGTTCGACCATCTGCTCGAACTGTTCAAACCCCAGATCGGGGTCCGAAAGCGCATGGGCCAGATCGAGGATCGGGTTGTCCGCCTGCTGGCGGTGGATGCGGCTCAGGTTCAGCACACGGGGGCTGGGGAGTTTGTCAAATACCATCGTTCCCGATTGGTTGACCGGGGCCAGTTGCGCCGGGTCGCCAAAAAGGACAAGTGTCGGAAAGATCTCTTTCAGGTCATCGAATTGACGGTCATCCAGCATCGAGGATTCGTCCACGAAGCCAATGTCCAAGGGCTCTTCCCGCCGCTTCCACCCGGTTATGAAGTCGGAGCCCCTCAGCCCGGCGGCAGCCAAGGCTCCGGGGATCGATTTGTTGTTTGCGTAGAACTCAGCTGCCCGATCCAAGGCGACTTCGGTCAGACCTTCGATCTCCGGCCGCTCTCCGCTGCCTGCCAGCCATTCGGCAATCTTTTCGTACTCGGGATCATAGACCGGCGTGTAAAGAATCCGGTGGATCGTCGTCGCCGGAACACCACGAAACCGCAGCACCGACGCCGCCTTGTTGGTGGGCGCGAGAATCGCCAGCGTCCTGCGATCGCGCTTCTTCCTCGGCTCGTAGTCGCCTGAGACGATCTCCACCCCGGCAGTCTTCAGGGTCTTGAAAAGCTCCGCCAGAAGCAACGTCTTGCCCGACCCGGCCTTGCCGGTAATCGCCATTACAGCGGCTTTCGAGCTCTTGGGCGATGTCAAAAGCTGGTCGTCGAGATTGATACCTGCTTCCAGCAAAAGTGCGGCGACGGCATCATGCGCCGCGGCCTGATCTTCGGAATACTGGACAACCGACGCTCCCATGCCGGGACCCTACAGTCAGGGACGGGACTGCGCCAGTGAGGAAAGGGCTGCTTTCAGCCAGTTTTTTGCAGTTGGGACGTCCCGGATTTGCCAAAGGACATCTCAAACCAATAACGCGACAGTGCCAAAGGGACATCTGCCTTCACGGAGACCTTCACTTGCGCCTCCGTCGTGAATTCCCACAGGCCCACACTGATCCGGTCACGACCAGCACCGGTGCTGCCCAAGACCTCTGGCGAAGAGCCGATCAGGCGATAGATGCGCACCATACGCGCATCAAAGACCCCGGCAAAATGCGCCACGCCAAAGCCTTGCATGATTTCACCACCCGCAAGCATAAGGGCCGCAGCAACGCGGCTCTCCGCGTCGCGGCTCAGGCAAAAACGGGTACATTCCCAGATCAGGGGGCTGGTGATCGTGCCGCCGCCAAGAATGTCTGTGAAGTGTTCATTTATCATCGTGCGCCCTGTTGTGGGCAGGAATCGCATGGACCCTCCGTGGCTCCCATCGACGTTTTCCCAGATCACGTAGAGCGGATCCAGGGCGTCATATTGGTCACGCTCAAACCCGTTCTCATCTATGCTGACGTCCCACCCAAGTCTTGTCCTGAACTGATCTGCGCGGTCCCGAAACATGGAATCCCGCAGGGTCGGGTATTGGTCAAGTTGGTCGGCATAAAGATAGCGGATCATGGTATTTCCTTTGGTCGATGCGTTGGACAATCAAAGGAATAGCTTGAGGATGCTTAACAGCCGGCGACCTGGACGCGCGACTTTTTAACCATTGGGCGCAACGAGACCCGATGGTTCAGACCACAATCAGCCCTCTGCTCAGGGCCCGGGCGACAGCGTGCGTGGTGTTTGCTGCCCCCAATTTGAACCGCGCGCTTTCGATGTAAACCCGAAGGGTGTGTTCAGAAATCGAAAGCGTTTCAGCGACTTGCGCCCGGCTGTAGCCAATTGCAAGAAGCGTCATCGCGTCGATTTCGCGCGGCGACAAAGGCTGCAACTGCTCGGGCGTCTTGTTTGGCTCGAACTCGAGCGCTTTTTGGTTAAAGAAATGCGCGATCAGGATCAGTTCGCGCCGGTGGTCTTCGGTGAATTTCTCCCAATCCGCGTCATCACAAGTGGTATTCACGGTAAAAAGCGCGAACTGCCCGTTAGGCCCACGGATCGGGATTGAATATCCCTGATTCCCGACGCCGTATTCTGCGGCCTCTGCCTTGAAGGCCCTTGCTGCCTTGCTTGACCAATCGAGGCGCTTCCAGTCGACCGGATGAAACCGCTGATAACAGCCCACCACCACAGGGTCTATTCGGATGTAGTTCTGTTCCTGATATCTTGCGGCCCAGTCCAGTGAGTAGGTGCCGTAGCCATATTGGTCCCCGGCGCTGTCCACCCAATGATAGACCATGTTCTCGACATTGAAGTGCTCACGCAGTTTGAAAATGGCATCATTGATGCCTTCAAGCGTGTCCGCTTGCTCCAGCTCCGCTAACACTTCCTCCACTACTTTGCTCGTCGCCATGAGAGTTGCTTTGTGTCCTTTCGTGCAACGCAGCGATCTCGGCCAGAGCAACAATCGCGGTGTCGTCCAACTGTTCGGCCAGTACGGGCAAATCGTTGGCTGTCGCAAATGTTTTCAAATCTGTCAGAACGTCCAGTATCCAGTCACTACGCATCGTAGAGTCGCCTCTCTAAGGTTAACGAAACATTAACACAACTCTACCATGTGCTAACCTTTCTTGAAATTCGCGGTTATTTACTCCCCAGAAATGGTGAGGGGGCGATTTTCAAACCTTTGATACTATTGGGATGGACCCTAAAAAACAAAACGCCCGCGTCTCAATCTCTTGATTCGCGGGCGTTTCAAAGCGGTCGAGCGACTCAACCAAAAGTTTAATGGCGCGCCTCCAGCGCGTCTTCCAGCGTCCGCAAACCGGTCGTCGGTGCCTGCACGAGAACGGACATGTTGCCCGGCTTGTGCTGGTTGTTCATCATCTTGATATGCGCCTGTGGCAGATCAGACCAGGCAAAGACCTCGGACATGCAGGGATCAAGGCGCCGCTCAAGCATCAGCTTATTGGCCGCACTCGCCTGCTTTAGGTGTGCAAAGTGGCTGCCTTGCAGACGCTTCTGATGCATCCACATGTAGCGCACGTCGAAGGTCAGGTTGAAGCCGGTGGTGCCCGCGCAGATCACTACCATCCCGCCTTTCTTCACCACAAAGGTGGAAACAGGGAAAGTGCTTTCGCCCGGGTGCTCAAACACCATGTCGACGTTCACGCCCTTGCCGGTGATATCCCAGATCGCCTTGCCGAACTTGCGCGCTTCGGTGAACCACGCGGCATATTCCGGCGTGTTGACGGTAGGCAACTGACCCCAGCAATTGAAATCCTTGCGGTTCAGGACACCCTTCGCGCCCAGATCCATCACGAACTGACGCTTGCTTTCGTCGGAGATCACCCCGATCGCATTGGCGCCCGCGGTATTGATCAACTGGATCGCATAGGATCCGAGCCCGCCGGACGCCCCCCAAACCAGCACGTTCTGACCGGGTTTCAGGTCATGCGGCTCATGGCCGAAGAGCATCCGGTAAGCTGTCGCAAGCGTCAGCGTGTAGCAGGCGGCCTCTTCCCATGTGAGGTGTTTGGGGCGTGGCATCAACTGCTGGCTTTGGACACGTGTAAACTGGGAAAACGACCCATCCGGCGTCTCATAGCCCCAGATGCGCTGGCTTGGAGAGTACATCGGATCGCCGCCGTTACACTCCTCGTCATCGCCGTCATCCTGATTGCAGTGGATCACGACTTCGTCGCCCACCTTCCAGCGCGTTACCTTGTCACCAACCGCCCAAACGATGCCCGCGGCGTCCGATCCGGCGATATGATAAGGCTGCTTGTGACCGTCAAAGGGGCTGATCGGCACGCCAAGTGCGGCCCAGACGCCATTGTAGTTCACCCCTGCGGCCATGACCAGAACCAGCACGTCCTGGCTGTCGAGTTCGGGCACGTCGACCACCTCTTGCAGCATCGCCTTGTCAGGTTCGCCGTGGCGTTCCCGACGAATGGCCCAAGCATACATCTGCTTGGGAACATAGCCCATAGGGGGCATCTCGCCGACCTCATAGAGGTCTTTTTCAGGCGCGTCGTATTGCGCGATGGTCGTATCAAGGGCCATTGATCTCTCCAGCCAGTTAGTGACATGCCGCGTCGCAGAATCGCAACGCTCTGAGGTCTGGATAGGCCGTCATACGAAATATTGCAACACTGAGAGGGTCATTTTTGTAATTTTATAACCGAGCAGACGCAGAATTATTCTGCGGCAGCATCATTTTTCTCGAATCGGTGGGATATTGAGGCGGCATAAAAAGCCACCGTGGCCTCTTCACCGGCTTCAACAGACCATCTGCCATCTTTCTCCATCACCAGCCGGTTACGCCGCATCCTCGTCAACGCCTGCTCGATTTGCGGAACCATGTCCTGCGGGCTCAGGGCTGGCGTGTGCTGACCAACGCGCAGCAGATCGCGGGAGGCAAGATCGACCAATTCATCCCTGCTGAGACCGGCAGGCGCTTGCAGAAAATACCGCGCAAGCAAGGGAACCAGCAGAACCGGCATGGCATCCTCTATACGGTCCATCAGGGTGCGCGCCAGTTCTTCCACCGGTCTTGTCTCACCGAATTCACGCAGGGAGAGCGGCGTGCCAAACACAACGGCGGCTTTGCCAAACCGGATATAACGCCCCCGCACCGCCTGCCAGAACTTGCGGAGAATGAAGCCGACAACGACCGAAATGCGTGCGCCGAACCGACGGTCGCCTCGTTGGGCCGCCGCAATCAGGACCCGGTCTTCGAGCACACGGTCATAGTTGATGGCGACTGGTACAAAGACGACATCCCGGTCCGATGCCGGGCGCGGCTCGGTCAAATAGGACAAAAGCCCGAGCTTGGGCGGCATCAGCCGACCGGTCAGACTTAATCCGCCCTCCGGGAAAATACCCTGTGCCACGCCGCCCGCAGTGGCCATCTGCACGTACCGCGCAAGCACTTTACGGTAGAGCGCGCCGCGCGACTTGCGGCGGATAAAGTACGCACCCATCATCCGGATGAGCCGGCTCAACGGCCAGACACGTGCCCATTCGCCAACCGCATAGGACAAGGCAGAGGTCTGTGCCGCAAGGTAGGTCACAAGCACATAATCCATGTTCGAGCGATGGTTCATGATAAAGACAATCGTCGCATCCTTCGGGATGGACTGGATTACCTCATCGTTTCTTGGCCCGGTCCAGACTTCGTAGATGGAGTTGACCAGCATGCGGGCCATACGGGTCCCGAGGCTGAAATAAGTGAAGGCGCTGAAGCTCGGCACGATCTCCCGGGCGTAGGCGCGGGCCTTTTCAAAGCCAACGTTTTCCGGGACCTTGTGATCCTTGGCGTAGTTGACGATCTCCTGCGTCACCTCCGGATCGTAGATCAGGCGCTGTATCATGTCGTAGCGACGCGCCAGCTTGAAGGGTTCAATCGGGCGCACCAGCCGGGCATTCAGCCGGGCAACCGCTCTTTCCAGACGCCTGCGAAAGAACCAGCGCACCGAAGGGAACAGAAAATGCGATGCGAATGTCACTGCTGCGAACAGCAGGATCAGAACAAAGAACCAGAGTGGCAATTCCACCGTCGAAGTCATGATGGTTTGTTTCAAGAATTGGCGGCGTGGTAAACCTTTTTTGTGGCGGTCACGCAGTGGAGATGCAGGAGCGTGTCTATCCGTTGAGGTATGACCCGGCGATCGTCAGGGCGCCTGTCACGAGAGATCATTGCTGCGGCGCGGCAAATTTGGGATTGATATAATCTTCCGCATATGACAGCTTGCACGACAGAAAATTACTCAAAGCGACTCGAAGGATCCGAACATGACGCAACCGCAGAAAGACCGCCCATGGCTGATCCGGACCTATGCGGGGCACTCCACCGCAAAAGCCTCCAACGCGCTTTACCGGTCAAATCTTGCCAAAGGCCAGACAGGGCTTTCGGTGGCGTTCGATCTGCCGACCCAAACGGGCTATGACAGTGACCACGTGCTGAGCCGGGGTGAGGTCGGCAAGGTCGGCGTGCCCGTCAGCCATCTTGGCGACATGCGGACGCTCTTTGACCAGATCCCGCTGGATCAGATGAACACCTCGATGACCATCAACGCGACCGCGCCGTGGCTCTTGTCGCTCTACATTGCGGTGGCCGAAGAACAGGGCGCGGACGTCTCGAAACTGCAAGGCACAGTGCAGAACGACCTCATCAAGGAGTATCTGAGCCGCGGCACCTATATCTGCCCCCCTGCCCCGAGCCTCAAGATGATCGCGGACGTGGCAGAGTACTGCTATACCAATGTGCCCAAATGGAACCCGATGAACGTCTGTTCCTATCATTTGCAGGAAGCAGGTGCGACGCCCGAGCAGGAGTTGGCCTTCGCGCTCGCCACGGCCACGGCCGTGCTGGATGCCCTGAAACCCCGCGTTCCTGCAGAGGACTTCCCCGCGCTGGTCGGGCGCATCTCCTTCTTTGTGAACGCGGGGATCCGGTTTGTGACCGAGATGTGCAAGATGCGCGCCTTTGTCGACCTCTGGGACGAGATTTGCCGGGACAGATACGGGGTCGAAGACCCGAAATTCCGACGCTTCCGCTACGGGGTTCAGGTGAACTCGCTCGGGCTTACCGAACAGCAGCCCGAAAACAACGTCTACCGCATCCTGATCGAAATGCTGGCTGTGACGCTCTCCAAGAAGGCCCGCGCCCGCGCGGTGCAGCTTCCTGCCTGGAACGAAGCGCTGGGTCTGCCGCGCCCCTGGGACCAGCAGTGGTCCATGCGGATGCAACAGATCATGGCCTATGAGACCGATCTTCTGGAATTCGATGACCTCTTTGATGGCAACCCGGCGGTCGATGCCAAGGTCGAAGCCCTCAAGGAGGGCGCGCGCCAGGAGCTTGCGACGCTGGACAGCATGGGCGGCGCGATCGAGGCCATTGACTATATGAAGGCCCGTCTCGTTGACAGCAATGCTGAACGTCTGGGCCGGATCGAAGCCGGGGAGACCATCGTCGTCGGCGTCAACAAATGGCAACAGGGCGAGCCGTCGCCTCTGATGACCGGAGATGGGGGCATCATGGTTGTGGATCCGGCGGTCGAGGCCGAACAGATTGACCGGTTGAACGCGTGGCGTGCGGATCGTGATGCGGCTGCGGTCAAGAAGTCCCTCGAAGACCTGCGCGAAGCCGCCCGCGCCGGAGAGAACATCATGCCCGCGTCCATTGCAGCAGCAAAAGCAGGCGTGACAACCGGCGAATGGGCCGCGCAAATGCGCGGCGTTCACGGGGAATACCGTGGCCCAACCGGGGTTTCTGCGGCGCGCTCCAACAAGACCGAAGGGCTGGATGATCTGCGCGACGCGGTCGATGCGGTCAGTGACAAGCTGGGCCGTCGTCTGAAATTCCTCGTCGGCAAACCGGGCCTTGATGGCCATTCCAATGGCGCCGAACAGATCGCGGTGCGCGCGCGCGACTGCGGCATGGATATCGCCTACGAGGGCATTCGGCTGACCCCGGAAGAAATTGTCAGTGCCGCTCTGGAGGATGAGGCTCATGTGGTTGGCCTGTCGATCCTATCGGGCAGCCACATCCCGCTGGTCGAGGACCTGATGACCCGGATGCGGGAGGCGGGGCTTGGCCATGTCCCGGTCATTGTCGGCGGGATCATCCCGGATGACGATGCCGACCGTCTGCGGGCGATGGGTGTTGCCCGCGTCTATACGCCCAAGGATTTCGAGCTCAACACCATCATGATGGATATCGTGACACTGGCCGACCCTCAGGCGGTTGCTGCGGAATAGGCTTTGGCTTGCAGGCGGGAAGTGAGTGCAGTTAACTGCACCCACTGACCAAAGGAGCCTGCCCATGACCATTCATATCGGTGCCGCACCCGGTGACATCGCCGAAACCGTGCTGATGCCCGGTGACCCCTACCGCGCGCGGTGGGCAGCGGAAACCTTCCTCAAGGGTGCGAAGCTGGTGAATGAAGTGCGTGGCATGCTTGGGTTTACCGGCACATACAAGGGGGAGCGGGTGAGCATCCAGGGCTCAGGCATGGGCATGCCCTCGCTTTCCATCTACGCCAACGAACTGATGTCCGACTATAACGCGCAAACGCTGATCCGGATCGGGTCCTGTGGCGGCATGCAGCCCCATGTGGCGGTCCGCGATGTCATTCTGGCGATGTCGGCCACGACCATCACATCGCCGTCTTCGGCCATCTTCAGGGACATCAATTTTGCCCCTACCGCCTCTTACGATTTGCTGGCCGCGGCCGTCGAAGCCGCGAAGGGCAAAGGGGTCAAGACCCATGTGGGCGGTATCTACTCTTCAGACGTCTTTTATGCAGAGCGGCCCGATCTGGACGAACAGATGGTCCGCCACGGCATTCTCGGCGTCGAGATGGAGGCGGCTGAGCTCTACACGCTGGCTGCGCGCCACGGGCGTCGTGCGCTGGCGGTTCTGACGGTCAGCGACCATCTGCAAACCGGTGACTCCCTACCGTCGGAGGACCGCGAAAAGACCTTTGGCGATATGGTGGAGATCGCGCTGGAGGCAGCCTTCGCTTAAGGCCGCTTTCCGCGCGCGAAGCTACTTACCGTGGCTGCCATCGTAGGCGTTTCGTATTGGCGGCACCCATGCGCTCATGACCTTGGGATCGGGCGCAAAGACCTCAACCAGCAGCGGGTAGCAGGCGGCGGTATCGCTGGAATGGGTTGCGGAACAATCGCCCCCAGGACAGGCGGAGAGGTTCCCAAGCAACGGGATTTCCGCAAGAAACTCGATGTAATCGCCAGGGCGGACCGGGCTTGCCTTCATGAAGTACTGGCCGGTGTCGCGGGTGAAGCCTGTACACATGAACACGTTGAGCACGTCGTGTACGAGGGGTTCGGCCTCCGCGCGTGACACACCAAGGCGATCGGACAGCGACCTTACCAGATTGGAGTGACAACAGTGATGATACTGCCCGCCATCGGACAAAAGTGCATGGGTATAGGGGTCACATCGAGTCCCGATCACGTCATGGACGGACCCGCCAAAGGGGTCGATCCCGTACCAGCCCAGCGTATCATGTGTCACCGTGGCCATGGGGCGCAGATGTGGAAACCCTGACCACATCCGCTCACCCGTCGTGATGTGGGTGCCATGCAGCGCGCGGGTCTTCCCTGAATAGAACCGCTCCGTCACATCCTCGGCGTTATGCAGGTTCAGATCACCGACCTGAGGCCCTTCGACAGAGGTGATACGAAAGAAGTGGCCTGCGGGGACGGCAAAGCACCGCGCCTCGCGCGGCGGGACAACGACTTCATCCGTTTTCGTCAGGGTGGAACGTGCCTCTTCATAAAGCGCCATATCCGGGCGCGGCAGCGTACCCGTCGGGTAACAGATCACCGGTTCGACAGAACGGCGCGCCTCGGCGTCCAAAGGTCTTGTCATATGTGCCCCCGGCCTCTCTTGGTGAAGCTGCAATGCGTGAACTTGACCAACCATTCTATATCGCTTCAACTTGGGTCAAGGACGAAAGGAGAGATGGTGCGTTTCGGATTGGTGCTGCTTGCCATGGCGATGACCTTTTTCGGCCCGCAGGCCGAGGCACAGCAGGAGTCTGCCCAAGAGATCGCCCGCATGCTGGTCACAGACCTGTCCCCGACAGGCGCGATGGAAAGTGGACAGTGGTTCACAAACCCAGCCTTTCCAGTGACGGGTGCCGTGGGTCTGGGGATCATCTATGCTTACATCCCCGGCTCTGCCGGCTCGGTATCCATTCATGCCGGCATCTATCTGCGCTATCCCACCGGATGGTCGATGACCCGGGAAGTCACCGGGATTTTTGGCATGTCACCGTCGAATGCGGTTTTTCATGATGACCGGGTTGAGGTCACCACAACGACGCTGGGCCCCAATGACCCACGCTGCTGTCCGAGCGTGGCCGCAAGGTGGTCAATCGACGTGACAAATGGGGTAGCGACCAGACTGAACTAGCGCGTTGCCGCCATTGACTGAATCGAATTGGGATTCCCGGCGTGTTTGAATTGTGCTTCAGAATCCATACTGGTGAGGGAGGCCAGCGTGGGTGACGAGAGCCTGTGGTTGCTGCGATGCAATCGGGGGAGAGCTGTCAAAGCGGTCCGGGGTTGCGCCATCAAGTGTGGTGAAATGGATGGACCCCGCGCGGCAGACAGGGTCGGTGAGCCCGGCAAAGATGGGAGGGCAGCGCCGCCCTCGTCTCGAACCGCATCGGGACTGGCTGTTGCAGCAGGTGCGCACCTGACGCCCGGCGACATCGTAGTTAGAGCGTCTGACGAAATACCTGAAACATCAAGCATCACGTAACGCGTTGAAATCGTTGATTTCAGGCAGCGTTGCGTGATTGGGGGTTTTTCGCATGACGCTTTAGGGACACCCTCGGTAGCCACAAAGGCCAAGCCGTCCGAAGGGCGATCCGTCAGGCCGGAGCACGCCTTTGCATTCTGTCGCCTTACCGTCCCGATCTCATTCCCATTGAGCAGGCTTTCTCCACGCTCAAGCACTGGATGCGACGGGTCGCAGTACGGACGCGAGAAACACTCTGGCGCGCCGTCGGCAGCATCCTCGACCCGTTCACGCCACAAGGATGCGCAAACCAAATCAAGAACCCAGGACACGCCTCCGCCAAAACCTGGAACGGATGCAGCTCTAATCGGTCGAAGATACCGCTTCGTCCAGCCATTTCAGTGCTGCGGAGATCTGGGTATCAAGCCAGGCGCGGCCCCCATCGACTGTGGACACGTAAACCTCCAACGCTGGCGCGGCCTGGGGCAGGTTCTCCGCAAACTCGGGCGCAAAGACGTAGAGCAGCGTGAGGATGGCAAAACCACCAACCGTCAGCACAAAGCCCTTACGGGAGCTGCGTCTTTCCTGTTCTTCCACCTGTGCCGTTTGACCGGGATCGGTTGTGGCGGGGCGATCACTGTTGGACCGCAGGGAGGAATTGATCTCTTCGATATCGGGCAGGACGTCACGTCTTGGCCCCGGCGCAGCAGTGGCGGTGGCAGCCAGCAGCTCATCCTCCGGGGGCGTTTGGCGCGGTTTGGGTTCTTGCGCGTCGGATGGCGGTTTCTTGGGTTCCGGCTTCTTCGCACTTTCTTCCAGCCCGAGGTCCGGCTGGCTTTCCATGACATCGGCTTCGCGCCGGCGTGCTTCGGCCTCAAGTTCAGCCTCCGCCCTGAGCACTTCCGCGACCGCCGGGTCCAGTTCACGCCGCTCGGGAAGGCTCGGTTCGTCCTGCGGTGCGTCGTCTTCTAGGGCATCACCTGCAAGCGTTTCAACCTCATCCTGAGGGGATGCTTCAAGTTCACTGGCCTCGTCATGCGCAGCAGCCGCCTCATCTTTCGCATCCGTCTCTATGGGGTGGTCCGGATGCTCCTGAAACCAACTCGTGCCACAGTTGGAGCATTGCACGTCCCGCCCTTCGGGCGGCATCACCTCGTCCGGGACCTCATATTGCGCGTTACACTTGGGGCATATCAATCGCATGATGAATCCTGCTTCAAACGCGCCTCTTCTCATTTTTTCCAGCACTCTATTGGGAAGATATCTTCGCGAAAAGTGTTAACTGACCATAAACTCCGCAAGTGATGCATTGAAACCAGACCAGCAGTGAGGCACAAACGCGCCACCAACGCGCCGGAGGCCATGTGATCGAGCTGGAAAATGTCGCCTATCGCTACAGCAGCGGTGACGCCTTACTGTCAGATGTCTCGCTCAAACTGGCGCCGGGGTCTTTCCATTTCCTGACGGGGCCTTCGGGGGCTGGCAAAACGACGTTCATCAACCTGTGCTACGGTGCTCTCAAGGCGACCTCGGGTGCGGTCAGGGTTTTTGACCAGGACATCACCGGGCTGGACCGCGATGGCGTGGCCAGGTTGCGCCGCCGGATAGGTGTTGTCCATCAGGATTGCCAGTTTCTCGACCACCTGTCCGTGGCCGAAAACATCGCCTTGCCGCTGACAACCACCGGGCGCGATACACAGGAGGCCCGCGAGGACCTTACCGAATTGATGAGCTGGGTCGGATTGACCGACAGGGCGACAGCCCTGCCGCCTGAACTCTCTGGTGGCGAACGTCAGCGCGCGGCATTGGCCCGGGGCGTTATCATGTCGCCGGATGTGATTATCGCCGATGAACCCACCGGCAATGTGGATTGGGAGATGTCGCAACGCCTGCTGCGGCTGCTGGTGGAGTTGAACAGGATGGGCAAGACCGTGCTGGTGGCCACCCATGACCTGAGCCTGATCCGGGCCGCGAAAACGCAAATCCAGGCCCGCGTGCTGCGCATTGCCAATCGTCGCGTACAATTGGCGGGGGCAGATTTGTGAGGTTTCTTGCGGAGTTGAAAGCACTGATCGCGCATGATCGCCGCACCGACGGCATTGTGCCATCCTCCGGGTTTACGGCGCATCTGGTGATCCTGTCAGCCGCTGCAATGGCCTTTCTAGCGGTCTTTGCCCTCGCGCTGAGCCTCGCATCTGGGCGGCTTGCGGCACGCTGGGGAGATGAATTGGCACAATCTGCAACCATCCGGATCGTGGCCCCGGCAGACCAGCGCGCGGCTCAGACCGAGACGACATTGCGCATTCTGGAGACAACCTCCGGGGTGGCCTTTGCGCGGGCGCTGGACAGCAGCGAACAGCGGGCGCTTCTGGAGCCGTGGTTCGGACCGGATCTGGACCTCGAAGCGCTCCCCATACCGCAACTGGTAGAGGTCATTCAGGAAGACAGCGGTTTTGATGCCGCAGGCCTGCGCCTGCGGCTTGCGGCGGAAGTTCCCGGAGCCACCCTCGACGACCATGCGCAGTGGCGCGCGCCCCTGGTGCAATCCGCAAACCGGCTCAAGGCGCTTGGCGCTGTGTCGGTTCTGTTGCTGGCCGTCACCTTGGCCGCCATGGTGACACTGGCCGCCAATGCGTCCTTGGCTGCTCACGTTCAGGTGGTCAGAGTGCTGCGTCTTGTGGGCGCAACCGATGGCTTGATCGCGCGCGCCTTCGTGCGGCGCTTTACGCTGCGGGCGCTTGCGGGTGCGGCGCTTGGCATGGGGTTCGGGATGATTTCGGTCCTGCTTTTGCCGTCGGCGTCGGGGACGAGCGGATTTCTGACGGGGCTCGGGTTTCGAGGGCTGGAATGGGCTCTGCCGCTGCTCATTCCGCTCTTTGCCGCGACTGTTGCCTTTTTCGCGACCGGTTGGTCAGCGCGGCGCGTCATGGGAGATCTTGCCTGATGTTTCAATATGTTCGTTCGGTTCTTTTCATCACTCAGATGTACATCGCGATGCCGATTTTCGGCCTCGTTCTGGCACCCTGGGCGCTTTTCAGCAGACGCGGGGCCTATGCGGCCTGCAAAGGCTACAGCCGTTGGGTTTTCTGGACGGCGGGCTGGATGGTCGGCATGAAGTGCGAGGTACGCGGTGAAATCCCCTCTGGTGAAGCGCTGATCGCGGCCAAGCACCAGTCTTTCCTCGACATCATGATGATCTTCACCGCCTTGCCTGCGGGGAAGTTCATCATGAAGAAGGAAATCCTGATGATGCCGGTGATCGGGCAATACGCTCGGCTTTTGGGATGCGTGCCTGTTGACCGGGGCAAGCGCGGGGCGGCCATCGAAAAAATGGTGGCCGATGTGGAAGCCGGGCGCAGCGAGCCGGGGCAACTCATCATCTATTCCCAAGGAACCCGCGTCGCACCCGGTGTCAAGATGCCCTACAAGGTGGGCACGGGTGTCTTGTATGAGCAGTTGAACCAGACCTGCGTGCCGGTTGCGACCAACGTGGGCGTGCTTTGGCCGAAACGCGGCCTCTTGCGCAAACCCGGTGTCGCGGTAGTGGAGTTCCTGCCGGCCATTCCGCCGGGGCTGTCACGCAATGACTTCATGGCCCGGCTCGAAGAGGGCGTCGAAAACCGCTCGGATGCGTTGATGGCGGAAGCGGGGTTCAAGAATGTCTCACAGACCTGACCGTATCGACAGCATCGAGAGGCTGGAGGCGCTTTATGGCACACCCGGCGCGCCTGCCTTGCGCAAGGTTGCCCGTCGCCTGACCCCGCTTTATCGCAAATGGATCATGGCCTCAAAGCTCTGCGTGCTGAGCACGGTCGGGCCAGAGGGCACGGATGGCAGCCCCCGGGGGGATGACGGCCCCGTGGTGCAGGAACTCGATCCGGGCACGCTACTGATGCCGGACTGGCGCGGAAACAACCGGCTGGATTCGCTTCGAAATATCGTGACGGACGGTCGTGTGTCGCTGATGTTCCTTGTGCCCAAATCGAACAACGTGGTGCGGGTCAATGGGCAGGCGTGGCTGACGGATGCGCAGGATATGCGGGCGCGGTTTGAAAAGCGTGGCCGGTTGCCTGCCACGGTGATCGTGATCGAAATTGGCGAAATCTACACGCAATGTGCCCGCGCGCTGATGCGGGCGAATGTCTGGAGCACATCCGATCAGGCGCCCTCCCTGCCCACTGTCGGCGAAATCCTCGCGGAAATGACGAAAGGCGAAGAGGGCGGCAAACCCTACGATGAGGCCTGGGGGGCGCGCGCCGCCAGAACGATGTGGTAGGAACGTGCGGTCTGACGCTATGGCAGTATCAGTCCCGCAACGGCTACATATGGATCGGGCCATCCCCGCAGGCCAGCGCGGCCTCGCGCACCGCTTCGGAATAGGTCGGGTGTGCGTGACAGGTCATCGCCAGGTCTTCCGCTGACGCACCGAACTCCATGGCCACGCAGATCTCGTGGATCAGATCGCCAGCGGCGGGCCCGATGATATGCGCGCCCAGAATCCGGTCGGTCTCCTTGTCAGCGATGATCTTGACGAAACCGTCGCCCGCAAAGTTCGCCTTGGCGCGCCCGTTCCCCATGAAGCTGAACTTGCCGACCTTGTAGGCATGCCCGGCCTCCTTGAGGCTCTCTTCGGTCGCGCCGACATTGGCCACTTCGGGATGGGTGTAGATCACACCGGGGATCACGCCGTAGTTCACGTGGCCATGTTTGCCGGCAACCTGTTCTGCTGCCGCCATGCCTTCATCCTCGGCCTTATGCGCCAGCATGGGCCCGTCAATCACGTCGCCGATGGCGTAAACGCCGGGGACATTCGTTTCCCACCTCTCATTCACCTCGATCTGACCGCGCTTGGATAGTTTGACGCCCAGAGCATCGAGCCCCAGCCCCTCGGTAAAGGGTTTCCGGCCTGTGGCGACCAGAACCACATCGGCATCCAGCACGTGGTCGCTGTCGTCCTTGCGCAGTTTGTAATGCACCTTGGCCTTGGTCTTGAGCGTTTCGGTCTTTTGCACGGCCGCGCCCATGATGAACTTCAGACCCTGTTTCTTGAGCGTGCGCTGGAAGGTCTTTTGGACCTCCCCGTCCATACCCGGTGTGACCACATCAAGGAATTCCACGACAGTGACCTCCGAACCCAGTCGCGCATAGACGGAGCCCAGTTCAAGCCCGATCACACCGGCCCCGATCACCACCATTTTCTTGGGCACCTTGCCCAATTCCAGAGCACCCGTCGATGTGACCACGACCTTCTCGTCCACCTCTACACCCGGCAGTGACGCCGGTTCGGAGCCTGACGCGATGATGATATTCTTGGCATCGTGGGTTTCATCCCCCACTTTGACCTTGCCCGCTTGCGGGATCGACCCCCAGCCTTTCAGCCAATCGACCTTGTTTTTCTTGAACAGGAACTCGATGCCCTTGGTGTTCTGCCCGATGGTGTCCTGTTTGTAGGACATCATCTGTTTCCAATCGACCGAGGGGCTTTTGCCCTTCAGCCCCATGGCCGCGAAGTTGTGCTCTGCCTCGTGCAGCATGTGGCTCGCATGCAGCAGCGCCTTTGACGGGATGCAGCCGATGTTGAGGCAGGTCCCGCCAAGTGTGTCGCGTCCCTCAACACAGGCCACTTTCAATCCCAGTTGGGCACAGCGGATTGCGCAGACATATCCGCCGGGACCCGAACCGATGATGATAACGTCATAACTTGCCATGAAAGACTTCCTTTAGTTTTGGGTGTGGCCTGCGCGGAACATCCACGCAGGCAAATCTGATATCTGGACCGCACGCGGGGACAGCGCCGCCGGGGTCGATGCTGCCATCAAATGAGCCCCGCGATCAACATCACTGTTGTTGCCGCAAATCCTGTGAACCAGACAATTGATCGCCAGGGGTTCAATCCCAGCACGTAAGCGGGCACATAGAGCACCCGCGCGATGAGGTAGGTCCAGGCACATGCGGTCGTGAGCGCAGTGGTTCCCTCCCCCAGCGAGGCAATCACGCAGGCAATCGTAAAGAGGATCAGCGCTTCGAAATGGTTGTTCATCGCCCGTTGCAGCCGTCCCGCAGTACCGGTGAGCGTGATCGGCTCATCCCTTGGCCCGAGCGCTTTCTGCACGCCCACCTGTTGGTTTGCGGTGACGGAGAAGGCCGCGAACTGCAGGACTTGCAGAAGTGCGGCCAATCCAAGGACCGTAAGTTCCGGGGTCATGGACTATTCCTCCTGCCGCTGGTGATCCGGGTTGAGGATCGCCAGTGACCCGCAGAGAAAAAGAGCGGTGCCATAGGCCGCACTGATGCTCAGAAACATGAACCAGGGGTACAACGCGCCGGATGTCCCTTGAACGCGCTGGCTGGCATCAAGGGCCAGAACGACCACATTCGAGATGTTCCACAGAATGAAGGCGGTGACGAGCGTCTCTGTGCGTGACCGGACCCACCGCCAGAGCGGGATACGTTGCCAAAGCGTGCTGTCAATGCTCCAGATGTGGAGATGCAAGGCGGCAATCCCCGCCCCGATCCAGACCATGACACTGAGCCAGAGGATCAGGCCACCGGGAAGATGGCCAAAGACCGATGCGGCCCAGAAGTACAGGAAACCGGCAAAGGACAAGGCGTAGAGGCAGAAACTGCGGAACGCCTGCTTGACGCCTGACTGCCGGTCGCGTGCGCGCACCGACCCACCTTTTTCAAGGCAGGGGCCACCGGACGGGCATGCCCTGCACATGACTTACAGATCCATCAACAGACGGCGCGGATCTTCCAGCGCTTCCTTGACCCTGACAAGGAAAGTGACAGCGCCCTTGCCATCCACGATCCGGTGGTCGTAGCTCAGCGCCAGATACATCATCGGGCGGATCACCACCTGTCCCTTGATCGCCATCGGCCTGTCCTGGATCTTGTGCATGCCCAGAATGCCGGACTGCGGTGGATTCAGGATCGGTGAAGACATGAGCGAGCCATAGACACCGCCGTTAGAAATGGTGAAGGTGCCGCCCTGCATCTCCGCCATCGACAGTTTGCCGTCGCGCGCGCGCGCGCCTTTTTCCGCGATCGCTTTCTCGATTGCCGCAAAGGACATGGCATCGGCATCGCGGATGACCGGCACCACGAGGCCCGTCGGCGTGCCCGCCGCGATCCCCATATGCACGAAGTTCTTGTAGACGATATCCGTGCCGTCGATTTCAGCGTTCACCTCTGGCACTTCTTTCAAGGCATGCACGCAGGCCTTGGTGAAGAAGGACATGAAGCCGAGCTTCACGCCGTGCTTTTTCAGGAAGAGGTCCTTGTACTCGTTGCGCAACGCCATCACCTCGGTCATGTCGACCTCGTTATAGGTGGTGAGCATGGCCGCGGTGTTCTGGCTGTCCTTGAGGCGTTTTGCGATGGTCTGGCGCAGACGGGTCATCTTGACCCGTTCCTCGCGGCTCGCGTCATCAGCAGAGACCGGCGCACGCGGCATCGCCGGTGCGGCAGCGGGCGCGGGGGCCGCGCTGGCTGCGGCAATGGCACTGGCCACGTCCTCTTTCATGATGCGCCCATCGCGACCCGAGCCTGTCACCTGGTCGCGGTTGAGCCCCGCTTCGGCCATGGCTTTCTTGGCAGAGGGCGCGTCCTCCACATCTTTCTCAGGGCCGCCCTGACCAGCGGGTGGGGTGCTGTATTGCGTATCACCCGCCGGTGCTGCCTTTTCGGTGGTCGCGCCTTCCCCAGTGGACATCACCGCGAGTTTGCCTCCCGCTGCAACAGTGCTGCCTTCAGCCGCCAGAATTTCGGTCAGGGTTCCAGCCGCAGGTGCCGGGACTTCAACCGATACCTTGTCCGTTTCCAACTCACAAAGCATCTCATCCTGCGCGACCGTGTCGCCCACGGCTTTGAACCAGGTGCTGACTGTTGCTTCTGTCACGCTCTCGCCCAGTGTCGGAACCATGACATCCACGGATGCCCCGCCCGACGACGCGGCGGGCGCAGGTGCGTCCTTGGCTGCCGGGGCCGGCTCTGCCCCTTCGCCTTCAAGGATGGTGGCCAGCAGCGCATCGACGCCCACGGTCTCGCCCTCTCCGGCGACAATCTCGCCCAGCTTACCGGCGGCGGGCGAGGGGACCTCGACCGTGACCTTGTCGGTTTCCAGTTCGCACAGCATCTCATCCACTGCCACCGCTTCTCCGGGCTTCTTGAACCAGGTCGCAACCGTCGCCTCGGTCACGGACTCGCCCAGGGTGGGTACACGTACTTCGGTCGTCATCTCTTAGTTCCCTTCGATGGTCAGCGCTTCGTTCACGAGCGCTGCTTGCTGTGCTTTGTGTTGGCTTGCCAACCCGGTTGCAGGGCTGGCGGATGTGGCGCGCCCGACATAGCGCGGACGCGGGTGTTTCGATTTGATGCGCCCCAGAACCCATTCGATGTTGGGTTCGATGAACGTCCAGGCGCCCTGGTTCTTGGGCTCTTCCTGGCACCAGACGACCTCTGCCTGTTTGAACCGCTCAAGCTCCTTGACTGCCGATTGCGCCGGGAACGGGTAGAACTGCTCGACCCGCAGCAGGTAGATATCATCAATGCCGCGCGCATCGCGTTCTTCCAGCAGGTCGTAGTAGACCTTGCCGGAACACATCACGACCCGTTTGACCTTGCTGTCAGCGACCAGTTTGGTTTTGGAATTGCCGTGCTGCGCGTCGTCCCACATCAACCGGTGGAAACTGGAGCCATTGGTGAATTCCTCCGCCGTGCTGATGGCGAGTTTGTGCCGCAGCAACGATTTGGGCGTCATCAGGATCAGCGGTTTACGGAAGGACCGATGGATTTGCCGCCGCAGGATGTGGAAGTAATTCGCGGGCGTTGTGCAATTGGCGACAATCCAGTTGTCCTGACCACACATTTGCAGGAACCTTTCCAGCCGGGCAGAGGAGTGTTCAGGCCCCTGGCCCTCAAAGCCGTGGGGCAGCAGGCAGACAAGGCCCGACATCCGCAACCACTTGCTTTCACCGGAAGAAATGAACTGGTCGAACATGATCTGGGCACCGTTGGCAAAATCGCCGAACTGGGCTTCCCAAAGCGTCAGGGCGTTTGGTTCCGCCATCGAATAGCCGTATTCGAACCCAAGCACCGCGTATTCCGACAACATGGAGTCAATGACTTCATAGTATGCCTGCCCGGACTTGATGTTGTTGAGCGGGTAATACCGCTCTTCGGTGTTCTGGTTCACCAGGCCGGAGTGCCGCTGGGAGAACGTCCCGCGCGTGGAATCCTGCCCGGCCAATCGGACCGGATAGCCTTCGGTCAGCAGCGACCCGAAGGCAAGCGCCTCGGCGGTCGCCCAGTCAAACCCCTTGCCGCTTTCAAACATTTCCTTCTTCGCATCCAGCAGACGGCCCACGGTCTTGTGGATCGGGTAGCCCTCGGGCGCGGCACAAAGCGCCTTGCCCACCTCGGCCATGGTCTCTTTCGAGATGGCCGTCTTGCCGCGCTGGTACTTGTTCTTCTGCTTGTCGAGATGGGACCATTTGCCATCCAGCCAGTCCGCCTTGTTGGGGCGGAACTCCTTACCGGCCTCGAACTCTTCGTTCATGTGCGCCTGGAAGGCGGCTTTCATGTCCTCGATCTCGCCTTCGGGGATCAGCCCGTCCTTGACCAACCGCTCTGTATAAAGGCTCAGGGTCGTCTTGTGACCCTTGATCTTCTTGTACATGATCGGGTTGGTGAACATGGGCTCGTCGCCCTCGTTATGGCCAAACCGGCGATAGCAGAAGATGTCGATCACCACGTCCTTGTGGAATTTCTGACGGAACTCCGTTGCAACCTTAGCCGCATGGACGACCGCTTCCGGGTCGTCACCGTTCACGTGAAAAATCGGTGCCTCGACCACCAGAGCGTTGTCGGTCGGGTAGGGGCTCGACCGGCTGAAGTGCGGCGCGGTGGTGAACCCGATCTGGTTGTTCACGACGATGTGCATGGTGCCGCCGGTCTTGTGCCCCCGCAGGCCTGAAAGGGCAAAACACTCCGCCACGACGCCCTGACCGGCGAAGGCCGCGTCCCCATGCAGGAGGATCGGCATGCAGGACGTGCGGTCCGGGTCGTTGTTCTGGTCCTGCTTGGCGCGGCACTTGCCCAGCACAACCGGGTTGACCGCTTCAAGGTGGCTGGGGTTCGCGGTCAGGCTCAGGTGTACTGTATTGCCATCAAACTCCCGGTCCGACGAGGCCCCAAGGTGGTATTTCACGTCACCGGACCCGTCCACATCCTCGGGTTTGAAGCTGCCGCCCTGAAACTCGTTGAAGATCGCGCGGTAAGGCTTGGCCATCACATTCGCAAGCACCGACAGGCGCCCCCGGTGCGGCATGCCGATGACGATGTCGCGCACGCCAAGTGCGCCGCCACGCTTGATGATCTGCTCCATCGCGGGCACGAGGCTTTCGCCGCCATCCAGGCCAAAACGCTTGGTGCCCATGTATTTGACGTGCAGGAATTTCTCGAACCCTTCAGCCTCGACAAGCTTGGCAAGAATCGCCTTGCGCCCTTCGCGTGTAAAGGAAACTTCCTTGCCAAAACCCTCGATCCGCTCTTTCAGCCAGCCCGCCTGTTCCGGGTCGGAGATGTGCATGTATTGCAAGGCAAAGGTGCCGCAATAGGTCCGCTTTACGATCGACAGGATTTCACGCATCGACGCCATGTCGAGCCCCAGCACCTTATCGATAAAGATCGGCCGGTCCATATCCGCTTCGGTGAACCCGTAGGATCTCGGGTCAAGCTCCGGATGCGGGTCGGTGCTGCGCATGCCCAGCGGGTCGAGGTCTGCGACCAGATGGCCCCGGATGCGGTAGGCCCGGATGATCATCAGCGCGCGGATACTGTCGAGCACGGCCCGCTTGATCTGATCGTCGGAGACCGCGACACCCTGCTCCGCCGCCTTGGCCCTGATCTTGTCTCCCGCGCCCTTCACTTCCGGTTCGGGGGCCCATTCACCGGTGAGCGCCGCTGTCCAGTCATCCTCCGGCTGCGGGGGCCAGTCCGTGCGCGCCCAGGATGGCCCGGACGCCTCGCGCTTTACCGAAACCTCGTCATCCCCCATGGCTCTGAAAAAGGCCTGCCAGGCTTCGTCCACCGCCGCCGGGTCATTGGCATAGCGCGCGTACATCTGTTCGAGATATTCCGCATTGTGCCCCTGCATGAAGCTGGAGGCATGGAATTGGTCATTTCTGTGTTCGGTCATGAAAACACCTCATGAGGATTGGGACCGTATTGGTTCTGGCCGGGTTGGCTGGGGCGGGTGAGCCACCAGAGCACGATGAAGGGGGAAAGGACGATCACGATCAGCGCCACGATCAGAATAGCACCGAAGACGCCATCAAAGGCGGTTTGCGGTGTATCGGAGGCAAGCGTAACCCCCAGGTCGGAGAGGCCGATAAACGTACTCAGCCCGATAAGCGCGATCAGGGGATAAAAGAGATAAAGGCCCGATCGTCCCGTGTCATGCATCCGCCGCCAACCGACGGCAATGCTGGGGATGAAGGTGGCGAGGTTGAACGCGCCTGACAGCAGCGTCGGGCCATCGTTGGTGCCTGTCACGCCATTGATGAACGCCTCCGCGAACCCCGCGATGAACCCGCCCAGAAGGCAGAACAGGAAAAACCACCAGTACTCCGACCGCGAGGCGCGCCCCGAGAAGGTAAAGTACTTGCGAAAGCAGGTGATGATGGCCTTGCGTAAGGTCATGATTTTATTCCATCGGCCAGCGTTTTGCGGCCACCATGCCTTGCCAAGTGCTTCCAATGTTTCGAAGTTTTCCTACGAGACATCCCGTCTCCCCTACCGTGGAATGCTCTGACGCGTTTCCACCACTGCGAAAAACGGAAATTCCACTTCCAGGAAGGACGATATCTCCTGACGTCGGAACAGATTGATTTGCACGGTCCTCACGACCTCGCCGCCGCCATATGTTTTGGGCTTCAACGGCACTATCGTGGGCATATCGTCCGTGAGTTGGCTTTCCAGCCCTGCCAACGAGTTGGAAGCGAACTCAGCGCGCACAGCAAAAGAACAGCTGACAGAGTCGAATGGGTCGTAGTTGCCAATTTCTACCCATAGCGCATGATGCTCATCGTCGTGTGTGAAGTATAGAGTTTTCGCTGGCGCGTTCTCGTTTTCAACTTTTCTTTTCAAGCCGGCCGCATTCGACTGGGTACGCTGCCATGCCCCCTTCCAATCGTCCTCTGTCTGGTTCGAAAAAACGAGATCCCGTTTTTGCTGAACGACCGCCCAATTCATGAGATCCGCATCGCTCAAGTCAGCGTGCAGATTCCGCTCCCAGCCAAGCGGTTTCAGAGCCTGTGATATTCTTTCCAGCGTTGGCGGCGTGACTAAGCAGGCTTCAATCGTAAGTTCGGTTGTGTCACGTGACGTCTGTGTCTGGCCGAGTGTCCCGGCCAAACACAAGACTGCAGTGAGCGGCACCACATCAAGCGCTGCGGCAAAAATACGTCTCATCCTTTCTCAATCGCCTCTTTGACCGCTTCGCCCAGCGTTGCAGGGCTGTCGGCGACGACGATGCCCGCCGCGCGCATGGCTTCGATCTTGTCTTCGGCACCACCCTTGCCCCCGGCGACAATCGCGCCCGCGTGGCCCATGCGACGGCCCGGAGGGGCTGTGCGGCCCGCGATGAACCCGGCGGTGGGTTTCCAGCGCCCGGCCTTTTTCTCATCCGCGAGGAATTGCGCCGCGTCTTCCTCAGCCGAGCCACCAATTTCACCGATCAGAATGATGCTCTCGGTCTCGGGGTCGGCAAGGAACATCTCCAGCACGTCGATATGCTCAGTGCCCTTGATCGGGTCGCCGCCGATGCCCACGGCGGTGGATTGCCCATAGCCGAGGTCCGTTGTCTGCTTGACCGCCTCATAGGTCAGCGTGCCGGAGCGCGAGACGACACCGCAAGACCCGCGCTTGTGGATATGGCCGGGCATGATACCGATCTTGCAGGCATCCGGCGTGATGACACCTGGACAGTTCGGCCCGATCAACCGGCTCGAAGAGCCTTCGAGCGAGCGCTGCACTTTCATCATGTCGAGCACCGGGATGCCTTCGGTGATGCAAACGATCAACTCCATCTCCGCGTCGATGGCCTCAAGGATCGAGTCTGCCGCAAAGGGGGGCGGGACATAGATCACGGACGCATTGGCCTGCGTCTTGGCCTTGGCCTCATGCACGGAGTTGAAGACTGGCAGGTCAAGATGCGTCTGCCCGCCTTTGCCGGGCGTCACACCGCCGACCATCTGGGTGCCATAGGCGATGGCCTGTTCTGTGTGGAATGTGCCCTGCGAGCCTGTGAGGCCCTGACAGATCACTTTGGTGTTTTCGTCGATTAGGACTGCCATTGTATTCTCCTAGTGTTTCCGTGCCGCCGCTGCGACTGGCAAAAGCAAGTGTAGGCTGAGTTCGGTTGCAGCTTGATCGGTCATATCGCTATTCGATCTCGCCAATTGGAAGCACGGCAATTGTGCCAACGCTCAAGCCGTAGGAATAGATTTGGAACTGCGCGATGAAGTCGGGGTCGGGCAGTACGCCGGCGGCTTCCATATGCACCAGTTGGTCCACGCCGCTTCCCCGTGATGCGTAGATCGAGGTGATTTTTAGATCCTCTACTTCCCCGCCCGCGATGGCGGTCGCACCGCTCGCTTCCAGACGTGACCGCAATGCCGCGCCCAGTCCGTCCACGTCGTCCAGCGGCTGAGGATTGTGGTAATTCACCGTGCAGTAGATGTAGCGCATGTCCGAAAGATCACTGTGCATGGCGGACACGCTCCATCGCTGATCTTGCGTCTGATGATCGACTTGGACGCGCAGACCATCAGTGCTCTTCGATATGCGGTGTTCCTGCGGCAGTGTTTCAAAGGCTGTGGGATCCACCGCCCTGGCCTCAATTACCTTTCCGCAATGCTTGCCGAAAGCAAGCCAGACGTCGTTGATCAGATCGTCTTGCGCAACAGCCGACTGTGCCGTGAGGGCGACCGCCAAAGCAGCTGCCGGTCCGCTTCGCCCGGGCCCAAAATCGCGCTTCTGCCTCGTCACCCCTTCACCGCCTTCACGATCTTTTGCGCACCGTCTTTCAGATCGTCGGCGGCGATCACGTCCACGTCCGAGTTGTTGATGATGTCCTTACCCTGCTGCACGTTTGTGCCCTCAAGCCGCACCACCAGCGGCACTTGCAGGCCGACTTCTTTCACCGCTGCAACCACGCCCTCGGCGATGACGTCGCAGCGCATGATGCCGCCGAAGATATTCACCAGAATGCCTTTTACGTTGGGATCAGAGGTGATGATCTTGAAGGCTTCGGTGACTTTTTCCTTGGTCGCCCCGCCGCCCACATCGAGGAAGTTGGCGGGCTCCGCACCGTAGAGCTTGATGATGTCCATGGTCGCCATCGCGAGGCCCGCACCGTTCACCATGCAGCCGATCTCGCCATCCAGCGCGATGTAGTTCAGGTCATACTTTGACGCCTCAAGCTCCTTGGGGTCTTCTTCGGTCACGTCGCGCAGTTCGGAGACATCCGCATGCCGGTAAACCGCGTTCCCGTCGAAAGCCACCTTCGCGTCGAGCACCTTGAGATCGCCGCTGTCGGTCACGATCAGCGGGTTGATCTCCAGCATTTCCATGTCTTTTTCCAGAAAGGCCTTGTAGAGCAGCCCCATCAGTCCAACGCATTGTTTGACCTGCTTGCCTTCCAGACCCAGCGCAAAGGCGACGCGGCGACCGTGAAAGGCCTGATACCCCGTCGCCGGGTCGACGGAGAAGCTCAGGATCTTTTCCGGCGTCGCGGCGGCGACCTCTTCGATGTCCATGCCGCCTTCAGTCGAGCAGACAAAGCTGACGCGGCTGGTCTGGCGGTCCACGAGCAATGCAAGGTACATCTCGGTTTCAATGCCGGAGCCGTCCTCGATGTAGATGCGATTGACCTGCTTTCCTGTGGGGCCGGTCTGGTGGGTCACAAGCGTGCGCCCCAGCATCTTCTTGGCTTCTTCCGCGGCTTCCTCCACCGACTTGGTCAGCCGAACACCGCCCTTTTCGCCGGCGTCTGCTTCCTTGAAGGTGCCTTTGCCGCGACCGCCCGCATGGATCTGAGCCTTCACCACCCACAGTGGCCCATCGAGCGCACCGGCAGCGGTCTTGGCGTCTTCCGCCTTGAGCACAACGCGCCCGTCTGAAACCGGCGCACCGTAGCTGCGCAAAAGTGCCTTGGCTTGATATTCGTGGATGTTCATAAGGTCTGTCCCGACTAGCTTCGTTTGACATCTTATAGGCACGTCAAAAACCGGTCTGAAAAGACCTTTTCGCAGATTTCGCCCAATTACGGCTGAATTTTCAAAATTTGTGATCACACGATTTATGGGTGTGATCACAAAGGAAGAACCCGCTGGGAAATACTGTAGAATCAACTTGTTTTGTTGAAAATACCGCAACCTTTTGAATCACTGGTTCGGGGTGGCGGGCCCCGAAACAAAAAAGCCGACCCAGTGGGGCCGGCTTGACTCTGCGCTTGCGAGGTCTTCAGGATAGAGAGTTGTCGATGCCCTGGCAGGCTTTGACGAGGCCCTTGACCGCATCCACCGAACTGTCGAACATGGCCTGTTCGTCCGTGTTCATGGAAATCTCGACAACGCGTTCCACGCCTCCGGCCCCGATTACGGTCGGAACGCCGACATAGAAACCGTTCAGGCCATAAGCGCCGTCTACATAGGCGGCGCAGGGCAATACGCGTTTTTGATCCTTGAGGTAGCTTTCCGCCATCTCGATGGCCGAGGTCGCCGGAGCATAGAATGCAGATCCGGTCTTGAGCAGGCCGACGATCTCTGCGCCCCCGTCCCGCGTCCGTTGCACAATCGCGTCGAGCTTTTCCTGGCTCGTCCATCCCATTTTCACCAGGTCCGGCAGCGGAATTCCGGCCACCGTCGAATAGCGTACCAGCGGCACCATCGTGTCGCCGTGACCACCCAGAACAAACGCTGTCACGTCTTTCATGGAGACGTCAAACTCTTCCGCCAGGAAGTGACGGAACCGCGCCGAATCGAGAACGCCCGCCATGCCACAGACCTTTTCATGGGGCAGGCCCGAGAATTCACGCAAGGCCCAGACCATCGCGTCGAGAGGGTTGGTAATGCAGATCACAAAGGCGTTCGGGGCGTGCGCCGCGATGCCTTCGCCAACAGATTTCATGACCTTGAGGTTGATGCCGAGAAGATCGTCGCGGCTCATCCCGGGTTTGCGCGGAACGCCCGCGGTCACAATGCAAACGTCCGCACCCGCGATATCCTCGTAGCTTTGCGTGCCCGAAAGCTTGGCGTCAAATTTTGCGGAAGGTCCGCTTTCGGCAATGTCCAACGCCTTGCCTTCAGGTGTGCCCTCGGCGATGTCGAAGAGGACGACGTCGCCCAGTTCCTTGAGCGCCGCGAGATGAGCGAGCGTGCCGCCGATCTGGCCAGCGCCGATCAGTGCGATTTTGGGTCTTGCCATGTGAAAATGCTCCGCATTCGATTGAACTCGCGAGTGTGCTAGCGAATGAATGTGCCCTGCGCAAGTTCGCAACGCAGGGGTGCGGGATGGGGTCGCAGGTGGACATCTCAACGATGGACAGCCAAAAGGGCGCCTATGTCGACGCTGGATCTTACCTTTTTTCTGATCGCCGGGCCCGCAGTGGTCTTTGCGGGCATATCCAAGGGGGGGTTCGGATCAGGAGCGGCGTTTGCATCGGCCAGTGTGCTTGCGCTGGTGGTGGAGCCGGGCATGGCGCTTGGGGTCATGCTGCCGCTGCTCATGCTGATCGACGTCAGTACGTTGAAACCCTACTGGCGAAAATGGGATGTGCGTGCGGCCTGGCTGCTGATCCTGGGAGCCTTACCGGGCGTCGCGCTGGGGGCCGCGCTCTATTCGGTGGCGAAGCCGGATGTTTTCCGTGTTCTGATCGGCCTGATTTCGGTGGGGTTCGTCATCTGGCAGATCGCCAATCGAGGCGGCTGGATGAAAGCGTCCGGTTGGGCATTGACGACGCCGGCAGGTGCCGTTGCCGGCGCTGTTGCCGGCTTCACCAGTTTTGTCAGCCATGCCGGCGGACCTGCCGCTGCCGTCTACCTTCTATCGAGGAAACTGGGAAAGACAGAGTATCAGGCCACGACCGTGCTTGTCTTTTGGGCCATCAATATCGCGAAATTCGTGCCTTACGCAGGCTTGGGGATGTTCACCGCAGAAACCGCTGTCGCGAATGTGCTGCTGGCACCCTTTGCCTTGCTGGGCGCATGGTTGGGCGTGGTCGCCCACCATAAAGTCCCCGAACGCCTTTTCTTTGCGCTGACCTACGTGATGTTGACGCTCACGGGTGTCAAATTGATCTGGGACGGTTTGGCGTGACAACCTCCGTGGCCGCGTAGCGCTTTGGGGTTAGGTGGCGCAGGGTGTGCGCCACCTTGCTTGATGTTTCAGACGTCTTCCTTGCCCTTGGCCGGAAGAACTTCTGCAATTGTTTCGAAGGACTGGCCGGAGGCTACAAGGCAGGTCAAGCCGTTCGGGGTGGTCACGGTAATGGTCCAGGTGCCTGTTTCAATTGACGCAAAAATTTCTACAACAGAGTTGTTTGCGCCAAGCCCCATCGACTGCCGGGTTTCTCCATAACCCTCAGCCAAACGGTCGACAACCGTTTCACGGGGGCCGCAATTTCGCGCGTTTTGCGCGGCTGCATCCGTTACGGAGGCAATGTAAAGTGCGGCGGCCGCTGTAAGCGCGCCCAGATGTAAAGCTTTCACAGTACGGTTCATTTCAAACTGCCTCATTTCAAGGGTGGTACCTCTGGTCATCTGGCCGAGCCGGTCGCCCGGCGATGACCGGGCAACCCCGGTTCAAGATACATCGAGCGCACCCAATTCTTTCGAGCTTTGAGCGGTTTTACCGCTTTGGCCTTGGCTCCGGTGTTCGATGCCCAACCATCCCGTGCAGGATTGAAATAATGGTTAATCCTGCGGGCGCAAAAGATTCCAATTTGATTTTTGCTGCGGTGCGGCAAAATTCCTCTTGAAGTTTCGTTAAAAAAATGCACCTGTGCGCGCAACTTTATAACGCGTCATATGTGATGAGTGCCATCGCCGACCGAGGCGTAACAGTAAGCAAAAAGGACCCTCCATGCCCCTCAGTGCCAACCCGTTGCGTACCGTTCTTTATATCCCGGCCTCAAAGCCGAGGGCTCTGGACAAGGCGCGTACCCTCGACGTGGATGCCATTATTTTCGATCTGGAAGACGCGGTGGCACCTGACGAAAAAGAAGCCGCCCGGGCAACTCTGGCTGACGCCTTGGCGAGCGGCGGCTATGGCGGGCGGCTCAAGATTATCCGCATCAACGGGCTCGACACCAAATGGGGACTGGAGGACGCGCGCGCGGCCCGTACCATGCAGGCGGATGCGATACTCTTGCCGAAGGTAGGCGGGGCAGAAGACCTGGACAAGCTTGCGGAGGTCACCGAAGAGACACCGCTTTGGGCCATGATGGAGACGCCTCTGGGCATTATGAATGCGGCGGGAATCGCGGCGCACCCCTTGTGTGACGGGATGGTCATGGGCACGAACGATCTTGCAAAAGAAATGGGCACGCGTTTCCGCGCGGACCGTTTGCCGTTGCAGGCCGGTCTGGGCCAGTGTGTCCTGGCGGCCAAGGCCCATGGCACCGCAATTATTGATGGCGTCTACAATGCCTTCAAGGATGATGCTGGTCTGGCGGCAGAATGCGAACAGGGACGTGATATGGGCTTTGACGGCAAGACGCTGATCCATCCCGCCCAGATCGAGATTGCCAATGCCGCGTTTGCTCCAACCGATACGGAGATTGACCTCGCCGAGCGTCAGATCGCCGCCTACACCGCCGCCATCTCCGAAGGTCAGGCGGTTGCGGTCGTCGACGGCAGGATCGTCGAGAACCTGCATGTTGCAAGTGCCCGCGAAACACTGGCAAAGAGGGACGCAATAGCAGCTTTAAAAACGGAATGATCCGATGCCACTATTGATTACAGGATTGGTCCTCTGGACCCTAGCCCATTACTTCAAGCGCCTGATGCCGGAGGTGCGCGCGTCCCTGGGGGCCGCAGGAAAGGGCCTCGTCGCCGCCGCGATCCTCGGCAGTGTCGTGCTGATGGTGATGGGGTATCGCGCGGCGGATTTCATCCCGGTCTGGACCCCGCCGACATTCATGGTGCACATCAACAACACGCTGATGGTGCTGGCATTCTGGGTCTACGGCTCGGGCGCTGCGAAAGGCGCCAAGGTCTGGCCGGGCTACAGGATGCGCCATCCGCAACTCACCGCGGTCAAGATCTGGGCGCTCGCGCATCTGCTCGCCAATGGGGATCTGGCCTCCATTCTGCTGTTCGGCGGACTCCTGGCCTGGGCGGTTGGCTCCGTGATCCTGATCAACAAGGCGGAGCCGGGCTGGGCACCGTCGGAGCATGCCGGAGCCTCTGGCTACATCCGCCACGCCGTCATCACACTGGTGATCTTTGCGGTTGTGACCGGCATTCACATCTGGCTTGGGGTGTGGCCCTTCCCTGTCTGAGTAGGAGGACATGATGAAGCTTTATCGTTTCCTATCCGAGGAGGACACGTCAGCCTTCTGCCACAAGGTAAGTGAGGCACTGAACAAGGGCTGGCAGCTTCATGGCAGCCCGACACAAACCTGGGATCATGCGGCAGGCGTCATGAGGTGCGGTCAGGCCGTTACCAAGGACGCCCCCGGAACCTATAGTGCCGATATCAAGCTGGGAGAGCAGTAGTGGCCACCAAAACCAATTCCGGTCGTTTCTTCGAAGACTACGCATTGGGGCAGGTGATCCATCACGCCGTCCCAAGGACGGTCAAGATGGGTGAGCGGGCGCTTTACCACATGCTCTATCCCGCCCGGCATGCCCTCTATTCGTCAGACCAGTTTGCACAGGAATGCGGGCTGCCTTTCAGCCCACTGGACGACATGGTCGCCTTCCACGTTGTCTTCGGCAAAACCGTTCCGGATGTCTCGCTCAACGCGATTGCCAACCTTGGCTACGCCGAAGGGCGCTGGATCACGCCCGTCTGGCCCGGTGATACGCTACGGTCGCAATCGGAAGTCATTGGCCTCAAACAGAACTCCAACGGCAAGAGCGGCGTCGTCTGGGTCCGGACAACCGGCCTGAACCAGCACGACGAAACGGTTCTCGAATATGTGCGTTGGGTCATGGTACGCAAGCGTGACCCCGGCTCACCCGCACCGGAAACGACGGTGCCGGACCTTGCCAAGGCCGTCAGCGCGGATCAGTTGATCGTGCCCAGGGGACTCGATTTCACCGAGTACGATTTCACCCTCGCGGGGGAGCCTCATCGATGGGCCGACTACGAGATCGGCGAGACGATTGACCACGTAGACGGTGTGACCATCGAGGAAGCCGAACACATGATGGCCACAAGGCTGTGGCAAAACACGGCCAAGGTGCATTTTGATACCTCCGCGCGGCCTGATGGGTCGCGGCTCATCTACGGTGGCCACGTGATTTCCATGGCGCGGGCCCTGTCTTTCAACGGGTTGGCCAACGCGCAGATGGTTGTGGGGCTGAACGGCGGTGCGCACGCGAACCCCTGCACCAGCGGTGATACCGTCCGGGCCTGGTCTGAGGTTCTGGATAAAGCGGAAACCGGTGCCCCCGGCGTCGGCGCGATCCGGCTGCGGCTTGTTGCCACCAAGGGCGGTGCGCCGTTCCAATTGCGTGGTGAGGACGGCAAATACCTGCCGGAGGTCCTGCTCGACCTCGACTATTGGGCGCTGATGCCGATGTAGGCGCGGGACGGGGCGTGGCTCATTGGTGGCATCTGTGGGGTTCCCGCGCGCCCAACTTGCCCAGAGACCCGCTGGCGAAATTGTCAGATGCAACTTGGCTCTGCGTCGTTAAGCTATGGGCATGATCTGGCGCGGCATTTTCACAGCGATTTCTCTGGGCATGGGGGCCGGGATGGTGCGGGCTTGCGAACTGGCGCTTGTGCTTGCAGTTGATGTTTCCGGATCCGTAGACAGTCGCGAATACCGTATCCAGATGGACGGCCTCGCGGCAGCGCTCAGGGACGGGATCGTGGTGGAAGCGCTCATCAGTCAGCAGGCTAAGGTGACCCTGATCCAGTGGACGGGGGCAAGCAGACAACGGCAGACGATTCCCTGGACCAGCATGACAACGGACAGCGACATCGAGCGTTTCGCCTCCCAAGTCGAAAGCAATGAGCGGGTCTGGCGCAATTTTTCAACTGCAATTGGGGAGGCATTGATCGCATCTGAAAGGGCGCTGGAACAGGTGCCGACCTGTCGCCGCAAAGTCATTGATGTTTCAGGGGATGGCATTTCGAACGAAGGTGTTGAACCTCGCGCCCGGCATGCCGCGCTCGAAAAACTGGGGGTTACGGTCAACGCGCTGGCCATCGAGACTGATGAAGATGACGTGACAGGCTGGTTCTATGAAAACCTGATCCTAGGTGAAGGTGCCTTTGTGGTCACGGCCGACGGCTTTGAAGATTACCCCGAACAGATCAAGCGAAAGCTGCAACGGGAAACGACCAAGCAGCTCAGTAGTTTGGAGTAATGTGATCACGGCTTCCCGACGTGTGATCACAGAACTGACATATTTCGATTTTTTGCGCAAATCGCGCCAATTTACCGCGCCTTTACCGCCATGCTCTACGTGACATGGCCCATAATAAGAGTAAAAAGGACCTCAGGGAACAAAAGGAATCTACCATGGCCGATGTGAATCGGGGGAACCGCCCCTTGTCGCCGCATTTGACGATATATCGCCCTCAGCTTACCTCTGTGACATCTATCCTCACACGCATTACCGGAAACGCGTTGCTGATCTCCGCGTTGCTTGTGGTCTGGTGGTTTTTAGCCGCTGCGACCTCACCCGCGTATTTTGCCGTGGCGGATGACGTATTGACCAGTTGGTTTGGCGATCTCGTGATGACGCTTTCCCTACTTGGGCTTTGGTATCACACGCTCGCAGGCGTGCGGCATCTGATCTGGGATCAAGGCGTAGGCCTCGATCTCGAAACCGCCTACAAGCTTGGCTATGCGGTGATCGGCGGATCGGTTGTGCTGACCGTCCTGACCCTCATCCTGATCTGAGAAGGACGCCAGCCATGAGTTTTCTGACAGACCGCAAGCGCGCCACCGGGATGGGGTCGGCAAAATCGGGCACCGAACACCATTGGTCAATGACCGTCAGTTCGGGTGCCCTGCTGATCCTGATCCCGCTTTTTGTTTTCACATTCGGGCCGATGCTCGGGGCCTCATATGAAGAAGTGACCGCCTATTTCGCACGCCCTTTCCCGGCTGTTGTCGCCGGGCTGACGATCGTCGTGACCTTCAAGCACTTTGCCGACGGTGTGCAGGCCCTGATCGAAGATTACGTGCATGGGGTGGCCCAGAAAGTGGCGATGATCGTGATGACCTGCATCAGCTATGCGGCGATGGGCTTCGGGCTCTACGCGATCATCAGACTGGCGCTCTGAGAATAGAAATCGGGCACGGGCAAGCGTGCCAACGAAGATTCAGGAGAGGCATCCATGGCTTCATACGAATACGAAACACATGAATACGACGTTGTGGTCGTGGGTGCCGGGGGCGCAGGTCTGCGCGCCACCTTGGGCATGGCAGAGCAGGGCCTGCGCACTGCCTGCATCAGCAAGGTCTTCCCGACGCGGTCACACACCGTGGCGGCACAGGGCGGCATTGCCGCCTCCCTGTCGAACATGGGCCCTGATAACTGGCAGTGGCACATGTATGACACGGTGAAGGGGTCGGACTGGCTGGGCGATACGGACGCGATGGAATACCTCGCCCGCGAAGCGCCCAAGGCCGTCTATGAGCTGGAGCACTACGGCGTGCCTTTCTCCCGCACCGAAGAGGGAAAGATTTACCAGCGCCCCTTTGGCGGCCATACCACGGAATTCGGCGAAGGCCCGGCGGTGCAGCGCACCTGTGCGGCGGCGGACCGGACGGGCCACGCGATCCTGCACACGCTTTACGGTCAGTCGCTGAAGAACAACGCGGAATTCTACATCGAGTATTTCGCCATCGACCTCATTATGTCCGATGATGGTGTCTGTCAGGGCGTGCTCTGCTGGAAGCTCGACGACGGGACGCTGCACCTCTTCGCCTCCAAGATGGTCGTTCTGGCCACGGGCGGCTATGGTCGCGCCTATTTTTCGGCGACCTCTGCCCACACCTGCACCGGCGACGGCGGCGGCATGACCGCGCGGGCGGGCCTGCCCCTGCAGGATATGGAGTTCGTGCAGTTCCACCCCACCGGCATCTATGGTGCCGGCTGTCTCATCACCGAAGGCGCGCGCGGCGAGGGCGGGTATCTCACCAACTCCGAAGGCGAGCGCTTCATGGAGCGTTACGCGCCGCAGTACAAGGATCTGGCTCCCCGTGACTACGTGAGCCGTTGCATGACCATGGAAATCCGCGAGGGACGTGGTGTGGGCGCCAATGGCGATCACATCCACCTCAACCTCAACCATCTGCCGCCCGAGACGCTCAAGCTGCGGCTACCGGGGATTTCGGAAAGCGCCCGGGTCTTTGCCGGGGTGAACCTCAACAAGGAACCGATCCCGGTTCTGCCCACGGTGCATTACAACATGGGCGGCATCCCGACGAATTACTGGGGCGAAGTGCTGGCACCGACCTCCGACGATCCCGACCGGGTCTCTCCCGGCTTGATGGCCGTGGGAGAGGCGGGTTGCGCATCGGTGCATGGGGCCAACCGGCTTGGGTCCAACTCGCTGATTGACCTGGTCGTCTTTGGCCGGGCAGCGGCCATTCGGGCGGGCAAGATCGTCGATCCGGAAACTGCCGTGCCAACGCCCAATCCCGCCTCGGTCGAGGCAGCGCTGGATCGTTTTGACAACACCCGTTACGCGAAGGGCCCGATGCCAACGGCTGAACTGCGCCTTGAGATGCAGCAGACAATGCAGAAAGATGCCGCCGTCTTCCGCGCCAACGACACTTTGGCGGAAGGCAAGAAAGCGATGGAAGAGGTCGCAGGCAAATGGTCGGATGTCGGGGTCACGGATCGCAGCCTCGTCTGGAACTCCGACCTGATGGAGACGCTGGAGCTTGCCAATCTGATCCCCAATGCCGTGGCAACGATCACCGGCGCCGAGGCCCGCAAGGAAAGCCGGGGGGCGCATGCGCATGAGGACTTCCCCGAACGCGACGATGAGAACTGGCGCAAGCATTCGCTGATCTGGTTCAAGGGCAACAAGGCCACGCTGGGTTATCGCGGTGTGCACGAACAGCCGCTCACCAGCCACAATGACGGCGGCATTGACCCCAAGAAGATCGCGCCGAAGAAACGGACCTTTTGATATGAAGTTACTGATAGGCTTGTTTCTGGTGCCTTTGGTGGTTATGGCCTGCGCGCCCCTACCTCAGAATTCGCAAGCAGTGAGTTCGCAGCCGACGCAAATCTCAGAGGAACGGCGTGCTCTTCTGAATATGTGTTTGGCCGAAGCGGGTAAGGACCCTCTTCCTGAAGTGCTTGAAGGAATGAACGCGCCGATGAACGCCTCTGAAGGCGTCATTTTCAAAGCCTGCATGGAAAGGAATGAAAATGCTTAGAATTTTTGCTGTGGCTGCTTTGGTCGGATTGAGCGCCTGCGCCCAGGTTCAGACCGCGACCGATCAGGCGGGCCGGGACGCGGCAAAAACCATCATGCCGGAAGCGCTCGCGGTGTATTTCCCGCAGGTCCCCAAGGCGCTTTTCACGCCCTTCACCAACTGCGTGGTGGACAACGCCAGTGCCAAGGAGGTGCAGGCGCTTGCGGGGGATGCGATTGTCGGGGTCGATGCGGGAACCGCTGATACGATCCGTGCCGTTCTGGCCCGTCCCGCCACCCAAGACTGTTTGCGGCAGGCCGCCCCCGCGGCCGGGCTTGCACTTTGAGATGACAAGACAGGAGACCGAGAGATGGTTCAACTGACGCTTCCGAAGAACTCCCGCATGACCACAGGCACAACCTGGCCCAAGCCGGAGAGTGCGACCAATTTGCGAAAATTCCAGATTTATCGCTGGAACCCGGATGATGGGAAGAATCCTCGGGTCGACACATATTTCGTGGATATGGACACTTGTGGCCCGATGATCCTCGACGCGCTCATCAAGATCAAGAACGAGATCGACCCGACGCTGACCTTCCGCCGCTCCTGCCGGGAAGGGATATGCGGCTCCTGCGCCATGAACATCGACGGGATCAACACGCTGGCGTGCATTTACGGGATGGATGAGGTGAAGGGCGATGTGAAAATCTATCCACTGCCACATATGCCCGTGGTCAAGGACCTGATCCCGGACCTGACCCATTTCTATGCGCAGCATGCCTCGATCATGCCGTGGCTGGAAACCAAGACAAACCGCCCGGCCAAGGAATGGAAGCAATCCATTGAGGACCGCAAAAAGCTCGATGGGCTCTACGAATGTGTCATGTGTGCGTCGTGCTCTACCTCCTGCCCGAGCTATTGGTGGAATGGCGACCGGTACCTCGGCCCGGCAGCCTTGTTGCATGCCTACCGCTGGATCATTGACAGCCGGGACGAAGCGACGGGGGAGCGGCTGGATGATCTGGAAGATCCCTTCAAGCTCTATCGCTGCCACACCATCATGAATTGCGCCAAGACCTGCCCCAAGGGGCTGAATCCCGCAGAAGCGATCGCAAACATCAAGAAGATGATGGTGGAGCGCCGCGTTTAAGATTTGTGTCCTCGAATGCCACGGCACCGACCAAAGGACGGCGGCACATGTGCGGCCCTTGATAACCGGATGATCTGATGCTGGTGGTCGTCGGCCTCGTTGTCGCTTTTGCAGTAGTGGCGTTCTACGCCCGCCAGAACCGGTTGACGCGTGATTGCAGGTGGCGCGCGGACCGGTCCGGGAATGACGCGAACGGCCACAAGTACCGTTGTGCCGCCTGCGGTGCGGTGGCTTTCTCCAAGGACGACACCCCACCAAGCACTTGCATGTCGCGCCTGGACGTCGTCTAGCTGCGGAACCTCAATAGGTTGTCCATTCGATCCCTTTGAAGTTGGCTGGAGTTACCAAGCGCCAGCCATTTTCGGAGAGAGCGAATGAACGTGCACAAGAATGCCGGACTGGCCCCTTTGGGTCGAGAGCGGCTTGTCCGCTTGATCCGGTCTGGCGCGTCGTTTTCAAGCGGCCGGGCAAGGGTGTGGGAGCTCGCCCAAGACCGCTGCGATGTGGTGGCGCCGCTTTCAGGCTGAGGGACAAGAAGGTTTGCGTGATGGAAGTTCGCGGCCGTGTTCTCTGTGCAACCCGGCTGCTGCCAGGATCGTGGCCTGGATCATCGCCTTGCGCCGTCAACGTCTCACCGGGGCGCATATTGCCGTGAAGACGGGTGTGTCACCTGCCACGGTCAGTCGCGTGCACTGTCGCGCTGGCCTCAGCCGGATGCGCGATCTGGAGCCTGCCCAGCCGGGCCGCCGCTACGAACGCGAGGACCCTGGCAATCTTATCCACCTTGACGTCAAGCGTCTGGGAAAGTTCGAGAAAACCGGCAAGCGGATCACGGGCGACCCCAAGCAGGACAAGTCCGCAGGCGCGGGCTGGGAGTGCGTGCATGTCTGTATTGACGACCATTCCCGGCTGTCCTTTACCCAGATCCATGCCGATAAGCGCGGGCCGAGCGCTGTGGGACATCTGCGCGCCGCCGTGGCTTGGTATGCAGCGATGGGGATCACCGTGCGGCGGGTGATGACGGACAATGGAAGCTGTTATGTCAGCCATGCTTTGAGGGCGGCTTGTGCACAGCTTGGTATCCGCCATATCCGCACCAAACCCTGTACGCCCAAAATCAATGGCGAGGCCGGGCGTTTCAGTCAAAACGGCCTTGCGCGAATGGGCCTGCGCACGCGCCTATGATATGTCAGATCAACGCGCCGCCCACCTGTCCGTTTGGACACATCTCTACAATTGGCATAGGCCGCATTCAGCGCCAAAAATCAAAACCTCCAACCAGCAGACTGGGACTGAAACGGAACAACCTATTGAGGTTCCACAGCCAGACGGCGTCTTGATTTAGGGGTTTTCCTTCCGGCGTTGTTTTTGATTCAACATCAAAAACAGGGAGGCGGTCTTGAGCAGACGCACATTGACTGACGCGCATTGGACGCGGATCAAACATCTTTTGCCGGGAAAATCAGGGGATCGAGGTCGAAGTGGCAGCGACAACAGACTGCTGCTCGACGCAATCCTGTGGCTTGCGCGGGGTGCCTCGCCCTGGCGCGACTTGCCACCAGACTTGGGGCATTGGAAGTCAGTCGATACACGTTTTCGGCGTTGGTCGCGCGCGGGTTTTTGGGGGAGTCTTTTCAAAGCGTTAAGCGCAGACCCGGATTTCGAGTACGTGCTTGTAGACGCGACGGTTTGTAAGACACACGCTGATGCCACAGGCGCAAAAAGGGCGGCTGACCATTGCCCGGCAGTCATTTGCTTGCAAACGATGAGAGGGGACCAAAGTTCATGCCGCGGTTGACGCTCTTGGGTTGCCAATCAGGCGCGCAATCACGCCGGGACAGTGGGGTGACTGTCCCCAGGCGCGCGGCTTGATCGAAGGCCTCACAGCCGCGCAAAACATCATCATGGACGCAGCCTGTGACGCTGATCACTTGCGCAATTTCATCGCTGATGACCTGGGTGCAAAAGCGCATATCAAGCGCAACCCCAACAGATGCGAAGACGGCCCAACCGACTGGATGCTCAAAAAGGACCGCCACTTGGTTGAACTTGCGTCGGGAAAACGCCCCACCGGGGCCTTTTCTGATCCTCCTCACTTCAGTCGGATCAAACGCTTCCGACGGATCGCCTAACGGTGCAAAAAGACCGTCACTTCATTCGAAGCTTTCCTAGACCTCGCATGTGTAATGGCGTGGAGCGCTTAAATGAAGACGCCGCCTAGGGTCTGCGGACATTTACCGTGAGTTGATGATCGCGGAACAAAGGAAGATCATGGCGGCATGGGATGTGTCTGTCTTATCCGACCGCATGGCTATGCGTTTGAACTCCTTCAGTTTCTGGAAGCCGTTGTCGATCAGGTGCTGCCACTTGTACATCTCGTCGTCGATAACGAGCGGTTGCAGCCGCTGAGGCCGGTGTGAAATGACGTTCTTCGCACCGCGCGCGTTCATGTCTTCAATGATCCAATTGCTCCTTGTCCGCGAGCATCGCATCGAACACGACGCCCTGGATCAACGGAGCAACACCAACTATATCGGATCGGTTGGCGGGCATCAGAACGAAGAGGACCAGATCGCCCAAGGCCTCAGCAAGGGGAAGTATCTTGGTCCTCTCTCATCGACACTGCGTTTCGACTGCCGGGCAATGATCCAGCCACCTTTCGATTTACCCTCCTCGGCAGATCACTGCGTATTCCATGTCGGGCGCGTCGCCGAGCGCATCGAATATCCTCTTGAAAACAGCAGCCTGAACCCACCTGCGGAAACGGCGGAAGGTACTGTTACAGTTGCCAAATTCCGCAGGAAGGTCGCGCCAAGGGGCGTCCGTCTGTACGATCCAAAGCGCGCTTCGAGGAACAACCTTGTGTCGCGCCCGGTGCGCCCGGGAGCCGTCAACCACCGGGACACAACGGTTCAATCGCTAGCCACTGACGATCCGTAAGAACAAATCTGCCCGGGTCCATTCAATCCTCCCCTCTTGGGAGGTTGAATCAGAACTTAGACTAAACGGTAATCCTGAATGTCCACAGATCCTATTGGGCTTGGGTCAGAACCGATCCAGAAGACGATTGAGGTAGTCTCGCTCGACCCCCGGCCGGTCCGTCTCACCTGACCGGCGGCGAATTTCGTCGAGCAATTCGCGGGCCCGGCCATAGGCATCTTCATTCAACGCCAGCGGGCCCTCACCGTCTTCCGCCCCTGAGTTTCCAGACTCTCGGCCCAGCGGGTCGCGATTGTTGGCGCGGCGATCGGATTCCTGCGTCCCCTGTCCCGGCTGCCCTGCCTGCTGCTGCTCGGACATCATCTCACCCAGCGCGCGCATACCTTCGCGCAGCGCTTCCATGGCCTGCCCCTGATTGTCGATGGCTTCGGCGAGATCGTCGCGGCGCAAGGCCTCTTCGGCACCGTCCATCGCGCGCCCTGCCCGATCGAGCGCATCGCGCGCGGAGTCACCCTCCGGCGTGCCTGCGCCCGGCAGGTTTTGCTGCTGACGGCGCAACTCGTCCCGAAGCGCCTGCTGACGATCCGCGATACTGTCGCCGGGCGATCCGTTTTCACCGCCCTGACCACCTTGCCGGCCGTTCTGGGCCTGGTCCTGCCCGCCATTCTGGCCTTGGCCTTGACCGCCCTCATGCTCGGTGCCGCGGCCCTGCCCGCCGTTGCGCCCTTCATTGCCCTGGTTCTCGCCTGCCTGCGCATTCGGGTTGAACTGCTCCTGCAAGTCACGGAAGGCCTGATCGCTCAGGCCCTGCTGTTCCCGCAGCGTTTCTGCCAGCCCTTCCATGGCCTGTTCACCCGGGCTTTGACCGCCCTGACCCTGCTGGCCTTGCGTGACACGCATGTTTTCCAGCATCTGCTGAAGCTCCTGGAGCGCTTGCTGTGCCTCGGCCATGCGGCCCTGTTCCATCAGTTCCTGAATGCGGTCCATCATCCGCTGCAGGTCATCCTGCGTCATCCGCATGGAGTCCTGCGGGGCGCCTTGCTGCTGGTTTTGCTGCTGGTCCTGCTGGCGTTGCGCCTGGCGGGACAACTGCTCAAGGTAATCTTCGGTGGCGCGCCGCAATTCGCGCATCAATTCGGCAATCTCCTCATCCGATGCGCCGTTCTTGATCGCTTCGTTCAAACGCTCCTGCGCGCGCCGCATGCGTTCCGCCGCGTCCGCCAGATCGCCTTCCTCGAGGATCAGGGCGAGATCCCACATTTCATCGGCAAGGTCCTGCTGCTTTTCTTCCGTCACACCGTATTTGGCGAAAAATTCCAGCGATTTGATCACCTGTCGCAGACGCAGCGCATCTACTTCATTACGGAAGAGGTCCTCAGGCTCATAGGAAACCGCCCGCAGCACTTGTGCGATGCGCGGCGTGTTGGCGCGTGCCCAGAGCAGATCACGGCGTGCCTCGATCACGGCGGCGGCAATCGGGTCAAAGAATCGTCGACCGGGCAAAACGATGGACTGCGGCTCGGTTTCAAAGGACTGCTCCGCCCCATCGAGCGCAGAGAGCCGCAAAAGGACGGGCAGATTTGCCCAAGGATGCTCCGAGAAATCCTCGATCAGGTTCTCTTCGAAGGCATCCCGGCTTCCCGAGATCGGCATCGGCAACGGCACGGTCAGTTCCGGGCGTGGTTCGGGGTCAATCACGAGACCATATCGGCGATCCACAGAGACAAGATCCAAGGTGAAGCGCGCTTCGCCCGCCTCGACCGCATAATCATCCTCAGCCGAAAACGGCAGCGTCATCTCGCCCATGGCCGATGCGGTGGGATCGGAAAGTACGGCGATCTGCGGCGGCAGGTCCGGGATCACAGAGACCTGCCAACTGCGCCCGCCCGGACCACTGATGGAGATCTCGCCATCCTGTGCCACGATGAAGTCCTGCGCGGGGTCAGAGGCCGGGGGCGTTTCGGTGCGGCCAGAGACGGTCTCGGACAGGGTCAAAGCACCTATTTCGCCATACATCCGCACGGTGATCAGGCTGCCAACTGGCACCGACAGCGCCCCTTCGTCGATGTCATTCAGGTAGATCGTGGGCCGGCCCGTGTAGCGCGGACTTTCCGCCCACCCCTCCCACACGGGGCCAGCGGCGAGTCCCCCCTCACCGGGGGTGAGTTCCGCCACCGAACCCACGCGCCATATGGACCCAAAGAGCAATGCCACGGCAAATGCCAACACCGCCATGTAGCGCAGCGCATAAGGATCACGCGACGCGACACGCAAATCGGCGGGAACCGGCTGCGCCAAGGCCGCCCGTTCGGCCATACGGGCCTGATGCGCGCGCCAAACCGCCGTCGAGGCTGCGTCATCCGCCCCAATCGTCTGTGTATCGGCGAGCGCCTGCAAGGGGCGACCGGGCAGGCTCGCATCCAACCGCACCATCGCCTCATCTCGGCTTGGCCCGCGAAACGACCTGACCGCGTAGACCAGAGCCGTCAGCCCGGCCAGACCGGAAATGACGATGCCCGCCCAAACACCTTCGACCGCGACACTGTCCTGAAGACCCAGCATCAACGCCGCAAGCACAAGCAAACAAACGGTAAAAAATGGCCAGAAGCTTTGCACAACCGCTTCGGCCCACATCCCGGCCCAGGTCAGACGCAGCGGCCATCGCACTGATTTCAGCGTTCTTGTCACGTCATGCCCGGTAAAAGTCGCCATTTGCCACGCTCCGCTATCAGGACCCGGAGCGCGCGCAAGGCGTCAGAGCCATGAGGGAATGGTATCTCGATTTATCATTTCGTCAAAGGTTGGACGCGCACGTATAACCTCAAATTGATCTTCGTGAACCAGAACCTCGGGAATGAGCGGGCGAGAATTGTATTCGCTGCTCATCACCGCACCATATGCACCCGCTGAACGAAAAGCGACGAGCGCACCGGAGTCGACCGGCGGCATGACGCGCGCTTTCGCAAAGGTATCCCCAGACTCGCAAACCGGCCCGACTATATCGTATTTTGCCTGCTCTATGCCGGCGTCGGGCTCAACAACGGGAACAATATCATGATAAGCGTCATACATCGCAGGTCTTATCAAATCGTTCATGGCCCCGTCGATAATCAGGAAATCCCGGTCTGCACCTGACTTCACATAGATGACTTCCGAGACCATCAGACCCGCGTTGCCAGCGATCAGACGCCCCGGTTCGATCTCGATCTCACAGCCCAAATGGCCCAGCGTGCGCTTGACCAGCGCACCATACTCCGACGGCAAGGGGGGGGCCTGATTGTCACGGGCGTAGGGAATTCCAAGGCCGCCGCCCAGATCGAGGCGGCGGATGTCGTGGCCTTCCGCGCGCAGCAGTTCGGTCAGTTCCGCGACTTTCTGATAAGCCAGTTCATAGGGTGCCAACTCGGTCAACTGACTGCCAATGTGAACATCTATGCCTATCACCTGAAGACCCGGCAGACCCGCCGCCATGGCATAGACATCCAGCGCGCGGGAGATCGGTATCCCGAATTTGTTTTCGGATTTACCGGTTGCGATCTTGGCATGTGTCTTGGCATCGACATCCGGATTGACGCGGATCGTGATCGGCGCAATCACGCCCATCGAAAGTGCGGTCGCGTTCAAGACCTCCATCTCCGGCTCGGATTCGACATTGAACTGACGGATACCACCTTCGAGCGCCAGTCTGATCTCGGCGGCGGTCTTGCCGACACCGGAAAACACGATCTTGTCACCGGACACCCCCGCCGCCTTGGCGCGCAGGTACTCCCCGCCAGATACCACATCCATACCAGCTCCGGCCTGCGCCAGTGTCTTCAAAATCGCCTGATTGCTGGCCGCCTTCATGGCGTAGCAGACAAGGTGATCCGTCCCCTCCAGTGCTTCGTCAAAAAGCTGGAAGTGGCGCAGCAGGGTCGCTGTCGAATAAACGTAAAACGGCGTTCCGACCGCTGCCGCTATCTCGGGAACGGGGACGTCTTCGGCGTGCAAAACGCCATCGCGGTACAAAAAATGATCCATATTCGCGCTCTACGCAAAAGCCCGGGCAAGATCAATCAGGCTTTGGCCGGGCTGCGCAGGAACAGATAGAGCGGTAAACCGCAACTTACACCGATGCAAAAGGTTGCCGGAATGGCCAGAAAACCGATCCAGCGCCTTGTCCTGACCGTCTCGAACAGCACCCAGACGGTCAGCGCAACGGCGGCAATTGTCAGATCCCACACCAGCCCGCTTGTTGCTGCGTTGACGTGCCAGGCGTCCACCATCGCCATCAGATCATAGCCGTTCGAATTGAACCAGCTGATGAAATAATACATCGGATGGATCGACCCCCAGACCGCGAGGACCAGAAAAACCCAGCGCATCACCGGAAACCCCAGCCCCAGCGGCCCAAGCCCACGTTGACAGAAACGGGTCCCTTGTTGACGCCCACATTTGCATGTGGGTGGATGCCTGAGTTGTTGATGGTGACGCCGCCGTTGAGGGTTGGTGCCACGGGCTCACCATCGACGCCACAGGCGGTCAGCGCAGCAAGGCCAAGTAAAAAAACGGCAAGCCGGATCACGATAGGATGTCCTTCCATCGGGCCACCTGTTCGCGCACGCGCTCAGGTGCGGTTCCACCATAGGATATACGACTGTTGACCGAATTTTCTACCCCGAGCACGTCAAAGACCTCTTGCGTGATCGCGGCATGCGCGGACTGCATCTCATCCAGTGTCAGATCCGGCAGGTCGCAGCCTTTCCGCTCAGCCAGAGCGACCAGGCTACCGGTGATGTGATGCGCGTCGCGAAACGGCAGCCCCAACACGCGCACCAGCCAGTCTGCCAGATCAGTGGCGGTCGAGAACCCCGACCCTGCCGCTGCTGCGAGGCTTTCGCGGTTGGCAGACATATCCGTGACCATCCCTGTCATCGCGGCAAGGGCCAGCATCAGGTTGTCGGCGGCATCAAAGACCTGTTCCTTGTCTTCCTGCATGTCCTTGGAATAGGCGAGCGGCAGCCCCTTCATCACCATCATCAGGGCCGTATTTGCACCAAAAATCCGCGCGACCTTGGCCCGGATCAGTTCAGCGGCATCGGGGTTTTTCTTTTGCGGCATGATCGAGGAGCCTGTGGAGAACCGGTCGCTGAGGGTCACGAACCGGAACTGCGCCGATGACCAGATCACCAGTTCTTCGGCAAAACGGCTCAGATGCATGGCGCAAATGCTCGCCGCGCTCAGAAACTCAAGCGCGAAATCCCGATCACTGACCGCGTCGAGGGAGTTCGCCGATGGCCGATCAAAACCGAGCGCCTCCGCCGTCATATGACGATCGATTGGAAAGGACGTTCCCGCCAGAGCCGCAGCCCCAAGGGGGCATTCATTCATCCGGGCGCGGGCGTCGCGCACGCGGCCCAGATCGCGGCCAAACATCTCCACATAAGCCATCATGTGATGGCCCCAGGTCACAGGCTGCGCGGTTTGCAGATGGGTGAAGCCGGGCATGACCCACCCGGCACCCGCCTCTGCCTGCTCAAGCAACGCGCGGATCAGCGCCAGCAGCCCCTGCTCCGTTGCATCCAGCTGATCCCGCACCCAGAGTCTGAAATCGGTCGCGACCTGATCGTTGCGGCTGCGGCCCGTGTGCAGACGTCCCGCAGGTTCTCCGATCAGCTCTTTCAGGCGCGCCTCCACGTTCATGTGAATATCTTCGAGTGCCGTGGAAAAGGCGAACTCTCCGCCCTCGATCTCTGACAAGACCGTGAGCAGCCCTTCCCGGATCGCTTCAACATCACTAGGCTGCAAGATGCCTGTCGCTCCCAACATTGCGGCATGCGCGCGCGATCCTTCGATGTCCTGTCTGGCCATGCGCTTGTCGAACCCGATCGAGGCATTAATTGCCTCCATGATCGCATCCGGTCCGGCAGCAAAGCGGCCCCCCCACATCTGGTTGGAGGACGAATGTTTCGGCGCGTCGGTCATCTGGTGTCACCCTTCGGAGGGAAAATGAAAAAACTGTTATTTGCGCTCGTTTATACGGCCCTTTCATTCGGTGCAATCGCCACGGCACCTGCCGCCCGGGCGGATCTGGCAGCGGCGGCGGAATTGCGCGAAGGAGACATGAAGAAGCTGATCTTCCGGGACGCGCCGAAACCCGTTTCGAATGCCGCATTCTTTCTGGCGGACGATGGCGGTGAGGCAACGCTTGAGGTTTACCGGGGCAAGTTCGTTCTTTTGAATTTCTGGGCGACGTGGTGTGCGCCCTGCCGCAAGGAAATGCCGCAGCTCTCTGAATTGCAGACAGAGTTCGGCGGCGAGGACTTCGAGGTGCTGACAATCGCCACCGGGCGCAACTCCCCGACCGGGATCAAGAAGTTCTTCGACGAGATTGGCGTCGAGAACCTGCCACGCCATCAGGATCCGAAGCAGGCGCTCGCAAGCCAGATGGGCATCTTCGGGTTGCCGATCACGGTTCTGATTGACCCCGAAGGTAATGAGGTGGCGCGGCTGCGGGGCGATGCCGATTGGGCCTCGGACACGGCAAAGGCGATCATAGCCACGGTGATCGGGCAGGCACCGCCCAGCTAGTCCTGACAATCCGCGCGCAGGGTATTTTTGGGGGTCGGTTGATCCTACGGAAAGGTCAGGTGCGATCCATGCTGACATTCTCTACCGCTCTTTCTTGACAAATCTCAGGGATTCGGACCATGTGGAACGGTGTTGGTGCCTGTGTTTACAGGTGAAAAGGGAATGTGCAGCCGGGGGTATCTCGGCCAAGCGCAGCCGCCCCCGCGACCGTGACCGGAAAAGGCCGCTCAGAGCCACTGACAACCGTCGGGAAGGTGGAGCGACCGCAGGGCCGAGAGCCTGAAATCCGCAAGCCGGGAGACCTGCCAGCACAACGCGCTTGAAACCGGACGGGGTGTTCCGGTGACGGGATTGCGACCGCTGCATGGGTCCGTTCCGCCATCTGACCCGCGTTCCCTGACCATGGGACCGAGGATTTGGACACTGATAACGGGATAAGGACCGAACTGCTTGTCTGCGTCAAATGCAGGCGCGGGCAGGAAATGCCGCAGGATGCCCGCCGCCCCGGACAGGCCCTTTACGATGACATGATCGCGCTGGACCGCCCCGAGGGGCTTACCATCACCCCCGTCGAATGTTTGCAAAACTGCGATCACGGCTGCACCGTTGCCCTGCGGGGCGGTGACAGAAAATGGACCTATGTCTTCGGGAATGTCGACGAAATGTCGCATTCGGCGATGATCCTATCGGGCGCGACACAGTATCACGAGAGTGACGATGGCGTCATTCCATGGCGCGAACGCCCCGAACACTTCAAGCGCAATTGCGTTGCCCGCATTCCACCTTACGCAGAGGCCAAGGAGGCCTGACATGACGAACCTCGCAAAACTCCCCGTTACGGTAATCACCGGCTTTCTCGGCTCCGGCAAAACCACGCTGATTTCGCACCTGATGCAGAACCCCGGCGGCAAACGTCTCGCTGTGGTTGTGAACGAGTTTGGCGATGTGAGCGTGGACGGGGAAATCCTCAAAGGCTGCGCCATTCCGGACTGCCCGGCGGAAAACATCATGGAACTGGCCAACGGCTGTATCTGCTGCACGGTCGCCGATGACTTCATCCCGACCATCGAGGCCTTGATGGCGCTGGAACCGCGCCCCGATCATATCCTGATCGAAACCTCCGGGCTGGCCCTGCCCAAGCCGCTGCTGAAGGCATTCGACTGGCCGGATATACGCTCGAAAATCACTGTCGACGGCGTGATTGCCCTCGCGGATGCAGAGGCAGTTGCCGCCGGGCGTTTTGCAACGAATGTGGCGGCGGTAGATGCCCAGCGGCTGGCGGATGACAGCATCGACCACGAAACACCGCTTTCGGAGGTGTTCGAGGATCAGATCTCCTGCGCGGACATCATCCTGCTGACCAAGCCTGATCTTGCTGGTCCGGACGGCGTTGCAAAGGCCAAGGAGATCATCGCCGCCGAGGCCCCGAGGCCGCTTCCCGTGGTGGAGGTCGCCGAAGGCGCCGTCGACCCGCGCATTATCCTCGGCCTTGAGGCCGCAGCGGAAGACGACATGGACGCACGCCCGTCCCATCATGACGATCACGACGATCACGAGCATGACGACTTCGACTCCATTGTTGTGCAAATCCCCGAACTGTCGGACCCGGAACAACTGGTGACGGCAATCGAGGCGCTGGCCAAGGACCACAATATCCTGCGGGTCAAGGGCTATGCCTCTGTCGCGGGCAAGCCGATGCGGCTGCTGGTGCAGGCTGTCGGCGCACGGGTGAGACATCAGTTTGACCGGCCCTGGAAGCCCCAAGAAGACCGGGTCGGCCGTCTGGTCGTGATTGCCGAACATGACGACATCAACGTCGATGCGATCCGGTCGGTTCTGATCCCTGCCCCCCAAGCCGCCGAGTAGACCGGGCCACCCGCCATGCATGTCGTGTTCCGCGAAAGTCACGGTCTGGAAGAGACAGACACGCCAACCGATCTGGGCCAAGACCCGGCGGAACTGGTGGTCCTGTCCTTTTCCGACAGTGACCTTGGCGCCTTTGCCGAAGGGTGGCGACGCGGGGGCGGGCCGGAGGGACGCTTGCCAAGCCTGCGTCTGGCAAACCTCTCGGCCCTGCGCCATCCGCTCTCCGTCGACACCTATGTGGAGAACACGCTGAAAGGGGCGCGGGGCATCCTGATCCGTCTGATCGGTGGCCTGCCCTATTGGGAATACGGCGTGCAGCAGGTGCTGGCGTTGGCCCAGCGGGATGGCATTGCGGTTGCCGTACTGCCCGCCGATGGTCGCGAAGACGCGCGGCTTGATGCGGTTTCGACCCTGCCTGTCTCCACCCTGAGACGGCTGGCGGAGTTTTGCGAGGCAGGCGGCGCGGTCGCGGCACAGGCGGCTCTGGCGCAACTGGCATTGGCGGCCGGGCTTTATGCAGCACCCGTCCGCGGGGCCAAGGCCATGCCAACTGTGGGCGCCTGGACACCGGAGGATGGCCCCTGCTGCCCGCTGTCGCATATGCCCGTCTTGGAGGCGCAGCGCGTTCTGATCGTGTTCTACCGGTCCTATCTGGTGGCGGCGGACCTTGTGCCGATTGCGGCGCTCTTTGATGCGTTTCGCGCAAAGGGTTACGACGTACGGGCGCTTTTCGCGCCGTCCCTGAAAGCGACCGATGCCCGTGGCTGGCTCGCCCGACAGGTGCGCGCCTATGCGCCGGACGCCATCGTGAATGCGACCGCGTTCAGCGGCAAGGGGGCTGAGGGGACCTCTCCGCTGGACGCAGGATCCGTACCGGTCTTTCAGGTCGCACTGGCCACCAGCACACGAGACGCCTGGGCGGAGGCAGAGCGCGGCCTTGCCCCGGCAGACCTTGCCATGCATGTGGTCTTGCCGGAGGTGGACGGCCGCTTGATGGGGGGAGTGATCTCCTTCAAGGAGCCCGGACAGCCGGACCCCCAATTGCAGTTTTCCCGTTACGCCCATGCCGCAGACGATGACCGGATCGCGGCTGTTGTGGCCCGCGTTGCCGGGTGGCTGGACCTGGCTGCCAAACCCGTGTCATCGCGGCGCGTGGCGCTGGTGCTTTCGACCTATCCCGGCAAAGACTGGAACATGGGGCATGCGGTAGGCCTTGACGCCCCGGCCTCCGCCGCTGCCATCCTATCCGATCTGACGGAGGCGGGTTATGCCGTCCCCCGACACGCAACTGATCTGGAAACGCGGTTGCTGGCGCGCGACTTGACCCTGCCGCTTGAAACCTACCACGCGCTTCATGCAGGCCTGCCAGAGCGGTTGCGCGAAGACCTCGCGTCCGTATGGGGCGCCCCCGAGGAAGACCCATGCTATTCGAATGGCGCATTCCGGTTTGCCGCCTTTGAAGCGGGCAACGTGACAATCGCGCTGCAACCGGAACGGGGCACGACCGAATTGCGCAGCGATGAATACCATGATCTCTCCCGCACACCGCGTCATGCCTACGTGGCGTTTTATCTGTGGCTGCAGCGGCAGGTGGACGCGCTCGTGCATATCGGGGCGCATGGCACATTGGAATGGTTGCCCGGAAAATCCGTGGCGCTTTCCGGCGACTGCTGGCCCGAGGTTCTGACCGGCGCTTTGCCCGTCATCTACCCGTTCATCGTCAACGACCCCGGAGAGGCCGCGCAGGCCAAGCGCCGCATCGGGGCGGTCACACTCGGGCACGTGCCGCCACCACTGCGTCAAAGCGAAACGCCCGACCGGCTGGTCCGGCTGGAGGCGCTTCTGGACGAGTTTTCAAACGCCGACGGGCTGGACCCGAAAAGGCGCGACCGCCTGCAATCGGACATTCGTGACGAAGCGCAGGCGTTGGGGGTCGAGGATGACCTTGGCCTTGATCGGGCCGCCTGTACCGCCGAGGCAATCACCCGCATCGACCGGTTTGTCTGTGACATCAAGGAAAGCCAGTTCGGCGATGGGCTGCATATCTGGGGGCGCGGAACGTCCGCAGCGGGAACTGCCGCCGCAAGCCACTCTGCCACGGCGGAAAAGGCCGCCCTGCTGGACGCGCTGGAGGGTCGCCGAATCGCGGCTGGCCCGTCTGGCTCTCCGTATCGCGGGCGTCAGGATGTGCTGCCCACCGGGCGCAACCTCTTCACGACCGACCCCCGCGCCGTTCCCACGCGCGCGGCATACGCGCAGGGCGTCAAACTGGCCGAAGAACTGGTCCGGCGGCATTTGCAGGAAGAAGGCGATTGGCCAAGGGGACTGATCGTGGATTTATGGGGATCCGCGACCATGCGCACCGCCGGGGAAGAATTCGCGATGGCCCTGCACCTTCTGGGCGTGCGGCCCGTCTGGGATCAGGGGTCCGAACGGGTTTCCGGCCTCGAAGTGCTGCCCATCACGGACCTTGATCGGCCGCGCATTGACGTGACCTTACGTGTCTCGGGCCTTTTCCGTGACGTCTTTCCGACCCTCTCCGCCCTTTTTGCCCAGGCCACCCGCGCGCTTGCCGCCCGCGATGAGGCGTCGGACTGGAACCCCTATGCGGGCCAGACCCCAACCGCGCGGGTCTACGGACCAGCCCCGGGGAGCTTTGGGTTGGGAATGGGTGCCACCCTCGACGACTTCACCCCAGAGGCGCGGACACGCGCAGGACAGGCTTGGCTCGATGCGTCTGCCTGGGCGCTCGATGGGGATACCGCGACGCACGACATGCAAGGTTTGCGGGCCCGTGTCGCGCAGGCGGACAGTTTCGTGCATCTTCAGGACTTGCCTGAAACTGATTTGCTTCTGGCCTCCGACTACGCGGCACATGAAGCGGGATTCGCCGCCGCCCAGTCCGTGACCGGCGGGAAGGCCACGCTCTACCATCTCGACAACGCCAATCCTCAGCAGCCGCGCGCACGGCTGCTGCCCGAAGAAATCGCGCGGGTGGTGCAGGCGCGCGCAGCCAATCCCAAGTGGATCGCCGGCATGCGCAATCATGGCTTTCGCGGTGCGGCAGAGATTGCGGCGACCCTCGACCACATGGCAAGTTTTGCACAACTGGCCGGGGCCGTCGGACCGCATCTCTTTGACGCTTATCATGAAGCCACACTGGGAGACCCGGAAACGGATGCCTTCCTGCAAGAAGCCAACCCCGGTGCGCATCAGGCCATGATGGACAGATTCCAGACCCTGCACGCAGCGGGGCTGTGGCAGACCCGGCGGAACTCCATCCTGACCCGGCTTCAGGATGGAGTGGCCCCATGACGCGCCGTGCTTCGCCAATTGTGAAGGGATGGTGTCCCGGCGCCTATCGCCCCATGATGTCGGGCGATGGGCTGGTGGTGCGGGTACGCCCGTTTCGGGCGAGCCTCACCCCGTCGCAGACCCGCGCCCTCTGTGATCTGGCGAGACGGTTCGGCAATGGCACGCTCGATCTGACCAGCCGTGCCAATTTGCAGATCAGGGGCGTCGCGGAGCAGAACCACCCGCCCCTGTTGCAGGCCCTCAAAGACATCGGCCTCATCGAGGCGGACCCGCATCTTGAAGGGCAGCGCAACATTCTGTTGGCGGCAGATTGGCAAAAGGGCGATCTGACAGACCGGCTCTATGCCAAGCTTCTGGACGCTCTGCCCAAGCTGCCGCCGCTTCCGGAAAAGATGGGCTATGCGCTCGATACGGGTGCTGAGACTCAACTGACCAGCGGTTCGGCAGACTTCCGCTTTGAACGCAGCGCCGAGGGTCATTTGATGCTGCGCGCAGATGGTGCGGCCAAAGGCAGAATCGTAACCGAAGCCAAGGCGATGTCCGCCCTAACCGATATGATAGCGTGGTTCATCGACACGGGCGGGTCAGAGGTGGGACGGATGTCCCGGCAGCTGCGCAGCACCCCTTTGCCCGCGAGCTGGCAAGAGACGCCCCCCCGACCGACCGCGCCCGCGCTTGAGCCGGGGCCGTTCAAGGGCGGCATGGTGCTGGGCGTGCCCTTCGGCAGCATGGTGGCGGACGACCTTGAGGCCATGGTGCGCCTTTCCGGTGTCACCGGGATGCGCGTGATGCCGGGGCGGCTCCTCTGGCTTCAGGGGGCCACGCCGCAGGACCCGGTGGGGTTCGTGACGAAACCGGCCAGCCCGCTGCTGAACACACATGCCTGCCCGGGCGCGCCGCTTTGCCCGCAGGCAACGGTCGAGACCCGCGCGCTGGCGCGACGGCTGGCGGGCACGTTCACCGGCACCCTGCATGTCTCGGGCTGCGCAAAAGGCTGCGCGTTGCCCCGACGCGCCGATATCACGCTGACGGGCCGCAACGGGCGCTTTGACCTTGTCCGGAACGGCGCGCCGTGGGAAGAGCCGTCCACGTCCGGATTATGCCCGGACACCCTTCAAGACCTGAGCGGATTTGCCTGAATGCCCTATGAATACGAAAAAGACGGCGCGGCCATCTATGCCGAGAGCTTTGCAACGATCCGGGCCGAAGCGGACCTTGCGCGGTTTTCTTCCGATGAGGAACCCATTGCCGTCCGCATGATCCACGCCGCCGGAATGGTGGGGTTGGAAGAGCACATCCGCTTTTCGCCCGGCTTTGCCTCTGCCGCCCGCGCCGCACTGGAGGCGGGCGCACCGATCTTCTGTGATGCGCGGATGGTCTCCGAAGGGGTCACCCGCACCCGCCTGCCCGCGGACAATGAGGTCATCTGCACCTTGCACGCGGAAGGCATTCACGACCGCGCACGCGCGATGGGCAACACTCGTTCCGCCGCCGCGCTGGAGCTTTGGCGACCAAAGCTGGCGGGGGCTCTGGTGGCCATCGGGAACGCACCGACCGCTCTGTTTCATTTGCTGAACATGCTCGAAGACCCGACCTGCCCGCGCCCCGCCGCCATCATCGGATGCCCCGTCGGTTTTGTGGGCGCGCGGGAAAGCAAGGATGCCTTATGGGCGGATCAACCTGTTCCGTGCTGCATCGTGCAGGGTCGCCTTGGCGGCAGTGCGATCACGGTCGCCGCGATCAACGCCATTGCGAGCCGCAAGGAATGAGCACGCCCGCAAAGCCCAGGGGGACGATCTGGGGCGTCGGTATCGGTCCGGGCGATCCGGAACTGATGTCGGTCAAGGCGGACAGGCTGCTACGGAATTCACGGAATGTGGCCTATTTCCGTAAGGCGGGCCGCACAGGTCAGGCCCGGCGCATCCTCGGGGACATGCTCTGCGCTGATGTGCACGAGATTGCGATGGAATACCCCGTCACAACCGAGATCCCGCTGACCGATCCGCGTTATAACGAGCTCCTCTCGGCCTTCTATGCCGACTGTGCCAAACGCCTGAGTGACCTGTCCAACGCGGGCGAGGACGTGGTGGTGGTGAGCGAAGGAGACCCGTTTTTCTACGGCTCCTTCATGCATCTCTACACCCGTCTTAGGAACGATCATCCGGTGGAAGTGGTGCCCGCCATCACCGGCATGAGCGCTGCCTGGACCGCCACTGGCGTGCCGATCACCTGGGGCGATGACGTCCTCAGCGTGTTGATGGGCACCTTGCCGGAAGATGAACTGGCAGATCACATGACGCGGGCAGATGCGCTGGTCATCATGAAGATCGGGCGCAATCTCGACAAGATACGCGAGGCTTTGCACCGTGCCGGGCGGCTCAATGCTGCCTGGCTGATCGAATACGCGGCGATGCCCAACCAGTCTGTGCAGAAACTCAGCGAGGCGGGCGACAAGGTTGCCCCCTATTTCTCGATCATCGTTGTGCATGGGAACGGGAGGCGACCATGACCGGTTCTCTTGTGATCGCGGGGCTTGGCCCAGGGGCTGAGGTGCAGGTCACGCCCGAGGTCAGCGCGGCACTGGCGCGGGCCACGGATGTGGTGGGTTATATTCCTTATGTCAAAAGAGTTGCGACCCGGCCCGGGCTGACCCTTCATCCGTCGGACAACCGGGTCGAGATCGACCGCTCGCGCCACGCATTGGAGATGGCAAGCGCGGGGCATCACGTGGTTGTTGTCTCCTCCGGTGATCCGGGCGTTTTTGCCATGGCCTCCGCCGTCTTCGAGGCCGTGGAGGCCGGGCCGGAGCATTGGCGCGATCTGGACATCAGCGTCCTGCCGGGGATCACGGCCATGCTGGCCGCCGCCGCGCGGGCCGGCGCGCCTCTGGGCCATGATTTCTGCGCCATCAACCTCTCGGACAATCTCAAGCCCTGGGACCTGATCGAAAAGCGGTTGCGGCTGGCGGCAGAGGCGGATTTTGCCATGGCCTTCTACAATCCACGTTCAAAGTCGCGCCCGGAAGGATTTGCCAAGACCCTGCGCATCCTGCAAGAGGCCTGCGGTGACGCCCGCCCGGTGATCTTCGCCCGCGCGGTCTCCACCCCCGAAGAGCGCCTCAGCGTCGTGCCGCTGACGGAGTGCACCCCGGAGATGGCGGATATGCGCACGATGGTTCTGGTCGGGTCCTCCAGCACGCGTATCATCGCCCGTGCGGGGGGCCCTCTCGTTTACACCCCAAGGTCCGTGCCCGCATGACCAAGCCAGCGCATCACCTCTTCGACGCCATGCGCCTCTTGTCGCGCCGCGACGGCAGGACGGTCGATCATCAGCACCGGCACGCCCAGTTCCCGCGCGGCGATGATCTTGGCCTGCGCGCCCGTTCCCCCCGCGTTCTTCGAAACAACAAGCTCGATCCCATGTGTTTTCAACAGCGCGCGGTCCCCCTCAAGCGTGAAGGGGCCACGGTCCACCACCACGTGGCAGTCGGGGAAGCCCAGGGGACCCTCCGGGGGATCGACCAGCCGCAGCAGGTAGAAATGCTGCGGGTTGGCCGCGAACGCCGCCAGATGCATGCGCCCTACCGCCAACAGGACCCGCTTGGGCGCGCCTGCAAGGGCGCTGACTGCGCTGGCGATATCCGGCACATGGGTCCAGCGGTCTCCGGCCTGGGCTTGCCAAGGGGCACGGGTCAGCGCGATCAGCGGAACCCTCGCCTGCGCACAGGCGTCAATGGCGTTACGGCTCATCTGCGCGGCAAAAGGGTGGGTCGCATCGACCACATGGGTGACATTATGCTTCGCCAAGTACCGGACGAGGCCTGCGACGCCCCCGAATCCCCCCACCCGCATGGGCAGACCTTGCGGCGCGGGCCGCTCCACCCGACCCGCCATCGACACCGTCCCGGCAAGACCGGCCCCGGCTATGGCATGGCACAAGCGGCGTGCCTCGGTTGTGCCGCCAAGAATAAGGACGTTCGGGCGCATGTCTGACACTCCGTGGCTGACCATTATCGGCGTGGGCGAAGATGGACCGGACGGCCTGTGCAGCGCAAGCCGCGAAGCGCTGGCGCGGGCAGAATTCGTCATGGGACCCGCCCGGCACATGGCGCTGCTGCCCGATGCAGGCGCAGAGCGGGTAATCTGGCCGGTGCCTTTTGCAGATGGCGTTGAGCGACTGATGGCCCGACGGGGCAAAGCAACGATTGTCTTGGCCTCCGGGGACCCGTTCTGGTTTGGCGCAGGGACAACGCTGGCGAAACGCTTAAAACGGAGTGAGTGGCGGGTTTTGCCCGGTCGCTCCACTTTCTCGCTGGCCGCGGCAACGATGGGCTGGCCGCTGGAACAGATGATCTGTCTTGGGCTGCATGCCGCGCCTCTGACGCGGCTGCGCCCGCATCTGTCAGCGGGGCAGCGGATCATCGCGACGCTGCGTGACGGCGACGCGGTGCCTGCTCTGGGCCAATACCTGCAAGACTGCGGTTTCGGCGCGTCGTCATGCACGGTGCTGGAGGCACTGGGTGGCCCTCGCCAACGGGTCACCGAAGCGCGGGCCGATGCAATCGCAGACCATACCTTCAACCATCCGCTTTGCGTGGCCATTGAGGTGATGGGGACGGGCGAGCCGATGCCGCGCGCCTCCGGCCTTGCGGACGGTTGGTTCGAGCATGATGGCCAGATCACCAAACGCCCCGTGCGCGCGCTCACGCTGTCGGCGCTTGCGCCCCGCCCTCACGAGCATCTCTGGGACATTGGTGGCGGCTCCGGCTCCATAGGGATCGAATGGTTGCTGTCGGACCCCTCTTTGCACGCCACAACCTTTGAGCCCCGCGCGGACCGCGTCGCCCGAATCAGGGCCAACGCAACGAACCTTGGCGTTGATCGCCTGCATGTGATCGAAGGGAAAGCGCCAGAGGCACTGGCCGATCTGCCGCCACCGGATGTGGTGTTTGTGGGCGGTGGGCTCTCGCCTGCCCTGCTGGCGCATCTGGAAGGCCTGCCGGAGGGCACGCGCCTCGTCGTCAATTCCGTGACGCTTGAAAGCGACGCCCTTCTGACCGAGGTGCAAGCCCGTCTGGGCGGGCAGCTCATGCGTATTGCAATCTCGGAAGTGACAGATATTGGCCCAAAGCGCGGCTGGCGCACGGCCTTTCCCATCACGCAGTGGAGCCATGTGCTATGATCGTCGCGGGCTTCGGGTTCTCTACAAAATGCACCACAAGCAGCTTGCAGGACGCCTTGCAGCAGGCTTGCGCATGCGCGCAGATCAAGGGGCCTCAGGCGCTGGCAACAGCATATGACAAGGCGCAATCGCTGGCGACCCTGGCCGAGGCCATGGGCTTACCGGTCCATCCTGTTGCGCCGGAAACGCTCGCCGCTCAGCACACACAGACGCAATCCAATCGCGTTATGGCCGAACGCGGCACGGGCTCTGTCGCCGAAGCGGCCGCCCTTGCCGCTGCAGGGCCCGGCGCGCGTCTGCTGACGCCTCGTATTCACTCTCAAGACCGCTTGGCCAGCTGTGCCCTCGCTGAAGGAACCCCCTCATGACAGTACACTTTATCGGTGCCGGACCCGGTGCTGCGGATTTGCTCACGCTGCGGGGGCGAGACATCATCGCGCGCTCTCCGGTTTGCCTTTACGCCGGGTCGCTGGTGCCAAAGGCCATTCTGGAGCACTGCCCCAAAGGCGCGCATGTCGTGAACACCGCCGCCATGGACCTTGACCAGATCATGGAAGAAATCAGGCGCGCACACGCCGCCGGGCAGGACGTGGCGCGGCTGCATTCCGGCGATCTGTCGGTCTGGTCCGCGATGGGCGAGCAGTTGCGCCGGTTGCGCGCGGAAGGCATCCCGGTCTCGGTCACGCCCGGCGTCCCGGCATTTGCCGCCGCTGCAGCAGCCTTGGGAACCGAGTTGACCCTTCCGGGGCTGGCCCAGTCGGTTGTTCTGACCCGAACCCCCGGGCGCGCGTCAACGATGCCCGAAAAGGAAAGCCTCGCCAATTTCGCCGCCACCGGGGCGACGCTGGCCATCCATCTCTCGATCCAGAACATCGCCAGGGTCGTCGCCGATCTGACCCCGGCCTACGGGGCCGACTGCCCGGTGGCCATTGTCTACCGCGCAAGCTGGCCGGATGAAACAATCCTGCGCGGCACCCTGGCAGATATCGAAGCGCAGCTTGGCGAGAATATCCAGCGAACCGCGCTCATCCTTGTGGGGCGGGCGTTGGCGGGCGAAGGGTTTGACGAAAGCTGTCTTTACGCAGCGGATTACGACCGCCGCTACCGGCCCCAGAGCGCTGACAGCCCCTGGGCCAGCTGGACGGAAGAGACCGAGAATGGGTGAACACAAATGAAGGGCCTTCTGATTTCCGCACCGTCCTCCGGCACCGGCAAGACAACGGTGATGCTGGGGCTGCTGCGCGCGCTGGCGGATGACGGCGTTGCGGTGCAACCGTTCAAGTCCGGGCCGGACTATATTGACCCTGCGTTCCACCACGCCGCCTGTGGCAGACCGAGCTTTAACCTTGATGGTTGGGCCATGGGCCCCGCTCTTTGGCAAACGATCGCGGCCCGCGCGGCGGGGGCGGAGATCTGCGTGGCAGAGGGCTCAATGGGCCTTTTCGACGGCGTCGCCACGCGCGGCCAGCAGGGGTTCGGCAGCAGCGCGGAGACAGCCAAGGCCATGGGGTGGCCCGTCGTGCTGGTGCTGGATGTGAGCGGGCAGGCCCAATCCGCAGCCGCGATGGCGCTAGGCTTTCGCACCTACTGGCCCGATCTGCCCTTTGCGGGCGTCATCCTCAACCGGGTCGCCTCACCCCGGCATGAACGACTGACCCGCCTCGGGATGGAAAAAGCCGGGCTGCCGGTCCTCGGCGTCCTGCCCCGGCGCGGGGATCTGACCCTGCCGGAAAGGCATCTGGGGCTCATTCAGGCCGTTGAGCATCCGGACCTCAATGCCGCGATTTCGGGCTATGCAGACTTCCTGCGGGAGCATGTGGACCTCGCCGCCATTCGTAACGCAGCACACGGTGCGGCATTGCCTGATCGCCCGTCCTATCAACCCAAACCACCTGCGCAGCGCATCGCGATTGCCCGGGATGAAGCCTTTTCGTTCACCTACCCGCATTTGCTGGAAAGCTGGCGAGAGGCCGGGGCGGAGATCCTGCCGTTTTCGCCGCTGGCCGATGAAGCGCCCGACGCAGGCGTAGATCTCGTCTGGCTGCCCGGCGGATACCCTGAATTGCACGCAGGCAAGCTAGCCGCCGCGAGGACTTTCATCGACGGGCTACGCAAACACGCCGAAACGCGGCCTGTGCACGGCGAGTGCGGCGGCTACATGGCGTTGGGGGAGGCGTTGATCGACAAATCCGGTGAGCGGCACCGGATGGCGGGTCTCCTTGGTCTCGTCACCAGCTATGAAAAGCGGAAATTCCACCTTGGTTACCGGCGCGCCACGCTGCTGTCCCCGCTGCCGGGGTTTGATCCCGGGGCCGCGCTGCGCGGGCATGAGTTCCACTACTCCACCATTCTGGAGCAACCCGATGCGCCCTTGGCTGAGGTCTGCGACGCCGACGGCAACCCGGTCCCGGAAACCGGGTCCCATCGCGGCAATGCATCAGGCACCTTCTTTCACCTGATTACCCAAGAGGAAGCGGCATGACAGGCTTTGTCAGCTTTGTCAGTTCCGGTCCCGGTGACCCTGAGCTCCTGACGCTCAAGGCCGTTGATCGCCTCAAGCGCGCGGATGCGGTTCTGTTCGACGACCTGTCCTCCGGGCCGATCCTCAGCCACGCGCGCAACGGCGCTGATCTTGTGGGGGTTGGCAAACGCGCGGGGCGGCCCTCCCCAAAGCAGAACCATGTGAGCCGCCTGCTTGTGGACTATGCCCGGATGGATCAGCGGGTTGTGCGCCTCAAGTCCGGCGACAGCGGCATTTTCGGTCGGTTGGAGGAAGAACTCACCGCGTTAAAGGAGGCTGGCATCCCCTACGAGATCATCCCGGGCGTGCCATCTGCCTGCGCCGCCGCCGCCGCCGCGGGCATCCCGCTGACCCGGCGGCTTACAGCCCGCAGGGTCCAGTTTGTCACCGGGCATGACGCCACGGGAAAACTGCCCGAGGACATCGACCTCAAGGCCCTTGCCGACCCGACCGCCACCTCTGTCATCTTCATGGGCAAACGGACCTTCCCGAAGCTGCTGGACCTGCTGGTTGACGCCGGTCTGCCACGTGACACGCCCGCGATACTCGCGGAAGGGGTCAGCACCCCCCAGCAGCACATCGAAAGACACACCGTCGCCTCCCTGTCTGACGCCCTGGCGCAGGAGATCACGGATAAACCCGCACTGATCCTCTACGGGCCGCTGGCGGCTTCCTAAGGGTCGTGTTTGCACTTGTGCAGGGGGCGCTCCGCTGCGACACTGCGGCTCTACGGTGCCCCATCCTGGGGCGTAATAGGGAACCGGGTGAGACGCCTGGACTGCCCCCGCAACTGTAAGCGGCGAGCGTAACGGAGAACCACTGGCCGACATGGCTGGGAAGGCCGGATAACGCCCCGACCCGCAAGTCAGGAGACCTGCCGTAGAACACACCCACGCCGCGAACGCGGCATATCCTGCTGCCGGAGGGGCAGCCTTTAGTTGAGGAACTCACCATGCATATCGAACCCGGCGTCGTCGATGGGGCCAAAATGGCATTCGCCTACGCAACAGCCGCAGGGGCGGCTGGCTACACCGCAAAACTGGCAATGCAAGACCTGCGCGGCCATACTGTTGTTTCATTCGCAGCCCGTGCGGTCTTGGCTACCGTCGGCACTTTCATCTTCTTCGAGGTCCTGCCCCATTTCGCGGTTGGCGTGTCCGAGGTCCATTTCATCCTCGGCACCACGCTGTTCCTATTGCTGGGCGCGGCACCTGCGGCGCTTGGTCTGGCACTGGGCCTGCTGATACAGGGCGCGTTCTTTGCCCCCTCCGACCTGCCGATGTATTTTGTAAATGTGACCACTCTGCTGGTGCCGCTCTTTGCGATCACAGCGCTGGCGCGGCGGATCATCCCGGCCCATACTGCCTATGTGGATCTGGGATATGCCGAGGTTCTGAAACTCTCTGCGATGTATCAGGGCGGGGTCGTCGCCTGGGTCGCCTTCTGGGCCTTCTACGGTCAGGGCATCGGTGCGGAGACCTTCCAGTCTGTCGTCACCTTCGGGGCGGCTTACATGCTTGTCATTCTGGTCGAACCGATTGCCGATCTGGCGGTTCTGGCCGGTGCCAAGGCGCTGCGCGGCATAGAACGCTCCGGCCTCTTTACCAGACGGCTCTTCAACGCCGCTTGAACCTGACAACCACCCGGGTCGCGACGGGCGACCCGGGTCCCAACGCCCGGACAACCCCATGGCATCCCCTACGCGAGAGATTTGGCTGGTCGGTATCGGCACAGGCAGCCTGTCGCACATCACGCTGGAAGGCGTTGAGGCGCTTCGGGCAGCCAAACTGATCCTGGTGCCGAGGAAAGGGAGCGCAAAGGACGATCTGGCCGAAATCCGGCACCAGATCATTGCTGCCGCCGGATCGCAGGCGCGCATTGTCCACTTCGAATACCCCGAGCGTGACCCAGACCTGCCCTATGAAGAACGTGTCGACCGTTGGCATGATGAAATCGCCCGCAGATGGCAGGCCGCGATCGCTAGCGCGGAGATAGATGGCCCGGTTGCCTTGCTGGTCTGGGGTGACCCTTCACTCTATGACAGCACGCTCAGGATCGCGGGGCGGCTTGATCCCGCACCTTTTGTCCGGGTGCTGCCGGGCATCACCGCCATTCAGGCCCTGACCGCTGCTCATGCCATTCCTCTGAACACCGTCAACGGCGCGGTCCATATCACCACCGGGCGCCGGTTGCGCGCATCAGGCATGCCCGAGGAGGAAGCAACCGTCGTGGTGATGCTGGATGGCCAGTGCTCCTTTCAGGACCTCAGCGCGAAAGGCCTGCATATCTGGTGGGGGGCCTATCTTGGCTCTGAAAACGAAATCCTGATCGAAGGCCCCTTGAGCGAGGTCGCGACACAGATCGTGGAGACCCGCGCCGAGGCCCGTGCAAGGCACGGCTGGATCATGGACAGCTACCTCTTGCGCCGCGTCTAGAGTGGTATCCATTAACTCTGCAAAACGACCCCTGACAGCTGAGGCCAGCCCCCTCCCGGGGGGAGGGTCGGGGGCCGGCCGGGTACGCTCGGTAAGGGTGGTGATTCAGATTTTCAGGCCGATGCTCTGGAGCGAAATCGTTTTGATCCTTTGAGCCAGTCAGTCCTCATTAGCCTCAAGGGTTTCCCAGGTCACCACTTCAACCAACATGCCGTCAGAGTTGTGGACCGACACAGTCTGGCCAGATGAATCGACTGCAATCAACCCTCCCTCGCCGCTCACAGCCTCCAGCGTCTCGAAGATGGCCCGCCGTGCTGCTTCTGCAAGCGGCTGCCGCGCAAATTTCATACGGGCGGCGACCTCATGGGCCAGGACGGTCTTGAGAAAGCTCTCTCCATGACCTGTGGACGCGACCGCGACGACACCATTTTCGGCAAAAAGCCCGGCACCGGGAATGGGAGTGTCGCCAATACGGCCTGCCATCTTGCCAGTAAAACCCCCCGTAGAGGCAGCGGCGGCGAGGTTACCACATCGGTCCAGAGCAACCGCCCCGACGGTGCCCTTCTCCTCAAAACCCGGCTTTGGTTTGGCCCGGTGGAAATACTCCTGCGCCACGGTTTCCAAGCCAATTCCTGCCATGAAATCCTCTGCCGACGGCCCGGAAAGGAGCACATGGGGGGTCCACTTCATCACACCCCGTGCACCGCGAATGGGGTTTTTCAACCGACTGACCGTTGCGATCGCACCCGTATCAAGGGTCCGACCATCCATGATCGCCGCGTCCATCTCAATGTCGCCCGCCAGATTTGGAATTGATCCGCGCCCGGCATTGAAATGGCCTGAATCCTCCAGCAGGACAACGATTTCTTCCACCACCGAAAGGGCCGGTGCACCGCCTTTCAGCCATGCGCCCGCCCTTTCCGAAACCTCGCGTAGAATGCCCCGGCGCGCCGCGCCCGGCTCCGCGCCCCAATAGGCACCCCCATGGACAACAAGCGCAAAACGGGTGGAGTCGTCGCACGCAAGGATCGGATTCTTCATCCGCGCTTCCATCCACGCGATGTCCGCCGACGCAGGGCATGTGGCAACACACGACAAAGCGGCGGCAAATAACACGCCGGTTGCATCCCGCGCGCGCCTCCGGAACCTGCTACCTCTCGGACGGGGGTTAAACGCAACGCCGTTGCCCGAACTGGACCTCCGAAAGGCACGCATCATGGACGCTTGGTGAGATGCCAGACCTGCTCGACCGGGTAGGCCTTGGCCCATGTCGCGGGGATCGTCGCGCGCACTCCCTCGGAATGGTCAGGCGCATAGACTTCCTGATAGTTTGTGATGGTGAACCCAATCTCCGCAAAAAGCGCCATCCAGGCGGAGATGGTCAGGTTGAAGCAGATGCCGGTGGGTTCAAATTCGACCTCGGTCCAATCCGCGCCCCACATCCCGCGGTAGGGGCGATGCAGCGTCCAGTCGCAGTTCGATCCGTCGAGAGGCGCGCAGATCAGCGACAGCGGATGATTGCCAAGAAAGACCAACTGCCCGCCCGGACGCAGCAACCGCCAGGTCTCACGCAGCCATTTTTCCGGCGGACACCAGATCGAGGCCCCGTATTCCGAGATTGCAAAGTCAAAGGACGTATCGGGCAGGCCGGTTTCTTCCGCATTGCCTTCGATGAACGTGATCTCCGCCCCATGATCTGCTGCAAGGCGCCGGGCGGTGGTTAACTGTTCAACCGACATATCGATTGCCGTGACACGCGCGCCGCGCCGGACCATCCAGCCCGAGACATAGCCGGTCCCGCACCCCAGTTCGATTGCGTCAAGCCCCGTCATGTCGAGCGGCAGCATGTTCAGATCGGCGTTCGGATTGGCCCAACAGCCCCACTCCGGCTCTGCCAACCCCCACTGGTGTTCGCCAAGGGCAACCCAGTTGGGCGCGTCCGCATCCCAGATGTCCCGGTTGATTGAGAGGTGGTCGCGCTCCATCAGCATCGCTCCTGTCAGCTATGCCCCGTTCCTTAGCATATTTTCCGCATCCGTCGAAGCGGTGCGATCATCCATGCAAGGCCGCGACGGTCTTGAGGGTCGAAAAACCATACAAGGCCTCGAAACCCTTTTCGCGGCCATGTCCGGAAAGGCCGGTGCCGCCAAAGGGCAGTTCGACCCCGCCGCCGGCACCATAGTTGTTGATGAAGACCTGTCCCGCGCGCAACGCTTTCGCGAGACGCATTTGCCGGGCACCGTCTTTCGTCCAGACCGAGGCCACCAGCCCGTAGCCGGTGCCATTGGCGATCTTCAGGGCTTCGGCCTCATCATCGAACGGGATGATGACCTGAACCGGGCCGAATACTTCTTCCTGCGCCAGCACATGCTCAGGCGGCACATCGGCAAACAGAGTTGGCCGAACGAAAAAACCGTTTTCACTGCCGGGCGACGCGGGATCGCTTTGCGCGGCAACCGTCAGATCATTCCCGCGCGCGATGAAGCCGTCTACAACCTGTTTCTGACGCTCTGAAATCAGCGGCCCCACATCCAGATCATCCAGCGCGGCCCCGACCCTGAGCGCGCGATACCGGCCAGCCATCGCGTCAACAACCTGATGATAGAGGCCCCGCTGCACGAGAATACGCGAGGCGGCAGAGCAGGTCTGACCCGCATTCTGGATGCCCGCATTCACGAGATACGGCAAAGCAGCCTCCAGATCAGCATCGTCAAAGACCAGTTGCGGTGATTTCCCGCCCAGCTCCAGCGTGACCGGCACGACGTTGTCACCGGCGGCCTGCTGGACCAGTTTGCCAACACCAAGTGATCCGGTGAAGGACAGATGCTGCACACCGGGGTGCGCGCTCAGCGCGGCACCAGCTTCATGGCCCACACCGGGCACCACGTTCAACGCCCCCTCCGGCAGGCCCGCCTGCGCGGCCAAATGCGCAAAGGCGAGCGCGGTCAGGCAGGCCTCTTCCGCAGGTTTGAGAACGCAGGCGTTGCCCATCGCCAGTGCGGCCCCGACCGACCGGCCGATGATCTGCATCGGGTAATTCCACGGCACGATATGACCGGTCACACCATGCGGTTCGCGCAACGTGTAGACGGTGTAGCCATCGAGGTAAGGCAACGTCGCACCCTGCACCTTGTCTGCCGCACCCCCGTAGAACTCCATGTAGCGGGCAAGTGCCAGAACGTCCGCATGGGCCTGCTTCAGCGGCTTGCCCACATCCATGGCCTCGATACGCGCCAGCGCCTCCGCGTTTTCCTGCACAAGGACGCCAATGCGGCTCAGCACCCGGCCCCGCTCTGCCGCGGTGCACCGCCCCCACGCGCCGTCGCGCGCCACTTGTGCGGCATGAACTGCGCGGTCGATGTCTTCTTTGCCGCCGCGCGCAATGGCGCAGAGCCCCTCTCCGGTAGATGGATTCAGCAGGTCGATGTGGTCCTTCGTGACCGGAGCAACCCATTGCCCCCCGATGAGGCAGTATGACGGATCAAGTCCCAAGGGCCGCATCTGGGCAAGTTCTCCTGTTCTGGTTCGGCCTCACTGTGGCGAAATGCCCGCCAGACGCCAAGTCCAATGCGCAAAAAACGGGGCCTTGAGAGGCCCCGCCTATGTCTTAGCGCGCGCGATGGCGGTCAACCCTTGCCTTTCCAGGGAACCAGAATCCGTTCTGCCCACCGCATCAGCATATCGATGCCAAAGCCGATAACACCGATGAGGATGATCCCCATGATGACGATATCGGTGTTCTGGAACTTTGACGCGGTCATAATCATCATGCCTGCGCCCTGCTCCGCCGCCACAAGCTCAGCCGCAACCACCGTGCCCCAGCAAACCCCCATCGCGACACGCGCCCCGGTAAATATCTCAGGCAGCGAGTTGGGGATGATAACATGGCGCATGATCTGCCACTTGCTGGCCCCGAGGGAATAGGCGGCATGGACCTTGGAGATTTTGACGCCCGACACGCCGGACCTCGCCGCAATGGCCATGATCCAAAGCGCTGCGAGGAACAGCAGGATGATCTTGCCCGCCTCGCCGATCCCGGCCCAGATGATGACCAGAGGGATCAGTGCCAGAGGCGGGACCGGCCGCATGAATTCCACAATCGGATCGAACCAGCCGCGGAACCAGTCGCTCAACCCCATCGCGTACCCCAGAGGAATGCCGACAAGGGCACCCAGAATAAAGCCCACGACGACCCGGAAAAGCGAATAGCCCAGATGCTCCAGCAAGGTGAAATTGCGGAACCCGTCTTTGACGATTTCGATGGAGCGCGTCCAGACCGCCTCGGGTGAAGGCAGATACAAGGGCTCCATCTGCCAGCCCTTGCGGGGCTGGAAATTCGGCGTGCCCTTGTCGGAAAGGGTCACGGAGCCGCCCTCAACCTCAACAGTTTCGCCGGGTGCTATGGGCTGGCCGTTGATCGCGATGACGGTGTTGCCGTCCTTCTTGGAGATTTCATCGTTGCGGGCCACGTTGATGAGACCGGTGCGCCACTGCGCAATCGCGGCGGAATCGTTCTTGGCAAAACCCTCCCCCGGCTCGACCTCGGGCGCGTCGGTATCGACCTCGCGCGGGTGCACGACAACCGTCACGGTCGCATCATCCGGGGCCTGCCCGTCGACCTGTGCCGTGTAGGTGAATGTGGTCGTCCCTTCAAACGGACCCGGTGCATGCAGGAACCCCGGCAAGAGGCTTGACCCGGTGAAAATGCCCCACATCAGAAAGATCGTCAGGATCGAGATGACACCGGCCGCACGATTAGGCCGCACGGCACTTTCATCGCCGAAGGTAACTGTCTTCAGCGAGGTGTAATCATGAAGCCCCGCCCCTTGCACCACTTTGGTGACGATGAAGAAGGCGGCGACGAAGATGGCGATATAAATCAGCAGAGGGATCATGCCGCGTCCTCCTTACCGCCCATGATTTCCTCTTCCATGTCCCAGATCATGTTCAGGATCTCTTCCCGGCGCGGCCCGAAATCGGGGTGTTTCTTGACCTCGCGCAGGTCAGCATCCACGCCGAGGTCCGCAAAGGGCAGACGGTATTCCTTGTGGATACGCCCCGGACGCGGTGCCATGACGATCAACCGCTCGCCCAAAAGCAAAGCCTCCTCCACGGAGTGGGTAATCAGGATGATTGTCTTGCCGGTCTCTTTCCAGAGCTTGAGCACGAGGCTCTGCATCTTTTCCCGGGTCAAGGCATCAAGCGCGCCGAGTGGTTCGTCCATCAGGATGACGTCCGGGTCATTGGCAAGGCAGCGGGCCAGGGCCACACGTTGCTGCATGCCGCCCGATAGCTCATAAACCGCTTTCTCCTTGAAGTCCTGCAGTCCGACAACATCAAGCAACCGGTTGACGATAATGTCTTTTTCCGCCTTTGGCATGCCCTTCATCGACGGGCCGAAGCCGACGTTCTCGCGCACGGACATCCATTCGAAAAGGGCGCCCTGCTGAAACACCATGCCGCGTTCCGCGTCCGGCCCCTTGATCTCGTGCCCGTTGAGCACCAGTTTTCCGCTGGTCGGTGCCAAAAAGCCTGCCACGATGTTCAGCAAGGTCGTCTTGCCACACCCCGAGGGGCCCAGCACGCTCAACAGTTCACCTGCCTTGAGATCCAGTGAAACATCCTGGAGTGCCTGCACGTGATCGCCATTCGGCAATTCGAACCGCATTGATAGGTTTTCTATGGATAGTCCGGTCATATCCCCACCTTGTACGCCTGAACAGACGGGACCTCCCGCCTCGCATGAACAAGAAAAAACGGCGCGGGATGTTCCGCGCCGTTTCGGTGGTTTTACATTTCGCTGGCGGCTTGCAGCGGGCCGGTGTTCACCGCACCCTCGTAGCTGTCAAGCGCGCTATCGATTGACCCGGCTTCGACGAATACATCTGCCACGCCCTTCATGAAGGTTGCCGCATTGGCCCCCAGCCACGCATCGGAAAGCTGTTCCTCGACCGATGGGAACTTCATCGTTCCGATCGCAGATTCCGCCGCCTCGTAGTCCATGCCGGATTGCTCGGCGATCACTTTCAGGCGCTCGGTGGAGGGGCTGGTGTTCCACTCTTCATTGGCATCCGCCGTCACCTTGAGGAACTTGGCAACGATATCGCCGTTCTCCGCAATGAAAGAGGCGGGCGCTGAGGTCACGTCGAACACCAAAATCCCCAGCGCTTCTTTCTCGTCGCCGGTCAGGAGAACGTTGCCATACTCTTTCATGCGCGCCAGACCACCGCCGTAGCCACAGGCGAAATCAACGGCTCCCTGGCTGAGCGCGGCCGCACCTTCTGGCGGTGCCATGTCGACAACCTGAAGGGAGGCAAGATCAATCCCGAAGTGATCCATCTGGCGCAGGAAGCCATAATGTGCAGCGGTGCCCAGCGGGACGGCGACCTTCTTGCCGGCCAATTCGCTCGCGCTGTCCTTGTCGATTTCCAGATCGGACCGCACGACACAGTTGTCATTGTCGGAGTAGCTGACCGCCACATCGACAACCTGGATATCCTGACCACCTGAAGCGGCTACAACGAAGGGCGGAACCCCCTGGCTCAGCGCGATCTGCACGTCACCTGATGCCATCGCTGCGGACATCGCCGTGCCGGTCTCGAAGGACACCCAGTTCACTTTCATGCCAAGGGCTTCTTCGTAGGCGCCATTGGCTTTTGCCCACATCATCGGCATCGGCCATTCGAGGAAGTATGCGACGGTAATTTCGTCCTGAGCTGACGCCGTTTGCGCGCCCATCGCCATGACGGCGCCCGCCACGAAAGCACATGCTGTCTTTTTGATCATCTGTTATCTCCCGTTGATCATATCCCGCCTTTCATTGGCGGGTCTTTTGTTTTGGGTTCTTGCCGGAAGTTCTTTCCGGTGCCCGGTTTGTTGCACGCGTCATCCAATGTCAGATTGACTTTTCCTGCAAGTGGATAATCACCCGAAGGTCATTTCTGCATGGCAATTGAGCGATTTTTGATCTCCTGCGTGCTGTTCTTCCGGCCCAGCCAATCGCGCCCCAGCCCAGGCTGAGGCGGTCAGGCCGACGGGCGTATAGTGGGGCTCAGGCTGGAAAAATACAAAGAACCAATTTCGGACCGAGCATGAGTCCAGATCGCGAGAGGGTCTGCGCAGATGTTCAGTCCACCCCGCGCCATTCGACCCGGTCGCGCAGGCGCATCACGGCCATGGCTGCGCCGGCAAAGAGGACCTGCGGCAGGCGGAAGGCGTAGCGCGGCATGACCGAGACCGGGAAGGGAAGCTCCTCTGCCGCAACCCCTGCCGCTCTGCGGGCCAGCGCGATGCCCATCTGCTGGCTCATGGCGACGCCCCGGCCGTTATAGCCGAGCCCCGCGAAAACGCCCGGCGCAGGCTCATGGAGATGCGGCACGCGGTCCTGCGTCAGCGCGATGTGCCCGCCCCACCGGTATTTCCATGTCACGCCCCTGAGGCTCGGAAAAATCTCCGGCGCATCCTTGAGGATCCATCCGAACCCGCCCATGCCCCCCAGGGGTTTCCGGAAGCCGATACCGCCGAACAGCATCTGCCCTCCGGGCTCGCGCCGGGCGTACATGATGAGCCGACGCGTGTCCGAGATCGTGTGACCTTCCGGCAGGATCGGGCCAATCTCGCTTTCCGCCAGTTGATCCGTCGCCATTTGCGAGGACATCAGCGGCAGGACCGAGGTTTTCAGCCCGGCCACCAGCCCGTCGGAATAGCCGTTGGTGGCCACGATCACCTTCTCTGCATCGACCTTGTAGCGGCCCATATCAAGATGCCAGCGACCGTCGCGGCGCTGCATGCCCCGCACCGGCGAAAAGCTGAAGACCTGCGCGCCCGCGCCCCGTGCAACGCGGTCCATCCCGCGGACCAGCGACATCGGCTGCACCGCCCCACCACGGGCAGAAAGCGTACCCGTGGCATAGCCTTGCGCGCCGGTCAGCCGCTCCACGTCCTCGCGCTCCAGAAACTCGAAATCAGCGCCCTGTGCGTTCCAGAGCCGGGCGTTGCGGCGCGAAACCGCGCGTGCTTGCGCGGAGTGATCGACACGGATCCAGCCCTTTTGCCGGGCCTCGCACTGGATCTGGTTCGCCCGGATGAACGCAAAGAGGTCATCGGCCGACCGCAGCGCGGTCTGCGTCAATCGCTCGAAGTACTTTGGCCCGACCGCCTTCTTCAGATCGTCAGGCCGTGCCACCGGGAGCATCGGGTTGACCTGCCCGCCATTCCGCCCTGATGCACCGTATCCAACGTCGCCCGCTTCCAGCACGGCGACCTCGACCCCGGCTTGCGCAAGCTCAATCGCGGCCCGCAACCCCGTGAACCCGGCACCCACAACGGCAACGTCACAGCTCAGGTCCGCGTCCAGCGCCATGGCTGGGGCGGCGTCCGGGGCGGTCACCCGCCAGATTGCATCGGGCATTTTCATCTCTTTGGTTTTCCGCACCACCCCGCGCAGGTCAACGGGAATCTTGCGCTTGCCCTCTGGAGCGGTATTCTTTTGATCTGCAACACGAGCCTTTACGGCTGAGGCCATCCCCCGGGCCGGGGCTGGGGGTCGAAGCCCTCTCCCGGAGGGAGGGTCAGTGGCTGGCCGGGGGTACCCTCGGTAGCGTAAGTGATTCAGATTTTTGGGACCATGCTCTAATCCCATTGAATTCGCTATCTTGCACCGCAAGACAACTCAAAAATAGCTTGCGCGATCGGCTCTTCTGGCGATACTTTTGCAAATCATCTGGCCCTATTGGGAGCGGCTCGTTGCGTGTTTATTTCAGCAATCCCCGGCCCGATTCCACGATCCCGCCGATTGTAGACACCAGAGGAACAGGAGAGGTCTGACCCATGGACGGCAATTTCAATGAAAACGACATTTCTCGCGTTGTCGAGGCAGACCGTGCGCACATCTGGCACCATCTGAGCCAACACAAACCCTACGAGACAACCGACCCGCGCATCATCGTCGAAGGCAAGGGCATGAAGGTGTGGGACCAAAAGGGCAAGGAACACCTGGATGCGGTCTCCGGCGGTGTCTGGACTGTCAATGTCGGTTATGGCCGTGAACGGATCGCGAATGCGGTGCGTGACCAGCTGGTCAAGTTGAACTATTTCGCGGGTTCTGCCGGGTCGATCCCGGGTGCGATGTTCGCTGAACGCCTGATCGAGAAGATGCCGGGTCTCAGCCGGGTCTACTATTGCAACTCAGGCTCCGAGGCGAATGAGAAAGCTTTCAAGATCGTGCGCCAGATCGCGCATAAACGCTATGGCGGCAAGAAGCACAAGGTGCTGTATCGTGACCGCGACTATCATGGCACGACCATCACGGCGCTGTCTGCGGGCGGGCAGGATGAGCGGAACGCACAATACGGGCCCTTCACCCCGGGGTTCGTACGCGTCCCGCATTGCCTTGAATACCGCGCCTTTGAGCAGGAGGGCGCGCCGCAGGAAAACTATGGCGTCTGGGCCGCCGACCAGATCGAAAAGATTATCCTTGCCGAAGGCCCGGATACGGTGGGCGGGCTCTGCCTCGAACCTGTAACCGCTGGCGGCGGTGTGATTACTCCACCCGATGGCTATTGGGAGCGCGTTCAGGAGATATGCAAGAAGTATGATATCCTGCTGCACATCGATGAAGTGGTTTGCGGTGTCGGGCGCACCGGCAAGTGGTTTGGCTACCAGCACTACGGGATCGAACCGGATATGGTCACCATGGCCAAGGGCGTGGCGTCTGGCTATGCCGCCATTGCCTGTCTTGTCACCAATGAAAAAGTCTTTGATCTCTTCAAGGACGACGCCAGCGATCCGCTGAACTACTTCCGCGACATCTCCACCTTTGGGGGGTGCACCGCAGGCCCCGCTGCCGCTTTGGAAAACCTCGCGATCATCGAAGAGGAAGGGCTGCTCGACAACACATTGGCACAGGGCGACTACATGCTGGGCCGGCTCGAAGAGCTGGCCGACAAGCACAGCGTCATCGGCCAGGTGCGCGGCAAGGGTCTTTTTCTGGGCGCGGAACTGGTCGCAGACCGTGACAGCCGCGCGCCGGTTGACGAAAAACTGGCACAGGCTGTGGTCGCGGATTGCATGCAGCAAGGGGTCATCATTGGCGTCACAAACCGGTCCTTGCCGGGCAAGAACAACACGTTGTGCTTCTCTCCCGCGTTGATCGCCAAACGCGACGATATCGATCATATCTGCGACGCGGTCGATGCTGCATTGGGACGCGTCTTTGGCTGAGTACAACCGTCATCAGGACGCGGAAAAGCCCCGGCCATGACCGGGGCTTTTTGTTGTGGGGACCAAGTGCCATGGGCCCCTGTGAGGGCACCAAGAGCACCAACCCTACCGGGCGACGCTGCAAGCCGCCTGACCTGTCATGCCAAGGCGAGACAGGCAGCGATCTCATCCTTGAGCATCAGCCTTTTCTTGCGCATCTCAAGCATATGATAATCGTCCGTCGGCTCAATATTGGTCTCGGCGCGATGGATGGCCCGGTTCAGCACATGGTATTCATCGAAAAGCCGGGCAAAGTGACTGTCCTTTGATTTCAGATCGCTGATTTCCTCCTGGAGGTGCGGAAATTCCTCCGCCAACTCGTGGGGCACGTGGGTCATGTATCTCTCCCTATTGTTGTCAGGTTTCGTTGGATTTTCGGGATTCCGGGTGCAGTGAGGCCGCCAGAATGTGATCCGCCGCGCCGATCACATGGCTTGCGTGCCGCACGATCAGCGGGTCGGGCGGGGTCGCCACGCTTTCGTCCTTGTCGGGGTAGTCGAATGACGCAAGGAAATGCCGCATGCAATTCAGGCGGGCGCGCTTCTTGTCATTGGACCGCACAACCGTCCAGGGCGCGTCCTTCGTATCGGTATAGAAGAACATCGCCTCCTTGGCTTCGGTATAGTCTCCCCACTTGTCGAGGCTCGCACGGTCGATGGGGGAGAGCTTCCACCGTTTCAACGGATCCGTCTCACGGGAATCGAAACGCGCGCGCTGCTCGTCCTGCGTCACGGAGAACCAGTATTTCCGCAGGTGGATGCCGGAGCGGGTGAGCATCCGTTCGAACTCGGGTGTCTGGCGCATGAACTCGAGGTACTCGCCCGGTTTGCAGAAATTCATCACGCGCTCAACACCCGCCCGGTTGTACCAACTCCGGTCATAGAGAACGATCTCGCCGTTGGTGGGCAGGTGTTTCACGTAGCGTTGGAAATACCACTGGCCTTTCTCTTCTTCGGTCGGCTTGTTCAGGGCCACCACGCGCGCCGCCCGGGGGTTGAGATGCTCGGTGAAACGTTTGATCGTTCCGCCTTTGCCCGCGGCATCGCGGCCCTCAAACAGCATGACGACCTTCTGATTGGTTTCCTGGATCCAGAGCTGCACCTTGAGCAGTTCAACCTGCAAGGCTGCCTTCTCGGCCTCGTAGGTCTTTCTGTCCATTTTCTCACTGTAGGGGTATGTCGTCAGATCCGCGTCCGGCTGCCGCGACGGCACCGGGGCGGGTTTCCGTCGCGCGGCAGGTGCTTTGGCGGGGGGTTTCTGAACAGAGTCTTGAACTGAGTCTTTCACGGACGGCTCCTTCTTTTTTGCAACTGAATTATCCGTCAGTCCTGGCCGATGCGCCCTGACCCAGATCAAAAACAACGGATCAATCTGGTATTGTCCCGCAAGTTCCCCCGGATGTGCTGCCTTAAACCAAAAGCTCTTGCAATTTCATCATTTTTTGATACTTCTGGTATCAATACTTATGCATCCTGCATTGTCTATTCCTCTCATTTCAGCCATAGCGCAATTGTATTGCGCGAAGTATAATGCCAGATTGAGTTCAAGATATATCCAGTATAGCCTAGGTAAATGTCGCTACCGGTCGAAACCTTTTTCCTGCATCCTGACGCGCAAGGGACCTTGCAGTCGCAGATACAACAGATGATCGCGCAGGGCATTCTGTCGGGCCGTTTCCAGCGCGGGGAAAAACTGCCCTCGACGCGCCGTCTTGCGACCCACCTGGGCGTCAGCCGAATAACCGTGACCATCGCCTATACCGAGCTGCTGGCGAACGACTACCTGACGTCAAGGGGCCGTTCCGGTTACTACGTGTCGGAAAATGCGCCGGTGCCTCCCGCCTTTCCGCCAACCCCCGCGAGCAGCGACGCTGTCGATTGGAGCCGCGCGATCGGACAGAGATTCGCGGGCGGGGACACGGTGCGAAAACCCCCGGACTGGAGCGGCTATCGCTATCCCTTCATTTATGGCCAGGCGGATCCGGAGCTCTTTGACCACGCCAACTGGCGCCTATGCGCGCTCAAGGCGCTTGGCCAGAAGGACTTCACCGCGCTGACCACCGACTACTACGATCAGGATGACCCGCAGCTGATCGAATTTATCGCCCGGCACACCCTCCCGAGACGCGGGATTGTTGCGCGGCCCGAGCAGATACTGATCACGCTCGGCGCTCAGAACGCGCTTTGGCTGACCACCCAGGTTCTGTTGACACAGCGCCGCCGCGCTGCGCTGGAAGACCCCTGTTATCATGCGCTTAGAGACATCCTCTCGCAATCGCGGTGCCACGTGACCCCGGTCCGGGTTGACGCGGATGGCCTGCCGCCCGATGCGATCCCTCCCGACACCGACGTGATCTTCACCACTCCCAGCCATCAATGCCCGACAACCGCAACCATGCCGATGGGCCGGCGCCACGAATTACTCAAGCGCGCCGCCGAGATGGACGCCCTGATTGTCGAGGATGACTATGAATTCGAGATGTCCTTCCTCAAGAGCCCCTCTCCCGCGCTGAAGAGCCTGGATGCGGACGGGCGGGTGATCTACGTCGGCAGCTTTTCCAAATCGCTGTTCCCGGGGCTGCGCCTTGGCTATCTCGTCGGGTCCGAACCTTTCATTCGCGAGGCTAGGGCCCTGCGCGCCTCGGTCCTTCGGCACCCACCCGGGCATGTGCAACGCACCGCGGCCTATTTTCTGTCCTTGGGGCATCATGACGCGCTCATCCGCCGGATGGGATCCACCTTGCATGAACGTCGCCTCGTGATGTCATCCGCCATTAAGGAGCATGGCCTGCAAATCGCCGGGCAAGGCGCGTTCGGCGGGTCCTCCTTCTGGATGCGTGGGCCGCAGGACGTGGATACGCAGGACCTGGCCAAACGCCTGCTGCCAAAGGGCGTGCTCGTTGAGCCGGGACATTCGTTTTTTGCCGGACCGTCACAGCCGCGCAGCTATTACCGCCTTGCCTATTCATCCATCCCCGCGTCGCGAATCCCCAGAGGGATCGCCCTGGTCGCCGAGGAATTCGCCAGCATGAGCCGTTTGGCACTATCCCGAGCAGACAACTGGACCTAACGGACTGTAAGCGCATACACTAACTAATCACCAGCCAAGATTCGCACCTATTTTTGCCCTGGAGGAAGACCCGCCATGAAAATGACCACCGAAGAAGCTTTCGTAAAAACGCTACAAGCCCATGGCATTGAACACGCCTTTGGCATTATCGGCTCGGCCATGATGCCGATCTCCGACATCTTCCCCGCCGCTGGGATCACTTTCTGGGACTGCGCGCACGAAGGTTCCGCCGGCATGATGGCGGACGGTTATACCCGCGCGACCGGCAAAGTGTCGATGATGATCGCGCAGAACGGCCCCGGCATCACCAACTTCGTGACCGCCGTCAAGACCGCTTACTGGAACCACACACCGCTCTTGCTCGTGACACCGCAGGCCGCGAACAAGACCATCGGTCAGGGTGGTTTTCAGGAAGTCGAGCAGATGAAGCTCTTCGAGGACATGGTCGCCTATCAGGAAGAAGTACGCGATCCCACCCGGGTTGCCGAGGTGCTCGCCCGCGTGATCGCAAAGGCCAAGCGGCTTTCCGGCCCGGCGCAACTCAACATCCCGCGTGACTTCTGGACGCAGGTTGTCGACATCGAAATCCCCGAACCGATCGAGTTCGAAGTCTCCCCCGGCGGCGAAAACTCGGTGGCACAGGCGGCGGAACTGCTGTCCAACGCGAAGAACCCGGTGATCCTGAACGGCGCGGGCGTTGTTCTGTCCAAAGGCGGCATCGAAGCCTCCCGCCTGCTGGCCGAGCGGCTCGATGCGCCGGTCTGCGTGGGCTACCAGCACAATGACGCCTTTCCCGGCAACCACCCGCTCTTTGCCGGGCCGCTGGGCTACAACGGCTCAAAAGCGGCGATGGAGCTTATCAAGGATGCGGACGTAGTGCTCTGCCTTGGTACGCGCCTCAACCCCTTCTCCACCCTGCCCGGTTACGGGATCGATTACTGGCCCGCGGATGCCAAGGTCATTCAGGTGGACATCAACGCGGACCGCATCGGCCTGACCAAGAAGGTTACCGTGGGCATCGTCGGTGACGCGGCCAAAGTTGCCACAAGCGTGCTGGAGCAACTGAGCGACGTGGCGGGCGATGAGGGCCGTGCCGAGCGCCGCGCGCATATCGCGAAAACCAAATCGACCTGGGCGCAGCAGCTGTCGTCCATGGACCACGAGCAGGACGATCCCGGCACCACATGGAACGAACGCGCCCGTGCTGCCAAGCCGGACTGGCTGAGCCCGCGCAAGGCATGGCGTGCCATTCAGGCAGCACTACCGGGCAATGCAATCATCTCGTCCGACATCGGCAACAACTGCGCCATCGGCAACGCCTACCCCTCCTTTGAGGAAGGTCGCAAGTATCTCGCACCCGGTCTCTTTGGTCCTTGCGGATATGGTCTGCCCTCCATCGTGGGTGCCAAGATCGGCCAGCCGGATGTGCCGGTGGTCGGGTTCTCGGGGGACGGTGCATTTGGCATCGCGGTCAACGAACTGACAGCCATTGGCCGGGGCGAATGGCCCGCAATCACACAGGTCATCTTCCGCAACTATCAATGGGGTGCGGAAAAGCGCAACACGACGCTGTGGTATGACGACAACTTCGTCGGCACGGAACTTGACGAGGGCGTCTCCTACGCCGGGATCGCCAACGCCTGTGGCCTGAAAGGTGTGGTTGCCCGCACGCAGGAAGAGCTGACAGACGCGCTGAATCAGGCGATCAAGGACCAGATGGAAAATGGTGTGACTACGCTTATCGAAGCGATGATCAACCAGGAGTTGGGCGAGCCCTTCCGCCGCGACGCGATGAAAGCGCCGGTACAGGTCGCCGGTATCAGCAAGGACGACATGCGTCCGCAGACCGTCTGAGGGTGCCCTCGGGTACTGCCATAATGAAAGGGAGCAGGCCGTGAGCGTTTTGCGCGATCTGAGGGATCGCGCCGCTGCCCGGCCTGCCCATATCGTGATGAGCGAAGGCCACGATCCCCGGATCGTGGCCGGTGCCATTGCCGCTGTGAAAACGGGCATCGCGCGGATCACCCTTGTGGGCCCGCGGGATGATATCTCTGCCCAACTGGTCGCAGCGGGCGCGCCAAACAACCCCGCGCTTCGGATCGAAGACCCGGAATCCTCAGCGCTGGTTTCCGATTTTGCCGCTACTTTCTTTGAGCTGCGCAAACATAAAGGCATGACGCGGGAGGTCGCGGAAACACAGGTGCGCGACCCGCTGTTTTTTGCCGCCTTGATGGTCCGGGAAGGGCACGCCGATGGCACCGTAGGCGGGGCCGTCGCGACCACCTCCGACACGGTGCGCGCCGCGCTTCAGGTCATTGGCAAGGCCAAGGATGCGCCGCTGGTCTCCAGCTTCTTTCTGATGGTCCTGCCGGAAAATCACCCTTCCGGCAGGGAAGCCATGATCTTCAGCGACAGCGGTCTTGTGATTGATCCGTCGTCAGAGGAATTGGCCGCAATCGCCGTTGCCTCCGCCGGATCGTACCGGCAACTTCTCAATACCGAGCCGCATGTCGCCTTGTTGTCGTTCTCGACCATGGGAAGCGCGCGCCACCCGCGTGTCGAGAAGGTCACGGATGCTGTCGCCCTGCTGAGGGCCAACCACCCTGACATCAAAGCCGACGGTGAATTGCAGTTCGACGCCGCCTTCGTGCCCGGGGTAGGCGCATCCAAGGCACCGGGTTCCACCGTGGCCGGATCGGCCAATGTCATGATCTTTCCCAACCTTGATGCGGGGAATATCGGCTACAAGATCGCGCAACGGGTTGGGGGCTGCGAAGCCATCGGCCCGGTGTTGCAGGGCCTTGCCAAACCCGCGAATGATCTGTCACGCGGATGTGTGGCCGAAGACGTCACGAATATGATCGCCGTTACCGTGCTTCAGGCACGCCCATAATCTCAGGGGAGAGACCGCATGAACCAGCCCAAGATCGACCTCAGCCCCAAGGTCTCGGACGAGGTGCGCAAGACCACCTGTTACATGTGCGCCTGTCGCTGCGGGATCAATGTGCACATGAAGGAGGGCAAGGTTGCCTATATCGAAGGCAACAAAGATCACCCGGTCAACCAGGGCGTGCTTTGCGCCAAGGGGTCTGCGGGGATCATGCAGGTCAACGCGCCGTCCCGGTTGCGCAAGCCTCTCAAACGCGTGGGCGAGCGTGGGTCAGGTGAGTTCGAGGAAATCAGCTGGGACGAGGCCTTCCAGATCGCCACCGACTGGCTGGCCCCGGTGCGCCATGACAACCCCGAGAAACTCGCGTTCTTCACGGGCCGGGATCAGTCGCAAAGCTTCACGTCCTTCTGGGCACAAGCCTTCGGGACCTGCAACTACGCGGCACATGGCGGCTTCTGCTCGGTCAACATGGCGGCGGCGGGCATCTACACGATGGGTGGCGCGTTCTGGGAGTTCGGCCAGCCCGATTGGGATCATACCAAGCTCTTCATGCTCTTCGGTGTGGCAGAGGATCACGACAGCAACCCGATCAAGATGGGGATCGGCAAGATCAAGAAGCGCGGCGCGCGGGTCATCGGGGTCAACCCGATCCGTACCGGATATAACGCCGTCGCCGATGATTGGGTCGGCATCACACCCGGCACCGATGGTCTTTTCATCCTGTCGATGATCCATTGCCTGATGAAGGCCGGCAAGATGGATCTGGACTATCTGGCGCGCTACACCAACGCGCCGGTTCTGGTCATCAACAATCCCGGCGCGGAAGACCACGGCCTGCTGATGCGGGACGAGAACGGCAAGGAACTGGTCATCGACCGAGCCACGGGCAAGCTGACCCCGTTCGACCAGCCGGGCGTCAGGCCCGATTTGTCTGCCACCTACGAGGCCAACGGGCAAACGCACCGTCCGGTCTTTCACCAGATGGCCGAGATGTACCTCGACCCGCAATATGCGCCCGAGGCCGTGGCGGAGCGCTGTGGCATTCCCGCAGGCCGTATCCGCGCCATCGCGGCAGAGATCGCGCGCGTCGCCTTTGAAGAGGCCTTCGAGCTCGATCACAAATGGACCGACTTCCGGGGGGAGACCCATGACAAGATGATCGGGCGACCGGTCTCGTTCCACTCCATGCGCGGGATTTCGGCGCACGCGAACGGGTTTCAGACCTGTCGCGCGCTGCACACCCTGCAGATCATTCTTGGGACGGTGGAGGTCCCCGGCGGGTTCCGGTTCAAACCGCCCTACCCCAAGCCTGCCACGGCCCACCCCAAGCCGCATTGCAAGGTGACACCTGATACGCCGCTTGACGGGCCTCACTTAGGTTTTGTGCATGGCCCGGAGGATCTCGCGCTGAAAGAGGATGGCAGCCCGGCCCGGATCGACAAGGCCTTCACATGGGAAAACCCCATGTCGAGCCACGGCCTGATGCATATGGTGATCTCCAACGCCTATGCGCGTGATCCTTACAAGATCGACGTGCTCTTCATGTATATGGCGAACATGTCCTGGAATTCTTCCATGAACACGCGCGGTGTGATCGACATGCTGACTGACCGGGATGACAAGGGTGAATACGTCATCCCCAAGATCATCTATTCCGACGCCTATTCGTCCGAGATGGTCGCCTATGCCGACCTGATCCTGCCCGACACAACCTATCTGGAGCGGCACGACTGTATCTCGCTTCTGGATCGTCCGATTTGCGAGGCGGATGCGGCGGCAGACGCCATCCGCTGGCCGGTGATCGAGCCGGACCGTGAGGTGATCGGATTTCAGTCCATGCTCTGCACACTGGGTGCCAAACTGGAACTGCCGGGTTTTGTGAATGAAGACGGCAGTCAGAAATACGCCGATTACGGGGATTACATCGTCAATCACGAGCGTAAACCCGGAATCGGCCCGCTGGCAGGGTTTCGCGGCATTGACGGCGACAAAACCGGTCGGGGAGAGGTAAACCCGGAACAGCTGGACCGCTACATCGAGAACGGTGGGTTCTTCGTTTCACATATTCCCGATGGGGCCACCTATTACAAACCCTGGAACACTGCCTATCAGGATTGGGCGGTTGAGATGGGTCTCTATGACAGCCCGCAGCCCTATCTCTTTTCGCTCTACTCGGAGCCGTTGCGCAAATTCCAGCTCGCTGCAGAAGGCCATGGCACGCGTCAGCCGCCGGATCACCTGCGCGACCGGATCAAAGCCACCATGTCGCCGCTGCCGATCTGGTATTCCACTGAGGAAGACAACCACGCGGCGGAATACCCGATAACCGCGCTGACGCAGCGCCCGATGGCAATGTATCACTCCTGGGGGTCACAGAACGCCTGGCTGCGCCAATTGCACGGTCACAACCCGCTCTATCTGCCGACGCGGCTGATTCGCGCGCATGATCTGGTCGATGGCGATTGGGCAAAGGTGACCTCACCCCATGGAGAGATCACCGTCCCGGTGATGGAGATGGCGGCGCTCAACGACAACACGGTCTGGACCTGGAATGCGATCGGCAAACGCAAAGGCGCATGGGCTTTGGAAGAGGACGCACCCGAGGCCACGAGGGGCTTTTTGCTCAATCATCTGATCCACGAGTTGCTGCCGCCAAAAGGGGACGGGCTGCGGTGGTCAAACTCCGATCCGATCACCGGGCAGGCGGCGTGGTTTGATCTGAAGGTGCGGATCGAAAAGGCCAAACCGCCCAAGGAGGCGCAACCCGGCTTTACGCCGATCAAGTCGCCCGTGGGCAAAGGGCCGAAATCTCTCGCATGGAAGGTTGGCAAATGACGACGCTCCCAACCCGGACGGAAAAGAAGCTTGGTCTTGTCATCGACCTTGATACCTGTGTCGGCTGCCATGCCTGCGTGATCTCCTGCAAGGGGTGGAACACGGAAAACTATGGCGCGCCGCTCAGCGATCAGAACGCCTATGGGGCTGACAACAACGGCACGTTCCTCAACCGGGTGCATTCCTATGAGGTCCAGCCGGAGGCCGGTGCCGCGCAACTCATCCATTTCCCGAAATCCTGCCTGCATTGCGAAGATGCGCCCTGCGTGACCGTCTGCCCGACGGGGGCGAGCTACAAACGGGTCGAAGACGGGATTGTGCTGGTCAACGAGAGCAACTGCATCGGCTGTGGCTTGTGCGCCTGGGCCTGCCCCTACGGCGCGCGCGAGTTGGATCAGGCGGAAGGCGTGATGAAGAAATGCACGCTCTGCGTTGACCGCATCTACAACGAAAACCTGCCCGAAGAAGACCGTCAGCCCGCCTGCGTGCGCACCTGCCCTGCGGGCGCGCGTCACTTCGGTGATCTTGGCGACCCGGACAGCGATGTCAGCCAGTTGGTGGCGGAGCGGGGCGGCATGGACCTGATGCCAGAGCAAGGGACCAAACCGGTGAACAAATACCTGCCGCCGCGCCCCAAGGACACCTTGCCGGAGGCGGGCGTCGAACTTGATGTCCTCGCGCCGTTTCTGTCCTCCGTCGCGGAGGAGCCGAAGGGCTTTCTCGGCTGGCTCGACAAAACCTTGGAGAAACTCTGATGCATCCCGCGCCTTCTGTTATCTTCTTTACCACTTTCAGTGGTCTCGGGTTTGGTCTTTTGGCCTGGCTTGGCGTGGGCTTTCCTGCCGTGAAGGGCTGGACCGCCTTTGCATTCTTTGCGATTGCCTACCTGATGGCCGTGGGCGGGCTTATGGCGTCGACTTTCCACCTGGGCAGGCCGGAGCGCGCGATCAAGGCCTTCACGCAATGGCGCTCCAGCTGGCTCAGCCGTGAGGCCTGGTGCGCCGTTGGTGCCTTGACGGTTATGGCGCTTTACGGGGCGGGTCTGGTGTTTCTCGACACGCGCTATGGGCTGCTGGGGCTGGTGGGGGCGTTGCTGTCGCTGGCCACGGTCTTCACCACCTCGATGATCTATACGCAGCTCAAGACGATCCCGCGTTGGAACATGGCGATCACACCATTCAAATTCCTCTCCCTGTCCATCGCGGGCGGTGCCTTGTTGACTGGACAGGTGCAGGTGGCGATCCTCCTGCTGCTTGTTGCAGGCGGCATACAGGCGGCGACCTGGGCGTTGGGCGACAAGGCTTTGGCGGGGTCCGGGACGACGCTCGCCACGGCGACAAGGCTTGGCGGGACCGGGTCCGTGCGCGCCTTTGAGCCGCCACACACCGGCACAAACTACCTGCTGAAGGAATTCGTGCATGTGGTTGCTCGCAAACACGCAGCCAAACTGCGGGTGATCGCGATTGTCCTGATGGTCGTTCTGCCGATCATTCTGCTGCTCTTGCCGTTTTCGCATGTGCTCGCGGCGCTGGCTCTGGCAAGCCATGTGGCGGGTGTGCTGACGGCGCGCTGGCTCTTTTTTGCCGAGGCCGAACATGTGGTGGGCCTCTACTACGGCAAGCGCTGAGGCGACCGGTTGGGACAGGTGATCCAAAGGCCGGGCAGGATATTCATCCTGCCCGATTCCGTTTAATTGAGCAGACCTGCGTGCCGCAGCCCTGCATCGACCAGCGCGCGCGTTCCGTCCGAGAGGGAGGTCAGCGGCAAGCGGACCTCTTCCGCGCAGAGATCAAGGCGCGACATGGCGTATTTCACGCCAACAAGCCCTGGCTCGGTAAAGATCGCCTTGTGCAGTGGCATCAGGCGGTCCTGAATCTCCAGCGCGGTCGCGTAATCTCCTGACAGGCAAGCCGCCTGCATCTCGCCAAGCAGTCTTGGGGCCACATTGGCGGTCACCGAAATGCAACCCGTCCCGCCTTGTGCGTTGAATCCATGTGCTGTGGCGTCTTCACCCGAGAGCTGAATGAAGTCCTTGCCGCAGGTGATGCGCTGATCGCTGACGCGGGCAAGATCACCGGTTGCGTCCTTGACCCCGATGATCCGCGGCAGCTTTGCAAGCTCACCCATCGTCTCGGGTGTCATGTCGACGACGGAGCGTCCAGGGATGTTATAGATGATGATGGGAAGCTCGGCGCAATCATGCAGGGCCGTGAAATGCGCAATCAGCCCGGATTGTGTCGGTTTGTTGTAATAGGGTGTGACGACAAGTGCCGCATCCGCCCCGACCGCTTCGGCATGGCGCACCAGGCGGATCGCTTCGAGCGTGTTGTTCGACCCGGCACCGGCAATCACCGGGACGCGTCCGGCCGCAGCCTTGACGACCTCTTCCACGACCTGCTCATGTTCGCGATGCGTCAGGGTCGGGCTTTCGCCGGTTGTGCCGACCGGAACCAACCCATGGCTGCCTTCACCTATGTGCCATTCCACCAGTTTCTTGAGCGTGTCCAAATCCAGTTCGCCGTTCCGAAACGGCGTGACGAGGGCAGGCATGGAACCTTTGATCATTTTCACGCTCCTTTTTAGCTTTGTGGCCGGCAAATGGCCTGGGTTAACGCATTGTAAGCGGGATCGTGATTTGATCCCTTTCGGCAACGCCATAATTATGGAAGGCTCTAGCCTTCAAAGCTTGGGAAATGCAAGTGATCAGACACCCAATACTCCTACTCGCGACCGTTTTTCTGACCGCTTTACCCGCATTGGCAGAGCGTCCCCGGCCTTTGGGCTGGGCGTTGGACGCCGCGCGCGACGGCAATTGGGAGCGCGCGGATCAGATTGCATCGCGGGACGGGCAGGTTGCCGCTGATGTGATAGAATGGATGCGCCTGCGCGCAGCCCTTGGGTCCTATGAGGAGGTCACGACCTTCTTGCAGCGCCGTCCGGACTGGCCCGGGGAAAGGCGGCTCCGCCGTGTGTCGGAGCCGGTGATTGTTCTGCAAGGCGACGCTCAGGTTCTGGCGTTTTTTAAAGAGACGCCGCCACAGACACCGCAGGGTATTCTGCGGTATGCCAAGGCGCTGAATGCGGCGGGCCGGCACGCGGAGGCGGACGCGTCAGTGATTGGCGCGTGGCGCAACATTCCGATGTCAGCCAATGAGCAGGCGCTGTTCACCGGAGCCTATGGCACGCTTTTGAGCGATCATCATGATGCGCGGCTGGACGCCATGCTTTGGCGCGGATCGTTCGAGAATGCACGCCGCGTGTTCGACCTTGCCTCCAAAGGGGCAGTGGCCGATGCCAAGGCCCGGGTCGCGCTGCGCAATGGGGACCCGGGGGTGGATACTCTGATTGCTGCGGTGCCTTCGTCCCATGCGGCAGAGGGCGGTTTGCAATATGAACGGTTCATGTGGCGGGCCCGCAAGGGCCGGGGCGAGGATGCGAAGGCACTCCTGATCGAAACATCGACCAGTGCGGACGCCCTGGGACGGCCCGAGGCCTGGAGCAACCGCAGACGGTCTTACGCGCGCGACGAAATGCGCAACGGTGATGCAGAACGCGCCTATGAGATTGCCGCGCGGCACTTCCTGCACTCCGGCTCCGCCTATGCCGATCTGGAATGGCTGGCCGGATACATTGCGCTGCGCAAGCTGAACGAACCTGAAACGGCCCTGCGCCACTTTGACAACCACGATCACGCAGTGCGCTCTCCGATCTCGAAAGGTCGTGCGGGCTATTGGCGCGGTCTTGCTCTTGAGGCCATGGGAAATGTGACCGCCGCGGATCAGGCCTTTGCAAGTGCGGCTCAATTCCAAACGTCCTTTTATGGCCTTTTGGCCGCTGAGCGCGCCGGGCTACCCTTTGATACGGAGCTTGCCACAGCATCTGTCAAAGCGGATTGGCGCGAAACGGATCTCGCCGACCAGCCACTGTTTCAGGCAGGTTTGCTGCTTCAGGCGTCGGGCGAATTGAGTCTTGCGGAACAATTCTGGACACACCTGGCTGAACAGTTGGATGAGGAGCGGGGCGCGTTGCTGGCTCAGGCGGCGGTGGACGCGGAGCAGCCCCATCTGGCGGTGATGATCGGCAAACGGCTGGCGCGCCGCGCAATTGTTGTGCCCTTTGGCTACTACGCGATGCACCCGCTTGCGCAGCGAAACCTTCGGATGGCACCCGAAATGACACTCGCGATTGCCCGGCGTGAAAGCGAGTTTGATCCGCGGGTCCAAAGCGGTGTCGGTGCGCGCGGGCTCATGCAGATCATGCCGCGAACGGGAAGTGCTGTGGCGCGCAAGTTGGGACGATCGGCAAATCACACTACCGAACGGCTGATCTCGGACCCGGTCTATAACGCTGAACTGGGCGCGGCTTATCTGTCAACGCTCGCAGGGCGGTTCCGCGGAAACGTCATCATGATGTCAGCGGGATATAACGCGGGCCCCAGCCGTCCTGATCGGTGGATGCAAGTCTATGGCGATCCGCGGCGCGGAGAAATCGACATCGTTGACTGGATCGAGCACATCCCGTTCAGGGAGACACGGAACTACGTCATGCGCGTGGCCGAGAGCTTGCCGATCTATCGCGCACAGCTCGGCAAACCTGCCTTGCCCCAACCTTTTAGCGAAGAGTTGACCGGATCAAGTCTTCTGGCGTTCGCGCCACAGGGTGAATAGGCCCGCGCCGACGATAATGGCAACGCCCAGTGCCACATTGCTGCGCAGGGTTTCGTCAAAAACAATGAGCCCGAGCGCTGCCGCAAATACCAGTTGAAAATATGCAAAGGGCTGGACGGCGCTGGCCTCTGCGACTTCATAACAACGGATCAGCAGCCAGTGTCCTGCTGCTCCCGTGACACAAAGCACCCCCATCCAGGCCCAATCCGCCGATGTCATCGGTTCCCAAAACCACACGCCCACCAGCGTTACTGCAAAGGCACCAACCGTCCCGGTCCAGAAAAAGCTGGTAGCGGCGGTGTCCAGCCGCCCGGCATATCGGGTCGTCAGGGAATAAATCGCGAACATCGTGGCGGACGCAAGCGGGATCAATGCCGCAGGATCAAAGACACCGTAGCCCGGCTGTAGAATGATGATCACGCCGAAAAACCCGATCCCGATGGCGACCCACCGCCGCCATCCAACCGTCTCGCCCAAAATCGGTCCGGAAAGCGCCGCGACGATGAGCGGATAACAGGCAAAAACCGCATGGCTTTCCACCAGCCCCAGAACGGTGAACGCGGCGATCATAACGCAGATTTCCACCGCGAGCAAAAGGCCCCTGAAAGCCTGCAAAACCGGTTGCCGGGTCCGCGCCGCGGCCCGTATTCCGCCCGCTTTCCGCCCCGCAATCGCGATGACAAACGCCGCGAAGAACCAATAGCGGATCATCACGATCATATAGACATTGTAGGCATCGGCGAGGTGGCGCGAGATGCCATCCTGCAGGGCAAAGACCGCCGCGGCGAGCAGCATAAGAAACACGCCAAGCCGCACGTCGTTGCGCTGCGTCATGCCTTTAGGGTTCCACGGGTCATGTGCCGCTTGCGACCAAAGCCGGGGACACGGTCGACGGTGAAGCCCGCCTCCGCCAGCCCCCTGCGAACAAACCCTGCGGCAGTGTAGGTCGCAAAGCTGCCCCCGGGTCCCGTTCGGGCGGCCACGTCCCCCATCAACGCAGGGCTCCAGAGCTCCGGGTTCTTTGCCGGAGAGAACCCATCCAGATACCAGGCATCCGCCTGCCCTCCCCAGGTCTTTATGGTGCCCCGAGCGTCTCCCAGGATGACCTCCAGCGAGACCGAGGGGGTCACTTCAAAACCCCCACCCTCCGGGTTCCAGTTTTCCACCAACTCCTTCACCCGCAGTCCCGCCGAAGAGAAGGCCTCCAGCGCCTTGCTCATCTGGGCGCGGTCCAACGGATAAGCCTCGAAACTGGTAAAAAAGAGCAGCCCGGACACCCCCGCATTCTCCCAGGCCTGGACGGTCGCAAGAAAGTTCAGCCCCGTGCCAAAGCCAAGCTCCGCAATATGGAAACCATCGCGAAACCGGTCGGGCAGCAGGTTGCCTTTCAGAAAAACATGCCGCGTTTCCTCAAGGCCGTTCTGAAGGCTGAAATAGGGATCGTCAAAGCGCGTCGACACCGGGACATTGCCCGAGCGCCAAGTCACCTCCGCAGTCTGGTTTTGCACAACACACCCTTGTAGTGTCATCGTAAATCGAAAGCGACACTGAGGCAGAAGGCAGGCATTGGCAATGGTTGACATCACCGTCCGCGGCGCGGGCATCTTTGGCCTGTCCATCGCGTGGGTGTGCACGTGCCGCGGCGCAAAGGTTCAAGTCATTGACCCGGGCGGCCCCGGCGCAGGCAGCAGCGGCGGGCTCGTCGGAGCCTTGGCCCCCCATGTGCCAGAGAACTGGAACGCCAAGAAAGCCTTCCAACTTGAAAGCCTCCTGATGGCCGAACGGTTCTGGTCCGAGGTATCGGACGCAAGCGGCCTCAATCCCGGATACATCCGCAGCGGCCGCATCCAGCCGGTTGCTGATGACGCGGCGCTGGCCCTCTCGCAGCAGCGCGGCGAAAATGCCAAGACCCTATGGCAGGGGCGCGCAAGCTGGTCGGTTGAGCGACGACCGGAGACCGAGTGGGCCCCGAAATCGCCATCCGGCTGGATCATAAGAGACGATCTCAGCGCGCTCCTGCATCCCCGGCAAGCGATCCTCGCACTGGCAAAAGCGCTCTCGCGGAACGGTGTCTCGATCATGCCCGATGGCCCTGACGCGGGCCAAACGGTTTGGGCAACCGGCGTGGCGGGGCTCGAGGCTCTGAATGTCGGGCAACACCGGCTCGTAGGGGCGGGGATCAAAGGTCAGGCGGCACTTCTAGACTGTGATATGCGCGGGGCCCCGCAACTTTTTGTCGATGGCCTTCATGTGATCCCCCACCTCGACGGGACCGTGGCCATCGGGTCGACATCGGAACGCGATTACACCGATCCCCACACAACCGACGCGCAGCTGGATGAGATTATCGACAGAACGCGGGATGCACTCCCGGTGTTGCAGGATGCTGCGATTCTGAAACGCTGGGCGGGGGTGCGCCCGCGGGCAAGAAGCAGGGCACCCATGCTGGGTTCCTGGCCTGACAGACCGGGGCATTTCATTGCAAACGGCGGCTTCAAGATCGGTTTCGGCATGGCCCCCAAAGTGGCGCATGTGATGGCGGACCTGCTGCTTGAGAACCGAAACACCATCCCCGATGGCTTTGACGTCGCCGCCTCGCTGTGACAGCACTGACCGCAGAGCCCGGCTACGAGGATGAGAGCCGTTGTGGAGGAGCGCATGACCCAGACCACCCCCCGATGCACCGTCGACGCGATGGACCATCTTGTTCTCACCGTCGCTGATATTGCGAGAACGGTGCGCTTCTACACCGACGGCCTCGGGATGCGGGGTGAAAGGTTCGAGGTTGCGGACGGTACGCGCCGCTGGGCACTCTTTTTCGGCAATCAGAAGATCAACCTGCATGAAAGCGGTAAGGAGTTCGAGCCAAAAGCAGATCGGCCCACGCCGGGCTCAGCAGATCTCTGCTTTCTGTCCAAAGTGCCAATCGACCGGTGGCTGGTTCATTTGAAAGCACAGGGCATCGCGGTCGAAGACGGCCCTGTGCGACGGTCGGGCGCAACGGGCCCGATCATATCAATCTACGTCAGAGACCCTGACCGGAACCTGATCGAGATATCGGTACTTGAGCCCTAGCGCTCGATCTCTGCGCGCAGGTTCGTCATGAGCGCGGTAAGCGTCTTGATGTAAAGGTCAGACTTTAGCTGCCCGTTCTCGCCAAAGGCGTCACCGCTGCCCGCCAGATGCACTTCCGGCCCCTGAAGGATGCGCGGCTGGAAAGGCACCATGAATCCCCTGAGCACCATTTGCGCCCGTTCCCCGCCTGCCCGGCCAGCGGCTGCCGACATAACCGCCACAGGCTTGCCCTTCCAGGGGTTGCCTTCGGTGCGTGACACCCAGTCCAACGCGTTCTTGAGCACGCCGGACGGGCCCTTGTTGTACTCGGGTGTGGAAATCAGCACCGCATCCGCCGCAGCGATCCGGTTTGCGAGCGTTTCGACCTCCGCTGGCACGCCGTCTCTTGCTTCGGCATCCCCGTCATAAAGCGGCAGGCGCAGGTTCGCCTCATCGAATGTGCAATCCCCAAAGAGCCTTGCCGCCTCGCGCAAAAGCCGGGAGTTCGTGGACTCCGCGCGCAATGCACCGGAAAGCCCAAGCAGTGTGTAGTTCGCCATGTCACGTTGCCTCTTTTGAAACTCGTAAGGGTAACTGTAGCCTGACGCAGGAAAAACAAGAGGCCCCGCCTATGAAACGGGGCCTGTTCCGAGATTTCAGCAGCAGGTTCAGGCGGTGGGCAGGATCACGATCTCAACCCGGCGGTTCTGCGCCTTGCCTGTTTCATTCAGGTTGCTCGCAATCGGTTGGCTTTCGCCGCGGCCAAACGACTGGACGCGCGCGGCAGGCACACCGCCGTTGATCAGGATGTTGCTCACCGCATTTGCGCGCCGGTCAGACAGGGTCTGATTGTATTCCGCGCTGCCATCACTGTCCGTATGACCGACCACCTGAACGGTCGATTGCGGATACTGCTGCAAATTTGCGGCAACGGTGTAAAGATCACTCTGCAGGTCCGGACGGACGGCAAAGCTGTCGGTCGCAAACAGCAGATCCTGCGGCATGCTCAAAATGAGACGGTCGCCCGTGTTGGTGATCTTGACCTCATCGTTGCCAAGGTCGCGGCGCAGATCCGCTTCCTGCTGATCGAGGTTGTAGCCGATGCCGCCACCAATTGCACCGCCAACGGCTGCACCAAGCACGGTCGCTTTTGTGTCACCCCCGATGATCTGACCAGCGACAGCGCCAGCCCCCGCCCCGATCAGGGCCCCTTGTTGGGTCTTGTTCAGGGAAGAATTGCCACCCAGTTGATTAGGGTCGGTACACGCCGCCAGCGCCACAGCGCCAATAATCGCCAAAACGGCTGAGGTTCTTCTAAATGTCATAACATACTGCCTTACAGGTTGCGGCCTCGTTCGGGCGAGGCGTCATCTTGCTCGTGGACCCTATATGGACCTTCCACCCGAATAAACAAAGGGGGAAAAACCTGAGCGTTTTCCTGCTGATCAGGCGACTTTCTCCGTTTTGGCGGCCTCATAGGCCAGCATCGCCCGCTTCATTGGCACCCCCCAATGATAGCCTCCAAGCCCGCCCGATTTGCGCAAGGCACGGTGACACGGGATCAGCCAACTGATCGGATTGCGCCCGACGGCGGTACCCACGGCGCGCACCGCACGCGGCGACCCGATAGCCTCGGCAATCTCGGAATAGGTCGTGACCTGCCCGGAAGGGATCGACAGCAGCGCTTCCCACACCTTGATCTGAAATGGCGCGCCGATCAGGAAAAGCGGCGCTTTGTCGAGGCTTGTGTCTTTTGCACCAAAGGCCCGCAGCACCCAGGGGCGTAACCTCATGGGGTCCTCAACATAGTCCGCCTGCGGCCAGCGGTTGCGCAAATCGTCCATTGCCGCGTCGGCCCCCATTTCAGCGGCAAAACCGATCCCGCATATGCCCTTTTCAGTTCCCATCACGATTGCCGGACCAAACGGGCTTTCGAACCACCCCCAGAAGATCGTCAGCCCTTGCCCTTTTTTCGCAAAATCCCCGGGGCTCATCGCCTCCCATCTGACAAACAGGTCATGCAGACGCCCGCCGCCCGATAGACCAAGCGCGTGGGACGCCTGCAGGGTCGTGAACCGATCCCGCAGAAGCGTCTTTGCATGCCCCAGCGCGAGGTACTGCTGATACCGTTTCGGCGATACTCCGACCCATCGCGAGAAGAGCCGTTGGAAATGCGCCGGGCTCATTCCGATGTCCGCGGCGATCTCTTCGAGGGAAAGGGGGGCCTCCGCGGCGTCGAGCCGGTCAATCGCCCGCCGGACGACGTTGTAATGGTAAGTGCTTTCGGCATCCTGCGGTGAAAGGGGTTGGTGTGACATGCCCTGAACCTAGGCCAATTGCCACGAGGGTTCGACCCGATTCATGCGCCTTCAGGCGCTGAGCGCGGGCTGGTTGCGGCGCCCACGCCGCCTTGCAGCCAACAGCAGCACCGCCTCTTTCCGGGACAGGCAGGGCCGCGCTGTCGTCTTGTGATGCAGGGCCTCCGGCAAGGCCGCGTTTAGCCTCGCCCGGTCCTCATCACTCAGCCGTCTCATCGTCTCAGCACCTGTAAACAGGCTTTCAACCCAAGCGCCCTCCGCCAGGATCACCTGATGGGACGCGCAAAGAACATGCGTCAAAGTGAACACTTCCGCTGGTGCGACCCATTCCGCTGCCCCGATATCTCCCCAGGCTTTCGCCGGAGCCAGCACTTCGGCGGAAAAATACATCAGCTGCGCCATGGCGGACCGGATCAGAACGCGGTGATCGCCCGTCACGCAAAGGTCGCGTTTGGGCCAATTTTCTCCCAGCGTACCTGCCGGGATGCGCAACGGGCGCTCATCAGGGAAGTGGTCGAAGTATCGCGCGGGCAGTTCCGTGCGGCCCACCCAGAGGATGGGCTGATATCCGTGATCGCGGGTCAGAACCTTGTGGCCCGGCTCCAGCAGTTCCACAGGAACCTCACCCTCCTGCGTCGCGATCATCGTCCCCGGTCCGAAACACGGCACGCTATTTGCCTCATAATAACTGTAGCTCTGGCGGGTATCCTCGCCGTCCGGCCCACCAAGCGCATTGTCAATATCTTTCCCGCCCACGTAGGCGTAGGAAACACCGGGCTGCAAAGGTTCTGAAGGCACGTAGCCCATGTTGACGCCGTCAATCTCAATCCGGTCGATGGTAATATAGGATCCATCTGGCGCACGCAGGATGCCAAATTGCTCGCCATAGATCAGCCCCGAAGAAATCGGGGTCCCATCCGGCGACGTGACGACGCCGGTTTGATTGGCATCTTCACCCACTTCGTCGTTATGTTCGTCACCGTCGAGGGCATTATCGTCATCGGTAATCTCAAAACGGACGCGGTCCGTGGTGAAATCGTAGTCCGGGTCCAGAGTAAAGCCGCCGGTATTGGGATCGTACGTCAGTGCTTTGGGGGAGTACCCAAAGAATACGCTTCTTGGCATGACAGACCTCCTCAACTGGTAGAGAGGTCTTGCGATACCACTCCTTGATGAACGAACCGTTGAGGTATGTGTCGGGTATTGCCCCCGCCCCGGAGCTATTGGCATTGTTGACCTTGCCCCCTGAGCGGAAAACTCGCATACCGGCTTCATGGCCAGGCAACTCGACTACCACACAATTCGCCAGATCTTCACCCGCTTTCAGGAGGCTGACCCCGCCCCCAAGGGGGAGTTGGACCACGTCAACGTCTATACGCTGGTTGTCGCGGTCGCGTTGAGCGCTCAGGCCACGGATGCAGGCGTCAACAAGGCGACCAAAGAGTTGTTCAAGATCGCCGACACCCCCCCAAAAATGCTCGATCTGGGGCTGGAGGGGCTGACGGAACACATCAAGACAATCGGGCTCTTTCGTCAGAAAGCCAAAAACGTGATAAAGCTCAGCCAGATTCTCGTAGACGACTATGGCGGCGAGGTCCCAAACAGCCGTGCGGCCTTGCAAAGTCTGCCCGGCGTTGGACGGAAAACCGCAAATGTGGTGCTGAACATGTGGTGGCAGCATCCCGCGCAGGCCGTCGACACCCACATCTTCCGTCTTGGCAACCGCACGGGCATTGCCCCCGGCAAAACCGTCGACGCCGTAGAGCGGGCCATCGAAGACAATATCCCGGCTGATTTCCAGCTCCATGCCCATCACTGGATGATCCTGCACGGGCGCTATCACTGCAAGGCGCGCAAGCCCCAGTGCCCGACCTGCATCATCCGCGATCTGTGCCCCTTTGAGGAAAAAACCCTATGAAACACTACCAAGTTGTCGGCATCGGGAACGCTGTTGTCGATGTCATTACCCATGCGGATGACAGCTTTCTCGATCTCCTGGGGATCGAGAAGGGCATCATGCAACTGGTCGATCAGGACCGCTCCGAAAAGCTCTACGGGGCAATGAATGATCGTTTACAGACCCCGGGGGGTGCCGTTGCCAACACCGTTGCAGGTGTTGGCGCATTGGGATTGCAGACCGCCTTTATCGGGCGGGTGCGCAACGATGCCCTGGGCAGGTTCTATGCCAGCGCCATGACGGACAACGGGATAGATTTCGTGAACCCGCCGGTGGACGGTGCAGAGGTTCCCACATCCCGCAGCATGATTTTTGTGGCCCCCGATGGCGAGCGGTCGATGAACACCTACCTCGGCATCTCGACGGGCCTAACCTCAGATGACGTTCCGGCCGACGTTGCCGGAAACGCGCGGATCATGTTTCTCGAAGGCTACCTCTTTGACCATGACGCGGGCAAAACAGCCTTCCGCGAGGCGGCGCGCGCGACAAAGGCGGGCGGGGGCATCGCAGGGATTGCCATCTCTGATCCGTTTTGCGTCGAACGCCACCGGGCGGATTTTCTGTCGCTCATCGAAAAAGACCTCGACTACGTGATCGGAAACCAGCACGAAATCGAATCCCTGTTTGAAACGGACCTCGAAACCGCTTTGGCGAAGACTGCCGAAATCTGCCCGATGGTCGTCTGCACGCGATCTTCTGACGGTGTTACCGTTGTGACGGACGGCAAACGCATCGACGTGCCGGTCGAAAAGGTTACCCCTGTTGATGCCACCGGGGCCGGAGACCAGTTTGCGGCAGGCTTTCTCTATGGAGTTGCAACGGGGCGTGAGATCGAGATCTGCGCCCGCATGGGCAACCTTTGTGCTGCCGAAGTCATCAGCCATGTGGGTCCGCGCCCCCAGAAAGACATGATGCAGGAATTCCGCAAAGCGGGTCTTGTCTGAACCATGATGTCCAATGGCGTTCACCCGGTGCCCAAGGGCAAGGTGGCGACGGTCATCACCTACCTGGAAATGACGGCACGGCCAGAGTTGCGGGCTGCCGCGCTCCCGGATGGTGTGAGTTTTCACCAGATTAAAGCCAATGTGGACTGGTTCCGCGACATCTTTGAAAGGGTCGGCTCACACGAATGGTTGTGGTACGGGAGGCGCAGGATCGACAACGAGGCGCTTGCGGAGATCCTCGCTGATCCGCACGTCGAACATTACACGCTGCGCCGTGAAGGGCGTGATGAGGCCTTGGTTGAACTTGATTTTCGGCAGCATGGGACCTGTGAGCTCATCTACTTCGGCCTCACGCCGTCGCTGATCGGCACCGGATGCGGGCGCTATCTGATGAATGCCGCGATCAAGCGCGCCTGGTCGCAGCCGATCCAGCGGTTCCACCTCCATACCTGCACGCATGACAGCCCGCAGGCGCTCGACTTTTACAGACGCAGTGGCTTTGTGCCTGTGCGACAAGCGATCGGGATCGACGATGACCCGCGCTTGTCGGGCCTGCTGCCGCGCACGGCAGGTCCGCATGTGCCGGTTTTTGACCCCTAGAGATGATCGGCAAAGGCGTCCAGCACAGCCTCGTAGACGTCGCGTTTGAACGGCACGATATTGGCCAGGAGCTCACACGTCGGCATCCAGCGCCATTGCGAAAACTCAGGATGTTCGGTTTCGATATTGATGTCACGATCTTCGCCTGAGAAGTGCATCAGGAACCATTTCTGCTCCTGCCCGCGATACCGGCCTTTCCAGAGCTTCGGCACAAGATCGTGCGGGAGATCATAGGGGAGCCAGTCGGGCGTCTCCGCAACAACTGAGACCAGTTCGCGGTCGACCCCCGTTTCTTCCCAGAGTTCGCGCAGGGCTGCATCGCGCGGGGCTTCGCCCTTGTCCACGCCACCCTGCGGCATCTGCCAGGCCGCCTTGTAGTTGTCGATCCGCTGGCCAACAAACACGTCGCGGTTGGCGTTCATCAACATCACACCAACGCAAGGGCGATAGGGCAGTCTTGCAATCTCTTCGGGGGTCATGTCAGGTGTTTCTCCATCTCGGCGCGGGCCAGTTGCTGCCCCGCACGCGCCACCGTTTCGTGATGCATAACCAAGAAACCCATCGCCTGAAAGGCCGGTTGCGCCATCAGGCTTGCATGGACCCAAAGTCGGGCTTCGTTTTCCTGACGGGCCAGGGCCTCGATCTCGACATAGAGCGTGCGAAAAACGCCCCGCCCCCGGTAGGGTGGTAGAATAGAGGCCAGATCAATGTAGCCGCCCGGCTCAAGCGTCATGAAGCCAATGGCCTCTCCGCGATCCTCACATAACATGACCTGCTTGTCCGCAAGGCGATCCGCAAACGCCACAGGATCGAGGGGATGCGGCATCCAGGCCGCACGCTGCGCGTCGGAGTAGGGGCTGGGGCCTTCCCGTACCGCCTTATAGAACACCTGGGCCAGCGCCGGTGCGTCGCTGGCAACCCCTTTTCTGAACTGCATGGCCCGTTTCCAATTGTGACGCCGCGTTGCGCGTGACAGGCCTTAGTGGAAAATGCGATGTCACTGCAACCATCACCTTGGGGAGGGTTCTGAATGGCCGACTATCCGCATCTTCTCGCGCCGCTTGATCTGGGCTTTACCACGCTGAAAAACCGCGTGCTCATGGGCTCCATGCACACGGGGCTGGAAGAAACCCGCGACTGGAACCGCGTGGCGGAATTCTATGCGGAGCGCGCGCGCGGGCAGGTTGCGCTGATGGTCACGGGGGGCATCGGCCCAAACCTCGAAGGATCGGTCTTGCCCGGCGCCGCGATGATGGTCAGTGATGAGGATGTCGCCAACCACCGGATTGTCACCGAGCGGGTGCATGACGCGGGCGGCAAGATCGCGATGCAGATCCTGCACGCAGGCCGCTATGCCTATGGGCCGAAATGCGTGGCACCGTCGGCGATCAAATCCCCCATCTCCCCCTTCCCGCCGACTGAACTGGATGCGGCGGGCATCGAGAAACAGATCAGCGACATCACCGATTGTGCCGCGCGCGCGCGCGCGGCGGGGTATGACGGTGTCGAGATCATGGGATCGGAAGGGTATTTCCTCAATCAGTTCTTGGTGACGCATACCAACAAACGCGAGGATGAATGGGGCGGACCATATGAAAACCGCATGCGCCTGCCCGTCGAGGTCGTGCGCCGCGTTCGGGAAGCCGTGGGACCCGATTTCATCCTGATCTTCCGGCTGTCGATGATTGATCTGGTGCCCAACGGCTCCACCCATGAAGAGGTCGTCCAGCTTGCGCAGGCCATCGAAAAGGCCGGGGCCACGATCATAAACACAGGGATCGGCTGGCACGAAGCGCGTATCCCCACGATCGCCACATCCGTCCCCCGCGCCGCGTTTGCCTGGGTCACCCGGAAACTGATGGGCAAGGTCGGTATCCCCCTCATCACGTCGAACCGGATCAACACGCCGGACGTTGCGGAGGAGGTGCTGGCAAACGGCTGTGCCGATATGGTCTCCATGGCGCGTCCGATGCTGGCGGATGCGGAATTCGTCGCCAAGGCCATGTCTGGCAAGTCCAGCCATATCGCCCCCTGCATTGCCTGCAATCAGGCCTGCCTCGATCATACGTTCAGCGGCAAAATCTCAAGCTGCCTTGTGAACCCCCGCGCCTGTTACGAAACCGAGCTTGTCCTTCAACCGACTGCGGCCAGCAAAAAAATCGCCGTGGTTGGTGCAGGTCCGGCAGGCCTGTCAACGGCGATCACAGCGGCAGAGCGCGGGCATGCTGTCACGCTTTTCGACAAGGCGGCAGAGATTGGCGGGCAACTCAACATGGCCAAGCAAATCCCCGGCAAAGAGGAATTCTGGGGGCTTGTGGACTGGTATCGCACGATGCTCCAGACCGCCGGGGTCACTGTGTCCCTCGGGCAGGACGTGTCAGCCACAGACCTGAGCGGATTTGACGAGGTCGTGATTGCCACGGGCGTCATGCCCCGCGATCCGGGCATTCCGGGCCAGGACGGACCGAACGTCGTGAGCTACCTTGAGGTGCTCCGCGACAAGGTCCATGTGGGAGAGAGGGTCGCCATCATCGGTGCGGGCGGCATCGGCTTTGATGTCGCGGAATACCTCGTCCATGAAGGCGTCAGCCCAACGGTCAGCCTGCCTGATTGGATGCGGGAATGGGGCGTGACCGACCCCGAAGAACACCGATCCGGACTTGCACCGGGCGGCCCGCAACCGCACCCGCCTGCGCGCCGGATCACGCTCTTGCAACGTAAGGCAGAGAAACCCGGCAAGCGCCTGGGTAAGACCACTGGGTGGATTCACCGCGCCGCCCTCGCCATGAAGGATGTCAAAATGATCGGCGGTGTGAACTATGAGCGCATCGACAGTGCTGGCATTCATGTCACGTTCGGAGACGCGCGCGAACGACCCACGCTCATCGAAGCGGATACCATTGTGCTTTGTGCAGGGCAGCTTTCCGACCGGTCGCTGGCGGACGCCCTTGAGGCGCGTGACGTCACCTGCCATGTGATCGGCGGCGCGGATGTTGCCGCCGAACTGGATGCCAAACGCGCCATCGATCAGGGGACGCGTCTGGCGGCGGCGTTGTAACTTACTCCACGGTGATAGTAATCACCTCGGAAACAATTGGCGTGCTGTGCGGCACGTGACCCGCGTCGCCCAGGACCAGTTGCAAGGTGTGTTGGCCGGGCGGAAGGTCCAGCTCGGTTTCGGTCTGACCGCCGCCAAAATGGACATGGTTTTCGTCCGCCGGGATACCGTTCACCAATTCGTCCGCGCCATCTTCTCCCTCTCCGAACGGCGGTCGGTTGATGAATAGATGATGATGCCCGGTCATTTCCTTTTCCGCACCCGCGGGTGCCACACCCATTCCCCGTAGGCCGAACTTGATCCGCACGGGCGATGCGACCGTCTGCCCGTCCTCCAGATTGATAAAATAGACTTCGGCATCGGGGTTGGACGGTGTCTCACCCCCCGCCATGAGCGGCATGGTTGAAATTCCCAAAGCGGCAATCGCGGCAAAAATCACTCTCATATTCTGTCCTCCTCTGAGCTTCAGAAGATAAGTCTCAGGATCGCGAGGTCCACAACACCCTCTGTCACAGCTTCGTGCGGGAAAGGCGCTGAAACGTCTTCATAATTGTCTGCAAACAGTCTCTCGGAGCACCATGTTGGCTACGGAGCGCACAAGGAAAGCCCTGGGCAAACGAATAAGTGAGACCAAATTGCAACCTTAAGATGATATTCTGCCCGTCAGTTCAAATCAGCCGACTTGTGGGATTACAGTGACCTCTCTTGGAAATTCTCATTATATTTAGTGGTTTATTATTGCATTATGACTTGGTGTTCAGGATATTTGACACATCAATACACCTAAAACCGTAGCCAACCATCCAGTATGTGCACCAATAACTAGAATTTTTTTCTTATTCACGCCGATGGCGGTTGCCACCATCGTTTCCGCACCCGGAACGATCTTGCAAAAAACCGCGATACTGTCTCAGACCTGCCCTGTTCCTGCCCGAATTGTCCGTCATACCCCCAACTGAACGATTTGAAGGAAGTCTCGATGGACCGTCTTACCGAAATGGAAGCATTCGCGACTGTCGTGGATCAGGGCGGGTTTACAGATGCCGCAAAGAAGATGGGGATATCCAAATCCGCTGTCTCAAAGCACGTCTCGTCCTTGGAGGCGCGGCTGGGCGCGCGCCTATTGAACCGCACAACCCGCCGTGTCAGCCCAACAGAGATCGGGCTTGCGTATTACGACCGCGCGCGCCGAGTCCTGAACGATGCGGGCGAAGCTGACGCGCTGGTCACATCCATGCAAAGCGCGCCCTCCGGCCTTTTGCGCATATCGGTTGCCACTGATTTTGGCGTGAACCACCTTTCGCCGGTGCTGAGTGACTTCCTGAGCGATTTTCCGGATATCACGGTGAACATGGTGCTGAACAATCGCTATGTTGAACTGATCTCGGAAGGGTTCGACATGGCCGTGCGAATCGGTGAGTTGGAGGATAGCACGCTGCGGGCGCGCAAACTCACCGAGACGACCAAACGCATGATCGCCAGCCCGGAGTATTTCGAGAAATTCGGGCGACCGGAAAAGATTGATGACCTCAACGGGCACAAGCTGCTGCATTACTCAAACCAGTCATCGGGGAATGTGTGGAAACTGACGGCCCCCTCCGGCGAGAAACGCCAGGTCCGCACCGCCGGCTGGTTGAGTGTCAATGACGGGCAATCCTTGCTCAATGCCGCAATCTCGGGTCTCGGCATCGCCTACCTGCCAAGCTTTCTCTACGCCGAAGCGATGGAAGACGGTCTTGTCGAGGATGCAATTCCCGACCTTCCGATGGAAACGCAAGGTATCTACGCCGTCTATCCGCCCGGGCGTTTCACGCAGCCCAAGGTGCGCGCTTTCATTGATTTTCTTGTCCATGCCTTTGCCGACAAAGGCCCATCGGACTGGTAGATTTCTCGCTGTCCCTCGGTGAGCTGGCCTCGGCGCGGTGATCCGTGCCGGGGCACTTTTTACTCTTCGCGCACCAGAATGACCTCGACACGCCGGTTTTGCCTGCGACCCTCTTCGGTCAGGTTTGGTGCGATCGGGGCGAGATACCCCATACCTTCCGCATCCAGCCGTGCCCCATCTGCACCGAACTCCGCTATCAACCGGTCGCGAACAGATTGCGCGCGTGCGCGCGACAAGGCGATGTTCGTGTCCAGAGCGCCGACGGTATCGGTATGCCCCACCAGTGCCAGACGCAGGTTGGGCCGTTTGTCCAGAATGCCAGCGAGTGCTGCCAGCGTAGCATAGGGACCGGCTCCCAAATCCGTGCTGCCGGTTGCAAAATCGAGGTCATCGAGAATGGCACGGCCTTGCTCGAACAACCGGTTCTCGAAATCGGAGCGCGCCGCTGGTGCTTCCCTCTCTTCATCAACTGGAGGGATGACAGCAGCGGGCTCGGGCGACGCATCAAGTGCTGTATCTGCGGTGATGACCTGAACGTAGGCTGACCCGGCGGTAACGCTGACCAGTACGCCGACGGCCTTTGACGGGGCCGCCGAATCACCGCGCAGGGCCGTAAGATACCTGTAGCGCGAGATGTTCACATTCATGTTCGGACCGGGGAGCACCTCAACCTCGAACCGGAAATCAAATCCGCCGCAGGTTCTTGCCTCACACTCGAATTGCAGATCGAAGCCCGCCGCTTCCAGTTGCTGACGCAACGGCAAAATGACCTGCAATGTGGTCAACCCTGCCGAGTTGATCCGCCAAGCCCGGCGCAGGATAGCCCCTTCAATCGCAACCGCCGGAACAGCCTTTCCGTCAAAGGCAGCAATTGGCGCATGGAAGGTATCTGGCACCGATGCGCGCTCTGCGGTCATCTGCGCCGTCGCCGGAAGGTCCGGTTCGAATGCGGCCAGAGGCACCGGGTTGCCAAGGACCACAAGGCAGCAAAAGAGACAATTCCGCGCCAGACGTCTCATCTGGCTTGCGCGTGGTAGTCTTCGTTGGGGCGCATCCTGGTGGCGCTCGCCACGCGATTGGTCATGTTGAAAAAACCGGCAACATTCGCGATGTCCCAGATGTCCGCATCGGTGAAACCTACATCGCGCAGGGCCTGCCGGTCTGCTTCCTCAATCGTGGCACTGGCGGTGGTCATCTTGGCCGCGAAATCGAGCATCGCGCGCTGCCGCGCATCGAGGTTTGCCACGCGGTAATTCATCACCAAAGCCTCCCCCAGTGCCGGATCGCCTGACATCTGCCGCACGGCGGCCCCATGCGCCACGAGGCAGTAAAAACACTTGTTGATGGAGGAGACCACAACGGCGATCATCTCCCTCTCCAGTTTCGACAACCCCGAGGGCGCGAGCATCAGGTTGTTGTAAATCCCGGTGAAGGCATCAAGCTTCTCGATGTCGAAGGCATAGGCCCGCAAGACATTCGGGATCATTCCGAGCTTTTCCTGACAGATATCGAAATACCGTTGCGTGGGCTCCGGTAAGGGATCGACCATCGGTAAATCAAGAGCGGTGGGCATATCGGTATCAGCCATTCTTCGGGTCTCCGGTTTTGGGGAACTGACGGTAATGGTATGTGGTGACCGGTTCAAACCTAAGACCCGCGTAGAGGTTCAGGGCCGCCGTATTGTCCTTGGTGCACAGGACAGCCATCTTTGTTGCCCCCTGCCCCTCGGCCCATTGCGCCGCCTCGCGCATGATCCAGCCCGCGACTCCCTGCCTGCGATGCTCGGGCAGCACCTCTACCGCGTGCACCATGGCAATCTCTCCGTCTGCGGCCACAAACCCGGTGCCCGCCGGCTTCTGGTTCGAGCGCGCGAAGATCGCGGTTTTCAACGACGCGCGGCGCATGACGTCAAGCCTTGCGGGGCCAATGCCACCCTTCGCCCAGATCTCGGCCATGATCGCCAAGGGCTCCCAAATCTCGAAGGCGGCGAGACGCGGGATAGGCACATCGGTCAGGTTCTTGATGTCGGTGGCCATCACCGCAACCGGATCAACAAGGTCGTATCCACGGCCCGCCAGCATCTGGTCCAACTCGACCTCTCCATCGCGGATCATGAAGAGAGGCTGCTGGCCCAATCCTCGCATTCCGGCTTCTGCTTTGGAAATTTCGGCCTCGTCAAAAGGTGCTTGGGCTGTCGCGGCAGAGACCCTTTTGCCACCGCCCTGCCCGTCCCGGAGGGTGAATGGCCCTTCCCGGAGGATGCGTGCAGCGGGCCAGGTGGCGTCGATGGCCGCAAAGAACCTATCCGCTACGTCTTCCTTCATTCCTGAAGGACCGTCTCAAGCTGCTTTATCGCGCGTTTCACGGCGTCCGCCTCAGCACCTCGTATCACCACGTTGGCCCCGTAAGCACCGTTCTTGTGCTGAAAGGGATAGCACCCGATGCTCAGGTCCGGATGCGCTTCGGCAAGCGATGCCAGCGGCGCCGCGATATCGCCTTCGCCTTTTTCGACACGCAGGGTTTCAGATACCAGCGGCGCACCAGCGGTCAGCGTAGGCAGGACAGATGCGACCATTGCCTTGAAGACCGATGGCACCCCGGCCATCACATGCACGTTTTCCAGCACAAAACCGGGAGCGACGGAGACCGGGTTGTCGATCAGCGCCGCACCTTCCGGGATCCGGGCCATCCGCAGCCGCGCCGCGTTCAATTCCAGACCGGAGCGCGCGTAATGTTCAGCAAGCAACACCCGCGCATCTTCGCGCACGTCGATGCTGCGACCAAAGGCGGCGGCGATACAATCTGCCGTAATATCGTCATGCGTGGGGCCGATCCCACCACTGGTAAACACATAGTCATACCCGGCAGAGAGGGCTTTCACTGCGGCAACGATACTGTCGAAGTCATCGCTGACAATGCGGACCTCGCGCAGTGAAACACCCGCTTCCGTGAGTACTCCGGCCAGGTGATACATATTCGCATCGCGGGTTCGCCCGGACAGGATTTCATCACCGATCACCAGCATGGCTGCGTTTGGGTTCGGCATTCTGCGGTGCTCCTTGTGTCTAGCTTTAGGCGAGGTATAGACGTGGGTTCATGCGCTTTCAAACCGAACTTGTCCCCGCCCGCCTGATACGCCGCTACAAAAGGTTTCTGGCCGATTGCGTTCTTGAAGGATGCGGCACGGAAATCACCGCGCATTGTGCCAACCCCGGCTCCATGATGGGGCTGGCGGAGCCTCAAACGCGGGTCTGGCTGGAACCCAACGATGATCCGAAGAAAAAGCTCAAATACGGCTGGCGGCTGGTCGATCATGAAAACGGTCACTTCACCGGCGTTGATACCTCGCTGCCAAACCGCGCGCTCAAATCCGAGCTGATGGCCCGCGCGCTGCCGCCCTTTGCCCCCTACACGCTGGTACGCCCGGAGGTGAAATACGGCGCTGGCAGCCGCATCGACTTTCTGCTGAGCGGCGACAGGTTGCCGGATGCCTATGTCGAAGTAAAAAGCGTGACGCTGAGCAGGCAGCCGGGCCTCGCCGAGTTCCCCGACAGCGTGACCGCGCGGGGGGCAAAACACCTGGCGGAACTCGGCGGCATGGCCGGGGCAGGTCACCGCGCCATTATGCTTTACCTTGTGCAAAGGACGGACTGCACGCGGTTTACCCTTGCCAGTGATATTGACCCCACCTATGCCACCGCCTATCGCGCTGCAAAAGCGGCAGGCGTTGAAACTTTCTGTTTTGGCACCAATATCTCGCCGGAAGGCATTGACGTATCGCATCCTTTGGAGATTGCGGTCTGAGACGCTCTGGCCCTTGCGCGCGATGCGCGGTAGAAGGCCAAGGAAAGACGCGCGATGGAGAGCCACGTGAACAAAGATTTCAAAGGACGCCAGACAAAAGACGGCATCCGGATTCATGAACGGTCAGACTTTGCCGGCATGCACAAGGCCGGTGCTCTCGCTGCGCGCATCCTTGATGAGATCGCGGACCATGTCTTTGTGGGGCAAACCACAGGGGCCATCGACAAAAAGATCGAGGACCTGGTGGAGGCGGCGGGGGCGACCTCGGCCACGATCGGGTACAAGGGTTACAAGCACGCCAGCTGCATCTCGGTCAATCACGTCGTGTGCCACGGCATTCCCGGCGAAAAGACCCTCAAGGACGGCGACGTACTGAACATCGACGTGACCGTCATCGTGGACGGCTGGTTCGGCGACACCAGCCGGATGTATGTCGCGGGACGCCTGCCGCGCAAAGCGGAGCGTCTGATCCAGGTGACCCACGACGCTTTGATGCGGGGGATTGAGGCGGTCAAACCCGGCAATACCTTTGGCGATATCGGCTATGCCATTCAGTCCTTTGTCGAAAGCCATCGGATGTCTGTCGTGCGCGATTTCTGCGGCCACGGGTTGGGGCAGGTTTTTCATGCCCCGCCCAATGTGCTGCACTACGGCAGGCGCGGAACGGGGGCCATGCTGGAAGAGGGCATGTTCTTCACCATTGAACCGATGGTGAATCTCGGGCGCCCCGAGACAAAGACGCTTTCCGACGATTGGACAGCCGTCACCCGCGACAAATCCTTGTCCGCGCAGTTTGAACACTCCATCGGGGTGACTGCCGACGGTGCGGAAATCTTCACCTTGTCGCCGGGCGGGAAATTCCACCCCACATTCGGCTAGGAATTCTCGTCCGCTTTTGCCTCAGCAGCCCCGCGCCAGATTGACAACAGCAGCGTTTCGCCAGCAAACGGCTGGACCGCGTCGCCGATAAAGACCGGTGCGGGGCGTTTCCGCACGGGCGCGGGTGCAGCCCTGACCTGCGGGATCTGGTGCCAGAAAGAGGAAAACGCGGCGGTCAACATGCGCTAAGCCTACCACATCATGCCAATGACTTCGACAGCAAGGTGATGTGTGTGTCACCGTACTTGCGGTTATCCACCACCTCAAAGCCAGTGGGCGCAGCCATCGGGTAGGCTTCTTCCCACACGATAAAGGCCTCTTTTGCCAGCCACCCCCCTGCATGGGCGGCCTCCAGCGCTGCCGACCCCATATCCTTGCGGTAAGGCGGGTCGATGAAAACGAGATCAAAAGGCGCGCCGGTACGACCCGGCAGGTGCCGGGCATCGCGACGGATCAGATCGGTTTGATCGCGCACCTTCAGCTTGACGATGTTCTGCCCGATGATCCGCTGCGCCGTGCGGCCATTGTCCACGAAGGTGACATGCGCCGCCCCCCGTGACAGCGCCTCCAGCCCCAGCGCACCGGTCCCGGCGAAGAGGTCGAGGACCCGCGCACCGTCGATCACGTCGTATTGGGTCAGAACATTGAAGAGGCTTTCGCGGACACGATCCGTGGTGGGCCGCAGATGCGCCCCCGCATCCCCCTTGCCGACGCTTGCGAGGGCAACGCTGCGATACCTGCCCGCGATAATCCTCACGCTTTCAGCAGCGGCTTCAAATCGGCCTCCGGATCAGCGACCAGCGCCTTGTCTGCTGTCTTTCCGGCCTCGATCAGGCGTTTGCCGATCATATAGGCGCGTGGATCATTCATGGCGTCCACGGCGAGCAATTCATCGTCCATGTAATACCAGTAGGACGCCGTCTGCCCCTCACCTGTCCGCGCAACCACATCGGTGTAACCGGTGTTCAGCCCCGCGATCTGGAGTTTGACATCATACTGGTCCGACCAGAACCAGGGTTTGGCCTGATAGTCCTTTCCCGCGCCGAGGATATTCTCCGCCACCAGTTCCGCCTGATCTATTGCATGTGGCACGCTCTCAAGCCGGATGCGCGATCCGTTGTGGGGAAAGGACGCGCAATCGCCCACAGCCCAGATGTGCGGATCAGAGGTTCTGCCCTGCGCATCAACGGCGATCCCATTATCCAGCGCCAAACCTGCTGCTTCCGCCAATTGGGTCGCTGGCATGATCCCGACACCGACAATGGCGAAGTCAAGCGCCAACTCGCTGCCATCTGTCAGTCGCGCGCCGGTAACGGCCTCATCGCCCAGCAGCCTCTCAAGCCCGACCCCCTCGCGCAGATCAACGCCCTGCGCGATATGCAAACCACGGAAATAGTCGCTGGTCTGAGGGGCCGCGACCCGTTGCAAGATGCGGTCGGCCATTTCCACCAGCGTCACCTTCAGCCCTTGCTTGGCCGCAACCGCCGCCGCTTCCAGCCCGATGTAGCCGCCGCCGATGATAAGAACGCGCGCGCCTTCGCGGAAATGTGGTGCCATTGCATCCGCATCCGACAGATCGCGCATCACAAAGACGTTTCGCAAAGCCCCCCCAACCGAAGCAGGCAGCCTGCGCGGCGCAGAGCCGGTGGCCAGGACCAGTTCGTCATACGCCAAGGTCTCATCCCCCAACGAAACCCTGCGCGCAGCCCGATCGATGGCCGTGACGGTGGTGCCCATCCGCAAATCAATGTCGTTTTCCGCGTAAAAACGCTCCGGTCTCAGGAAAAGGCGCTCCAGCGTCATCTCGCCCATCAGATACGCTTTGGACAAGGGAGGGCGCTGGTAAGGAGCAACAGGTTCGGACCCGATGAGCGTTATCTGCCCTTCAAAACCTCTGTTGCGCAGTTTTGCCACGCAGGAGGAACCGGCCTGACCGGCTCCGACAACGACGACATGACTCATTCTTTCCTACTCCGCGCTGGAAACAACTGGTAGTGGTTGCGGCTGCACCCTATATCCGTGAAACAGCCAAACGCAATCATGAAGAAAGGCGTATAACATGACGATCTCGCAGGGTGATCCACTTCCCGACGCAACACTGGTGCAAATGGGTGCCGAAGGGCCAGCGCCGGTGTCCATGGCCGAAAAGACCAAGGGCCGCAAGGTCGTGGTCTTTGCTGTCCCGGGCGCCTATACACCGACCTGCCATTCCGCCCATGTGCCCAGTTTTATCCGCACCAAGGATCAGTTTGACGCCAAAGGCGTGGACGAAATCATCTGCGTGTCGGTCAATGATCCCTTCGTCATGCAGGCCTGGGGAGAGGCCACAGGGGCCACAGCCGCCGGGATTACAATGCTGGGGGATGCGGATAGCGCCTTCACCAAGGCGCTCGGCATGGAGTTCAGCGCCCCGCCTGCGGGACTTAATGACCGCTCCAAGCGTTATGCGATGCTGGTGGAGGACGGAAAGGTCGCGCTCTTGCAGGAAGAGGAAAGCCCCGGCACCTGCGAGGTTTCCGCAGGCGAGGCCCTGCTGGCCAACATGTGATCTGCAACATTTTTGATGTGAAAAGCCCGGACCAGCTCATGTTCCGGGCTTCTTCGTCTCACTCGGCGGCGTGCACGATCGTTGTGGTCGGGAACGGGATATCAATCCCACCCGCATCCAGCGCCTCTTTCACCTTGCGTTTCATATCCGCCTGATAGGCAAAGAGCTCCGCTGCATCGACCCAGACGCGGACCAGAAAATCCACCGAACTGTCGCCCAGGTTGTTGACCTGGACAAAGGGCTCCGGTTCGGTCTTTGAGCGCGGATCGGCCATGATCGTGTCGCGGATGATCCTTTCTGCATCTGCGAGGTTGGCCCCGTAGCCCACGCCAAAGGTCCATTCGGCGCGGCGGGTGTCATTGGCCGAATAGTTGGTGATGACATTGCCCCAGACCTGCGCGTTGGGGATAATCACCTGCGCATTGCTGAGGTCCGCAAGCTCGGTAAAGTTCAGGGTCAGCGACTTGACCGTGCCCATGGTACCGCCGACATCGACAAACTGACCCAGCTTGAACGGGCGGAAGAGGATCAGCATGATCCCCGCCGCGATATTGGACAGCGTCCCCTGCAAGGCCAGACCGACAGCGAGTCCTGCCGCACCGATGACCGCCACAACCGAAGTGGTTTGAACGCCAAAGGTGTTCAGGACAAACAGGAAGGCAAAGCCAAGCACCACATATCGCGCGATGGCCGACAAAAAGTCGAACAACATGTCATCAAGATGCGCATGTTTGCGCCCCAGCGCCCGGATACGCCGCTGCAACCAGGACGACACCATCCACCCGAGGATGAGGATCGCGATAGCCGCCAGCACCGACCCGACCGCCGACATGAAGAATTCCAGCGAAAGAAAATCGCCCAGCGTCTTACCGCCGGCAAATTCCGTGTTGAGAAGGTCTTCCATTTTTACCCTGCCAAACTGTCCATCTTTCGGGCAAGCTTTGCGTCCAGAGTGCTCAACCCGCCCACGTCATGTGTGGTTAGGACCACATTCACGGTCTTGTAAACGTTGTCCCATTCGGGGTGGTGGTTCCATTTTTCAGCCCAAATGGCAACACGTGTCATCCAGCCGAAAGCGTCGACAAAATTCGCAAAGACAAATGTCTTGCAAATGGCATCGCGGTCCTCGACCAACTCCCACCCGGCGGCAAAGAGCGGCTCAAGTAATGGCCCGCGTGTCTCCGAACTCAGTTTCTCTGTCATTGCTGTTCCTCAACTTCTATGCGTTTGAAGGGGCCGTATTCGGTCAGGATGCTGATTTCCTCGTCTACCGCATCACTTTCGGCTTTGAGATAGCGGCCAATGGCGTCTCTGAAACCCGGATCGGCGACCCAATGCAACGACCATGTTGCGTTGGGCATATATCCGCGCGCCAGTTTGTGCTGCCCCTGCGCCCCCGCCTCGACCCGGGCAAGCCCACGCGCGATGGCGATGTCGATGGCCTGATAGTAGCACAGCTCAAAGTGAAGAAACGGATGGTGCTCAGTGCATCCCCAATAGCGACCATAGAGCGTCTCGGCCCCGACGAAATTCAACGCGCCAGCGACCCAGCGACCGTTACGCTCCGCAAGCACCAGAACCATATCGTCGCGCAGCGTTTCCTGAGCGATATCGAAAAACGCCCGCGTCAGATAAGGCGTGCCCCATTTGCGCGCCCCTGTGTCCTGGTAGAACTGCCAGAATGCATCCCAATGCTCGGGCTTCAGGTCATCGCCCGAAAACCGGTGGATGGTTCCGCCAAACCCTTGCGCGCTGGCCCGCTCCTTGCGGATATTCTTGCGCTTGCGCGAACTCAACCCGGCCAGAAACGCGTCGAAATCGGAATATCCCTGATTGAGCCAGTGAAACTGTTGGGACTTGCGGCGCATCAGGCCCAGACCTTCTCCAAGCTCGGCCTCTTCTTCCGTGCAGAAGGTCACATGCAGAGAAGACACCTTGTTGTTTGCCGCCAGTTGCGCGGCCCCCTGCACAAGAGCCGACATCCCCGCCTGCGCAAATTCGGGGCGCACAAGGAAACGTCGGCCCGTTGCAGGGGTGTGCGGCACGGCAATTTGCAATTTCGGATAGTACCGCCCCCCCGCGTTCTCATAGGCGTGGGCCCAGTTGTGATCGAAGATGTATTCGCCCTGACTGTGTGACTTCACATACATGGGCGCGACACCGATCAGCTTACCCCCGATACGTGCCATCAGGTATTGAGGTTGCCAACCGGTGCCCGCGCCAACGGACCCGCTTTCTTCGAGCGCCCAGAGAAAGCGGTGGGTTGTGAAGGGGTCGCGCGGCCGTGCACCATGCGCCGCCTCCGGGCAGGCGCAGGCATCCCAGTCGGCCGCATCGACCTGCCGCAGGGACGAAATGACCTGAATCTCGACCTCCTGCTCGTGCTTGTGCGCGAATTCCACCATGCCGCTCTAACTGTGTCGCACCGCGTAGGGTTCAAGCCGGAAAAGGCGCAAGATATTGCTCGAAAGTGATATTGTCCGCTATTTGACGAGCCTGTGCTTCCTGTTCAGCTGATTTGACCGTCCAGCACAGGATCGGGGCGCCCTGTTGCTTGAGCGCGGCAACACGTGGATTGGTCAAGTCGTCAACCTCGTGGCTGATGAAGCTGCACGCTGCCGGGTCAAAGTCCGCGATGCAGCTCAGCCGCTCGGTCTCCTCAGGCGGCAAACCCCAACTGCGCACCTCCGGCGCGCCCGTCACCAACCCCCGTGCGATGCCGGGGCCGTATGCCGCCATCTTCCGGACGGAGTGGGGATTGAAGGACATCACCGCCACTGGCCCGTGATATCCCGCAAGGGTTTCAGCGACACGTTGTTCCAGCAGTCCGACAGAGGTGCCCATCGCCCCGTCCTGATCCTTGACCTCGATGAGCAAGGGAACACGCCCCGCCACGAGGTCAAGCACGTCGGCCAGTGTGGGAATGCCCTCGTCTCCGCCACGCAGGTTTATCGCCTTGAGGTCTTGGGCCGCGCGCAGATGTATGTCACCGGTTTCGCGGGTGAGGCGCCCAAGGTCATCGTCGTGAAACACCATCGCCTCACCGTCGGCGCTGCGCTGGACATCAATCTCGATACCGTATCCGGCAGCACAGGCGGCTCTGATGGCCGCCATGCTGTTTTCGGGACGACCCTGCACCACATCATGCAAAGCGCGATGCGCCAGCGGGCACCGCAGGAACGCATCGTGCAATTCAGGCTTCATCGTATTTCAAAGATGCCTTCGATCTCGACAGCGACACCAAACGGCAAGGAAGCCGCCGACACGGCTGACCGCGCATGCCGCCCTGCATCCCCGAGCGCCTCACCCAGGAAATCCGACGCGCCGTTGATGACCTTTGGCTGGTCGGTGAAATCCGGCGTGGAATTGACAAAGCCGGTCAGCTTGACCACGCGCACCAGACGCTCGATATCGCCGTCGCAAGCGGCTCTGACCTGCGCAAGCAGGCTGATGGCGCAGCTGCGCGCAGCCTGCGCACCCGCATCGGCTTCCATGTCATCCCCTAGTTTGCCCGTGATGAAACCGTCAGGTCCGCTTGAGATCTGACCCGAGACATGAACGAGGTTCCCGACTTTTACGAAGGGCACGTAATTGGCTGCGGGGGCAGGTGCGTCCGGCAAGGTGACACCCAGTTCGGCAAGGCGTGTGGTAATGCTCATTTTCCATTCCTGTATTGATATCGTGCCACGGCTGTGACGCCGCAGGATGACCGTATCTGACATTTTGACTTGGGCAGGCGCAATCACTCTTTCGTCCGGGCTGACGGTTTCAGGTCAACCACCGCCGCTTTGCATCAGCGGCATGGGGCGGCAAAAATGCCGACGCGAATTATCGCGCGCAGGCCGCGGGGTTCTTGACGATACAACTGCAGATATGCAACGTGCCTCAAAGCCTTGTCGTCGATGAAATGTGGCTGCGGTCGGCGCTTGGCGGGGGGATCAAGGGTTTCCTAAGACCTTCTGACCTAACATGTCGCCCGACTGCCACAGTGTTCCTGTACGAAGTGCGTCGCCTATGGGCTTTGCATCAGAAAGATTTAGGTATGCCGTTGTTACATAACCATAGGACATTTTCATTGCCGTTTTTTTCATACCTCAGAGGGTTGCGTGTTTCTTCCCTGATCGTTCTCACCGCTTTGACTGTCAGCGCCTGCGCCACATATCAGGACCCTGCCGAGCGGACCGACGGCTATAACGACCCCTATGAGGCACAAAACCGCGCCATCCACGGCTTCAACAAGGGGCTCGACAAGAACCTTGTGCGGCCGGTTGCCAAAGGGTATGCCGCTGTTGTCCCACCAGAAATCCGCGACCGGGTGAATGATTTTTCCGAGAACCTGCAGATGCCCGGCGTGGCCATCAACAGCTTGCTTCAGGCTGATTTCAGGGGCGCGGGATTGGCCACGACGCGCTTTCTGATGAATTCGACCATCGGCCTTGCGGGCTTCTTTGACCCGGCAAGCGAATTGAACGTGCCCGAACATGACACCGACTTTGGCGAGACCCTCGCGGTCTGGGGTGTTGGTGAGGGCGCCTACATCGAAATGCCGGTCTTCGGGCCATCGACGCAACGTGACGCGGTCGGTTTCGTGACCGACTTTTTCACCAACCCGCTGACCTTCTTCACGATCGATACGAGCCCGGAGCAGTATGTTCCGCCCACCGCCTATGCCGGTGCCGCACTGAATGATCGCGAACGTCTGGGAGATACAATCGATTCGGTTCTGTATGAAAGTGCCGACAGCTACGCGCAATCCCGCTCAATTTACCTTCAGAATCGAAGATTTGAACTTGGAGACGCTGGCGCTTCTGGCGAAGATCCCTATCTTGACCCCTACGATCCCTATCTGGACCCTTACGCAGAGTAACGAGGCTCATGATGCCAATTTCTTTTTCCCGCCGTGCATTCGCACTCACTGCACTTGCCGTTCCCATGACGGCAGCCCTGCCCGCTTTCGCCTTGACCGAAAACGAGGCGCGCAGCCTCGTGGATGAAGTTGTGGCGGAAATCCAGAAAGTCATCAATTCTGGCAAGTCCGATGCAGCGGTCCTCAAGGATTTCGAGCGTCTTTTCGCGCGCTACGCCGATGTGAACATCATGGCGCAATACGCGCTTGGCAATGACGGGCGGAGCGCGTCGAACGCGCAAAAACGCGCCTTCACCGATGCATTCAAGGGCTACATCACCCGCAAATACGGCAAGCGGTTCCGTGATTTCGTCGGCGGGCGGGTTGAGGTGCAATCAACACGTGCGATCCGGGCAGGCTACGAGGTCAAGACCAAGGCCTACCTCAAAGGGCAGAGCCCCTATGAGGTGTCCTTCCACGTCTCCGACCGCTCCGGCAGTGACAAGTTCTTCAACATCTACATCGAAGGGGTGAACTTGCTGCTCACCGAACGCACCGAAATCGGCGCGATGCTTGACAAGCGGGGCGGCGACATCAATGCCGTTGTGTCGGACCTGAAGAAGTCAGGTTAGTCCCCGAGTTCCACACCTTAGCGATCTGACCCGCTGACGTTTTCACGCGGCGGCGCATTGCCACTGCCGCCGCCTAGAATGTCGCGCAAGAGACCTTCCAGAAGTCCCACCGCACCCCCGACGCCACCGCTTGGCGGGCGGTCGTCCTCTCGGGTGCGGCCTCGGTCAATGGGGCCGGCCATGGGCAGCGGTCTGGCGGGTACACCCTCATGGACCCGCACCATGGTTTCCCGCCAGATCTCAGCTGGCAACCCACCACCGGTGACCCCGGTCAGGGGCGTATTATCGTCATAACCCATCCAGACGCCCGCAACGTAATCGGCTGAGAACCCGACAAACCAGGCATCGCGGGCGGCCTGCGTTGTCCCGGTTTTGCCCGCCAGCTGTCGCCCACCGAACTTGGCCCGTTGCCCTGTCCCTTCCGAGACGACCTTCTCCATCATGTAGATCAACTGCCGCGCTGCAACTTCCTGAATGACGCGCTCGCCGATACCGCCTCCGGTGCCCATCAGCGGTTCATCATCGCCCAGCAGGCTCAACTCGATCAGACCATAGGGTTGTACCGATGACCCGCCATTTAGAATGCCTGCGTAAGCCCCCGTCATCTCGATCAGCGTGCTCTCGGACGCGCCAAGCGCAAGCGCCGGGCCTGCCGCCAGATCACTCTCTAACCCGAAATCCGTGGCCACCTGCCGCACCAGTTCGCGGCCGACGAACTCCGACACTTTCACCGCTGGAATGTTCAGACTGTCTCGCAACGCCCGGGTGAGCGTGACCTGACCGTAATATTTGTTCGTATAGTTGCGCGGCGACCACGGGCCAGAGCCCGGAATGTCGATGGTAAGCGGTTCATCGGTGACCGTATCATTGGGTGAATACCCCAGATCGAGCGCTGCCGCGTAGACAAAGGGCTTGAACGCGGACCCGGTTTGCCGTTTGGCCTGCACAGCCCGGTTGAAGGCGCCCGAGACCTTGGTCTTGCGCCCGCCGACCATCGCCCGCACGGCCCCATCCGCAGACATCACGACAATTGCCGCCTGCGCCTTGCTGCCTGCCCTCACCTTGTTTTCGAACACCCACTTCAGCGCTTCCTCCGCACCGCGCTGAATGCGCTGGTCCAGGGTTGTCTTGATGATCACGTCCTCGGTTGTCTTGCGTGTAAAGAATTCCGGCCCTGACGACATGACCCAATCCGCGAAATACCCGCCCGCACGGGCTTCTGCCGCCTTGGAAAGCTCCGCCGGATTCTGCTGGGCCTCCTGCGCCTCTGCCACGGTCAGATAACCCTGTTCGTTCATCAAACGCACGATGGTGGCGGCACGTCGCTGCGACCGCGTCAGATCGTTGGTTGGCGCGAAACGCGTAGGGGCCACCAGCAGACCGGCCAGCATGGCAGCCTCAGCCGGGGAGACATTTGCCGCGGATTTCCCGAAATAGCGCTGGCTTGCCGCCTCGAACCCGCGCGCGCCCGCGCCAAGGAACGCCCGGTTCATGTAGATGGTCAGGATCTCATCCTTGGAGTATTTGGCCTCCATCGCCAGGGCATAGACCGCTTCCCTGGCTTTGCGTTGAATAGTGCCCCGACGACACTCGCGTTCGTATTCCTCTTCCGTTTGCACGGCGGGGTCGAACGGCACACCCAGACAGAGCAGCTTGGCCACCTGCTGCGTGATCGTCGAACCGCCATGCCCCTGCAAGGGCCCACGCCCTTCGCTCAGGTTGATCCGCACCGCGCTTGCGATGCCCCGGGGGCTCAGACCAAAATGCCGGTAAAAGCGACGGTCTTCCGTGGCGATGATGGCGTTCTTCAGATGGGTGGAAACGGTCTGCGCCGTCACCGCACCGCCGAACTGGTCGCCGCGCCAGGCAAATACCTGTCCGTCGCGATCCAGCAGCGTGACTGATCCGCGCGCGCGCCCGTCCAGCAACTCATCCACAGGCGGGAGTGTGGTGTAGTAATACCCGACGATAAACGCCAGGACGAGACCGGCAACAAACCCCACCCGCCAGGTGATCCGCCATATCAGCCGCAAGATCCAACGGATCAACCGTTGGAGCAGACCAATCGGACCCCGGCGCGGAGTGGCCGGTTTGCGCGCCGTCTTCTTGCGCCGTTGCGGTTTTCGCTTTGTGGCCTTGGGTTTGGCGGCCTTGTACCGTTTATCCGCAACCAATGGATTTTTGCGCCTTGATGAATCACTCATGAAGAACCTGCCCGGCCCATTGTTGTTTTTAGCCAGTTTAGCGCGGTTTTCGTGGATTGTTGACCCATGGACTTGAGAAATCGCCATCCGCTTACTGCACACTTTTTAGGCAATTCCGGCCTCTTGCCTCATAATTAGTCAAAAATCGAGATTAACAGGTCATTAGATCGCTCAGAAACTTCACTCTGAAGCGGGCTTCGTCGTTTGCTGCACCCACAACCACTGCGGGGAAACCTGCCAGAGTTAAGGGGACACGAGGTGAAACTCATTATTGCAACGATCAAGCCGTTCAAGCTGGAAGAGGTTCGCGAAGCGCTGACCGAAGCTGGCGTGCGCGGCATGATGGTCACGGAAATAAAGGGCTTTGGCTCTCAATCCGGGCATACCGAAATCTATCGCGGCGCCGAATACGCCGTGAACTTTGTACCGAAAGTGAAAATCGAGATCGTCGTCCCGGAACCCTCCGTGGAGCAGATCGTCGAAACGATCACCAAGACTGCACAGACCGGCAAAATCGGCGACGGCAAGATCTTCGTTCTCAGCGTGGATCAGGCGGTGCGCGTGCGTACTGGCGAAACCAACGAAGACGCGCTCTGAGCCGCGGCAACCTAGGGATAAGACATATGACACATTTCAAGACCATAGCCACCACGGCGGCGCTGATTGCGTTGCCGTCGCTGGCCTTTGCGCAGGATGCGGCACCGGGGTTTGACGAGATCGGCCCATATATCATGACGACGTTGCTGTTCTGCATGGCGGGTTTTCTGGTTTTTTTCATGGCCGCTGGTTTTGCCATGCTCGAAGGCGGGCTGGTGCGCTCCAAGAACGTGACCATGCAGATGACCAAGAACATCGCGCTCTATTCGATTGCCGCGATCATGTATTGGCTGTGCGGCTATGCAATTATGTATCCGGGTGACTTCAACGGCTACTTTGCGATCGGGGACGCCTTTACTTCATTGGAACCGGCCGGTGTTGGTGCAGACGGTGTCGATCTTGGCTATGCCTCGGTCGCTTCGGACTTTTTCTTCCAGCTTGTGTTTGTCGCCGCGACGGCCTCCATCGTGTCCGGCGCCTTGGCGGAGCGGATCAAGCTCTGGCCCTTCCTGATCTTTGTCGTCGTCCTGACAGGCGTGATGTACCCGATCTCCGGCTCCTGGCAGTGGGGCGGCGGCTGGCTGTCCGAGATGGGCTTTTCTGACTTCGCGGGCTCCACCGTCGTACACTCGGTAGGCGGCTGGGCGGCGCTGGCCGGTGCCATCATCCTTGGGCCGCGTCTGGGCAAGTACAAGGACGGTCGCGTGAATCCGATGCCGGGCTCCAATCTGGCGCTTGCGACACTGGGGACGTTTATCCTGTGGCTCGGCTGGTTCGGCTTCAACGGTGGCTCGCAGCTTGCGATGGGCACCGTGGGCGATGTCTCCGACGTCTCCCGCATCTTTGCGAACACCAACATGGCCGCTGCGGCGGGCGCGGTGACGGCGCTCATCCTGACACAGGTGATGTACAAGAAGCCTGACCTCACCATGGTGCTGAACGGTGCCTTGGCGGGGCTCGTGTCGATCACCGCTGAACCGCTGGCACCTTCCCTCTTTGGGGCGCTGCTGATCGGGGCCGTGGGTGGTATCATCGTGGTCGTGACCGTCCCGATGCTGGACAAGTTCAAGATCGACGATGTTGTCGGTGCCATCCCGGTCCACCTCTTTGCGGGTATCTGGGGCACGATTGCGGTTGTCTTCTCCAACGGGGATGCGAGCCTTGGCACACAGCTGACCGGCATCCTCGCCTACGGTGTGTTCACCTTCGCGGCCAGCCTGATCGTCTGGGTCATCCTTAGGGCAACCATGGGGATCCGGGTCAGCGAAGAGGATGAGATCAATGGCCTCGACGTCTCTGAGCTTGGCATGGAAGCCTACCCCGAATTCGCAAAAGGCTGATCCTTTTCTGTGACAGCTGTAGCACTGGCCCGGGCGCGAAAGCGCCCGGGTTTTTCGTAGGGGCCAACTGCGTTCAATTCAGGTTACCGCCCTTTTTTCAGGTGTAGCCGCCGGGCTTTACAGAATGCCCGGCGGATTGCGCTGATGCTCCCGCGCAAAGGCCACCGCCGTTTTGGAGCATACCTATGTCGCGCCGCTCACCGTGCTCAGCCCGATCATGGGTCGTGGCGCGGATGCGCCCTGCCCCGCATCGTCTGTATTTTTTGTCGGGCGGAGACCACATTTGGCGTTTTGCATTCTGATGCGCTGTGGGAACATGGGGCGCGCGCCTGCATGTGCCGCTGATGAAAAGCAGCACTACCGCTTTGCCTCATTTTCCGGATGATGGAGAGTCCGATGTTGTCTTTCGAGATGTTCAAATCAAACGCCATTGCATTCGTCCTGAGCGTGATCCTCGTTCTTCTCGCAGCAACCGCAAGCGCACAAACCGCCGATACAGCAGCCGACGATGCGCCGTCTGCCCCCGAACAGCAGGTGGAGATCGAACAGATCGCGCCAGACACGGCGATCAAACAGCGCATCGAGAGCATTCTGGCCGCGACGGGCTGGTATGCCGGGTTACGGGCAGCGGTCGATGAGGGGGTGGTTTTCCTGGACGGGACCACCCAGTCCGATGCGCATCGGACCTGGGCGCGCGATCTGGCGCAAAAGACATCCGGCGTGGTAGCCGTGGTCAATCGGATCAAGGTGGTGGATGCCCCTGTCTGGTCGCTTGCCCCGGCTTTGTCCGAACTGGAACAGCTTGCGGAAAACACCATCACCATCCTGCCGCTCCTGCTGTTGGCGCTCTTCGTTCTGCCGCTGGCATGGTACAGTGCGGGGCTGGTGGCGCGCCTCGCCCGGTGGCTGCTGAGGGAGCGTATCCAGTCGCCCTTCCTGCGTCAGGTGGTTGCACGCGCGATCGCCTTCCCGGTGTTCCTGCTGGGTCTCTACATCGTGTTGCAGGTGGCCGGTTTGACGCAATTGGCCTTGTCGCTTGTGGGCGGCGCGGGCGTCATCGGCATCGTGATCGGTTTCGCTTTCCGCGACATTGCCGAAAACTTCCTCTCCAGCCTGATCCTGAGCGTCCGTCGTCCGTTCCAGCGGGGCGACTTCATCATTGTCGCAGGGCTCAGCGGCACGGTCAAAAGCATGACGACGCGCAGCACGCTGCTGACATCGGCTGAGGGCAATGAAATCCACATCCCCAACTCAACCGTGTTCAAGAACGTGATCGAGAATTTCACCTCCTCTCCTGATCGTCGAGGGGAATTTGTCGTGGGAATTGGGTACGACGCAGGCATCGCAGAGGCGCAGGGGATCATCCTCGCCGCCTTGCAGGAGCACGATGCCGTGCTCCGCGATCCCGAACCCATGGTGCTTGTCGATGCGCTGGGGGCCGCGACCGTCAACATCCGCACGTACTATTGGTTCGACGGGCATATGATTTCCGCGATCAAGCTGAAATCCGCACTGTTGCGGGCGGTCAAATCGGCCCTAACGGTGAATGGCATTTCAATGCCCGATGAGGCCCGCGAGGTGATCTTTCCCGAAGGCGTTCGGGTGCTTCAGGACAGCCCCGATGCCCCCGCCCCTCAAGAGCAGCAGGAACCGGTCCTGCCACGCCCTGAACCTGTGGCCAGCGCGGCCGAGGGCGACTTGCTGACCGAAGAACCTGTGGATCACAGTGCCAAGCCTGAAGACCTGGAAAGTGACCTTTTGGGGGAGCGCTGACGGCTCCCCGCGCGATAGGTCAAGACGCGCGGCAGACTTTTGGGCCTCACGCCGTGCGGGTCTTGGCAGGATCCAGCAACTCTCCGAGAAGGGGGTTGGGGAATTTCCGCTGTATCGTGACGGCGCAAAAGACCTCTGTGATTTCATCCAACCGGGCCAACTCAACGAGCTTCCCCGAGGCAAGTTCATCCTGCACGACAATCGGCGGTATGGCCGCCGTTCCCGCATGCGCCCGTGCAAGCAGCCGCAACATCGCCATATCGTCCGCTTCCGCGGCAATGCGTGGGATGATGCCAAGACGCTCCAGCATCGCGTCAAAACCGGCACGCAACGAGGTTTCAGGCGTTGGCAGGACAAGCGGTTGCGTCGACAGGATCTCTCTGATGTCTGCTTTCCCGGCAGCCAGGCGCGATGGCGCACCGACAAGGCTGACCGGCTGTTCGTCAAGCCGGTGCACAAGGAAAGGGCTGGAGGCGTCGCGCGCGGGCACGAGGTTTGTGAGCACAACGTCCAGCGACAATGCCTCCAGCCCCCGCAGCAGACTGCCTTGTGATCCCGAACGCAGCACCACTTCGATGTCGTCCCGTCCGATCAGGGGCTCCAGAAACGAGACCTGAAAGTTGCGCGACAAGGTCGCCAGTGCCCCGATCCGCAGCGCCTTGCGCCTTGTGCCCGACGCGCGCAGCGTCGCGGACAGATCATCCGCCGTGCGGAAAATGGCTTCGGCATGATCCAGCGCGATACGCCCGGCTTCGGTCAGCACAAGATTGCGCCCGCTACGCTCAAAGAGTGCATGGCCCAGGGACGCCTCTAGCGTCTTGATCTGTGTCGACACCGCGGATTGCGAGATGTTGAGCGCGCGCGCCGCCCCGGTCAGGGTCCCGTCCCGCGCGACGGCCCGAAAAAGACGCAGGTGGTGCAGATTGATGATCGCCATACTTCTATCAGATAGAATGATTTTGGATATAATATGGAATTTTATTTATGCTGACCAGCTACTAGATGGTCTTCCAACCTTATTTCATTGGAGCCGTGCCATGCTTTCCACGTTCTCGCTTTCGTTTCTTGCACCTGTTGTGCTGCTCATCGTCGCACTTTTTGCTGTCAGAGCCCCGGGGCGGCGCCCTGGTGCCTTGCCACGCCTCTCGGAGTTGGCTGCCCTCGCAGCCCTCGCGCTGGCGGTTGGGGGCATGGTCCAGTTCCTTGTGGCTCGCCCCGCCGACCTGGTGGCCCTGCGCGCTGATCCGGTGAGCGTGACCATCGTGCTTCTCGTCACCTTCATCGGCTGGATCGTCATGCGCTACAGCAGAACCTATCTGGACGGCGAGGCGCGCGAAGGGGCGTTTCACGGGCAGATGCTGGCCACGCTCGCCGCTGTACTGATCTTTGTGCAAGCGGCCAGCCTGCCGGTGATGCTTCTGGCATCGGTCGCGATCGGGCTCGGGCTGCGGCGCTTGCTGGTGTTCTATCCGGACAGGCCCGAGGCACAGCGGGCCGCGACGAAATTTTCGCTGGTATGGCATGCGGGCGATGCCGCGCTCCTGACCGCCACCGCAGTGCTCATGATCCATTTCGGCACCGGCAACCTCGCAGCGCTCACGGCAATTGCGGGAGACGCGACCGCAGGTCTGGGCCTCGCAGGCGGCATCGCCGTTGGCTTCCTTGTTCTGGCCGCTGTGCTCAAGACCGCCGCCTTCCCCCTGCATGGCTGGCTTACCGAAGTCATGGAGGCCCCGACACCGGTCTCAGCGCTTTTGCATGCCGGTATCATCAACGCGGGCGGTGTTCTGCTTATCACCTGTGCGGCCTTGATCCAGACCAGCCACGGGGCGATGGCCACTTTGGTCATGATCGGAGGGTTCACCGCCCTTTTCGGTGCAGCGGTGATGTTGACGCAAAGCGCCATCAAGACATCGCTGGCGTGGTCCACGGTGTCCCAGATGGGATTCCTTTTGTTGCAATGCGGGTTGGGCCTTTGGGCCTTGGCGCTTTTGCACATCGTCGCACACTCGCTTTACAAGGCGCATGCGTTCCTGTCCTCGGGCGGCGCGGTGACGGCGGTCGCCTCCCTGCGCCGGCCCGGGCCGGTTGCGGTGCCAAACCTCGGCGCAGTGCTCAAGGCTTTCGGCATGGCGCTGGCCATGTATGCGGTGACGGCAACGCTCTTCACCATGGTCCTTGGCCCCAAAACCGCTCAGGCTCTGGCGCTCGGCGCGATCCTGATCTTTGGTGTTGCCTATCTTGTTGCACAGGGTCTCGCTGATCTCGCACCTGCCGATCTGACCAAACGCACCGTCACGGCATCCCTTATGGCAACCCTCGCCTACTTCTCATTCCAGGCGATGGCGCAGGCAATCTGGGGGCCATCATTGCCAGCGGCACCAACGCCTGGACCGCTTGAGTGGGCGATGATCCTGCTTGCGCTGCTGTCGTTTGGCCTCATCGCCTTCGCACAGGCCCTCTTCCCGCTCTGGGCCCATCATCCCGCGACCGCTGGTCTGCGCGTTCATCTGGCCAATGGTCTCTATCTGAACGCCCTACTGGATCGCGTCATCGGTGGCTTCCGCACCAAGAGCTTTGACTGACATCATGGAGAAGAACATGTTCCTGAACGACACAAACACCGCATCGGTCAAACTGCCCAACCTGTTGCAGGCCGCCGAAACTGCGGCCCGCGCAATCCCGCCCGCCTTTCCGCTGGAAGCGACCGTGGCCGTGAACCCGTTTCTCGGGCAGACCGGGGAAGACCTCGCAACGGCATCCGCCCGGCTGGAGCGGGTCGCGGGAGTAAGCGCCACCCAAAGCACGGCCGCCTACCAGGCGATGCTCGAAAACGGCCATTTGGCGGAAGATGATCTGAGCGCGGCGCTCGACGCATCGACGGCAGCGCAGAAGCCCGCGGATGTTGCAGCCCTCAAATCCATGGCCGCAGCTCCCGGTGATGACACAGCCGCTGCGCTCCCGACCATCGCGGATCTTGCCGCGAAGGCAACGGGCACCGACTGGCCATCGGTCATCAGGAAAAGCATCGGGCTTTGGGCCGCAGGGCATTTTGATCGCGGTCAGGCGCTTTGGTCCCCACGGCCCGGGAGTGCGGCATTTGGCGGCTGGCGGGCCTGGGCAATGCATGATCTGACACCGGAGATCGCTGGCCTGTCAGGCTTTTGCATGCGCGTCGCCGAAGCCCCTGACACCGCAGAACGCGCGATCATGCGGACATCGGACGACCTTGGCCTCTGTGATGCCTCGGCCGAGACTGTTTTCCACCGGCTGTTCATGGACATTGGCGGGTGGTCCCAGCATGCCCGGTGGCTGTTGTGGCAGGCGGAACTTGCGGGTCAAACAGACCGTACCATGGGCGATATGCTCGCCATCCGGTTGCTTTGGGAAGAAGCGCTCCTTGCGCATGTGCCGGGCATCGCGGAAGCCTGGGCGGAAACCCTCGCCGCGCATAAGCGCCCCGTCGAGGCGTCCGAAACGCAAGTTGCCATGGCCATCTTACAGGAAGCCAGCGAAAGGGCCTATCAGCGCCATCTCTTCGCCAGTCTTGACGGGCCAGCCGAGAGCAAGGACCGCCCGCTCCTGCAAGCGGCATTCTGCATTGACGTGCGGTCAGAGGTGTTCCGCCGCGCGCTTGAGAGCATTGATCCATCCATTGAGACCATCGGCTTCGCGGGGTTCTTCGGACTGCCCCTGGAACACAAGGCACAAGGCTCGGATGTGGCTGAGGCCCATCTACCCGTGCTGTTGACGCCAGCTGTCCAGACCAGCAGTCATGGAGACCCGTCGGAGGAACAGGACCTGCGCATCGCGGCACGTGCAACACGGGCTTGGGGGCGGTTCCGTCAGGCAGCGGTCTCGTCCTTCGCCTTTGTAGAGGCCGCGGGCCCGGTCTATGCCGGAAAACTCCTGCGCGATGCTCTGGCACTTGACGGCGGCGGTCAGAAGGCTGGCCCGGCGCCGCAGGTGATCGGCGGTTTGTCCGCAGAGCAAAAGGCCGATACCGCCGCTGCGGTACTGTCGGCCATGAGCATGACCAAGGGTCTGGGCAAGATCGTCTTGCTGCTCGGCCATGGGGCACAGGTCACCAACAACCCGCATGAAAGCGCCTATCACTGCGGGGCCTGCGGCGGGCACACAGGCGAAGTGTCTGCACGGCTTCTCGCTGCCCTTCTGAACGACCCCGAAACCCGCGCGGGTCTGGCGGCGCGCGATATCGACCTGCCCGAAGACACGGTTTTCATCGCCGGGTTGCATGACACCACAACCGATGAAATCACGATGTATCAGGACGCGGTGGCCAAGGACAAAGCGGACGATCTGTGGCGTGTGACCAGATGGCTTGAGCAGGCAGGCCAGATCGCCCGCTCCGAGCGCGCAGGCGCCCTGCCCGGCTCAACCGCCGACACGGTCGCCAGGCGGGCGCTCAACTGGGCGGAGGTGCGCCCGGAATGGGGGCTGGCGGGCTGTGCTGCTTTCATCGCCGCACCGCGCAATGCGACGGCGGGCAAGGACCTTGGTGGCCGTGCGTTCCTGCACAGCTATGACTGGCAGGCCGACAAGGGGTTTGGCACGCTTGAGTTGATCCTGACCGCGCCCGTGGTCGTGGCAAGCTGGATCAGCCTGCAATACTACGGGTCCTCGGTCGCGCGGGATGTCTTTGGCGGTGGCAACAAGCTTATCCATAACGTGGTAGGCGGGATCGGCGTCGTTGAAGGCAATGGCGGTCGGTTGCGCCCGGGTCTTCCATGGCAAGCGGTCCATGACGGTGAGGAACTGGTGCACGCGCCGCTGCGTCTCTCTGTCATGATCGAAGCGCCGCGCGAGGCGATCAACGATGTTCTGGCAAAGCACCCCGATGTGCGTGCCCTGTTCGACAACGGCTGGCTGCATCTCTTTGCGATGAAAGAGGGCGTGGTCGACGCAAGATATGAACCGGGGCTTGGCTGGAGCGCTCAGACCGCAGCAAGTCTGGCCGCCTAGGGGGCGTCTGCATTTATGGGATTCCCAAATCGGCAAGGGTCTGATTCAAGATCGAAAACAGGAGGCGATCTTGAGCAGACGAACTTTGACAGACAGGCAGTGGGCGATCATCGAACCTTTGGTTCCTGGCAAGGAAGGGGACCGTAGGCGCACAGGCAGTGACGCGCGCCTGTTCGTTGACGCCGTCCTCTGGTTGGCGCGCACCGGGTCGCCTTGGCGCGACTTGCCTCGCGGATTTGGCAATTGGAACACGATCTACCGCCGGTTCCGGGATTGGGCGCGGGCCGGTGTATTTGGCCGCATGTTCAATGGCTTGTCCGATCAGCCCGATATGGAGATGGCAATGTTCCCCTCTCGCGCCTGCCGGGAAATGGACGGCACCATCGTCAAGGTTCACCGTGCGGGTCAGGGCGCTAAGGGGGGGCTCAAAGCCAGGCCATAGGGCGTTCGCGCGGCGGGATCACGACGAAGATACCGGCGCTGACCGACGCGCTTGGCAATCTTGTCGATTTCCGCCTGCTGCCAGGCCAGGCCCACGACCTGCGCGGCGTGCCGGAGCTGATCGAAGACCTTGCCGCGGATCACCTGCTGGCTGACCGCGCCTTCGATGCCAATTGGCTGCGCAACGCCCTGATGGCACATGACATTGCGACCGTATACTGCCGAAACGCAACCGCTTGTCTTCCGCCGACTACGACGCCGAGGTCTACAAATGGCGACACCTGATCGAGAATTTCTTTGGGAGCCTTAAGGATAACAGAGGTATAGCCACGCGATACTCCAAGACCGACACCAGCTTCTCCGCCTTCATCTCAATCGCGGCAACAATGCTTTGGATCAGATGAACGTCAACTGACCCTAGTTGAAAACCTCTTTTGTGATCTGAAAAACTTCCGTCGTATCGCCCTGCGCACTGACAAAACCGACCTAAGCTTCGCCGCCATCATCAACGCCTGCGCTGCGCTTCTAAACTCAAGGTGACTCTCAACAGACCCTAGGTCACCCACCGCGAGCGGCACAGCCGCAATCCGTTCAGGGATCACACAACCCGGACCTTGAGTGTGCCAACCCCTTCAATAGAGGCTTCCATCTCATCCCCACGCGTGACCGCATTCACCCCTGAAGGGGTCCCGGCCATGATGACATCACCGGCCTGAAGCTCAAAATATTCCGACAGATAGGAAATGATTTCTGGCACTTTCCAGATCATCTGGTTCAGATCGCCCTCCTGCCGCAACGCGCCATTGACCGATAGCGCAATGCGCCCCTGATCGGGATGCCCCACCTCTGAAACAGGTCGCAAAGGCCCAACGGGCCCGGAGCGCTCAAAGGCCTTGCCGATTTCCCAGGGGCGTCCCATCTTCTTCATCTCACCCTGCAAATCGCGGCGGGTCATGTCGAGCGCAACACCATAGCCCCACACGTGATCCAGCGCGTCCTTCAGGGCAATCTCCGTTCCGCCGGATTTCAGCGCGACGAGCAGTTCGACCTCGTGATGCACATCCGACGACCGCGCAGGATAGGGAAAGCTGCCAGAGGCATCGAGATTGTCAGGGTTTTTCTGGAAAAAGAACGGCGGCTCACGGTCCGGGTCGTGCCCCATTTCCACGGCGTGGGCGGCGAAGTTACGGCCAATGCAATAGACCCGCCGCACCGGAAAGCTGCCACCGCCCTGCGTGGGAACAGTCGGGAGCGGGGGAGCGGGAATGACATGATCGTTCACGGGCGTTCTCCTCAGCAATTGGACGCCGACGATCGGCCCGCAGACCCGGACAAATGGCACCCCTGCCCTCTATTCGCAGCGTTTGCCCACCATTGGCAAGGGGCGCGCGCGCCAAATGCACAGCGCCTTACGTGGAATACCACACCGCTGGTACGCCTAATTCAGATAGGGCAGCAGCATGCTGGCGCTGAGTGCTACAATCAGCGCACCGCCCGTGATGTGCAGCATCGCCGACACCAGTTGCAGCCCGTGCAGATCACGCGCGCCCATCCCTGCCAGCCGCCGCGCGACCACACCGGAGGTGGCGACGCTCAGATTGAACGCAGCGGTCCCGAGGCCCATGGCGACTACCGCGAGACACCCGACGGCAAAGGCATCGAAACGCGCCGCGATCACAAGCACAAACAAGGCGCCAGTACAGGGCCGCAACGCGATGCTGCCGACAAGTGCTGCGGCATCGCGGGTTGAGGTCAGGGTCGTGACGTCCCCGAGCTCCGGACCATGCGCATGACCGCAACACCCCTCGGATGCTTGTGCGGCGTGTCCTATCCGGGACACCCCGCGCGCGCCCCGCCAGACCAGCAATAGCCCGATCGCAGCGATGGCCACGTAGCTTGCCGGGGCAAGCCAGGCCTCGGTCAGATCAGCGAGATCACCAGAGCGCACCCGGAAACCGAAATAGAGGCCGCCCACCAGAAGGATCGCCGTTGCCGCCTGCGCGAGGCTCGACAGCACCGTCAGAACGCCCAGGCGTCTCAGGGTCGCGCCGCTGGCAAGTGCCGCCCCGCCGATCAGGACCTTCCCATGGCCCGGACCCAGCGCATGGAAAAACCCGTAAGCCGCAGTGGCGCTGCACAAGGTCCAGACGGCCAGCGGGTCCCCGGACTGCACGGCGCGCAAGGCCCGCGCCATCAGCGTCTGATAGGCGCGCTGTTGCGTTGCCGCCCAGTGCTGGACGTCGCCCCAAGGCAAGACATTCCAAAGGACCGCGCCGATCATGACAACGCAAACTGCGATTCCACCGGCCTTCAGCCACATGCCAGACTCACCTCGTCAGCGAACAAACGCCCGACGTTGTCTTGTTCCGGCACCTCGTCGCGTCCCAGCGCGGCGAGCTTTTCCTGCAAGGCTCTGTCTACCGCATCCGGATCAAAGGGGATGATCTCCGCCACGCAGCCCGGCGGCAGCGCGAAGCCCTCCTCTGTCGGCAAGATGGTGTAGGCATAGTAGAATATCGGATCATAGAGACGCAGGAACGCAGGGTCCGTGCCGATCCGAACCGGATGCGACAAGGGCAGATCAAAGGAGACTTCGATCCGGTCGGCCACAAGCCGGGCCGCGGGCGCCTCGGGCCGCCCCAGCGGGTAGTCCTGCCCCGCGACTTCAAGGTAGACGTCGCCTTTGTAGTCAGGGTCCCAGTTTGTTTCCCCCGTGATGATCGCGGTTCGGTCTGCGTCGTTGAGCCTGCCGTCACCATCCTGATCGAGGTTCAGCGCCTCAAAGAGCACAAGCGTCGTGAACTCGTCATACCTCCAGAAAATCCGCACCGCCTCAAGCTGCCCGTCTGTCCCGAAATGAAACTTGGTCCGGGCATCGACAAAGACATGCGGATGCGCCTTGGCGACGCCACCAAGTCCCATCATCAGCAACAGGCTCAGGACGAGACGTAACACGTTGCCTGGTGCTCCGGTGTTTTGCGGTGCGCGGTGTTCACAGGCAACCCGCCAGCGCCGCGGAAAGATTGCGGATCAGTTGCGGGTAGAGGCCGGGGCCGGGTTCCAGATCGGATCCGAGCGGATCCAGAATACCCATTTGCGCCTCGGTCCCGTCGAGCACTGTCTCCACCAGTCCCGGGTTGAACTGCGGCTCAGCAAGCACGCAGTCGATGTTCTGATCCGCAATCCGCGCCTGTATTTCCGCAATGCGCGCAGGGCTTGGGTCCGAAGCATCGCTGAGGGAGATCGCACCCGCTGCCGGGAAATCGAAAGCCACTTCAAAGTACTGATAGGCATCGTGGAACACGATGAACTGACTATCCCGCAAAGGATCCAGCGCCGCCGTCACCTCTGCGATCATTGCGTCGATTTCGGCGCGGCCCGCAGCCGCATTGGCAAAATAGGCCCCGGCGTTCTCGGGGTCTGCGGCCGACAATTGGCCCGCGATCACATTCAGCCAGGTCATCGCGTTCTGCGGCGATAACCACGCGTGGGGATCATGGGCGCCATGGTCGTGCCCGTCATGTCCGGCTTCGTCATGATCGTCATGATCGTCATGGCCGTGGTCGTCGTGGGCTTCCTTGTCATGATCGTGGTCATGGTCATCATGCCCGTCCTTGGCGTGCTCCTCATGATCGTCGTGGTCTTCGTGATCGTCATGGGCATCGTGGTCATGCGCCTCAAAAAGCGCATTCTCCCGGAACGCCAATTCGATGGTGCCGTCGGCTTCAAGCAGTTCAGTCACCGCCGCCTCCGGGGCCAATGTCCCGATCGCATCGGCCAGCCAGGGCGTCAGGTCAGGACTGATCCAGAACACAAGATCAGCTTCCTGCAACGCTGCGGCCTCGGACGGGCGCAGGCTGTACTCATGCGGGCTTGCGCCTGGCTTCACGATCAGCGCGGGCATGCCCACCCCCTCCATGACCCGAGCCACCAGCGAATGCACCGGCGCAATGTCCACAGCGACATGTGGTGTCTCGGCAAACGCTGTCCCACCCGTCAAAGCGGTCGACAGGGTGAGGGTGAGAAGCTTTCTGGACATTGGTGTCTCCACGTGATTGTATAACATTACACGCCGGATAGACGAAATGTAATAACATGACAAGTGATGGCAACTCGGAAAATGGTGATCCCGGCCCCCTCGGGTTCGCACATCATGACCACGATACCTGCGTGAGCGAGACCCTTTCCGCTGCCGAGACTCGCTGCGCGGAAGATGGGCTGCGCCTTACGCCGGTCCGCCGCAGGGTCCTCGAAATCCTGTTGCAGGAGCATCGCGCCCTTGGGGCCTACACGATCCTCGACCGGCTGCGTGAAAGTGGCTTTGGCTCACAACCTCCTGTCGCCTATCGCGCCCTGGATTTTCTGGTCGCAAACGGTTTCGCCCACAAGATCGAGCGGTTGAACGCCTTTATCGCCTGTGTGCACCCCAGCAAGAGCCATACGCCCGCCTTCATGATCTGTCGCCTGTGCGAAGCGGTGGCCGAGACTCAATCCTCTCCCGCGCGGGGCGCATTGGGAGATGCCGCGCGCGCCACCGGCTTTCGGATCGAACGGACCGTGGTTGAAGCTGAAGGGGTTTGCCCAAGCTGCGCGGAAAAGGCCACCCCATGAGCCTGGTGCGCGTTGATGACCTGAGCGTCCGCTACGGCGCCAGAACCGTCCTGTCCCATGTGTCCCTGTCCGTCAACGCGGGTGAGATCGTCACAATCGTCGGGCCGAACGGCTCGGGCAAGACCAGCCTCTTGCGCGCGATCATCGGCGCGGTGAAACCTCAAATGGGGCGTGTCGAGCGCGGTCACGATGTGAAGATCGGGTATGTGCCTCAGAAGCTCCATGTGGATGAAACCCTGCCGATGACCGTTTCGCGGTTTCTGAAACTCCCGCGCGGCGTCGCCCCGTCGGCCATAGATCAGGCACTTGCGCAGGCAGGGGTGCCGGACCTGGCACGGGCGCAGCTTTCGCAACTTTCGGGCGGGCAGTTTCAACGCGTATTGCTGGCACGCGCCCTCATTGGAAGCCCTGATCTTTTGCTTCTGGACGAAGCGACCCAGGGTCTCGACCAGCGCGGGTCGGCCTCATTCTATCAACAGATCGAAACGGTCAGGCGGGATACCGGATGCGCCGTGCTGATGATCAGCCATGAATTGCATGTGGTGATGAGCGCCTCGGATCGCGTCATTTGCCTCAACGGCCACGTCTGCTGCGAAGGCACGCCAGCGGTGGTTGCCTCGGCACCAGAGTATCGCGCTCTGTTCGGAACGGGTACCGGTGGCGCGCTGGCGCTCTACCGGCATGAGCACGACCACGAACACGATCACGGCGCCCATCCCCATGACCACACAGAGGCTGCTGAGTAATGCTTGACGATTTCATGGTGCGCGCAGCACTGGCAGGGATCGGAGTTGCCATCGCCGCCGCCCCGCTGGGGTGTTTCGTCGTATGGCGGCGGATGGCCTATTTTGGCGATGCGACGGCCCATGCGGCAATCCTTGGGGTTGCCCTGTCGCTGGCGTTCTCGATGTCGATCTTCGTGGGAACGATGGCGGTCGCGTTGCTCATGGCGCTGACGGTGAGCCTTTTGTCCGGGCGAGGCTATGCGATGGACACATTGCTCGGTGTTCTTGCCCATTCGGCGCTTGCCTTCGGGCTTGTTGCGGTTTCGTTCATTTCCGGCGTGCGCATTGATCTGATGGCATATCTCTTTGGCGACATCCTTGCCGTGTCACGCGCAGACCTCGCCATCATCTGGGGCGGTGCATTATTGGTCGTGGCCTTGATCGGCTGGCGCTGGTCGGCGCTGCTGACGTCAACCCTGAACGAAGATCTGGCCCATGCCAGTGGAATCGACCCCAGGCGCGAGCAACTGGTGTTGACCCTCGCACTTGCCATAACCGTTGCCGTCGCGATCAAGGTGGTGGGCGTGCTGCTGATCGCCGCGATGCTCATCATTCCCGCAGCTGCTGCCCGGCCCTTGTCACGGACGCCCGAAGGAATGGCGGTCGCCGCTGCCGTGATCGGCATGCTGTCAGCGCTCGTTGGCTTGCGAACTGCCTATGTGCTCGACACGCCCGCTGGTCCGTCCATTGTCTGCGTCGCCGCGCTGATCTTCCTCGCCTCCGGCATCCTGCGACGCTTCGAACCCACCCGCTAGCGCATCGGCCTGAAGACCTGAATCACCGCCCTTACCGAGTATACCCGGCCAGCCCCCGACCCTCCCCCCGGGAGGGGGCTGGCCTCGGCTGCAAGGGGTCGTGTTGCAGATCAAACGGATGCCGCTCCAGCGCCCGAAACAGGCGGAGAACAGGGTGCCGGTGTCTGATCTGTTCCACGCGGTCTCCCATTCTGTTGCGAGGGCCGCGTGGTTCAGGGCGATCAGGTGCGAACGAGCTTCTCGTAGCCCTCTGCAATATCACGGGTCAGGCTGCCAACCTCGAAATTGTAGTCCCCGATCTGACCGACGGGCGTGACTTCGGCAGCGGTCCCTGTCAGCCAGCACTGCTCGAAGCTTTCTAGCTCTTCAGGCATGATGTGACGCTCGTGAACCTTGATCTGGCGGTCCTTCAGCATGCCGATCACCGTCTGCCGCGTGATGCCGTTGAGGAAACAATCGGGGTCAGGCGTGTGCACTTCGCCGTCCTTGACAAAGAAAATGTTCGCCCCCGTCGCTTCGGCCACATAGCCGCGATAATCGAACATCATCGCGTCAGAGCATCCCTTGGCCTCTGCCGCGTGTTTCGACATGGTGCAGATCATGTATAGCCCGGCCGCCTTGGCGTGGCTCGGGATCGTCTCGGGGCTGGGGCGTTTCCACTTCGAGATATCGAGCTTTGCGCCCTTCATCTTGGCGTCACCGTAGTACGCCCCCCACTCCCACGCAGCAATTGCCATGCGGACCGGGTTGCGCGCCGAGGCGACACCCATATCCTCACCGGCACCCCGCCAGGCGATGGCACGCACGTAAGCATCCTGAAGGCCCGAGCTTGCCAGAACCTGCGCCTTGGCGGCTTCGATCTCGTCAACCGTGTAGGGGATTTCAAAGTCGATCATCTCGGCGGAGCGCTTGAGCCGCTCCGAATGCTCCCGGCTCTTGAAGATCTTGCCGCTGTAGGCCCGCTCCCCCTCAAAGACGGAAGACGCGTAATGCATGGCATGCGACAGAATATGCACATTCGCCTCGCGCCAATCCACCATCTGCCCATCCATCCAGATATGTCCGTCGCGATCGTTGTAAGCGCCTGCCATGGTCTTTCCTTCCCTAATGAGGCTTTCGATTTTCAAATGTTGCGCACGATACGTCCGGTACGGACATAATATTGCGCAAAACCTGCGATTCGATATCTGTTCACCCTTGGAATGTCAACAACACTGACATATGCTGCGGAGAAATTGATATATTTTCGAGGCAGGCCATGACCGACGGCAGAGCGGGGTCCATCCACAACGGTGAGACGCTCCTATTTCTGACAGACGAGCAGCTCCGGCAGGGGATCGAGGCCATGTTCTTCGCCTATCGCGGTTTTACCGCGGACCCCGACCGCATTCTGGCCGACATGGCCTACGGGCGCGCCCACCACCGGGCGGTGCATTTCATCAACCGCGCGCCCGGCACGACGGTGAACAACCTGCTGAGCATTCTGGGGGTCACGAAGCAATCCCTGAACCGTGTCTTGCGCACCTTGATCGAGGATGGTCTTGTGGAAAGCAGGGTCGGCGAAAGCGACAAACGGGAACGGCATCTTTTTCTGACCGAGGATGGAAAGGCTCTTGAGCAAAAACTGTCAGATGCGCAGCGCGCGCGGATCCGCATGGCATTCCGGGACGCCGGACCCGAAGCGGTTGCCGGGTTCCGCACAGTGCTCGAAGCGATGATGGACCGGGAAATGCACCATACCTATCAACGATTGAAGGACAGTGGCTCATGAGTGACCTGGACGCCCACCTGCTGATCGTTGACGACGATGAACGCATCCGGACGCTCTTGCAGAAGTTTCTGATGCGCAGCGGGTTTCTGGTGACCGCCGCCCGGGATGCGGCCCACGCAAGACGCATCCTGTCTGGACTGGATTTCGACCTCATCGTGCTGGATGTCATGATGCCGGGGGAGGACGGGCTGGCCCTGACCCGTGCCATCCGGGAAACCAACCCGGTCCCCATCCTGCTGCTGACCGCCAAGGGCGAGACCGGAAACCGGATCGAGGGGCTGGAGGCCGGCGCAGACGACTACCTGCCCAAACCCTTCGAGCCCAAGGAGCTGTTGCTGCGGATCAATGCGATCCTGCGCCGGGTACCGGACGCACCGGTCAGCGACACGGCCCCCAAGGTGCTCACCCTCGGCCCCATCCGCTATGATATGGAACGCGGTGAAATGTGGCAGGGTGAAGACCTCGTCCGGCTCACGGCGACGGAGATGCAGCTGATGAAGATTTTTGCCGCCAGTTGCCATGAGGCCATAAGCCGGACGAAACTGGTCGAGGAACTGGGGCGCGACCGGGGTCAGGCTCAGGAACGCGCCATCGACGTGCAGATCACCCGCCTGCGCCGCAAAATCGAGAGTGACCCCAAACAACCGCGCTATTTGCAGACCGTCCGGGGGGCGGGTTACATGCTCGCGCCGGACTGACACCATAGGTCGCGCCTGCGGCGGCGCGGAAAACATGTCAAAGCCGTCGCCTCGCGGGCTGGCCCCGGGAGACTTTTGGGACTAAGGTCTCCGGACTTTCAAAGCAGGACGGCAGCCAATGACAGACACCCCCGTAACCGAAATGAGTTTTGAACAGGCCATGAGCGAACTGGAGCAGGTGCTGGGCCAGTTGGAGCGCGGGGATGTGGCATTGGACGAAAGCATCGCCCTTTATGAACGGGGTGCGGCGCTGAAGAAACGCTGCGAGGAAAAGCTGAAAGAGGCCGAGGAAAAGGTCGCGGCCATCACGCTGGATGCGGACGGGGTGCCGACCGGGACCAAAGCGGTCGAAGGTCTCTGATCCATGTTTAGGGATCGGCTGGACCTGGCCGCTTCGGCCATACAGTCTCATTTTGACGGCGTGCTTGCGCTACTGGATGATCTGCCGGTGGTGCAGGCGATGGCCCATGCAACCCATGGCGGCAAGAGGTTGCGCGGGTTTCTGGTGCTGGAAACCGCGCGCCTGCATGGGGTCGCACCCGGCAAAGCAATCTGGCCCGCAACGGCAATCGAAGCGCTCCATGCCTATAGCCTCGTCCACGATGACCTGCCCTGCATGGACGACGACGATCTGAGACGCGGTCAGCCCACCGTGCACAAAAAATGGGATGAAGCCACCGCCGTGCTGGCGGGCGACGCCCTGCAAACGCTGGCGTTTGAGCTTGTCAGCCACCCCGACACCAAACTGCCCGCCGATGTACGCGCCGATCTCGCGGTGACTCTGGCGCAGGCCAGCGGCGCGCGTGGCATGGTGCTTGGGCAGGCCCTCGATATCGCGGCGGAAACCGCTGACAGGGCGCTCACGCTGGAGCAGATCACCGCCCTGCAACAGGGCAAGACCGGGGCCCTGATCGAATGGTCGGCAACTGCGGGCGCAAGGATGGCGCAGGCCGATGTGGCACCGCTCCTGTCTTATGCCCGCGCCTTGGGGCTGGCGTTCCAGATTGCGGACGACGTACTGGATGTGACCGGAGACAGCGCTACCGTTGGCAAAGCCGTCGGAAAAGACGCGGACGCTGGCAAGGCGACCTTTGTCTCGCTTCTGGGCCTTGACGGTGCAAAGGCGCGGGCAAAGTCGCTGGTCGAAGAGGCCTGCGACAGCCTGGCAGCTTACGGCGAGGACGCCGGGATACTAAAGGAAACCGCGCGATTTGTGGTCACCCGGGCGCACTGAGGAACGGATATGACAGACAGGCCGAACACCCCCTTGTTGGATCAGGTCCAGCGCCCCGCCGACATGAAGTCGCTGTCGGACCGGCAATTGCGCCAACTGGCGGATGAGTTGCGCGCCGAAACCATCTCTGCCGTTTCGGTCACGGGGGGGCATCTTGGCGCGGGTCTGGGCGTGGTGGAACTGACGGTCGCGCTGCATGCGATCTTCGATACGCCCCGCGACAAGATCATCTGGGATGTGGGCCACCAGTGCTACCCTCACAAGATCCTGACCGAACGTCGTGACCGCATTCGCACCCTGCGCATGAAAGACGGGCTGAGCGGCTTCACCAAGCGCAGTGAATCGCCTTACGATCCTTTTGGGGCCGCGCATAGCTCGACCTCAATCTCGGCGGCCCTCGGGTTTGCGGTAGCGCGCGACCTCGGCGGCGTTGTGCCCGAAGGTCTGGGCGATGCCATCGCCGTGATCGGGGACGGGTCGATGAGCGCGGGCATGGCCTATGAGGCGATGAACAACGCCGGTCATCTTAAAAAACGCCTGATCGTCATCCTGAACGACAACGAGATGTCGATCGCCCCGCCCGTGGGCGCGATGTCGTCCTATCTGAGCAGGCTCTATGCCGAAGAACCGTTTCAGGATTTCAAGGCCGCCGCCAAAGGGGCTGTGAGCCTCCTGCCGGAACCTTTCCGGGAAGGGGCGAAGCGCGCAAAAGAGATGCTCAAGGGCATGGCCATGGGGGGCACGCTCTTCGAGGAGTTGGGCTTTTCCTACATCGGCCCCATCGACGGGCATGATCTCGACCAACTGCTGCCGATCCTGCGCACCGTGAAGGCCCGCGCGACCGGGCCCATCCTGATCCATGCGCTCACGAAAAAGGGCAAGGGCTACGCTCCGGCAGAGAATGCGCGCGATCGCGGCCATGCAACCGCCAAGTTCGACGTGGTCACGGGCGAGCAGAAAAAGGCCCCCTCCAACGCCCCAAGCTACACCAAGGTCTTTGCCGAGAGCCTGTTGCAGGAGGCAGCAAGCGATGACCGGATTTGCGCGGTGACAGCCGCCATGCCGGACGGCACCGGCCTGAACCTCTTTGCCGAACGCTACCCGAGCCGCTGCTTTGACGTCGGTATCGCGGAACAACATGGGGTCACCTTCTCAGCCGCCCTTGCCGCAGGCGGGATGAAGCCTTTTTGCGCGATGTATTCAACCTTCCTGCAACGCGGCTACGATCAGGTCGTGCATGACGTGGCCATTCAACGCCTGCCCGTCCGCTTTGCGATTGATCGCGCCGGGCTTGTTGGGGCTGATGGTGCGACCCATGCGGGCGCATTTGACGTGGCCTACCTCTCCAATCTGCCGGGTTTCGTGGTGATGGCCGCAGCGGATGAGGCCGAGTTACGCCACATGGTGGCCACCGCCGCCGCCCATGACGATGGGCCGATTGCCTTCCGGTTCCCGCGTGGAGAAGGCCAGGGCGTCGAGATGCCGGAACGCGGTGTCCCGCTGGAGATCGGCAAGGGCCGGATCATCCGTGAAGGCGCGCGCGTGGCCTTGCTCTCCTTCGGCACAAGGCTGAGCGAGGTCGAACGCGCGGGAGAAGCGCTTTCCGCCCGTGGGATCACGCCCACGATAGCCGATGCCCGGTTCGCAAAACCGCTGGATCAGGAGATGATCCTCACGCTCGCACGAACCCACGAGGCGCTGATTACCATGGAGGAAGGCGCCGTCGGTGGATTTGGCAGCCACGTGGCGCAGCTTCTGTCGGAGGAAGGGGTGTTCGACAGGGGGCTGAAGTTCCGCTCGATGGTGTTGCCGGATACCTTCATCGATCAGGCGAGCCCCGCGGACATGTATGCCCATGCGCGACTGAACGCAGCCGACATTGAAAAGAAAGTGCTGAATGTCCTGGGTGTGGCCACGATGGGCGAAAAGAGCGCCTAAGGCGGCATCCATTATAGCGTGTTGCGTTTTATCAGATTCAATCGTGCAACAGAAAACGCGTTTGAGCAAAGGGAGAGGCAGCGTGTTCTGTTTCCGATAAAACTAACGCGCTCCAATCTGCGACACGACCCCTGAAAACTGAGGCCGGCCCCCGAGCCTGGGTGGGGGTGAAGCCCCCTCCCGGGGGGAGGGTCGGGGGCTGGCCGGCGGTGCCGGCCCGGTAAAGTCGGTAAGGGTGGTGATTCAGATTTTTGAGCCGATGCTTTAGATGTGGAGCCTCAACAGTTTATCCATCCGAACCGACCGACATGCCAGGCTAATCACCGTCTTTGCACATCGCCTCAAGGCCAACGCGGTAGGTCGGATACCGGAGTACGACACCCAGTTCGTTTTTGATCCTCTCGTTGCGCACCTTCTTGCTTTCGGCGTAAAAGCTCCGCGCCATGGCGGACATCTCGGCTGTCTCGAAGTCTTCAGCGGGCGGCAGGGGGAGCCCCAGAAGCTCCGCCGCATAGCCGATGACATCCTGCGGCGGGGCCGGATCATCGTCGCAAAGGTTGTAGACGGCGCTGGGGTTTGGCCTCTTCAACGAGGCCTCCAGGACCTGCGCGATGTCATCCACATGAATGCGCGAAAACACCTGCCCATTCTTGATGATGCGGCGCGCCTTACCTGCGCGCACCTTCGCAAAAGGGCCACGACCGGGGCCGTAGATCCCCGCGAGGCGAAAGATATGCAGCGGCAGGCCGGGTATCGCCTGCCATGCGGCTTCGGCCTCCACCCGGGCCTGACCGCGCGCGGTCGATGGGGCCAGAGGTGTTTCCTCATCCACCCAACCGCCACCGTGATCGCCGTAAACGCCTGTTGTTGACAGGTATCCAACCCATGAAAACCCGGGCGCGGCGCGGGCGATCTGGTCGCGCATCTCAGCCAGAACCGGGTCCCCCTCGGGGCCGGGGGCTGCGGACACAAGCACCGCATCCGCGTCTTTCAGGTGAGGGGTGATATCGCTCCCCGGCCAGATCAGCGGGGTCACGCCGGTTGCGGCAAGGACTTTTGCTTTTTCCGCTGTGCGCGTCGTGCCGATGATCTCCCACCCTTGCGGCAGCAGCCGGTCCGCAAGCGCCCGCGCGCTGTAGCCATGACCGAATGAAAGAAGCTTTCCTGCCCGCATGCCTGCCTTACCGCCCACGCCAGACCGGGTCGCGTTTCTCGGCAAAGGCGCGCGCGCCCTCAAGCTGATCTTCGGACCCGTAGAGCACATCCACCGTTTCCAGCTGGCGTTTCGTGATCCGGTTCATCATATCCTGAAACTTGGCATCTTCCGCCTCTCGCACAACTTCCTTGATCGCAGCATAGACCAGGGGCGGCCCGGATGCCAAAAGTCGTGCCAGTTCCCACGCGCGCTGCATCAGCCGGTCCGCCGGCAGGATTTCGTTGATGAGCCCCCAGGTCTTTGCTTCGTCAGGATCGAACCAGCGACCGGTCAGCAAAAGCTCCATCGCGATATGATAGGGGATGCGTTTGGGCAGCTTGATCGAGGCTGCATCCGCCACGGTGCCGGAGCGAATCTCAGGCAGGGCGAAACTTGCGTGATCGGCGGCGAGGATCATATCGGCGCTCAGGGCCAGTTCAAGCCCGCCCCCGCAGCAGATGCCGTTCACCGCAGCGATCACCGGCTTGTTCATCCCGCGCAACTCCTGCAAGCCGCCAAAGCCCCCCACCCCATAGTCGCCATCGACCGCGTCACCCTCGGCAGCGGCCTTGAGATCCCATCCGGGGCAAAAGAACTTCTCGCCGGCCCCGGTGATGATCGCAACGCGCAGGCCAGCATCATCGCGGAAATCGCGAAAGACATCCCCCATGATGCGCGAGGTTGCCAAGTCAATCGCGTTCGCCTTCGGACGGTCCAGCGTCACCTCGAGGATCATGCCGTCTTTGCGTGTTTTGATCGGGTCCATCGGGGTCTCCTTAAGGGTCAGGCGCAGGCAGCGCTGCGATCAGCGCATCGACCGCCACGGCGTCATCCGGGGTGCACATCAGCGGGTTGATCTCCACTTCGTAAAGGGTGTTGGCTTCGGCCACAACGAAGTCCTGCAAGGCCATGACCGCATCCAGCACGCGCGCCATCTCAGCAGGTGCCGCCCCCCGGTAACCTGTCAGGAGCGGGTAGATGCGCAGCGACCTGAGCCGCCCGGCAACATCTTCGCGTGCCACGGGCAGCAGCATCGACACACGGTCCTGCCAAAGCTCGGTCAGCACGCCGCCCGCGCCGATGGTCAGCACAAACCCATGCGCCGGGTCCCGCGTGACCCCCAGCAGCAGTTCGCAGGACGCGCCCAGCACCATCTCTTCGACCAGAAAGCTGTCGCCCGGCATCTTTTGCGCGGCTTGCACCAAATCACCCTGAGACAGATTCACCTTTACGCCACCAGCCTCCGACTTATGCACCAGCCCTTCCGCCTTGAGCACAAGCGGCGCGCGCAACACCGGTGCCGCCTGTGAAAGGCCATCGCGCCCGGACCTGACACTCTTTGGAACGGCAAGACCAAAGGCGGAAAGCCGTGCCTTGGCCTGCATCTCCGGGGTCATCTCGGGCACCCCGTCAGGGCCAGGCGCGAGGGGCGACATAGGCTGCGGCGCGTGGCGGGTTCCCGCCGCCTCCGCAGCCGCCAGCGCCTCGCGCAGGCCATGCAGCGGCGTTACGCCATGGGCCAGCAACCTCTCGGCCACCGCTTCCGGCAAAAGCTCCGGCAGGCTGGACACCACGGCGACCGGTCGGCCACTGTCGCGCCGCACGGCGATTGCCGCCTCCGTGGCCGCCTCCCAGGCGCTGGCGTCCGTATGCGGGTAGTCGAGCACGATCAGCACGAAACCAATATGCGCAGCCGCCATGGGCAACCAGGCGGCAGTCATCTTGTGCAATTGCCCCCAGACATAGGTGTGGTAATCCAGCGGGTTCGACAGCGCCACCATCGGCCCCAATGCCTCTGCCAAATCCGCTTTCTGATCCTGCTGAAGGTCCGGGAAGCTGACATCAAGACCCGTCGCCATGTCCGCAACGAGCGAGGCTTCACCCCCGGAACAGCTGATGGACGACAAGGCGCTGTTGTCCAAAAAGCCATTGCAATGCAAAAGCATGAGCGTTCCGAGAAACGCGGGTAGATCATGAAGGCGCGGGATGCCCAGATGCGCCAGCAGCGCATCCGCGCCCGCATCTGTCCCGGCGAGTGACGCGGTATGGGTCAGCGTCGCGCGTTGCGCCTGATCGGAGGCACCGACCTTCAACACAATCACCGGAACGCCCCGCGCCTCTGCCGCCAGGGCGAACGCATGCCAAGCCTGAACATCGCCAAACCCCTCCACATGCAGACCGATGGCCGTGACCCGGGGATCATCCAGCAAGGCGGTTGCGATCTCGACCTGGCTGGTCTGGGCCATGTTTCCGCAGGTGATGACGTAAGCAATGGGCAAGCCACGCTGTTGCATGGTCAGATTGATGGCGATGTTCGAGCTTTGCGCGAGAATGGCGACACCCCGGTCCACCGGTTTGCAGCCGTGTTGATCGGGCCAGAGCAAGGCCCTGTCGACCGCATTCACAAAGCCATAGCAATTGGGCCCCAACACCGGCATGTCGCCCGCCGCCTCGACCAGGGCGGCCTGTAGTGTAGCGCTTGCAAAATCCTCGGCCACAGCTTCGGCAAAGCCGGAGGCGAAACAAACCACCCCCCCGGCCCCCATCGAGGAAAGTGCTGCCACAGCCTCCAGCGTGGCATGACGGTTGATACCCAGAAACACCGCATCCGGCGCTTCCGGCAGATCCCCGATCCGGGGGACAGCGACGATCCCCTCCACGGGCTCCGGCACCGGGTGCACACGGTGAATGCGCCCCGAGTACCCCATGCGGTTCAGTTGCCGCACCACCTGATGGCACCAGGCCCCGCCGCCAACGACGGCGATGGAGGTGGGGCGCAGCAATCGGCTCAGGTCACGTTTACCCACAAAGGCGCCCCCTTCTCTTTCGTGCCATCGTCAAAGCCGACCTTGCCTCAGGCACCCAGCGCGCGCAGCAGGTCCCGGCTGATGATGTGCCGCTGGATCTCAGACGTGCCATCCCAGATGCGCTCGACCCGGGCATCGCGCCAGAACCGCTCCAGCGGGTAGTCATCCATCAAACCCATGCCACCGTGGATCTGAATTGCGGCATCCGTGACACGCGCCAGCATCTCTGAGGCGTAGAGCTTGGCGCTCGCAATCTCTCGGTTCGCTGGCAGGTCCTTGTCCAGCCTGTCGGCACTTGCGAGCGTCAGCAGATCGGCGGCGTCGATTTCGGTAATCATGTCGGCGAGTTGGAAGCTCACCCCCTGGAACTTGCCGATCTTCTGGCCGAACTGCTCCCGTTCCGCCGCATAGGTCAACGCATAGTCAAAGACGCGGCGTGCGCGCCCTACCGACATTGCCGCCACCGTGATCCGGGTTGCGTAAAGCCAGGTGTTCATCACCTGAAACCCGCCATCGACCTCCCCCAGCACCTGCGCGTCTGGCAGGCGGCAATCGTCGAAGTCGAGGATCATGTTCTTGTACCCGCGATGACTGACGGATTTGTAGCCGCCCCGGATGGTGAACCCCGGCGTGCCCCGATCCACCAGAAAGGCGGTGATGCGCTTCTTGGGACCTTTCGGGGTCTGGTCCTCCCCGGTCGCGATAAAGACGATGATGAAATCCGCGTGCTCCGCACCGGAGATGAAATGCTTGGTACCATTGACCACCCAATCGCCACCGTCGCGCACGGCGGCACATTTCATGCCGCGCACATCGGACCCGGCACCCGGTTCGGTCATCGCAAGCGCATCCATCCTTTCGCCCCGAACGGCGGGCATCAGATAGCGCTCAACCTGCTCACCTTCACAGGCCATCAGGATATTCTGCGGGCGGCCAAAGAAATGGGTGAGCGCCATGGACCCGCGCCCCAACTCCCGTTCGACCAGCGCAAACTCTAAGTGATTGAGGCCAGCGCAGCCTACGCTTTGGGGGAAGTTACAGGCGTAGAAGCCCAGATCGAGGGTCTTTTGCTTGATCTCCTGCGCAAGCTCTGCGGGCACGTCGCCGGTGCGCTCCACAAGATCTTCATGCGGGTAGATTTCGTTTTCGACAAAACTACGGACGGTCTCCGCGATCATCTGGTGTTCGTCTGTCAGGCCATAGGCGGTCATCGGGCACATCTTTCGTCAGCAAAAAAGGAAGGGGCAGGCGGAGGCCCTTACCTTCCTAACCGACGTGTGCTGGTCCAGCGCGTCAGATCATCCACACCGCGCGCAATCATCAGGTGTACATCTGCTTCTTACGCGCGCGCGTCTCATCGGTGGCCTGCGCCGACCCGTCGTGGTAGCTGCCGAACCACCGGTCCCAGGGCATCTCGACGGTGCCGTAGTTGCACTCGAAATAGCGGTGATGCAGCTGGTGAAAGAACACACCCGCCTTGAGTTGCTTCTTGTCCCCGACCACGATCTCCTCGAAGCCCGAATGCGAAAAAACCGGATGGGTCGACTGCACATAGCCGTGAAACAGTACATGCAGCGGATGGCTCGGCACGATGAAGTGAATAAGGAAATTGGTATAGAACAGCAGATGCTCCACCGGGTGCATTGAGATACCCGACCACGGCCCCACGTTTACGTTGCGGTGATGCAACGCATGCGCAAGCTTGTAGAGCGGCGGCCAATGCAGCGCCCTGTGAACCCAGTAAAAGTGAAAGCTCGACCAGATCGGGATCAGCACAAAGAAGGCTATGAACCACACAGGGTTGTCCGGGAAAAACAGCGACGGCGCATAGCCGTTTGCCATGGCCCAGAAGACCAGCACCTGAAATGCGGTCCAGAGCGTGATGCCGCTGGCGATGTGCCAGAACATGTTGTCATGCACCTGATTGCCGAAGGTGTAGGTGCCATTGTCACGCGCCTGATCGCGGGGGTCGTATTTCGTCGTGTCCCCCTGCCCTTTGCGCATGATGAGCCAATAGTGCAGCGTCCCCGCACAAATGACCTGCGGGACAAGGTTGGCCAGCCACACCTTGATGACCCAGCCCCAGGCAAGCACCTGCATCTCTGGCAATGACGGGAGGATCAGGAAATAGGCCCCGAGCGCCAGTGCGAAACAGAGCGTCGTGGTGGAAAGCTCCAGCCAGAACGCGGCGTACCACTGGAAGATGGCGGCAGGTCGTGGGGGCCACTGGAACAAGGGGTTTTGGGCCAGTGGCACTTCAGGGCGAAAATTCCAGCGGCCTGCTTCGCGTGCCTCGCTATCATTGGGCATAATCTGAGCTTTCCTCATCCAGAATGGCTTTCAGTTCCGCAAGATGGCGAACATCCTGCTCGGGATAGTCTTCGATCTCCTGCGCGGTTTTCTCGGCGATATCGTCCGGGATCAGGCGCAACGGCTTTCCGGTTTGCAGCGCCAGGAAGTAGTTCATGCAGGCGCGCTCGAAATAATACATCCGGTTGAAGGTCTGGGCGACGGTGTCGCCAATCACCATGACACCGTGATTGCCCATTACCATGACCTTCTTCTTGGGGTCATCAAAAAGTCGCGCGCAGCGTTCGCCTTCCTCTTCAAAGGCCAGACCGCCGTAGCTGTCATCGATCACCTGGCGGTTGAAGAACATGCAGGCGTTCTGATCGACGGGCGGCAGCAGGCTGTCCTGAAGGCTCGCCAGAGCGGTGGCATAGGGCGAATGCACATGCATCGCGCAACGCGCATGGGGACAATGCCGGTGCAGGCCGCCATGCAGCCCCCAGGCGGTGGGGTCCGGGGCATCAGGGCCGTTGAGCGTTTCAGGGTCATTCGCATCGACAACAATCAGGTCAGAGGCCTTGATCCGCGAAAAGTGCATCTGATTGGGGTTCATCAGGAACCGGGTGCCATCCTCATTGATCGCAAGGCTGAAGTGATTGGCGACCGCTTCATGCATATTGAGGCGCACGGTCCAGCGGAAGGCGGCGGCAAGGTCCACACGCTCCTGCCAGTTTTCCAGGTTCGGGATCATTTCGGTCACGGACATCAGACGTTCCCCTTTCTGATTTGGTCCGAGACTGCCTATCCCAAAACCGGCACGCAATCACGTTTACGACTATTTTTGCCCAAAAGCGGGAAAATGAGATTGCGAAGAACGAAGTGTCTTCTCACAGCGGGCGGCTGGGCACCCAGGCGTAGCCGTCGTCGCACAGGATGTAGGCTTCGCGCAGCCCATGCGGTTTGTCGGCAGGAGCTTGCAGGATCATGGCACCGCGCGCTTCGGCCCGTGCAACCGCCGTTTCGGGGTCGGTACCGTAAAGCCTGATCTCAACACCGGCGCCGCGTGGTGGGTTTTCCGGCAACAGCGTCAGCAGAGGGTTGGCGTGATAGGTCCCATCACTGTGCAATTGAAACACCTCATCACCATAGGTGATGATCGCAAAATCCCTCGACAGGCGGTGCACCCCCACCTCGAATACATCTCTGAGGAAGGCGGCGGTGGCTTCGACATCGCGCACCAGCAGGTTCAACCCGATGCCGCGCAGGGATTTGCCGAAATCCTCTGCCGATACGCTCTCGTAGTCCATTCTGCGGCCTCCTGCCTTGATCCTCCGGGCGTCCCGTGGCACGGAAGGATATGTCACACCCCGCATTTCCATCATGGCAGGACACCGCCACCGACCTGATCGCCGTCGCGACGGGGCGCAAGCCTGCCGATATGCTCATAAGGGGCGGCAAATGGGTGAATGTCCATACCCGCGAGGTTCTGGACGGATACGACATCGCCATCATCCATGGACGCATTGCCAGTGTCGTGCCGGATGCCACCCATAGCACCGGCCCGGAGACGGAAATCATCGAGGCAGAGGGTTGCTACATGGTGCCGGGCCTCTGTGACGGGCATATGCACATCGAAAGCGGCATGCTGACCCCGGCGGAGTTCGCCCGTGCGGTGATCCCCCATGGCACCACGTCGATGTTCACCGACCCGCATGAAATCGCAAATGTCCTTGGCCTTGAAGGCGTGCGCATGATGCATGACGAGGCGCTGATGCAGCCCGTGAACATCTTCACGCAGATGCCCTCCTGTGCGCCCTCCGCGCCGGGGATGGAGACGACGGGATTCGAAATTACCGCCAGCGATGTGGCCGAGGCGATGACATGGCCCGGCATCATTGGCCTTGGGGAAATGATGAACTTTCCGGGCGTCACCAACGCCGACCCCAAGATGCTGGCGGAAATCGCGGCGACACAAGCGGCGGGCAAGACCGTGGGGGGGCACTATGCATCGCCGGACCTCGGGCCCGCCTTCGCGGGCTATGTGGCTGGCGGCCCGGCGGACGACCATGAAGGCACTTGTGAAGCCGATGCCATCGCGCGGATGCGACAGGGCATGCGGTCGATGATCCGGCTGGGCTCCGCCTGGTATGACGTGGAAAGCCAGATCACCGCGATCACGGAAAAAGGGCTGGACCCCCGCAACATGATCCTGTGCACTGATGATTGTCATTCGGGCACATTGGTGAACGACGGGCATATGAACCGCGTGGTGCGCCATGCCATCGACTGCGGCTGCGACCCGCTGGTGGCGCTTCAGATGGCGACGCTCAACACCGCCACCCACTTCGGTCTGGAGCGGGAGATCGGGTCGCTGACCCCAGGGCGGCGCGCGGATGTGATCCTGACCTCCGACCTTAGCACCCTGCCTGTTGAGACCGTCATCGCCCGCGGGCGCATCGTCGCACGGGATGGGGCATGTCTGGTGGACTGCCCGCACCTCGACTGGCCTGCCCATGCGCGGCAGACCGTACGCATGGGGCGGGTGTTGACAGCAGACGATTTCGTGATCGAGGCCCCGCGCGGTGCCAATGCCGTCACCGCCAATGTCATCGGCGTAGTGGAAAATCAGGCGCCGACACAGGCGCTGAAGTTCGAGCTGCCGGTCACGGAAGGCCGCGTGCAGGCCACGGGCGAGGTGGCCCAGATCGCGCTGGTTGAACGTCACCGGGCCACGGGCGGTGTGACCAACGGTTTTGTCTCCGGTTTCGGGTATCAGGGCCGGATGGCCATGGCCTCCACCGTGGCACATGACAGCCACCATATGATCGTTGTCGGCACCGACCGCGCCCAGATGGCGATGGCCGCCAACCGTTTGCAGGAAGTGGGCGGCGGGATCGTCCTTTTCAAGGACGGGCAAGAGCTTGCGCTGGTCGAATTGCCCATCGCGGGGCTGATGTCGGACCGTCCGGCCAGCGAGGTCGCCGCCAAGGCCGACCAGATGATGCAAGCCATGCGCGACTGCGGTTGCACGCTCAACAACGCTTACATGCAACACTCGCTTCTGGCGCTGGCGGTAATCCCGGAACTGCGCATCTCCGACCTTGGTCTGGTGGATGTCCGTACCTTTGAATTCATTCCTGTCATAGAGACACATACATGAACGACATCCTGACCCCCGACGCGCCTGAAACCGAAGCCTTCCATGACGCCGCCGCCGCCGTCGCGCGTCTGGAAGAACTCTATGCGCAGGCCACCGGTTTTCTGTGCGCGCATTTCTCCCGCGCGATGTCAGAGGGTGCCCCCAGCGCAAGGGTCAGGGCGTTCTACCCGCAGATCCTGCTCGAAACCACAAGCTACGCACAAGTGGATACCCGCCTGTCTTTCGGGCATGTCTCCGCGCCCGGATGCTACCGCGCCACCATCACGCGGCCAGATCTGTTCCGCAGCTATCTGACACAGCAGATCGGGTTGCTGATCGAAAACCACCAGCAGCCAGTCATGATCGGCCTGTCCGACACCCCGATGCCCGTGCATTTTGCGGTCGCGGGTGATGCCCGGATCACCGTCCCGCAGGAAGGGGCCGCCGCCTTCACCCTGCGCGACATCTTCGATGTGCCGGATCTGACGACAACCAGCGATGATATCGTCAACGGCACCTATGTCTCTCCCGATGGTGTCGCGCCGCTCGCCCCCTTCACCGCGCAGAGGGTGGACTATTCGCTCGCCCGGCTGGCCCATTATACTGCCACGGACCCTGAGCATTTCCAGAACCATGTGCTCTTTACCAACTACCAGTTCTACGTCTCGGAATTCGAAGCCTATGCCCGCGCGCAATTGCGCGATGAGGCCTCTGGCTACACCTCCTTCGTCTCGACCGACAACGTCGAGATCACGGACGGCGACGCGCCCCTGGCCGCCAGCAGCAAAACGCCACAGATGCCCACCTATCACCTCAAGCGCAAAGACGGCTCCGGGATCACGCTGGTCAACATCGGCGTCGGGCCCTCCAACGCCAAGACAGCCACGGATCACATCGCGGTGCTGCGTCCACACGCCTGGCTGATGGTCGGTCACTGCGCGGGCCTGCGCAACAGCCAGGCGCTTGGGGATTTTGTGCTGGCCCACGCCTATCTGCGCGAAGACAAGGTGCTGGATGATGACCTGCCGGTCTGGGTTCCGATCCCTGCCCTGGCGGAGATCCAGATCGCCCTTGAACGCGCCGTGGCGAAAGTCACCGAACTGGAAGGCTATGAATTGAAACGCGTGATGCGCACCGGCACGGTCGCAAGCCTTGATAACCGGAACTGGGAGTTACGTGAACACTCCGGCCCGGTGCAACGGCTCAGCCAGTCCCGGGCCGTGGCGCTGGATATGGAGAGCGCCACGATTGCCGCCAACGGCTTTCGCTTCCGCGTGCCTTACGGGACGCTCTTGTGCGTGTCCGACAAGCCCCTGCACGGTGAGCTGAAGCTGCCCGGCATGGCGTCGGACTTCTATAAAACGCAGGTCGCTCGCCACCTGATGATCGGAATCCATGCCATGGAGGCGCTCAGATCGATGCCGCTGGAACGCATCCATAGCCGGAAATTGCGCTCATTTGAGGAAACCGCCTTCCTCTGAGGAGGAATTTCCTTAAAAAGAAGGGAAAAATGGCATGTTTTTCGTTAAATCGGCCTACTAATCGTTGTGTTCGGCCACAACATACGGCTAGATTCGCCGCATGAGGCCCAACGGATCGGGCAGCAAAGGAGAAAAGAATGGCAAAACCAATGACCAAGACCCAGCTCGTCGCCGCTCTGGCGGAGGAAATGGGCACAGATAAAAAATCCGCAAGTGCCGCCTTGGATGCAGTCTGCAACCTGATCACACGTGAAGTCTCTGGCGGCGGTGCCGTGACACTGCCAGGCGTTGGCAAGATCTACTGCCGCGAGCGGCCCGAACGCATGGTGCGCAATCCGGCAACCGGCGAGCAATTCAAGAAAGACGCTGACAAGGTGGTCAAGATGACCATCGCAAAGGCGCTGAAAGACAGCGTGAACGGCTAAGGCCAAACCACGTGAACTATTGAAGGGCCACCTCCGGGTGGCTCTTTTTTATTGCCCTATCTTTCCGCCAAGATCAGCCTGAACGCCAGTCCAAGGAACACCACACCGGCCATCCGGTTCAGGACAAGCTGCGCCTTGGGACTTTGCCCCAGCCACGCGCCCAGATACGCAGCTCCCCAGGCGACACCGCCAAACACCACCAGCGCGCTCAGAGCAAACAGGGCGCCGAATATCAGGATTTGCAGCGTCACCGACCCGCGGGCGGGGTCCGCGAACTGCGGCAGGAACGCGAGGAAGAAAATCGCCACCTTGGGGTTGGTTATGTTCATGATGACGCCGCGAAAATAAAGCCTGCGGAGCGGCAGGCTGGCGTGGCCCCCGCCGTCAATATGGGCCGCGCCGCTGCGAAACGCCTGCCACGCGAGAAAGATCAGGTATGCCGCCCCCGCAAGCTTGAGCGCCGTGAACGCAAGGGCGGAGGTCTGAAAGATCACGGCCACGCCGATTGCCACCAGAGTGGTATGCACCATCACCCCGGTCATCAGGCCCAAGATCACGGCAAAGCCGGAGGCCCGCCCGAAAAGCGCCGACTGGGTCAGCACAAATATGTTATCCGGCCCGGGCGCCAGAGCAAGCGCAACACTTGCGGACACAAACAGCAGGATGACATCAGGTGTCAGGATCATGATGCTCCCCTTCAAGGAGGCGGTCATCCGCCCCATGAGAAGACCCGCGCCCATCGGCTTGTACCTTCCTCGGAATTGCGAAATCAATGGGTCGTATGACGCCTACCACCGCAACAGAGGCAATCCCTTTTTATTCGTGCCAACTTGATGGGCCTCGCCTTTGCGCTGATGTGGTTTTAGGCCTGAGCTATCCCCCGATAGTTGAACATGTTTTAGCGTAGAGTAAGCTGCTCTCTGTACCTGCCGACCAGGTTTGGTTGTTTCGTTTCGCTGCCAGTAGATCACAGCGGGTGGTTTGCCGCCAAGGGCGGAACGCGGGCGTTTGTTGTTGTAGAAGTCCATCCACTTTCCGACGCCAGCTTCGGCTTCTGATCCGGTATCCCATGCGTACAGATAAACGCATTTGTATTTGAGTGACCGCCACACTCGTTCGACAAGGATGTTGATCCATGATGAACATGGATTGTTTGACAAAGAAAACACGAATGATCAAAACGCTGTATGTGGGACTGGACGTCCACAAGGCTACGATAGCGGTGCCTGTTGCTGAGAACGGCCTTGGTGGCGAGATCCGCTATCACGGGGCTATTCTCAACCCGGCAGATGCAGTTCTGAGATTGACCAAAACACTGACGAAAAATGGCGATACACCATCGTTCTGCCATGAAGCCGGACCTTGCGGTCACGGCCTGCTTCGTCATCTCATCAAGCTCGGATTTGAATGCGCGGTTGTTTCGCCTTCAATGATCCCGCGCAAGGCTGGTCATCGGATAAAAACTGATCGGCGCGATGCCGAGAGCCTGGCTGGCAGAGATGCGCCGCTTCCGATTCCCGCACCATCAACTGGCTTTTGAAGAATACAACCGTGCGGTCATCCCAGCCGAGGACCAGGTCGCAACGCTGGACATAGTAAAAGATGATGCCAGGCCGAGCTGGCATTCCGCGCCTGTCGTTGGTGCAGTGCGTGCCCTGCGCGGGGTCAACACAACTGTCGCAGCGACCGTTGTGACCGAAATTGGTGACATTACGCGGTTCGAAAATCCCCGGCAGCTTATGTCCTGACTTGGCCTCGTTCCAAGCGAGCATTCCAGTGGCAACATGGTCAGAAGAGGGCGATTGAACAAGACAGGCAATGCTATGGCCCGAACAATGCTTGTGGAAGCAGGTTGGTCATATCGCCACCCGCCCAAGGAGGGGCATCCCCACCTAAAACAATCCGCTCACTTGCCGCAGCATATCAAGGACATCGGCTGGAAAGCACAAACCCGGTTGTGCAAACGCTACCGTGACCTCAGCCGAACAGGCAAACCACAGCCCCGGGTGCTGTTGGCGATCGCGCGGGAACTGGCCGGGTTCATCTGGGATATCGCCAGGCAGACACCGCTGAAACCCTAACCGAGACCCATCCAAACTGACTGTGCAGTACGCTGGAGATGAGCGCCATTGATGGAGAAAACCTGGCAGTACGTTGGAAAAAAATACCTCGTCTTGGAGAGAGGCAATCCCACGTCGTATTTGGTAAGGCGGCACGCAATCCGCGGATGAAAGCATGACAACACTCGGTCCGGCTCAGCGTTTTCAGCGCCTTTACAGGCGACAAACTCTGACCATCCTGCGCAAGCGGGGTCGTCACATCGTGTCGGAAAAATCAAAAACGCTCATGAGAGCGCAGGATTCTACCGTCTTTTTTGGTTGATTTGGAATTTTCGTCGCGGAGACTGCTACTTCCTGTTCTGTTTCTGTGCCGCTGAGCGCCTTTCCTTTGTTGAGGCCGCGAATATAGCGTTCGATCTCGGAGAGGCTTTCTTGGCCTGTCAATGCGCCGATTTGGACTGTGTTTCCGCCGGCTTCAGCCAAGACCCGCGCCCGGATTTTCTTAAGCGGCGTGGATAAGGTGAGTTTCAAAACCAAGTAGCGAAAGTTCATCAAGCCCATTCTGACCAGCTGACGCGCAATATACTTGCGGGTTTGCCGGGGGGCATAACCGACGCGCCTACCCTTGACGGGTTTCAGGCCGCGCTTGACCGATATGACGGGATCACCCCGGAGACGCTGCGCGATAATCTGCTTGGCTTTCTGAAACAGATTTGCCCCGTGGCCGGGGAAGCGGGCATTGCGATGGCGATCCACCCCGATGTTCCGCCCCGTCCCCTATTGGGTCTGCCGCGCGTGGTGTCGACCCGCAATGATTTGGCTGCGCTTTGTGCCGGCGAGGCAAGCCCGGCGAACGGCCTGACTTTTTGCACAGGTTCGCGCGGCGTGCGGGCCGATAACGATCTGCCCGCGATGGCCATGGAATTTGGCGCACGTATTCGCTTTGCCCATCTGCGCGGTACGCGGCGCGAGGATGACCCGGACAGCTTTCACGAGGCCGGACACCTGGACAGCGATGTCGATATGCTCGCCGTGATCGAAACCCTCCTGGCTGAAGAGCGCCGCCGTACCGCCGAGGGCCTGACCCGGGCCGACATTCCATTCCGCCCGGATCATGGCCATCAGATTCTGGACGATCTGGAGAAATCCAAGGCCAACCCGGGTTACACAGCCATTGGGCCGCTCAAACGGCTGGCCGAAACCCCAGGGGCAATCACAGCCATGGAACACGCAGTGTGAGTGCATCAGATATCACTTTCCTAAGTTCGAAAAGCCATGCAGTGAACAGAGCACCGGATCATCCGGCACGCCACCCTCGCAAACAAAACCTCCATGATATGACCGATCTGGCGATTGACGCGAAGGCGTCGATCACCGTGCGCCTTGTCCGTCATGATCGCAACTGGCCGGTGCAAGCCTTGATGCTCTATGGCCTCGTTGAGAAAGGCTGATTGGCAGACTGTCTATCCGAGCACACTCTATGCGCGGTCATTTCTGCTTTTCCTTGATGGCTGGATCAGGATTTGACGGTATGAAGTTGCGCCAGTGGTCCCCGATAACCGGCAGGTCGGCATAGCTCTGGCGCGCATCGGCCGCCCTACCGATGAGGTCAGCGGCGGCCATGCCCTTACTGTCGCAATAGGTGTTCAGGTCCCGCACCGCGTCCGTTATCACCGACCGTCCGCGCAGCATGACCTCTGACGACAAGCCAACCGCTGTCGCCCCGGCCAGCATCATCCGGGCGACGTCATGGCCATTGGTCGCCCCGTTGATCCCGATCAACGGGCGGCTTGTGCCAAGGTGCTGGCGGCTTGTCGCCAGCCAATGGCAGGTCATCGGAAGGTTCCAATACCCTCCGATGCCGCAGCTTGTGCCCAGCACCGGCTTTTGCGTGGCCAGATCAGGCAGCATCCCCAACGATCGGCCCGCCATGACAACGCTTTCGGCACCAGCTGAAAATGCCGCCGCTGCCAGGTCCGCCACCCGTTCGCTTTGCCCGGAGATCTTGACCCAGACAGGGATCTCCAGTGCTTGCACCATCATGTGTGTCAGCTTGTTCACCCGTTCCGGCAGCAATTCAGTGCTCACGGCGCAACTGGCGGATTGGCTTGCATAGGGGGTTCCGATGTTGAATTCGAGACACTTCATTCCGGCAGATTGGATATTGATCGCCATCTCTCGAGCAGTGGTGGGATCAGCCAGGATCAGCGACGGCACAAAGAGGCAGTCGTGCTCCCGTGCATATCCGTCCATGACAACGGCCTGTGCCAACCACGCCTCAAAGCTCAAAGGGGGCAAGCCGGAGCGCGTGAATACCGTGAGCCCGCGTGCTGCATCCTCTCGCCAGTCAACCGCGTTCCAACGATGATCCAACAGCGTGTATTCGGCCTGTTGCAATTGCTGCCTGGCGGCTTGCGATTCATTGATGGATTTTCCAACCACCGCCCCTGCGCCCGCCTCGATGAGCGCGCGAATCCCGCCGGCATCAATCAGATGTTCACCCGGGGCGGCAATGACCGGGTTTTTTAGGCGCAGCTCTCCAATACGGGTTTCAAGATTGGCCATGCGCGCCCTGTCCGTTTTCTCTTCGCAGCCCCAGGATGCGACGCGCCTGCTTGGTGGTCGCCACGGGGCGTTCGTGTTTTTCGCACAGTGCGGCGGCACGCGTCACGAGTGCCGCATTCGAGGGCGCAAGCGTGTTCCGATCAAGCCGGACGTTGTCTTCAAGACCCGTCCGCGTGTGTCCGCCTGCGGCAATAGCCCATTCGTTGACCACAAGTTGCGCCGCCCCGATACCCGCTGCGCACCAAGGTGAATTCGGCGACAGGCGCTTCAGCGTGGCGCGGTAGATATCGAAAATCGCCTTGTCAGCAGGCATTGCATTGCGCACACCCATGACGAATTGCACATAAGGTGGATCGGGCAATTTACCGTCCCGCGCCATTTTGCAGGCGTTGACGATATGACTGAGGTCAAATGCCTCGATCTCGGGCGTCACTTCGTAGGCTTTCATCTCGCTTGCGAGCCAGTCCACAAGGTCCGGTGGATTTTCATAGACCCGCGTCGGAAAGTTATTTGAACCGACAGACAGCGATGCCATCTCAGGTCGCAAGGCCAGCATGCCGCCGCGCTCGCGACCTGCGCCGGAGCGGCCGCCGGTAGACAATTGCACGATCATACCGGCACAATGCTTCTGGATGCCTTCCATGAGGCGGGCGAACTTCTCAGGGTCCGAGCTTGGCGTTTCATCCGCGTTGCGGACATGGCAATGTGCGATTGCGGCACCGGCCTCAAATGCGGCATGGGTGCTTTCCACCTGTTCGCTGATGGAAATGGGGACCGCCGGGTTGTCGGATTTGCGCGGCAATGATCCGGTAATCGCTACGCAGATGATACAGGGTCGGGGGGCCTTCATGCGCTTATCTTGCCCTGCTCGTTCAAGGCCCGGATGGCCGCCCCCGTTCCGGCTGCATTCGGCTGGATGTCAAGGCTTTGCAAGGCAAGGTCTATACTGGCGAGCGCTCCGAGAACGGTGGCGGCGTTGATGTATCCCATATGTCCGATACGGATCGATTTGCCAGCCCAATCCCCTAAACCCCGCCCGAGCGTGACACCGCAATATTGTTTGCAAAATGCGATGATACCGTCCGCGTGGCGGTCGGCAAAGTTGAGCACTGAAACCGAAGGCGCGCGGGCGTCTGGTTCGGGAATATTTGGCCGTGCACCTGCGCCCTGCCATTGCCCGATCGCAGCCTGCGTCGCATCCCTGAGCGCCGCGTGGCGCGAATAGACTGCCGTCAGTTCTTCCTGCTCCATCATGTCGAGCGCTTCTGCGAGCCCGAACAAGAGCTGTTCGGGCGGTGTCCCGCAGTATTTCGAGTAATGGTCGTCTGTCGCGCGCGCGGTCCAGTCCCAGTAGCGCGACCGAAGTCCCGCCGACTCGTGGGCGACCAAAGCGCGTTGCCCCGCCACAACAAAACCTAGCCCCGCCGGGCACATCAAACCCTTTTGAGACGCGGATACGGCCACATCGACCCGCCAGTCATCAAAGGCGAAGGGCATGGTGCCCAACGACGCAATCGCATCCACCATCAGCAATGCGGAATGACCGGTTGCGTCTATGGCCTGCCGAATAGCGCCTATATCATTGCAGACGCCCGAGGCGGTATCGACTTGAACACAGAGGATGGCCGCTATCTCTTGGCCTTTGTCCTGCGCCAGACGTTGAGACAGCGCACAAAGGTCGATGGCCGAGTGCCAGTCGCCGGGCAGGGTTTCGATCTGTAAACCCATCGCCTCTGCCATATGACCCCAGCCTGCCGCAAAGCGCCCGGATTCCAGCACAAGGATCCGGTCGCCGCGCGACAGGGTGTTGCAAAGCGCCGCGTCCCATACCCCATGACCATTGGCTGCATAGAGAAAGACCCGCCGAGCCGTACCGAAGAGCTTCTGCAAGCCCGCCTCGCACCGGGCCGTCACGTCGAGAAGCGGCCCGGAATAGATGTCGATTGACGGCCGCTGGATCGCTGCGCGCACAGCATCGGGAAGGATCGACGGCCCAGGGATCAGTACGGTCTCCGGGCCGGCGGCCAGCTTTGGGAAGGCCTTACTCATGGCCTGGTTCAAACTCACCTAGTCGCCGCGCCCTGACAAAGGCCATCGCCACAACCGGAACGATCACGATGGCGGCCAAACCGAAGATTTCATGCTTCTCGAGGGGGATCACCGAATGACCGGGAAGCGGCATGACAATCGCTCCCGCGATCAGCAGAAACCGCTCATGCATTTTCAATCGGCCCACCCCAGCCAGGTAGCCCTGCATGCCGCTGGCAAAACACAAGACGCCGACAATCGCGAGACTTAGCGCGACAGCGATCTCGCCCGGACTGCCGACAAGGATCAAAGCCGGGTCCAGCACGAAGAAGAAGGGAATGAAGTAAATCACACTGCCCAGCCGCATGGCCTCGAATCCGGTGGCCATTGGGGGTGCCTTGGCCACCGAAGCTGCGGCAAATGCACCGAGCGCAACCGGCGGCGTAATGAACGACAACATGCCCCAATAGAAGATAAACATGTGTACCGCCATCGCGTTCATACCCGTGGCCACAAGCGCGGGTGCCAGAATGATCGCGAGAAAGATATAGGCCGCGGTCACCGTCATGCCGATGCCCAGCACAAAACTCGTCATCGCTCCGATAATCAGCAGCACCATGGGGGATCCCCCGGCGATCGACAGCAGATCGTTGACCAGTGTTCCGGCAAGCCCGGTCATCGACAAGGCCCCCACGATCAATCCGATCCCGGCCAAGACGCCCACAAGTTCAGCAAAAAGCTTCGTCAGGGTGTCGATGAAGGCAAAGAGCTCTTTGCGCCCCCAGCGTGTTTCTTTCGAGAAGAGCTGATTGATGATCAGCAGAACCGGTGTCGCAAAGAAGGGGGCCAGCATTTCTCGCCGCAGGAACAGCAGCAGGTAAACCAGCAGGGCAAACGCGAAGATGTAAAACCAGCCGTCCTTGAGTGTCTGACGAAGCGACGGGAGTTCGGCCGCATCAAGGCCCTTGATGCCTTCACGCGCGGCGCGGGCATCAATCTGGACGAAGAGCCCGAAAAAATAGAGGAACGAGGGGATGATCGCCGCAAGGGCGACGCTGGCATAGGACACCTCAAGAAAGTTCGCCATGATGAACGCTGTCGCCCCCATCACCGGCGGCATGAGCACGCCGCCCGTTGAGGCGCAGGCCTCGACCCCCGCAGCGAAAGGCGCCTTAAGCTTGATACGCCGCATGGCCGGGATCGTCATGACACCTGTGGTCATGACGTTGGTCACGACCGATCCGCTCATCGAGCCCATGAGGCCGCTGGCCACAATCGCGACCTTTGCCGGACCGCCACGAATATGCCCCAGCAGAGCAAAGGCGAGGTTGATGAAGAACGATCCTGCTCCGGTGTGTTGAAGCGCGGCTCCGAAGATCAGAAAGCCGATCACGAGGTTGGCAAAGGCACGCATCGGAATGCCCACGATGCTTTCGTTGCTCATAGCATGATAGCCCGCCGCCGTCTCAAGCGGATAGGAGAACCCCCGAATGGCACCGGGCATGGCGTCGGCAAAGAGCGGATAGAGCGACACAACACCCACGATGACGGCAAGCGCCATCCCACCCGCGCGCCGCGAGGCTTCGAAGATCAGAACCCAGAGCGCCATCGACACATAGGTGGCGCGCGCCGGCGCGGCGAGTTCCCATCCGTTTTGCATCATGGCCAGAGAGTTGGCGATGAACCAGCAGAGCACTGCGCCGGTCAGTATCGCTAGAACAATGTCGTATATCGGCACCCAGGCACCCGGTGTCCCGTTTCCGATTGGCAGCAGAATGAAGACGGACGGGATGATCAGCAGCAATAGCAGATACATGTATTGGTTTGCGAGCAGCGTAAAGCCCACAAAGAAGTGCAGGTTAAACGCCTGGTTGATCGCGAGGAATACCACAGCACAGGTGCTTGCCCTGAGCAACCAGAGCCAGGCATCCCCGACCGGCCGGAAGCGGCTGACCGCCGCTTCCGAATTGTCCACCTTCACCGTCATGGATCAGTTATCCCAGACTGTCGGCATATCTGCCGCGCGCAGGGCATCGGCACGTGCTGCCATCCAGCGCGCCTGGAAACCGTCTTCGCTTTTGTCTTCCATGTCTTGCCACGCCTTGGCAATCACCGCCTGCCGTTCCAGAAGATACAGGTTGTGCGCGTCGGCTTCGTCAGACCAGAGACCAACCGACTTCCAGTATGCCACCGCCCCTTCATGGTAGGGCAGAACCCATTGAAAATTCTGGCGATCGCTTGCCCAGCCGCTCGCCGAGGGTTCGGCAGCAGCAAAGCTCTTAAACTGATCGTTGATGCCCTTGGCCATGCTCATCACCAAATCGCTGTCGCGGTCGGGCGCGGTCACGAGGATCGGATAGGGAAACCCGCCGCACTGCAGGGGGTTGTCCTCCGAAATATTGGTGCCCAGCGTTGCGACGCGCTTGGCCATATGCGGGGCGACTGCCTGCATCCGCTCCCAATTCTCGGTCTCATCGTGCGGAGTTTCCAGCCAATGCAGGCCACGTGGAGAGGCATCAACCTCGGTGCCGCCACCTGTTGTGAAGGAGGTCATGGCATCCGCCTGATCGTTCAAGATCGCCTTCCAGGCGGCGTCGAAACCGCTGACATCGACCTTTATCACATCGTCCCAGGTCAGCCCGCCATAAGCGAGGAAGGCTGTAACATTCGTTTGCAGCGCCGGAGAGCCGACAACCCAGGGCAACCGCTTGCCCTTGAGGTCTGCTGCGGTTTTGATGTTTGCATCGGCGGCCGTGCCGAGCGCAAGACAGTTCTTCCCGGTTGCGCTCATGACCATTTGCAGAGGCTGGGGTCCGAGTTCCGGTTTTGCCCAACCGAGAACGCCCTCTGCTGCGTAGAAGACACCGGAACCGGCCGCCGCGAAATCAATCTGACCCTTCACCACCGGCACGACGCGCGAGACGTCATTCTTAGCGGGCACGACGCGCAATGTGACGCCATATGCATCTTGGAGCGCCTTGCCGATTGCAACAGACTGGCTGTAGCCTGAGCTTCCCACGTTGTAGGCCGTCCATGACAGAGTGTCTGGAAGCTTTGGTTCTTCGGCGCTTGCGGCACCACCGACGCAAATCGCCAGAACCGGTCCCAGTCTCTTAAGTGCATTCTTCATCTCTTCTTCTCCCTCGTTTGGTCGATTGTGTAGCGCCGACACCCTAATCTGCATCTGCGTACGCTCGGCATGTTCATCATTGCCTACTTTGAAATCATCAGCTGAAGACCCTTGCTGAGCACTTTGGTACTCTCAACGAGCGTCATGCCAACTAGATCAACCTTGGCGACTGCAGAGCTACTGTTAAGAGCTGACCCTGATCCCTCAACACATACACAAGGCCATTCCACACTATGAAATGACGTGCTAGTCATTCCCAACCACAGACACAAGGAAACACAGTTGGCCCGCTATTCCCCGGTAAGATCTATCGCGCGCGTGTTGATGGTGCTGGAAGAACTGAATCGATCCAAAAGCTCTTCGGTGGCGGAGCTTCACAACCGAACAAAGCTCGCGAAGCCTACGATCGTGCGATTGCTGCAAACCCTTGAGCACTGCGGCTATGTCAGCCGCGATGACCGGCTTTCCGGCTACGTTCTGACATCAAAGATCATGTCGCTCAGCGCGGGATTCCACAATGACCCTCTGGTTGTAGAGGCCGGACGCGCCTACGCGATCGCGCTCACAAAGAGGATAACCTGGCCGGTCTCGATTGCCATCCTCGATCAGGCCGATGTTGTCGTTCGGTTTTCAACCATTCCCGATAGTCCGATTTCGCCATTTCATGCCACCGTCAACATGAGACTGTCTTTGCATCGCCACGGGCTGGGGCTTGCCTATCTCGCCTTCTGCCCGGAACCGGAACGTCGCATTCTTTTGAAATCCGTCCATAAGGCCGCTCAGCAGGATGCCGCCGTGCCCCGAGATACAGAAACCGGGTTGCTCAGCCGGTTAGAGCTCATCAAGCAGCAGGGCTTCGCTGAACGCCTGCGCGGCGCAGGCTTTGAAAACTCGAACACAATGGCCGTTCCGATACTTGGGGATGGCCGTGTCCTGGGAACACTTGGCATCACCTATTTTCGCTCCGCGATGCGGCGTGCGGACGCCGTGCAGAACTTGCTGGGTCCGCTCCAGGAAGCGGCCTCGCAGATTGCCGGAAATGTTCGAAAACTGACATGACCTATATGTACTGCTCTATGGGGTCTTTCGCTGTTCGGGATTGAGCAAAAGCGTCATGCGAAAAATCCCAATCACCTGACGCTGCATGACATCTGAGATTGGGGCGCGTTCGCTGATAAGCGGATTTCAGGTATCTCGCCAGACGCTCTAGCTGCGGCGCGTTTCGTTCAGTTCGACCATCAGCGCCTCTAACTTGCTTTCCGCCTGCTCCTGCAGCTCCCGATAAAGAGAGTTGCCCCGAACATCCACACCCACCGTTAGCGGGCCGAGGCGGTTCACCCGCAACCGGGTCAGCCGGAACTGCAGAATGAAATCAGTCCAGGCGACATCCAACACTTCTTCGACAGCCTCGGATGTCAGCGCGCTGGCACCACCCACGAAGGACAGGTAAACACATCCCATATCGCGCATTGCCGCCACGGTTTTTGGGCCGACACCACCCTTACCGGCAATTGCCTTGACACCGCTGCCGCGAATAATCGTGGGCAAATAGGGTTCAAACCGGGTGCTTGTCGAAGGATTGATGTAACGACAGGTTCTGCCGTTCTCGCCCTCTTCGATATAGGCCCCGACCTGGCAGAGCATCCCGCTTTGCAGGTCCATCGGCAGCGCCTTGCCTGCATCGAGGTATTCCTGAATCCGCTTGTGGGTCGGCAGCCCCACGGTCACCACGATATCCCCGGTCAAATAGACTAGGTCACCGATCCTGAGTTTGTCCAGTGCCGCTTGCTGAAATGGCAAGTTCAGGTCGTGGTTCCGGGATTGTGTCTGGGTCATTCGATGCGCTCGATCTTGCCGGAGTTGTAGAGGCGCGCGCGGGTTCTGCGGTTGATCCAGCAGTTGAAACACACCGCTACGGGGGTAAAGCCGTGGCCCGCGGAATAATCGATATGGATGCCGAGCGCGGTTGTATCACCACCTTGTCCCATGGGCCCGAAACCCAGCTTGTTGATGGCCTTCAGCAAACGCCCCTCCATATCCGCGAGGATCGGCTCGGGGTTTGTTGTACCCATCGGACGCAAGGTCGCGTTCTTGGCGATCTTGGCGGCCTGGTCAAACGATCCGCCTATGCCAACGCCGATCATCACCGGGGGGCAATGCTGCGACCCGGCCTTGATTACGGTCTTTAGGATGAATTCCTCGATCTCGGCCAATTCGGGGTAGACGAAGATTTCAAGCGCCGCCCAACGCCCCGATCCCAGTGCCTTGGGCGAACAGGTGATATCGATGTAGTCCGCACCGTCGATCATGTCCCAGCTGATGATCGGCATGTCCTTGCCCCTAAACGAGCGCTCGTTTGTCAATGGGTTCTGGACGAATTTAAGCAACGGCGGATCAATCCTTCCAACCAGATCGTCGAACCCGGCGACAAAGGCGGATTTCACATCCCCGTCAAAGCGGGCCTGACTGCCGATCTTGACCGAATAGACCGGGACCCCGGCATCCGAGCACAGGAAACGGTCATGCTCTTCGGCCAGTTCGGAACTGCGGATCATGAAATTCAGGACTTTCCTAGCGTTTTCCCCAGTCTCTTCAGCATAGGCTTCTGCCAGGCGCTCCTTTGTGTCCTCTGGAATCTTCTTGAGCGACCAATCATACAGATCGCCTGTCAGTCGGCGCAGGGCTTCGTATTTGATCATGTCAGTCCTGCTCTTTCTTTACGTAGACGCGTGGCATCTGAAACCGGGGGCCCATCTCTGCAAAATCCAGATAGCCCAAGCGGCTGATATGGCCGACCTTGTCGTAGTCAACCAACCCATCGGACAGGCAGGCGTCATCGATATGCACGCCCACCACCTGTCCAAACACGATCGTGTTGGGGTTTTCCGGGCGTTCGGTCGGAAGGTGCAATACCTCGATTGTCTTGCACTCGAACTGAATGGGCGAGGCCGCCACGCGCAGCGGCTCGACCAGCATCGAAGGTGCCGACGCCAAGCCGACCTCATGCATTTCACTCACCTCACTGCCCCATGCGGCTGACGACATATTCACCTCATCGCGCAAGGCTGATGTCGCAACGTTATAGACAAATTCCCCGGTCTCCTTGGCATTGATCCAACTGTCCTTGGGGGCACCGTCCGGCTTCAGCCCATTGCAGGAAAACATGACGGTGGGCGGGAAGTTGTGCACCAGATTGAAATAGCTGAAAGGGGCAAGATTGTGGATGCCGTCCGTGCTCACCGTGGAAATCCAGCCGATGGGTCGCGGCGCGACGCAGGCGGAAATGGGGTTGTGCGGCAATCCATGCCCCTTGGATGGTTCAAAAAACACAAGCTCACTCCTTAAGGGCTGCACCCGGCAGGGTCGCGAAATCCCGGTCTGCGTTCCCCGCATCGCGGAATCGGGTGAACCCTTCGAACGCGGCCTGCAATGCGGGGGCCTCGACCCCGCCTGCCGCTGCCACTTCACGATATATCGCAAGATCCTTGGCGATCCCCGCGACGGTGAAGCTCGGCGGGCCGTCCTCGCCCAGAATTACCTTGGCCTTCCCTGCCAATGTGCCGTTGGCTGCAGGGCCGCTTGTCAGAATGTCGAGCATGATCTCCCCGCTCAGGCCGAGGCTTCGCCCCACCGCGAGGGTTTCGTGCAGCGCCTGCCAGTAGGTCGCAAGCATCATGTTGTTCACGATCTTGGCCGCCAGTCCCTGACCCAGCGAACCGACGTGGAAGACGCGATTTGCGAATTGCCCGGCCACGAGGGTGAAGCGCGCCACGTCACCGGCTGCACCGCCGATGAAGACGCCAGCCTTCCCAGCCGACACAACTTTTGGCCAGCCCGATACAGGCGCGTCCAGCACGCCCGCCCCGGCAGTCGCGATGCTTTCGGCATATCCTTTCAGGGTCGACGGATTGGCCGTGCTGGTATCGACAATCAGTTTGCCGCGCAGATCATGCTTGAGCATCCTGTCGAGCACGGATGCGATCGCCGCGTCATCAAAGAGCGACAAGAGCACAATATCAGATGCTGCTACCAGCGCTTCGAGGGTCTCATGGGGAGTGATGACCTGTGCCTCTGCCCAGGCCTGATCGACCCCGCTTCGGGTCCAGCCTGAAACCGACCATCCCTGCGCGGCAAGTCTTGCCGCGATGGCTGTGCCCATATTTCCCAGGCCCGCAACGCCAATCCGTTCTTGCACTGTCTTTTCCTTCGATTCAGGGACCCATCCGCTCAGCCCGGCATTGGATAGTCTTCCGCATTCAACACCCATCCGGGTTTCAGGCTGAAATCCTCGCGCGGCGGGCAAAAGATATCAACCATCGCATTTCTGCCGCCACCGGTTGCCCGACTGGTATGAATGGCAGGCGGCGGAATCACGGTCACCGATGGCGCGCCAGCCTCGATTTCCATATCGGGCCGCCAATCCGCCATATCCGTCGTCCAGGGCCAGCGCAGATGATGCGCGTAAGAGCCTTCAAGCACCAGAGAACATTGCTCAAAATCATCATGGTGATGCGGTGACATCTTGGTTGTGTCGCGTGGCCCGTCATAGGGGTCAAGCACATTGACCATGAATGTCGAGCAGCGGAAAATCCGCCCGAACCGTCCCGGCTCTTTTGGCACGTCCAGCGTGTAATGCCGCAGTTTCCATCCCGCCGCCGGTACCGGCCAGTCCTGCAAGGGAGGGATATGGCTGCGTGGTGGTTCATAGGCATCGGCATTTGGACACCTGCTCACCAGGTCGGCGGAGCGGCTGGTAAACAGACGGAAGAAACGCCCACCCTCGGGCATCATGACGGAACTGTCACCAGGCGGGACAAAGGCAATGGAGTTGCCAGCGACGTCGTGGGTCTGCCCGTCTACGGTGATCCTTGCGCCTTGCTCCGGCAGGAGAACAACGTATTCGTCCGTCTGAGCTTGACGAACAAAACTGCCACCGGGAGCCGCGTCGGTGCGAACCACGACAAAATTCTGCCCCCGCAGGAACCACGAAGCCCCCGCGTCGTCGCTTATCACCGGTTCAGTCTTGTCAAATGCGCCGATCTGCGCGCGTGCAACAAGCCCGGTTCGAGGCTTTGCGGTTGTACCTGTGTCCAGCACGGCACGGGGGTCGGTCTTGTCATAAGCCATCGGTCAATTTTTCCTTTCCGGCAGCGCATCCTTGATGTCGGACAGACGGGCTCTGGCCGCGTCGCGAATGAAGGTCTGGTCCGAGGCCAGGATGAAGGCCGTCGCTCCCAGTTGGGACAGCGAGGCCGCATCCGTGGCGGTGCCGGTCATTGCACAGATTGCCACGCCTTTTTCCTGCGCAGCCGCACAGATCGCCCGCGTCGCCCGAATCACTGGCTGGGAACCCGGTTTTGTCTCGCCGTAGGCAACGGTCAGGTCGCCGCGTCCGATGAAGACCGCGTCAAGACCCTCTGTCGCAACAATCGCGTCGATGTTTTCAACAGCGGACGGGTCCTCGATCATCGCGATGACCAAGGCGCGGTTGTCCTCGGCCTCGACATGGCCTGCGATTGTGACGTCACCAAACCGGCCTGCCCGCGTCGTCGGTGAATATCCCCGCGCACCCCCGCGATAGCGCGCCGCGGAAACGATGCTCTTGGCTTTTTCTGGCGTATCGACATGGGGCACAAGAACACCATCCGCGCCGCAATCCAGAACCGACAGGACTTCCTCCGGGGCCGCACTTCTGACCCGGACAAGGCAACCGATACCGGCTGCCTTGCAGGCCAGAACGATCCGATCCGTGGATTCGCGACCAATCGGGGCGTGCTCTTCGTCAATCACGACAAAATCATAGCCGATCGTCCCGAGGATTTCCGCGGGCATCGTATGTGCGATCTTCAGGAAACTCCCCGTCAGGTTCACGCCATCCAGAAACCGCTGACGAAATCCGCCTCTCGCATGGCTCATGGTGTGCTCCTCAAGCGTCGGCGGAGACCGGGAGACCGACAAGTCGCGACGGGTTATCACGCACCAGCAGGCGAACCTCGTCTTCACTGAAACCGCTTACCAGACACAGTTTGATCGCCTGCCGCATCCCTTCAACCGGTGTCGGGTTGTCCACCTGGCCGAGGTCCGACCCGATAGAGGAGTTCTCCACGCCGGCAGCGCGGATATGCTCTGCCAGCAGATGCGGTTCAAACACGTTGAAACGACTGTCGACATACAAGCAGGCCGATTGCTCGATCAGCGCGCCGAACTCTGCCAGTTCGCGAATGTCGTCATAAGTGAAGTGAAGCCCGTACATGGGATGGTTGATGATCAGATTTTTGACCCCCCGCGCTTTGGCTTCCTCGAACAGCTTCCAGATCTCCCAGACATGCAGATGTCCGGAGGACAGGATGGCATCGAATTCGGCAATCGAATCCAATATCTCCTTGACCGGATCGATGATTGCGCCGCGATCATCGACAACAGTCAAAAGCGTAGGTGTTTTCAGCTTTACGTTCATCGCAAGCCGCGATTTTCGGAACGACGAACGGATATGGTTGGCCGATTGCGCCGTCGGCATCCAGATCATCCTGCCACCGTGTTTCAGTTGCGAATCCACCACATGCGGATGAAAGCCGCCCGTCGTGTTGTTGAGCACAAGTCCGCCATACATTGACACGCCCAAGTGCCCGACCAGCCGTTCCATCATCGGAATAAACGGTGCGACGGAGTAGTGGTGATCCTTGAACAGGATGCCGCGCATTCCCGCCTCCGCGGCTTGTTCGACCGCCTGCAAATGGTCGATCTGGCGCTCCATGATCGATGGCCCGGAATGAACGTGCAGGTCAACTGCACCAACCATGAGCCTATCCACAATTGTATCGTCGACCTCTGCGATCAACCCACGGAACTCTTCTCGATTCTTGTCTTTTGTCATCCTGTCAGGTCCCACTACTGTTCGGGCCTGATGATCGGGGGAAACAGGCACGACTTCCATCATACCGGCGCTGCATTCCACATGGTGGAACAGGCACTTCCCTGACCTAGGGACTGCATGCCTCATGCATGATCCGACTTACCGGGGGCGATCACGGCATTCGAGTCGCCCAAACCTGCCGTGCCGTGTGCGCTCCGACGAGCTCTGGATCATGTGCGATCATCGCGTTTCAGACAAAACGGTGTCTTCACTTCTCAACCACCAGTGCACCGGATAGGTTCACTCACCGTTTTCCTTGGAAATGCGGAAGCCGATTGGGTAAACGCTGGTATTGTACAGGAATGGGTTGGCAGCTTGGTTCAGCAGAACTTTCAAATTCATCCCGCGGCGGCGCTGCTGGCCCCGGAGACACCCAGCCTGCGGCAACTTTGGCAGGCCATCTCTGAAGGGCGTTCGCTATTTGCGCGACAAGCGGGTGGTTTGCGGGTTTCCGATACACCTGGCACCGGGCCTTGGCTTTTGTGTGAAACCTCCGGCTCGACCGGCGCGCCCAAGGTTATTCGGCGTCGTCCTGCCAGTTGGATTGCGAGCTTTGACGTCAATAAGCGGCTCTTTGACGTTGCGATCGGCGCGCGCTTTGGGGTTCTGGGCAGCTTGGGGCATTCGTTGGGCTTGTATGCTGCACTGGAAGCACTGCACCTTGGGGCCGGTCTGTTATTGCTGAGTGAAAAACGCCCCGATGCGCAGGCCAGGAATATCCGCGATCAGGGCATCACGCATATCTATGCGACGCCGAGCCAATTGCGATTATTGATGTCGCATGACACCGGGCTGTTTCCGACGCTTGCGCAGGTCATCTGCGGTGGCGGAGCGTTGTCGTCCGATTTACGGGCGACCTTGGTGGAGCGCTGTCCGAATGCGGTCATCACCGAGTTCTTTGGGGCCTCGGAAACGAGTTTCATGGCCATTTCGGATGCACATACTCCGCCAGGCGCGGTTGGACGCGCATACCCCGGCGTCGATCTGCGCGTAGACGGTCGACATTCAGATCAGGATATTGGTGAGATTTGGGTGAAGAGCCCCTACCTTTTTGACGGATATGAAGTTGGCCAAAGCGCCGAAACAAGATGGGATGACGGATTCCTTGCTATTGGTGAATTGGGAAGACTGGATGCCGCTGGATACCTTCATTTATGTGGGCGCCGCGACAGAATGGTGACTGTGGCCGATCACAATGTCTATCCCGAAGCTATCGAAGCTGTCCTGATAGCGCAGCCGGGAGTTGAGGCCACGGCGGTGCTGAACCTGCCCGACCCGCTGCGCGGCAATCGCATCGTCGCGGCAGTGCAAGGACCTGCGACGGCAGCGGATTTGCGCCGGGCCTGTTTTGCTGCGCTCGGTGCGCATGCTGTTCCGAAGGTGTTTCGCACGGTTGAGGCATTGCCGATGCTGCAAGCTGGGAAGCCTGATCTGCAGCAGCTCCGGGCGCTGTGGGGCGCGGAGCCAAAAAGGTGACCCGCAGCGTGATCATAGCAGCCTGCCGGAGTGCGATCGTGCCACGCGGCGGAGCATTCTCGGACCTTTTGCCGCACGACCTCGCATCGCCTGTCATCCGCGATCTTCTGGCGCGCGCCGACGTCGGATCAGAGCGGGTGGGTGAGTTGATCCTGTCAAATGCGCTTGGAGCCGGCGGCAACCCCGCGCGGATTGCAGCATTGGCCGCTGGCCTGCCAGAGCGTGTGGCCGGGCTGTCGGTGGATCGGCAATGCGCGGGTGGACTCGATGCCTTGATCGTGGGGGACGCCATGATCCGGGCAGGTGTGCATGAGATCGTGATAGCCGGTGGGGTCGAGAGCTACTCTCGCGCGCCGCTTCGAATGCATCGGGTCAAGGATGGTCCACCAATCCCTTACTATCAAGCCCCCTTCACCCCATGGCCAGATCGCGATCCGGATATGGCAGCAGACGCCGATGCGCTCGCGCAGGACTGGAAGATTTCGCGAGACGCGCAAGATCGTTGGGCGGTTGAGAGCCATCGGCGTGCGCGCGCAGCGAACGGGCTGGCGGCGGAAATCACACCGATCAATGGGGTTGCGCGCGACCCTTTCACGCGGGAACTGACGCTCGGGACCGCGGCGCGCGCCAGATCGGTTGCGGGAAACGTTACCGCGGCAAACATGGCGGTGGCGGCGGATGGCGCGGGTTTTGTGCTGATGGTGTCAGAAGGCATTGCGAAGCAATTGGGCAAAGTCGGCGTTGCACTCCGGGGTGGCATCACCTTGGGCGCTGATCCAACACGGCCAAGCCTCGCACCGGTTCCGGCGATCAACAGCATCTTGAAAACGACAGGTCTTTGCGTTGCGGACTTGGCGCTCATCGAGTTGATGGAAGCTTTCGCGGCCCAAGCCATTGCGGGCGCGCGTGCCTGTCAGCTGCCGTGTGAGCGGATCAACACAAGTGGCGGCGCATTGGCCAGAGGTCATCCCATTGGCGCGTCAGGGGCAGTATTGGCGGTTCGGCTGTTTCACGACCTGCAACAGAGGGGCGGGACCGGATTGGCCGCCATCGCCTCTGCCGGTGGCCTGGGCAGCGCGTTGTTGATGGATTTGGGCTAGAGCATCGGCCTCCACGACACGGCAGAGGATTTCGCGCTTTGCTTTCGGCGCCGCCTGACCATTCGGCAAGTCCACACAACCCACGAAGGCTGGAGGGGAGGCCGCCACCGTTACATCCGGCTAATCCTCAAACCCGCGGAAGGTTGCATATTCATCCAGAGATGCGCGAGCGGTACGGAACTGGTTCACAGGCGCGGATTTATCCGCATGGCCGAGGGCAATCCCGCAGACGACCATTTCACTGTCCGGCAAATCCAAGTGCTGATGCACCACTTTTGCATGGTTGGCCAATGCGCCGATGCCGGTCGTCGCGAGACCCGCGGCCTCTGCCGCCAGCAATAAGGACATCACCGCCATGCCAAGATCCATGAAACAGCCCTTTCCCATGGCCCGCTCAATCGTTACGACGATGCCGACAGGCGCATCAAAGAACGCGTAGTTCCGGTCGAATTGCGCCCGACGACCCTCAACATCGCGACGGTCGATGCCAAGGGCTTTGTAGAGCGCGAAACCTGCCGCACGTTGACGCGCCTTTAGATAGGCCGGCATCGGGTCAGGGAAGTAGGAATACTCGGCGTCATGGGGGCGCCGGTCCTCGACTGCCTGCGCCAGCGCGCCTTTCAGCGACGTCAGGCTTTGCTTCGCAAGCGCATGGAAATGGCCTGGTTGGAGGTTTGCCCCACTTGGCGCCAGGCGGGCGACGCGCAGAATCTCTTCCACGATGACGCGCTCGACCGGCTGGTCTGTAAAGGCCCGCGTTGAACGGCGCTGACGCATAAGCTCTGCAAATGCGGTCTCCATCAGGCCCGCGACAATACGCTCGCAGGCCGTGCCCGATAAAGCGCCCCCGTGATCAGCCCCGCCAGGACCGCCTTGAGAAGGTCGCCGGGCATGAACGGTGCCATCGCGGTCAACACCGCTTCGGTCAGCCCGGCGGGCTTCATCACCATGTAATAGGGTACAGCGACCAGATAGAGCGCGCCAATCCCGCCGATTCCCGCAGCAACTCCGGCGACACGCCCCACGTTGTCGCTACGCCAACGCTCCATCACCAGCCCGGCAACGTAGGCAGCGACCGGAAAGCCAAAGTAGAAGCCGGCCCAGGGTGTTGTGAAGACCCCCAAGCCACCGCGACCACCCGCCAAAAGCGGTAAGCCAGCCGCGACAAGCAGGACAAACAACAAGACCGCCAATGCACCGCGCTTGCTGCCCAGAACCGTTCCGCACAGCATAATCCCGAGGCTTTGCGCGGTAATCGGGATACCACTGGCCAGCGTCAGTTTCGGCACCAGGCCAAGCGCAGCAATCAAAGCTGCAAAAAGGGCAATAAGAACGACACTTCGCTCCATAACTCAGGTCTCCTTGGTTTCGAGAATACCACCACGCGCCCGTAGCGCATCGGCCAAATGATCGGCATCGTCAAGCGCCAGCAAGGTGAACGGAACCACCAGGCGCCAGTTCGGGCGACGGGGCGACCGGACGCGCCAGGCCTCTGACAGACGCTGGCCGTTTTCAATCAGGCTGGGAAGAAGCCGCACCACCATGGCGATGGCGATTTCCAGCGCGCGTGTCTTGAGGCCAAAGCGCCGCAAAGGATGCGCCAGCCACCGGATGACGGCGATCATGTCAGACAGCGCCGTGATCATGGTGACGAGGTTCGCAAGCCCCATGGCTGCAATCAGCCGTAAGATGATTTCTGCACCTTCCGCGTAGGTGCGGGTTGCCAGATGCCACACCGCAAGGATCGCCAGAAATGGCCACAGAACCACAAGGCGGCGCAGACCCGCCAGCAGGAAAACCCTGCCGGGGACCGCGTAAAGCACCAAGGTGATACCACAGGCTGCAAGCAGGACGTATGGTTCCGAAACCATGAACAAGACCAGCGTGGCCAGGGCAAGCGCGGCCAGTTTCAGGCTGGCGGGCCAGTTGTGCGCCCGCGTTCTAACTGGCGAGGTCAGCGAGATCATCGCGCATTCCTCTGTCGTGCATGGCTGTTTGATATGCCTTAAGGATCTCGACTTCGGCTCCCATTTTCTTGACGCGGCCCTCTTCCATCCAGACGATCATGTCATATTCACGCAAATCATCCGGGTCGTGCGAGATATGGAGCAAAGCGCCATCATAGAGTTGCAAGTAGCGCGTCATCTGTATCTTGGTGGGCAAGTCGAGGCCTGCAAAGGGCTCGTCAAGCACCAGGAGCTTTGGCTTCATTGCTGCGACCGACATGAGGCAGAGCAGGTGTTTCTGGCCGTGGGACAGCGTGTTTACATAGGCCTCTTCCCAGTGCACCAGCCCGAACCGTTCGAGAATTTCCCGCGCAGCAGCCAGTGCCGCAGGTTTGTCATTGCCCAATTGGACAAGGCCAAATGTGATCTCTTCGATAACAGTCGGGAAGATAATCTGATGTTCCGGTGACTGGAACAATATGCCAACCTCGCGCAAAGCCGTCCGGCGGTCTTTATATGGATCGAGATCGCCCAACCGGATGGTGCCTGAAGTGGGTGTTGCAAGCCCTGCGACAAGCCGCGCAAGCGTCGATTTGCCCGAACCGTTCTGACCGATCACACCGACGCGTCTGACATCGCACTTGAGATTCAGGCCCTGCAGGATCGGCTTATTGTCAATGGCAAAATCGAGGTCCTGAATGTGAATTTGAACCGTCACGCGCCGCGTCATCCCTTCTTCATCGTCAAATTACGTCAGGCCGTGCCTTTTCGTTGCATTCCCTGAAACTCCTCTGGTCGGGCATGAACGAACTTCTTTGAAAGTGCAAGATTGACAGCCCGGCATCTTGCTCGTCTTGGCTGCCTGAAAACGGGGATTTCAACGCGTGAGAAGGCAAGCGATGTTTCAGGTATTTCGTCTGAGGGTGTAACCAAGGGCTCCGCGCCTGCGCCCATTGCCCGCGCCGAAGAATGATGGCACACCGATGGAAGGCAAATCGGGTTCACGAGTAGTGCTGAAAATAGGGGCAGGTCATGGCGGATGACCTGCTTCTAAGGCGGGAAGCGATTTCACGGCAATTGCCATGAACCACCTGGGCGGCGATGAAAAATGAAGATTGAAATTCCAGCGTCGACGCATCTTCAGGAACTTGGATATCCGGTGTTCAAGATCCACAGCGCCGTGCGTGTCGGGAAGCAATTCGGTCTGTCTCGCAATGTGATGCTGAAGGGAACCGGATTGGACGAAGACGCGCTTTCGGATACCACGACCATTGTCTCGCTCGGCCAGGTGGCATCGGTCTATGCCAGCTTCGTGGAGAACGGCCTGGGAACCGAAGCGGCCTTTGCATTGGGCAAAGCGCTGACGCCCATCCAATACGGTGCCTTTGGCGTGGCCATCGCAACGGCAACTTCCATGGCCGGCGGGTTCGATACGGTCTTCTTGTATCCCGAACTCGAATGCCCGGTCGTGAGGATGCCGCTGGAGTTCCACGAGGACATGACCCATCATATCTTCAAGGACAACATCCAGGCGACCGGGTTGCATCGGTTTCTCATCGAGGTCCAGACCGCCATGGCCGTTACTTTTATGGAGACAGTCAACGGCGCACCCTTTCCGATCCAGGAGGCCTGGTTCACCTATGACGGCGCCGACGAAAAAGCGCGGTATGACGCGCTTTTCGGCTGCCCTCTGCGTTTTGGCCAGCCCTACAATGCCTTCCTGTTTGAAACACGGGCGCTCAAATTGCCCTATGTCGAGGCAAATGCGCTCATCAACGCGGACATGAATGACTTGTGCAGCCGTCAGTCGCTGAGGCTCAGAAAGAACCAGTTGTTCGCGTCGCGGGTCACGGCGCTCATGACCGCGAACCTTGCCGCCTCGCTGACCGCCGATGCTGTGTCGGCGCAGCTTGGCATCTCTGAGCGGACATTGCGGCGAAAGCTTGAAGATGAAGGGGTGACGTTCAAGGCGTTACTGCAACAATTCCGGCTGCGAAGTGCCGTTCATATGATCCGCAATCACAGGCTGGCGGTCGATGAGATCGCCCATCGGCTGGGCTACAGCGCGCCGTCGAACTTTCGGTCCGCTTTCAAATCATGGACCGGCCTGACGGTGGGCGAGTTCAGCAACCTCGAAGAACCCCTCAACAGAGATTGACCGGATTTCATACAAAATTGTCCGCAGTTGAAATTGTTTTGGATCGCCTCCTGTCTATTCTCCAGTCCCCAGCGAACAAGCAATAGCATCGATTCCTGAGCCAGAACGAGGTGTTCTGCCAAAGGGGGAGGGACACTGATGGACAGCCAGTATGACTATATAATTGTGGGCGGAGGCTCCGCAGGATGCGTTTTGGCAGGGCGTTTGAGTGAGAATCCAAACAACCGGGTCTGCCTGATCGAGGCCGGTGGCAAAGGGGACAGTTTGTTGATCCGCATGCCGATCGGGATTGCCGCGATGGTTTCTGGTCAACCCGTGAAGCTGAACAACTACGCATATGAAACCGTGCCACAAGCCGGACTAAATGGCCGGAAAGGATACCAGCCGCGCGGAAAGGCGTTGGGCGGATCAAGCGCGATCAACGCCATGGTCTATATGCGCGGACATCGCCGCGACTATGACGGCTGGGCTGGAAATGGCTGTCACGGTTGGGGGTATGACGACGTACTGCCCTATTTCAAGAAGGCCGAGAACAATAATCGCGGCGCGAATGAAGCGCATGGCGATTGCGGCCCCTTGCACGTGAATGACGTGGTTGAACCGCGCGCGATTTCGCACCGGTTCCTGTCTGCTGCCGAGACCTGCCAGGTGCCGATCATTGATGATCTGAACGTGGCAGAACCCAAGGGTGCCAGCATCATCCAGACAACCCAGTTTCATGACGAACGGCGTGGCGAGCGTTGCTCGGCGGCAGCCGCGTACCTGTTTCCGTCAATGCACCGCAAGAATCTTGATGTCATCACCAATGCAACGGTGCGCAAGGTGCTCATCCGGGACGGTGCGGCCTATGGGGTCGAGTTGAAGCAAGGCAGCATCATCCGCAAGGTGCTGGCAAATGCCGAGGTCATTTTGAGCGGCGGGACCTTCAACAGCCCTCAGCTTCTGATGCTCTCGGGTATCGGCCCGGCGCAGCAGCTTCGGCAATTCGGGATCAACCCTGTCATTGATGCACCGCAGGTCGGGCAGAACCTCGTCGACCATCCGGATTATGTCAGTGTCTTCGAAACACACACCACCGATGTGATCGGGATCGGCATGACCGGCACCGCGCGGCTGACAAAGGAATTGCTGCGCTGGAAAAAATCCGGCGTGGGCCTGCCGTCCAGCCCCCTTGCCGAAGCCAGTGCCTTTTTATCCTCCGGGCCGGATTACGCCGATTGGCCTGACCTGCAATTGCAGTTTGTAATTGTGAAACTCATAGATCATGGGCGGACCTTGCAGGCGGGATATGGCGTGTCCTGCCATTGCTGCCTGCTGCGTCCCGACAGCCGGGGGTCTGTGGGCTTGCGCTCCGCGCGCGCCGACGATGCCCCCCGGATCGACCCGCAGTTTCTGAGTGCACCGGACGATCTGGAACGGCTTCTTTCGGGCGTCAAGAAAATGCAGCAGATCATGACCGCACCCCCGATGGCAGCCGAGATCAAGAAACAGCATTTCCTGACCGGAAACGAGACCGACGATGAGTTGCGAGACCACATCCGCGAGAACGCAGACAGTGTCTATCACCCCGTCGGCACCTGCCGGATGGGGGCGGATAGCACATCTGTCGTGGACCCTCGCCTGAATGTGCGCGGGGTGCGCAATCTGCGGGTCGTCGATGCCTCTGTCATGCCCACGATCGTCAGTGGGAACACCAATGCGCCCACCATCATGATCGCCGAAAAGGCCGCAGACATGATCCGCGAGGACAACCGCATGCAACGCGCCGGATAAGTCACCCCAAACCCCAAAAAACCAGGATGCTCGGGAAAGCGATTTTCCGAACCCGAACGATTTTGCCACCGAACAGGAGGAAAACCCATGCCCATGACCAAAGACCCCGCCGTGCGCGAGGTGCTCAATCAGATCATCAGCGACCCCGATTACGGGGAGGTGGCCAAGGTGCCCTTCCTGTCGCTACATCAGTTCAGCCTTGTCGCACTGTGCTGGTTGGGCGCTTTTGCAAGCGTCTATGGCTATTTCCAGGGCTGGTTCGGGGCCCCGGTTGCCGTTGCGATCATGTTCGTTTCAATCTTCATTTCCTTCACGCCGATGCATGATGCGGCGCATCAGTCCCTGTCCAGCAACCGTTTTCTGAACGATCTGCTGGGCACGATCTCGGTGCAACTGCTGCTGCCCGGTGCCAACATGCCCTTGTGGCGGACCCTGCACATGGAGCATCACCGCTACGTCGGGGACGAGGAGTATGACCCCGATGACAAGCTGGTCAACACGCCGAGGCCATTCGGTATCCTCTATCTCGCCTTCACGGACCTGCATTGGGTGCATTGGTACTATACCAGCGGTGCAAAAGAGCGCCTGCCTGCCCGGACACAATACTGGTTGTTTCTCACCCTGGCGTGTCTGGTCGTCAGCCATGTGGGTTTCTTGCTGTCGCCTTACTGGTGGGAATTTCTGGTGCTTTACGTGCTGCCACAGCGGCTTGGGCTTTGGGCGGTAGTCTATTCCTTTGCTTATATCCAGCACCCGCACGGGCTGTCCTGGGAAGAACAGGCGTTTCAGTCCACCGTGCGCATCAAGAGCAATCCGCTGGTGCGGCTGTCACTGATGGGGCAGGCAGATCACTGCATGCATCACCTGTTGCCGCACCTGCCGTGGTACCGCTATGGCCCGGTATGGGATTTCGCCAATGGTGCCCTCTTGCGCCAGAACATCCCGCACCGTGGGTATCTCACGCCGGCCAAAGAGATCATTCTTCCCGATCCGCTCGGCTCGGATGTGCGGAACGTCCGGGTCACACGGGTGCAGGACGTGGCAAAGGACATCCGCAGCTACACGTTCGAGCCCCTGCAGGGCGACCACCTGCCGACGTTCAGCGCGGGCTCCCATATCAACCTGCACCTGCCAAGTGGTGCTGTCCGGCAATACTCGCTGCTGAACGCCCCTTTCGAGCAGAATCGCTACCAGATCGCGGTCAAGCGCGATGACGCCGGGCGCGGCGGCTCAAAGGAGGTGCATGAGGTGCTCAAGGAGGGCGGCATCGCCCGGATCGGCAAACCGCACAACAATTTCGTCCTCTACGAAAAGGCCAAGCGCACCGTTCTGATCGCCGGAGGGATCGGTATCACCCCCACTTTGTCGATGGCGCACCGGCTGATGCAGCTTGAAAAACCGTTTGTTCTGCACATCTGCGCGCGCAGCGAAGAACACCTGCCCTTTGCAGAAGAGCTCAGGAACTGGGCCTTTGCCCCGAACGTCGAAGTCCATTTCGACACCGAGGACGGGCGCAGCGGGTTTGATGCCGACCGTATTCTGGCGAACCATGCAGAAGGTGAACTGGTCTATATCTGCGGTCCGGGCGGTTTCATGGAATGGGTGACATCCGTTGCCAAGCAGCACGGCTGGTCTGACAAGGACATCGTCACCGAAAACTTCAGCGCCGCTGTCGGAGACTATGCCGAGGACAAGGCGTTCACCCTCAACCTCGCGAAGTCAAAACGTCAATTGGAGGTTGCGTCCGACGAGAACCTGATCGACGCGCTGCACAAGGCCAACATCAAGGTGCCCTTTGCCTGTATGCAAGGGACCTGCGGGACCTGCCTTACCGGTATCGTCGAGGGCGAAGCCGATCATCGCGATGCCTATCAAAGTGACCACGACAAGTCTGAGAACAAACAAATGTGCCTGTGCGTCTCGCGCGCCAAGGGCGACGAAATCACGCTGGATCTTTGATCCGGCGACCAAGGGAGGATACTTCAATGAAAGAGTTTTCACTTAACCAGACCGCCGATATGCACACTGCGCTGGCACGGCTGAAAGCGGCTTATCTCAATGAACCAAACCCAAGCTATGAGGTGCGGGTCGATCGTCTGACGCGGCTTTACGGCGGTTTGCGCAAATATGCCGATCAGTTGGTCGACGCGATGAGCCAGGACTTTTCGCACCGCTCGGCGGGTGAAAGCCGGACGCTCGATGTCATCACTTCGCTGGGCGAAGTGCATCATTCCAAGCGCAAGCTGAAAAAGTGGATGAAGGCCCGGAAGGTGCCGACACCGCTGCATCTGCTGCCGGCCAGATCGCGGATCATTCCGCAGCCTCTGGGCGTCGTCGGGATCATTTCGCCCTGGAACTTTCCGATCTTCCTGACCATTCCGCCAATTGCCACGGCGCTGGCGGCGGGTAACCGCGTGATGCTCAAGCCATCCGAATTGTCACCCAAGACTTCCGAGGTTCTCAAGACCATGCTGGAGGAATTCTTCTCGGCTGACGAAGTGGTTGTCATCACCGGTGGTCCGCAGGTTGCTGCAGAGTTTTCTGCCATGCGGTTCGATCACCTGCTCTTTACCGGCTCTACCGGCGTGGGCCGCAAGGTGGCGGTGAACGCCGCGCAAAACCTGACGCCTGTGACGCTGGAATTGGGCGGCAAATCCCCCGTCATTGTCACGCCGTCTGCCAATCTCGACCGTGCCGCGGATCGGGTTGCCTGGGGCAAAAGTGCCAATTCCGGACAGATCTGCATCTCTCCGGATTACGCGCTGGTGCCGCGCGACAAGATGGGGGAATTCGCCGTCAAGCTTGAAGATAAATTCGCCGAGTTCTTCCCCGAAGGCACGGCGAGCAGTGACTATTCCGCGATCATCACCGAACGCCACCGGGATCGGCTGATGGCCATGACGGAAGAGGCCCGCGCATCAGGTGCTGGCATTCGCTGCATGGCGCATACCGAAACCAATGAGGACATCCGCAAGGTCGCACCGACCATCGTGGTCAATCCCGATACCTCCCTCACGGTCATGCGCGAGGAGGTCTTTGGACCCATCCTGTCCATCATCCCCTATGACACTCAGGAGGAGGCCTTGAAATTCGTGCAGGAACGCGAACGACCGCTCGCGCTCTATATTTTCTCCGAAGACCGGGAAGAGACGGATTTCTGGCTCAGCCAGTCGATTTCGGGCGGTGTTTGCGTCAATGAGGTGGTGTTCCACGCGACCGTTGACAGCCTGCCTTTCGGAGGGGTCGGGGAATCCGGCATGGGAGCGTATCACGGCGATCGCGGTTTTGAGACCTTCAGCCACATGAAATCGGTTTTCATTCAACCAAAACTCAACGCTGCCTTTGCCTTCAACCCGCCCCATACGGGCGTAAAGAAGGTCATTGTGAATGTGGCCAAGAAGGTGATCGCGCGCAACATGCCCGCACCTGGGCCCAAACCCGCGCTGCGCAATTTCGCGACTTCTGTCACGACCGTCACCGCGCCGCCCGTGAAGCCGGGGCCTTCCGGAGCCCATACCGCGATTGCTCGCCCGTGGCTGGAAACTTACGGGACGGATGTTCCGGCAGAGATCGACACCAGCGCCTACGCCTCTGTCATCGAGATTTTCGAACATGCCATGGAGACCTACCCCGACAAGATCGCCTTCAAGGGGTTGGGCGGCGGCCTGAGCTATAGGGAGGTGGAACGCCTGTCCCGGAACTTTGCCGCGTATCTCCAGAACGAGCTTGGGGTCAAGAAAGGGGACCGGGTTGCCCTGATGTGCCCGAATGTGCTGGCGTTTCCCGTCGCGATGCTCGGGATCCTGCGCGCCGGGGCCGCCCAGGTGAATGTCAACCCGCTCTACACGGCGCCGGAACTCTGCCACCAACTGGTTGATTCCGGTGCCGAGCACGCGGTGATCTTCAGCGGCTCAACCTCCGTTCTGGCCGACATCATTGATGTGACAGCCGTGAAAACGGTGACGACGATCAGGCTTGATGATTGTACTGATGCCGACCTTGAATCACCGCCGGTTGATGAACGGCTTGAGGGCACCGTACCCTTGAGCGAAGCGCTGCGCATCGGCGAAGGCCTGGCCTTCGCCCGCCCTGATGTGACCGGCGAGGACCTCATCTTTTTGCAATACACCGGGGGTACGACGGGGCCGTCCAAGGGGGCGACGCTGACCCATGCCAATCTGGTGGCACAGACGCTTCAGTTTCGTGCCATGACACCTGACGCGCTGCGCCCCGGCGAGGAAGTCGTGATTATCCCGCTGCCGATGTATCATATCTTCGGCCTCGTGGTTGGTGCGGTGGCCTATTTCGGCCTGGGCGCAGAAATGCATCTGATCGCCGACCCGCGCGACCCGGAACAATTGGTCGCGCCCTTCAAGAACGCACGTTTCTCGGTCGCGATGGGGGTCAACACGCTCTATCAGGCATTGGTCAACCATCCCGATGCGCAGGAGTTTGATTTCTCCAACTACCGGGTATCCATCGGCGGCGGCTCGAAGATCCAGGAGGCCGTGTCGAATAAGTGGAAAGAGCTTTCCGGCCATCACATTCTTGAAGGCTACGGCATGTCGGAAGTTTCTGGCATTGCAACAATCAACTTGATGCGGCGAAATGAGTTTTCCGGCACTGTTGGCCTGCCCTTGCCGTCAATGGACGTCAAACTGCTGGATGCGGATGGCAATGAGGTGGCAAGAGGAGAGGAAGGCGAGGTCTGCCTGCGTGGCCCGAATGTCATGCGTGGCTACTGGCAGAAGCCCGAGGCCAATGTCGAAGCCTTCACCAGCGATGGCTACATTCGTTCGGGAGATATTGGCCGGTTCGATGATAAGGGTTTCCTGAGTATCGTTGACCGGAAGAAAGACATGATTCTGGTGTCGGGTTTCAATGTCTATCCCAATGAGATTGAAGAGCATGTTGTCCATCTTGACGGGGTCGCGGAGTGCGCTTGTGTCGGCATTGAGGACAAGAAATCGGGCGAGGTGCCCAAGCTCTTTGTCGTCAAATCGCCCGTGTCGAAACTCACCAAAAAACAGGTGGAAGATCACTGCCGCAAAGGACTGACCTCTTACAAGGTTCCCAAGCAGGTTGAGTTCGTGGAGGCTTTGCCGAAATCGAATGTCGGCAAGATCCTCCGGCGTGAGTTGAGACTGCGCTGAGCCTCTTCCCAAAAACCCATTCCTCGGGCGGGGTGAATCCGGCCGAGGCACTCCAGCACCAAAGCAAGACTGCGCAACGCTGACCGTCGTGATGGCGGGCCCTGCTCCTGCTCGGCCGCTACGCCGGACAGCGGGAACGCGATGCGCCCTATCAAAAGAAAGCGAAGACAGAAGATGACCAGAACCAGATTGACCACCACTGCTGCATTGAGCGCCATTGCCCTTGCCTCAACCGTGATGGCCGCGCAGCCTGCGATGGCCGGGGACACGAAATGGCGGCTGAGGATCGGCCCCGCGAGCATCAATCACAGTGAGTCCGCATCGATTGATGTCGGTGGGGCGCCTCTTGCGGGCGGTAGCGTCAATATTACCAACAATCGCACGCTTGCTGCGGAGATCGGCTATCGGTTCACGCCGGAGTGGTCGGTGGGCTTCACCTTCGGCGCACCACCAACCGCGACCATTCACGGCGCAGGGACGGCTGCGGCGCTGGGTGAGATCGGTGAGGTCAAATACGGGCCTGCTGCGCTCACCCTGCAATACCAGTTCAATACCGATGGCGCATTGAAACCCTATGTTGGCGCGGGGGCCACCTATTTGATTGCCCTGGACACGTCAGACGGCGCCGTCTCGGGGCTGAAGGTCGATAACTCCTGGGGTGGCGTCCTGCAAGCGGGTTTCGAGTACAAGATCAGCGATAGAATGGACTTCTTCTTTGATGTGAAGAAGCTCTTTGTTGACACGACGGCAACGGGCACGGTTCCTGCCTTCGGGGGGGCGGCGGCAGAGGCTGACATCACGCTCGATTCCCTTATCTTCCATATCGGGACAACTTTTCACTTCTAGAGAGCGTCCCGGCTGATCGGATCGGTCTGTTTCACCAAGAGGGAGGGAGCTGCACATGATGCTCGAAGGTATTCGCATCATCGAGATCGAGGCGCTGGGTCCGGCCCCTTTCGCGGGTATGGTACTGGCGGACATGGGGGCGGATGTCATCGTCGTCCATCGCAAGGGTGGCGGCGTGACGCCCGGCCTGCCCGAGAAACCAATTCTCAACCGGGGCAAGCGATCCATCGCCCTGGACTTGAAAGACCCTGCTGATGTCGACGTGTTGAAGAAGCTTGTGACGACTGCGGATGGTCTGATCGAAGGCTTCCGTCCCGGGGTGATGGAAAAGCTGGGCATCGGGCCTCGGGACCTTCATGCGCAGAACCCGCGTCTGGTTTTTGGTCGTATGACCGGCTGGGGGCAGACCGGGCCGCTTGCTCAAAGTGCCGGGCACGATTTGAACTATATCGCGATGTCGGGGGCCGCCTGGTATGCCAGCCCCGCCGGGCAAGCGCCCTTTCCGCCACCCACGCTTGTCGGCGACATCGGCGGCGGGGCCATGTATCTGGCCGTTGGCATGCTGGCGGGCGTCCTGAACGCGAAACGCACCGGACAAGGCACCGTTGTCGATGCCGCGATCCTGGACGGATCGGCGCATATGATGAACCTTATGATGGCCATTGGACAAACCGGGAATTTGCAGACGGAACGGGGCACGTCCTTGCTGGATGGTCCGCACTGGTCGCGCTGCTACCGGTGCGCCGACGGCGGCTTTGTTTCGGTGCAATGCCTCGAGCCGAAGTTCTACGCCATATTTCTGGATCGCCTCGGCCTGTCGGACGATGCGGATTTCGCACGTCAGTATGACGCTGAAATATGGCCCGACCTGACCGAGCGGCTGGCCGAAGTGTTCGCGACGAAGACCCGCGATGAGTGGGCCGACGTCTTTCTCGGCTCTGATGCCTGCGTGGCCCCTGTTCTCAGCCCGCAAGAGGCAATGCACCATCCCAAGAACACATCCCGTGACGTGTGGCGGATAGCAGACAACACATTGCAGGCCGCACCCGCCCCCCGGTTTTCCGGCCAGAAGGCGTGGACGGCCCCATCCATCCCGGAACGCGGTGAACACTCCGATGACATCCGCGCGGAACTCGCCGGTGGTGAACAGGGCCCGCCCCCCGCTCCAGCGAGCGAACCGGAGTAGCGACCCGCGCAGGCCAGACCAGGTACCTGTTCGGCACATCGGAGCGCCAGAGACAGGACATGCGCGTGGGCTATTCAGCCGCATCCACGGCAATGAGCGGGAGTAGCGAAGTGCAAGGTGGCAGTGTGCCTGCGGGCTTCTTGATGCATGGGGGCCTGTGCAGCGACAGAGAAAACCGGCCTGCATGAAGCCGACCGCCCTCTCTGGCATCTCCTCGTATTCTTGGCATACGAATTGAAATTGCTCGGGTGCTGTTGATCTGCGGACCCAATGTAGAAATAATGAGGGCGGCACCCGGCCAGCATGAGGACCGTTCCTTGGCTCAGCATCAGTGCAAACCTGGCCTTTTTCAAAACAGACGAGGATAAGCCGCAATGCTCGCACAGGAGGCCAGTCAGCAGGCAGAGACACGCCAGGTTGCGCCCTTCAAAACACAATTGCTGAAATGGGTGGGTAACAAACAGAAGTTCGCCCATGAGATCATTTCCTATTTCCCGCGCGACATGGACACCTATATCGAGCCGTTTCTGGGATCCGGTGCCGTGATGGCGACCCTTGTGCCCAAGCGGGCTATTGGGGCAGATGTCTTTGCGCCGCTGATGGAGATTTGGGATACGCTCAAATCCGACCCCGACCGGCTGAAGGGCTGGTACGCCACGCGGTACGCTGCTTTCGATGCCGGGGATCGGGCCACGGTCTATGAGAAAATCAAGACGGCTTACAACGCTCACCCAAATGGTGCTGATTTTCTGTTCCTCAGCCGCTCGTGTTACGGCGGCGTCGTGCGGTTCCGCAAGAAAGACGGGTATATGTCCACCCCGTGCGGTTCCCATCCGCCGATCTCTCCTGTGGCGTTCGCCCGTCGCGTGGACATCTGGGCAAAACGCATGGGCGGTGCTCAATTCCGACGAGCCGATTTTGCCGATACAATGGCGCGGGCGCGGCCCGGGGATCTGGTCTATTGTGATCCGCCTTACTCAGACAGCCAAACGATCCTCTATGGCGCGCAGAGCTTCGTGCTGGACGATCTGTTTGTCGCCATCAGAGAGTGCAAGTCACGGGGCGTGCGCGTCGCCTTGAGTATTGACGGCAGCAAGAAATCAGGACGGCGGACCTGCGATATCGACATCCCGTCGGGCCTCTTTGAGCGGGAAATCCGCGTCAACGCGGGCCGGTCCCTGCTGCGGTGCTTTCAGATGGGCGGGCAGACACTTGAGCAGGAACAGGTTTCTGACCGGCTGTTGCTCACATATTGAGGCCGATCGCGGGTGGATTCAAATTGAACCAAACTTGACGCTCTTTTCACGCAGCAGACCGTGAAACCTTAAGAATTCTTTACCTCCTGTACCGTAGTTGTTGTCGCTATGCGCCGCGCGGCGACGCGGGCCGTGCCTGGTGGATGACGTGCGGCATGCACCCGTTTTTGACTGTTTGTGGAGCGATTATGTCTTTCTTGCCGATCACATTGGGGTCCGGACTCTCGGGATACAATTACCTGACAAGGACGCGTGACCAGCAACAGGCCATCTTTGATCGCGACACTCTGAATGCGAGAGAGGTCGGGATCGCCGCGGAAAAGCTCCAGAATGTCCAGACGGCGGACGATCTGATGGCCGACCGAACCTTGCTGAAGGTGACCCTTGGTGCGTTTGGACTTGACGAGGACATCAATAACCGCGCCTTCATCAAGAAAATCCTTGAGTCAGACCTGAGCGACAACCAGTCGCTTGCAAATCGCCTGACGGACAAACGGTACCTCTCCTTGGCACAGGCATTCAATTTTGCTGGACCGGACGGTCCGCGCCTTCCGAACGAGCGCACCAGCGATGCACTGATTGCCCAGCTTGAATCCCTGGAAGGGGCTGACGACCTTCTGTCGGACAGGTCCCTGCTGCGGGCATCACTGGAACGTTTCGGTCTCGAAGACAACCTTCAGAACACCTATTTTCTCAAGCAGGCGCTGGAGTCAGATCTGAGCGATCCCACGTCCTTTGCCAACCGGATGGGGGATGAACGGCTTGTTGAGTTCGCCGCCACCTTTGATTTCTTCCAGAAAGGTCTTGAGAGTGCCGAACAGAAGACCCCCATTGGGGATCTGATTGACCTGTTCGGTCCGGAACTGGCGAGCCTGACCTCCGCGGAAGACCTCATGGCCCAGCCGGAGCTGTTTGAGGGCGCCCTCAATATCTTTGGGCTTGAGGATATCTACACCGATCAGTTCTTCGAGGATGTGTTGAACTCTGATCTCAACGATAGCGGGTCCTTTGCCAACACGCTGGATGACCCCCGGTTCGCCCTGCTGGCCGCCGCGTTCAACTTCGCCACGCCCGAACTGGATGTCAACGACGCCCCCGTCCTGGACGATCAAGGGGACCCAGTCTTCCGAACCGGCAATCTTGAAACGTTCCTGACGGCCTTTGCCGACAAGACTGATCCCTTGCAGTCACCGGATGATCTGTTGCGCAACGTGACGCTGCGAGAGGTTGCTTTTGACCTGCTTGGCTTGCCTAACACCTTCGCTGGGCGCGGACTGGCAAGCCGGGTATTGTCCTCCAACCTTGATGATCCCGGGTCGTTTGCAAATCAGTTCCCGGACCCGCAATACAAGACACTGTCGTCTCTCTTTACCGTTGAGCAACCCAAGACATCACGGACCTACCCGGACGGATTTGTGGATCAAGTCGTGCGAAACTACCTGGACCGCCAGTTCGAGATCCGCGTTGGGGAAGTGGAACCGGACATGCGCGTCGCGCTCTCCTTAGAGCGTGAACTGACCCAGGTCGTGAAAAATGCATCCGGCAATGACGCACGATGGTTTGCGGTGATGGCATCACCACCTTTGCGGCAGGCGTTTGAGGGTGCATTTCGGTTGCCGTCAAGCTTTGGCAGTATCGACATCGATCAACAGCTGCTGGAACTCAAAAGTCGTTCAGAGCAGTTTTTCGGGACCAGTAACTTGTCTGATTTTCTGGAGACTGACCGTCTGGATGAACTGCGCCAGAGCTACCTGCTGACAAGATCAATCCAGTCCATCGGGACGACCTCCAACGCCAGTGCGGCGTCAATCATCTTATCCGGGTTTTGATGGAACGCGGGCTGAACAAAGCGCGCCGCTCCGGCCAACAGCGCAAATCCTCTCGCCGTCACACGTGTTCGTCGGCAAAACGCGACGCTGAGGCCTTTTCTGATCTTCCTCACCTTCAACGATCCATAACTTCTTTGCCTGAACCGCACCGGGTTTGCCGGAGGCTCCAACTCCTGAGCATGATGGAGCATCATGAGCAAGACAGGTTGAAGGGCTTTTCGTTAACTAAGTTCTGCTCATTCAGTAGGTTAGGGTTCCAGATTGTGGTTTGTCTCTCAAGCGTCTGCTGATAATATTCAATTAAAGTCAATTTACTCTCTCTCTTTTAAAATTAAGAAGAGCCGGTGTATGGCCCCCACACCTGCAAGCGATCCTAAAATGAAGTTTCCAAAGGGATGCGATTCAGAAAAAACCAATAAGTCTGCAAAAAACCAAACTGAACAGAACGCGTAACCGATACACACGCTGATATTCAGTATCATAAATATTTTGTCCCTGCTGATCATTAGCTTATTCAGTCACCTTATTTTCGCGTCCGTTGAGGTTAAGAATTGAACAGACGATTCCAAGCGACCAAATTTCAACCTTCTTGTGGACATGAAAATGGGCGCCCTTGGAGGCGCTCGGAAAAGTGGTCTCAAGTTTCAACACAACCGTACCCCATAATTCCCACCAAGTTGCCTCATCCCGATCTTGCGGAAAAACCGATCCGCACGCGCCACGTCGGTCCCTGCCGTCACGTGATAGAGGATATGCGTCGCCTCCTGCGACTGAGCCCAAACCTCTATGCCTTTCACAAGTCTCAGCGCAACTTTCCCTCCAAGCAGCCCCTCAACCACACGCTGATCCACACAGATTGTATTCACCGAGACAATCGGGGCGCCCTCGCCGATAAAATCGTCGCCAATGGAGCAATAGCAGCAACCGAGAACGCGGGTCTCCAGAGAGACGGCGAGCCCCAATCGTCCGCTTCAACATGCGCCCAGTTGCTGCGTTTACCAGACTTCGAACCTTGATCCAGATCAAAAGCGCGGCAAATCTATCTGCACCAACTTGAGTGATCTACCTCGCCACTCGCTCACGTCTTCGTTATCGTCAAACACGAACATTAACCAATTCACTTTGTTTCTCAAACATGGTTGACGCCTGACCCTACGACGCCCCAAACACCCCACCTCCAAGCCTCATCCTGCCCCACAAACCCGCGTCCGAACAGCGCCATGCCGCCTGAACGCGCGATACGCGAAATCGATCGGAGGACGAAACACCTTACGTTGTAAATCGCGGGTCATGCAGGTCTCGCGTTACGTGGATTATTATCGTTAATCGGCTTCGCGCTTTTTAAGCAATTTCTTGGAGCAGATGGCAGGTTCCGCCGGACATCCCACATCGTAACGTCAGCATCGCCACGGTCCCAAAGACATGAACTTGTCAGCGTTTCAGTTCTCCATGAGCCGACATTTGATCGACCGCATCGAATGTTCGGCTTGTCCGCGTCTAGGTGGACTGTCCACGCGACTGCGCAAGTACGGTTCTGGTCCGATGCAAAACATCGCTCTCAAGGACCGCTTCGGCGACGTGCGCTGCATCGCTAAGACAGGCTTGCCGCGTCAACGAGCGGATGCTGCGTCGGCAGACTTCCGAAGAGACAACTGCAGCCTAGTCTGCATCGTTCCTCTGTGACCGGAGTGCGGCGAAAGTGCGGTTTCGGTTCGGTCGAAACCGATCCCCGCGAACGACCGCAATGACGATACGCGCCGCACTGCAACAAAAGACCTGCCGCAGGCGCGAGCGGATGCTGCATCAGCAATGCGCCAGAATCCAAAGTCGCGTTTGTCCCGCATCCTATGATTTCAATCTCCAATATCGAATGACCGCAATGGTGGCGGGGCTTGTGGCCCCGCCGCGTTTGTTTGCTGGGCCAGTGGGATTTGGACGAGCCAAACGCCCTGGCCGTCAGTGTGAGGGCGCCGCCCTCCCGCTCGTGGCAAGTCCATGAAAGGGGTGTCCCCAACAACGGTCACGGCTGACGCCGCGCTGCGTTGCCGGGTGATCCCCCTCCCCTTTCACGGGCTTGCCTCGCCCCCTCCCGCGTTCGCCACGTGGCAGATCAGCAGGAGCAGGCGGCTTCGCCGTCTGACCTCCAAATCGCCCCCGATTTTCCGGCTGGGAAACGGGATCAAACGAAACAACCCACGCGGGTCTGGGAAGGGATCAGGTCAGTTTATGACGCAAAGGTCAAAGTCATCTGACGTTCGACAGTTGTGGAGCGACACATAGTTTTTCCATTTTTGGGATTTTGGGTCGTTGATTTTAAATAGAAATTTCTCGACCCCGCGCAGCAACCTTGCCTTTTGCGACTCAAAGGCTTTCCATTCCACGCGGCGGCCCAGGTTGGGATCTCAGCTCTCATTCCGCTGTTTGATCGTCCCCAGCGGCGCAGATCACATCCAAAGTGGTTAGAACGTCTGCCAATTCTTCTTTAATTCGCTTGAGGCGTTCAGTCGTCATCGCTTCGTTGCGCCCGGCCAGTTCCAGCACAACAGCAAACACGGTGTCTGAATGCCTCATCAGTTCGACCAGATGTTCGGCCGTTGGTCCGTAGGAAGCAGAGATCCAGTTCTTCACCGTTCGCTCGCTTGCTCCGGTCCACCGCATGGTTGCTTTCGCAGCTCTGCCTGCACCGCCAAGTTCTTGCGACAGCGCCGCGCTGATTGCTTGTCGGTATTCTGACGCGGAAACGCGCCCTTCGCATTCTCGATGAAACGAGTTGCCCTTTTTATCCAACATGTTTCCGCCCCTCTCTCGTTAAGATTGAAAGAGGAATCGCAGGGATCCCGTACAGGTTTGCGAATTTGAGAGATGGAGGGCAGCAACATTGGGCTGGCCAGATGATGATCATGAACAGGACAAACGCCGGAAAGCAGCGCAGTATGTCCGCATGTCGACCGAGCATCAACGCTATTCGACAGAAAATCAGGCGGATGCGATCCGGCGATACGCCGATGAGCGCGGCTATCAGATCATCAAGACCTATTCAGATGCGGGAAAGAGCGGTCTTCGCATTCAAGGCCGAACAGGACTTACACAATTGATCAACGATATTGAAAGCGGCAACGCCGACTTTAAGACAGTTCTCGTTTACGACGTCAGCCGCTGGGGTCGTTTCCAAGACGCCGACGAAAGCGCTTACTACGAATATGCCTGCAAGCGCGCCGGCATTTCAGTCGAATACTGCGCCGAGCAATTCGAGAACGACGGCAGTACGATGTCAACTGTCGTCAAAGGCCTGAAGCGTGCGATGGCTGGTGAGTACAGCAGAGAGCTGTCGCAAAAGGTTTTTGCGGGCCAATCCCGCCTCATCGAATTGGGCTACAGGCAGGGCGGCGCGCCTGGGTTTGGTCTGAGACGGATGCTGATTGATGAAGCGGGAAACACGAAGGGCATTCTATCTCGTGGTGAGCACAAGAGCATTCAGACTGATCGTGTCACGCTGGTACCAGGACCCGACGATGAGATCGCCATCGTAAATCAAGTCTTTCACGACTTCGTTCAAAATAATCAAACCGAGGCCGAAATCGCCGCGGACCTCAATGCGCGCGGGATCAAGACCGATCTGGACCGAAGTTGGACGCCAACCGTCGTGCGCCAGATCCTCACCAACGAAAAGTATATCGGCAACAACATCTGGAACCGAAATTCGTTCAAACTGAAGAAACGCCATGTCCGCAATGATCCCAGCAATTGGGTACGCGCGGTTGGTGCCTTTGAAGCCATTGTCAGCACAGACCTTTTCGAGGCTGCGGGTGCAATTATCGGAGCCCGGTCTCAGCGAATGTCGGACGAGGAAATGCTTGAAGGTCTGAAAGAAACGCTGGAACAACACGGATTCCTCTCCGGCTTTGTGATCAACGAAGCCGCTGGCCTGCCGTCAAGCGGCGCGTATCAAAGCCGGTTCGGCAGCCTGCTGCGGGCCTACAGTCTTGTCGGTTTCAAACCGGACCGAGATTATCGCTACATTGAAATCAACAAACGCCTGCGTGGGGTTCATGCTGATATCGTTCGTAACGTTGTCGCTGGTGTCGACGCCGTCGGTGGAACGGCTGATCGAGATGCACAAACAGACCTCATAACCATCAATGACGAGTTCACAGTGTCCGTCGTGATCGCGCGGTGCATGCAGACGGGTGCTGGTGCGTTTCGCTGGAACATTCGCCTCGATACCGGGCACTTGCCCGATATGACGATCGTCGTCCGAATGGGGCAAATGAATGAGCTGCCACTAGATTACTACTTGCTGCCAACCTTCGACATGACCCAATCCAAGTTGCGCCTGTCAGAGAACAATGGCTTGTCTCTTGACGCATTCCGTTTCGATGACCTGTCACATTTCTTCGCAATGGCGGCACGCGCACCGCTTCTGGAAGTGGCTTGATGAACGACACCGATCTCAAACAGACGGTACTTGTTCCGATCGATGCGATCACCGTCGTGAATCCGAGGGTTCGGAATCAAAGGGTTTTCGAAGAGATCAAGGCAAACATCGCGGAACTTGGGCTCAAGCGGCCGATCACAGTTGCGGTGCGGGAAACCAAGGATAGAAACGAGCCAAACTATGAGTTGGTGTGTGGTCAGGGGCGAATGGAGGCGTTAAAAGCCCTCGGCAAATCCGAAATCCCAGCGATTGTCATCAACGCTAGCAGCGAAGACTGCCTAGTGATGAGCCTCGTCGAAAATCTGGCGCGCCGTCAGCATCATTCGCTCGACTTACTGAGAGACATTCGGCGGCTGAAAGAAAGCGGCTATTCGGAACGGGAGATCGCGGCCAAAACACAGCTTTCGACCAAGTATGTGCAAGGTGTCATCAAACTTTTGGACAGCCATGAACATCGACTGCTGCGCGCGGTCGAAAGTGGAAGGATCCCGGTGAGTGTTGCTGTCGACATCGCCGATGCGGATGACGTCGAAGTACAGTCGGTTCTCAGGCAGGCTTATGAGAAAAAGCTTCTCCGGGGTGGCCGGCTTTTGGCGGCGAAACGCCTTGTCGAAGCCCGCCAGAAGCACGGGAAAGGGCGAGCATCGTCTGATGGCCGTTCACGCAAGAACCTGTCGGTTGAGAGCCTACTGAAGACCTATGAGAACGATGTCGAAAAGAAGAAGATGCTGTTGCGCAAGGCGCATGCCACGCGCAGCGAAATGCTCTTTCTCCTGCAATCTCTTAAGACACTGATGGCCGATGAGAACTTCGTCACGCTGCTGCGTGCTGAAGGCTTGGCCAGCCTGCCAAAGACGATTGCTGATCGGCTTTCCCATGCCGGAAGCATACCGACATGACCACAAACTCACGCGAAAAAGAGGTCGTCGCTGCCTTTGAGCAGGAACTACTGGCGGTTCGCTTTGATCAGATCGCGCCGCTTTACATTGTTACCTCACAAAAGAAGGCGAGCACCAAGTACAAACAGATCGACGCGTCCGTTCGCGAAATTGGTCTTGTCGAACCCATCGTTGTGGCTCCGGACAAACATGAGCCGAACCAATATACATTGCTGGATGGCCATCTACGCCTGGAAGTGCTGAAAGATCACGGCCATTCCGAGACGCAATGCTTGATTTCAACCGACGACGAGGCCTTTACATACAACAAACGGATCAACCGTCTTGCGACCATTCAGGAACACAAAATGATCCTGCGCGCGCTGTCTTTGGGCGTCCCCGAGGAGCGCCTGGCCAGTGCGCTAAACGTCAATATCAAGACGATCAAGGACAAACGGCGCTTGCTCGATGGCATCTGTGACGAGGCCGCAGAGCTTCTGAAAGACAAACAAGTTGCCCTGACCAGCTTTCAAATTCTCAAGAAGATGAAGCCCATACGTCAGATAGAGGCGGCACAGCTGATGGTCGCCATGAACAAATTCACCATCAACTACGCCCGATCTCTGTTGGCAGCGACACCGGAAAATCTGCTGTTGTCGACTGCCACGCCAAAGAAGATCAAAGGGATTTCGCGCGAACAGTTGGACCTGATGGAACGCGAGTCCGCCAATCTGGAACGGGAAGTCCGCCTTGTCGAAGACAGCTACGGCGCGGACCACCTCGATCTGGTTTTGGCACGCGGCTACATCTCAAAGCTCATGAGCAGCGAGCGGGTCACGCGATACTTGTCTCTGCATCATGAAGAGTTCTTGCCCGCATTTGAGAAGATCACCGAAACAGAGGCCTTCGCATCCTGACGGCCTTATTTGGCCATGACGATTTTGGGGACCCGGACCCATGAAGCGCGGGGACCGCAGGAGACGCCGCACTGTGGGGCGGATCAAGTGCGGCGATGGGAATGGCGGCGAACCCGTCTGGGCCCATCAAGTTGGACCAAATGTCCGACAAATTGGGTCCCGCTCGTCTGCGCGCGCCACATGATCAGAAGGGCGCGCGCAGATACCGATCCGCGGCTCAGTCGCGGTGCCCAATTATTAGCCTGAGCAATTCTTCCTCGTAGGCACTGTCTTGTTCTGCTTCAGGTTTGCCGCAGAATACCCAATCGCGGTCAAATCTCTCAATCTCAATGACCATCGCGACCGCTTCGCCGTTCTTGAAGATCGGTACGAGCCAGTGACCTGCTTTTTCGAGCAATATCTGCCCCATGTCGCCCAGGTCTTCGACATTCACTTTCTGTCTACGGAGATAGGCACGTCTTGCTTTGTCCATTTGGATCCCTTTCGTTGCGCACACCTGTCCCTCATCCAACGGCTTGTCGGATGGGTTGGTGTGAAGAACGCAGAGGTTATCCGGGCATCAGAAGAGCCTGTCTTGGGTTGGTGATATTCGCATCTTACGCCGCGGCAACCGGGTTTCCAAGGCATCCGATCCGAACGTCCGAATGCGCACAACTCAAAGCCGAAATCATCGGGCATAACGAACCGTGAACGTCGCTGAACGGGTGTTATGTTCACCGCCTTCAGGTTGAGTCAGTCCGGCTTAGCGGGGCGGTCGACATCATCCAGCAGTTCAAGGATTCCTTGCTTCTTCATATGTCGGATCGAGTTCACATGCAGAAGCGCCGGGTCAATCTCGTCAGTATCGCCGCGTGCATGGGCGCGCGTGATCGTCCTCAATTGCGCCTCAAGGTTTCGCAAAGGCCATGTCATCGAATTTCTCGGACCGTGCTGGCGCATCGTACGCAACCTGAAGATTCTCCCAAAATTCGTATGTTGTATCGAAACGGTCAGCCAGCGCTTGACTGACAGAGGGTGTCAGATTGCTGCGAGCGTCCAACAGATGCCAAAACTCTGCCAGAGGCATACTCAGCCCCTTCGCGAGACCGGTCACATCAAGCGCCATTGCTAAGTCGTGTTTCAGGATTTCTCCAGGGTGAACAGGGTTTTCAAGTGCATAGGTCCGCCCCCTTACTTCCGGTCCAACTGCAGGATTTGGATGACATCTCTTGCGATCGCCTGCTCATAAACCCGCACATAACCGCTTTCGCAGTCGATAGTTTCAACTTGATTTCGATCCAGCCATCTCGCGACGTGTATCGAGGCTCGACCTGTTTCGTGTGCGATCTGTCCCAAAGTCACGTAACGAGCCTCGAATTCGCGGATACTCTCTTGCGATATGTGCTTCTTCCGGCGCTGCGTGTCGGAGTTGATTTTGGCAACTTGGTGCAACAACCCGTTGTCTCCAAGCTTTCGTATCGACTTGATGCCTATCCGGAGATGTCCGGCTGCTTCGGGCAATGTAAGGTCGCCTGAATACTGTCGCTCTGGGAGGCACCTCCGCACTAAATTCGGAATCATGAGAGATGGAAGGCCCGATATAGCGCCTTTCCGATATACATTTTCCAATTGGCCGGCATTCCAAAGGGACACAACTTGCGCAAGCGGTATGTGTTGTGTCTGACAGTATGCTTTCAATGAAAGTCTATGCTTGGATTTTGTGAGGACCGGGGTCGCTTCCACTTTGGCGAGCAGTTCCTGAACGGATGAGCGATCAACATATGTTAAGCTGCTTCCCAAATTGCAGCCACTCAAAACACCCAGCTTCAACAATGCTTTGATCTGGTCAGGTCGAATGCCCAGGGTCTCGGCCGCGGACGATATGTTTTGCAGGGACCTCCAGAAAGACAACACGAGTTGAAGATCCGAATGAGAAACATCCATGACGCGTGCCATCGCGGCAGGACTTTGCTTTTTGATCCTCGCCAAAATGCTTCTGACGCGTACATGTCCGATACCGTGAACTTCGCGCACTTGGTTAAGCGTCATGTACTTCGGCTGCACCATCTGCTTTGAGAGTACTGATTTTCCAACTTGCAGCGGGTACTTGTCCAAAATGAACTGCTCGACGCATTTTCGGATTTTCGCCAGTCGCGGATTGTCTTTGCCCTCTTTGAGCCAAACGTAAAAGGGCCCCATATCCTTAGAAAAGTACGGCCGTTCAGTACTGTATCTTTGCCGAAATGCATCCAAAGTTCGCAATAGCGCTGCGCCGCCTCGGATCAGAATCCGAAAACCAGAATTTGTTGCCTCCCTGACCTCATTCTCATTCAAGCTTGAGACGAGCCGAGACGCTCCGAAATTCATGGCCATACCAAGAGCGAGGGACCCGTGATGCAGATCGGTGAGATCCCAATCAGACAACCATGATTTGGGTGCGGGAAACCAAATCCGGTCGCAGACGTAGTTTTCAAACAATGTCGGCGCGCGCGTAGCTGCCTGTTCACAAGAGGCCCTCAGGCATTCCCAGTGCGAAAGTGTTCTATGAACGATATCATATGTCTTGTGTGCATGGTCTGCATTAGGGAGCTGCAGAAGTGTGGTTTGGTGCAATCGGCACACCGTTACGCACAGCAGCAGCCACTCCAGATTCTGGAACGGACCGGCTTCGCCATGCCGTTCCATTGCATCGAGTACACATGTTGGACAAACACGAGTGATTGCGCGTCTGAATGTCCCGCTCGTCGCAGACGACAGCCCAACTTGGTAGCGACTGGGAGAGAGAAACCGCGCCGACGCCAGCTCTAGTCTTTCGAATGAGGCTCCCGAAAGATAAGCCAAACGGCGTAGCTGATCGCTATGTCCAGAACAGACATGGGGCCACCTGAGCCCCATATCGGAGCAAAAGTCCCGCGGCTTAGTTCGATTACGATAGGCCAGTCGTGCAGCGAAAGACGCCGGGGTTTCGCCTTCCTGCAACGGCAAGGTCAGAGCCAATCGGCTCACGAGCGCATACCTACTTCATCAAACTGCATCGTTCACATCTCTCCGAGGCGGCGCACATCGATTGCCAGGAAGTCGTCGGCAATGAAGGGATTGAACGCAGGAATACACCCCGTTCTCCGTCGGAAGGCTTCCGCGTAATGCGCGCGTTTCAGAATTGGATCATCCGAGTAGAGAGCTTCTTCAATGCCACAGAGGATGATCTCCAAACTTGTTCCGAACTCGTTTCCACCCGCATGGAAAAGTCGCTTCAAGAAGTCAGGTTGATCGAGGTCGTTTTTGGACGCCAAACCGGCTTTCTGAACAAATCCGTTGAAAAGATCTCCGATCTCGTCGCCATGAGAGGTCCATGTTACGGGCTTCAATCGGATAATGTCTGACCGCCGAAGCAGCTGTACATCGGACTCGATCATTGCTGCGAGGTCCGGTGTTCCGGACAGAACCAACCCGACGGGCCATGCTTTGTTGTTCATAAGAATTTTGAGTGTGTTGACCACGTCATTGCGAGCACTTGTCCCTTTGTTCGTGTAGAGGTGCTGCGCCTCATCCAGATGTACAAAGAGCGTCTGGCGCAGCTGAAGAAATTCCCGGACCTTATCCCAGATGACGTTTGCGGACTGATCTCGAACCAAGGGATATCCAAGTGCGGCAAGCATGGTGGAGCCGACGAATTTGAGAGTTGTTGGAGATGGCACTTGCAGCCGAATAACCTCGGCGACATCCTCGCCTTCCTGAGATTGTTTGATGTCCGGATGGTCCCGCAATAGCCGATCGGCAGCAGTCGTTTTT
>JBCCUU010000002.1:0-453729 GCA_039196345.1 Pseudomonadota bacterium | reverse complement strand
GGACACCTCCGACGATCTGGCCCGCCGTCCGTGAGAAACTCATCGGATATCTCCATGCAGAAACTCCCTCGCAAAAATACAAGGGCCGGAATCGCAGATCAAAAACTCAAGGGGAAGGTCGGGTCAAAACACCGCTTACGATTAAACGGATGCCGCTCTAGGATGCATAGCCCGCGACGACCTGCAACAACTTGAAGGAGGTGGCCGCGTCATTCTCGACCACGGCAAGGAATTCCTCGGCCCCGAGACGCAGGGCTTCAATATCGGAGGTTGCGCGCATTGTAAGCGCCCGTGGCACGTTTCGGATCAGTCCCAACTCGCCCACCAGCGTGCCCGGACCAACACTCGCAACCAGTTCTTCACCCCCGTCATCCCCGGGGTTCACCAGATCCGCCGAGCCGGAAAGCACCATATAGGCCCCGTCAGTCGGATCGTCCGACTTGCTGAAAATGACATCGCCCGCCTCGGCATAGAACCACTTCGCGCCAAAGGCCAACAGGCGCAGCTGCTTTCGGTCCAGCCCGGAGAACATGTCGGTGGCCTCCAGCGCACGCAGTTTTCGTTGCAGATCAGCCGTCGCCACCGTGTCTTCGGGCGTTTGCGCTAGGGGTTCGGCGGTCTGCATGCGGCCCTGCCGAACCTCGGCAAAGACATCAAACCGGTCGGGGTCATCGAAGGCCTCCGCGATGTAGATCAGCGTGGTGTCAGGCAAGAGTTTGCGCAGGTTCTTATGGACCATGACACGCGTGGCTTGGTCGTAACTGCTCAGGATCTGATCCATCACGAGAATGTCCGGTCGCTTGATCGCAGCGCGGATCAGGGACAAGGGCTCGGCAAAAATGGCGGGCAGGTTCGTGCCGTTCAGGGACAGGGGCAGATCATAGATCAGGTCGATGACCGCCGGTTTCAGCCCTTCGCTTTCCAGCACGCCCGAGACGATGCGGCGCAGATCATCCGCCCGCCCGCCCGCGCTGTCGGAGAGCTTGCCGAAGAGCGCGTTTTCCAGCACCGACAAGCCTTCAGCCAGCCGATCCATCGCCAAGGGAGCATAGGTGTCCTTCAGCGCCTCCTGCAGCCGCTCGCGGTGCTGCGACCGCTGGGCGACAACACGCTGTTGCATCTCTTCGGAGAAGGCCGGGCCGATCTGCTCTGCCGAAATCTGTGCCGGCAGCGTCATCAGCACCGCCTTGTCGGCATCCTCAAGCGTATCAAGCGATTTCAGCTCCGCTGCCCGCACAATCCGCACCGACCGCTCGAACAACGCGGGATCAAGACCAAGTTTGCGAAACAGCGGGTGCTCCGTGCCATCGGTCCCAAAGATACGGGCCAGCAGGTCCACAACCTCTTTCGATACCGCCAAAAGGCCGGATTCCAGCCCCAGATTCCTCAGCAAGACAAACAATGCCTGCTGATGAGAGAGGTCCTGCTGGCGCATCGGGCGCATCAGGGTTGCGAAAAAAAGGTTGCTCGCGACCGGCAGGCCCGGATTGAACAGTTTGGGGTCAAACCGGTGCACGTAGCGGGTCAACCCGGCATCCACCACCGCGTCCCATACCTTGGGTCTGAGGGCCACAAGCCTGTCCTGAAGGTCTCGCGATGTCTGCGCGTCGATCACCTGGTCCAGCGCCTTGCGGAACATCGGGCCGTCTGAGCCGATGGCCTCGATCAGCGTCATCCACCAGGCACGCAAGTCCGTTTCATCCGAAACGCCTGCCCCGGCCGGATCAAGCCACCGCGCAGAGATCGGATCAGCGCTGTTGCCCGCTGCAATCGCTTCCTCAAGCAATCGCGCCGCTTTCTCATCAACGTCCCCACTCGGGCTGCTGGTCAGGGACATCATGACGTTTTCCCCAAACGTCCCCTGAAACAGAACAGGTTTCGAACTGGCGTGGCCGATAGAGCGCGACACGGTCGCCTGATGCAACGCGTTCAGCGGGCGGCCCGCGATCTCGACACGGCCCGAGACCGGCAAAACCTCCCGGATCAGAAGATCCGCCAATGCACGACGGTCTTCTTCGCTGGGGGCTGCAATCCCCACCAACGCCCCACTGGGCATTTGCAGGGAGATATTCTCCAGCACCATATTGCCATCGCTGTCCGCAACGCTCACCTCGTGAAGTTGCACATCCCCGCCGAGCCGCAGCTCGTTTTCGGGTTTGCCTTTCATCAGGTCTTCGTCGATCACGCCCGAGGGCGAGAACTTTTCGACAACGGTCTCCCATCGCAGGCTCATGTCCTGCACCTGATTGTAATAGGCGAGCAGCTCCTTCCAGGGCGAACTGAGATCCTTGTAGGCCGCGAGCGCCGCGACCAGCGCACCGAGCGAGACATTGCCCTGAATGACCAGATACCCCCCGATCGCGAAAAAGAAAAACGGCGTCAGCTGCGTGATGAAGTTGTTGATGAACTTCATGAAGAACTTTTTCTGATAAATCCGGAAGCGGATCGCAAAGACCACGCCCAGACGTTCCGTGACCATGGCAAGACGGTAGCGCCAGCCCCCATGGGTGCGCAGGTCACTGGCCCCGGCGGCACTTTCTCCAATAAGAGCAGCGAGTTGGCGCACTTCCTTGATGCGCTGCTTGTTCATTTGATTGATCTGGCGTTGCAGTTTGGGAATGAGCCAGGCCTGCAAGGGAATGAGCGCGATTGCGGCCAGGCCAAACCAGAAGCTCTGTAGAAACAGAAACACCAGGATCGTCAGCATCTGCCCCGCCTGCAACACCGGTTGGGTCAGTGCATCCCCCATGATACCGCCCATCGGCTCGGTCTCGCCGGTGATCATCGCGACCAGTTCACCCTGAGATGTCCGCTGGAAATAGGGCTTGGGAAACCTCAGCATCCGTTCGATCAGGCTGTAGCGCAAACGACGCAACATGCGCTCCGCCAAGACACCTTTCATGGTGTTGATTCGCATCTTCAGGAGGCCGTGCACGAGAACCGAGGCCAGAAATGCGCCGCAAAGCACCCAGAGAAATTGCTCTTGCGCAAGATCAAACCCGAAAAGCGCGACCCGGGATGTTTGCGCCCCGATGGCATCGTTGATGATCCGCTTGGGAAGCTCCAGCGTCAGAAAAAGGAATGGAAACAATGCTGTGGTGACGGCAAGTAGTATAAACTGGTCCCGTTTGGAGTACTTCCAAATGAACTTGAAAAGTGTCTTATCGATAGCCCGCACCCCCAACGCAGAAAACTCGCGGCTGTCCCAAAGGGCAGTCTAATGGGGAGAGGCCACGGCGACCAAATGTTTTCAGGCATTCGGCGGCTGGCAAGCTTGCGCCGGAACGCGGTTGCCGCCTCTTTGGTGAACAAGACAGTAGGATTTCGAAGCCAGCCATGCCGTTGCAGGGTTTCGGTGAGGGCAAGCGCCCTAAGCGATGCAAAAGACGCCGGGGCAACGGGATAACCTTCAACTCGGCGGTCGAAAACCCGTTGCCACAACGAATTTTTCCGAACTGTCGGACCGTGATGCAGGTGGCTTGATGTTGGCAACCTTGGAGAAGCGTTGCTTCAGCAGCTTCTGCAGTTCCCCCTCTGCCCCACCGGCAAGCACCTTGGCGACGAACGTGCCGCCTTCATCCAGCACGTCAAAGGCAAAATATGCCGCGGCCTCGCACAGCGCGATGATCCGAAGATGGTCCGTCTGCTTGTGGCCTGAACTGGCGGCGGCCATATCGGACATCACCACGTCTGCCCTACCTCCCAGCCACGCCTTGACCTGCGCGTCCGCGTCGTCCTGCATGAAATCGAGCTGGTGGAGCGCACAACCCGCGATGGGTTCCATTTCCTGCAGGTCAATCCCGAGAATAGTGCCGACGGCCTTGTTCGGTTTCTCACCAAGCGCGTTGACCCGTTTCACCGCCACCTGGCACCACCCGCCCGGAGCCGCCCCAAGATCGACCACACGCGCGCCGGGCACGAGGAACCGGTACTTGTCGTCCAACTCCATGATCTTGTAGGCCGCACGGCCCCGATACCCTTCTGCCTTTGCCCGTTTCACGTAAGGGTCATTCAGTTGGCGTTGCAGCCAGCGGGTTGAACTGAGCTTGCGTCCGCGCGCCGATTTGACCTTCACCTTGAGTTCACGCTGTCCCCGTCCCGAGGTATTCTTGCCGGTTGGCGTCTTTGCCATCAGAAGTCTCCATCTTCGAGAACGCCATGCGCACTCATCTGGGAATAGAGCAGCCCCTCGCGCAGACCCCGGTCCGCGACGGACAACCGATCCGTGGGCCAGCACCGCATCAGGGCCTGCAAGATGGCAGCGCCGGACATGATGAGCGCCTGCCGATCCTGTCCGATGCGCGGGTCAGCCCGCCGCCCGTCCGGCCCCAGAGCCAGATACGACCGGATGACCCGGTCGATCTGATCCGTCGTCATGTGCAGACCGTCCACCTTGGTGCGGTCATACCGCTTGAGACCCAGATGGCTCGCGGCAACGGTCGTGACCGTGCCCGAGGTGCCGATGATCTGGAACTTCTCCTGCGGTTGCATGTCGTGATAGGGCGAAAAGTCCGACAGGTTCTCCTCGAAAAACCAGCTCATGAGCGCAAAGCGCGCCGCGTCGTCTTCGACATCGACGAACTGATCGCGCAGCGTCGCAACGCCAAGCGGAACCGAGATCCAGTCGACGACCCTTGCCGCTTCCATGCCGCTCATGTGCTGTGAGAATCCGTAGTGCAACCGCATGATGGCGCGCGCGCGCTCTTTCTTTGGGACATGTTGCAGATCAATCCAGACCAGTTCCGTAGAACCGCCACCGATATCCACCACCAACAAGTTCTCGGTCCCCGGGCTGACCAGCGGTGCGCAGGAGACCACGGCGAGCTGGGCCTCTTCCTGCGGCTTGATGATGTCCAGCCGCAGCCCGGTTTCCTGATGCACGCGCCGGATGAAATCTTCTGCGTTCAGCGCACGCCGACAGGCTTCGGTCGCAACCAGACGTTTGTGACGCACCTTGTTGCGTTTCAGCTTTTGCTGGCAGATGCGCAGGGCTTGGATCGTGCGGGTCATCGACCCCCGCGACAGCCTGCCGGTTTTCTCGAGGCCAGCGCCAAGCTGCACCGATTTTGAGAAACTGTCGACAACAGTGAACCCATTGCCTTGCGGCTGGGCAATGAGCATACGACAACTGTTTGTGCCCAGGTCAAGTGCGGCGTAAAGCTCACCTGTCCTGTGCGGTACCGGCGCGGGGCTCGGAGCCGTCGCTTGGTCGAGCGCGCCCGCACCTTTGGGACGCTGTGGCGCCATTCTTCGCGCCTTTCATTTCGAGTTGATTTCACGCTAACGCCAGTTCGCTCCGGGTGCAAGCGCAGCGCAGCTGTCAGTGGCCCGTATCAGAGCTCTCTCTCGCCCGGTCTCACAATCTTTATGCGGATTATGAGCCTTCGGAAGGCTCGCCAAATTAATTGTCGACGTGTACATACTCGAACAGGTCGCTGACAGGGCTTATTCTGTCGAAATTCTACACCGCCTCGTCAGGGCGCGTCGTTAGACAGAGACATCAATTTGCGGGAATCATGCAATGCCTGAAGTCACAATTGTTTATTGGCGGGACATCCCGGCTCAGGTCATCGTGGGCAAGGGACGGCGCGGGTCGAAGCGGCAACTGTCGGAGCGGTTCGAACAGGCGATCGACCGTGCGGCCATGAAAGTTGGCGCGGAAGATACCGATGCGTATCTTGCCGAATGGCGCAAGGCGACACCCGTTGAAATGCCAGGCACCCCCGACGAGATCGCGGATGCCGAAGCAGCACGACTCGAAGCCGAATATGATCGGGCGCGCATCAAGGCGCTGATAGACAACGACGGCTGGGCCTGACCCTGCAACTCCTTAAGACCACCCTTCTGTCCGGAAAGGATCGCCTGATGGCTCTGTTGAATTTCAAACGCAAGCAAGCGCCGGGGGCCGCCCCCACCGCGCCCGAAATGGAGGCGCTGCTGCAGGACTATTCGATCGAGGTCATGCCGCGCACGGCCGACAAGGTCGAGAATTTCAGGGATCTTCTGCCGGCAGGCACTCGCGTCTACATCGCGCATATCGAAGGCACACCGATCAACGAGATGGTCGCAACGGCCAGACGCCTGAATGACGACGGGTTCAAGGTGATGCCGCATTTTCCCGCCCGCATCATCAAGGACCGGGCAACTCTGGCCGATTGGATCGCGCGCTACCAGGGGGAAGCGGATGTCAAACAGGGGCTTTTGCTGGCGGGCGGCGTTGAAAAGCCCCACGGCGATTTCCACAGTTCCATTCAACTCATGGAGACAGAGCTTTTTGACGAGGCGGGTTTTGAGCGGTTGCACGTGGCAGGCCACCCGGAAGGCAACCGCGACATCGACCCCGATGGTTCTTACAGGAATGTCACAGCCGCCCTGCGCTGGAAGAATGATTTCCAGTCCCGCACGGATGCCAGGATGGCGCTGGCGACGCAATTTGCGTTTGACGCAAAGCCCATCATCGCCTGGGCGGATCAATTGGCCGCGGAGGGCATCACCCTGCCCGTCCATATCGGCATTGCCGGTCCGGCAAAGCTGCAAACCCTGATCAAATTCGCCGTTGCCTGCGGCGTTGGCCCCTCTCTCAAGGTTCTGCAAAAGCGCGCGATGGACGTGACCAAGCTGCTTGTGCCCTATGAGCCGACTGAGGTTTTGAGAGCGTTGGCGGCACACAAGGCAGCCCACGCTGATTTCAACATTACGAACGTGCATTTCTTCCCTCTGGGCGGCATCAAGACGAATGCGACCTGGGCCATCGAAAACGGCGGCGCCGCCGCACAACCTGCCAACCGCTGATCCAAAGGACGCGCTCATGACCAAGACCATCGTCGAATCCAAGACAAAGACCGCAATCATCGGCTTTGACCAGCCGTTTTGCGTGATCGGCGAGAGGATCAACCCGACGGGACGCAAGAAGCTCGCCCTCGAACTGGAGGCGGGTGATTTCTCAACCGTCGAGGCGGATGCAATCGCACAGGTAGCCGCCGGGGCAACTGTGCTGGACATCAATTCCGGCGCTGTCTTCTCCAACAAGATGGCAGAAGATCCGCGCTATGCCGACAACAACTTTGTCGAACCTCCCCTGATGAAGGAACTGGTCGAGCGGGTGCAAGCGGTAACGGATGCCCCGCTCTGCATCGACAGTTCCGTCCCAGGCGCGCTGGAGGCGGGTCTGGAAGCCGCAGAGGGTCGGCCGCTGCTCAACTCCGTCACCGGCGAAGAGGAACGGCTGGAGATCGTGTTGCCGCTCGTCAAAAAGTACAACGTGCCAGTGGTCGCCATCTCCAACGACGACACCGGCATTTCCGAAGACCCCGATGTCCGCTTCGCCGTGGCCAAGAAGATTGTCGAGCGCGCGGCAGATCATGGCATCCCAGCGCACGATATCGTTGTTGACCCGCTGGTGATGCCCATCGGCGCGATGGCGACCGCGGGCCAACAGGTCTTCACGCTTGTGCGCCGCCTGCGCGAAGAACTGGGCGTCAACACCACCTGTGGCGCGTCCAACATCTCTTTCGGGCTTCCTAACCGGCACGGCATCAACAACGCGTTTCTGCCGATGGCGATGGGGGCTGGCATGACCTCGGCGATCATGAATCCGGTCGCGTTGCCGGTGAACGCGGCGAAAATCGAAGCCAAAAAACGGGAGCTTGCCGAAGCCGGTGTGATCGTTCCCGACGGCATGGACCTTGAGCGGTTCTGTCAATTGACAGGTCTGGGATCGACACGACCCCGCCCGGGCAAGGAAATGGAAGCCATTCGCGCCGCCAACTTCCTGACAAACAACGACCCACATGGCAGCGCCTGGATCGAGTTCAACAAGGAAGCCCCCAAACCCGGTCAGGAAGGCCGTGGTCGCGCGGGCCGTTCCGGTGGACGCAGGCGCCGCGCCTAGAGCGGCATCCGCTTATGGCGCGTTGCGTTTTATCTGGTCTATTAGTGCACCAGAAAACGCGTTCGACCAAAGGGAGAGGCGGCTTTTTCTGTTTCCGATCAAACGCAACGCGCTCTACTCTGGAACGCGACCCCTTGCGACTGAGGCCAGCCCCCTCCTGGAGGGAGGGTCGGGGGCTGGTCGGCGGTGCCGGCAGGGGATACTCGGTAAGGGCGGTGTTTCGGATTTTCAGACCGGTGCTCTGGCTTCACCGGCACGCGCGAAGATCACCGCGCTTGGCGCCCGCTTCGGTCCCACGGCAAACGCCACCTCCCTCTTGACAAATCGGTGGATCAGGTCGCTCTACCGGCTGGCCAGCAGGTCCCGCGCGATGATGACGCGCATGATCTCATTCGTGCCTTCCAGGATCTGGTGGACCCGCAGATCACGGACGATCTTCTCGATCCCGTAGTCCGCCAGATAGCCATAACCCCCGTGCAGTTGCAGCGCCTGATTGGCCACCTCGAAAGCCACGTCGGTGACATAAAGCTTTGACATGGCGCAGAATTTCGTAGCGTCGGGGTGTTTGTTGTCGAGCTTCCATGCGGCCTGCCGCAGGAAGATGCGCGCCGTCTGCAAACGCACTTCCATATCGGCAAGTTTGAACTGCAAGGCCTGAAACTGGTCGATGGGTTGTCCAAAGGCCTTGCGCTCTCCGGCATAGGCAAGGGCCGCGTTCAGCGCCGTCTGCGCGCCCCCCAAAGCCGAAGCGGCAATGTTCAGCCGGCCGCCATCGAGACCCGCCATCGCATAGGAGAACCCGCGCCCCTCCTCGCCCACAAGGTTTTCGGCGGGCACGGTGCAGTGATCAAACTGGACCTGAGCGGTGGGCTGTGCCCGCCAGCCCATCTTGTCTTCGAACGCACCGAAGGACAGACCGTCACTGCCGTCTTCGACCAGCAACGCGGAAATCCCCTTGGGCCCCTCTTCGCCGGTCCGCACCATGCAGAGGTAGACGTCGGAATAGCCGCCGCCGGAAATGAAGGCCTTGGTGCCATTCAGGATGTAACCTGCGTTGCTACGCGCTGCCCGGGTGCGCAAAGCGGAGGCGTCCGACCCCGACCCCGGCTCGGTCAGGCAATAGGAAAAGACCTTGTCCATCCGGCAAAGGGCGGGCAGCCACGCCTCTTTCAGCGCGTCCGATCCGAAGCTGTCAATCATGCCGCCACACATATTGTGGATCGACAGGAACGACCCCACGGAGGGGCAAGCCATCGCGAGGGCCTCGAAGATCAGGGTCGCCTCCAACCGCCCCAGCCCCGACCCGCCATGGTCTTCGGACACATAAATGCCGCCAAGCCCGAGTTCAGCCACTTTCGGCCACAGCGCCTTGGGGATGGTGCCCTGTTGTTCCCACGCGCGGGCATGGGGGGCGATATGCTCCTGCCCGAAGGCATGCGCCATATCGAAGATGGCGGTTTGCTCTTCCGTCAATGCAAAATCCATTGCTCCCCCCTTTGAGCACGATCAACAACACTGAAACAGAGATACCATCACAGCAAAGCGCTGCAAGGGTGCGTCAGTAGCCGGTCATCTCCAGATAGCCGTGCCCCTCATGCGATCCGGTAATGCGTACCGGACCCTCCCAATATTGCACCGAAGTCGTCATCCAGGCTTGTGTATTGACGGCTTCCACCACCACGTCCACCTGCTTTTCCGGCAGTTCCACCCGCCATGTGGTCGGGACCTTCCGGCCTGCAACATCGCTCCAGTCGAGAGCCGTTGCCGTAAGGCTCCCATCCGGGAACGCAGTGGTTTCACCATCCGGCGCGATCCAGGTGGCCTGCGTATAATCCGAGCCATCGCTGTCATGCAGGGTGAACCCCATCATCCGCGCCCCGCTGTCAAAGACCATGGAAAACCAGTCCCAGCTGACCTGCGTGGCGGCAAGGGGTTGCGATGCCCACTCCCGGTCGAGCCATGCGGTGCCCGTCACCTCTACCGCGCCTTCGGGCAGCATCAGGGTGCCCGTCACCTCAAAGAAGGGCTGCGAATAGTAGTAGCTTGCCCGACCGCTGGCCGATTTCTGGGAATAGCCAGCCTCACCATGAAAAACGAGCGGACCTTGCGCCTCCAGCATCACATCATAGGAAAAATCCGTCCCCGACGCGCGCAATCGCATCGTATCAAACGTATCGCCCGCCATCTGCCAGTCATCAATCCAGGCCTCGAAGGGATCAGCAATCACACCCGCCTGCCCGATGCCGCCCCGCGCAAGACGCTCCGAGACAAAGTGCCGGTCGGGCGTCGTCACGGCTGCATGTCCCATCCAGAACTGCGGGCTGTCCCACCCCGGTCGCGTCTCCGGTGCCAAGGCGGACCGAAACAACGTCCATTGCAGCCCGAGGTCCCGCCCTGCGGCATCGGTCAGATTGGCGGTCAGATACCACCATTCGATCTGGAAATCCGGATGCGCTCCGTGATCGCGCGGGAAGACGAACTGCTTTCCCCGCTCGGGCTGACTGAAGGCACTGGCGTCCCGGCCCAACCCGGCAAACCCTTGCGCCTGCACGACAGCGGCGAAGAGACCTACAAAGACAGATACCATCAGAAATCTAACGCTCATTCGTAAACACCTTCAGAAGGCTCTGGGGTTCGGTTCGGGCGAGTTTTATTGCAGGCCAAAGAGCAGCGAGGAAAGCCGCGCAGAGCGTCAGCACGCCCAATCTGAGATAGTCGACCGGGAAGAGATACATCGGCAAGCGCCACCCAAAGGCCTCCACATTCACGACCGACAGCAACACCCAAGCCAATGCCAGCCCAATCGGCAGGGCAAAAACGCTTGTCAGGGCTGCAAGGCAAAGGGCTCTCACGACTTCAAGCCGCGACAAGCGCGCCCGCGTCATGCCCAAGGCCCAAACCGGAGCCAGTTGCGGCAGGCGCATGGTCGCAAGGGTGAGCAAGCTGATCAGGATCGCGAGGCCCGCGACAGAGAGCGTGAGGATGTTCAACGCAGCCGTCACGGAAAACGTCCGTTCGAAGATCCGGAGGGAGAACGCCTTGAGGTCGCGCTGGTTTATCAGTGCGTCCTCATTCAAGCCGAATTCAGCCCGCAGGGTCTGTTCGATTTCTCCCGGTCTGTCGGTAACAAGGCCAAACCGCAGCTCTGGAAGATCAGGGTAACGTTGCCGGAACAGCTCGCTCCCGAGGATCATTTGGCCGGACGCATTGCCATAATCGCTGTAGATACCAATCAGGCGGTCCCCGGTCGGCAAACTGTCCCCCACACGCCAGCCCTCGCGGCGCGCCAGTTGTTCGCTCGCCAATACCCCCTCGCCTGCTGACAGCCTGTCCCAGACGTCCGGCAGCACCTCAAGGACAGGCCAGTTCTGCCGGTAAATCGGATGATCTGTCACGCCGTAGATTTCAGCCGGTAGCCCTCCGATCCGGGTGTCAACCGAGACAATTGGCAAAACCGCATCCACCTTCCCGTCCAGAAAGCGCAGCAACGCCTCCGCCTGTTCGGTGTCATCGGCGTTGACGTAGAGGTCAGATACCAGCCGTTGGTCAAGATAGTTCACAAAGGTCAGCCGAAAACTGGACACCATCGTAGAGACACCGACATTGGCTGCCATCGCGAGCAAAAGCGCCATCAACGCCATGGACAGGCCCGGCAGTTGTTGGCGCGTATCAGCCCAGAACCATTGCGCCAGAGGGGCGCGTGCGCGACTTTCGGCCAGCGTAAGGCACAAGGCCAGAACCAGCGGCAGAGAGAACGCCGCACCGATCAGCAAACAGGCCAGCAGCGCAAACCCGGCGACCAGACCTTGGCCAAAGACCGCGACCCCGATGCCCGCACCAAAGAGCATGACAGCACAGATCGCCAGCCATTTCGCCGCGCTTTGCGCCCCGAGGCTCATGGCGCGCGGGTGATTGAAAGAGAGCATCGGCATGCGCAGCAGTTTCAGGAACGCCGCCGTGGCAGCGACCCCTGTCCCCGCCAGCGCCATGGCGAGGCCGGAGACCCACCACGACGCCCTGAGCTGCAACTGGCCCGCGACATCTGCCCCGTAAAGCCCCCGGAGCGTGGCCGCCACGTCCGGCAACAAAGCTGCGGCGATCACATAGCCCAACGCAACGCCTGCGAGACCTGCAACCACCGCAATTGTGCCCAGTTCAAGGCCAAGCAAAAGGACGAGGCGGCGGAGCGACACCCCCAAGGCCCGCAAGGTTCGAAAAACGCCCCGGCGCTGCTCGAACGCAAGCCCTACAGCGCCGTAAACGATGAAGATGCCCACGGCGAACGACAAAAGGCCAAACGCCGTGAGGTTAAGATGGAAGCTCTGTGTCAGACGCGCCACATCGGTTTGAACGCCGGTCTGGGCCACCTGATAGGTTTCCGGCAACTCCAAGATGCCCAGCGGGATATCCTCCCCAAGCAGCAGCCGCACGCTCCGCCCCTCTGGCCCCAGAAGCCTGTCCGCCTGCGCGATATCCATCAGAACACTGCCCCGGGGTCTCGTCTCATCGGGCCGAAGCTGAATATCAAGCGCGGCGAGTTGCGGCAGATCATCGGGGTGGGCAAGCGCAACCGGCGCGTTCAAAGGGTCCTCCCCCAAGAACCCCGCCCCCACTCCGGACTGACCGGTCAGGTTGGTCGGAAACGTCAGCGGGTCAATCCCGACCAGTCGAAATGACGCGCCTTCGACGTCGATATTTCCTTCCAGAACCGGGCTGACCGGCCAACCTGCCCGGCGCAGCGCCACGTATTCAGGCACTGAAATGGCGGCACCATCAGCCTTGCGCACACGCGAGACATCTGCTGCCCCCAGAACATCCGAAGCCGCGGCATAGCTCGCACGGGCTTCGGCATTGATGGCCTGCACCCCGGACCACAGGGCCGTTGACACTGCAATCCCCGCCAGCAAGGTGATGAGTTGCCAGGGGTTTCGCTTCCAATGCGACCAGAGCGCGCGCGCGACCTGACTGCTCATGATGTCTGCCGGTGCAGGGCCGTCCGTTCCCGCACAACGCCATGCGATAGCACAAGCCGCCGCGCCATCGCGCCTGCGAGGCGCGGCGAGTGGGTGACCATCAGGATCGCCGCCCCGGCCTCGGCCGAACTTTCCAGCATCAGTGCCAGCACGCGGTCTGCGGTGTCTTCATCAAGGTTGCCTGTTGGCTCATCGGCCAGAATGAGCCTGGGCCGTGCCGCAAGCGTCCGGGCAATCGCAACCCTTTGCTGTTGCCCGCCCGAGAGCGCTTCGGGGTATTTGCTCAGGTGCTCTTCCAGCCCGATCTCACGCGCCAGATGCGCGGCCCAAGCGGGATCAAAGCACTGGCTGAGACGCGCATGGAACGAGATATTCGCCTCGACCGTCAAAGAGGGGATCAGGTTGAACTGCTGAAACACCACGCCGACAGAGCCGCGACGCAGCGCGGCCGCCTCCGCATCCGACAGCCCGACGATTTCCGTGCCCTCCAGCAGAATGCTGCCGGACGTCGGCTGGTCGAGTCCGGCGATAAGGTGCAGGACCGTGCTTTTCCCGCTGCCGGATTCCCCTTCAAGCGCCATGGTCGCCCCCGCTGACAGCTCAAAGCTCACACCCTGCAAGACAGTCACCGCGTTGGCACCGGCCCCGTAGGTTTTTTTCAGGTGTGAGACTTGCAGCATCTTCAGAGCATCTCTCGACGACATGGCGCAATCCCGTTCACCAAAGAGCCCGTGTCACGGGCAGCACGACACGATGCCATACCGTCACAGGGTGATCGACGCATCGCGCACCTCCTTCAGTACTGCATCCGCCAGCGCCTCGGCACTTTCAAAAGCCGTCTCGACCCGCCCCGACCCGCACCAGTCCCCGGCGGCCGCCAGTTTCCGTGCACAGTCGATCATGAAGGGCGCGTTCGCAGGTTTTGCCGTTTTGGCATACCGCCAGCGGTGCAGGCTCGTGTAAACCGCATCACCGACCGCGATCCCGGTGAGGGTTTCGAAGGCCTCACAGAGCCTGTGCTTGACGGTCTCCTGATCGTCTTCGAGATGGGCGTCGGCCCATTCGTTGTCGCTATGGCATACAAAGCTCACGGTACCAGGCCGTCCGGGCTTGCTGTGGTTCGCAGCGATCCAGCGGAGCGGCCCGGTGCGTGGAATCGCCACGTCCCAATCCAAAACCGGAGCGGCGTCATACCCAAGCATCATGCAGTAACACCCGTGCATCTTCGCGTCCCTTAGCGCTCTGGAAAACCCGGCGGTTTGCGGCATCAGCGCCGCGGATTGCTCCGCCGGGGCGGTAGAGATCACCCAGTCGAAGGGCCCCGAGACATCGCCACCGGCAAATGCAAGCTGCCATCCCGTCCCGATCGCATGCACTGACGCAACGCGCCGCTCGCGCTGCACCGTAAGGCCCTCCGTCATTGCCTTGGCCAAAGCGTTCATGCCCGGCACCGCGACGAAGTGCGGTGTGTCCCAAACCGGGGACGCGTTGCCTGTCAGATCGGTCAAGCGCGCCTGCCACTGTCGGACGGTCCCGTTGCTAACGTGGGGCGACAAGAAGTCCTGAAAGCTCTTGGCACGCGCGGTGAAGAACTGGGCACCATGATCGAACGCGAAACCGCCCGCGCGCCGTGTGGACATGCGGCCCCCACAGCCGCGCGACTTTTCAAAAACGGTCACCTCCGCGTGCCCGCGCAGCCTCTCGGCCAGTCGCAACCCCGCCAGCCCGGCACCAATAATTGCTATTCGCATCTCACATCGCACCAAAACGCCTTCGTCGGCCACTGAAGGTCAATCTAGGCGCAGGGTCAGGATGCTCCAGCAAAATCGGTCATTTGGACGGCTTTTGTCGCATCCATGCCCGTCACGACCTGTCCATCGCTGAAGCTCTATCGCATCCGGGCGGAATCTGGCTGTGTCTGCGGCGGACCTGACGGGAGTAAGTTCGAAGAAGGGAAGCTCTCAACGTTTCCGCGAAACGACTGCCGCCCCTGTGCATTGTCTCTGATAAGGCTGGCATCTTTTCCTGCGAAAAAGAGCCTGTGGCGGAGCGACAGGGATTCGAACCCTGGAGACGGTCTCCCGCCTACACACTTTCCAGGCGTGCGCCTTCGACCACTCGGCCACCGCTCCGTTGGCGCGGTGTAACGCGGCCTTGCTGTTCTTTGCAAGAGGCAAATTCACTTCTGAAAAATGTCGTGGCAGTGCAAAAAAACCAGCAGCACAAGACGCGCCATATTTGGCTCGGAAAAGGGCCCTGCGGCGAGAAAAAGGCAAGCTGCGCCCTGCATGTCGCGCCTAACCTGTCACATCTCCTTGGGTTTTGACGAAGCGGCCTCCACTGATGCCTCAGACGCGGCGGTGTCCGCCTGCCCCTCTCCGCCCGGTCTCAAAACCTCGGCGTTGCGCAGCCACACATCCCGTTGCGCAAATGGGATTTCCACACCTTCCTCGGCAAAGCGCGCGGCAATTTCATGGTTGATGTCATTCTTGACGCTCAACAGCCAGTTGACGTCCCGCAGGATCGCCCTGATCTCGAAATCCATCGAGTCGGCCCCAAAGCCGATGAACACGACGTTGGGCGGGGGGTTTCGCAAGACCATGGGTTGCGCTTCCGCGATCTCGCGCAGGATGCGGTCCACTTTCTTTGTGTCCGTGCCATAGGCGACGCCAACCGATACGATCAGGCGCCCAATGGTGTTTCCGCGCGTATAGTTCGTCACGGTGCCTGAAATGAGGTCCGAGTTTGGGACAATGACATCCGTGCGGTCAAAGGTCTCGATCCGCGTTGAGCGCACGGAGATATGTTTGACGTAGCCCATCTGGCCGCCCACCTCGATCCAGTCACCCTCGGAGATCGGCCTTTCGATCAGCAGAATGATGCCCGAGACAAAGTTCGACACGATGGTCTGAAGCCCGAAACCGATGCCCACCGACAGCGCACCAGCTACAATCGCGATACCCGAGAGGTCCAGCCCGGCCACCGTGACCGCCATCAGCGCCGCAAGGAAAATGCCGACATATCCTGTGCCCGCGACCAGCGCGTTCTGGCCACCAATGTCAATGCGGGTCTTGGGCAGGACGTTCTGTTTCAACGTGCTCTGCAAAAGCCGCGTGACCGCGTAGCCAATCACGAAAACAATGACAAACGTCAGAAAGTTCGACGGCGAAATCCGCGTCCCGCCGATGTCAAACCCTTCGAGGAAACGCGCCCAAAGCTCTGTCAGGTCGGTGACACGGGCACCCCAGACCAGCGCCGTCACAGGCAACGCGGCAAGCACCAGCAGAAAGCCTATGAGGACAGCGATCAGACCATCACGCGCCTCGGCCCCCTGCCCGGTAATCAAGCCATAGACATCCACAAGGAAGCGTTGCAGCACCACAACAAACCCAAAGAGGATCAGCGTCACGGTGGTCGGGTACAGCAGCACGTTTCCGGCCTCGGCATAGCCGATGGCCGCCATCACCGGCGCTGCGATGCCGACGCCGATCATGCCATTCCCGGCCACGCCCACGGCCCGTGACAACCCGATTTTCGGACTGGCGTCGTCGTCTTCCTCGCCGTCGTCTTCGGTGTCCACGCCGTTGCGTCTGAGCAGCAAGCCAAAAAACACAAGCGTCAGCCCCATCAGAACCACGATGGGAAAAGCAACCACGGCGACGGTCTCTTCCAGCGCACCCTCGATATCGAAGGCAACGGCGATGATCCCGCGCAGGACAAACAGGACAGAGAGCACCTGCATGTAGAAACGAGCGGTCCGGCGCTTTGGCCCCGGCAGGAAGATCAGCGCGTCATCATCCTGACGGCCAAAGAGACGCTCCGCCAACCAGTAGAATCCAAGCAGAAACAGCCCCCAGAACGGCAACCAGCTCAGCAGGTCTTCGACCGTTGGACCGACAACATTCGCAAGCCGGATCGCGTAGGTGAAGATATAAACCCCCGCAAGCGGGACAAAGATGCGCAGCAGCGACACCAGAAACGTCCAGACGCCCGAACCCCGACCTCCGAACTGGCGCATGTACTCGACGCCGGCCCCGGCCCATCTCCGGCCCTTGGCGATCACGATCAATGAAATCACGATCAGGAACACAACAAGCGGCAGCCGGTCCTGCAGACGTTCCCCTTCTCTCTGACTGGAGAGTGCCTCGGCATCTTGCTGCATGGCAGCCAACATGCGCCCGATGTCGTCAAAAGCGGCAGGCCAGTTGCGCGGGTCCACCGGGGAAGGCCCCAGCGCCAACAGCTTGCGTTTCTGCCGTTCTCTCAGAATGCGGTCGATTTCATTAATCAGGCCCGAAGCCTGTTGAAACGCGGCATCGGCGACGCGCACCGGCGCTTCGAACCGTTCCAGTTCGTTTTCCAACTCAACGCGTTTTGCCGTGATTTCAGGTGCTTCAATGCCATCTTCCGGCACCGGGCCAAGGGCATCTATCTGCGACCTCAGGTTGGCGATGCGTTCGGCATTGGCGTTCCGCTGATTGGAAAATTCGGTGCGAAAGGTCGCCAACCGCGCGCGCAACACTTCCAGATCATCATTCGTTGTGCCATCGGTTGCATAGACCAATCGTTCTGCGTTCGAGACAACCTCTTCCCAGAACTGGTAGACCGGATCGTCCGAACCCCGCAATTCGGACTGCGCCGCGGCAACACCTCCCCAACAGAGGCAGAGGACAAGTAACAGGGATCGGAACACCATCAGGTCACATCTTCAAAGACGCCGGGGATGCTGGCGGGGGCCCTGTCCAGCCAGTCGGGGACAGGCAAACCCTTGCTGGTCAGGAATCCCGGATTGAAGAGTTTCGACTGATACCGGGTGCCAAAGTCACACAGGATGGTGATGATGGTATGTCCCGGCCCCATATCGCGCGCCATCCGGATGGCCCCTGCCACGTTGATGCCCGAAGAACCGCCCAGGCACAGCCCTTCGTCCTTGAGCAGGTCAAAGACAATCGGCAGAGCCTCAGCATCCGGGATCTTGTAACAGACGTCGGGTTCAAACCCCTCGAGGTTCGCGGTGATCCGCCCTTGTCCGATGCCTTCGGTGATCGAATTGCCACCGGCCTCCTCACCGGTATAGAGCTTGTACAACCCCGACCCCTCCGGATCCGCCAGCCCCATGCGCACGCCGCGCGGCTGCAAGGCCTCGGCCACACCCGCCAGCGTACCGCCAGAGCCCACCGCACAGATGAACCCATCCACCTTGCCCCCGGTCTGTTCCCAGATTTCGGGGCCGGTTGTCTCTACGTGGGCCTGCCGGTTCGCGATGTTGTCAAACTGGTTTGCCCAGATCGCGCCATTCGGGTCCGACTGCGCGAGACGCTGTGCCAAGCGGCCCGAGTATTTCACGTAGTTGTTTGAATTCGAATAAGGAACTGCCGGAACCTGAACCAGTTCAGCACCGGCCAGACGCAACATGTCCTTCTTTTCCTGGCTTTGCGTCTCGGGGATCACAATCACTGTCTTGAAGCCCATGGAGGCCCCCACCAGCGCCAGGCCAATGCCGGTATTGCCTGCCGTCCCTTCGACAATCGTGCCGCCCGGGCACAGGGTCCCCTTGGCGATGGCATCCTTGATAATGAACAGCGCTGCTCTGTCCTTGACCGATTGCCCCGGATTCATGAACTCGGCCTTGCCCAGAATCTCACATCCGGTGGCCTCGCTTGCCGCTGTGAGGCGGATCAGCGGTGTATTTCCGATGGCCTGTTCGAGATCCTGTGCGATGCGCATTTTGCTACCCTTATCCGTATCGTTGTCGCCATACCTCTATCGGCGCGGCGACGTGACCTCAAGTCGTAGCGCGCTTACCCGAGAAGTCACCCGGTCTAAGCGCGGGTTCCCTAGCCAGATGCGCCAGCCTCAGCTCGCAAGCGCTGTCGGTGATGTGCCAGCCAATAGGTGGTCATGGTCAGCGGCGCGTTGGCAATCTGCAATGTGCCGCACATCTCCATCAGGTCATCAAAGCTCTTGAGATGAGACCGGATATCTTCGTGTTCATCCTCCAGCCCGCCGGTCCCTGCCACGCTGTCCGGCAAATCCGCGAGGCCCACGTAGACATAGTAAAACTCTGACGAGGTGCCGGGCGAACAATAGGTTTCAGCCACCGGTTCCAGAACGCCAAGCGCCAACCCGGCTTCTTCCCGCGCCTCGCGCCGTGCCGCTTCCTGCGGAGTTTCACCCGGATCCAGCCGCCCTGCGATAGGCTCAAACTGCCATAAATGCGCATCGCCGCGCGCGAGAGGGCCCATGCGCATCTGCTCGACAAGCAGTACCCTGTCCCGGTACGGATCATAAGGCAGCACCAATGCCACGTCGGCAGCAATGAACACCGCGCGCGATAGCTCTTCGCTTAAGGCTCCGTCAAACCGCTCATGACGCAAGCAATACTCGTCGACGGCAAAATAATTTGCATAGGCGCGATCCCTGCGCGCCACCTCGACCTTGCCGGAGAGCGTTCCGTTGCCATGCCTGCTCTGTTGCGCATTGAGGTGTGACCATGCCCGCGCCCGGATCATCGGGAACATCCCGCCGATCTCCCGGGGCGTTTTCCGGCCCATGTATCCCATGACCTCTTTTGCGGCCAGGATACTGAGGGGAGCCCAGTTCGATACCCACTCCTCCAGCGACCATTTGCCACCGGCTGTCCATTGCCCTCTTGGCGGGAAATAGGCTTGTGCGGCATGCCCATTCGCCAAGGTGACCGGGTGGAGCGTGTAGTCGAATGCCCCTTCATAAAAATCCAGCCGGGCCATGTCATCACGGGTCAGACCCTCGACCACCAGACCCGGAGCCTGCGCGGCATCCTCTGCCTCGATCACAGGAAAGGGACCCTCAGCGGCAGATGAGACCGCAAAACCCGGCAACACCGCCGGGGTCAGTGTCAAATGACCGAAAGCCCCGATCACGGCCTCAAGCAATGGGCGATGCTGTAACGTACCAAAGAGAAAAAGCGGCTCCATAACCGCCTGTTAGCCCTTAACGCCAGGTCCGCCAAGCGTATTCGGTCAGCAACCCGGCCATGATGCCGCCCGCCGCCAGCGTAAGGAGCAACCCCGGTTCCAACATGATCAGGGCATATTCCGCCATGAATTGGAAAATCGCGGCAAAGGCGATGAACACACCGTTGTACCAATTGTCCAGCGCGCGGTCGAACATCTGGTAGCAGGAATGCAGGAACAACCCCCAAAGCACCAGGACGAGGGCACCGCCCAAGCCATTGTTGATCGCCGCCGCAACCCCGCGACCGGCGCGCTTGCCCATCACCGTCCACCCGGTCAAGATGCCGAGGATTGCGTTCAGATAGGCAAATGCCCCGAAATCGGTGCTTTCCGGCATCAGAGGCACAATCTGGAGCGAGGCCACATAGGCAATGGCTCCAATTGATATCGCGGCGATCAAACGTGCGGCGTCTGGCATGACGAACCTCGGTTGCTCAGCAGGATGCTCGTGGTCCCCGATCTTGGGGGCCACAATCACTCACACTGCCCCGCGACCACGGCGACAGGGCGGAGGAATTGCGGCGATTTCCGGGCATTTCAGGTCAGATCGGTCGTTTGACCGTGATCTGCGTCACATCACAATTCGATGTCGCAAAGGCTGCCGCGCAGGACGTCAGGTAGTAATCCCACATCCGCTTGAACCGGTCATCAAAGCCCAAAGCGGTCACCTGATCCCATTTTTCGTTGAATGTTTCATGCCACCGCTTGAGCGTGATCGCGTAACTCTGCCCGAATTCGACGGATCGCTCAAACCCCAGCCCCGCACGCGCGACTTGATCCCGCAGTGCTTTCGGACAAGGCAGCATACCGCCGGGGAAGATGTATTTCTGGATGAAATCCACATCGTTGCGATAGGCTTCCCAGCGCGCATCCGCCACGGTGATGATTTGCAGCGTCGCGGATTTCCCGGGTTTCAGGCGCTCTTTCACCTTGCCGAAGTAGGTTGGCCAGTATTTCTCTCCGACAGCTTCAAACATCTCGATGCTTGCGATGCCGTCATAGAGCCCCGTCTCATCCCGGTAGTCTTGCAGCTTGAAGTCGACCATATGGGAAAGTCCAGCCTTTTCAATGCGCTCAACGGCATAGTTAAACTGTTCCTTGCTGATCGTAAGGCAGGTGACTTTCAAGCCACGCTCCTTGGAGGCATATTCCGCAAAGCCACCCCAGCCGCAGCCGATCTCAAGAATGTGGTCGCCGGGTTGCGCGCCCATTTCATCAACCATCAGCTTGTACTTGGCGATCTGTGCCGCCTCCAGACTTTCCTGCCCGGTTTCAAACAGCGCCGACGAATAGGTCATCGTGTCATCCAGCCACAGGCCATAGAAATCATTGCCAAGGTCATAGTGGTGGCTGATGTTCTTGCGCGCCTGAGCCTTGTGGTTGCGCTGCAGCCAGAACCGCAGCCGTTCGTACATCTGAACCAGTTTCTGCCCCGGATAGCCGTTGTAGACCTCATCATTGTCGCTGTTGACCAGATCCATGAAGGATTGCAGGTCGGGCGTCGACCACCAGCCATCCATGTAAGCTTCGGAAAAGCCCACATAGCCGTCCCGCACCAGCCGCGCGAAAAGGTCGTCGTTGTGAACCTCCAGGACCGCAACGGGACCAGGCTTGGAGCCGTTGGCAGAGAATCGGCGCCCGTCGGGCAGGAGGATATCAAGGCGACCCGATTTGATCTTCTGGGCAACGGAGAAGCTCTGGGCGAAGTAGCGCGGCAAGTTGCTCTGGCCGTCGGTGGATGTCAGGATCATTAAAGGGGTGCTCGTTTCTTGTCAGATATTAACGGGAGGTTAGGCCACAGGTAGGGCATCGATCAAGGGTGTCAAAACCCTCTGTTTTCATAGGCTTCTAGTGCAATGCGCCGTCCCTCGTCAGCAGCCACAACCGGAGCGGGATATGTGTCCTCCGGCGACAATGCCCATGACCGTGGAACCGCGTCGAAATAGGACAAGGCCGTATCCGAAGGGGCCTTGCGGCCTTCCGCGATCCAGCGTTTGACGTAAGCCCGGTCCTTGTCGAACTTGTCCAACTGTGTGACAGGATTGAACACCCGGAAATAAGGTGTGGCATCCGGGCCGGAGCCTGCGGACCATTGCCAGCCCATGGCGTTGCTTGCCGGATCCCAGTCGATCAGGCAATCCTCGAACCACTTCAGCCCGATCTTCCAGTGGCTCAACAGGTGCTTTGTCAGGTAGCTTGCAACAATCATCCGACCGCGATTGTGCATACGCCCCGTCACATAGAGTTCGCGCATGGCTGCATCCACGAACTGGATGCCGGTGCGCCCCTGTTTCCAGGCCAGCACCTTGGAATCATCTTTGTCTGTGTTCCACGGAAAGGCGTCCCAATCCTCCTTCCAGTTCGCGTCGAGAATGTGCGGCGTGTGATGCATCAGGTGATAGGCGAACTCGCGCCAGACCAGCTCCTTGAGGAAGGTCTCGGCTCCCGCCTTGCCTTCTTGCCGCGCGCGCATGCCTGCATGCCAACACTGGTGCGGACTGATCTCGCCCAGAGCGAGGTTTTCCGACAGCCCGGAGGTGCCATCGACACCGGGCAGATCACGGGTGGTGTCGTAACCGGCCACGATCCCGGAGATGAAACCGCCAAGCCGCGCTTGCGCCGCCTTCTCACCCAGACGCACGTAGGGGCGCACCACATCAGCGCCGCGGTTCATCGCGTCCCCCATGCGCCAATCCGTCAGGCTGTCACTTTCCGGCCAGTCCTGCGGGGCGGGCAGTTCCGACGGCGCGGAGAGTGGTGCCTCGACCTCGCGGGTCTTCACCATGTTCCAGAACGGGGTATAGACCTTGTAGTAGCCACCCGTCTTGGTCTCGACCGTCCAGGGCTCGAACATCAGATGGCCGCCGAAGGATTTCGCCTCGATCCCTGCGCCCTTGAGATCGGCCTTGATCTTGCTGTCCCGCGCCACGGATGTAGGATCATAAAGCCGCGACCAGTAGACGGCCCCTGCCCCGGTCTTCTCGATCAGGTCCTGCAAAACGGGACCTGCCTCCCCCTGTTTCAGGATCAGGCGGCTGCCGCACCCTGCCAGCGATTGCACGAATTCTTCCAACCCCAGACCGAGACGCCACTTGGGTGCTGCGCCAAGCGCGCGCACGCTGCTGTCATGGATAAAGACCGGGATCACCGGTCGGCCAGTGGCGGCGGCGGCACGCAGTGGCGGGTGGTCGGTCAGGCGCAGATCGCGCCGGAACCAGACCAGAATGGGAGAAGTGCTCAAACCTGAACCCCTAGCAGTCTTTATGTGATTTACGCGACATCCGGCGCCTTGGATCAGCGAAGGCCCTCAAAGCACATGATCCAGCGCCGAAATGAGCTTTTCCACCTCGGCGGCGGTGGTGTAATGCGTGAAGCTGACCCGCAGCACACCGTGGTCTTCCGCGATACCCAGGGCCGCCAGGGCACGCACCGCGTAGAAATCGCCACCGTCACACATGATGCCTCGCCCGGACAGCTCTTTCGCCACCGCCTGCGCCGGACGGTCGAGCGCGATGGCAACCGTTGGCGCGCGGTCGGCAGCGGTCATTGGCCCCAAAACCCGGATGTTATGGCGCGACGACAGATCTTGCAGCAACGGCTCCAGCAGCCGGGTTTCGTGGTCGCGCATCAGATCATGCACCGCCGCGCATTTCTGCGCCGGGGTGGCGTCGCCCTTGAAGTGGTGATCGTAAAGCAGGTCGAAGTAGTCCGCGATGCCCGCGCAGGCCGCGACCTGCGCGTGATCGGGGCCCGCCGGGGTGAACCGCTTGTAAAGTGTGTCGCCGTTGAAAAAGTGCCCCTGATTGGGCAGCAACTCCGCCAGTGCGCGGCGGATCACCATCACCCCCTGATGCGGCCCATAGGTCTTGTAGGTCGAAAAAAGATAAATGTCGGGCCCAAGCGAGCCTACATCCACAAACCCGTGCGGCGCATAAGACACCCCATCGACACAAACGAAGGCACCAGCAGCATGTGCCAGGGCCGTGATCTCGATCACCGGGTTCAGTTCCCCCACCACGTTCGAGCAATGCGGGAAGCACACAAGCCTGACCTTTTCGTCCAGCAAGTTCTCAAGATCTTCGGGGTTCAGGTGCCCTGTGTCAGGGTCCATGCACCATTCCCGGATCTCAAAGCCCCGGTCCGCCAGCCGTCTCCAGGGGCCGCTGTTGGCCTCGTGATCCTGGTTGGTGACCACGATTGCCTCGCCGGGCTGCATCATCCCGGCAAAAGCCTGCGCGAGCACGTAGGTGTTCTGCGTTGTTGATGGCCCGAAGCTCAGCTCCTCTGTTGCCACTCCGAGCATGGCGGACAAGCGCGCGCGGGCTTCATCCATTTCCGCCCCTCCCAGCGCGCTTGGCGTGTAGGTGGCATAGGGCTGAACCTTCCGTTCTGTATAAAACCGGGTCAACCGGTCCAGAACCTGCCGACAGGGATACGAGCCACCCGCATTTTCAAAGAAAGCCTGCCCTTGCAAGGAGGTATTTTCAAACGCAGGGAACTGCGTGCGAACAAAGTCGATATCTAGCGTCATGGCGCCAACCAATCGTAAATCCCGATCCAGCACAAGGGCGACGCGCGTGGCCGAATTTGCCGGTCAAGCGTCGCTGCTGTACAACCAAGGGGCGCATGTGGCACATCAAAAGCCAGTTTAAGCTGTCAGGCTTTGATCTGACCGTTTCTGGCGGGTACAATGAGACGCTCGGAACAATGCAGAGCGGCACAACCAAAAAAGGACAGGGACCATGGCAATAAAAGAACCCTTCACCGATTTGGAAATCAAGAAAGCCCCCTCGGGCTTTTATGAAGGCTACAGCATTCCGATCGCACTCAAATCGAAGACCATTATGGTCGCACTGGTCCTCTGGGCGATCATCTTTCCGGTTTCCGCAAACGGCACGCTGGACAGTTGGAACTGGGCGCTGCTGCAAGGCTTCAACGCCTTCTACATCATCTCGGTGGGCTTTTTCGCGTTTTTCCTGATCGCGCTGGCGATCCTGCCGACGGGGAAGCGCAAACTGGGCGGGCCTGACACGAAGCCGGAGTTTTCGAACTTCTCGTGGTTTTCGATGATGTTCGGTGCAGGCCTCGGCGTGGGGCTGATGGTCTTTGCCACGGCAGAGCCGCTCGGGCTCTGGGGATCAAACCCGGTCGTCGTGGACGGCACTGTCGAAGGAAACTCGCCAGAGGCTCTGCAATCTGCCTATCGGTACACCTTCCTGCATTACGGGTTTCATGCCTGGGCCATCTATGTGGTGACCGGCCTGAGCCTCGCCTATTACGCCTACACCCGTGACATGCCGCTGACGATCCGGTCGGCCTTGACGCCGCTTCTGGGCAAGGTCGCGAATGGTTTTGTCGGCCATGTGGTCGACGTCCTTGGTGTGGTGGCAACGATTCTGGGCGTCTCCGTCACCATTGGATACGGTGTGAGCCAGTTTGTTGACGGCGTTTATGCGGTCACGGGCATGGAGTGGCTGATGGGGGCCGCCGAAGGTGACGCGCCACCGACACCATCAACCGTGGGTCTTTTGTCGGCGCTCGGTGTCATCATGTTCCTGTCGATCCTGTCGGCGGTGTCTGGTGTCGGGCGGGGGATCAAATACCTCTCGAACCTCAATCTGGTTCTCTCGATCATCCTTCTCATGACCTTCGTGATCTTTGGAAGCTTCCTGTTTGCGATGACAACCTACGGCACGGCACTGGTGGACTATATCATCCAGTTCATTCCACTCTCCTTCGAGGCCTATTCACCGCTGGGTCAGGAGGCGTTTGCAACGCAACTGCCAGCGGAGGCCGCGCCTTTGGCCGGCGAGCTTTATGGCGGGGCGACGAACGCCTGGGGATCGCTATCGGGCTTCCAGGGCGGGCTGGAAGGCGCTGCGGCATCCCTTTCACCGGAGGTGCAGGCAGCAGCCTACGAAGCAGGCACGCAGGGCCGTCTCTTTGGCTGGCAGTCCGGGTGGACGACCTTCTACTGGGCCTGGTGGATCGCCTTCTCTCCCTTCGTGGGCCTGTTCCTCGCGCGTATCTCCAAGGGCCGCACGGTAAGGGAGTTCATCCTCGGCTGCGTGTTTGCCCCAGCGCTGGTGTGTTTTGCCTGGATGACCATCCTCGGCGGCACCGCCATTGACCTTGAATTGCAAGGCGTCGCAGAGGGCGCGATCATCGGTGCCTCCAACACCAACAAGCTCTTTGTGACGCTGAGCTACATGATCGAGGGCGGGTTCCTCTCTGCCATCACGGTGATGTGCGTGGTGCTGATCATGACCTTCCTCGTCACCTCGGCGGACTCAGGTATTCTCGTGATGAATACGATCATGTCCGGCGGTGAACAGGAAACCGGCATCAAGCACCGCATCATTTGGGGTCTGATCATGACCGGCGTCATCGGGGGCCTGATTATTGCCGGGGCATCGGGCAGCGGCGCTGATCCACTGGCAAGCCTTCAGGATGCCATGATCATTGGTGCCCTGCCCTTCACCATCGTCATGGTGTTGATGGCCATCTCGCTGGCCAAGGCCATGTTCAATGACAGCCGTCGCGCAAAAGGAGCTGACGGCGTTGCACAGGCGGCTGAGTAAAGCCGACGAGCCCAAAGACGGAAACAGCGCCTCGCGGGGCGCTGTTTCTTTTGGTGCAGGATCTGGCGGGATCAGGCGTTTACATCCACGACAACCCGCCCCTTGACCTGACCTTTGAGGATATCGCTGCCAAGCTGAGGCAGGTCCGACAGCGTCGCAGGCCGCACCATCGCGTCAAGCTTGTCCATCGGCAGGTCTTTCGCGATCCGCTCCCAGGCCCTTAGCCGGTTTTCGTAAGGCTGCATGACGCTATCAATGCCCAGCAGGTTCACGCCGCGCAGCAGGAAGGGGATGACGGTGGCAGGCAGCCCGGCCCCGCCCGCCAGACCAACGGCAGAGACGGATGCGCCATATTTCATCTGGCCAAGGACACGCGCGAGCATCGCCCCGCCCACCGCGTCCACACAGCCGGCCCAGACCTCCGCCTCAAGCGGGCGTTTGACGGTTTCGTTGATCTCGTCGCGCGCAACGATCTGGCTTGCCCCAAGCGATTTGATGTAGTCCGCCGTTTCAGGGCGCCCGGTGACACCCGCCACCTCATGGCCAAGGGCTGCCAGAATAGCCACGGCGACCGACCCCACGCCGCCTGCCGCACCAGTGACAAGGACGGGGCCGTCCCCGGCCTTCAGCCCGTGCTCCTCCAACGCCATCACCGCCAGCATGGAGGTGAACCCCGCCGTCCCCACCGCCATCGCTTGCCGTGTGTCGAGACCGTCGGGCAGTGGCACCAGCCAATCCGCCTTCACACGCGCCTTTTGCGCGTATCCGCCCCAGTGGACTTCGCCCACCCGCCAGCCGGTCAGGACAACCTTATCGCCGGGTTTGTAACGCTCATCATCAGAGGTCTCGACCGTACCCGCAAAATCAATGCCCGGCACATGCGGGTAGTTGCGCACCAATCCGCCCCCCGGCCCGATGCAAAGCCCGTCCTTGTAATTGACCGTCGAGTACTCGACCGCGACGGTTACGTCCCCGTCGGGGAGTTGCTCCGCGCTGATTTCCTCAACTGAGGCAGAGGTTTTCCCGCTCTCTTCGTCCTTGTTGACCACAAGTGCCTTGAACATCATCTTCTCCTTCTGGGGGCGCATTGCCCCGGTTAGCTGATTCAATTGTTTGGCGGGCGCGTCATGGCGCCTTACAGCCAAAATCCTGCCTGAACAGTCGCCCTGCGCGTGCCATCAGGCGTTTGCACGTCCAGCACTGTTCCGGTTTCCCAATGGGTCATCCGAACCATGCCGATGGCCACATTGGTCTTGAAATCCGGGCTCCATGCGGCAGACGTCACTTGCCCCACCCGCACACCGCCCGCGTCAAGACACCAGGCCCTATCACAGACCGGCACCGGGTCGCCGTCAATCTCCAGGGCCCGGATCTGCTGAACCGGCCCCTCCTTGGCAACCCGCAGCAAGGCATCCCGACCGATGCAGCCGATGGCGGTTTGCGTGTCGCAAAAGCGCCCCAGACCACATTCATGGGGGGTGTTATCATCGGTCATGTCGTTCCCGAAGGACAAAAGGCCCCCTTCGATACGTTCGATCCCGTTGGGACACCCTGCCCGCACGTTGAGGTCTTCCCCCGCCTTGAAGAGCGCCTCCCAAAGCGGCATGGCGATGTCACTGCCTTCGACGTAAATCTCAAAGCCGCCCTGCTTGGAGTAACCCGACCGCGCGACCACGAGCTCGCGCCCCTCGAACTCGAACAGGCCAAAGCGAAAGAACTTGATGTCGCGGACCCCTTCACCAAAGACACGCGCCGCCAGATCGTCGGATTTCGGCCCCTGAATGGCGAGCGGGCTGACATCCGGTTCATCTACCAGCACATCCAACCGGTAACCGTTGGCGATGCCTTTCACCCACAAGAGCAGATCGCTGTCCGCGATGGAAATCCACCAGCGATCCTCGGCGAGTTTCACGGCCACAGGGTCATTCAGCATGCCCCCTGTCTCGTCCACGATCGGAATGTAGAAACACCGGCCCGGCAACATGCCCCGCAGATCGCGCGGCGTCAGCATCTGCATCAGGCGTGCCGCATCGGGGCCGCGCAACTCCACCTGCCGCTCGACAGCGACATCCCAGACCTGAACGTGATCCTTGAGGTGGCGATAGTCCGCCTCGACACTTTCAAAGACCGTGGGCAGGAGCATCCGGTTATAGACCGTGTAGGCCTTGACCCCCGCAGCCTCGACCCCCTCGGAAAACGGGGTGCGTCGCAAGCGACGCGACGGTGAAATCAATGCCATTTCAGACATCCTCAGGCAGAAGAAAAAGATCGGAGACCGGAGCCTTCAAACCCGCCGCCGTGAGCATGGCGTGGATCTGGCCCCTGTGATGGGTCTGGTGGTTGAAGAAATGCGTCACACAGACCTCCAGCGGTGCAGTGAGCTCGCGTCCGGCCGCACCCGAAAACCAGGTCAGGTCGCGCTTGAGGTCAAGCGCCCGCAGCCCGCCCGCCCAGAAGCGGATCTTGCCATCGACACGGAAACGATCCGCAGCCCAGCTGGCCCCCGTGGGATGCAGGTCAACGCTTTGCGCAATCCCGCCGGGAGGCGCATCCATCGAAGGGTCAAACCGGCTCATCCAAAGGGTATCCCCCCAGAGCAGATGATTTGCCGTGGCCAGCAGGCTGCCGAAAAACGCAGCGCGGTCGCGTGTCAGATCGTCGTGCGACATGGCTTCCAACAGGGGCATCAACTGGTTGTTCTGCCAGCTGTTGTAGCGCGCCATGGTTTGCACATAGCGCGGGTCGATCACGGATTGGGGCCTTTCCAGTCAATCGAACAAATCTCGGCGGATTTGCCGCCAAAGTCCCAGATGCGGCCATAGTCGCGCACCTTGCTCTTGAGGCCACGGGCCGCGACGATATTGGGCCCCATCCAGTATTTCGAGTTCGTAATCATCACTGGTTGGTCCGGGCTTGCACCCGTGATCGCCTCAATCTCACCTTGGATCTTGCGCCCGATCACGATGCGGCGACGGTTTCCGTCCCGCTCGATCTCGACCGGTGCGCGCTCCGCCCCGATGATCTCGCTCACCAGCATGGTAAAGAGACCTGTCGTTCCACCCGCAGCACCGGAGAAAATCTGCAACAGGCCGTTATAGGCCTTGCCGCTGGCGCGTTCGTCCACATAGGCCGCAACCTTCCAGTTGCCTTCGGCCATGCGCCCCGGGATCTCGACCATCAGCCCGATGTTGAGGCCCGACAGGTCCTCTCCCTCAAAGTGGCCTTCATCCACGACAATCGCCATCCAGGCCTTGCAGTCCCCTTCGGTGGGGGGGTGTTTGCCAAGGCTGACCACGCAGGGGCAGAACACATCACATGAGCAGTTCATGAACAACTCACCCTTGATGGCCCAGTTGGTCGGGCTCATCTGGCGGCGACCGGGGTTCGGCATCCGCTGGTCGATCCGCTGGCTGATCGGCAAGCGATCCGCGTCCGGCCGTCTGTTCTTTGCCATGTCTTATCCTCCCACGAAAAAAGGCCAGCCCAGCACCGCAAGTCCTGCGGCGATCAGGAAGACCCCCATTGGTTTTGTTACATAGTGCCCCAGTTGAGGCAGTTTTTCGACCACCATGAACAGCGTGGCGAGCCCCATCCACGCAAGGTTCATAACCCCGCCGACAAAGCCAAGCGCCATGAAGCCCCAGCAGCAGCCGACGCAAAATGCACCAAGGCCCAGACCCATCCGCAGCCCGCCAGGAAAGCCATCGCGCCAATGGCCGAGGAAGTACATCAGCGGTGAATGGCAGACCCCGTGGCAGATCTCCTTGGTGCGGGTGAATTGAAAGGCCCCGACCAGAATGAGCAGCCCCCCCGCGACCCAAGGGCTTTTGGCAATGCCCAGCATGTCAATGACACCACCGTACAACAGCGCCAGTTGCGCCCCGGCAATGAGTGCAGCGAAAGCCACCCACACCACGAAATAGCCCAACAGCACACCGAGCCAGCCCGCCCGCGTGCCCGTGGCGCTGGTCATCAGGTCCTCATAAGCGCGCAAAGTGGGCACCAGCGTCGGCAACATCATCGCCGCCATCATAATCGCCCACATCCAGAACAGCGGGCCGAAATTGGCCATCGGCATATACATGGGCATGCGCGGGTCCATCGCAGCCATGCGGGCGCCCATCTCTCCCGGACGGCCCAGCAGATCAAGGTCCATGTCGAGGGCCATGACATACATCACCCACCACGCCGCCAGGATGGCACCGAAGAAACCAAGCCAGAGAGTAGAACGCAAAATGCCGTGCACGGGGGATTCCTTTTCCTTGCACTTCAAATGCCAGACAATTAGAAATCGGGCAAACATTAAATGTAAGACATATGAAGATTGACCCCGCCAGCCCTGCCGATCTCTCGGCGCAAATCGCAGCGGCCATCCGCGATGCCATTGTTGCGGGCACGCTGATCGTGGATGAGCGACTGCCCTCCGAGGCAGAGCTTGCCGAGCAATTCGCCGTCTCGCGCCCCACGGTGCGCGAAGCGCTGAAACGTCTGGCCGCACAGTCCCTGATCCGCACCCAGCGCGGCGCGACCGGTGGCGCTTTCGTCAACCGGTTGTCCTTTGAGGAAGCCTACCCGCAGCAGATTACCACTTCGACGCTGCTGCTGTCGATGAATGCAGTGAGCTTTGAGACCGCCTGCGAGGCGCGATACGCGCTTGAACGCGCTTGTGCACCCCTGTCCGCCAAACGCCGCAGCCCCGATCACCTGGCCACCATGCGCGCCGAGGTTCACCGCCAGAGCCAGCCCGGCCTGACAGATGAGGCTTTCTGTGCCTCGGATGTCGCCTTTCACAGGGCGTTGGTCGATGCGGCAGGCAACCCGGTGCTGAGCTATCAACTGGCAGGGGCCGTCGAAGCCATGCAGCCGTTGATGAACATGATCACCTTTTCCGCCCGCGACCGGGCGCGGATCATCGCGCTGCACAGCGATATTGCAGATGCGCTGGAGCGCGAGGACGCACAGGCGACCTCGGACGGGCTGTCACGGCTCGAACATGAAACGCGGACGCTGGCCGAAAGCGTTTTCGCGGCACGGGCCAAGGCAGCGGCGCGGGCCAGATAGCGGTTTAAGCAGAAATCGTTGCATCCGAAGCAAAACCCCTGTCTCTCAATCAGCAGGCTGCTGATTTCGAAGGCGACATTTGTGACTTCTTTTTGCAGGTTAAGGCGATTTCGCTCTACAACCGGGCAATCCGGGACCGCACTTGTCGCGACGCCGCTTTCGCTTATGTCATGCCCCATGATGGACACCCTCAACATCGTCGCCGCACTCCTCACCACCGGCTTTGGCCTCTTCGGGTTTTTGGCTCCCCGCTACACTGCGTCAGTCCTTGATCTGGCACCGACGGAAAGCACAATGGGCTTGTCCGAAATGCGGGCATCGGTAGGCGGGCTTTTCGTGGTGGCCGGGCTGGCCGCAATCTGGCTCGATGATCCTTTGGCCTATGCGATGATCGGCTTTGCCTTCAGCGGCGCCGCGCTGGGACGCATCATTTCGTTGGTCTTCGACCGCCCACCTATCGGCAAGGTCATGATCTTTGGCGGCATTGAACTGGCCCTTGCGCTGTGGTTGCTTGCGGCGAACTTTGGCCCGGCCTTGGACATGAGAGGCTTGTGAGCCACGCCAAAGCGCCTTATATCAGGGATGTTCGCAAGAACTATGGACATAAACGCGCTCGTAATAAGCGGATCGGACCCGGGGGCGGTACCCGGCGGCTCCACCAAACATCCTTCATTTGGGGATCATGGGGCCGAAACAGGATCGACGAACGTCTAAAGGGGTTAGCTTTGTCCCGGCTGTCTGCCACCGTTACCGGCGAAAAACGTACAATTGCAAATGACAATCGTGCACCAGTAGCGATGGCCGCGTAAGCGACCGGAGATACTGAAATCCTAAGTCCTAGCGCCTTGCAGCTCTAGGCGGGGTCCGCAGGCACCTGGCAACAGAAGCCTGCTCCCAAAGCTGAGTATTTCCCCATAAAATCTGCCAATGACTGCTTCTGTTTACCATTTCTAGGTGGCTGCCTGTTACACTTGAATATGCTCAACGGGGGTTAGCCATGCGGTCCAAGGCAGAGATCATTCATCAGTGGTACAAAGACATCTGGATCGGCGGCGATCTCGATAAGGTCGAACAGATGTACTGCCCCGTCCCGGATGAGGATGCCCTTGTTCCGGGGGCATTGACCTCGATCGAAGAGACCCGTGAAATGGTCGTTGTGCTGGCAAATCTGGTCGGCGAGATGCAGGTCCGCGTGATCCACTCGATCGAACAGGACGACTGGGTATCGGCCCAGTTGGAAGTCAGCGGCTGCAAACAAGGGACGGATGTACCCGTCTCCCTGCGCTGGCTCACGATGGTCCGGTTTGAGGACGGGCGCATCGTGGAAAGCTATCCTTCGGTCAATTTTCTGAGCTTTTTTGAACAACTCGGCCAGCTCCCGGCAGATTCGTTCGAATTGCTGCTCAGCGGGACCGTCCTACGCTGACCACCGACAGGTATCTGTCCCGCGAACGGCTTTTTCATTCGCCGGTTTGGGTGTAGGCCGGGGTCAACATCGCCCATATGATCCGGCCCGAAACTCAGGAGAATGCGTGACCCAGCCCGTAACGATTGGCGACCTGACAAAGGTGTTTGGGCGGATTGGTCTGCTGTCCTTCGGGGGACCTGCTGCGCAGATCGCCCTGATGCACAGCGAACTGGTCGAGCGGCAAAAATGGCTGAGCGAGGAGACCTATCTGCGCGCGCTGTCCCTGTGCATGCTTCTGCCGGGACCGGAAGCGATGCAACTGGCCACCTACGCGGGATGGCGACTGCGCGGCACGCTTGGTGGTCTGCTTGCGGGGCTGCTGTTTGTTGGACCGGGTGCGGCCGTGATCTTCGTGTTGGCGCTGGCCTATGCGTCGTTTGGAACCGTCCCGCTGGTGCAGGCCGCCTTTGCGGGGATAAAGGCCGTGGTCATCGTGATTGTTCTGCAAGCGCTGATGCGCCTGCGCAAGACCGCACTTCGTACACCGCTGGCATGGGGGTTGGCGGGCGCTGCCTTCATCGGCTTGTTCCTGTTTGACCTGCCCTATCCGCTCATCATCGCGGGAGCGGCGGTTACAGGCGCGCTCACCGCAGACATGGGACAACGACATGCTGACCCGCCCCCCGCAAAGGCTTTCCACCCTGTGCCGGTCATCCTGACCTGGGCGGGTTTGTGGGCCGCACCCATCATCATGATTGGTCTGCTTGACCATGACCTGTTGATGCAGATTTCACTGTTCTTCTCGAAACTTGCAGTGGTGACCTTTGGCGGGGCCTACGCGGTGCTGGCCTATATGACCCAGACCGTCGTGGCGGATTACGGCTGGATCACGACGCCGCAAATGATCGACGCGCTGGGTCTGGCGGAAACCACACCGGGGCCGCTCATCCTCGTGACGCAATTTGTCGCCATGCTGGCCGGTTTCAATGAGGACGGCGTGGGGCTTGCGATCCTGGCTGGCGCGGTCACCCTCTGGGTGACTTTTGTGCCCTGTTTCCTCTGGATTTTTCTTGCCGGTCCCTATCTTGACCAAATCGCGGCACACCCCCGCCTGGCCGCCGCGCTGCGCGCCATCACCGCAGCCGTTGTCGGCGTGATCCTGAACCTGGCCCTCTGGTTCGCGATCCACACCGTTTTCCATGAGACGCAAGTTATCACCGGCATTTCGAGCCCGCTGCCAAACCCGGCTTTGCTCGACCTGCAGGCACTGATCCTGACCCTTATTGCGGCGTGGATGATCTTTGTCGCCAAACGTGGTCTGGGTGAAACGCTGGCCATTCTGGCGGCAGCCGGCCTTATCTGCGCATTCCTCTGGCCGCTTTAAGGTTATCGCGTCTGCCCTCTTTTATCCCCGGGGGAATCGGCTATGCTTCCGATGAAGGCACAGACCTTATCAGAGGACCAAGATGAGCCGCTCCATTGACTATGGCAATCTGATGCACGAAGCCATGCGCGGGCTGATCCGCAAGGTCCTGCTTGATGTGTGTGACAGGGGCCTTCCGGGCGATCATCATTTCTTTATCACCTTTGACACCAGCCACCCGGACGCGGAACTCGCCGATTGGCTGTTTGACCGCTATCCCGGCGAGATGACCGTGGTCATGCAGCATTGGTACGACAATCTTGAAGTGACCGAGGAAGGGTTTTCCGTCACGTTGAATTTTGGTGACGCACCAGAGCCGCTCTATATCCCCTACGACTCGATCAAGACCTTCGTGGACCCGTCGGTTGAGTTTGGCCTGAGGTTCGAGACCCAGAACGATGAGGATGACGAAGAAGAACCTTCAACACCGTCGATTCATCCCGCACCCGCACCCGCACCCAAAGCTGCGGTCAAGGACACAGACGACAAGAAAGACAAACCAAAAGACGCCGATGTCGTCTCGCTCGACAGCTTTCGAAAGTAGACGCCGGGCCGCGCCCTCACCGCTTTTTCAGAAAAGTCGACACCGTGCGCAGGATGCTGCCGTTCCGCACGTTCTGGAACTCCAGATCTAGGCCCCCCGTCGCGAGAGTCCGGTCGAATTGCTGAATCTCGTAGCCACCTTCTTCCGTCACGAACATGGAGTAAACACTAAGCGTATCCCCCTCGACACGGCTCCAGACGTAGGGCTCCCCTTTCATCGGGTCGAGTTGCACATCATGTCCGAAGACGTTTCGCTTCATGGCCGATGCGAAAACGCCATCCCGATCGCTCGGCAAAAAGTCGATGGTGTAGGATTTCTCCTTCGCGGTGCCGTTCGCCCGGTATGTGATCGAGGTCCAGCTGACCCGGAAGCCGTTCTTGATACCACTGATTTCAACGCTCATGTCGCGTGGCCGCTTCGACCCATCCGCCGAGACCACTTCCGCCGATCCGACATAGCTGCCGAAGAACCGCGATACATCGGCCTGCACCACCGAAGCCGTCAACAACATCACGGCCATGAGGGCTGCGGCCAAGCGCCCCGGCACTCCGATGGGTTTCATAGGGTTGTCTCCTCCACCTGATCCGGCCCGCCCTGTAAAATCACATAACGTCAGGAGCATCTTCACGCATACAAGATAATACGTCGCAGGGCGCTTGCAATATCGGCTGCGGCAGGCAGACCCGTTGCGCCACAGCGCGCACCCGGCTAAACCCCATCCAACAGCAATGCACGGAGCGCAGAATGTCCCAGACCCGCACAGAAACCGACAGTTTTGGCCCCCTGGAGGTCCCGTCTGACAAGTATTGGGGCGCGCAGACGCAACGGTCGATCATGAACTTCCCCATTGGATGGGAAAAGCAGCCCATCGCGGTCGTGCGGGCGCTGGGAGTCATCAAACAGGCCTGTGCGCAGGCCAACATTGCTCTTGGCAAACTCGACGCGACACGCGGAGATGCGATTGTACAGGCCGCAAGCGAGGTGGTCGCCGGCAAATTTGACGACAATTTCCCCTTGGTGGTCTGGCAGACCGGGTCTGGCACGCAGTCCAACATGAACGCCAACGAAGTAATCGCCAACCGGGCCATCGAGATTCTGGGCGGCGAGATTGGCTCGAAAGACCCGGTGCACCCGAACGATCATTGCAACATGGGGCAGTCGTCAAACGACACATTCCCGACCGCAATGCATATCTCGACCGCGATGACAGCGCGCGATGTCCTGCTGCCGGGTCTGGAAAAGCTGCGCGCCGCGCTGCAGGCCAAGGTCGACGCGTTTGAGGGCATCATCAAGATCGGCCGCACCCATACGCAGGACGCCACACCGCTGACACTCAGCCAGGAGTTTTCCGGCTACACCCATCAGGTCACGATGGGCATCCAGCGGGTCAATGACGCTTTGGGCCGCATCTATGAACTGGCGCAAGGCGGGACTGCGGTGGGCACCGGCCTGAATACCTCCAAGGGGTGGGATGTCATGGTCGCGAAAAACATGGCCGAGATCACTGGCCTGCCCTTCGTGACCGCCCCCAACAAGTTCGAAGCGCTGGCCGCCCATGACGCGATGGTCGAGATGTCGGGCGCGCTGAAGACCGTTGCCGCCTCCCTTTTCAAGATCGCGAATGACATCCGTCTTTTGGGCTCCGGCCCGCGCTGCGGGCTGGGGGAGTTGGTGCTGCCGGAAAACGAACCCGGCTCTTCGATCATGCCCGGCAAGGTCAACCCGACCCAATGCGAGGCGCTGACGCAGGTCTGCGCCCATGTCTTCGGCAATGACGCCGCCGTGGGCTTCGCAGGCTCGCAGGGGCATTTCGAACTCAACGTCTACAAACCCATGATGGCCTATAACGTGTTGCAATCCATGCAACTTTTGGGTGACGCGGCCTCTGCCTTCACCGATAATCTGGTTGTGGGCCTCAAGGCGGATGCAGACCGGATCGACAAGCTGATGCGCGAAAGCCTGATGCTGGTCACGGCGCTTGCGCCAGAGATCGGATACGACAATGCAACCAAGGTCGCAAAGACCGCGCATAAGAACGGCACAACCCTGGTCGAAGAGGCGGTCAACCTCGGATTTGTGACCGAAGAGCGGTTTAATGAGGTTGTCCGGCCCGAAAAAATGGTCGGCCCCAAGTGAGCAGCCCGGTGAACCTCAACAAGGTTCGCAAGGCCCGGGCACGCGCCGAGAAAAAGGCGCGTGCAGATGAAAACGCGGTTCGGTTCGGTCGGACCAAGGCGCAGAAGGCCGCAGAGACCAAGGATCGGGAGGGCGCGCTCCGTCACCTAGATGCCCACAAACGCGAGACATGAGCGGGCGTCCGGTCAAGCATTCCGTTACTCTGAACGGGCACCGGACGTCGATCTCTCTCGAAGACGCGTTTTGGGTCGCGCTACGTCAGATCGCGGCGGAGCGGGACATGGCACTCAACCGCCTGATTTCCGAGATAGACGTGGCGCGGGGGACAGAGACGGGGCTCGCCTCCGCCATCCGCGTCTTTGTGCTGGAAGACGCCCAGAAGCGGTGACGCTTCAGGCCACCGACGCGCGGTAGATCTGGTCGATATTGGCGCCCAAGGAAGCGTTGAATTCCGCGTCTGTCATCTTGACGTTCAACCCTTCGGCCAATGCACGGCTGAAGCTCGCGATCATATGGGGGTTTTCCGCCAGTTTCGCCGAGGCTTCATCGGTGGAATAGCCGCCTGACAGCGCCACAACACGAAGCACACGCGGATGTTTGGCCAGATCATCATAAAGACCCGGACGTGAGGGCAAGGTCAGCTTAAGCATCACACCAACACCGTCCGGCAATGCGTTGAGATGTTTTGTAATTTCAGCTTCTAGAATCTCTTCGGCTTCGGCTTTTGTCTCCGAGTGGATATTCACTTCCGGCTCAAGAATGGGAACCAGACCTGCAGCGGTGACGGTTGCGCCCACCTCAAACTGTTGGGCGACAATTGCGGCGATCCCTTCCGCGTTTGCTTCATGGATCACTGATCGTTCCTTGGTGCCAAAGATGCCCTTGGCCTTGGCGTCCTGAAGCTGCGCTTCGAGCCCCGGCATGGGCTTGAGGAGTTGCACGCCGTTCGCCTGCTCTTCCAGCCCCTTGTCGATCTTTAGGAAGGGCACGATCCCACGGCTTTGCCAAAGCAGTTCGGGCACAGGCGTGCCGTTGATGGTGTTGTTCATCGTGCGCTCAAACAGGATCGCACCGATGACCTTTTCGCTGGTGAAGTCATCGGCCAGAATGATCCGCGCGCGCATGTCATGCATGGCCTGGAACATTTCCTCATCGCCGGAGTAGTCGCTCGGCTCCACGCCATAAAGGCTCAGCGCCTTGGGGGTCGAACCACCGGACTGGTCCAGCGCCGCGATAAAGCCCATGCCACTTTCCATCTGGCTGCGCATTTTCTGAAACTCTGACATCAAAATTCTTCCTTCATGATTCCGCCCGTTTCGACGTGCATAAATGAATGGTGCGCCGGATGGTACATGTTAGCGCCGGACAACGCGCAGCCAGATGCCGTCCCGCGCCCGCACGGTCAAATGGGCCACGGGAACGGGCGGGGGATGGTCCGTGAGGTGCAGTTTCACCGCCTTCAGGATCGACGTCAGCATCAGGACCGCCTCCAGCATCGCGAAACCCGCGCCTGGGCAAACACGCGGGCCCGCGCTGAAGGGGATGAACGCCGCCCGCGCACTTTCCTTGCCCGCGTCGCTTTGCCAGCGCGCAGGATCGAAGGTGTCAGGGTTCTGCCACAACCGCGCGTGCCGATGCAGATGCCAGGGGCTGAGCACCACCTGCGCCCCTTTTGCCACATCGCGTTTGCGGAACACTTCCCTGCCCGTCGTCTCCCGCACCATCATCGGCACGGGCGGGTAAAGCCTGAGCGTTTCCCGGATCACATCCCGCGCGACGGGCAGTTTCGCCATATCACTGATGTCGCATGCGTCTGCCGCTACGCTTTCATCCGCAACCCGGTCCTGCCAGTCGGGCGCGCGCGCAAGAAGGTAGAGCGCCCAGGCCAAAGTAGAGGCGCTTGTCTCGTGCCCCGCCAGAAAGAAGATCGCGACCTGATCGACCATTTCGGCCTTGTCAAACAGCGCGCCAGTCTCCGGGTCGGGGGTCGTCATGATCTTCGTCGCCAGATCGTGCGGTGCCACGCCTCTTTCGATCAGGGCTTGCCGCTGCGCCACCATTTCGCCGATCAACGCACGGATCTCCGTGGCACTTTCCCGCGTCTCTTTGCGAAACCCGCGCGGCATCCACCGTGGCAGCGGCAGAAACGCCGCGAGGTTAAGGATCGGCTGGCTGCGTTGGTAGCGCTGGAAGGCCCGATAGGTCCGGTGCGCAATGTCATCTTCGATGGGCACCGAAAACAAAGTGCGAAAAATCACGTCAGCGGCGGCGTGGCTCGCCATGGCGTCGATCTCGACGGTTTCACCTGCATGTGCCGCCATGCGGTCGGCAGCAGCCTGTGAAGCGGCCCGGATGGCGTCAAAGCTTTCGCGCAGGCGACCGCCCTCAAATGCCGGATCAATGATGCGCCGCTGCCGCAACCAGGTGTCTCCGTTGGTCAGGAACACCGAACTACCCAAGAGCGGGCGCAATCCCTCGCCCACTCTGTCTGATTTGGGGAAAGCCATCGGTCTTTCCTTGAGCACGGTTCGGATCAGACCGGGATCATTGGCCAGATAGCTGCGGAAAAACGGTGTCCGAAACTCCGCCATCCACGCGCGGTAGAGTTTCTCCGGCTGTGCTGACAGGATATCACGCCGGAACAGCTGCATGTAGCGCCACAGTGAAACGCGCCCCGCACGACTTTGCGGTTTCGGGGGCACATCAAGTGTCACGAAAGGCTCCGGTAGCGGTTTACGGGTTTTCGGATGCACGAAGGTGATGGCGCCCGCCCCTGATACCGTTCCGCCAGCCGTTTCGGTCCGGCTGTGATCTGGAAATAGTCATAGTCACGCGGGGCATCGAAAGCGGAGAGGTATTGAAAATGAAGCCGAAAAAACCGCCAGCGCAACGCTCTCCAGCGTGCAGGCGACAGGCTTTTGCTGAAGGCTGCCGATATGACCAGCGGACCATGATCCGGGTCCAGCGACAGCCCTGTTACGGCCACAGGGTCGCAAAGGGCGAAACAACAGCCGTCCCCCGGGGCGGTCACATCGACCCATGCGATCTGCGGGTTTTGCGCCACCTGCAACAGGTCACGACGCAGCCCTTTGGCCTCGGGTAAAAACGACACCATCGGCACGACATGCCCGACGGACAAAAGTGCCAGCGCGGGTTTCTTCTGCGAAAGTTCGACAGTTGCGGCAAGATCAGACAGCACACTGACCGCCAGATGCGCACCGGACGAATGCCCGACCACCAGCACTTCGTCCACGTCGCTGTCCAGAGCCGCGGCAACAGACCGCCGGAATTCGGTGAGCCGCGCCTCAAGCGCAGGCGGATAGGCACCCCGCGCCGACGCGCTGTAAGCGAAGTCGTGCATCAGGTAATAGGCAAAGAACTTTCCATCATTGTCACGGAACCACCTGAGCGTGAAAACCCCCACCAAAGCCGCGCAGGCCAGAGCAAGTGCACCAACCAGCGCCGCTGGACCGCCGGGCGCAAGCTCCCGCCCCATCGCTGTGACAACCCGGTACATTGCCCAGCCCAGCCCAACGGCCAGTTGCGCTTGCAGCAAGAGCGCCAGCACGGGGTAGAGCGCTGCAAGCACGGGCCCCTTGCGCAGCCGCATCATCCTGAAGAATGCACCGGTGGAGAGATATATCCAGACCGTCCTTACCAGATCGGCATAGGTCGCGAAGATGGCGTGCGGACGGCTGTTTCGGACGATGTCCGACCACACCAGCACTTCGATGTCCGTTCGAACCGGATGCCCGTCCATCATTGCGGCGACGTGCCAGCCAAATCCATCCCCCGCCGTCCGACCCGGTTTCAGGGCGATGTCGTAGCCGGAGACCTTCGCCTGCGCCGCGGACTCTTTTCGGTAAAGCTCCCGATACCGGCGGGGCGGGAATGGATCATATCCGGGAACGTAAAAGACCCGACGGTGCCGAACAGGGAAAACTGCGGTGCTGCTCATCTTGGGGCCTCTTGCCGCCCCGGCTTTGCGGGGCACGTCTGGAGGCTAATTCACAATGGTTAACCCAAAGTTGCCAGCGCCGGGAACCGCTCCAGCAACCACCACGAAAAAGTGGTGAAAGCACCTGTGACCATGGCGATCCCAACGGCGAGGAGCAACCCGCCCATGACCCGCTCGATGGTTTTCATGTGTCGCTTGAGGCGGTTCATCACCCCCATGGCGCGCGTGATGAACATCGCCGCCAGCAGGAACGGGATGCCCAGGCCCGCTGCGTAGACGCCAAGCAGGAAGGTCCCACGGCTGACCGAGGCTTCGGAGGCGGCAAGCGACAGGATCGCCCCCAGTTGTGGTCCGATGCAGGGTGTCCAGCCGAAAGCAAATGCGAGCCCGAGTACATAGGCCCCAAAGCTTGACCCGCCCTTGTCACCTGCATCCATGCGGGCTTCGCGATCCAGAAACGGGATCCTGAACACACCGAGAAAATGCAGGCCAAAAACGATAATCACGACGCCGGAGATCCGGGCAAAGAGGATCTGGTTTTGCAAAAAGAAGGCCCCGAATGCAGAGGCCGTGAACCCAAGGATCAGAAAGACCGTGCTCAACCCCATGACGAAGAAGAGCGCGGCGATCACCGCGCGTCGCCGGGCGGCGGTTTCACCGGACATCTCGTTCAGGCTGACGCCGCTCATGTAGGCGAGGTAAGGCGGCACAATGGGCAGGACGCAGGGGCTCAGAAAGCTGATGACACCCGCAAAGAGTGCCACCAGCATGGCCGGCAACAGGCCCGCATCTATGATCTCTATTCCGAACATGGCCCACCCCTAGCCTATCGGTTGCGCCGCGTCACCCCGGGGCTGGTCACATCCTTGTGGACAGGATGAAACATCGCGCTTATCTCAAGCCTATGAGCGATGATCCTTTCACACTGGACGCCACCGGGCTGCTGTGTCCGCTGCCTGTCCTGAAGGCGCGCAAACGCCTTCAGTCGCTGGACCCCGGCGAGACGCTTACCGTGCTGGCCGACGACCCCGCAGCGATCGTGGACGTACCGCATTTCTGCGCAGAGGCAGGTCACGAGTTGGTATCAAGCGATCTGGCCGGTTCCATGCAGACCTACGTGATCCGGAAGGCATAAAAAAACGCGCCCGAAGGCGCGTTTTGAACCTTTGAACCGGACTACCCGCCCAGTGACCACCATCCCCGACGTTTGGGCTTGGCGGGAGCTTCTGTCGTTTCTGCTGAAACGACTTCTGCATCAGCGCTGGCATCGACCGGCGCGGCCTGTGGCGCAGGCGCGGGCGCTGGTTCAGGCGTTGTGGCTTCGGTTTCCGCAGGTGCGGCGTCTGGCTCCGCCGGAGCAACCTCGTCGCTTACTTCGACCTTCTTGGCGCGGCTCACCCGCTTCCGCTTGGGCTTCGCTGGCTTCTCTTCTTCAACCGTTTCTGCGGCCGCCGTCTCGTCTGATTTCGGCGCGTCAGAGGCCTCTTCCGGTTCGTCGGTTACAGCCTCTTCAGTCTTTGGCTTGCGGGTGCGGCTACGGCTCCGGGTTGCTTTCTTGGGCTTCTCCTCTGGCTGTTCCGCTTCAACCTCATCAGGTCTCCCCGCGTCCTGCGCGGTATCGTCGGCCTGCGCAGGCTCCGCCTGCTCGTCGGCCTCGGTCGTGGGTTCATCCTCCGACGGAGGCGATTCACCCTCGGCAGTATCACTTGCCTCGGACGCGTTTTCAGCGTTGCTGGACTTGTTCCGCCCGCGCCGCCGCCGACGACGGCGACGTTTTGGACGCCCCTCTCCGTCGCTGTCACCGTTTCCGGCATCCCCTGCGGGGGCGTTGTCTTCCTCGGCGGCATCGTTGTCGGTATCGACCTGATCCATCAGCGACGTATCGACAGAGACCACCTGAGCGTTAGACGCCGCCACAACCCGCGTTGCCGTCTTGAATTTCTCAAGACTGAAATCGGGGCTGACCAGCATCGGATCACCTTCGACCCGGACGGACAGACCGTAGCGCGCCTCGATCTGCGCGATATGTTCGCGCTTCTGGTTCATCAGGTAGTTCGCAATGCCAACCGGGGCTTTGATCAAAACCTCACGGGAGCGTTTGCGCGTGCCCTCTTCCTCGATCTGACGCAGGATCGAGAGCGCCAGGCTGTCATCCGAGCGGATCAGCCCAGTGCCATGACAGGCCTGACAGGGCTGTGTTGTCGCTTCGATCATGCCCGGGCGCAGCCGCTGGCGGCTCATTTCCATCAGGCCAAAACCCGAAATCCGGCCCACCTGAATGCGGGCGCGGTCGGTCTTGAGCTTGTCTTTCATGCGCTTTTCAACGGCGGTGTTGTTCTTGCGCTCGTCCATGTCAATGAAGTCGATGACGATCAGCCCGGCAAGGTCCCGCAGACGCAGCTGGCGCGCGACCTCATCGGCAGCTTCCAGATTGGTTTTCAGCGCGGTCTGCTCGATGGAGCCTTCCTTTGTCGCCCGGCCGGAGTTCACATCCACCGCGACCAGGGCTTCCGTCACACCGATCACGATGTAGCCGCCCGATGGCAATTGCACCGTGGGGTTGAACATCGAGGCCAGATAGCTTTCAACCTGATAGCGCGCAAAAAGCGGGAGCCCTTCGTTGTAAAGCTTCACGTTCTTGGCATGGGACGGCATGATCATCTTCATGAAGTCCTTGGCGATGCGATAGCCACGCTCGCCTTCCACAAAGACCTCATCAATTTCGCGATTGTAGAGATCCCGGATCGACCGTTTGATGAGATCGCCTTCCTCGTAGATCTTGGCGGGCGCGATTGACTTCAACGTCAGCTCGCGGATCTGCTCCCACAGGCGCTGGAGGTACTCGTAGTCGCGCTTGATCTCGGCCTTGGTCCGTTTGGCACCGGCCGTGCGCACGATCAGCCCTGCCCCTTGCGGCACTTCAATTTCGTTCGCTATGTCTTTGAGTTTCTTGCGATCCGCAGCATTTGTGATCTTGCGGCTTATGCCGCCGCCCCGCGCGGTATTGGGCATCAACACACAGTACCGGCCTGCAAGGCTGAGGTATGTGGTCAGCGCAGCCCCCTTGTTGCCACGCTCTTCCTTGACAACCTGTACCAGCAAAATCTGGCGGACCTTGATGACTTCCTGAATCTTGTACCGGCGTGGACGCGGTTTTCGCGCTGGACGGATATCCTCCTGATCGTCGTCATCCGCGACGGATTCAATCGTATCGTCCTTGGCCGAAGCATCAGATTTCCGCGCTGTCTCACCGCTATCCTCTGCGTCGTCGTCGCTGTCTTCGGCCCCGGCTTCATCCGCCGTGTCGTCATCATCAGCGGTCGGTGCGGCTGAGGCCTCCTGGGCCTCTTTCGGTTCGCCCTCTCCGGAGGACTCGGCAGCGACCGTGTCCTCAGACGAATCGTCCTCCCGGGCATCTTCCGGCTCTTCGACGGGCGTTTCTGCCACCCGCTCCATCGGTGAAGTGCCTTCTTCGTCTTCCAGATCAATGGTCTGCATGCCTTCGATCTGATCGGCATCCACGTTCTTGGTCGCGATCACATCATCGGTTGAGGTCTCTGCAGCCTTGGCCTTGGACCGGCTGCGGGTGCGTCGCCGTTTGGGCTTTTCCTCGTCCTCTTCCTTGGCCTTCTGGGCCTCGGCATAGGCGCGTTCTTCCTCCATCAACGCCTGACGATCCGCGACCGGGATCTGGTAGTAATCAGGATGGATTTCCGAAAACGCGAGGAAACCGTGCCGGTTGCCACCATAGTCGACGAATGCCGCCTGAAGAGACGGCTCGACCCGAGTTACTTTTGCGAGATAGATGTTGCCAGCAAGCTGGCGTTTGTTCTCGGATTCAAAGTCAAACTCCTCGACCTTGTTTCCGTCCACCACCACGACGCGGGTCTCTTCCGCGTGGGTGGCATCGATAAGCATTTTCCTAGCCATATTTCCAAATTGCACAGCCACGACCTCTCCGTCCCGGGGGGACCGGACAGATGTGGATTATGTCTTGTCAGGGCGATCTGAAACGCGCGAACGGGCCGGGCCTCTGGGGCCCCGGCTGAACTGCTCAATGCAACTGCGCGCGTCATCGCGGTTCTTCTCCGACACGTGCGCGCCCATCGGCGGCGACGTATCCGTTATAAACTGCGCCTTCGGAGCATGTTCGCCCCTCACTGCGTCAGCGGTTCCTCAGCCGTTACCGGCTCAATCGGTCTGCCCTGGCGTGCATCTTTGTTGCGACGTGTCATGCGCAGGGCAACTAATCTCATTGCGGGGAACGTACGCACCTGCGCCGTCTCCCTCCCCCATTGATAAAGCCAGCATGGGCCGATTGACAATGGGCAATCGGCGGGTTCAGCCGCGTTTTCCACGCAACTGACTAAAAAGACGGATAAATTAGTTCAACTAGAGGTAGTCTGAACGCTGTAACCCGTATTTTGCCATCTTTTCGTTAAGGGTGCGTCGCGGCAGGCATAATTCCTCCATCACGCTCGCGATGGAGCCGCGATGACGGCGCATGGTGTTGTCGATGAGCATCCGTTCGAAGGCCTCGACATATTCTTTCAGCGGTTTGCCTTCTGTCGTCATCACCGGCTGCATGTCCTCGTGATCGTTCATCAACAAAGACGAAATCGTCCCGGCCCCACGCCGCGACTGCAACACGGCCCGTTCAGCCAGGTTGATGAGCTGGCGCACGTTGCCCGGCCAGGGGGCCTGCAACAACTGGGCCGCTTCCTGGGCAGAGACCTGCGGCGCGTCGCAGCCGTATTCTTCGGCGAACTGCTCGCTCAGCCGGGTAAAGAGGGTCAGAATATCCTCTCCACGCATCCTGAGCGGCGGGACGGTGATCCGCAGGGCCGCCAGACGATAAAAAAGATCAGCACGCAGCACATCTTCCGAGGTGCGGCCAGCTTCCTGCAGGTTCGAAATGGCAACGATCCGTGTCTCTGCGGGCGTGCCCTGTTCGTTGATGACACTCAAAAGACGCGCCTGCATGGTTTCGGACAGCGCCTCGATATCTTCGAGCACCAGCGTCCCGCCGCGCGCCTCCTCTACCGCGGGAAGCTGCGCGTCTTCCGGCATCATGGGGCCGAACAGACGTTTTGTCAGCGCGTCCTCCTCATAGGCGCTACAGCTGACCAGCACGAATTTCTTGCCCGCCCGGCTGCCCACCGCATGCAGGGCGTGGGCCACAAGGGTCTTGCCGGTGCCGGTCTCTCCATCGATCAGCACATGGCCGTCCGCCTGACCAAGGTCGAGAATATCCTCGCGAAGCCGCTCCATCACCGGGCTTTGCCCGATGAGCTTTTTCATCAGCTGGGTGCCGTCCGACAATTCGCGCCGCAGCACACGGTTGTCCATCACCAGACGGCGCGCGCCTGTGGCTTTCTTGGCCAGTTCCGACATCCGGTCCGGGTTGAACGGCTTCTCCAGAAAATCAAAGGCCCCCACACGCATCGCTTCGACCGCCATGGGCACATCGCCATGACCGGTAATCATAATGACTGGCAGGGCGGAATCATTGCCCATCAGCTTCTTGAGAAATTGCATCCCGTCCATGCCCGGCATGCGGATGTCCGAAATCACGATGCCCGGGTATTCCGGGCCCAGAACCTTCAGCGCATCTTCCGCACTGCCGAAGGTTTCGGTGTCATATCCCGACAAGGCCAGCCACTGGCTGATCGACTGCCGCATGTCCTGTTCGTCGTCTACAATTGCGATTTTCATGGCTTGGGTCATCGTCTACTCCGCCGCCCTAGTGATACTGTCTGTCTGATCTTCGTTGCCCATTATAGGCAATTGCATTTCAAATACCGCGCCACCCACCTGCCCGTTGCGTGCCGTCAGCCTGCCGCCGAGGTCTGTCACGATCTGCGAGGAGATGGCAAGCCCAAGTCCCACGCCATCACCCGGCTGCTTGGTGGTGTAGAAGGGTTCGAACAGCGCATCGAGGTCCTCGATACCCGGTCCATTGTCCCGCACTGTCAGGGTTGCTGTCTCCCCCGCAGAGAGGATGATCTCCACCTTGGGGTTAAGCTCCGACTTTGTGGCGTCGATGGCATTGCGCAAAAGGTTCACCATGACCTGCTCGATCCGCAGCCGATCCCCCATCACTTCCACCCGCTCTTCGGGAACGATCCGGGTTATCTGAACCTGCCGTTGGCGCAACTGAGGCTCCATCATTGCAAGGCTCGCACCCAGCGCATCGCCCATATCCACAGGTGCAAAGGCATCCTGGCCCTTGCGGGCGTAGGATTTGAGCTGCCGGGTGATCCCGCCCATCCGCTCGATCAGATCATCGATCCGTCCGAAGGAAGACAGCGCCTCATCGGGGCGATTGCGCTTCAGCAAAAGACGTGCACCCGCAAGATAAGTCTTCATCGCGGCAAGCGGTTGGTTCAGCTCGTGACTGACCGCAGCCGACATCTCCCCGAGGGCGGCCAGTTTGCTGGATTGTTCAAGCGTCTGCTCGGCCACGGCAAGGGTTTCCTGCACCCGTTTTCGTTCGGCGATTTCCCGCTGCAACGCAGCGTTGAGCGCGCGCAACTCGGCAGATTCCCGCTGGAAAAGCGCCATGCGCAGGGCCGTGCGCCGGCTGAGCGCGTAGAAGGTGAGCGCCAGAAGAATCGCGAACCCCATGATCTCAAGCGCCAGCACGCCATTCACGCGCTCGCGCACCGACGCATAGGTCGTGTAGCTGGTCATGCGCCAGCCGCGGAAAGGGATGCGGTTTTCCAGTCGCATCACCGCTTCGCCCTGCAAATAGGCATCGGGCGGCAAGGCGGTCCAATCCGCAGTAGCCTGAATGGCCCGCTGGATCGCGTTCTGCGGGGTTTGTCGCGCCAGCGCCTCCTCTTCGGTGCGCCCGCGCCAGCGGGGTTCGGTGGTCAGGATGATGGTGCCGGTGCTGTCGGTCACGATCACCGCATCGGAAATCCCGGCCCAGGCGCGGCCGAACTTCTGCAGATCGACCTCAACCACGATCACGCCCAGCACTTCCGCCCCGGATTGCATGCGACGGGAATAGAAGAAACCGTACCCGCCCGAGTCCCGCTCTGCCACGGTAAAAATCGTGGCATTCGAGCGTATTGCATCGACAAAATAGGGTTCGGACCGGTGCCCTTCGCCCAGGCGGTTGCGATCCGTTGCGGCCACCGTCCGGCCATCAATATCGAGCAGCATCAAGGACGCCGCGCCAATCTCTTCCACAAAGGAGATCAGGCGCCGGGTGGACGCCGTGTAGTCCGCCGAATTCAGGGCTCCGATAAGTTCCGGGTCGCGTGCCAGCAGTTGCGGCACAATCGCATTTTGCCGCAACTCAGCCAGCAGGTTCCCGCTGTAGAGCGCGAGGCGCAGCTCTGCCCGGTCTCGGGTGCTGTCTGTAAATCTGTCGGTCAAAAGCTTGTTGCTGATCGACACCACAAGCACGGCCACCACAAGGATGATCCCCACGGCCATGCGGACACGCCACGTCGCTATTGGTGTATCCTGCTCAGATGGTGGGTCACGCTCCATGCAGCGAGACTATGCCAAAGGCATAGACCTGCTCAAGTCACGCCGTCGCGAAGGACCCCGCCAATGCGCGGAAGAGCGCCTGCCCGTCGGTGCCCCCATGAACAGAATCCGCCGCCCGCTCCGGGTGTGGCATCATACCAAGGACGCGCCGGTTGTCCGACAGGATCCCCGCGATATCGGCCTTGGCGCCGTTGGGGTTGTCCGTGTAGGAGAAGGCGATGCGATCCTCAGCCTTCAGCCGCGCGACGGTTTCGTCGTCGGCATAGTAATTGCCATCATGGTGCGCGATCGGAATGTCGATCACATCGCCCGCGGGATATCCTTGGGTGTAGGGAGAGGCCGAGGTTTCGACCCTCAACCCGACCGTCTTGCAGATGTATTTGAGACCCGCGTTGCGCAGCAGCACGCCCGGCAAAAGCCCGGTTTCGGTCAGAACCTGGAACCCGTTGCAGACCCCCAGAACGTACCCGCCCCGTTCCGCATGGGCGATCACGGACCGGCAGATCGGTGAATTGGCGGCAATCGCCCCGCAACGCAGATAGTCGCCAAAGGAGAATCCCCCCGGAATGCCGATGATGTCAACGCCATCCGGCATCTCGGTATCCTTGTGCCAGACCATTGAGACTTTCGCACCCGCCGCCTCAAAGGCCACGGCGAGATCCCGGTCACAGTTCGACCCCGGGAAGACGACAACCGCCGCGTGCATCAGGACATCTCCACCGAGTAGGATTCGATCACCGTGTTGGCGAGCAGCTTTTCACACATCGCCTTCACGTCCGCCTCGGATGCGCCCTCATCAAGGTCCAATTCGATGACCTTGCCCTGCCGAACGCCGTTAACCCCTTCGAAGCCAAGGGCACCCAAAGCATGACGCACCGCCTCCCCTTGCGGGTCCAATACGCCTTTTTTCAGCATTACGTGCACGCGTGCTTTCATATCCTGCCTCTATATGTTCGACCGCTGGCCAGCCTAGTTAATCAACGTGGGTTTGGTGATGGGTGTGGCGTTCTTGGGCATCACCCCAAGACGCTGGGCGACTTCCGTGTAGGCGTCGGCAAGACTTCCCAGATCGCGCCGGAACACATCCTTGTCCAGCTTCTGGCCGGTTTCGATGTCCCACAACCGGCAACTGTCCGGGCTGATCTCATCGGCGATCACCAAGCGCTGGAAATCCCCCTCATAGACCCGGCCCACTTCGATCTTGAAATCCACCAGACGAATACCGACGCCATACATCAACCCTGACAGGAAGTCGTTCACCCGCAGGGCGAGGCTCAGGATGTCGTCCATGTCCTGCTGGCTGGCCCAGCCGAAGGCCGCGATATGCTCTTCGGTCACAAGCGGATCACCCAGCTTGTCATCCTTGTAACAGTATTCGACGATGGGGCGCGGCAGCTGCGTGCCTTCCTCCAGCCCAAGGCGCTGCGACATGGTCCCTGCGGCATAGTTGCGCACGATCACCTCAAGCGGAATGATATCCACGCTGCGGACAAGCTGTTCGCGCATGTTGAGCCGCTTTATGAAATGCGTCGGCACACCAATGTGGCTCAGACCCGTCATGAAGAACTCCGACAGGCGATTGTTCAACACGCCCTTGCCCTCGATCACGGCTTTTTTCTCGGCGTTGAACGCCGTTGCATCATCCTTGAAGTATTGCACGATGGTCCCGGGTTCCGGGCCTTCATAAAGGATCTTCGCTTTGCCTTCGTAGATTTTCTTGCGCCGGGCCATGGGCGTCCTTTCGCGACTGCGCCCCGATCTCCGGGGCTGCTCTGCGCTCCTCTTAGTGTAACCCCGGCCATGCTGCAAGATACGGCGCATCTTGCACTGGGTCGTTCAATTCCGCATATCTTGTGCAACGCAAGATCAAACTCCGGGAGACGCGCCGATGACCACCTTCGATGACCGTGAAAACGCCTTCGAGAACAAATACGCCCATGATGCGGAAATGCAGTTCAAGGCAGAAGCCCGCCGCAACAAGCTGCTCGGCCTCTGGGCGGCGGAGCTTCTCGGAAAATCGGGTACCGAGGCTAATGACTACGCCAAGGAAGTCGTGAAGTCGGACTTCGAGGAAGCAGGGGACGAGGACGTCTATCGCAAGGTTTCAGGCGATCTGGGCAACAAGGCGGACGAGGCGACAATCCGCGCGCAGATGGCGGCCCTCATGGTTGAGGCCAAAAAACAGATGATGGACGAATCCTGAGCCGTCCACCCCTCGTGAGCCATGAACCGCGCCCGTCCTGCCGGCGCGGTTTTTTTGTGGGCAAGAGTTTGGCCTCTTGATTCGATTCGCCGGCTGTCACACCCTTCATAACAATGATGAAAATTATGAATTTGCTTCAACCCGCACTCCGTGACAAGACCGCCCGGACAGATGCGGAGTGACCCGATGCCCAACCCTCTAACTGATCTGCTGGCAGAAAAAGGCACGCTGTTGGCCGATGGTGCCACCGGAACGAACCTTTTCAACATGGGGCTGATGTCCGGCGATGCGCCCGAGCTTTGGAACACCGATGAGCCCAAGAAGATCGAAAAGCTCTATCGTGATTCCGTGGAGGCTGGCTGCGATCTCTTCCTGACGAACTCCTTCGGGGCCAATGCCGCCAGGCTGAAACTCCATGCGGCGGAAAAACGCGCTCATGAGTTGAGCCGGGTTGCGGCTGAGATCGGCCGGGAGATCGCGGACCGTGCCAACCGTAAGGTCATCGTCGCGGGCTCCGTCGGGCCGACGGGAGAGATCATGGAGCCTGTCGGCACCTTGAACCATGCCATCGCCGTGGAGATCTTTCATGAAACGGCTGACGGTCTGAAAGCAGGCGGCGCGGATGTCGGATGGCTTGAGACCATAAGCGCGCCCGAAGAATACCGCGCAGCGGCAGAGGGGTTTGCGCTGGCGGGCCTGCCATGGTGCGGCACCATGAGCTTTGACACCGCCGGGCGCACGATGATGGGGTTGACCAGCGCCGATATGGTCAAGATGATCGATGATTTGGGCGGCTACGCCCCTCTCGGCTTCGGGGCCAATTGCGGCACCGGCGCGTCCGACCTGCTGCGCACGGTGCTCGGCTTTGCGGCGCAGGGACCAGAGAAACCCATCATCGCGAAGGGCAACGCAGGCGTTCCCAAATACGTTGACGGCCACATACATTACGATGGCACGCCTGCGCTCATGGCAGATTATGCCGTGATGGCCCGCGCTTGCGGTGCCCGCATCGTCGGCGGCTGTTGCGGCACTGAACCGGAACATCTCAGAATGATGCGCGAGGCGCTGGACACACGGAGCATGGCTCACCCGCCGACGCTCAACGAGATCGTTGATCGTCTCGGGGCTTTCTCCTCTGCCGTAGATGGCACGGAAGCGGACCAGCCCCAAGGGCGCAGAAATGCCCGTCGCCGCAGACGCGCAGGCTAGCGGATAGAAAAGCGATCGTCGCAAGACACACCCGCCGCACAACCATTGGGTGACAAAGGCAAAAAGATCATCTGACGCGTCGCATTTTCCACATTTTTTGTCCCGTTCGCGTCGCACTCCGTTTCCCCTGTGTCGCTAATCGGACAGTGAAACAGCGCCAATCAGGCGAAAGATGTTCGTAATCCACAAGCGGCGTTGGCCCAAGTTGAAGGAAATGGCATGTCAGAAGAAGACGATATCATCCTGTCGGAACTTGATGACGAGGAACTTGTCCAACAGATGTTCGATGACCTTTACGATGGCCTCAAGGAGGAGATCGAGGAAGGTGTGGACATTCTGCTCGAGCGCGGCTGGGAGCCCTACAAGATCCTGACCGAAGCGCTGGTGGGCGGCATGACCATCGTCGGTGCAGATTTCCGCGACGGTATTCTTTTTGTGCCGGAGGTGCTTTTGGCCGCAAATGCGATGAAGGGGGGCATGGCGATCCTCAAGCCGCTGCTGGCCGAAACCGGTGCGCCGCGCGTGGGCAAGATGGTCATCGGCACGGTGAAGGGCGACATTCACGACATCGGCAAGAACCTCGTGGGTATGATGATGGAAGGTGCGGGTTTTGAGGTTGTTGATCTGGGCATCAACAACCCGGTTGAGGCCTACATGGAAGCGCTTGAGAAAGAGCAACCCGAAATCCTCGGCATGTCGGCCCTGCTGACGACAACAATGCCTTACATGAAAGTCGTCATCGACACGATGGTGGAACAGGGTGTGCGGGACGACTATATTGTTCTGGTCGGTGGCGCGCCCCTGAACGAGGAATTCGGTAAGGCCATCGGCGCGGACGCCTATTGCCGCGACGCGGCCGTGGCGGTTGAGACCGCCAAGGAATGGGTTGCACGCAAGCACAACCAAGTGGCGGCGGGGTAGAATTCTGCCGCGCCGGAAACCCCGGAGGGCAAGATGAAACTTGAAACGCCAGTCTGCCACTTTGGAGACACCGCACCGCACTTTCGACTGCGCGACGCGCATGGTGCTGAGCATGATTTCAGCGACCTTCGTGGTGAAAAGGGCGTGTTGGTTGCGTTCATCTGCAACCACTGCCCTTACGTCGTGGCCCTGGCGGACCGGCTCGCTGCCGATGCGGCAGCGCTGCAAGCGGATGGCATCGGCGTGGTCGCGATCAATTCCAACGACTATGCGTCTTACCCTGCCGACGCGCCGGAAAAGATGCCCGCTTTCTCCAGCCGGTACGGTTTCTCCTTTCCTTACCTGATCGACGAAGACCAATCCGTAGCGCGGGCATTTGGTGCCGTCTGCACACCCGACTTCTTTGGTTTTAATGCGGATGGTCTGTTACAATATCGCGGACGGCTGGACGATGCCGGAATGGGCAAGGGGCAAGAGCGCACCACAGAGTTGCTCGACGCCATGCGGCAGATTGCAGTGACAGGGAAAGGACCGCAAAGTCAAACGCCCAGTATGGGGTGTTCGATCAAATGGCGTTGAACGACGCGCAGTTGACCTCTGACGGCCTTGCGCCCCAAGGCGTAGGTCGGGTGTTGGTCATTGCCTGCGGTGCACTTGCCCGCGAAATCATAGACTTGAAGGCCGCCAACGGCTGGAACCACATTGATCTGACCTGCCTGCCCGCAAGCTATCACCTGTATCCCGAGAGAATCACCGAGGCGGTTCGCGGTGCCGTGGCCAAACACGAAAGCGACTACCAGCGGGTCTTTGTCGCCTATGCCGACTGCGGCACGGGGGGGCTTTTGCAGGCGGCCTGTGCGGACCTTGGTGTGGAGATGATCGCGGGGCCGCATTGCTACAGCTTCTTTGAGGGCAACGACCGGTTTGCGGAAGACTCAGAGGACAACCTGACCACCTTCTACCTGACCGATTTTCTGGTGCGCCAGTTCGATGCATTCATCGTCAAGCCCATGGGGCTCGACCGGCATCCTGAACTGCGCGACATGTATTTTGCCAACTACGAAAAGCTGGTCTATCAGGCGCAGACCGATGATCCGGAGCTGACGGAAAAAGCCAAGGCCTGCGCGGCCCGTCTGGGGTTAGCCTTCGAGCGACGTTTGACGGGCTATGGTGATCTGGCAAAGGCGCTTGAGCGTCTGTAGACCGGCGGTCAACCTTTGGCTGCGGCCACCTCCCGAATGCGTTCAATCATGGCCCGCAACCCGTTGGAGCGCTGCGCCGACAGATGGTCATTCAACCCAAGCCGCCCCATCTCGGCCCGGGCATCCACGCTTAGCACCTCTTGCATCGGGACGCCATTGTAGAGCTTTCGCAACACGGCGATCAGACCGTTCACGATCATGGCGTCGCTTTCACCTTCAAACTGCATGGTCCCGTTTTCCGGGGTGACATGCAGCCAGACCTGACTGGCGCAGCCATCCACCTTGGTTGCAGGCACTTTCAGGGCGTCCGCAAGCGGCGCCATGGCTTTGCCCTCCTCGATGACCAGCCGGTAGCGGTCCTCCCAGTCCTCCAGAAACTCAAAGTCTTCCACCAGTTCTTCGAATGCATCCTGCGCCATGAAACGTCCTGTTCTTTTGCAAAGAGGTATGTCGCAAATGCTCAAAGGTCCAGCCCTTCACGGGACGCTTTTCAACGCCTTCCAGATAGTCTAGGTCAGAAGCACAGAAAAGAAGATTGGCAGATCCATGCGCGTAAGATCCCCTGCACTTTTGCTATCGCTCGTTTTGCTCGCGGGATGCGGTAGCATGGCAAACCCGGTAAACTGGTTTGGCAATGACGCACCGGACGAATCCGTGCTGGAGCCCATCGACGAGGCGAACCCGTTGATCCCGCAGCGGACAGGGATTTTCCAATCCCGCAATACGCCAGCCCCGTACCTTGGCACGACGATCGATGCTGTGGCGGACCTGACCCTGGAAAGAGTCCCGGGTGGCCTTATCATTCGGGCGACAGGACAGTCCGCCCGCTTTGCGGCATTCAATGCCCGGCTCACGCCTTCAAATGAAGATGAAGTTCCGGTGGACGGCGTGCTCACCTACCAGCTGCAGGCCCAGTACACGCAAGTTTCAAGCGGGACACCTGAATCGCGTCAAGTGATCGTCGCGCGCCAATTGACCGATCAGGAGTTGCAGGGTGCCCGCACGATCCGGGTGGAAGGTCTGCAAAACGCGCTGGAGCGCCGCCGCTGAGCACCGCGGGCGTCAGTCCAGCGAGATAATACGAACAGCCCCGTCACGCGCCGCAAGGGCGACCTTGCCTTCACACAAACGCAACGCGTCTTCGCCAAAGACTTCATGCCGCCAACCCTTCAGGGCAGGCACATCGCGTATCCCCGCCGAGATCGCATCCAGATCGGATGCGGGCGCGATCAACTTCGCCGCAACGCCCGCGCTCTCCGTCTTGGCCTTCAGCAGTACGCGCAGCAAATCCGCCAGCGCGGGGTTTACCTGCAGCTTGTCGCGGGACCGGTCCGGTTTGGGCATCTTGTCCGGCGGGCAGGACAGCCCCGCCCTGATCGCCGCCAGAATACCCTCCGCAATGTCGCCACGACGGGCCTCGCGCAGCAAAAGCCGGGAACGCCCCAACTCCTCGCTCGATTTGGGCTTGTTCGAGGCCAGTTCCACCAGAGCGTCATCTTTGAACACCCGGTTGCGCGGGACGTTACGCTCTTGCGCATAGCTTTCGCGGAAGGCCGCAAGTTCCCGGACAATCGAGAGGAACTTTGGCGAGTTGGTGCGCGTCTTCACGCGCCGCCACGCATCCTGCGGCGCGATGACATAGGTTTCAGGGCTGGTCAGAACGGTCAGTTCCTCGCGTACCCAATGACTGCGGCCGGACTGCTCGAGCTTCTTGGCGAGGTGCTCATAGATGATACGCAGGTGCGTCACATCGGCCAGCGCGTAGGTCTTTTGGGCGTCCGTCAGGGGCCGGCGGGACCAATCGGTGAAACGAGAGGTCTTGTCCAGGGGCTGATGCGCGATGCGCCGGACCAGGGTCTCATAGCCGACCTGTTCGCCGAACCCGCACACCATCGCGGCAACCTGCGTGTCAAACAGCGGCTCAGGGAAGACGCCGGCATCCACAAAGAAAATCTCAAGGTCCTGACGCGCTGCGTGGAAGACCTTCACAACGGAGGTGTCGCGAAAAAGCTCGTAGAGCGGCTCCAGTGACATGCCTTTGGCGAGCGGATCAACCAGGCAAGCGGTGCTGTCGTCCGTTCCGGGCATGGCCAGTTGGATCAGACACAACTTGGAATAATAGGTGCGTTCTCTCAGAAATTCCGTGTCCACCGTCACGTAATCGAACTGCGCGGCTTGGCTACAGAATTCGGCCAGCGCTTCGGTGGTTGTTATGGTTTTCATTCGGGTTTTTTCTTTTTCTTGGTCTGGATAGGCGCACCCCGTCACCAAACTGTTACACCAGCCCGGCGGCATTGGCCAGAGACTGGCAATGCTTCGCCCTATGGGAGAAAAACCGGCGTATGGTCGCCTGCTGCGAAACGCCGGAGCACCGCAGGATAGAGTATATGTTCCTGCTCCAGCACGCGGGCGGCGAGGCTCTCTTCGGTGTCACCTGGCAGGACCGGCACCCGGGCCTGCCCGAGGATCGGGCCATCATCAAGACGGGCTGTCACCTCGTGTAGGGTACAGCCGTGCTCTGCGTCACCCGCTTCCAACACCCGGCGGTGGGTGTGCAATCCCTTGTACTTCGGCAGCAGCGACGGGTGGATGTTGAGCATACGCCCATGCCATTCGGTCACGAAGCCTTCGGTCAGTTTGCGCATGAACCCGGCAAGGCAGATGAGGTCGGGTTTGTGATCCGCGATGGCCCCCATGACCGCGTGCTCGAAGGCGGTCCGGTCGCCGTGGAAGGGTTGGTGGCGGACGATCTCTGTGGGCACGCCCCGTGCTTCGGCCTTGTCAAGACCTGCGGCGGCAGGGTTGTTGGACAGGACAACGCAAGCGCGGGCAGGATGGTCACCATGCATGCTGTCGAGCAGTTTGACCATATTCGACCCCGACCCGGAAATGAAGATGGCGACCCGCCGCGTCACAACAGACTGCCCCTGTAGGCAACACCGGGTCTGTCCGTTACCCGACCGATGTGGGTCACTTCCTCTCCTGCTTTGGCAAGCAATTCGGTCAGCGCATCCGCGCGATCCGGGGCAACGACGAGGATCATGCCCATCCCGCAGTTGAAGGTCTTGAGCATCTCCTGCTCCTCCATCCCCCCGGTCGTGGCCATCCATCCAAAGACGCCCGGCAGCACCCAGCTGTCGAGGTCGACCTCTGCACCAAGCCCATCCGGCAGAACGCGTGGCAGGTTTTCCGTCAGACCGCCGCCGGTGATATGAGCGAGCGCATGCACACCCCCTGCCCGCACTGCCTCCAGCGCGGAGCGCACGTAGAGGCGCGTCGGCGTCAATAAGGACTGACCCAGCGTGGTGTCGGCCCAGGGGCAATCATCCTCCCAGCCGAGACCCGAAAGCTCAACCAGCCGCCGCACAAGGCTGTAGCCATTGGAGTGCACACCGTCGGAGGCAAGCCCCAGTAGCACGTCACCAACTGCGACACCCGCCGGAAGGTCGCCGCCGCGCTCCATAGCGCCTACGGAAAAGCCCGCAAGGTCGAAATCACCGGGCGGATACATGCCCGGCATCTCAGCCGTCTCGCCGCCGATGAGCGCACAGCCCGCACCTTCGCAGCCCCGGGCGATGCCTTCGATGATCCGCGCGGCCTTCTCCGTGTCCAGCGCGCCTGTCGCGAAATAGTCGAGGAAAAACAGCGGTTCCGCGCCCTGACACACCAGATCGTTTACACACATGGCCACCAGGTCCACGCCCACATCATCGACGTAGCCGGTGTCTATGGCAATGCGCAGCTTGGTGCCCACACCATCGGTCGCGGCCACCAGAACCGGATCGGTGTAGCCCGCGTCGCGCAGATCGAAAAGCGCCCCGAAGCCACCGAGCCCTGCCATCACACCGGATCGCCGGGTGCGTTGTGCTGCGGGTTTGATCCGGTGCACCAAAGCGTTCCCGGCGTCAATATCCACCCCGGCATCCGCATAGGTAATTCCGTTTTTCGGCGCGGTCATGCTCAATCTCCTGGCCCCTGCAATCCCTTGCGCGCAGTAGAGCATAAAAGACCCGACTGCAACGTGCGCTGTGCCCTTGACCTTGCGCGCATGCGGCCTTACGCACGGGATTATGGCGGGCCTGTAGCTCAATTGGTTAGAGCAGAGCGCTCATAACGCTTTGGTTGCGGGTTCAAGTCCTGCCGGGCCTACCATATCTCCGACGTCAGCAGGGTGGAAAGACCAGCCGGTCCGGGGGCAACTGGTCGTGGCGCCACGCGTGCCTCTGGACATTTCAGCCTTGGCACAAGGCCCGTCTACGTAGCACATCATGGCGGATCACATCTGCAAGGAAAGTTGCATCGACGATCCCCTTGGGACTGTCATTCCGCTCCGTGTTACAAACCTGCCGTAGCGTCGCGATTGGGACCTGCGCCATAAAACCCTCTTAACAACATCCAGAAATTAAGGAAAACTCGTCCCATGAAGTGGTCACTTGGATTGGTTCTGGCGTTATGTCTTGCGGGGCTGCAATTTGTTGCGGTCACGATCGTGGTTTTTTCCTCATTCGTCACATCGGAACGCGCCTTGCTTGAGCACGCCCGTGATCTCTTGGGGGATGTCGGCACAAATACAATCGAACATTCGAAAGGCTTTCTGAACCCGGCCAAAGGGGCTGTCGAACTGGCAAGACGGCTGGCGGAGAATCGGGTGATCGCCAGTGAAGACTTTGAGCAACTGGAACGCCTGCTCTTTCAGCAGTTGCAGATCGCCCCTCAGTTTGCAGGCATCTTCTACGGCGACAACACCGGCAGCTTTGTCTATGTCATGCGAAGTGACGGACCGGGCCCGTTTCGCTCCAAGATCATCGAGCGGGACGGAACTGAACGCGTGACCGAGCTGATCTGGCGTAACAATGACTACAATGTCGTGGAGCGCCGCGATGATCCCACCGACACCTATGACCCCAGAACCCGGCCGTGGTTCCAATCCGCCGAGGCGGAACGGACAAGTATCTGGACCGACCCCTACATCTTTTTCACATCACAAAAACCCGGGATCACGGCGGCCTCACCGGTCTTTGACGACAGCGATGGCATGTGCGGGGTCATCGGCGTGGACATCGGGATCGATGCGATTTCGGACTTCCTGTCGCGGCTCAACATCGGCGAGAGCGGCACCGCCCTGATCCTGAACAAGAACGGGGACGTCATTGCCCATCCCGACCAGAAACTGATCCGCCGCGAAAACGGTGACGGTACCTTCCGCTTTGTAAACATTGGCGAGATCGACGACCCCGTGGCACGGGCCGCGTTCAGCGGACTTCTGTCAGGGTCCGACGTGTCTGTCGACCGCGAGGTTGTCACGCGATTTGAGCATGGCGGCGCCACCTATGTCTCGACGGTGATGCCGGTGATCAGCGATCAACTGCCCTGGACCATTGCGGTTTATGCGCCCGAAGATGATTTCACCGGCCCGATCAAGGCCAACCGCGCGCAAAACATCTGGATCGCTATCGCGATTGCCGCAGTCTCTGGCTGCATCGGTCTTTTGCTTGCCAGCTACATCCACAAACCTGTCCGTGCCTTCGCGGTGCGCTCCGCTCTTGTTTCACAGGGGGAGGTCTTGCCCTCCGATCCGATGCCAAAGACTTACAAGGAGTTGGAACGCGCAAATGAAACTCTGGTGCAGGCCATCGCCGAGCGCAAGAAATCAGAGACGGAATACGACAGGACCTTTGATCTCGCATCACGGGGCATGGCGCAGATAGAGGCAAAGACCGGCAGGATCATCAGGACCAATCGCAAACTGGCCGAGATGCTGGGATACGACAGCGACGCGCTCTCGCATCTGACCGTGCATGAGATATCCCACCCGGACGACCCCGTGGCGGCTGTGTTCCTGAAGGATGCCGAGGGCGCCGGATCGGAATACGCCCACGAGAAGAGATATCTGCGCGCTGACGGCACCGCCCTGTGGATCAGCGAGAACGTGATTGTCATTCGCGATGACCATGGCGAACCGATACATGCCGTCGTCACTGTTGACGAAATCACCGAACGCAAGCAAGCGGAGCGGCGCATCCAGCAATTGAGCCGCGATCTCTCCCATTCGACGCGCGTGAACGCCATGGGGCAGATGGCGACCGGATTGGCGCATGAATTGAACCAGCCCCTGATGGCGATTTCGCAGAACATGGACAGCGCGCTTTTCCTGCTGAGGTCAGGCTCTGACAACCGGCAGGAGCTGGAGCAAATCCTGGCTGAAACAGACCAGAACGCCCATCGCGCCGGGGATATCATCAAGGCCCTGCGCGGTTTCGTGAAAAAGGAGTCTGTTGAGAAGGCCGATTTCGATTTTGCTGATCTGGTGGCCCAGACTTTGCATCTGGTCCGCCCGGAAGCCAAGGAATTCGGGGTAAGTATCACGACACGGACCGGTGCGCTCGACCCGGTATACGGGTCACGTGTCCAGATCGCTCAGGTTGTCGTGAACCTGTTGCGCAACGCAACCGAGGCCGTGGCAGCGGGCCCTTGCACTGAAAAACGGGTGATGCTGGATGCCACGAACACCGATACCGGCCTTTTGGTCACGGTCACGGATACCGGGCCAGGTTTCGCAGATGACAGCAACGTCTTCGAGCAATTCCGCACCACAAAGAAGGAAGGGATGGGGCTTGGCCTGTCGATCTGCCGGACAATTGTGGAAGCCCATGGCGGAAAAATCTGGTATCAACGCGACACTGCGCACCGACCTCAGTTCTGCTTTACCCTGCCTGCGCTGAACCCGAAAGCTCGAAGAACCACAAAAGACGCCGCCCATGCCTGATTCCTGTATCTTCATAGTCGACGACGACGAGGACATCCGGACGTCGTTATCCCGCGCGTTGCGTACGCGCGGATATTCCGTGGAAGCCTATGCCTCGGCGCAAGCCTTTCTGGACAGCGACGCGACCGACCGGCACGGGTGCCTCATTCTCGACTATGGCATGCCGGAGATGACCGGTCTGGAGTTGCAACAACACCTCTGGAAGCGCGGCTTCAGATTGCCCATTATTTTCATCACGGGGCATGGCGGTATTCCCGAAGCGGTCGAAGCCATGAAATACGGGGCGTTGGATTTTCTCGAAAAACCGTTTCGCCAGGACGCCCTGATAAAGCGCATCGACGCGGCCTTGGCCCTGGACGCACAAAACAGGCAAAGCGAGCAAACCGCCCGCGCGGCGCACCGGCGGCTTGAAAGCCTGACGGATCGCGAAAGGGAAATCGCGGCCTTTCTTGTTGCCAACCCCGCGCAGAGTTCCAGCAAGGATGTCGCACGCCATCTCGACATCAGCCCACGCACCGTCGATCACCACCGTGCCCGCATTCTGGACAAGATGAACGTGGCCTCGGTGGCGGATCTGGTGAACCTGTCGATCGCGGCAAACCTCTTTCCCGAAATCGAATACCTTTCCGCACATAGGTAGTTTTACCTAGGCAACACTACCAATATACCTCTCCGGCGGATTAGCGCACTTTGTCGTCACAGTGTGGGTGTCTCGGAGAGTGTACTCTGGAAACAACTTCTGTGAAGAGTGTGAAGGGCCGGAATTTACTGGTCATCATGGTATCCAAAATTCTCCCCAGAATTAGATTTCAATCAGCGATGCTTGAATGACTGGATAGCGTTACGGGACGGGACGCACTGCCGGCCCGTAACGCCCCCTCCCCCAAAAAGTCTCATCCTGAGCTTGCCATTCATGGTGGCGTTGCGATGCATTGACCGACGGCAAACAAGGTTTTGAAATTCAGACTCTTTTGTGGATGGCTGTTTTATAACTGCATCGCAAGCCTGTGAATACCAGGCATTCAACCACAAAGGTGCTTTTGCAAACCAAAACAGCAGAGGTCGTTCAATCTGCTCCAAAACTCGCTCTGGTGGATTAATGCGAACTCACTCTAGTGAAAAGAGCGGGCTATGACTTCTGGGGCGAAGAGACAGAGTCTTGCGACCAGACGAACACCTGCTCGCGCCCGGCCCGGCCCCTTATGTCAACATCAACCTGACGGGCGGTTTGCGTTTGCTCCCGCGTCTTGAGCGCTTCACAAAGCGCGCGGCTTGCGGCGATCACAGCCGCCTCGGACTTCGCAACCTCCATCAGGCGGCTTGCGAAATTGACCGTATCACCTGTGATCGTCACCTGTTGGTGGCTGTCACCTCCAAGGCGTGACAGGGTCACGAGTCCCCGGTGCACTCCAATGCGGCAGCGCAAAACAACCTCCGGGGCCTCCTCCAGCCTTGTTGCCGACAAGGCCCCGATCAGGTCAAAGGAGGCCCTGATCGACGCGCCTGCTGCCAGTTCCGGGTCATCGTCCAACCCGAAGACAGCCATTACACCGTCACCCATGTAATTGAACACACTGCCGCCACGGGACTCGATGCTCTGGGCGCACAAGCGGTGGAATTTCTGCAAGAGGTTCCGGGTCCCTTCCGGACCCAGAGCCTGCGACAATCCGGTAAACCCGGTCAGATCCACGAAGAAAACCACCAGCACCTGCTCTTGCGGCGTCGCGAGATACTCCGGATCGTTTTCGATGCGGCGGGCCAGCGCGGGGGACTGAAAACGACGTAAGGAGGCCACGGTCTCTTCGGTGCGGTTCGCCTGTTGGCGCTCCTGTCGGTATCTCAACATGCCGACAACGACCGCAGGCGGCAGTGCGGCGGCCAGCGGCAATGCAGCACTCAGCCAGACACCGGCGGCAAAGAGAAAGGTTGTGCCAGCAAAGGAAACCCCCACCGAGATCAGTACCCCCACCGCACCGACCGGCAAGGGGAACACCGTCAGGAGCAGGAGGCAGAGCAGGGTCAGCGCTGCGGCATGTCCTACATCGATGGTGCGCGTCATCCCATCCCGTTGCAAAGCGGGCCCCCCGGCGATCTGCGATATCGCCGTCGCAATCACCTCCATGCCGGGCATACTGTCATCAAAGGGGGTGGCAAAGCGGTCGCCCGTGGCCGCCGCCGAAAACCCCAGGACCACACGCGTCTCGGCAAGTGCATCGGGATCAGGCCCCTCCAGCAAAGTGCTCGCGCTGATGGTCGGCACCGCCCCGGACGCCCCCAAATATCTGATCGGCAGGTTCAATCCGTGATCGAGCGGGATTACATGGCCATCAACCGTCAAACGGCCCGGCTCCAACGCGGCCTCCTGATCGCCGGTTGACAGCGCGGCGAGCAGTACGGCCGAGGGCAAAGCGCCCTGCCCCAGCGTGACGAGCATCGGAGCATATCGCGGCGTGCCAGCGGCATCTGTCGAGAGGTTGACCAGCCCCACCTCGGCAGCGGCAGCGAAAACCTCCTGTGGCCAGATCAGGGCTGCATCCGTGCCGCCATCGGTGCCGAACCGTGCGGCGCCGGCGATCACGCTCGGCAGCGCGGCCAAGGCACGGGCAAGCGCCTTGTCTTCGGCCGCATTGCCCGCATCCGCCAACAAGACATCCACAAAGACCGACCTTGCACCGCTGGCGGCGATATTGTCGATCAGCCGGGCCAGCAAGATGCGTCGGCTCTGACCGCTCACCGAAGCGTCACTCAGGGTCGCATCGTCTATCGCGACAATTCTCAGATCAGGTGCCGGCGATAGCGGCCCGACAAGCCGATGCCGAAGATCCACAAGCCGGTATTCGACCCCATCGGTGATGCCAGAGCGCCCCACCATGTGGGGCATAGCCAGAACCGCGACCCAGATCAGGGCGAGGGCCACGCAGGCGAGGACGGGAAGCCAGCCGCGCCTTGACCTTGCGATCATCTACCGAAGCGCGCCAACAGGTCGTTCGCCTTGTCAGCGGACCACTGCGTTGTTTCCAACGGAAAATCTGGGAAGACATCAATGCCCTCACCGGCTTCAAGCGTGACCTCGGTCGCCGCATCGGATTTGCTGACGCTTACGACGCCTTCGATCACGAAAACGGATGTGCTGTCGCCCCTTGCGTCCACAACATATGTCGTGCCCCGGACCGCGGCGATGGCATGTGGCGTGCGGATCTGTGTGGGGAGGCTACCGGGCTGGACCTCGATCAAGATTGCGCCGTTGCTTATCTCGATGACACTGGGCGGGTCGTCCCCTGCCCTTTCGAAAAGCGTGATTGCCGTATCAGCTTCCCGTTCGACCGTCAGACCGGTCCCGCAGGTGATGACCTGGCGGACAGGGTCGGTGATCGTCCGCCATGCGCAATCTGCCTCCGCGGTAGCAGTCAAAGGCAACACGGCCAGCCCCCACCCAAGCACAAGGGCGGCGGGACCCCGATGAAAAAGCTGCGGAATACGTTTTTGCACGACAAACACTCACTGAAATGACGGACAGCTCAAGCCGCCCCTGGGCCCTTACGAAAAGCGATCCCTCTACCTGCGCAGCGGGATCGCTCAACCCATGATTACTGAAAGGGTCAGCGATCAACAACTGAAATCATCTGCCTGCCGCCCTATCAGCAGAACAGGGGGCAAACGCAGCTGGTGCGATCAGGTCGGTGACGGATTGGGCTGCGCGTCATTCAAGGCCTTGGCGGTTGCGGCTGCCTGTTCAGGGCTCTCGACGATGGCCTAGGGGCCGCCAGGTCGATGTCATTTTCCTTCTACGCCTTCTGGATCGCGTTCAGCGCCTTGCGGCGGATCAGGGTCTGCTTACCGGGTTCAGAGGTAAACCTGACGCCGATCTGATAGTTTGACACGACCAGAGCGACCGCCCCCTGGCTCTTGAGGGGCGCGAGGGACTGACCTTCAAGCTCGGGATCTTCGAGCAGCTGGACACCGATTTTCTTGATGAGTTTGCGGACTTTTTCGAGGTCCCGATCCGGTGCCACTTCAAACCTCAGCTTTACCGTGACCGAGTCCCGGCTGTGGTTCTGAATGGTTGTTTCGCTCATTTCTGGCCCCTGTCTTCCCTGGTTCGGCTGCGGCCAATACGCTGTTGGTCAAATAGATATCCGCCTGGCACGTCGTAAATCCTGTGCACTGGGCCAGGAATTACGTGGTTGCAGGCGTTGTCGCCGATGGCGAATACGAAGCAGCGATTGTGATTCGTGCACCCTCCGCGGGCAGGGTGCGCCTTTGAAAGACGCTCGGATCAAGCGGGCATCAAGTTCCGAAAAGGGGCGTGCTGGCGGCAATGGACCAGGCCAGAACGATGCCGAGCGCGAGCCCGGCAGCCTCCGGTCCTGCGCGATGCGCGACAGCCCGCGCCATTGTGCCGTAGACAACGTAGAACAAAACCATGACCGGCAGGACGCTGAACGACAGGCCCATGCTTTGTGGTGACAGCGCCATCGCGACACCAAGGGCGATCACCGGCACGGCGCGGGCCGTGATCCGCCGCCACAGGCTGGCACCGGCAACGAGCAGCCGGTCAGCAAGCGCGAAAGGAATCGTTCCGATCAACAGGACGAGCATCAGCCCGGCACGCGGGCCAACCGGGACAAAGGCCGCGCCGTATCGGTCCAGCGCAAGGGCGAACCCACCCAAGGCCCAGATCAACAGGAACAGACAGGCCGCGAGCCTTGGTCTTGTCGGCCTGACCCCCGCCCACCATAAAACCCCGAGTGCCACGCCGCCCCAGACAGCAAGAAACAGGGTGAGACTGCCAAAAGCGGCAAAGCCAAAAAGACTGCCAGGGGCCAGAATGGTCGCCGCGACCGCTGGCAGAACCGGTAGGGCAATTGCGCCCGAAAAGGAAGACAACGGAAGGGTCTCCGAACCGGGAGACTGCATCGGAAGCAGACGGCTTGCAGGCCAGATCAAGACCACGATTGCCGCGAGCGCCAGTGCAATCTGAAGACCGCGCGTTTGGGGGCGGGCCTCGCCCGAGGTCGGCAGGGCCGCCTGAAGCCAATCGCGCGTCTCCTTCATCGTGACGGGCGAGAACAGGACCGCCACATGTTCTGTCTGCGGAACGGAAACTGCCCGGCGCAAGACACTGCCCGTTTGCGCCGTTTCGCCTTCGACCGCGGCTTCATCGACTTGTCTCAGAACACGAAGACCAACGTCGCGCAATCTGCCCTCCCATTCCCCCGACAGGATCAGAAGCCGCGCCGGAAAGTCAGCGGTCACCGCATCGGAGTACATCGAGATCGCAACGATTGCCGCGACACCCGCCATGCCATCTGCGGCCCGGATCACCACATCCGTCGCCATGGAATGACCCAGAAACGCCATGGGACCGGTCTGGCCCAGATGATCCCTGACCGCTTTGGTCGCCAGCTGAGTTTGCTCGATGAGTTGCTGCGTCGTGCCTTCGATGCGCGTCACATCAGGTGACAGTTTGTCCGTGTTTCGCCCATGTCCATAATAGTCGAATGCGGCAACCGTGAAACCGGCCCGCGCGAGATCCCGGGAAATATACAGCATCATCTGGCGAGAGCCCGCGAACCCATGGGTCACTACCACGAGCGGGCCACCCGAGATGCCCGGATCAGAGTAGATCGAGACGGGCCCGGCGCGGGTGTCGATCCGTTGCTCTGCGACGGAGAAACGCTCCGCCTCCAGTTGCCACAGGCAGACAAGCAGACCCACGGCGGAAACGATCCAGCAGACCCATTTACCCCAAACAAGAAACCTGCCCATCCCCTAGCCGCTGGCCTCTCGCTCGACGCAGGGCCGCATGCGCGCTAGGTAGTGCCTTGGAGGAACCATGTTCATTGTCAGCCCTTCTACACTCTACAATCGCGATGCGCTCGAAACCCGCACCGTTCCCAAAAGAATGATAGGGCGGATTTCGCTTATTCCACGCCGGGGTGCAACGGCGCGGATGATCGTGCGCCTCGTTTTCGAGGTGCAGGTGCTGCGCTACCTGATCGCCCTGCTGCCTTTTGTCATTGCCATGTTCATCTGGCCAGACCTCGCACTGCCTATTTCCCAAGCACCCATCCCGATGCTTTTGGTGATTTTCTTCGTGGAAACGCGCGTTCTGACGATCCCGCGCGAAAAACGCGATCAGGTGATGACCGAAGATGAGATGGACAGGGTGCTGGATGCGCTGCAATTCAACGCCAAACGGATCCTGACGCGCATCGCCGCGCGCAAGTCGATGAAGGCCGGACAATTGCTGCTGGTGGTGGAGCAATCCGAACTGGCGCGCGTGTCGCCGCTGTCTTTGGTGTCGGTGCAAACGGATGTTCCCAAGCCCCTTGTGCTGGACCTTGATGATACGGAGCAGGCGATGATGCGGGACGGGCTCTTCGATGCGGGCCTGAGCGAAGCAAACCTCCACCGCGTCACGCTACGCAGCGGCAGGAACCTGCACAGTGTCACCATTGAGACCAGCGAAATCTCCGCGCACGCCCGAATGGCAGCCATTGCGCCACTACACCCGCTTGCCACCACCGGGATGGAGGTCGCGCAATGACCGTCAACGCGGCGTCGCTCTCGGCAGGTGCAAGCCTCGATCTGCTGGAAGCGGGCTGGGCCGCGCAATCCCGCGGAGCACTGACCGCGTCGTGGATGCTGCACGGGCGTCCCGGGGTCGGAAAATCCCAGATCGTCCAGCAATTGGCCGACAAGATCGGTGGTCGGCTTTTTGATCTGCGCCTGACCACCATTGAGCCCCAAGACCTGCGCGGCCTGCCCTACTATGACCATGAAACCCGCAAGACCATCTGGTACCGTCCCGAAGACCTGCCGGATGATCCGACCGAGCCTGCGGTCCTGTTTCTCGACGAGCTGACAGCCGCCTCCCCCTACCTGCAACCCACGGTCTACGGGCTTTTGCAGGAACGTCGCGTCGGGCAACACCGGCTGCCCGACAATGTGATGATCATCGCTGCCGGGAACACCGTGGAAGACGGCGCCATTGCCTATGAAATGGGGACCGCGCTCTCTGACCGGCTGATCCATGTGCAGGTCGTCGCAGACCCCCGCGACTGGCTCGAACGCTACGCCGCGCCCAAGGGGCTTGCTCCGGCGGTCACCGCGTTCCTGCGCAGCAGGCCCGATCTGCTGGATACCACCGGAGAGACTTTGCGAAACGGCGAGATCATCGCCTGCACCCCCCGCGCGTGGGAGCGGGCGAGTGATATTCTCAAGGCCATCCCCCACCGCCCTGCCCGCAATGCCATGATCGCGGGCACCCTGGGCGAGGCGGTTGCCGCCGAATTCATCGTGGTCGCAGATGACGTGGCCGCAGCGGTTGAGGTCGATGCGCTTTTGCAGGCCAGGGCGTCGGAGCGCGCGGCACTCTTTCCCGAGACGTTGCATGGGCTGAATGCGGTTGTATTTGGCCTCGTCGGCGCCGCCGACAAAGAAAACCTGCCGCGCGTGATCGAGACGATGGAGCAGATACGCCACCTCGCAGAGCAACGCGTCGAACCGCTTTTCCGCCAGCGCCCCCTCGCGGAGCTTTGCGCCTTCGGCTTCGAGATGCTGTTGTCGCATGCGCTCAATCAGGGCTGGGAAGAAGTCTTCGCCACTTCCCCGGCATATGCCCGTTACGCGGCGGATCGTGCGGCGCTAGGGCTTGACTGAGGGGCCCAGACATCGGTCGCACCGCGCCCGCGCGGCTCTGGCGCATCTGCCGGAGGTTGATCCGGCCCTGGCATCGCTCGCACTCTGGTGTGAAATCCGGGATGGGAAGGACGCGCAAACCTGTACTTCGGGCGATGTCATTCATGTGGGAAGCAGCTTTGAACGGTTATCCGTTCAAGAACAGATCGGGCTGATCGGGCGGCATGTGCTGCACATTGCGCTCCGTCATGAACTGGCCCTTCGTGACATGCTGGCGCGCTGGGGCGGGGCCTTTCGGTTGGAGCTACACGCCCTGTGTTGCAGTGCGATCGTGAACGAGTATCTGGTCAGAGCGGGTCACGCCCTGCCCCGACCGGCTGTCCTGCTCAGCGATCTGCTTGACGCTGTTCAGGACGAGACCCTGAAATCGACACCTGATCCTCTGGCGCATATGACCAGCGACACGCTTTATCTGCGGCTGATGGGAAACGACAGCCAAACCCTTGAACACGCGGAAAATTACGCCCGCGAAAAGGCATATCATCCGGACATTCACCCTGACAGGCCGGACGTGCTGGCAGAGCGCAAAGCACCCGAATGGCGGGCCCGTCTGATCCGCGCCTATCAGGCGGGTGGCGGATCGGGTCGCGGGGTCGGCTCGGTGCTGCGCAATGCGCAGATTACCGGGCAAAGCCGCACGCCGTGGGAAAAACGCCTGCGCGGATTGGTGGCCCGGGCCGTATTTCACAAACCAAGACAGTCTTTCCGTCGCCCCCGTGCGGCCTGGATTGCACGGGATGCGGATGCGTGTGATCGGAATGTGCCTCGCCCGGTCTTCGAGCCCGCGCAATTGCGCCAGCATTTCAGACCGAGAATCGTCGTCGGGGTGGACACCTCCGGGTCCGTCACCAGAGAAATCCTCGCGATCTTCGCAAATGAGGTGCTTGCCATCGCCCGCAAAACCGGTGCGGAGACCCATGTGCTGTTTTTTGACGAGGAGGTCTATGCGGATATGACCCTTGAAGCCTATCAGCCTCCCAGTACCCTTGAGAGGATACCGCTGCGGCGCGACGGTGGCACCTCTTTCGTGCAGTTGATGACTGAGGCCGACGCACTGTCCCCATCGGTGGTGATCGTGCTGACCGACGGGGCGGGCCCTTTTGGCCAACCGCCCGCATCACGGGTGATCTGGGCCAGCCCGAAGCCCCTGCCCGCACCCCCCCCGTTTGGAGAGGTTCTGAACCTCTCGTGGTAGTTTTTGGAAATTGACCTGCCCCGGCAAGACCCGTTAGCCTTGCCCCGTAACCTCGGCGGAGCGGTCATGCGGTTGACATACATAGTACTTTTCACGCTTTGGCCTGCGCTATCGGGGGCGGATGACCTTGAAGCACAGGGCAAGCGGCTTTTTGCCCTGCATTGCGCAGCCTGTCATGGCGAGGACGCGCGCGGCACCGGGTCGGTCGGCACGGCGCTGGACACTAACCCCGCCGATCTCACGGTACTGGCGCGGAACAATGGCGGCGCATTTCCCGTCTTGCGCGTCGTTGCCAGGATTGATGGGCGCGTCGCAGTAAAGGCCCATGACGCAACAATGCCGGCTTACGGATATTTTTTCGACGGTCCAGTCGAAACACTGCAAACCGCCTCGGGCGACACGGTCCAGACAACCCGGGCCATCGCACAGATCGTGACCTGGCTGAAATCAATGCAACGCTAGTCGGTCGCGCGAAAAACCCCGATGATGCGATCAACTTTTCCGGAAGGGTTCACCCGCGCCAGTCCAAAGGACTCGACCGGCACGGTTTTGCCCGCATCATTTATGATCCGCAACTTGAAATGAAACTTCCCGCCCTCCGTTCGCACCCGCGTCAGTTCCTGCTCCACCTTCTTGCGGTCGTCAGGATGGTAAAAGTCGACCCCTTGCGACAGGTCCGGCTCATATGTCTCTGGGTCCTTGCCATGGATACGATAGACTTCGTCTGACCAGTAAAGAGAGTTTTCCACCAGATCCAGGGACCAATAACCAACACTCGCCATCTCTTGCAGCAGCACCAGTTGGGCCAGCGCATCTTCTGCCTGGTCACGGGTTTCGACCAACTCAGTCACATTCTGGGCAATCGTGTAGATGGAAGGGTCTTCTGACGCAGGATCATCAAAGAGAAAGCGTTCGGCATTCAGCCAGATCTTTTCGCCACCCTTTTTCGGTCTCAAGCTGATGATCTCCCGCATTTGTCCGTTTTCGGATTCAAGCAGCATTTCATCATGCTTCTGCGCAAGCTCAGAAGCGCTTCTCGGCGCCAGTCGGTAGTAATTGGCGCCCTCCGCCTGTTGGCGCGTCTTGCCGAGCACGTTGGCCGACTTCTCGCTGATGCGCAGGATGGTGCCGTCCTGGGCGCGGTTCATCATGTAAAGCTCACCATGATCGAGGATCATATCGAGTTCCTGCGCCAAACCGGGGAACTGGGACACGACCATGGTCACGCCCTTCATCTGGCCCCGCATGTCAAAAAATGGCGAACAGGTCAGTTTGAAGCGGGAGCCTCCCGAATTGAATTCCTTCGAGATCGGCTCGCCCAGTTTCAACGTCTCATTGCAGATGGGGGCCAGCGAGGGGAAATTCTCAGGCAGGACACATTGGCTGATGTGCGGGTTCGAGACCGGCCGCGCCAGACTGAACATCTTTGCCGCGGCATTGGTCGCCTGCGAAATCTGCAAAGCGGTATCGAGCACCATGATCGACAGCGGCGCAGTCTCAAGCACCGACATCAACTCACCTGTCCGGCCACTCAATTCGGCTGCGGTCACCTGCAATTCCTCGTTGACCGTGATTAGTTCTTCATTGGTTGACTGCAGTTCCTCGTTTGACGTCTCCAGTTCCTCGTTGGTTGCTTGCAGTTCTTCATTGGTTGACTGCAATTCCTCATTGAGCGACTGAAGCTCCTCGTTTGACGTCTCGAGTTCTTCAATCGTCTGCTGGAGCGCTTCGCGGGTTGTCGCAACCTCATCTTCCAGAAGGCGGATGCGATCATCTTCAAAGCCCGCCTCATCTTTGATTTTGACGTTTTCCGCTGCTTTTCCGCGATCTATCTCGACCTCGCTGAAAACAACAAGCGCTGCCCTTTCGTTTATATCCCTTGCAATGATCGGATAAACGTCAAGTCGCACCTCTGCGTCGTCATCTTCCGCAAGCAGATGCCGCACCCCGGACCGATGCTGCCCATGCTTGAGCGATAGGGTCACGAGACTGCGCGCCTCCTCCCGGAAGGGGCGGCGCAGCAGGTCGATGTGCATCTTCAGGCTGCTGGTCTCGTTCATTTCGATGTAGGCGCTGACATTGCCGTAGACCCGCACGATGGCGTAGTCTTCTGTCACCAGAACGGAATTCTTGCCAAGTGCGAGCGCCAGCGCCTCGAACATCTGGCGATCCGTCGATTGTCCCGGCGGCTGCGTTGCCGGTGCGGGAACTATGTTGCGGGATCGTGGCATATTGCGTGGGTTGGAAAACGGCGTGTTGTCCGAGCGGCTGATTGCCCGGCGCCGATAGATATGCGCCGAATTGCTGTCCTGTATGAACATCTCGTCCGATCCAGCAACGGATTCCGCCGTTCCAAGGAACATCAGTGCGTTTTCCGTCATCGCGTAGTGGAACCGCGACATGACCTTGTGCTGCAAGGCGTTTCCAAAATAAATCAGTAGGTTGCGGCAACACAGCAATTGAACCTTCTGAAACGGAGGATCCTGACACACATTGTGATCCGAAAACAGGATTGCCGAGCGGAGCGAGTCAATCACGCGGATGCCATCGTTTTGCTTTATGAAGTAACGATCTGCCAATTCCTTGGGAATATCGTTCAGCGCCGCCAGACCATACGCCCCTTTTCGCGCAACTTCGAGCGCGTCCTTGTCGATGTCGGTTGCAAAAATCTGCACGTGGTCCTTGAGTTGAATGGAGGGACCACCCAGCGCCTCTGCCAATAAAATGGCGATGGAATAGGCTTCCTCGCCGGTCGCGCATCCTGCAACCCATACCCGGAACGGTGTGTTCGTGTTGTTCTTGAGAAGTCCTGGAAGCAGGTCTTTGAGCTGCTCGAATTCGGATCTGTCACGAAAGAACCGTGTCACCGAGATCAGCAGGTCCTTGAACAGGGCATCCACCGCATTGGGGTTGACACGGCAGAATTGCGTATATTCCTCGTGGCTCTCAATGCCCAGCGCCACCATGCGCCTCTCGATCCGGCGGTTGATCGTGGTTTGCTTGTATTCGCGAAAGTCAACGCGTGTTCTGGCAAGCAGGATCTGCAAAAGGTCAGAGGATGGGCTCGACTCCGATGATACCTGCCGAAACGCGTCAAAATCGCGAGCGGACGTCAGGATTTTCTGCAAATGCGTCCCGATCTCGAAGGGGCGCAACACCAGATCCACACAGCCTGTCTGCATCGCCGCCATGGGCATCCCGTCGTATTTTGCGCTGTCGGTATCCTGGGCAATGGTAATGCCGCCTGCTTCCCGAATGGCCTGCACGCCATAGGCGCCGTCACTTCCGGTGCCGGACAGGATCACTGCCATCGAGTTTTCGCCGTGCTTGTCAGCGAGACTGAGCAGAAACCGATCAACGGAGGGTTTTGGAGAAGCGACTTCGAGACTTGGATCGACGAGGCGCAGTTTGCCGTCATCGTAGATGATATCGGTGTTCGGGGGCGTCACATAGATGATGTTGGGCTCAGGCTCGGTGCCATCGGCGACATCCCTGACCTTCAGGCTTGTTTGGCGGGCGACCAGTTCCGTCATCAGGCTCTTGTGATGGGGTGACATATGCTGCACCACGACATAAGCAACCTCGACCGCCGTCGGCAGCGTCGCCACAAGCTCACGGATCGCCTCCAGTCCACCCGCGGAGGAACCAATCCCGATGATCGTGATGTCTTTTGTCTTGTCGGTCACTGTGCCACCCTGTTCTTTCCCGCCCCTTTGCTCCTTGTTAACGTCTACGTTAACTTGTTCCCGCTCGCAATCGGCAACTTAGAGTTGATCCTGACGAAACAGAACATTAAGGCTTCAAGTGTAACCAGAGTCAGGGCTGCGATAGGACGCGCAACACCCACCGTACGGTGCATTTACACATCATCTACGAAACCCGAGCATGATTGGTCCACATTTTTCAGCGTGGTACATGCTCATGAATAGTTTGCCAGACATAAATCCAATTCCTTCGGACCTTTCCGACAGAACTCTCACGTTCAACCTGACGCTCAATGAGGACAGCACCGTGTCCATCCGCTCCTGTGAGGTTCTGGGCAGGGCTTTCAGAAACCGCGTGTCCTTCAGCTCCAACAGGACGATCGACGACGTTCTGGTCCCGCGGCTGTCGCATGCGATCACGTCATGCCTGCGGACGCTGCCAGACGGTGCACATGTTCTGTCCCTGCCCGACTTTCTGGTGGAACTGCCCGGTCTGGTCCTTTCGGGGGTGCATGTGATGGTGCTGGAGGCCAAGGATGGTCTGCGCAATGCAATCCTGCGGTTCAAGGAGTTCATGGGAACCATCAATAGCGCCTTTCATCAGGACATCGGCTTTCACGAGCCCTATTCCAATCACAGCGAAAAGCTTGCTGTGAACGTGCTGGCAGAGGTCTGCCTGCCGATCCTGAACCTGTGCCGGAGTTTTGAGGAGCTCAACTTTGGCACTGACCGTCAGCGGGCGTTGGAGATATCGGACCGTGCGCGGGAATTCGAGTTTCAGACCGAGTTACTGAAACGATTCATCTTCAATGCGGGCCTGGGCCATGCAGAAGCAGCAACGGCCTACCTCCACTCAGAGACAAGCCCGCAAATCCGGCGCCTGACCAGCTAGAAGACGGTGGCATTTGGGCCGCGACCCGCTTAACACTGCTGTGCCGGCACGCTCTGAGGTGAAAAGATGATTGAGTTGCGGTCTGCCTCGCTCAAGGCACTTGTCTCCCCCCATGGGGCGACGCTTGCGGGACTTTGGGCCAGACCGTACCCCAATAGCCTGGTTCTGGGCACCTCCGACCAACATCATCTCGTTGAGCATCTGACCTATTTTGGAGCGCTGGTCGGCCCCATAGCCAACCGCATCGCAGGGGGCCGCATCACGATTGACGGTGTTGCCTGGAACCTTGAACAGAATGAAGGCACCAACACGCTCCACAGTGGCGCCAAGGGCCTTCACGGCCTGATGTGGGAGGTTGAGGAGGTTCGCGATGAAAGCGTGACACTTGCGATCAGTTTACCCGACGGTTTCGGGGGCTTGCCGGGCGTGCGGAAGATCACAGCGCGCTACGTGCTCAACGGCACCACCCTACGATTGGAGATCATCGCTGAAAGCGACAGGGCAACGGTGATGAACATCGCGCATCACCCCTATTGGAACCTCGATGGCTCAGACACGGTTGCGGCACACAGCCTGCGTATTCCAGCAGATACATATCTGCCGACAAACGCGTTTTCCCTGCCAACCGGCGAAGTGGCATTAGTTCAGGGGACAGAGTATGACTTTCGCAAGACACGGAAGATACCTATCGGGACCACACTCGATGCCACGCTCTGTCTGGGAAGAAAACGGTTGGATGCGCCGTGCAAATGTGCGGTGCTCACTGCACCGGGCGGCCCCCGGTTGGAGGTCCATACAACCGAACCGGGGCTGCAACTCTACAACGGAACCGGGATTTGCGACGTGCCTGCAGACCTTTTCGATGACCGCCGCCTCCTGCCTTGCGCAGGCGTCGCGCTGGAGCCGCAAGCATGGCCAGATGCCCCTAACCACAAGGGGTTTCCGTCAATTTATTTGCAAAAAACCGAAAAATATTGTCAGATTACAGAGTACCGGATTTACCAGTAATTCGGCAAAAGTGTCACATTCTGGCCTGAGTTGCGCCGTGCAACGCCCAAGATACCGGTCAAATGTGTTAGTATCGTAGTGTTGTTAAAGATTGGATAGGATGCCATGTTGTCTTCGCATCAAGCTCAAACGCCCAAACCCCATCCACAAACGCCGCCGCCTGTGCAGGGTCGAAAGAAGCCCCGCCCGCAGCCGCTGATTACGGATTACGCCAGTCTCTGACGGGTTGGGCCATTACTGATGGGGGCACGGGTATGCCCCTGATGTTGTCGTAAACGAGCGACAATGTCCTATTGCGCCGCCTTCGCGGCAAAGCGCGCTCAGCGATCTGATGCGTCTGCATCAGGGTTCGGTCACCTATGAACGCGGTGTTGCGCTCGAAACGGGGCGACAGACGGGTGCACCTGTTCTAGAGTGCACGCATGTCGACCCCTGTTACCTCCATTCGCAATCTCGGCCCCGCGTTCGAAGAGGCCTGTGCCAAGGCCGGGATCAACAGCGCCGAAGAGCTGCGCGCAATCGGTGCCGATGATGCCTATGCCCGCATGCTTCGAACCGGCACGAGACCTCATTTCATCGGGTATTATGTGCTTGTCATGGGGTTGCAGGGGCGGCCCTGGAATGACTGCAAGGGCAAGGAAAAAGAAGCCTTGCGGGTCCGCTTTGACGCGATCAAAGCCGCAGCATTCGACAAGAACCAGAGCGATTTCGAGCGTCTCATGGACGAAATCGGGGTCAGGCCGCCCCAGAAAAAGGCCAGCTCGGAAGCTGGCCTTTGACATTCAATAATAAGCGTCGGTAAGCGGTTAGCCCACCAGCTCCATGCCGGAAAAGAAATAGGCGATTTCGACAGCGGCCGTTTCGGGCGCGTCTGATCCGTGAACGGAGTTTTCACCAACACTTTCGGCAAATTCGGCGCGGATAGTGCCGGGTGCGGCATCGGCGGGGTTGGTGGCCCCCATGACTTCACGGTTTTTGGAGATGGCGTTTTCACCTTCCAGAACCTGTACGACAACAGGCGCAGAGGCCATGAATTCGCAAAGCTCGTCATAAAATGGACGCTCCGCATGAACGGCATAGAAGACGCCTGCCTGCGCCTTGGTCATGTGGATGCGTTTCTGCGCGACGATGCGCAGGCCGGCTTCTTCGAATTTGGCGTTGATCTTGCCGGTCAGGTTGCGGCGTGTGGCATCTGGCTTGATGATCGAGAATGTGCGCTCAAGGGCCATTGGTGTTCTCCTAAAAGGTTGTTTCGCGGCGCGTCTATCATGCGTCTTTCGTGCGGAAAAGGCCTTTGTGCGCTGGCCTGCGTTGCCACTCTCAAGGCGCATTGACATGATTGCCGGACTGGTTCAGTGCATGGCCCATGTTACGGATCAACGACATCAGCTATTCGGTCGAGGGACGCCCTCTGTTTGACGGCGCAAGTGCAGTGATTCCGGACGGCCACAAAGTCGGCCTCGTGGGGCGGAATGGCGCGGGGAAAACAACGCTTTTCAATATTATACGCGGCGATCTTGCCCTTGATGGTGGAGACATCTCCCTCCCGAGCCGCGCCAAGATCGGGGGGGTTGCGCAAGAGGTGCCGTCCTCGTCTACCTCGTTGCTGGACACAGTGCTGGCGGCCGATACGGAACGCGCTGCCCTGCTGAAGGAAGCCGAGACAACCGATGATCCGGCGCGGATTTCGGAAATTCAGACCCGGCTTGCCGATATCGATGCCTGGTCCGCCGAGGCGCGCGCGGCCACGATCCTCAAGGGCTTGGGGTTTGATGATGCCGAGCAGTTGAAACCCTGTTCGGATTTCTCCGGCGGGTGGCGCATGCGCGTGGCCCTTGCGGCGGTGCTTTTTGCGCAGCCTGACCTGTTGTTGCTGGACGAACCCACCAACTACCTTGATCTGGAAGGCGCGCTCTGGCTTGAAGCCTATCTGGCGAAATATCCCCATACGGTCATCATCATCAGCCACGACCGCGGGCTTTTGAACCGGTCGGTCGGGGCCATCCTCCATCTCGAAGACCGCAAGCTGACGCTTTACAATGGCCCCTATGACCAATTCGCCCGCCAGCGGGCCGAGCAGCGCGCGGTTCAGGCCGCGATGGCCAAGAAACAGCAGGCCCGACGCGATCACATGCAAGCCTTCGTGGACCGTTTCAAGGCCAAGGCGTCCAAGGCAAAGCAGGCCCAGTCCCGGCTCAAGATGATCGAAAAGATGGACATGATCGCCACGCCCGAACAGGCGGCCAAGCGGGTCTTTACCTTTCCTGAACCGGAGGAGCTGTCGCCGCCGATCATCTCCATCGAAGGTGGATCGACCGGCTATGGCAATACCACCGTGCTGAGCCGCCTGAACCTGCGGATCGATCAGGACGACCGCATCGCGCTGCTGGGCAAGAACGGTCAGGGCAAATCCACGCTGTCAAAACTCCTGTCTGACCGTTTGCCCCTGATGAGCGGCAAGGCCATCAAATCGAACAAGTTGCGGATTGGCTTTTTCGCGCAGCATCAGGTCGAAGAACTGCACGTCGATGAAACACCGCTGCAACATCTGATTTCCGCGCGGCCCGGCGTGCTGCATTCGAAACTGCGCGCGCAGATGGCGGGCTTTGGCCTTGGCCCCGATCAGGCGGAAACTGAGGTTGGGCGGCTGTCGGGCGGGCAAAAGGCGCGGCTCTCACTTTTGCTGGCCACGCTGCACGCGCCCCATCTGCTAATCCTGGACGAACCGACCAACCACCTCGATATTGAAAGCCGGGAGGCGCTGGTCGAAGCACTCGCCGCCTATTCGGGGGCGGTCATCCTCGTCAGTCACGACATGCACCTACTGTCGATGGTCGCGGACCGGCTCTGGCTGGTGTCGGAAGGCACGGTGAAACCGTATGAAGACGATCTTCAGGCCTATCGCAAGATGCTGCTGACACCCGCAAAACCGGTGAGCAAAGGGGGCGCCAAACCTGACGCCAAGCCCAAGCCCAAACCCGTCTCGCGCGACGAAGTTCTGGCCTTGCGGGCAGAGGTCCGCAAATCCGAGGAGCGGGTCGACAAGCTCAACACCATGCGCGACAAACTGGCGAGCAAGCTGGCGGACCCCGCGCTTTATGAAGACGCCAAGGTCGGCGAGCTGGAGGTGTGGAACCGCAAATACGCCGAAGTGATGGAGGCCCTGGACCGTGCCGAGGCGCTTTGGATGACAGCCTTGGAAAAGCTGGAAAAAACGGGCGCGGCGTAAAAGATCATGACCCTTGATACCGCCTTCCTGATTACAGCCTTTGTGACCATGTTCGTGGTTATCGACCCCATCGGGCTAGCGCCGCTGTTCGTGGCCCTGACGCAAGGAAAATCCGCGCAACTGCGGCGACGCATCGCGTTCCGGGCGACGATCACGGCGGTGTTCATCCTTCTGCTCTTTGCGATCTTTGGCGAGGCGCTTCTGGCCTTCATCGGGATTTCCATGCCCGCCTTCCGCGTCGCGGGGGGCGTGTTGCTGTTTCTGACCGCGCTCGACATGTTGTTCGAGCGGCGCACGAAACGCCGGGAGGATCAATCGGAAGAAGACGAAACAGATGATCCGTCGGTCTTTCCGCTGGCGATCCCCCTGATCGCGGGGCCGGGCTCCATCGCCTCGGTCATTCTGCTGATGGGGCAGCGCCCGGGGCTGGAAGGCACCCTGATGGTGCTGGGGGTCACCGGGTTGGTCATGGTGATCGTGATGATCCTCTTCATGGCCAGTGGCCTGATCGAGCGGGCATTGGGCAAGACCGGCATCACGGTTGTGACGCGGCTGCTGGGGATGCTGCTCGCCGCCCTCTCCGTGCAATTTGTTCTCGACGGGCTGGCCGCATTCGGTTTTGGCCCCGGCGCGGGCTGACAATCGACGCGCGCGTCCTATATTGGAAGGGTAAGCGCAAGGAGCGGATGCCTTGGATTCATTTGACACCGGACGGCTGATTTACCTCATTCTGCTGGGCTTGATGGTCATTGGCTGGTTCATTTCGCAAGGCCGGACATCCTGGAACAAGAGCCTTCAGCAGGCAGCCGTCTGGGCCTTCATCTTTGGTGGTTTCATTGCCGCTTACGGGTTGTGGGGCGACATCCAGCAGACCGTTCGGCCCCAGCAAACCGTCTTTGCCGATGAAAACCGCATCGTGGTGCCCCGCAGTGCCAACGGGCATTACTACATCCTCGCGGATGTAAATGGCGCGCCCTTGCGGTTTGTGCTGGATACCGGGGCAACGTCGCTGGTCCTGACGCAGGGGGACGCGGAAAAAGCGGGGCTCGATCCGGAAACCCTTGAGTATTACAGCCGCGCGATGACCGCCAACGGTGAGGTCAGCACGGCGCCTGTGCGACTGGATTCCATCACTTTGGGCAGTGTAACGGACAAAAACGTCTCTGCCGTGGTCAACGGCGGCGACATGAACAACTCGCTGATGGGCATGACCTATCTGCAAAAATGGGGCCGCATCGAGATTGCGAATGACACGCTGACCCTCGTGCGTTAAAGCGTCATGCGAAAAACCTGAATCACGCAACGCTGCCTGAAATCAAAGATTGGGGCGCGTTGCGTGATGCTTGATGTTTCAGATATTTCGTCAGACGCTCAAGGTCTCGGCCTTTTTCTCCCACGATCCGCTTTCTTCGGACCAATATTCCGCGTGCACGCCCGCATCCTTGAGCCGCTTCCAATGGCCACGTGCCGCCTGAAGCGCGTCCGGTGCATTTCCGTCAAAAAGCACGCAAGCACGTTCGAGAGCGGTGATCTCTTCCGGTGCGATGTCTGCCCCGTCGATGGACATCACGCAAGTGGCATCGTTCGGCCGGGCACTATCGGTGGTCAGCAAGATGGGTTGCAGGGCGTCCTGCGGGCCGCCTGCCAACCCATGCGGCAGGAAGCCTTCTTCCGGCCCAAGCCAGAGTTTTTCGTCCAGCCACGCCATGCGCTCCTGTGACGCGCCGCGCACCACGACGCGCCAGCCCGCCGCCTGCGCCTTGCCCAGCAGCATGACCAGCGTGTCCTCCATAGGGCGCCGCGTCAGGTGGTAGAACATGGCCTTGCCCAAAGGGTTACTCCGCCTCGAACTTATCCGCGACAAGTCGATCAAGTGCGCGCACGCCCCAGCCTGTTGCACCTTTCGGGGCAAGCCCGGTATCCGCCTTGACCGATGCCACCCCGGCAATATCGAGGTGAATCCAGGGCACGCCCGCCTTCACGAAGCGTTGCAGGAACTGCGCCGCCGTGATGGAACCGGCAGGCCGTCCGCCGATGTTCTTCATATCGGCAATCGGGGATTTCAGCATGTCGTCATAGGCCTGGCCCAGCGGCATGCGCCACGCGCCCTCGCCCTCGGCCTCCGCCGCCTTGAGGAAGGCTTTGCAGATATCATCGTCGTTGGAGAAGACACCCGCGTTTTCATGGCCCAGCCCGATGATGATTGCCCCGGTCAGCGTCGCCAGATCAATCATCGCTGCGGGCGCGAAACGTTCCTGCGTGTACCACATGGCGTCACAGAGCACGAGCCGTCCTTCGGCGTCGGTATTCAGGATCTCGACCGTATCGCCTTTCATCGACGTGACCACATCGCCGGGCCGGATCGCCGTGCCGGAGGGCATGTTCTCCACCAGCCCGACGATGCCCACCACATTCGCCTTGGCCTTTCGCAGGGCGATGGCGCGCATGACCCCCGCTACAGTGCCCGCGCCGCCCATGTCCATGGTCATATCTTCCATGCCGCCCGCGGGTTTGAGACTGATCCCGCCCGTATCGAAGACGACCCCCTTGCCAACCAGCGCCAGGGGGGCCGCATCCGCATCGCCGCCATTCCATTGCATGACCACCACCTTGGAAGGGCTGGCAGAGCCTTGCCCGACCGCAAGCAGGGTGCGCATGCCGAGTTCTTCCAGCTTGTCTTCCTCCAGCACCTCGACCTTTAGGCCGATGCTTTCCATCGCCGCGAGACGCTCGGCAAAATTGGTGGTTGTCAGCACATTCGCCGGCTCATTGACCAGATCACGGGTAAAGAATGTCCCTTCCGCCACGGCAAGCAGGGGGGCTGCGGCACTCGACATGTCATCGGGTGCGCTGCACATCACCTCCACGGCGCCTTCAGGGCTTTTGGCATCGGTCTTGTGATCCTGAAAACTGTAGTCGCGCAGGACAATTCCAAAGGCGATCTGCGCGGCCCATTTCGAGTTGCCTGCCGCAAGAAGGACGCTTGCCTTGCCCCGCGCGCGCCCGACGACGGCCCCCGCGGCCCGCGCCTTGGCCAGAGCGGCCGCGCGCGGTACGCACAGAACATCAACGGCCTCAGCCGCCATCCCGGCCGGATAGGCCATCGAGAAAACAGACCCCGCCTTGAGCCTGTCCTCCGCCTTTGCTTCCAATGCCCGTTTCAGCGCGCCTTTCATCAGCCGGTTCACGCGCCGTCCGGCGATGTCCAGCTTGCCTTGCTCATCGACCAGAATGGCCACACGCCCCGCATGCTCGCCAAGCTTCTCGATATCGGTTTCAACAAAGGTGACGGGAGTGGGCGTTGTCATGTTTGAGGCCTTCTTGCAAATATCTCTGACGCCGGAGGTAGCGCGCTTGCACGCCAATGACCAGATAGCAGTTTTACCGCCGTCCGCTTTGGTCTATCGTGACGCCAACGATAAGACAAACGGAAGAGGGAATCGGAGTGGTCAGACTCGACAGATACGTGCTGTCGCAACTTCTGGTGCTCTTTGGCTTTTTCGCACTCGTACTGGTTGCCATTCTCTGGATCAATCGGGGCGTCTCGCTCTTTGATCAATTGATCAGCGACGGCCAGTCAGCCTTGGTGTTTCTGGAATTCACCGCGCTCGGGCTGCCCAAGCTGATTACCACCGTGCTCCCGATCGCGAGTTTTGCGGCAGCGGTTTACGTGACCAACCGGATGAACAACGAAAGTGAGTTGACGGTCCTGCAGGCCACAGGCTCGGGCCCGTTCCGACTGGCGCGTCCGGTTTTGTACTTTGGCCTGATTGTTTTCGTAATGTCCTCCTCGCTGCATCATTTCCTGCTGCCGCTGTCGCAACAGCAATTGAGCTACCGTCAAAACGAAATTACGCAGAATTCGACCGCCCGACTCTTGACCGAAGGGCGCTTTTTGCACCCTTCGGCGGGCGTCACCTTTTACACGAAGGAGATCGATGAGGATGGCGTTCTTCGGGACGTCTTCCTGTCAGATCGCCGCAACGCGAAAGAGGCAGTGATTTACACAGCGGCAGAAGCCTACCTGATCCGCAATCAGGACCTGACAACCCTCATCATGGTTGACGGGATGGCGCAGCGGCTCAACAGCGCCGACAACCGGCTGTCAACGGCGAACTTCCGGGATTTCTCCTTTGATATCTCCGCCCTGGTCCATAACGACGCGCGCCAGCGCGCCGATCCTGAGAGGATGACGACAGTTCAACTGATGCAGCCCTGGGACGCCGTATCAGCGCAGACCGGTGACAGCATCGGCAAGATCAACCAGACCTTTCACGCGCGGTTTGCGGATCCGATGTTCTGCGTGGCCACGGCACTGATCGGGTTTTCCACCCTGCTGATCGGCGGGTATTCAAGATTTGGGGTCTGGCGTGAGGTGGCGCTCGCCTTCGGGCTTCTGGTTGTCATCGACGGTCTGCGCAGCACCCTGCAAAGCCCGGTCCGCCATAACCCTGATCTGTGGCCCCTGCTCTACCTGCCGACCGCGATCAGTGCGATCGCCGTCATCTACATGCTTTGGGTGGCGGCTCGACCACGCGGCGGTCTTTTGCGGTTTCTCAGGAGGCCTGCATGATCCTGCATCTTTACTTTGCGCGCCGGTTCGGGGTCTGGCTGGCGATCACTTTTCTGGGGTTGTTCGCCCTGATCGCATTGATTGACCTTGTGGATCAGACGCGGCGCTTTGCAGACCGCGGGGTGAGCGCGGGCGGCATCTTTGAGCTGGTGATCCTGAACGCGCCACAGACCCTCAACCAGATCTTGCCGCTGATCGTGCTGCTGGCGACCGTGGCGTTCTTTGTGAACCTTGCCCGATCCTCCGAATTGATCGCGACGCGGGCCGCCGGACGCTCCGCCATGGGCGTCCTTCTGGCCCCTGTGGTGGTGGTGTTCATCCTGGGCACACTGGCCACGACGACGCTCAACCCCATCGTCGCGGCAACATCGAAGAAATACGAGGAACTGGCGGAAGGGTACCGTACCGGCGGGGCCTCGTCCTTTTCCATATCATCGGAAGGCTTGTGGCTGCGCCAGGCAACCACCGAAGGCCAGATGGTCATCAATGCCTGGCGGTCAAACCTCGATGCTTCCGTGCTTTATGACGTGAGTTTTCTCGAATATGAGACCGCAGGCAATCCGCGGCAACGGATACTGGCAGACAGTGCCGCGCTCCGAAACGGCGAATGGACCCTGCGCAACGCCAAGGTCTGGCCGCTTGGGCGCGGCGTGAATGCGGAAGGCAATGCAACCCGTCATGATACCCTCTCCATCCCCTCCAGCCTGACGGTGGAGCGGATTCGGGAGAGCTTTGGGCAACCGAGCACAATCTCGATCTGGCAGCTGCCGGAATTCATCGACCAGCTGGAGCGGTCAGGGTTCTCCGCCCTGCAACATCGGGTCTGGATGCAATCCGAATTGGCGCGCCCGCTTTTTCTGGTTGCGATGGTCCTGATCGCCAGCGCCTTCACCATGCGGCATGCGCGGTTCGGTGGCACCGGCATCGCGGTGCTCGCCGCCGTACTCTTGGGCTTTGGACTTTATTTCGTGCGGAGTTTTTCGATGATCCTGGGCGAGAATGGCCAGCTTTCAGTATATCTTGCAGCCTGGGCCCCCCCAATTGCGTCCGTCTTGCTCGCGTTCGGGCCCCTGCTCCATGCGGAGGACGGCTGAATGATCCGTATCCTGATCCTGATCCTGATCCTGTTGCTCTGGCCACTCGCGGGCATCGCGCAGAACACGCCGGAGCCCACACCCCCAGCCGTCCTGGTGGCAGATGAGATTTTCATTGCCGCAGACCGCGAGTTGATTGCGCGGGGCAACGTGGAGGCCTTTCAGGGGCAAGTGCGCATGCAAGCACAGGAGATCCGATATGATCGGGTCACCGGTGCGCTGACGATCACGGGGCCGATCCGGTTGCAGGAGGGGGACAGCATCATCATGCTTGCCGATGCGGCGGAACTGGATGAAACCCTGCGGACCGGCCTGCTCACTGGCGCACGGATCGTGATCGACCAGCAACTGCAACTGACGACCGCACAGGTCGAGCGCGTGAACGAGCGCTACAACCAGACCTACAAAACGGCCGTTACCTCCTGCAAAACCTGTGAAGACGGCAAGCCCCCGCTTTGGCAAATCCGGGCGCGGCGGGTCATTCACGACAAGGAGGAACGGCAGCTCTATTTCGAGGACGCCCAGTTCAGAATTGGCAATGTGCCGGTGTTCTACTTCCCGCGCCTGCGCCTTCCTGATCCGACGGTCAAACGGGCCACCGGATTTCTCATCCCCTCCTATGTCAGCACATCGGAGTTGGAGTTCGGTCTGAAGGTCCCTTACTTCATCGCCCTCCGCGAGGACCGGGACCTCACGTTGACACCCTACATCTCAAGCCGCACCCGCACGATGGAGTTCCGCTATCGACAGGCATTCGTGAAAGGTGATATTCAGTTCGATGGCGCGGTCAGCCGGGACGATCTTAAGTCCGGGTCGACACGAAGCTATCTCTTCGGGAAAGGCGCATTTGATCTGCGCGATGATTTCAAGCTGACATTCGACATCGAACTGTCGTCTGATGATGACTACCTTGAGGACTACAGCTATTCCTCCAAGGACCGTCTCGACAGCCAGATCCTTGTGAGCCGCGCCCGCAAGGACGAATACACCGCCGCGAGCCTCATAAACTTCCACACCCTGCGCGAAACCGAGAGCAACGCGACACAGCCGTCAATCATCGGGGATGTCTACTACCAAAAGCGCCTCTTTCCGGATTTGATCGGCGGTGAATTCCGGCTGACCGCGAATCTTCACAACCACATCCGCAACTCCGACAAGGACATCGTCGGGCGCGATGTTCAACGCTTCAACACCAAGGCGGAGTGGCTGCGCGGCTGGACCTTGCCCGGCGGTCTGCGCGCCGAAGGGCGGGCCGGTATTGCGGGCGACATCTTCAATATCACGCAGGACAGTTCGACCAATCAGAACCAGACACAACTCAGCCCCTTCACCACCGTGGCGTTGCGCTACCCGATGAGCCGCATTGACGGAGACGGCGCCACCCAGTTTCTCGAACCGGTGGCGCAATTCGCCTACACAGGCTCGGACCAGTTGGACATCCCTAATGAGGAAAGCGCGCTGGTGGATTTCGACGGTGGAAACCTGCTCTCCCTGTCCCGTTTTCCCAGCCCCGACAGGCGCGAGCGCGGCGCGGTCGGCGCCTTTGGCCTGAACTGGTCACGTTTTGCGCCGTCCGGGAAGGAAGCCGCGCTGACCCTTGGTCAGGTCATACGCCGGGACGCAGACGAGAATTTCACCGAATCGACGGGGCTTTCCGGCACCCGGTCGGACTATCTTGTGGCCGGGCAGATCAAAACCCTGAACGGATGGGCGCTCACGGGCCGCACGCTTTTTGATGACAAGTTCGATTTTTCGAGGGCGGAGATACTGGGCTCTTACAGCCACAAGCGGGCCAAGATCAGCGGCAGTTACCTCTGGCTGACAGATGATCCGGGGGAAAAACGCCTGATCGACACGTCTGAACTGTTTCTGGATGGCGATTTCGTCGTTGCAAAGAACTGGACCGCTTCTGCGGACTGGCGCTATGACTTGACCGCCGATCGCGCGTCGAACACCGGCCTGAGCCTTGTCTACTTCAATGAATGCGTCGAGATCGAATTTTCAGCGCGGCGGCGGTATACCCGGTCTTCGAGCCTTGAGCCTACAACCAGTTTTGGCTTATCCATCGGGCTACGTGGGTTCTCTGCCCGCAAAGGCACCGAAACCTATTCAAGAACATGTGGATGATAAAGCGATGAGCCACCCCAAGACATGCCTTTATGCGCTGCTGCTCAGCCTCAGTGTTCATCTGGGCGTTCCGGCGTCCGCACAGGGACTCTTCAGCCCGGCGGCCCGGGTCAACGACTCCGTCATCACGGAGTTCGAGATCGAACAGCGCCAGCGGTTCCTGACCCTGCTCAACGCGCCCGACGCAAGCCGCGACGCAGTATTGGACGAACTCATCAACGAGCGTTTGCGGGCGCAGGCGGTGGACAATGCAGGCCTTGCACTCAACGATGAAGCGCTCATCACGGGTAAGGAAGAATTCGCAGCACGCGTCAACCTGAGCGCTGAGGAATTCACCACCGTTCTGGCAGAAAACGGCGTCGCCCCCGAGACGTTCGATGCCTTTGTCGAAACCGGTATCGCCTGGCGCGACTTTATCCGTGCCCGCTTTGGCAGCAGGCTTGAGGTCAGCGAAGACGAGATTGATCAGGCGCTTGGCAGTGCGCGCGGCGACAGCACCATCCGGGTGCTGGTGTCGGAGATCATCATCCCCGCGCCCGAAGGCCGCGAGGCGGAGGTTGAAGAGCTTGCCGAGCAGATTGCCGCCGCGCAAAGCCAGGCGGAATTTTCCAACTACGCGCGTCAGTTCTCGGCCACTGCCACCCGCGACAACGGCGGTCTTCTGCCATGGCAGCCGCTCAGCAATCTGCCCCCTGTCCTCCGGCCCCTGTTGCTGGCACTGGCGCCGGGTGAAGTCACAGCCCCGATCACCGTGCCAAATGCCATCGCCCTGTTTCAGCTGCGGGACATTCAGGAAACCGGTGCCCCGGCCGAGGAATTCGCCGCCATAGACTACGCGACCTACTTCATCCCCGGCGGGCGGTCCCAGGCCGCACTGGCGCAGGCCGAGAAAATCAGAGCCGAGGTCGATGTCTGTGACGACCTTTACGGTGTCGCGTACGGGCAGCCTCCCGAGCTTCTGGAACGCGGCAGCAAGCCCCCAGATGAAATTCCGACGGATATCGCCATTGAACTGAGCAAGCTGGACCCCGGCGAAAGCTCGGTCGCATTGACGCGCTCAAATGGGGAAACCCTTGTCTTTCTGATGATGTGCGGACGCACCGCCGTGGCGAATGAGGAAGTCGCCCGCGACGAGGTCGCCGCCTCCCTGCGGTCCACGCGCCTGACCGCGATTGCCGCAAGCTATCTTGAGCAACTTCGCGCGGACGCCCGTATCCGGCTCCCATGAGCGAAGGAAGCGCCCCTGTCGTCATCAGTTGCGGCGAACCAGCAGGCGTTGGTCCTGAAGTCACGGCAGCCGCCTGGCGTTCCCTTGCCGGGACAATTCCGATGGCGTGGATGGGCGATCCTCGCCACTTGCCTTCTGAAGTGCCTTATCAGGTGATTGAGCATCCTGGAGAGGCACAAGCAATTGGCGACAAGGCGCTGCCAGTCCTGGCACATCCCTTCCCCGAACCGGCCCGCCCGGGCCACCCGGACCCGCGCAACGCACAAGGCGTGATCGACGTGATTGCGGCCTGTGTTGAGCTTGTGACCCGAGGAGACGCCTCGGCACTTTGCACCGCGCCGATTCACAAGAAAGCGCTCATCGACGGCGCGGGATTCGCCTATCCCGGCCACACCGAATACCTGCAGGCGCTTTCCGGCGGCGCTGGACGTGCGGTGATGATGCTGGCGTCCGATGCGCTGCGGGTGGTGCCGACCACCATTCACATCGCGTTGGAGGATGTGCCCACAGTGCTGACGCCCGCGCTGTTGCGCGAAACGATCGAGACGACGCATGACGCGTTAAGGACGCGTTTTGGCCTCGCACGTCCCCGCATCGCGGTGGCAGGGCTTAACCCCCACGCGGGTGAAGGGGGTGCTATGGGCCGGGAGGAAGGTACGTGGATCGAGGCACTTGTGGCACAGATGCAGGTGGAAGGTTTCGACCTAAAGGGCCCCCTGCCCGCCGATACCATGTTTCACGCCAGCGCCCGGCAAACCTATGATGCGGCCATCGCCATGTACCACGATCAGGCGCTCATTCCGATCAAGACGCTGGATTTTGATCGCGGTGTGAACGTGACGCTGGGCCTGCCCTTCATTCGAACCTCGCCGGATCATGGCACGGCCTTTGACATTGCGGGCAAAGGTCAGGCCAACCCCACAAGCATGATCGAGGCGATCAGGCTGGCCGCAAAAATGGCCGGCGCGGATATCCCCGGTTCCTGCGGCTCAGGGCAGGTCCGCACCCTATGAGCGCCATCGACAGCCTGCCGCCGCTGCGCGAGGTGATCCGGGCGCATGATCTTCAAGCCCGCAAGTCCATGGGGCAGAATTTCCTGCTCGACCTGAACCTGACCGCAAAGATCGCCCGGCAAGCGGGTGATCTGACCCACTGTGATGTGCTGGAAATCGGCCCCGGCCCCGGCGGGTTGACCCGGGGGTTACTGGCAGAAGGGGCGCGGCGGGTTCTGGCGATTGAAAAGGATGCGCGGTGTTTGCCCGCCCTGACCGAGATCGCCGCGGCCTACCCCGGCAGGCTGGAGGTCCTGAATGCGGATGCTTTGGAGGTTGATCCGCTCAGCAAGCTGACGCCGCCGATCCGTGTGGCCTCCAACCTGCCTTATAACGTCGGGACCGAATTGCTTGTGCGCTGGCTGACACCCCCGGCATGGCCGCCGTTCTGGAGCAGCCTGACCCTGATGTTCCAGCGGGAGGTGGCGGAACGGATCGTCGCACAACCCGGCAGCAAGACTTATGGACGGCTGGCAATCCTGGCACAATGGCGCAGCGATGCGCGGATCGTGATGCAGCTTCCGCCAGAAGCCTTCACGCCGCCGCCAAAAGTCTCCAGCAGCGTGGTGCACCTGACGGCATTGCCGGCCCCGCGTCACCCCGCCAACGCGGGCACGCTCAGCCGGATCGTTGCCCTCGCGTTCAATCAACGCCGCAAGATGCTGCGCGCAGCGCTCAAAGGGTCAGCCCCTGATATCGAAGATCGCCTGCTCAGCGCCGGGTTGAAACCAACCGACCGGGCCGAGCAGATCCCGCTGGAAGGGTTTTGCGCGCTGGCCCGCGCCATCGACGCTGCCTGAGCTATTCAGCGGCAGCGTCCGGTGCTTCGCCGCCCTGGGTCTCTTGCGGGGTGGCGTCATCAGCAGCGGACGGTTTGGCCCGAGGTTTGCGACGCGGCGCGCGTTTCTGCTTTGGTTTTGGCTGGCTTTCCGGGGTCTCGACCAGCCCGCTGTCCTGTTCTGAATCGCCGTCTGCGCCAAGTGGCGTATCATGAGATGTCGCTTCAGCCGCATTCGCGGCCTCCCGTTCCTGCCGTTCGGCCCGCTCACGGTCCCGCTCGGCCTGACGTTCACGGTTGATCCGTTCCTGCTCTTCGCGGCGTGCATCAAGTTCGCGCTGCGCTTCGCTCAGAAGACGGGTGTAGTGTTCCGCATGCTGTTGGAAATTCTCGGCGGCGACGCGGTCGTTGCTCAGCTGTGCGTCACGCGCCAGCTGGTTGTATTTCTCGATTATCTGTTGCGGCGTGCCGCGTACTTTCCCTTCCGGGCCAGAGCTGTCGAATACGCGGTTGACGACATTGCCGCCCTGGTTATTCGATCTGTTGCGGTTTCCCTTTGACCGGGACCGGGATCTTGATGATTTCATGAAGCTTGCTCAGCCTTCGTGCTGTTAATCGTATGACCGGATGCGCTCTGCGCAGCTTTGTAATACCGGATGTTCGATATGTTGGGCTTAACGCCGCGCGGGACCGCCGTACAAGGCATCCACCGCTGCAACATCTTCGAATAAGCACGGCAGAGGCAAAGCTGCAAGCAAAAAACCGTTAATCGGCAGGATTCGCCCCAATTTCGACGCCAAAACCGACGGTTCATCCCGGCTTTGAAGCACAAAGGATTCGGTCGCGGCCATCGAGGTCGGGCAGAATCGCGATCTCTCCCCAGCCTTGCGCCGCGAAAATCGCTTTCACGTCCGCGGCCTGGCGCCAGCCCATCTCCACCATGACATGTCCTTTCGCGCTCAGATATCCTTGCGCTTCCGCCGCGATCTGGCGATAGGCGCTGAGGCCATCTGCTTCGTCCGTCAGGGCCAGGCGTGGTTCATGGTCCCGCAACTCGGGCTGCACGTGCTTCATCTCGCTGGCGGCGAGATAAGGCGGGTTCGACACGATGAGGTCAAAGCGCCCCTCGACGGTCTCGAACCAGTCGGAGCGCTGAATGTCGAGCCGGTCGCCCACATCATGCAGAATGGCGTTTGCGCTGGCTTGCAGGCAGGCCGCTTCGCTGATGTCGACACCGATGCCCGTGGCCTGCGGGCGTTCGAGCAAGAGTGTCACGATGATGCAGCCCGATCCCAGCCCAAGATCAAGCACCCGGTCAAAGGGCGATGAAAGCGCGGCTTCGACCAGGCTTTCGGTTTCGGGACGCGGGTCCAGCACCTCGCGACTGATCTCGAACCGCCGACCGTAGAATTCACGCGCCCCCACAAGCTGCGAGACCGGCACGCGCACCGCCCGCAGGGACACAAGATGGTCATAGCGTTCGGCAATGTCCGGCGCGATGTCTTCCGGCGCGATCAGCGTGACCCGGGCGGCATCCACCCGCGCGGCATGGGCCAGCAGGACGCGAGCATCGCGGGCCGGATCCGGCACGCCGGCCGCGCGCAACCGCGCCATCGCGGCAACCATAGCTTCGGCTGCTGTCACTGCCCCATCTCCGCCATCAGCCGGGCCTGAGCGTCTGCGGTTAGGGCGTCAACGATTTCATCCAGATCACCCTGAAGAATCGCATCCAGGCGGTAGAGCGTGAGATTGATGCGATGATCGGTCATGCGCCCCTGCGGGAAGTTATAGGTGCGAATGCGTTCCGAGCGGTCGCCGGAGCCCACCTGTGCTGCGCGGTCAGCGGAGCGTTCGCTGTCGACCCGGCTCCGCTCCAGATCGTAAAGCCGCGCCTTGAGCACCTGCATGGCGATCTCTCGGTTGCGGTGCTGGGACTTCTCAGAGCTTGTGACGACGATTCCGGTGGGCTCATGAGTGATCCGCACGGCAGAATCGGTTGTGTTGACGTGCTGACCCCCGGCACCGGAGGACCGCATCGTGTCAATCCGCAGATCGCCGGGATCAATCTGGATGTCCACGTCTTCTGCCTCGGGCAGCACGGCCACGGTCGCCGCTGATGTGTGGATGCGCCCGCCGCTTTCGGTTGTGGGCACCCGCTGAACCCGGTGTACCCCGCTTTCGAACTTCAGCCGGGCAAAGACATCCTGCCCCTTGATATGCGCCACCACTTCCTTGATGCCGCCCAGTTCCGTCTCCTGCATCTCGATGATGTCGATCTTCCAGCCCTGGGTTTCCGCATAGCGCTGATACATGCGCAAAAGATCGCCCGCAAAAAGCGCCGCTTCATCGCCGCCGGTCCCGGGCCGTATTTCAAGCATCGCCGGTTTGGCATCCGCCTTGTCCTTGGGCAAGAGCGCCAGTTGCAAGGCGGCTTCCGCGTCGGGCAATGCGGCCTTGATGCGGGGGATCTCTTCCTCCGCCAGCGGTGCCATATCCGGATCGGCAAGCATGTCCTGCGCGTCATCCAGATCGCTCAGAAGCTGCTGATAGGTGGTGATTTGCTCGACCACAGGGCGCAGGTCGGAGTATTCCTTGGCCAGCGCGGCAATGTCATTTGCGCCATCCCCGGCGGCCATGGCTGCTTCGAGATATTGGAACCGATCGGTGATCTGCTGAAGTCGTTCAAGTGGGATCATATGCCTGCAATCCGATATTGAAAGCGGTTGGTCAAGGTCACTTTCCGTGATAACCTGTTGCGATGATACGCTTGTTGTTTCCCCTTGTCTTGACCGCATTGCCAGCGTCGGCGGATGTCACCTATCCAAGCGGAAAATCCGTTGAGTGCTATTGCACGGACCGGGCCGGTACGCGGATTGAGCTTGGCGAGACGATCTGCATGCAGGTCGATGGCCGGATGTTCATGGCGCAGTGCCAGATGTCGCTCAACGTGCCCATGTGGCGCGAAGTGGAACAGGGGTGTCTCTCGTCCTCACTGGGCCGCAGCGATCAGCCGCTCCAGTCGGTTCCGGTTGACACCCAGATCTGACGCTCCAAAACGCAGCCGCCCGTAGAGCCGGATCTCCTCACCCGCCTGCTCAATCGTGGTCAGGTCCGGAAACCCGAAAAAGAAAGAGCGCGTCACATAGGTGATGCGCCCCTCGGCGAGGGACCCTGCGAGGACGCGGGTACGTTTGAGGTTTTGCGCTTCGGCATCCAGCGCCCTGAAGGTCGCGTCATCCCCGGCAATGACCCTGACCGCGCCGCCTGTCAGGTCTTCATCTGCACTCGCTTCAATTGGCACATGCCAACGCAGCGGGTCCAGCGGGGCGACGCGCACATAGGCCATCGCGAAAAGCACAACGAAAATCAGTAGCGTTCCGATGATCCACACTCCGTTTCTGAACATTTCAACTCTCCAGAACCGCCTTAGAGACCATCCATTTAATCCGCAACACACACCCTTGCAACTGAGGCCAGCGCCCGAGCCTCAGTGGGGGGGAAAGCCCCCTCCCGGCGGGAGGGTCGGAGGCCGGCCGGGTACGCTTGGTAGGATAGATGAGAAAGGTCTTCACGCCGATGCTCTAACGGTAAGCAACCCCCGGCAACACGCACAGCAACTCAAACAGGATGTTGGCCGCGACAAGCGCGGTGTTGCCTGTTGTGTCATAGGGCGGGGACACCTCGACCAGATCACATCCGACGATATTGAGGCCCCTGAATTCACGGATGAGCTCCATCGCCTGCGCCGTTGTCAGCCCGCCAATCTCGGGTGTGCCGGTGCCGGGCGCAAATGCGGGATCGAGACTGTCGATGTCGTAACTCACATAGACCGGCGTTTTGGGCCCGATATCGCGCCGGATCTCACCTCCGAGCGAGGACAGGCTGCGGTGCCACAAATCCTGCGCCGGAAACTGCTGGAAGCCCCAGCCCTGCGCCTCAGCGAAATCCTCAGCGGTGTAGCCGGTGCCGCGCAGCCCGACCTGATAGGTCTTTTCGGGTAAGATCAGCCCTTCCTCATATGCGCGGCGAAAGACGGTCCCATGGGTTTCACGCTCGCCGAACATCTCGTCATTGACGTCCGCATGGGCATCCACGTGAATGAGTGCGACCGGCCCGAAACGTCTGTGCAGGGCCCGCAGGATCGGCAGGGTGATCGAATGATCGCCGCCAATCGCCATAGGCATCGCGTCATAATTCATGATCTCGTCGTAACTGGCTTCGATGATCCTGAGGCTCTTTTCCAGCGAAAAGGTATTGATCGCCAGATCCCCCAGATCCGCGACCTGCAGCCCGTCGAAAGGGGCCGCGCCCGTGCCCATGTGATAGGGCCGGATCATGGCGCTTTGCGCGCGCACTTCCTTGGGGCCGAACCGGGTGCCCGACCGCCAGGAGGTGCCGATATCCATCGGCACGCCCAGCACCGCCACATCCAATCCTTTCAGGTCATTGACCATCGGCAGGCGCATGAAGCTGTTTGGCCCCGAAAACCGCGCCAGATCATTGCCGCTGATAGGCTGGTTCCTGGCTCGCATCTACGCGCCTCCTCTCAGATTCCATCCGATCAGCGACAAAAGCTCCGTGGCCACATGCGCGCCCGCGATGGCCGTGGCGCCCGTGGTGTCGAAGGGCGGCGAGACCTCGACCACATCGCCGCCGAGGATATTGATCCCCGCCAGATCGCGCAGCATGACCGCCGCCTGCGCCGAGGTCAGCCCGCCCCAGACGGGCGTGCCCGTGCCGGGCGCAAAAGCCGGGTCCAGCGCGTCAATGTCGAATGTCAGATAGACCTGTCTTCCCCCCAATATATTCTTGATCTTCGCTACCGTCGCCACCGGCCCGATCTCATGCACTTCCCGCGCATCAATGATGTTGACCCCCAGAGTGTCCTCGTTGGTGGTTCGAATGCCCACCTGCACGGACGTCGAGGGATCAATCAGACCCGACTTCACCGCCTTGTAGAACATCGTGCCATGGTCCACGCGGTCCATGTTGTCGTCAGGCCAGGTGTCCGTGTGCGCGTCAAATTGCAAAAGGCTGATCGGGCCGTATTTCTCGGCGTAGGCTTTGAGGATCGGGAAGGAGATATAATGATCGCCCCCCAGCACGACCGTCGGCACATCATGGCTCAGGATGGTGCGGATGTGATCGGTCAGCAGCCCCGGGAAAGACGGGACATCCGCATAGTCGAACGCCAGATCGCCGTAATCGGCGATTGCGAATTCTTTCATAACGTCGAATGGCCAGCCGTAGGGCGCGTCAGGCGCTTGCAACGCTGAGGCTTCGCGGATGGCGCGGGGGCCGAGGCGCGTGCCCGTCCGGTTTGTCACGGCCTGATCGAACGGTACGCCCGTCACAGCGATATCCACTCCCGTGAGGTCCTTGGTGTATTTGCGCCGCAAGAACGACATGGCCCCGGCAAAGGTCAGCTCAAAGCTGTTGCCTTTGAGGTCTTGCCGCGTGAAGGCGTGGTCCATTTCGGTCTTTGCATCTTCAAGCGCCATACATCAGGCTCCCGACACCGGCTGGGCGCGTTCTACCAGACGGGCGAAGAAGGATGCGCCAATCGGCCCGATCTCATCGTTGAAATTGTACTGCGGGTGGTGACATCCCGGGCTCTCCCCCTGCCCCAGTTGCAGATAGGCACCGGGCCGCGCTTCGAGCATATAGGAAAAGTCTTCGGCCGCCATCAAGGGCCTGGCGTGTTGCTCCACCCCGCTGTCCCCGGCGATCTCCGCCGCAACCTCTGCCGCGAAGCGCGCGTTGTCGGCATGGTTGATTGTCGGCGGGTAGCCGAATTCGAACTCAACCGTCGCTTCAACCCCGAAAGACGCTGCCTGACCCGCCACGACCTCTTTCATCCGCCGCACCGCCATGGCCTGCACCTCTTTGGAGAAGGTCCGGATCGTTCCGTTGACATGGCAGGTCCCGGGGATCACATTGTTGGCCGTGCCCGCGTGGATCTGCGTCGCAGAGATCACCAGTTGTTCGATGGGGTCATGGTTGCGGCTGACGATGCTCTGCAACGCCTGTACGATGCTGCACCCCGCCAGAACCGGATCAACACAGTCCTGCGGGGCCGCCGCGTGACCACCGGTGCCGGTGATATGGATATGAAACTCGTCCGCCGCCGCCATAATGGCCCCATGGCTGGTGTGAAAGGTGCCCAGTTCCTCGGTGGGCGCGTTATGGATGGCATAGACCTGCGCGATGTCGAAGCGCTCCATCATCCCTTCCTGCACCATGACCTCGCCGCCACCGCCCATTTCCTCCGCAGGCTGAAAGATCAACGCGACCCGGCCGGAGAAATTCCGCGTCTCGGCGAGGTATTTCGCGGCCCCCAACAGCATCGCCGTGTGCCCGTCGTGGCCACAGGCGTGCATGCAGCCTTCGTGGATGGAGGCATAGTCGAGCGGCGCTGACTCTTCCATGGGCAGCGCGTCCATATCCGCCCGCAGGCCGATTGTCGGGCCTGAGCCTTTTCCGTTGATGATCGCCACGATGCCCGTCTTGGCGATGCCTTCATGCATCTCGTCCACGCCAAATTCCCGCAGTCTCTCCGCAACAAAGGCAGCGGTCTTGTGACACTCCAACCCCAACTCGGGGATCGAATGCAGATGCCGGCGCCATGCGGTGATTTCTTCCTGCATCGCTGCGATCCGGTTTACGACGGGCATGCTCTGGACTCCTTTGCGAATGTTCTGTCTGGTGCATCTGACACTGAAGAGGCACCCGCTGCAATGGCAGAAGACCTGATCCACGACCGCACCGCTGGTATTGAGCGCCTGCTTGAAATCATGCGCCGTCTGCGCGACCCCGAAACGGGCTGCCCCTGGGACATCGAGCAAACATTCGCGACCATTGCGCCCTACACGATTGAAGAAGCCTATGAGGTGGCGGACGCCATTGAACGCGGCGCATGGGACGAGTTGGAAGGCGAGCTGGGCGATCTGCTGCTACAGACGGTCTACCATACGGCGATGGGCGAAGAAGAAGGCCATTTTTCGTTCCAATCTGTCGTACAGGCGATCAGTGACAAGATGGTCGCGCGCCACCCCCATGTCTTCGGAGAGGAGAGCCGCGACAAAAGCGCCGAGCAGCAGACCGCCGATTGGGAAAAGATCAAGGCCGCCGAACGTGCGGGCAAATCGCAGCAAGGCACGCTGGAGGGCGTCGCCATCGGCCTGCCCGCCCTGCTCCGCGCGCTCAAACTGCAAAAGCGTGCGGCGCGCGTTGGCTTCGACTGGCCTTCGACCGATGAGGTTCTGGACAAGATCGTTGAGGAATCCCGGGAACTTGTGGAGGCACGGGATCAGTTGTCGCAAGCGGAAATCGAAGAGGAATTCGGGGACCTGCTCTTTGTCATGGCCAATCTGGGCCGTCACCTCGGCCTCGACCCCGAAGCAGCCCTGCGCGCCGCCAACGCCAAGTTCACCCGACGGTTCGAAGGGGTGGAGGCAAAGCTCGCGGAACGCGGCAAAACTCCTGCGCAAAGTGATCTGCAGGAAATGGATGCGCTTTGGGATCAGGTGAAAGCGGAGAGCCGCGAGCGTTAACCTTCTCCGGCGGGATCCTTGGGCAGGACAGGACTTTAGCATGAGATGCTGCTCAGAGTTTCGTTATTGTTTTCACTGTCAGCGGATTATAGCCCGATCAGGCGGGCGTGATGGCTGGACTCTGACGTGGCCGGTGGGCAAAGAGAGGCCATGACACGACGCAAGATTATCATTGATACCGACCCGGGCCAGGACGATGCCGTTGCCATCCTTCTGGCCCTTGCCAGCCCGGAAGAGCTCGATCTGCTTGGGATCACCTGTGTTGCAGGGAATGTCTCTCTGGCGCTGACTGCGCGGAATGCACGCATTGTGTGCGAGTTGGCAGGACAGACGGATGTGCCGGTCTTTGCGGGCTGCGATCGGCCTTTGGGGCGTGATCTCGTCACCGCGGAACATGTGCACGGCCAGACCGGACTGGATGGCCCGGACCTGCCGGACCCGACGATGCCCCTGCAGGATCAACATGCGGTCGACTTCATCATCGACACCCTGCGCCACCATGCAAGCGGGACCGTCACCCTTTGCCCACTGGGGCCGCTCACCAACATTGCAACTGCCTTCGAACGCGCACCGGATATCATCGACAAGGTGCAGGAAATCGTCCTGATGGGCGGGGCCTACTTCGAGGTCGGGAATGTCACCCCCGCTGCGGAGTTCAACATTTACGTCGACCCGCAAGCGGCTGATATCGTGTTTAAATCAGGCGTTCCCATCGTCGTGATGTCACTTGATGTGACACATAAGGTATTGGTCACATCCCCCCGAAACGAGGCGTTTCGGGCCCTCGGGACGCCGGTCGGAATTGCGGTCGCGCAGATGACGGATTTCTTTGAGCGGTACGACAAGGAAAAATACGGCTCCGCCGGCGCGCCCCTGCATGATCCTTGTGTGACGGCCTACCTTCTGCGCCCTGACCTCTTCTCGGGCCGCCACATCAATGTGGAGATCGAGACACAATCGGAACTGACCATGGGCATGACCGTCGCGGATTGGTGGGGCGTCACCGACCGCCCGAAGAACGCGCTGTTTATCGGTGACATTGATGCTGACGGGTTCTTTGCCCTGCTGACAGAGCGGATGGCCCGGCTATGAGCGCCGCATTGACCCTCGCTGGTCCAGATCATCTGGACAAACTGGACGCGCTGGTTGCGGCCTTCCACGCGGAAGAGGGCATCACCCTGCCCGCCGAACAACGTCGCGCCGGGTTGCAGCCGCTTCTGGACGGCATTCCCCACGGTGCCGCCTATCTGATTGGTCCGGCGCGTGCGCCCATCGGCTATCTTGTCATCACCTTTGGCTGGTCGCTGGAGTTTGGTGGCCTTGATGGGTTTATCGACGAAATCTACGTGCGTCCCGGCGTGCGCGGGCGCGGCATCGCGTCGGAGACATTGCAGGCGCTCCCCCGGGCGCTGGCGGGGGCTGGCTTGAAAGCGCTTCATCTTGAAGTGGCGCGCGGCTCCGAGAAGACACAAAAACTATACAAACGCGCAGGCTTCGTGCCGCGCAGCGACTACATGCTGATGACCCGCACGTTCTGAGCAGAAAGCAACTGGTGGCACAGCGGCCCGCGCCCTATATTTTCTTATGTCCTTATCCATCCCCTTCGACAACAGTTTCGCCCGGCTTCCCGGCGTGTTCTATTCAAAGCTGAGCCCGGAACCCGTGCGCGCACCGTCCCTCATCGCCTATAACGAAGAACTCGGCGATCTCTTGGGGATCGCGCCTGCGTCTGGCAGCGAACGGGCAGCGGTCTTCTCGGGCGTGAAGGTTCCGCAAGGCGCAAGCCCCCTCGCGCAACTCTACGCCGGTCACCAGTTTGGCAACTACAACCCGCAGCTTGGGGACGGGCGGGCGATCCTCTTGGGGGAAGTGGTTGGCGGCGATGGCAAACGTTATGACATTCAGCTCAAGGGCTCGGGCCGCACCCCCTATTCCCGCATGGGAGACGGGCGCGCCTGGCTTGGGCCCGTGCTGCGCGAATATGTCGTCTCCGAAGCGATGCATGCCTTGGGCATCCCGACGACCCGGGCCCTTGCAGCGACCCTGACCGGTGAGGAGGTGTTTCGCGAGGGGCCCCTGCCCGGTGCCGTTCTCACCCGGATTGCCAGCAGCCATCTGCGCGTCGGAACCTTTCAGATCTTTGCGCAGCGTGGCCAAAGCGATGCGCTGCGTCACCTGACGGATTACGCGATTGAGCGTCACTACCCCGATGCGGATGGCCCCCTTGGCCTGCTGCAAGCCGTTTGCAACGCGCAGGCGGAGTTGGTTGCGGCCTGGATGTCCGTCGGGTTTATCCATGGGGTCATGAACACCGATAATAGCGCCATCTCAGGCGAGACGATCGACTATGGGCCCTGCGCCTTCATGGATGAATATCACCCCGATACGGTCTTCAGTTCCATCGACCAGATGGGACGCTACGCCTTTTCAAACCAGCCCCGCATCGCGGTCTGGAACATGGCCCAGCTTGCGACAGCGCTGTTGCAGCAAATGGCGGACCCGGAAGCCGCTGTGACGCCTGCGACCGAGATTGTGCATGCCATGCCTGCGCGTATTGAGCACGCGTGGATTCGCCGGATGGGGGTCAAGCTCGGCATCGCGGAGGCCGGACCGGAGGACAAGCCCCTGATCGAAGGGTTGCTGAATATCATGCAGGAGGGGCGCGCCGATTTCACTAATACTTTCGATGCCTTGGCACGGGGCGAGGCGCGGGATCACTTCCTGGACCGCGAGGCCTATGACCATTGGGCGGCAGAATGGCAGCGCCGGATCGAGACAGAAACGGAGCCGCAAGCGCGCATGCAGCATGCCTCCCCCCGCGTGATCCCCCGCAATCACCGCATCGAGGAGATGATTGCGGCGGCGGTTCAGGGCGATTATGCCCCGTTCCATCGCCTGATGGCAGCCCTTACCGCCCCCTATACCACCGAGGATACCGCCCTGATGCGCCCGCCCACCGAGGCCGAGCGGGTCCCGGCCACCTTCTGCGGCACCTAGAGCATCGGCCTGAAGATCTGAATCACCTTGCTTGCTGAGCTTACCCGGCCGGCACCGCCGGCCAGCCCCCGACCCTCCCCCGGGAGGGGGCATCACCCCCACCGGAGGGGGGCTGGCCTCAGTTTTCAAGGGCCGTATTGCAGATTAAATGGATGCCGCTCTGAAGCGCCTAGCCCTTGGCAGCGTTGCCGGGGCGTGCCTTGCGCCGCCGCCTGCGGGCACCTGCGGGTTTGTTGGATGCAGGCCGTGCCGTTGCCGCCGCACCACCTTGCTTTGAACCACCCTGTCGACGTCGTCCGCCACCTGCACCACGCCGCCGCCCGCGTCCCTTGGGCGTCTCGCCTGCGGGAATGTCACCGGTCTCCCAGGCGCGCCCTGATCCGACCGGGATTGTCACACCCATGGTTTTCTGGATTGCCCGCAACTCGCCCATCTCATCCGGGGCACAAAAGGCAATCGCCGCGCCATCCTTGCCCGCGCGTGCCGTCCGCCCGATACGGTGCACGTAGTTGTCGGGCACATTCGGCAGGTCGAAATTGTAGACGTGTTTCACATCCGGGATATCGAGGCCCCGCGCCGCCACATCCGTGGCCACCAGCACCTTGATCTCGCCGGACTTGAAGGCGGCGATGGCGCGGTCCCGTTGGCCCTGGCTTTTGTTGCCATGGATGGACCCGGCGGCATAGCCTGCGGCGACCAGAGCCTTCATCAAACGCTCAGAGCCATGTTTCGTGCGCCCGAAAACCAGTGCGCGTTCCTCTCGGTGCTTGTCGAGCATCTCGATCAGCAGGGTGGTCTTTTCCGCCTTGGCAATGAAGTGTACTTCCTGCGTCACCTTATCTGCCGCCTTCCCGGGCGGTGACACTTCGACACGGATGGGCCGGTTGAGGTAGCTCTGCGCCAGCTCGTTCATCTGCTTGGGCATGGTCGCGGAAAAGAGCATGGTCTGGCGTTCGCTCGGCAATACTTCGGCAATCTTTCGCAGATCGTGAATGAACCCCATATCCAGCATCTGGTCGGCCTCATCGAGCACGAGAAACACGCAGTCATCGAGCCGCACCGCACGACGGTCCATCAGGTCAAGCAACCGCCCCGGCGTGGCCACCAAAAGATCAACGCCGCGTTCAAGGTGCCGGATCTGAGTGTTGATCGACTGGCCACCGACGACCATGTTCACCCTGATCTTTGTCTTCTGCGCAAAGGCGCGCAGGTTCTGGCTGATCTGTGTCGCAAGTTCCCGCGTCGGGGCCAGCACAAGCCCGCGCACGGATTTTGGCGCAGGCCGCCCCTGCATCTCCAGCATCTGCGACACGATTGGCACGCCGAAGGCCGCCGTTTTGCCGGTGCCAGTCTGGGCAAGCCCCATAACGTCACGCCCGTTCAGCGCATGGGGAATGGCCTGTTTCTGGATCGGCGTCGGATCCGTCAGCCCCATTTCATTCAGCCGTGCCACCAGTTTCGGCGGCAGGTCCATCATCTCAAAATCACTCATCTTCAGTCTTTCCGGCACAATCCATGCGCACATCATTACACCGCCCGGATCGGGCGATTTTCGGGGTCCGCCGAGCAGATCTCAGGCATCGGCCTTGTGCCGATACCTGTCGCTTGCGGTTGGCCCCACGCGTGATTTTGGGAACACTGACGGATCTTCACGGTCACAACCCGTTGTTTTCCGGGGGTTGGATACTGCTCACGCGGCAGAAGATGTCGCCTGAGGGGCACATGGGCGCTTTGACCCGATAAGTCAACCGAAAGCTCAAAACTTGGGTGGCACCAGCGTGCAAACCCCGTTAAATATCGCAGTTACGCTACGGGACGGACGACATGAACCAATCGATCATTACGCGCTGCGAAGCAAAGGGATTGCGCATGACCGGCCAGCGCCGCGTGATTGCGCAGGTTCTGGAAGACAACGACGATCACCCCGATGTGGAAGAGCTTTATGCCCGTGCCTCCAAGATCGACAGCGGCATCTCGCTGGCAACCGTCTACCGAACCGTGAAACTCTTTGAAGAGGCAGGGATCCTGGACAAGCTTGAATTTGGCGACGGGCGCGCACGCTACGAGGATGCGGAACGCGACCACCATGACCACCTGATCGACATCAACTCCGGCGAGGTCATTGAGTTTGTCGATGAAGAGATCGAGGCCTTGCAGGAAAAGATCGCCCAGAAGCTGGGGTATGAACTGCGCGGCCACCGTCTGGAACTCTACGGCGTACCCTTAAAAAAGGGGTGATCCCCCGGATTGGAGACCAATGACCGAACGACAACGCCCCTTGCTGGCAGTGTTGATTGACGCCGATAACATTCGTGCGGCAGATGCCGAACCGGTGCTGGACGAGATCAAGCTTATCGGAGAGCCCGCGCTGCGCCGGGTCTATGGTGACTGGTCGAATGACAGTTTGAGCAAATGGACCGGGCATATTCACCGGCTGGGTCTGGTGGCGCACCAGACGACGGCCAATACCAAGGGAAAGAACGCCTCGGACATTGGCCTCGTGATTGATGCCATGGATATTCTGCACACCCAGAATTTCGATGGGTTTGTGCTTGTATCCTCGGACAGCGATTTCACCGCCCTCGCAAATCGACTGCGCGAGGCGGGTTTGATGGTCATCGGCATTGGGGAGAACAAGACCCCTGAAGCGCTGCGCAATGTGTGCAACCGCTTTATCCTGATCGAAAACCTGCGCAACAACGACGCGGCGGATCAGAAGGCGGATGCAACGAGCCGCGCCAAATCCCTGCCGCTCAACCACGCCTACCAGCGCATTTCCAATGCCATCAAGAACATCGAACAGGAAGAAGACTGGTACAATCTGAGCCAGATCAAGAACGCGATCACCTCGGTGCATTCCGACTTCGACCAGCGCAGCTATGGCCACACGAAGTTCTCCGGCCTCGTGAATGCGCTGTCGGACAAGTTCGAGACGCGGAACGAGGGAAAGACGATCTTTCTGCGCCCCAGGCCCTAGAAAGACCACGCCGTCCCGATCACGATTGGTGGACTTTGCCACGACATGTCATTAGGGGCACCGTGACCCTTCTGGACAGGAAAACCGATGGACAATTTACGCGGCGCGGGCCTGATGGTTCTGTCGATGCTGCTTTTTGCGCTCGAAGACATGCTGATCAAGTTCTTGGCGACCGCGCTGCCGATTGGCCAGATCGTGGGGATGCTGGGGCTCGGCAGTGCCCTGTTGCTTGCCATCGCGCTCAGAGCGCAACGCCAGCCGCTCTTTACCGCGCAGATCCTGACGCCCGCGATCCTGTTACGCGCCTTTGGTGAATTGGTTGGGACGGTCGGGTTTGTCACGGCAATCGTGCTGATCCCGCTGTCGACCGCCTCCGCGATCCTGCAGGCCACGCCGCTCTTTGTGACGCTGGGCGCAGCCTTGTTTTTGCAGGAACAAGTCGGCTGGCGGCGCTGGACCGCGATTTTGGTCGGTTTTTTCGGGGTCTTGCTCATCATCCGGCCCGGCCTTGATGGCTTTGACTGGCAATCGCTTTTTGCGCTGCAAGGGGTCATTGGCCTCGGCATCCGTGATCTGGCCACACGCCGGGTCCCCCCGCAAACCTCCTCCCTGCAATTAAGCTTCTGGGCCTTTCTGGTGCTTCTGCCCGCCGCCGCCTTCATGATGTGGGTCAACGATGAGACCCTGACCATGCCGGACTGGACCGGCTGGACGATCTACGCTATCGCCCTGCTCATCGGCATTCTCGCCTATTACACGATTGTCGCGGCAATGCGGCTTGGAGAGATCAGTTTTGTCTCCCCTTTCCGATATTCGCGTATCCTTTTTGCGCTGATCATCGGGGTTTTTGTGTTTTCCGAACGCCCGGATGCGCTCACCCTGATCGGTGCCGCCGTGATCGTGGGCTCCGGTCTCTATACCCTTTGGCGTGAAAGAAATGGGCGCACTCTCGCCGGCTGACCCTTCCCATCCCGCGCCCATCCCGGTATCAGGCGGGCAACACATACCTTTAGGGAGGCTCCCATGAGCACGATCATCGACATCCACGCCCGCGAAATCCTCGACAGCCGGGGCAACCCCACGGTCGAAGTCGATGTGATCCTTGAGGACGGCACCATGGGACGCGCGGCGGTGCCTTCCGGCGCCTCGACCGGGGCTTATGAGGCGGTCGAACGGCGGGACGGCGACAAAGCCCGCTACATGGGCAAGGGCGTTCTGGAAGCCTGCGCCGCCGTCAACGGCGAGATCGCGGAGGCGCTGGTGGGCGTTGATGCCACCGAGCAGGTCGATATCGACACCAGCATGATCGAGTTGGACGGCACGCCGAACAAGTCCCGCCTTGGCGCAAACGCTATTCTGGGTGTGTCGATGGCCGCGGCAAAAGCCGCCGCGGATTACTGCACCCAGCCGCTCTACCGCTATGTGGGCGGCACCTCCGCCCGCGTTCTGCCGGTGCCCATGATGAACATCATCAATGGGGGCGAACACGCAGATAACCCCATCGACATCCAGGAATTCATGATTATGCCGGTTGCAGCGGAGAACATCCGCGAGGCGGTGCGGATGGGGTCCGAAGTCTTTCACACCCTGAAGAAAGAACTCTCAGCGGCGGGTCTCTCCACGGGCATCGGGGATGAAGGCGGCTTCGCACCAAACATCAACTCCACACGGGATGCACTTGATTTCATTCTGAAATCCATTGAGAAAGCAGGCTACAAACCGGGCGATGAGATTTACCTCGCGATGGATTGTGCCGCGACCGAATACTACAAGGATGGCAAGTACGAACTGGCGGGTGAAGGCAAATCGCTGAGCTCTGCAGAGAATGTCGACTACCTTGCCGCACTGGTCAGTGACTACCCCATCATCTCCATCGAAGACGGCATGTCGGAGGACGACTGGGACGGATGGAAGGCGCTCACAGAGGCCCTGGGGGACAAGGTCCAGCTTGTGGGTGATGACCTCTTTGTGACCAACCCCGAACGGCTTGCCATGGGGATCGAGCGCGGCTCGGCAAACTCCATGCTGGTCAAGGTCAACCAGATCGGGAGCCTGACAGAGACCCTGAAAGCCGTGGATATGGCGCATCGCGCCGGCTTCACCAACGTGATGTCGCACCGCTCGGGCGAGACTGAGGATGCCACCATCGCGGATCTGGCGGTCGCGACAAATTGCGGGCAGATCAAGACCGGGTCACTCGCCCGCTCGGACCGGCTGGCAAAGTACAACCAGTTGATCCGCATCGAGGAAGCGCTTGGCGAAACCGCCGAATATGCGGGGCGGTCGATCCTGAAGTGACAGATACAATCGTGATCCGCGCGGCGGAAACGCCGCGCGATCTGGCGGCTGTGCAAAAGCTCTGTTGGGAATACCGCGATTTTCTTTTGGGCTTCGACGACAGCATGCGCAGTATCGTCGATACGTTCTACCCGCTTGAAGCCTACGCCGCCTTGATAGACAGCCTGGCGGAGAAACACGCCCGCCCGAAAGGGATCATCCTGCTCGCCGAACAAGACGGGACAGCGATCGGTTGCGGCATGTATCACCCGCTGAATGGTGAGGACTGCGAGATCAAGCGCGTCTTTCTCCGCGACACCGCGCGCGGTTCCGGCACGGGGGAGGCGCTTTCGCGCGCGCTGATCGAGCAGGCACGCGAAGACGGCTACAGGCGCATCCTGCTCGACACCAATGCCAAGTTTACAGGCGCGCGAAAGCTTTATGAAAAGCTGGGGTTTGCGCAACGCAACGCCTACAGCGACATTCCCGCCGATGTGCTTCCCTATCTGGTTTTTTACGAACTCAAGCTTTGAACCGCTCGGGCCTATATGGGGCAATCAGTTTTGCCTGTTCGTTGCTGAGCGTCCTTTCCGTCGCCTCCGCCGCAACCAGTTCTGCCGCCAGTGGGGCAAGCGTGGCACCCGAGTGCATGGTCGCGACATAAAGCCCCTCAGGACCACAGGCACCCATCACCGGCAACCCGTCTTGCGGCACGGGTCGGCTGGCAAAGCTGACCCCGGACCAGATCACCTCCCGCTGCAACAGGCAGGAGACGCGCGCGGCGGCCTGATCCGCGAGGGTTTCGGGGCTTTCGGTGATTTTCTCGGTCTTGTCGCTTTGATGGGCCGCTGATGTGGGGGCGATGATCCGCCCGTCCGGCGTCTGCCGCAACTCCTGACCGGGGCTGGCCAGCACATGCGACACCAATGGCGGCAAGGGGTGCGAGCGCATGATCCCGCCGGGCCGGTCCAGCATCGGGAGCGGGACCTCGACCGCCGCAAGCAGGCTCTCTGTCCCGGTCCCTGCCGCCAAAACGACGCGGTCCGCTTCGATCACACCGCCCGCCCAACGCACGCCGCGAATAGCCTGCGATCTGGTCTCAAGCCCCGCGACCCGGACACCGGTCACAAGCCGCGCCCCGAGCGCTTGCGCGGCCGTCAGCGCATCCGCCGCCAGAAAAGGCAGATTGACCACGGCCTCCTGCGCGAAAAGCAAGGCCCTCTCAGGCGCTGCGACGGCGGGTTCCAACTGCTGAAACTCGGCCCGGTCGACCTGCCGGACGTCGTAGCCCAGCGACTTCAGGTCAGAGAACTGCGCGTCGAATGCGGCCCCTTGCTCTTCCCAGCACAGGCAACCGGTCCACCGCGTTGCACGGCTATTCAACCGGTCGGCAATGCGCCTGTGCGCCTCGATCCCTGCGGCGCGCAGGACGTAATGATCGTGGTCGATATGAAAGCTCGCATTCACCCAGCCGAATGAGGCACCCGATGCACCAGAGGCGGGGCCTGCGGCCTCGATCACCGTGACGTCAGCCCCTGCTTCTGCGAGCCGGAACGCGGTGAGCGCACCGATGATCCCTGCCCCGACGACAATAGTTTTCAAGGCCTGCTCCTCTTGGCTCTCTGCGCTGACCACAGTAGTCTAGCGACATGACAGCACAAGAGATCATCGAGACCCTGCGCCTGAGCCCGCATCCCGAAGGTGGGCATTACCGGCAGACGTGGGAAGCGGACAATGCGGGGCGCGCAAGCGGCACCTGCATCTACTTTCTGCTGGCGGAAGGTGAGCGCAGCCACTGGCACAAGGTGGATGCCACGGAAATCTGGCTCTACCACAGCGGCGCGCCTCTGGTGCTGTCGATCAGCGAAACCGAGACCGGCCCCGCGCAGGATAACCTGCTGGGCCCGGACCTCAAGGTCGCGCGCCCGCAGATCATCGTGCCGGAAAACCATTGGCAGGCGGCGCGCAGCACAGGCGCGTTCACGCTGGTGAGTTGCACGGTGTCGCCGGGGTTTCAGTTTGACGGGTTCACGCTGGCCGCGCCGGGCTTTGACATTCCCCGCGTTTAACCCTCCGCCACCAAACCCACGCCAGCGCCCGGCAGGCTGACAGTTCCGCCCCCCACGGCGGCGCGCACACCCGTTGTGCCGGGGCAAGAGGTTGGCAGACCTCGGGCAACGCGGACCGCGAGATAGGCAAAGGCCTGTGCTTCGAGCATATCGCCATCCAGACCGACCGCTTCGACCGGATCAACAGGGCAATCGAGAGCCGCGCGCAGCATCTCCATCAGCACCGGATTTTTGCGCCCCCCGCCCGTGACCAGCACCCGGGCGGGCTGTTTCGGACAGTGCCGCATGCCTTCCAGCACTGCCGCAGCACTCATGCCCGTCAGGGTAGCCGCCGCATCCGCATCACCCAGTTCGCTCACCAGCGCGATCATTTCGGCAAAATCGTTTCGATCCAGTGACTTGGGCGGCATCCGGGCAAAATAAGGTTCTGCCAGAAACAGCTCCAACGCGCCTTGCTCAACCTTACCCTGGCGCGCGATTTTCCCATCGGCGTCGTAAGCCTGCCCAAGCCTCGCGCGCATCATATCATTGATCGGTGCATTGGCGGGCCCTGTGTCAAAGGCCAGCAAGGCTCCCGCCTCCTCGGGGCGCGCAAAGGCCGGATCGACAAAGGTCAGGTTGCCCACACCGCCGAGGTTCAGGAAGGCTACCGGTTCCGTCTCACCGATGTGTTTTGCGCAGGCGAAATGAAAAAAGGGGGCCAGGGGTGCCCCTTCACCGCCCAGTTCAACGTCCGCCGAGCGGAAATCCCACACGACCGGAAGCCCGAGCGCCTCGGCCAGCCATGCCCCGTCGCCCACCTGCAGGGTGCCCTTGGTACGGGGGGCATGCGCCAGTGTCTGGCCGTGAAACCCCACCAGATCAATGCCCTCAAACGGTGCCAGCACCGCCAGATGCGCCTGCTCTATGATTGCCGTCGCCGCATCAACCTCCGCGCCGCTCCAGCGGCCGAGGGCAGCCTCCAGCACCTCCTGCTCGGACGCGCCATAGGCGTGGTATCGCGACGGGCCAAAACCTTCGATTTCCTGCCCATCGGTCACGACGACAGCGGCATCGACCCCATCAAGCGAGGTGCCGCTCATCGCGCCCAGGGCTGTCACCGAACCTGTTTTCGAAATGGCCTTTGCCAAAGCCTTTTCCTTTGCCTGCTCTGCGCCTATAGAGTGCCTCAGATTGCAAGCTGAGAGCAAGACCAATGACCTACCACCCCAAATCCGATTTTGTTGCCGTCATGATGGAACGTGGCTTTCTGGCGGATTGCACGGATTATCAGGGGTTGGATGAGGCGCTGATGAAAGGCGGGCAGCCCGGCTATATCGGCTTTGATGCCACCGCGAAATCCCTGCATGTCGGGTCGCTGATCCAGATCATGATGCTGCGCTGGTTGCAAAAGACCGGTCACAGGCCGATCACCCTGATGGGCGGTGGTACGACAAAGGTCGGCGATCCGTCCTTTCGCGCGGATGAGCGGCCCCTGCTGAGCCCCGAGGCCATCAACGACAACATCGCGGGGATCAAGCGGGTCTTTTCCGCCTACGTGGAATACTCGGACGCGCCAGACGGTGCTCTGATGCTCAACAACGCGGAATGGCTGGACGATCTGAACTACCTCGATTTCCTGCGGGACATCGGACGGCATTTCTCGATCAACCGCATGTTGTCTTTTGAAAGTGTGAAGTCGCGCCTTGATCGGGAGCAATCGCTCTCGTTTCTGGAATTCAACTACATGATCCTTCAGGCCTATGACTTTCTGGAATTGCACCGCCGCTATGGCTGCATTCTGCAATTGGGCGGATCGGACCAATGGGGGAACATCGTCAACGGTGTTGATCTGACCCGCCGGGTGATCGACGGCGAGGTCTACGGGCTCACATCGCACCTGCTGACCACCGCAGATGGGCGCAAAATGGGCAAATCGCAATCCGGCGCGGTGTGGCTCGATGCCGATATGGTCTCTCCTTATGAATTCTGGCAGTTCTGGCGCAACACGATGGACGCGGATGTCGGGCGTTTCCTGAAACTTTACACGGAGATGCCGCTGGACGAGTGTGATCGTCTGGGCGCGCTTGAAGGGTCAGAAGTCAACGAGGCCAAGATCAAACTCGCCAATGAGGTCACCACCCTGCTGCACGGTGCCGAGGCCGCCGCCGCGGCGGAAGCCACGGCCCGGGAAGTCTTTGAAAAAGGCGGCATCGGGGAGGACCTGCCAACGCTGACGCTGTCGACCGGTGAGATTGGCGAAGGCATTTCGATCGTGCAGCTGATCGTCAAATCCGGACTCGCCAAATCCGGCAAGGAAGCCAAGAGGTTGATCGCGGAAAACGGGGCCAGGCTCGACGACACCCCGCTGACAAACGCGGGGCTTATGATCGATGCGGCGGCTTTGTCCTCCCCCATCAAGCTGAGCGCGGGCAAGAAGCGCCATGCGCTGGTGCAACTGGGCTAACCCAAAAGCCACTGAAGCGCGCTGAGCACCAGAAACACCGGGACCGACAAGACCGTCGCAAGCACAAAGGCTGCGGCCTTGGTCATGCGTGGTGCCGGGGCATGCACCCCTTGCACGGTTGGCCTTGATTCTGAAGCAGGTCTCATCAGGCGCGATTAACCAAAGTTTAGGTTTCCAAACCCTTAATGAGGGCATGTTTGATTCCCTCCCCGTTGTCCCGGCAAGTGATGCGCTCCAGCAGAGCCTGGGCTTTGAACGGGCCCTCGCTGCTGTGGGCAGCCAGTGTCAACGGTTGGACGATGGCACCTTGCTGCTCCAGCGTCGCTGGGGGCCGGTCAGGGCCCATATGCTCGCCCGGGTGACCGTGACCCCGGAGCGGCTTGCACAGTTGAGACGCGCCGGGGTGCGCGGGCCGGTGATCCTGTCGCCGGAGACCCCGGTCGATACCCGGACGCTCCCGGCATTGCCCTTGGTGAGCCCCAACACCCTCGCGGCACTTGATCTGACACCCGATCTCGAGGCATTGCGCGCCGGGTTGCATCAGAAATGGCGAAACCGGCTGAAACATGCCGAGAAACAGGGGCTCCGCGTGACCCGGCAGAACCTGCCGGATCAGCCGGATCACTGGTTGCTGGTTGCGGATCTGGCGCAGCAGGCCGCGCGGCGGTATCGCGGCTGGCCCCCGGCCCTGACCTGTGCATATGGCCGCGAAAACCCGGGCGATGCCAAGCTCTTCACCGCCTATATCGGCCGTGCACCGGTTGCCGGGGTGGTCATCCTGCGGCATGGGGCCTGTGCCACCTATCACATTGGCCACACACGCCCCTCTGGCCGCATGACTTCCGCCCATTGTCTCTTGCTCTGGCAGGCGATCTGCTGGTTAAAGCGCAAAGGCGTTGCGCATTTCGAGCTTGGATTGATTGATACCGAAGACGGAGCCGGCCTTGCGCGATTTAAGCTGGGGACGGGTGCGACGGTGCGTGCGCTGGGGGGGACCTGGCTGTGGTGGCCGCCCTTGACGCGACTCGCGCGGCCCCTTGCTCGGTTGGACAGGACACTGATGCAAACGCGCTAAGGCTTGCCCATGCTGCATGTGCATGGTTCTCTGAGACCAGTCAGCGCGAGGATACTGCATGAAACTCTCTGATATGGCCGCCATCGTGACCGGGGCCGCGTCGGGCCTCGGCGAAGCCACCGCCCGACATTTTGCGGGCGCAGGCGCAAAGGTGACACTCTTGGACCGTGACGCGGCACGCGGCACCGCCGTGGCCAAGGAGATCGGCGGCCATTTCATGCAGACCGATGTGACCGATGAGGCCTCCGTCAGCGATGCGATCCATGCCGCCCGCGACGCGATGGGAAAAATCACCGTTGCCGTGAACTGCGCCGGGATCGCGGATGCAGCAAAGACCGTCGGGCGCGAAGGGGCCCACCCGTTGGCCCTCTTTCAGCGCACCATCGACATCAATCTGACCGGGACATTCAATGTTGCGCGGCGCGCGGCGGAGGCGATGCAGGACAATGCCCGCGAGGAGGACGGCGCGCGGGGCGTCATCATCAACACCGCCTCCATCGCCGCCTTTGACGGGCAGAAGGGCCAAACGGCCTATGCTGCCTCCAAGGGCGGTGTCGTCGGGCTTTGCCTGCCGATGGCGCGCGACCTGGCAAGCTTGGGGATTCGCGTGATGACCATCGCGCCGGGCATCTTCATGACGCCAATGCTCGCAGGGCTTCCCGAGGAGATGCAGGCGCAACTGGCGGCAGATGTGCCCTGCCCCGCGCGTCTGGGCGACCCCGCTGAATACGCCCGGCTGGCAGGCTTCATTGTAGAGAACGGCTACCTGAACGGAGAGGTCATCCGCATTGACGGTGCCTTGCGGATGCGCTGATGCCCTTGCAAAACCGCGTCCAGCCAGACGGGTCGATCATCGCGCATCCGGCGCGGGGCCGCTTCATGGGCAATCGTGGCATTCTACACGACGATGCACAGCGGCTGGGGCGGGTGCGCTGGCGGCACAAGGCCTGGGTCACATGCCTTTTGGCCTTCAAGGGCCGTCACAGGCAAATCATGCGTCCCAACAATTACACCGAGCTGTTCTTTTGGGATGAGGCCGTGGCCTTTGCCGCCGGGCATCGTCCCTGCGGGGAGTGCAGGCGGGCGGATTACAACCGCTTTCGAGAGGCCGCTGGCATCACGACACCGATCAAACTGTTCGACGCGGCACTACATGCGGACCGCGCGGAACCAAAGACCTATCGTCAGCGCCGCCATGAAGCCTGTATCGGAGATCTGCCGAACGGCACCTTCATCCTGAATGACAGGGGTCAGCCCGCCTTGGTCCTGCATGACGCCTTGCTGCCTTATGCGCCCTTGGGCTACAGCGCACCGGCGCCGCGGCCTAAAACCGGTACCGTCACCGTGCTGACCCCCCGTCTGCTCATCGCGACCTTGCGCGATGGGTATGACCTGAAGATCGCGGTTCAGGACTAGGTCTGCGCCTTTTCCTCAAGCGTCAGCCATTCTTCTTCTGCCGCATCCAGCCTGTTTTGACGTTCCACCAGCGCATCCGTCGCCTTTTTGAACTTCACGGGGTTATCCGTGAACAAGTGCGGATCGCTGAGCAGGTCGGTGAGTTTGCCAATCTCCGCCTCAAGGCGCGCAATCTCGTCCGGCAGGGCGTCCAGACGGTGTTTTTCGGTAAAGCTGAGACCCGCATTGGGGGTGGGTTTTGGCTTGGCAGGCGCGTCTTCCGATTTGACCTTGGGGCCTGGCGTCTCGCGTTCCGCAACCTCCCTGCGCTGGCTGACGTAATCGCTCCAGCCCCCTGCGTAGATCGTGGCGCGCCCGTCCCCCTCCATGGCGATGGTGGTTGCCGCCACGCGGTCGAGAAAATCACGGTCGTGGCTGACCAGCAGGACGGTCCCGTCATAGCTGCCCAGCAGGTCCTGCAGCAGGTCGAGCGTTTCGACATCCAGATCATTGGTCGGTTCGTCCAATACCAGCAGGTTGCTGGGCCGGGCCATGATCTTGGCCAGCAGAAGCCGGGCCTTTTCGCCCCCCGACAGGGACCGCACCGGCGCCCTTGCCTGCGCCTCGTCAAAGAGAAACTCCTTGAGATAGCCCACCACATGTTTGGGCGCGCCGCGCACCATCACCTGATCCGCCTTGCCGGAGACGCGCATCTCCGGATCGCCGGTCAGACTGTCCCAGAGGCTCATGTCTCCATCCAGTTGCGCGCGCGCCTGATCGAAGAGGGCGATTTCCAGATTGGTGCCGAGCGTGACCGTGCCGCTGTCGGGTGTGTCATGCCCGATCAGCATGTTGAGCAGCGTCGTCTTGCCCACGCCATTGGGTCCGACAAAGGCAATCCGGTCGCCGCGCTGAACGGTCAGGGAAAAGGGTTTGAGAATCGTCTTGTCGCCAAAAGCCCTGGTGATGCCCTGCGCTTCTATGACCTTGCGCCCGGACTTCGGACCGGATTCGATGGCCATGGCGGCGGTGCCCTGACGGCGGATCTGGGCTGCACGCTCGGCCCGCAGCGCCTCAAGCGCACGCACCCTGCCCTGATTGCGCTTGCGCCGCGCCGAGATGCCTTCGACGGCCCAGCGTGCCTCCGCCTTGATCTTGCGGTTGAGCTTGTGGCGCTGGGTGTCTTCTTCCTGCCAGACCGTGTCGCGCCAGGTCTCAAAAGCCTCAAAGCCCTTTTCCTGGCGGCGGACGACGCCCCGGTCGATCCAGAGCGTCGCACGCGTCAAAGCCCGCAGAAATGCCCGGTCGTGGCTGATGATGACATAGGCCTGACGGCTGTGGCGCAGCTCTTCTTCAAGCCAGGCGATGGCTTCGATGTCCAGATGGTTGGTCGGCTCATCCAGAAGCATCAGATCCGGCTCATCGGCCATCAGACGCGCAAGGGCTGCGCGGCGGCGTTCGCCCCCGCTGGCGGTCTGAACCGGCCGGTCCGGGTCAAACTTCAACCCCTCGCCCGCGCGCTCGACCTTGTACATTTCACTCGGGGATAGCCCCTGCGCGGCAAATTCGCCAAGTGTCGCAAACCCGGTCAGGTCCGGGTCCTGTTCCATATAGCCGACCGACACACCCGGGCCCCGCACCACGTCGCCGGTATCCACCTCGACAAGCCCGGCCATGACCTTCATCAGGGTGGATTTTCCAGAGCCGTTCCGCCCCACCAGAGCGACCCGGTCGCCAGGCTGGATCACGAGGCTCAGCCCGTCGAAAACAGGATCGCCCCCGAAGGTCAGAGAGATTTCATTGACTTGCAAAAGTGGTACACGGGACATACCCGCCAGCTATGCCGCAACGCCCCGACCGTCAATCACCTTTTCTCGTGCGAGAGGCCCCTAAAGCGCGCGCAGCAGGCGCTTTCGGCCCTCCGGGATCGCATGGACATCCAGACCGGTGAACACATGCAAGGTGTTGAGCGTGCGGTCGATGACCGCGTGGTCGCTGACCCAAGCCCCCATGGCGAGGTAGCTTCGAAGCAAGGGCGGCAGTTCACGGCGACCTTCTTGCTCGGACCGGGCGGCGCTGGCCAGCCTGCTGAACTCAAACACCTCGGGTGCCTTGATGCGGGGGGCGCTGGGGCGCGGTGCAAGGTATGTGCTTTTCAACAGAGCGAACGCCTGCCCATATCGCGCCGGGTCGATTCCCTCAAAGGACGAACAGCCAAACAACAGTTTCACGCCATGATAATCCACGACTTGCGTGATTGCGGCCCAGGCCACGCGCAGCACATCCGGGTCCTTGCATTTGGGCGAGAGGCAAAACCGGCCCAATTCGAGCAGGGGCCCTTCCAAGTCCTCCAGTGCGCTCACATCATAGAACCGCGCCGCGTAGCTCTGGCCGATCTCAGCCGCTGGCATCACGTTCATCCGGAAGTAACAGACAAGATCCGCCGTTGATCGCTCTTGCACGATGACGTGGGGACAAATCTCGTCCAGAGAGTCTTTATCGGCAGCCTTGCAAAGACCAAAACACGCGCGGCGAAATGCGAGCGCCTCTTCCAACCCGGGTCCCGTTCGGAGTGCTCTGGCACGGTAGCGCCCGCGCTTAACGGCTTGCATGATACACTCCAGCGGATGGGGTGACGAACGGTCTTATCCGCCAAACCCTTGCGGCGTCACGCGGCCGATATTGCCGATCAGCTGCCGGAAGAAGCTTCTGTTGGCCACGCTCGAATCTGTCACCCGCCGGGTCAGTTGAACCACCTGCCCCCGTTCAAGCCCGAAGGATTCGATGTTCTGCACGACACCATTGCCGTCAAAACTGACGGCGACAACCTCGCGCTCCACCACCTCCGGCTCAAGCATCGCAAACGTCCGCACGCGGCTGCGCACGAAATAAAGCGCATCATCTTCCTGAACAGAGCTGGAGCCGGACGACCCAAGTGTTTCCTCGACAGAGGAGCGTGTGTCGATGCCGACAACGATCTGATCGAGGTCTTCCTGGGGCGGCACATAGCCATGGTTGGTATAGGTCGCACCACACGCCGCGACACCGGCCAGCGCCAGCATCAGAGCCATCGCCCTGCCTGCTTTGAGGATACCGCCCGGCGCGGAAGAGTTTCGTCGCATGTCTTCGGCCTCTTGCCCTGATGCGTTTCGGCTTCTATTCCGCTTACACCATGCAAGCGCAAGGGTTCAAGAAACGAAAGCACCAGATATGAAGCAAACTCCGCCATCTCCTTCCGCCCTGCGCGTGGCTGAGCTGCCGCAAAACATGGCGACCCCCTTCCATTTGCGCCCCGACGCCCCGCGCCTAAAGGAAATCGCCGCCGCACTTGATCTGTTGAGCCTGCGCAAGCTGTCCTTTGTTGGCGAGATTTCCGCGGAGGGATCAGCAGACTGGCGGTTGACCGCCACGCTTGGTGCGACCCTGGTGCAGCCTTGCGCGGTGACACTTGAACCGGTGACGACACGAATCGATGTGCCCGTGACAAGACTTTTTCAACGCGACTATGTCGAGGTCGATGCGCCCGAAGTCGAAATGCGGGACGATGAAACGACAGAGCCCATTCCAACATGGATTGACCCTGACAGCATCATGCTGGAAGCGCTCGACCTGAACCTGCCGCTCTACCCGCGCGCGCCCGGCGCGGCACTGGGCGAGGTCGTTGTCACCGAACCCGGCGTAACGCCCCTGCGCGATGAAGATACCCGGCCGTTTGCAGGGCTTGCCGCCCTGAAGGACCAACTGAAATCCTCATCCGAAGACCCCGAGAATTAAAGCGTCGCGCTGCTGGCAGCGTGGCATCGGAAACAAGGGGCAAAAAAAACTTGCATGTAGACACAATCGCAGTATTTTGCGCCGCTCAGACAAATAGGGTTGGACAAAGCGGCGGGCTGGGCCTAAACGCACGTCACACCCGATTTTGGGACAAGACAGATGAAACTCGGTTTTGTGCGCCGCAAGAGCCGCCGGAACCCCGAACGACAAAAGGCCCAGGACAATGGCTGTTCAACAGAACAAGGTCTCCAAATCACGTCGCAACAATCGTCGCGCACATGATTCACTGGAAGCTGCGAACCCGAATGAATGCACGAACTGCGGCGAGTTGAAACGCCCGCACCACGTCTGCGCGGCGTGTGGCCACTACGACGACAAAGAAGTTGTTGTATTGACACAAGAGATTGATCTGGAAGACGACGCAGCCTAAACCTTTGCCTTAAACAATAAGGGCAGAAAGGTTTGGGGGCAGTCGATCAATGACGGCGCAGACCGATCACAGACAATCGAAATCCGGGCGCATCGTCATTTCGGTGGATGCGATGGGCGGGGACAAGGGACCCGCAGCTATTGTTGCGGGCTGCGATGTCTCTGCCCGAAAAAACGACAACATCTTCTTTGTCCTGCACGGGGCGGAAAACGAGCTTGAACCGCTCGTAGCGCGGCGCAAGTCGCTGGCGAACCGCTGCGAGATTCGCAACACCACCGGTGTGGTGACCATGGATGACAAACCCAGCCAGATCGTGCGCAACGGCAAGGGTACCTCCATGTGGTCCGCGGTAGAAGAGGTGCGTGACGGCACCGCATCGGTCGCGGTCTCCTGTGGCAATACCGGCGCCTTGATGGCGCTGTCCATGATCCGACTGCGCCGACTGCCGGGCGTCAACCGGCCTGCCATTGCCGTGCTCTACCCATCGTCAAACCCACAGGGCTTCAACGTGTTGCTGGACGTTGGCGCGGACATCAAGGCCGATGCGGATGACCTGTTGCGCTTTGCCCTGATGGGCATGTCCTATGCCCGCAACGGGCTCGACCTGCCCTGTCCAAGGGTGGGATTGCTGAATGTCGGCACCGAGGAGCACAAGGGCCGGAACGAGTTGAAAGTAGCACATGAGTTGATCCGGGCTCAGAGCGATGCGGCAGGGTTCGAGTTCGTCGGGTTCGTTGAAGGCGGCGACATTTCGGGCGATATCTGTGACGTGATCGTGACCGATGGTTTTACCGGGAACGTGGCGATCAAGACCGGGGAAGGCACCGCCAGCCTCGTCGGTGACCGGTTGCGGGAAGCCTTTCAATATTCTCCGCTTTCCCGGCTCGCGTCGCTACTGGCCTATCCGTCCTTGCGGCGCCTCAAGAAAAAGATCGACCCCCGCCGGGTCAATGGCGGCGTATTCCTCGGGCTGAATGGCACCGTCGTCAAATCCCATGGCGCCGCCGACGCGACAGGCGTTTCATCCGCGATCAAACTGGCAGCGCAGCTTGCCGAAATTCAATTTACAGACAAACTGGCCGCGCGCGTCGCGGCCCTACCCCTGGAGGAGAGTGCCGAGTGACCCTGCGTGCCGCCGTGATAGGAGTGGGTCACTACCTGCCCGAACGCGTTGTTCCGAACGCGGAATTCGAAAAGACGCTGGATACAAATGATGAATGGATCAGGGCGCGCTCCGGCATCGAACGCAGACATTTCGCGGCAGAGGGCGAAACGACGTCGACGATGGCGGCGGCGGCAGCCAACAAGGCGCTTGAGCATGCGGGGCTGACCGCTCGGGACGTGGATGCACTCATCGTTGCCACATCGACAGCGGACCTGACCTTTCCCTCCGCCGCTACAATGGTCCAGGCGGAACTCGGCATGACAACCGGATTTGCCTTTGACGTTCAGGCGGTTTGCGCGGGCTTTGTCTTTGCACTGAGCAATGCCAACGCGCTGATCCTCTCGGGTCAGGCCAAGCGCGTGCTGGTCATTGGTGCGGAAACCTTCAGCCGAATCATGGACTGGACGGACCGTTCCACCTGCGTGCTTTTCGGCGACGGCGCGGGCGCGCTGCTGCTGGAAGCGCAGAACGGCACAGGCACAACGCAGGATCGCGGCATTCTCTCCACCGACCTGAACTCCGACGGGCGCCACAAGGACCTGCTTTTCGTGGATGGCGGTGTGTCGACCGGCACCACGGGGTATTTGCGCATGCAGGGCAATCAGGTCTTTCGCCACGCGGTCGAAAAACTCGCAGCCACTGCCACCAAGGCCATGGCGCGCGCGGGCGTTGAGGCCGCCGATGTGGACTGGATTGTGCCGCACCAGGCAAATATCCGCATCATCCAGGGCACCGCCAGGAAACTCGGGCTGCCAATGGAAAACGTGGTGGTGACGGTTCAGGATCATGGCAATACCTCTGCCGCATCGATTCCCCTTGCCCTGTCGGTTGGTCATGAGCGCGGGCAGATCAAGAGCGGCGATCTGATCGTGACAGAGGCAATCGGCGGTGGGCTGGCCTGGGGCGCTGTGGTTCTGCGCTGGTAAGGCGGGTTAATTCCGCTCATTCACGATTCAGCCGACCGAAATTGTTGACTCGGAAAAAGCCATAGCCCTATTGTCGTGAAAAAAGAGGGGGATAGACATGGCCGACAAGACGTTAACCCGCATGGATTTGAGCGAAGCGGTTTTTCGCGAGGTCGGATTGTCGAGGAATGAAAGCGCGCAATTGGTCGAATCCGTTCTGGAACACCTCTCCGATGCGCTGGTACGTGGCGAACAGGTCAAAATCTCGTCTTTTGGTACTTTCTCGGTTCGCGACAAGACCGCGCGTGTCGGACGCAACCCGAAAACCGGCGAAGAGGTTCCGATCAACCCCAGACGGGTGCTGACGTTTCGGCCCTCCCATCTGATGAAAGACCGCGTGGCCGCCGGGAACAAGTCTTGATCTGATGGCGAAGTCTCCCGACGCGTTCCGCACAATCTCCGAAGTCGCGGATTGGTTGGGCCTGCAGGCCCATGTTTTGCGGTTCTGGGAGAGCAAGTTCGCGCAGGTGAAACCGGTCAAACGCGCAGGTGGGCGCAGGTACTACCGACCTGCGGACATGTTGTTGCTTGGCGGGATCAAGAAGCTCCTGCACGACGACGGGATGACGATCAAGGGCACCCAGAAGCTGTTGCGCGAAAAGGGCGTGTCTTTTGTCGCCGACCTGTCCCAACCGCTGGATGACCTGACGATGGCGGTGATCGAAGACGATCACCAGCCCGACATCGAAACAGAAGATATCGTTGAGGACGCCGCGGCGGATGCCGAGCCGGTCGCGGCAGCGCCCGACATACCGCAAACTGCCCCACCAATTGAAGAAGACGTCAGAGCAGACGACGCTCCGATGCCGACGGAGCCTCCCGCCGCCGCCCAGACCGAGATGCCGACAAGCGCGCCGACCCCTCCGGCGACTGCGGAGGAGGACCCAGTCGCGCCGTTGGGCGATACGTTCGATACCGGGACGCTCGATACCGGGATGCCGCCCACTCCGGAGCCTGCCAGCGCAACGCCCTCGGCTGCCAATGAAGAGGCGCAGGTCGCTGATGAAAGCGACGATATGATGGCGGTCACGGCGGAACAGGACACGGCTATGGAGGGCAGCACTCCGATCCCGGAAGAACTAGAGACCCCGCCCGAAGCGGCGGAGACACCCGTGCACACGCCGGAGCTTGCAACAGGCGAAGCGGTCGAACACCAAGGTGTGGAGGCAGCCCCCTTCGACCCGGTTGAAATCCCGCAAGCCGAACCGGAGCCCCAAAGTGAGAACGCTCCTGATCGCAACCGTGCAGACGACAACGTGGCTGCCCCTCCCATGCCGAGCTTCCGGGCACGGGCACGCACGACTGAGACCTCCCCACCATCCGCACCCGAGCCGCAAGACCCGCCTCAACAAGCGCCGGAACTGGACCTTGAAGCACCGCAGCCGGAGCCTGAAGCAGCGGAAGAGCCCGTCGCGCCGGTCCCTCCAAAGCCGCGCCTTGTCGACGTGCCGCGCGTGCCTCCGCTGTCAGAAATCGAGGTCAGCCCCTCGGCCCTGTCCATGCTCGCCCGGCTTCGAAAGCTGTCGCCGGAACATGTACGGGAGGTCAAACCGCACCTGGCGCGTCTCACCCGTCTGAGAGCCAGCATGGCGAACCCGCGCAAAGACGCCGCCAAAGACTGACAGCGTGAGATTTCTCTCTTGCCACGACGCCCAAATCCGGTATGTAGCGCGTGATGTCGGGCTATGGCGCAGCCTGGTAGCGCGTCCGTCTGGGGGACGGAAGGTCGCAGGTTCAAGTCCTGCTAGCCCGACCATTTACGACATCCTCAAAGTGCCCGCGCCCTGATGGTGCGGGCTTTTGTTTGTTCAGGAGCGGACGAATGAACGGTGTGCTGCCAAACCAGATCATAGAGCAGATGATCGATCAGAATCAGATCGCCGCCACGCGCCGTATCGCAGTTGAACAGATCCAGCCCGCAAGCCTCGATTTGCGGCTGGGTACCACGGCATATCGCGTACGCGCATCATTCCTAGCTGGCCACGGCGAACGCGTCATGGATCGCCTCAAGGAGTTCGAGATGCACCGGGTGGATCTCAGCGACGGGGCGGTGCTTGAGAAGGGCTGCGTTTACGTCGTACCGCTGATGGAGTCCCTCGCCCTGCCCGACGATGTGCAGGCCGTGGCAAATGCCAAAAGCTCGACCGGGCGGCTGGACCTTCTGACCCGCACCATCACGGATCAGGGCGTGGAGTTCGACCGTATCGCGCCGGGCTATCACGGCCCGCTCTATGCCGAGATTTGCCCCCGGTCATTCTCGGTGCTGGTGCGGCCCGGAATGCGGCTCAACCAGATCCGGTTCCGGCAAGGCCAGGCGGTGCTGGACGACGCCGCGCTCAAGGCGCTGCATGACGCCTCCCCGCTTGTGGACGGCGCGGCCATGATCGACGACGGCCTCGGGTTCTCCGTCGATCTTCGGCTTGCGGGGTCCACCCTTGTGGGCTACCGCGCCAAACCGCACACCGGGGTCATCGACCTTGATCTGATCGGCCACTACGCGCCCGAGGACTATTGGGAGGAAGTGCACAGCGTCAACGGCCAGATCATCCTCGACCCCGGCGCTTTCTATATCCTGGTCAGCCGGGAGGCCGTGACCATCCCGCCTGACTTTGCCGCCGAGATGGCCCCCTACCTCGCCATGGTCGGAGAATTTCGGGTGCACTACGCAGGCTTTTTTGACCCGGGCTTCGGCTATGCTTCCGCTGGTGGTTCCGGATCTCGAGGTGTGCTGGAAGTGCGCTGTCACGAGGCCCCATTCGTCCTGGAACACGGGCAGGTCGTGGGCCGTTTGGTCTACGAACGCATGGCCGAAGCGCCGACGCAGCTTTACGGGGCTGGCATCGCCTCGAACTACCAGGGGCAGAGCCTCAAGCTCTCGAAACACTTCCGCATGTGAGCCCGCACCTCAGAGGCGATGCAGACGGCGCACAACCTTCATCACCTGACGCATGCGTTTTTGTGCCGTCTTTTGCCCAGGGGTCAGGGGGTTGCCGCTTTTTTCAAGCTTTGCAGCCCCTGTTTTCATCAATTGATTAAAAACCATAATGAAGATGCGTGTCATCAAGATGCCCGTAATTTTTCGCCTGATTGAAGCATAGGGACAAATGAGGCGGAATTAAGGACTGGTTTCTGTCTCAGCAATCCGAGCCGGAACACTCTATGTGGTTACAGGTATAATTATACCTTTTCAGATAGTTGCGCAGTCTCTTTAATCCTCAAAGAGTTCGCTTTGCCCCTCGGTGGCTTCCGGCTCCTCCGCTTCGTCCGTCCCGGCGGGCAAGGCCCCCGGTGGCGGGCGGTTCTCCAAAAGCCCCGCGGCGCGCAATTCCTTGAGACCCGGCAGGTCACGGGCATTTTCCAGCCCGAAATGATCCAGAAAACCGCTGGTGACGACAAAGGTGACGGGTCGCCCGGGGGTCATCTTGCGGCGTCCAAAGCGGATCCACTCCATTTCAAGCAGTTGGTCCACGGTGCCACGGCTGACCGAGACACCACGAATTTCCTCGATCTCCGCTCGCGTCACCGGCTGGTGATAGGCGATGATGGCAAGTGTTTCGATAGCCGCGCGCGAGAGTTTGCGGGTCTCAACCGTTTCACGCTGCATCAGGAACCCCAGATCAGGTGCCGTGCGCATGGCCCAGGCATCACCGACCTTGCAGAGGTTGACCCCCCGCCCCTCGTACCGTCGGCGCAAATGCACTAGCGCCTCCGCCGGGTCCGATCCATGCGGCATCCGCGCGGCCAGTTCCGCGACCGCGACAGGTTCCGCACTGGCAAAGAGAATGGCTTCCACCATCCGTTCCTGCTCGGCCATCGGCGGCGCTTCAAAGAGGCTCTGTTCCTCTTCTTCCTGCGTCGGGTATTCTTTTTGCTCGCTCACGGATGCGGGTCCTTTTTGCGCAGCTGAATAGGCGCGAATGTATCGGTCTGGCGTATCTCCAGGTGCCCCTCTTTGACAAGCTCAAGCGACGCGGCAAAAGTTGATGCGGTGGCGGAACGTCGGCGTACCGGGTCCATCTCCCAGCCTTCGGGCAGATAGCTCAGAATATCCGTCCATTCCCCGGCATAGCCAATCAGCCCCCGCATCCTGTCGAGCGCCTGCTCCATCGTGAAGACCGCGTCCCTGTCCATCACGAAGGGGCGGAATTGATCCTTGGTGCGGATGCGTGCGTAGCCCTGCATCAGATCCAGCAGGGTCGCGGTGTAGCGGATGGTGCGGGTCTTGGTGACTTCATGGGTTTGACCGCGCGCAAAGAAATCACGACCCAGCCGGTCACGCCCCATCAGGCGCGCGGCGGCATCCCGCATGGCCTGTAGTCGCTCAAGCTGAAACGCCAGATGGGCGGCGAGCTCTTCCCCGCTTGGGCCTTCGTCTTCTGGATCAGGTGGCAGCAGCAGGCGGGACTTGAGAAAGGCCAGCCAAGCCGCCATCACCAGGTAGTCCGCCGCGAGCTCCAGCCGCAGCATCTTGGCGCGCTCCACAAAGGCGAGATACTGCTGCGCGAGCGCCAGCACGGAGATCTTTCGCAGGTCGACCTTTTGGGTCCGGCTCAAGGTCAAGAGCACGTCCAGCGGGCCCTCGAACCCGTCCACATCGACGATCAGCGCCTCAGCGGCCATGCGATCTGCAACGGAAAGCGCGTCTTCTTCGAAAGGTGTTTCAACCATGCAGCATGCCGGTCATCAGGCCTCTTTTAACAGCGCCTCAAGCTGAGCGTGCAAGCCCGGAATGTCAACATCATCGGGGGATTTACGCGCGTTCAGCGCACGCAACGCGCGGGTCTGGGCGGCAAAGGTCATCTCTCCAGCGGCCTCTGCCACCGCGCGACGCTGCTCAAGCGGCCCGTTGCAGTACAACACAACGTCGCAGCCCGCCGAAAGCGCGGCTGTAGCCGTATCTCCCGGCGTCCCGGAAAGTGCCTTCATCGAGATATCGTCGGTCATGATGAGGTTATCAAAACCAATCCGTGTCCGGATGAGGTCAATCATCTTTGGGGACAGGGTCGCCGGGCGATCATCAATCGCCTCATAGACCAGATGCGCCGTCATCCCCATGGGCAGCTCGTTCAGATCGTGAAAGGGTGCGAAATCGACAGCACCCAATTCGTTCTGACCCAGGGCGACCCTTGGCAGTTCATGGTGGCTGTCGAGCGTCGCAACCCCATGGCCGGGGATGTGTTTCAAGACCGGGATCACCCCGCCATCCATCAACCCGTTTGCAACCGCGCGGCCCATGCGCGCGACGGTTACCACGTCCGAGCCGTAGCACCGGTTGCGCAGGAAGGGATGTGTCGTATCGCGGGCCACGTCGACCATGGGCGCACAGTTGCTGTCGATGCCAACCGCGCGAAGCTCCGCCGCGATGATCCGATACCGCAGGTACATCGCTTTCTCGGCATGCTCCCCGGCGGCAGCGACAAAATCCAGAGGTGGTGTCCATTCGTGCCAGATGGGGCCCCTGAGACGCTGAACCCGCCCCCCTTCCTGATCGATGGTGATCGGAGCTTCACGTCCCACGCTTTCGCGCATCTCGTCACAAAGCGCGCGCAGCTGGTCGGGTGAGTCGACGTTGCGCGCGAACAGAATGAACCCAAAGGGATTGGCCGCGCGAAAGAACCTCTTTTCATCCGGCGTCAGGCGCAACCCTTCTGCGTCGAGGATGGTTGCCCCGAACCGCATGCGCCTATTTGACCTGCACCGGAATGCAATCGACGCCTTCGGCCTTCACCGCAGAACAGAACCGGCGCGTGTCGCTCAGGTCGACAAAACCCATGGCCCGCAGCCGGTAGAAGGTCCGCCCCCCGGATTGCGCCTGCTGCACAACCCTTGATTTGCCGTCCAGAATGGCACCGAAGCTGCGTTGCATACGGTCCCATTCGGTGCGTGCGACCTCGGCACTGTCAAAGGCACCCAGTTGCGCCAGCCGGGTGCCAGACGGGATTGCGTCTGGGTTGATCTCTCTGGTTTCCTCTGGCGCTGTAAAGGCCGCCTGCCGTAGGCTGGCCGCTGAGCCTGCCGGGCGCAGACGTGGCCGAACAGATTGCCGAACGCCGGGCACCTCCAGCGCGAGGGTTTGGTCGCGCACGACAGCAGGCTGCGGCGTTGGGAGATCACTGGCTGCAAGACTGCGGGACTGAACGGTTTTCGGGCCACCCGCCTCTTGTAAGGACTCTCCCATCAGGTCTGCCACGACCTCGTCAATGGCCCCTTGTTGCAATCGCGTGCTCAGCGTGGGCCTGTCCGGTGCGGCATCTGCGGATCGGGGCACACCTGCAAAGGCGGAGGCTGCCGGGGCCAAGGGTTCAGGCTGGACAACAGGCGCGGCGATCACGGGCTGATCCTCCTGCGCGAGGGCCACGGCGGGCGGTGCCAGCACCACCTGCTGCACCGGGCCGGAAGCCGTCCCCCGCGCCGCGATCTCGTTGACCGCAAGCCCCTGGTGCCGGGCCAACTGTCCGCCGGGGTCTTCGGGGCGGACCCGCATTTCGGTGGTCGCGGCCCGCACAATCGGTATGCCGCTGACGTCCCGCACCATCAGCTTGTAACCCCAGACACCCACGCCCGCGATCAAGGCAAGCGATACGGCCGCACCTGCGATATTTGTCCATGTCGTCAGAGAAGTCGATGGTTCCGCGACAAGCGCCTGCTCATCCATGTCACGACCATAGGCCCCCATGTTATGGGAGAATTCCACATCCGCCATCAGTGCCTCACCGCCGTCGGGGTACATTGCCCCTCAGGTCTGTCTGAATATATCTGCTCTGGCGCGGGGTGCCGTTATTGCTACCGCATCTCCTGCGCCGGTGTGACGCCAAGAATACCAAGACCGGCTGCAATTACAACGCTGGTGGCGCGCGCAAGCGCGATTTTCGCTTGTGTGACTTTTGGGTCATCCTGCACGAAACGCAACTCAGGCACGTCATTGCCCTTGTTCCAAAGCGCATGGAAAACGCCCGCGAGCTCGTAAAGATAGAAAGCGACACGATGCGGCTCGTTGGTCCGTGCGGCGGTCTCAACCAGACGCGGCCATTCGGCAATCTTGGCGATGAGACCCAGATCCGCCTCATGACCCAACAGCGTTGCATCCGCTGCGTGCAGCGTTGCATCCTGTACGTCAATCCCGGCATCTTGCGCCTTGCGCATCACCGAAGCCACCCGCGCATGGGCGTATTGCACGTAGAACACCGGGTTTTCACGGCTTTGCTCCATCACCTTGTCGAAGTCAAAATCCAGCATCGCGTCGTTCTTGCGGGTGAGCATCACGAAACGCGTCACATCCGGGCCTACCTGATCCACCACATCGCGCAGGGTCACAAAGGTCCCTGCCCGCTTGGACATCTTGAAGGGCTCGCCGTTCTTGAAAAGCTTGACCAACTGCGTCAGCTTGATGTCGAGCGGCGTCTGACCATCGGACAAGGCAGAGACCGCCGCCTTCATCCGCTTGACATAGCCGCCATGATCCGCGCCAAAGACGTCAATGAGCGCGTCAAACCCACGGCTCACCTTGTCATAGTGGTAGGCGATATCGGGCGCAAAATATGTCCAGCTGCCATCGGATTTCATCACAGGGCGATCCACGTCATCGCCATGTTCTGTCGATTTGAAGAGTGTCTGCTCACGCGGCTCCCAGTCTTCGGGCTTCTTGCCTTTGGGGGGTTCCAGAACGCCTTCGTAGATGAGGCCCTTGGATTTCAGGTCTTCGATCGCCGCCTCGATGCGCCCCGTGCCATAAAGCGACTTTTCGGAGTAAAACACATCCATCTCGACCCCAAGCGCCGCGAGATCCGCGCGGATCAACTCCATCATCGCGTCGGTGGCGAATTCCCGAACGTCCTTGAGCCAGTACTGCTCGCCCTTGTCGAGATAGGCGTCGCCCACCTTGTCCTTCAGCGCGGCACCCACCGGGATCAGGTAGTCACCGGGATAGGTCCCTTCGGGGAATGCCACCTCCTGCCCGTGCGCTTCGAGATACCGCAGGTAGACAGACCGGGCCAGCACGTCGACCTGCGCGCCGCCGTCATTGATGTAATACTCCCGCGTCACATCATAGCCCGCAAAGTCCAGAAGCGACGCCAGCGCATCGCCAAAGACCGCCCCGCGCGTATGCCCGACATGCAGAGGGCCCGTCGGATTTGCGGAGACATATTCAACGTTGACCCGCTGTCCCGCCCCCAGACTGCCCCGCCCATAGCCCGTGCCAGCCGCAAGCACGGCATCGAGCACCGCGTACCAGGCCGCAGGCGCCAGCCGCAGGTTGAGAAACCCTGGCCCCGCCACAGAGGCTTCGGTCACCCGTGGATCGGACCGCAGCTTTTCGGCGAGCATCTCCGCAATATCGCGCGGCTTCATCCGTGCAGGCTTGGCCAGCACCATCGCCGCGTTGGTCGCCATGTCGCCATGGGCGGCATCGCGCGGCGGCTCAACCGTCACATTGTCCATCACCAGATCCGCAGGCAGTTGCCCCGCCGCGACCAATTCATCCAGACAAGCCAGAACGAGGGCACGGATTTCGGCAAAGAGGTTCATCATCGGGCTCCATCAAAGGTTGGAGGCGGTTTATCATTCGTGCAAGCCGGGTCAACTCGAAGCGTGCCCCGCCACCTTAGAGCTGCCTGCGCGGTTGTGCCCGCTAAGCCTTGCGGATCAACCGCGCGTGCTCCTGCAAGGCAAAGCGATCCGTCATGCCGGAAATATAGTCAGAGACAAGCCGCGCCAAATCGGTTTCGGACCGCGCATCGGCCACATCCTTGCGCCATTGTTTGGGCAGTTGATCCGGGTGTGCCATGAAATAGGGAAACAACTCTGTCACAACGTTCGTCACTTCGGTGCGCATGTCCACAACGCTGGGCGCGCGGTACATGCGGTCAAACAGAAACGCACGGATCACTTTCAGATCATCGAAGACGTCTTCGGAAAACCGGATGATCGTCCCCCCTGCGGCACGTATATCCTCGACCCGTTCAGGACGCAGTTCACCGATCAGCCGCTCGCCCAAGCGGATCACATCCTCCACCAGCACCCCAAAGAAACGCCGCAGCGCCTCATGCCGCCTGCGGTAGTAGTTCAGCCCGGGATGCAGCCCGTCGACCTCCCTGAAGCAGGCATCCAGAATGGGGAGTTCCGCAAGTTCATCCGTCGAAAACAGCTCTGCCCGCAACCCGTCATGCAGGTCGTGGTGATTATAGGCCACATCGTCGGCGATGGCTGCGACCTGCGCCTCCGCACTGGCATAGGTATGCAGTTCCAGATCATGCGTCTGGTTGTAGGCCTGCAACGCCCAGGGGATTTCATCCGTCACCGGCCCGTTGTGCTTGGCGATCCCCTCCAGCGTTTCCCACGTGAGGTTGAGGCCGTCAAAATCGGCGTAGTGACGCTCCAGATGCGTGACGATGCGGATGGCCTGCGCGTTGTGATCAAACCCGCCATAGGGCGCCATCATCTCCGCCAGGGCATCTTCGCCGGTGTGCCCGAAGGGGGTGTGGCCCAGATCATGCGCCAGTGCGATTGCCTCGGTCAATTCGGCATTCAGACCCAAGGCACCGGCGATGGTGCGCGCGACCTGCGCGACCTCGATCGAATGGGTCAACCGCGTACGGTAATAATCCCCCTCATGCTCAATGAACACTTGCGTCTTGTGCTTGAGCCGCCGAAAGGCACTCGCATGGATGATCCGGTCCCGATCCCGCTGGAAACAGGACCGAAAGGTGCTTTCCTCCTCCGGAGCGCGCCTGCCCCGGACGCGTCTGGGATCGGAGGCATAAGGTGCTGTCATTGCGCCGGTCCTTGTCGCCTGTTGTTGGAGTTTATATATTACCCACATCTCTTAATAATACCGCTTGACGGAGCACGGCAATGCAACTTCCCCCAAAAGTAACGCCCCGCGCGTTTGAACGTCTGGCAGAGATCGGTGCGTCGGATCAGGGCAAGGCGCTGCGGATCGCCGTGGAAGGCGGCGGCTGTTCCGGTTTTCAGTACGAAATTGACCTGGACGAGCCGCGCGACGATGATCTTGTGCTGGAAGGATCAGGTCAGAAGGTCGTGGTGGACGCGGTGTCACTGCCATTTCTGGCGGATGCGGTGATTGATTTCTCCGAAGAGCTGATCGGTGCCCGCTTTGTCATTGAAAATCCCAATGCGAGCAGTTCCTGCGGCTGTGGCACGTCCTTTTCGATGTAGGGTAAAGAACGGCGTCCAGCCCACGGATAATATTGGCGTTTTACCTACTGGGCGCGCGCAAAACCTTCGAAGAACACCTCAAACCTAGGCGAGGATTGCTCCGCATCGCGCAAGATGTGGTGATGCTCTTCAGCGAGCGAGCGGTGCAGCACGGGGCGCATGCGGGCCCAGTCTGCGCTTCGCGCTGATCTGAGCCGGTACATCAGTTCCGAAATGCTGCGGAGCGGTCCGGTGGACGTGCGGGCGCGGTCGATGCGCAGCCCGGGGGCTGTGGGCGTGCCCAGAAATCCTGCCATCCCCGCGGTGCCCGCCCACCAACTGGTCACGAGGTATTCGTGATAGGCGTCCTGAGAAGGACCATCCGGTGCGGATGACAGGATAAAGCCGCCCGTCTCAAGCGCCAGCCAATCCTCCCATATGGCGCTGGGGGTCTGACCGGCAAACCGCTGGGCTGTACAGACCTCTGCCAACAGATCGACATCGCGGTCGAGGAAGGCCAGAAGACCCGCAAATTCCAGACTCGTGAGCGCGTCCGTCGGCAATTCAAGCGCCTGTGCGCCGTAGTTGGAGAGGTAAAATACGATATGTGTCAGCTCGTAAGCTGCTTTCTTGTTGGGGCGCGAGAAGGTATCGGTTTGCTCCATAAAACGCATGAGACGGCCCTTCAAAGCGCGCGACAGCCCGCCGCCTGACCGACGCGCCAGGAGGTGTTGTGCTTCGGCCCGTTGCAGATCGGAAAGCTCACATGCGGCCAGATCAAGGTCGTGCACCCGGCGGCACAGGGCTTCGCCGGTGTTGCCCGCCAGCCCCAGATCTTCGAGATCCAGACAGATCGACAGAAGGAACCTGTAATACTGGGGAAAAAACGTCAGACGCTCCTCAAGTTCGTCGTAGAATTCCCTGTAGACCTCCAGCGCCTCCGGTCGAACTTTCGCACCGGATGATGCGAGTATATTGAGCAGCTCCGCGTTCTCCTTCAGCCAGAAGACATCGTCCTTATGTCGGCGATGACCTGAAAAGCTCTTCATCAGAGCCGCTTGCCGCTGTGCGAGGTTCGGGCGTTTTGGCAGCCCGATGGAAACGATGTTTGACATGTCAGGGGAGTTCCGGTGCAGGTTATGGTGCTCGTGAGCAGCGTCCGTACCCAAACGCCGCTCACCAACCGTTCTTACTATGACGAAGGTGTCATGCTGGTTGAGAACAACCCGGTTGCCTCGCCGCGGACCGTGTCGTGACCCGGCGCCATGCTCGTGGAGTAAAGGCCGGTCTCGGAGCCGGTCAAAGCGGAGGCTTGCGCAACCATCGACGTGGAGAAAAGTGCTGTGGCATCACCGAGCAGCATGTCGCTGCCGGATGGCGCCATCGAGGTCGAAAACAGGCCGGTGAGCTCCCCGCCGTGGCAACTGCCGTCCGGGGTGGCGGCGGCTTCGGGTGCGATGGTTCTGAGTGCAGTCATTTTCATTTTGCATATCCCTTTATGATTGAGTTTGTCTGCACCGCAAAACTTGCCCCCGACAGGTCGTTTTGAAAGAAATATTCCTGTTAAGAATACGTTAACCAAGGTTTATCCACAGGATGCCCGCCAGGTGAATGGTTCTCTCTGAGCGTGGTTCTGCCTGCCTGCCGTTAACCAATTTTTTTTTATCCACAGTGGATAACTTTGTGGATATTAACCCTTGCTATCGCCTGGGTAGAAAATGGTTAACGAGAATCAGTTAACCAATTCTGGCGAAGCGCCGTGTAACGGCCCTTGCTCCGGTCGCCGTCTTGGGCAATAGCTCTGACATCGGCGGACAAAGGAGCAAATGGCATGAAAATTGCGACCTTCAATATCAACGGGATCAAGGCCCGGATCGAGGCCCTGCCCGCGTGGCTCGACGAGGCGCAACCGGATGTTGCTTTGCTGCAAGAGATCAAATCTGTTGATGAGGCGTTTCCCAGAGAGATTTTTGAGGATCGTGGCTACAACGTCGAAACTCATGGTCAAAAGAGCTTCAACGGCGTGGCGATCCTGTCCAAACGCCCGCTGGAGGACGTAGCGCGCGGATTGCCCGGTGACGAGAGCGACACACAGGCCCGCTACATCGAAGCGACCGTGATGGGCGACAGCCAAGCGATCCGAATTTGCGGCCTTTACCTGCCAAACGGCAACCCGTCTCCCGGCCCGAAATACGACTACAAACTCGCGTGGATGGAACGGCTTTACACCCGAGCGCAGGAATTGCTGCAGCAGGAGATCCCCTTCGTGATGGCAGGCGACTACAATATCATCCCGCAGGCCGAAGATGCCGCAAAACCCGACAGCTGGCGCGACGATGCCTTGTTCAGGCAGGAAAGCCGTACCGCGTTCCGGCGGCTTCTGAACATGGGATTGACCGAGGCCTTCCGCGCAAGGACAGCGGGCCCCGGTCACTACAGTTTCTGGGACTATCAGGCAGGCGCGTGGAACCGCAACAACGGGATCAGGATCGACCATCTGCTGCTCAGCCCGCAGGCCGCCGACCTCCTGCTAGACTGCCAGATCGACAAGGACGTGCGCGGGCGGGAAAAACCGTCCGACCACGTGCCTGTCTGGATTGATCTGGCCGCTTGAGGGGACTTAGCGGTAAAGCCCGGGAACCCCGAGCCCGTCGTGGATCCTGTTGACCACATCCGGTTGCAGGCCAAGCGCTTCGGCAAGGCTGTGCAGGTATTGCGCTTCCGCCTGATTGTCAGGATTGATCGCGTTCAACGACATCGTGTAGACCTGCGTCTCAAGGCCACGGGGGGTCTCTTCTGCGAGTGTGGTGGCGCTTACCGGCTCTTCGAGAACGGCCTGCACCACTTTCACATCTTCCGGATTGCCCTCATCCAGCTGGCCCAGCAGCTTTTCCTTCTCCTCGGCATCCAGATCACCATCCGCGCGTGCGGCCTGGGTCATGGCGCGCAGCATCAAGCGGGCAATTTCCCCCTCATCCGGTGCAACCTGCGGGTTGTCCTGGTTGATGACGGCCTCAAACGCGCCAGCGCCTGACCCGCCCCGGGCATTCGCCAGCCCGCCAAGAAGGCTCCCCAGCCCGCCAAGCCCCCCTGCCGCAGCGCCGCCGCCGCCGCTCAACTGGCCAAGCAGATCGCCCAATCCGCCAGCATTGCCTCGCGCCCCGCCCGCGCCACCGAGTTGACCCAGCAAATCGCCCAGCCCGCCGGCCTGTTGCGTACCGGTCTTGCTGCCGATACCTTCAAGGACAGCGCCGATGCCCCCCTTCCGCTGAACGGCCTCCATCCCCTTTGCAACCGCAAATCCGATGGCCATCTTTGTGACGGTGTTCATTAACGACATGTAATCCTCCCACTGAAAAACCGTTGACATGCACCACTGTCATGATGGCGGTCGATGGCGCGCAGGTCCAGCGTCAAGATGCATGATCGGGGAATTGGGAGGGGTGCACCCCTGATTTTGCGCCCGTCGGCGAAACGCTGCCTGACCCTAGGCTTCCAGTTCCGCGTCCCAATAGAGAAAGTCCATCCAGCTTTCATGCAGGTGGTTGGGAGGGAATTTGCGCCCCATGTTGCGCAGCTCTTCGGCCCCGGGTTGCCGGGGCGGCTTACGCAGGGACAGCCCGGTGCGGTGCAGGGGCTTGGCCCCTTTGCGCAGATTGCACGGCGAGCACGCCGCGACAACGTTTTGCCAGCTTGTCACCCCGCCCGAGGCACGGGGCACCACGTGATCAAAGGTCAATTCGCCGCGCGCACCACAATATTGGCAACGGAATTCATCCCTCAAAAACAAATTAAAGCGCGTGAAGGCCACGCGCTTTTGAGGTTTCACATAGTCTTTCAGAACCACGACTGACGGGATCCTGATCTCGGTACTGGGGCTTCGGACAATGTCCTCGTATTCGGCCACGATGTCGACCCGATCAAGCCAGGCGGCCTTGACCGCCTCCTGCCAGGGCCAAAGCGACAAAGGGTAGTAACTTAACGGCCTGTAGTCCGCATTGAGCACCAAGGCAGGCCGGTGTTTCAGGGCCGCAGGATTGCGCGTAAACTCAGTTCTGAAATCGCCGTCCATAATTGTACGATACCCCTGCCGTTCCGCGTCCGGTCCAGCGGATCCGTTCCGCCGATACCATGACTATATCTCGTGGTTTTCCCCTGACAAGCCCTTCATTGGCCACAAGATGTCGGCCAACGTTTAGGATAGCAGTGCAACAGGCAGATGACAGTTATCCACAGAGGTCTTGAGGCAAATGAACCTTATGCGGTGTCCAGCCGGGTGATTTCGAGCGGACGAACGGCTAAAGTCCGTTGCGTTCGAACACGGCAACCTCAAAACATCTAATCGTGGGGTATTTCAATTTCAGCCGTCACATGAAAGCCACTATCTGACCAGAGCAAAGACAACGATCATCGGAGCAAAAAACTATCAAAAAAGAAAAGTCGAAAAAGTAACTAAATTTGGAACAAACTTTTCGGCATTTTTTTGCTCAATTAACGATCACTTAAATGTTTGCCATCATTTCTGGCATCAGAATACCTATAGAGAGTTTGACCAGTGCACATCCCAATGTCTCGCGAAGAAATCGCGTGTTTTCTTGGCGTTACGACGCAACGTGTCGAAGAAGCGTGGCGCCGGAATGATCTGCAACGCACGCTGTTTAGGGAAGAGCGTAAAGTCGCCGCTTTGGCACACAGCACCGTCTTTGACATCATCGAATTTGCGCTCGCACACGGTTTTTTGCCGGTCAAATTGAGCCGCGAACACGCCGCCCTCTGGGTCACGTATCTTTGCGAAGCATCGGAATGGCCCAATTGGGCAAAATGGGGAACATCTGAACGCGCTGCCCAATTGCTCGCTGCGGCAATGCACGATGGCGTGTGCGGACAAGACACAGAAGAAGAGGCAAAAATCGCCCTGACAATCATTCTGACACAAATCGGCCTATTACAGGTTTGTGCCAGCAATGATGGATCGCAAAAAGAAAAACCAGAATATGCCTAGTCGCGCCGATTATGTGGTGCCTACAGGCCCAGCTTGTCGCGCATGAAGGCCAGCGCAACCGACAGCCCGTCAGGGGCGATGCCATGGCCCGTCCCCTTCATGACATGGGCGTAGACATCTTTCCAACCGGCTTCCTGCAGGGCCTCTGCGGCCTGCGGTAAGGATTGCGGCGGCACCACGTCATCCGCGTCCCCGTGCACCAGCAGGACCGGCGGGCGCACGACGGCCTCGTCCGCCAGGGTCTCGGGCGAAAGCAGCCGCCCCGAAAAGGCAACGATCCCGGCCACTTCATCTTCGCGCCTTGGGGCCACATGCAGCGCCATCATGGTGCCTTGCGAAAACCCGAAGAGCACGACCTGCTCCGGCAGCACATCTTCATCCACCATCAACGCATCGAGAAACGCGTTCAGGTCTTCGACCGCCTGCGTCATGCCGCGCATGGATTCCTCTTCGGACGAACCGTCAATCCACGGAATCGGGAACCACTGAAAGCCGAAGGGCGCGCCCGCGCAGGCCTCCGGCGCGTCCGGTGCGATGAACATGGTGTCCGGAAGGTGCTCGCCCAAAGGGTCCGCCAGCCCAAGCAGGTCGGCCCCGTTCGCGCCATAGCCATGAAGAAAGACCACAATCGAACGTGTCTCGCCGGAGACGGGTGCGCGACGTTCCGCGTTCAATACTCTGGTCATGTGATCCCTTCCCTCTGTTTGATGACGCGGTAGTACGCAAAGAGCGCGCGCGCTGCAACCGACCGCCAGGGCGACCAGTCTTCTGCCATGGCGCGCAGCGCGGCGGGTTTTGGCCTCTCCGGCAACTGATAGAGACTGCGGGCGGCTTCCTGCAAGGCCAGATCGCCGGGCGCGAAGACGTCGGCACGGCCGAGGCTGAACATCGCGTAAATCTCCGCCGTCCAGACCCCCACGCCCGGGACCTCGATGAGCGTGTCGATCACCTCTTTGTCAGGCAGCTTGCGCAAGCGGTCATAGTCGATGCCCGCCATGGCCAGAGCGTGCGCATAGCGGATTTTCTGGCGGCTGAGCCCCAGGGTCCGCAAGACGTCCCGCGACGCTTCGGCTACGGTCTCCGGGCGGGTCATTCCCGCGTCCTCCAGCTTCATCCAGATCGCCCGGGCAGAGGCGACGCTGACCTGCTGGCTGACAATGGCCTGCAACAAGGCGGCAAATCCATCGGGGCGGCGCCGCAGCGGCAATGGCCCGGCGGCCCGCAACGCCACGGCCATACGAGGACATCTTTCAGACAGCCACTCAGCCCCTTCCGCAACATCCGCATCCGTGTCAATGATACGCCCCACCGTCATGCGTTCGCTTCCCAAGCGAGCGCTTCGACCACCGTTTCGACAACCGGCAGGTGGGCGGCCACCGGGCGCCGGTCGATCATCAGGACCCGCAGTTGCAACGCTCGTGCCGCCAGCAACTTGGACATGCTCGCGGCCCCTCCGACGTTGCGGCAGATCAGATGGGTCACCTTCAACTCCTCAAACAGTCTTTCTTCCTGAAACTGCGAGAACGGGGGCTGCCCGGCGATGAAACGCACAAATGGAAAAGGGGCGGGCTTGTCGTTCCTGCGGGTCTGGCGCATGAAAAGCGTCTCGCCCACAAAGGCCTCGTAGTCAGCGAGCGTCGCAAACCCGGTGTTTGTAAAGACGCGCGCGCCTTCAGGGATGAGGCCCATGGCCTTCGGGACGGAGCCCACGTGCTGCCATCGGTCGCGGGGTGTCGCCGTCCATGGCGGTCGGAGCACCCTGAGATATCTCAGGCCCAGTTTTGTGCAGCAGAGCCCTGCCATCGTGCTGATGTCGTCATCAAACGCATGGCTGGCATCGACCACGCAGGTCACATTGTTTTGTTGCAGCCAATCCATCATATCCTTTGCGGAGTCAAAGCTGCCGACCCTCGTGGGAACCGGCAACGCCCCAAACATACGTTCAGGCTCAGGCAAACTGGCTATGACGGGGCGTCGACGCGAGAGCAGCGCTGTCACCACACCATGGGCCTCACGTGACCCGGCCATCACCAGCACTTTCGGCTCCGAATTCATGGCTGCGACTTTACGACTATCGAAACTGTGAGCAAGAGACTTGCTCTGCCCCTCGCTTTGGCATTACGCAGAAGCATGACCGTAGATCAGGACAGCCGGGCGAAACGCAACGTCGTGGTTCTGGTGCTCGCACAGGCCGTGCTGGGCGCGCAGATGCCGCTGCTGTTCACGATCGGCGGGCTTGCCGGGCAATCGCTAGCCAGCAACATCTGCTTTGCGACCCTTCCCATCACCCTGATCGTGCTGGGCTCCATGCTGGCCGCCACACCGGTCTCCGCGATCATGCAACGCTTTGGCAGGCGCGTGGGATTTGTGGTGGGGGCGATGGCTGGCGCTTTGGGCGGTGCTGTGGGGGCCTACGGTCTCTATGTGGCGTCTTTCCCGATCTTCCTGCTGGGGAGCCTGATTACCGGCGTCTACATGTCCGCGCATGGGTTTTACCGCTTTGTGGCTGCCGATACCGCTTCGGACGCCTATCGCCCCAAGGCGATTTCTTACGTCATGGCCGGTGGCTTGGCCGCCGCTATCATCGGGCCTCAACTGGTCAAGCTGACCGCCGATGCCTACGTGATCCCCTTTGTCGGCACCTATCTGGCCGTCATCGCGCTCAACCTCGGCGGAGCGCTGCTGTTCCTGCTGCTGGACATCCCCAAACCCCCTCCCCCACGGGCTGACAGCCCCTTGGGCCGCACCCGGCTGCAATTGCTTGCCACACCGCGTATTGCCGTCGCCGTCATCTGCGCGACCGTAACCTACGCCCTGATGAACCTCGTCATGACCTCCACGCCGCTGGCTGTGGTGGGCTGTGGCTACACGACCTCGAACGCCGCTGATGTTGTCTCGGCGCATGTGCTGGCCATGTATGTGCCATCGTTTTTCACCGGGCACCTGATTGTCCGTTTCGGGACCGAGCGGATCATGGCCCTTGGCCTGATGATCCTCGCCGCGGCAGGCGGTGTGGCGATGTCGGGCGTCGCGTTGGAAAACTTCTTTATCGCGCTGGTTCTGCTTGGACTGGGGTGGAACTTCGGTTTTATCGGCGCAACGACCATGCTGGCGGGGGAGCACACGCCAGAGGAACGGGGACGCATGCAGGGGCTGAACGACCTGATTGTCTTTGGCGGCGTGACCATCGCCTCGCTGTCTTCCGGCGGGCTGATGAACTGTTCGGGCGGTGCGCCGCAAGAAGGCTGGATGGCCGTGAACATCGCGATGGTGCCGTTCCTCGCACTGGCGGGCTCGGCGTTGATCTGGCTGCTCATGCGGCCAAAGCAACAGGCCGCCTGACGCGCACCTTCCTTACCGCGACCACCGCCACAAGAGAAACGTGCGCCGGAAAGCTGACACCCCCAGCGTGCCGTCGCCCACCCGGCCCGGGGACTGGACCACTTGCCGAAGGATGTCTCGGGCCAAATAGGCCTCTGTCATCGCCGGGCGTGCGGCAGGCGGCAGTTCTCTGCGCAGACGTCCGGGTCCCGCGCAGTGCACCAGCGCTTCCTCGGCCAGCGCTTTGAGCGCAGCGGCGCGTCCATCCACCATTGGCACGCGCTGTTGTGCCTCAAGCGCCGGCACCGCCTGCAAGAAGCGGGCAAGACCCGTCGCGCGGCCAATTGCCCGGACCTTTGTAAGGGCTGCAGTCTCTATATCCGGTGCCAGTGCCCGGGCAGCAACGGCCATCAACTCACCCGCAGTTGCCTCCAGATAGCTGTCAAAATGCGCATGGTCTTCAAAGGCATCCTTGTAGATGTCCCAGCGCCGTGCCCCCACCAGCCTGTCGAGCGCATGCGCATCCGCTGGCGTCAGGATCGCGGCAAGCGGGGTCACGACCTCATGCCGACGCACGGTCTGGCCGGATGCTATTTCTTCCAGCGCGTCGCGCCACCATTGCAGCCGCATCTCGGCGATCATCGGCTCCTGCGTGACCCAGGGCGCGCGCGCGACCTCCACGTTGAAGGCATAGAGCGGGAAAAGCACCCGCCGTGCCACGACGGGGCTTGCCATCGCCGCTGCGAACCGCTCCGGATCCACTTTTTCCACCAGCGCCGCGCAGGCGGTCAGGTCCGGATCAAAGGTCATTTGGGCCGCACGACGCAGAGCAGGTAGCCGAATGCCGCGCGCTCCTTGCGCCACAGGGCCGCCTCCGCGCGTGCCTCTTCCAGAACCTGCCGCATCTGCGGGGTGTCACCGGGCGACAAGGCGCTGATCCGTTCATCCAGCGGCCCGTAGTAGGCTTCCCATGCCGCATCGGACAACCGCCTTGTTGCGAGGCACTCATACCCTGCGGCGTCGATCCGCGCGAGAACACCCGCTTCATCCGTCATATCGGCGTAGTCCGCCCAGCCTGCCCGCGCCGCCTCCGACGGGGTGTCCGTAAACCAGCAGACCTGCGAGAACGCGACAGTGCCGCGCGGTGCAAGAGCCGCGCGCCAAGTCTTCAGCGCCTCCGTGACCCCCAGGAAATAGATCGCCCCGGCGCACCAGATGAAATCATAGGGCCCCGTAAGCGTCGCCATATCCCCTTCGGTGAGGTCCACACCGGGCAGGTCGCCATAAGCCGCCCGCGCCTGCGCCACGAAATGCGGTACCTTGTCGAGCGCCCTGATTGTCCCCTCGGGCGCTGCTGTCTTGAGCGCGGGGATATCTGCCCCCGGGCCACAAGCCGCGTCGCAAATCCGAGCATCCCGCGTAAGGTTTGCGACTTCGGTGGCCCATGCAACATCTTCCGCCAGACCGGGCCCCTCACGCGGCAGATCCCGATGCAATTGGAAAAACGCGTCCCAATAGGCGTCGCTCATGCGGGTTTCCAATCCCGCAGCAATTTCCAGCGAATGGCATCCAGCAAAGCCTCGAAGGAGGCATCCACGATATTGGCCGACACGCCAACGGTCGACCAGCGACGGCCCGCGCCGTCTTCGCTGTCGATGATGACGCGCGTTACCGCTTCGGTGCCCCCCTGCGTGATGCGCACCTTGAAATCCACCAGGCGCATGTCGTCGATGATCTCCTGATAGGGCCCGAGGTCCTTGGCAAGCGCCTTGGCCAGCGCGTTCACCGGGCCCCGGTCGCTGCCGGTTTCATCCATCGATTCAGACACCGAAAGCTTCTTCACCCCGTCAACCTTGACCACGACCACCGCTTCCGAGAGGCTGACCATCCGGTCGTATTTGTTTTTGCGCCGCTCAACGGTCACGCGGTATCTCTTTACTTCGAAAAAGGCGGGCATCTGGCCCAGGGCTTCACGCGCGATCAGCTCAAAGCTCGCCTGTGCGGTGTCATAGGCGTATCCCAAAGCCTCCCGCTCCTTGATGCGGTCGAGGATCAGACCCAGCGCCGGATCGCCCTTCTGAACAACCAGCCCGGCGCCCTCAAGCCGTTCGCGCAGGTTCGATTGGCCCGCCTGATTGGACATCGGAATAATGCGGGCATTGCCGACGCTCGCGGGGTCAATATGCTCATATGTGGTCGGGTCCTTGAGGATCGCCGAGGCGTGCAGTCCTGACTTATGGGCAAAGGCGGACGAGCCCACGAAAGCCGCCTGCCGGAACGGCACCCGGTTCAGGATTTCATCCAGCATCCGGCTCGTGCGCGTCAGGGTCTTGAGCGCATCGAGGGTGATGCCGGTCTCGTATCGGGTCGCATATGGCTCTTTCAGCAGCAGGATCGGAATCAGGGCCGTCAGGTTGGCATTGCCACAGCGTTCGCCCAGCCCGTTGAGCGTCCCTTGAATCTGCCGTGCACCCGCATCCAATGCCGCAAGCGAACAGGCGACCGCATTCTCCGTGTCGTTGTGCGTATGGATGCCCAAACGATCCCCGGGAACTCCTGCGGCAATCACCGCACGCGTGATATGCCCCACCTCTTCGGGCAAGGTGCCCCCGTTGGTGTCACAAAGCACGACCCACCGCGCCCCCGCCTCATAGGCCGCGCGGATCGATTCCAGCGCATAGTCAGGGTTGGCCTTGTAGCCGTCAAAGAAGTGTTCTGCGTCAAACAGCGCTTCGCGCCCTTGCGCCACAAGATGGCCGACAGATTTCGCGATATTGTCGGTGTTCTCCTCCAGCGTGATGCCCAGCGCGGCGCGGACGTGGAAATCATGGGTCTTCCCCACCAGACAGACCGCGGAGGTGCGCGCGTTCATCACACCTGCCAGCACATCATCGTTTTCGGCGGACATGCCAGCGCGCTTCGTCATGCCAAAAGCGGTCATCGTGGCGCGTGTCTTGGGGGCGTCGTCGAAGAATGCGCTGTCCGTCGGGTTTGCCCCGGGCCAGCCGCCTTCGATGTAATCGACGCCGAGTGTATCGAGCGCCTCCGAGATGGCGCGTTTTTCGTCGGTAGAGAACTGCACACCCTGGGTCTGCTGCCCGTCGCGCAGGGTGGTGTCGTAGAGGTAAAGGCGTTCGCGGGTCATGGCCTGACCTCTCGACAAGCAGCGTCGGGTTCGGGCCAGCGGCCCGAACAGCCCCCGACCGCCCCCCCGGGCGGGGGCTTCCCCCCCACCCGCGGTCGGGGGCTGTTCTGTGGGTGGAGTGCGGTCATTTCAGCGCCTCCAGTTTGGCGGGGTCGAAATCAGGTCCGCGCTCCCACTTCACGCCCTCTTTGGTAATTTGCACGACGACGCCTGCCGAGGTCAGATCATTTCGAAGTCGATCTGAAAGGGTAAAATCCTTTTGTAATCTTGCCTCAGCAATCCTGTCAGCGATCGCATTCAAAGTCACGGTTTCAACGGCATTCTCTACCGCAACCCTCACGCCATCACGCCAGTCTTCTCCCAGCCCAAGCAACGACAAAGTCGCGAGAAACCTGTTCGCATCTTCTTGGGTTTTCGCTTCTGCGTATTTTCTGTGAAGTAGGTTGATTGCCAATGGTGTGTTCAGGTCATCCTTCAATGCCGCCTCAACCTCTAGGTGGGGCTGGCGCAACCTTTCAGCACCATCCGTCAGCTTCTTCCACTTCCATAGCGTATCAACCGCCTCTTGCCGCTTCTTCTCCGTCCAGTCCATGGGCTTGCGGTAGTGCGTGCTCAGCATCACAAAGCGGATCACCTCTCCGGGCACACCTTGGTCCAGCAGGTCGCGGACGGTGAAGAAATTGCCCAAGCTCTTGGACATCTTCTTACCTTCGACCTGAAGCATTTCGTTGTGCATCCAGACATTTGCGAAATCATGCCCGGCGCATTTGCTCTGGGCGATCTCGTTTTCATGGTGCGGGAACATCAGGTCGTTGCCGCCTCCATGGATATCAAAAGCCTCTCCCAAAAGCTCATGCGCCATGGCGGAGCATTCGATGTGCCAGCCCGGACGCCCCCGGCCCCAGGGGCTCTCCCACCCCGGTGTCTGCGCATCCGAGGGCTTCCACAGAACGAAATCCATCGGGTCTTCCTTGAAAGGGGCCACCTCGACCCGTGCGCCCGCGATCATGTCGTCGACAGACCGGCCCGAGAGCTTGCCGTATTCGTCGTATGAGCGCACCCGAAAGAGCACGTGGCCCTCCTTGGCATAGGCATGCCCTTTCGCGATCAGGTCCTCGATCATTGCGATCATCTGCGAGATATACAGGGTGGCGCGCGGCATGGCGCGCTCATTGTCCTGACCCTTTATCGAGGGCTCCAGCGCACCAACCGCCGCCATGTCGTCCAGAAACCACTGCGTCGTCTCGGCGGTAATCTCCCCGATGGACCGCCCACTCTCTGCCGCGCGTGCGTTGATCTTGTCATCCACGTCGGTGAAATTGCGCACGTAGGTCACGTGTTCCGGGCCATATTCATGCCGCAACAGCCGGTAGAGCACGTCAAAGACAATCACGGGCCGCGCATTGCCCAGATGCGCCCGGTCATAGACCGTCGGCCCGCAGACATACATCTTCACGTCCTTGGCGTTGATCGGCTGAAACGCCTCTTTCTGGCGGGTCCGGGTATTGTAGAGCGTGATCGTCATGACAGGCGTCCTTCGTGCGGGCTCAGGCGCGGGCATAGCAATCTTGTTCAGGGATGAAAACGACCTAACACTGCCCGCTGGTGGGGTTCAGCAAATAATACAGCAAATGATGCGCGTATCGGTCATGGCAGGGTGGTACTCGCCATCGCACCTTTGGTCAAGGCTGATTGACGAATCAGGCACGCTCTGCGCCCCTGCCCCCGACAATGTGTGAGGTGCATCATGGACGTATCGCGGCGGATCGCCGGGCTGACCGGCGGTGGATCAGATGGCTGGGAAGTCTTCAACAAGGCCCGCGAGATGATCGCGCGCGGCACCCCCGTGACCGAACTGACCATCGGCGAACATGACATCCGCACCGCCGCGCCGATCCTGAAGGACATGCACCGGGCGGCCTTGTCGGGCCATACCGGCTATGCCTCGGTGCCGGGCACAAATGCGTTGCGCGATACCATCGCTGCGCGGGTGGAAGCCAGCACTGGTGTCACGACAAAACGCGAAAACGTGATGATTACCCCGGGCGGGCAAGCCGCCCTTTTCGCTGCCCATATGGCTGCCTGTGACGCAGGCGACACGGCGCTCTACATTGATCCCTACTATGCCACCTACCCCGGCACGCTACGAGGGGCCGGCGCCCTGCCCGTCGCTGTCAGCGCCAAGGCGGAGGATGCGTTCCAGCCGCGCGCGGACAGGATCGCTGCCCACGCGGAAATGGCCAGCTCGCTTTTGATCAACTCCCCCAACAACCCCACGGGGGTGGTTTATTCGGAAACGACACTACGCGGGATCGCCGATGTCTGCCGGGCCCATGACCTGTGGCTCATCTCGGACGAGGTTTATGACACGCAGGTGTGGGAAGGCGCGCACATCAGCCCGCGCGCCCTGCCGCAAATGGCGGAGCGCACCCTTGTTGTCGGCTCCATGTCGAAAAGTCACGCCATGACCGGATCGCGCTGTGGCTGGATCATCGGGCCGGAAGAGGCCATCTCTCACCTGATAAATCTCGCGACCCACACCACCTATGGCGTTCCGGGGTTCATTCAGGACGCCAGCCGGTTTGCACTGGATCAGGGCACCGCTTTTGAAGCTGAAATCGCCGCCCCCTTCCGGCGCAGGCGGGCCCTGGCCAAAGACCTGCTGGCCGCGCAGGACACGGTTGGTCTGGTGCCGGCGCAAGGGGCCATGTACCTCATGCTGGATGTGCGTGCCACCGGCATGACCGGTGAGGCCTTCGCGCATGATCTGCTGGATACGCACAACATCGCCGTGATGCCGGGCGAGAGTTTCGGGGCTTCTGCCGCCGGTCACATCCGTGTGGCCATGACCGTGGACGATGACAGGTTTGCTGAAGCTCTTGCGACGCTCCTGCGTCATGCTGAAACCCGCGCTCAGGGCGGGTTGGCCGCCCAATAACACTTGGCCGCTGCACTCTGAAAACGACCCGGCGTCGCAAACAGGACAGACCATATCCCGTCTCATGCGCAGCCTAATCCCAGTCAGGGAGGGTAGATGGCTGAGGATCGGATCAAGATCATTCTGGTGTCGCGCATCATCGGCGCGGACCGTGGGCGTGCCGCAAGAGGGCGACCTGAACGCGTTTGAGTTGCAAACGTCAATTTTATCAGGACCCATCGCATGACACAGAAAACCCAATCCCGCTCCGGTGGTCGCTCTGCGCGCCGTGCCGCGCGCGCCGCCCCCCTTGCCGACCACCTGCGCCCGATCCGGCCCGGCATGAACGGTGGACAATATGCGCCAATGCCCGCGTCTGATCTGGATCGCATACACGACGCAGCCCTTGAGGCCCTTGAAACCATCGGCCTCGCGGACGCCCCCGCAAGCGGCATCGCCTCTATGACCAAGGCAGGGGCGCAGCTTGGCGACGATGGACGGCTCCGCTTCCCCCGCGCCCTTGTGGAGGACGCCATTGCATCCGCTAACCGCACCATCACGCTCTGCGGTCGGGATCCGCGCCATGATCTGGAACTCTCCGGCACGCGGGTGCACTACGGCACCGCGGGTGCTGCGGTGCATCTGGTGGAAGCGGACGGACGCAACTACCGCGACAGCACGCTGCAGGACCTGCACGATGCGGCCCGGATCACCGACGTGCTCGACAACATCCATTTCCTGCAACGCCCGATGGTGGCGCGTGACATCACGGACAACCGCGAGATGGACCTCAACACGGTCTACGCGACCACGTCCGGGACAACAAAGCACATCGGCACCTCTTTCGATGATGCCTCCCATGTCGCGCCCGCCATAGAGATGCTGCATCTGATCGCGGGCGGCGAAAACAAATGGCGCGAACGCCCCTTCATGAGCAATTCAAACTGTTTCGTGGTGCCGCCCATGAAGTTCGCCACAGAATCCTGCGAGGTCATGGAGGAATGCATCAAACACGGCATGCCGGTGTTGCTGCTCTCGGCCGGTATGGCCGGGGCAACAGCCCCGTCGACCGTGGCCGGGGCCATCGTGCAAGCCACGGCGGAATGCCTGGCGGGTCTGGTCTATGTGCAGGCCGTGAAATCGGGGCACCCGGCGATCTTCGGCACCTGGCCTTTCGGGCTTGATCTGCGCACCGGGGCCATGACGGGCGGGTCCGGGGAACAGGCCCTGCTGACCGCGGGCTGCGCCCAGATGCACAAATACTACGATCTGCCGGGAGGGGCCGCAGCGGGGATCGCGGACAGCAAGCTGCCGGACATGCAGGCGGGGTGGGAACAGATGTGCTCCAACGTGATGGCGGGGCTTTCGGGGCTCAACATGGTCTATGAGGCCGCTGGCATGCATGCCTCCCTGCTTGGCTTCTGCCTTGAGTCCCTGATCCTGGGCGATGACCTGATCGGCCAGGCATTGCGCTGCGTGCGCGGGATCGAGGTGACGGATGAGACACTTGGCGTCGAGGAAATTCGACAGGTCTGTATCGGTGGCCCGGGGCACTACCTCGGGACCGAGCAGACGTTGGGCCGGATGCAGGCCGATCACGTCTATCCGGCACTTGGGGATCGCACCTCCCCAAAAGAGTGGAGCGAAAACGGAAAACCGGGTCTGGTCGAGAAAGCAAAGGCGCGCAAGGAAGAGATTCTCTCGCACCGCTCGGCAGCGCGGTTTGATCCCGCGTTGGATGCGGCCATCCGGCGTCAGTTCCGGATTCACCTGCCCGCATAGGCGGGGGCCTTGACCGAAAGAGGTGCCTGAGCGGCTTCAGGGCTGTAACCGCTCAGGCGTGCCAGCCTTAGGCTGGCATCAGGCCTGCTTCCTGCGCCGCCTCAACCTCTGCGGCATCAAGTGCGCCATCCGCATTCAAATCCATTGCGTTGAACGCTTCAGCCGTGATGTCCGGCATGGCGGCCTGCACTTCGTCAATGGTCAAGAGACCGTCTCCGTTTGAATCTGCTGCGGTTGCCGCAGAAACAGCACCGGCCAGTCCCAGTGCAAGAATGATCGATGTTACGGTTGTCTTGGTCATGTGTAGTACTCCCAATTAAATGCGGACCTGTTCCGCACCGCCGGAATGACACAGCCCCTTCAGAGACACATCCATGATCGCGGATCGCCCGCAAAACCGGCAGCGAGACGCAAAAATCCCGGTGGAGAATCGGTGAGTCTCTGCCGGGCAAAATTCAGCCTACGCGGGAATAGGCAATCCGTGACCGATCCGCCGATGGGTATGGCATATTGTTGCCGACGTTGCGGGTCGGACCCTCAAGCGAGAAACGAACCCGACGACCCGCAGGCATCCGGTCCGAAGCATGGGGTCCTAAGCCCTCAAAACGGGTGGATACGTGGCCAGTTCCCACCACCAGCAACAGTGTATGCCGGGATATCCTCCTGCCAGAGGGTCTACGCGCGCGGATACCGTCGGCCAGCCTGCGACACGCCCCCCGGGAGGGTGCTGGCCCCGGTTGCAAAGGGTCGTGTTGCAGGTGAAACGGATGCCGCTCTAGGCGCGCGCAAGAAAAAGGGGTGCCGAAGCACCCCTGAGAGTTTCGCCGTTCAGGCTCGATTTGTTAACCGCTCGGTATTTTTCTGCCTGCGGCCTGAACGTCGTCTGGAGCGAACGCATCCGCTCCGGATGAAGGTGGGAAGGAACAACGTGCCGTTCCCACCCTATTCGTCGGGGGGCGGACTGGCTGAAGGCCCAGCCCCGCACCCCCTACACGTCCCCCAGGGACGCGTTTGGCTCAGCTACACCCGGAAGTGCCCCCGCAGGTGTTGCATTTCATGCAGGTGCCGTTGCGCACCAGCGTGTAGTTACCGCATTCGCCGCAGGCCTCGCCTTCGTAGCCTTGCATCTTGGCCTTGGTGCGGGCGTCCATTTCGACCGTGCCCGTTGTGACCGCAGTGGTCGACATGGCCACGGCGACATTGCCGCCCTCGACCGGGGCGATGTTGTCAAAGGTTACGCCATCCTGCGCCAGCTGCTGACCGCCCTGAAGCACCACCAGTTCCTGCGGCAACCGCTTGCGCAGATATCCGGTCGAGCTGATTTGTTTCAGCACTTCCAAGGACTTGGACGCCGCTGTTTCACTGATCTCCGAGACGTTGGCGACACCTTCCTTTTCGCCTGCCCCGAGATCGTCGAAGGTATGGCCTTCGGGCTGCACATGCGCCAGATCCGTGCGGTCCAGATAGCTGACCGCCAGTTCGCGGAAGACGTAATCAAGGATCGACGTGGCGTTCTTGATGGTCTCGTTGCCCTGCACCATGCCCGCAGGCTCGAACTTGGTGAAGGTGAAGGCATCCACGAACTCTTCCAGCGGCACACCGTATTGCAGACCCACAGAGACCGCGATGGCGAAGTTGTTCATCATCGCCCGGAAACCCGCACCTTCCTTGTGCATGTCGATAAAGATTTCGCCAAGGTTGCCGTCTTCATACTCGCCCGTGCGCAGGTAGACCTTGTGCCCGCCCACGATGGCCTTTTGCGTGTAGCCCTTGCGGCGCTGGGGCATCTTCTCGCGGTGGCTGCGGACGATTTCCTTGACCACGACCTTTTCGACGATCTTCTCTGCGAGCACGGTGGCCTTTTCCTGCGGGCTGCCGCTTTCCAGCGTCTCGGCCGCATCCTCGTCGTCTTCCACCAGCGCTGCCGCCAGCGGTTGGCTCAGCTTGGAGCCGTCGCGGTAGAGCGCGTTGGCCTTCACACCCAGCGACCAGCTGAGCTCATAGGCCTTCTGGCAGTCCTCGATGGTCGCGTCATTCGGCATGTTGATCGTCTTGGAGATCGCGCCGGAGATGAACGACTGCGCCGCCGCCATCATGTGGATGTGGCTGTCAACGGAAAGATAGCGCTTGCCCTTTTTGCCGCAGGGGTTCGCACAGTCAAAGATCGGCAGATGCTCATCCTTGAGGAAGGGCGCGCCTTCCAGCGTCATGGTCCCGCAGACATGATCGTTGGCCGCGTCGATGTCCTTTTTCGAAAAGCCCAGATGCCGGAGCAGGTCAAAGGTCGGATCGTTCAGCTTTTCCGCCGGGATACCAAGGACCTGCGTGCAGAACTCCTCACCCAGTGTCCACTGATTGAACACAAAGCGGATGTCGAAGGCCTGCGCCAGGGCTGCATCCACCTTGGCCAGTTCGTTGGCGCCAAAGCCGTGGCCTGCCAAGGTGGTGTGGTTGATGCCCGGCGCATTGCCGATGGAGCCATGCCCGGCCGCATAGGCGATGATCTCTTCGATCTGCGCCGATCCGTAGCCGAGCTTTTCAAGCGCTGCGGGCACGGACTGGTTGATGATCTTGAAGTATCCGCCACCCGCAAGCTTCTTGAACTTGACCAGAGCGAAATCCGGCTCGATCCCCGTGGTGTCACAGTCCATGACGAGGCCGATTGTGCCGGTTGGGGCAATCACGGTGGCTTGCGCGTTGCGGTAGCCAAAGCGTTCGCCCAGTTCCAGCGCCTGATCCCAGGCCCCGCGCGCCACTTCGATCAACCGCTGATCCGGGCAGGATTTGTCATCCAGCGGCACCGGGTTCACGGCCAGCTTTTCGTAGCCTTCTGTCTTGCCGTAGGCCGCATGCCGGTGGTTGCGGATCACCCGGAGCATGTGGTCGGCGTTATTGGCATAGCCCGGGAAGGCCCCCAGTTCGCCCGCCATCTCAGCGGATGTCGCGTAAGCCACGCCCGTCATCACAGCGGTCAAGGCACCGCAGAGCGCACGCCCTTCGGCGCTGTCATAGCTGTAGCCCATGTTCATCAACAGACCGCCGATGTTGGCATAGCCCAGACCCAGCGTCCGGTAGTCATAGGACCGCTGTGCAATCTCCTTGGAGGGGAATTGCGCCATCATCACCGAGATCTCCAGCGTCACCGTCCAGAGCCGCGAGGCGTGCATATAGTCCTCGATCTGGAACTCACCGTCCTTGAGGAAGGTCAGCAGGTTCATCGACGCGAGGTTACAGGCCGTATCATCGAGGAACATGTACTCCGAGCACGGGTTGGAGCCGCGAATCTCGCCGTCTGCCGGGCAGGTGTGCCAGTCGTTCACCGTATCGTGGTACTGGATGCCGGGATCAGCGCAGGCCCAGGCCGCGTGGCCGACTTTCTCCCACAGATCGCGCGCTTTCACCGTGCGGGTGACCTTGCCGTCAACCCGGTTGATAAGTTCCCAGTCGGCGTCTTTTTCCACTGCCGTCAGGAAGGCATTTGTCACGCGGATGGAGTTGTTGGAGTTCTGACCGGAAACGGAATTATAGGCCTCCGAATCCCAGTCGGTATCGTAGGTCGGAAACTCGATGGAGGTATGCCCCTGCTTGGCATAATCCAGCACACGTTTCACATATGTCTCTGGGATCGCGACCTTTTTCGCTTCCCGGATGGCTTTCTTCAGCGCATCGTTCTTGGCAGGGTCATAGGCATCTTCCCGCGTGCCGTCCCAGGTCCTGATCGCCTCGAACAGCAGGTTCAGCTTTTGCTCATGCATCTTGGAGCCCGCGACGATGCTCGCCACTTTCTGCTCCTCGACCACTTTCCAGTTGATGAAATCTTCGATGTCCGGGTGATCGGCGTCGACAATCACCATCTTGGCGGCGCGCCGGGTCGTGCCACCTGATTTGATCGCGCCCGCAGCCCGGTCTCCGATTTTCAGAAAGCCCATGAGGCCGGACGAACGACCGCCGCCCGAGAGGCTTTCCCCGGCCGCCCGGAGGGAGGAGAAGTTGGTGCCCGTGCCGGAGCCATATTTGAAAAGACGCGCTTCGCGGACCCACAGATCCATGATGCCGCCGTCATTCACCAGATCGTCAGAGACCGACTGGATGAAGCAAGCATGCGGCTGCGGGTGCTCGTAGGAGGATTTCGATTTGGTCAGCTTGCCCGTCTTGTAGTCCACGTAGTGATGACCCTGGGCTGGACCGTCGATGCCATAGGCCCAATGCAGGCCCGTGTTGAACCACTGCGGGCTGTTGGGTGCCGCGCGCTGGCTGGCCAGCATGTGCCGCATCTCGTCAAAGTAGCTTCGCGCATCTTCTTCGGTGGAGAAATAGCCGCCCTTCCAGCCCCAATAGGCCCAGGCACCGGCGAGGCGGTCAAACACCTGCTTGGAGGAGGTCTCGCCCCCCATTTCCGCGTCCTCAACGGGCACCGACCGCCAAAGGAACTCAGGAACACCTTTTTCCTTCACCTTGCGCGTCTTGCTGGGGACGCCCGCCTTGCGGAAATACTTCTGCGCAATCACATCGCTCGCGACCTGGCTCCAGGACGAGGGGACTTCGACCTCATCAAGCCGGAACACGACGGTTCCGTCGGGATTGCGGATTTCTGACGCGGTTTTTACAAAATCAAGATCGGCATAGGCGTCCTGACCGGTGTTCGTGAATTTGCGTTCAATTTTCATTTGCGCTGCCTCATATTCAGCTTTTTACTCCTGAAGACCCGCCATCTGTGCAGCGCAGTCCCCGCCATTTGCCCCCGGCCCAAGATCAACAGTGCACCGCCTGCAAAAGCGATATGCGCCTTTGCAGCATTGATGTGAGGTCACTTCCGTCGTCTTCTGTTGTCCTTGTCCGGTCGATCCATCCCTGAGCGTTTGACCACTACATGTTGTGGCGGCATCGTCGGCCCCCACAACCTGACGTATCCTGCCCTAGTCGGTCAACGACCTTTTTATATTTTTTTTGGGGGGTGGCGTCTTGACGGAACAGGGATTTTGCGCAGGTCCGATGCGCTCCTGATTCAACAGTTTAACAGGCGGTTAATATCCACAACCGGGCCGCGTGAGGCGCTGCGGCGCAGAAAATCGGTTTTCCTGAATGGAACGGACGATTTAACCCGGATTACTGAGGTCGTGGGTGAAAACCGCGAGCTGTTAACCCTTCTTTAAGCCGCGGTTTAAGGGGCCATATTTCTCTGACGGGCTTCGGTGGTATCGCGGTGGCTGAACGGTCGATGATGTGGCGGGCTCGCCACATTGATGCGTCTAGAACGCTCAAGGTATAGCCACGGGATTCGCTAAGGCGCCCTTTGACCACCAGATGTTGTAGATACTAAAATAGCCCCGATGGCGCTTTGAAAGTGGTCGGAGCGAGAGGATTCGAACCTCCGACCCCCTGTACCCAAAACAGGTGCGCTACCAGGCTGCGCCACGCTCCGACTGCGGTCTCTTTAGACGGCCTTTTACGGTTTGAAAACCCCTAACAGGGCCAGGCTGCTTCTGTTTGATCGAAACTGGGGTGTTGCAACAGATCCCCCTCATCGATCCCCAGCCTTTTGGCCAAACCGCCATTGATTTCGAGCACGTGGGTCAAGCCGCGCCCGCCGGGAATGGGGGTTTCGTCCAGGGGCCGCGCCTGATGATGGATGTGTTGGATCACGCCCTTGGGGTCCACAAAGATCATATCAAGCGGGATCAGCGTGTTGCGCATCCAGAACGACAGGGATTGCGGTCGAGGATAGACAAACAGCATACCCGCCGAACTGGCCAGCGCCTCGCGATGCATCAGACCCGTCGCGCGCTCTTTCTCGTCATCTGCAACTTCAACGGAAAACCGGGCATTGCCAAAGTCTCCCTTGACGAAGACAACCGCGTCCGAGCAGTCCTGCGCCCAGGCCGCCTGCCCCAGAAGAAGCCAGGCGCACAGCGAGCGCAACATCATTTGCTGGCTGAGTCCAATGCTGCTTCCCAAGCAAACACTTCTGCCGCCATATGCCCCCGCTTGCCCTGGATGACCCGCAAGGCCAGTGCCTCGCCAGGGGCAAGATCCGACAATCCGGACCGGCGCAAGACTTCCATATGCAGGAAGATATCATCGCGCTTGCCGAAGACATTGGCAAAACCGAACCCCTTGCCCTTGTCGAACCACTTCACACGCGCCGGCTCCAGCGGTGCGGCGGCCACCACCGCGGGGTCCATCGCGGCGATATCAGAGAGCCCAGCCGAATCGTCCGTCGCCGGCGGCAATAGCGACAACACCTGCGTCGCCTGGACACCCCGCTCGGTGCGTTGAACTTCAAGTTCCACGCGGGCACCATCGGCCACGGAGCTTTGTCCGAAATTGCGCAAAACGTTTACGTGCAACAGAATATCGGGGCCACCCGCATCGGATACGACGAAGCCAAAACCCTTTACCGGATCAAACCACTTAACCACCCCAATCACGGGGATCGTTGCTTCCATCGAATCGTTCACTTACAGGTCTCGTCGGCTCACCACACAGTCTCGCCACCTTCTTGCGCGAAAGAGTGTCACCTAATCAAGCTAAAAGATTAACAAATTTTCCGTCGAACCGTTTTTTCCCGCACACGAAATACGGGAAACTTAACGGTAATGCAAAGGAATAACAATAAAGTCCTTGGAAAAATGCCGCAGGTTTTGAGACTGTACGATCCGAAAGAACGGCTCATTGCACAAACCCTGTGCGTTTCCCCACACAGAAGCGATTTCGCGCGTCACCGGTTTGAGCGCGATTTCAGGGGTTGAGCCGCGTCACTGACCACGCTTGCTCTGGCGTCTCCCGTCGCCAAACATATCTGTCATGCAGGCGGAATTCCCCGTCAGCCCAGAACTCTATCTCAACCGGCACAATGCGATAACCACCCCAGAACGGCGGGCGTTTGGGGTTTGTGCCATGTTTTGCGGTCACCTTTGCGACCTCGGCCATCAAGGCAGCGCGGCTGCTCAGCGGTCTTGATTGACGCGACGCCCAGGCGCCCAACCGGCTCTTTAGCGATCTGCTGACAAAATAGGCGTCGGCGGTCGGGCCGTCCTCCTTCGTGACGATCCCGCGGACGCGAATCTGACGCCGCAGGCTCTTCCAGTGCATGACAAAAGCCGCCTTCCCGGCCTGGTCGAGTTCACTGGCCTTTGCGCTTTCGTAATTCGTGTAAAAAACGAAGCTGTCGTCTTCCACCCCTTTGAGCAACACCATCCTGACATTGGGCAACCCATCCCTGTCCACCGTGCTCAGGGCGATGGCGTTGGGGTCGTTGGGTTCCGACGCTTCCGCCTCCGCCATCCAGGCCTGCGCAATGTCAAAGGGGTTCTCGCCCGCGAATTTCCCAGTTCTCTTGTCCATGGTTGCCCCGCGCATTGTTTGTCTTTGATGCGAAAGGGTAGTGAATCTCGTCAAAGGTCAAGGGGCGCACTCTGAATCGAGCGTCAAATCGCGCGCAACCTGCGACCTTGATGGGTCCGGCTCAATCGCCTAAAGAGCAACAGAAAGAGAGAACACCGCGTAGTGAGGAAACGTCATGTCGAACACGCTTATGGCCGGGAAAAGAGGCCTGATCATGGGTCTCGCAAACGACAAATCAATTGCCTGGGGCATCGCCAAAGCCTGCGCCGACGCCGGGGCTGAGCTGGCGTTTTCCTATCAGGGCGAGGCGTTGAAGAAACGCGTGGGTCCCTTGGCCGAACAGTTGGGCAGCAGGATCGTTCTGCCCTGTGACGTGAGCGACGAATCGTCGATGGACGCGCTCTTTGCCGCGCTGAAGGAAGAATGGGGCACCCTGGATTTCATCGTGCATGCCATTGGGTTTTCGGACAAATCGGAACTGCGTGGGCGCTACGTGGATACATCACGGGCCAATTTCTCCATGTCCATGGATATTTCCGTCTATTCCTTTACGGCCGTCGTCCAGCGGGCCGAGAAGATGATGAACCCCGGCGGGTCCTGCCTGACCTTGACCTATTACGGCGCGGAAAAGGTCATGCCTCACTACAACGTCATGGGCGTCGCAAAAGCCGCCCTGGAGGCATCGGTGCAATATCTCGCGGAAGATCTGGGCAAGGACGGCATCCGGGTCAACGCGATCTCAGCAGGGCCGATCAAGACGCTGGCGGCATCGGGCATCGGTGATTTCCGCTACATCATGAAATGGAACCAATATAACTCGCCCTTGCGCCGCAACGTGACCACCGAGGACGTGGGCAAGGCGGCCCTCTTCCTGTTGTCGGATCTGGGGTCGGGCACCACAGGGGAAAACCTGCATGTGGATGCCGGATATCATGTCGTTGGCATGAAGGCGGTGGATGCGCCGGACATGAGCAAGGAATAGAGGGTTGAGCGTCGAAAGCCTGCTGGCCTTCAATCTTGTCCTGATGGCCGCGATTGCCAGCCCCGGCGCGGCGCTGCTCTATTTCATCAAGACATGCGTCAGCGCGGGGCGCAAGGCAGGCATCGCAACAGGCGTGGGCCTGGGGCTGGCGGCAAGCCTCTGGACGCTGGCGGCCCTGCTTGGGCTGGAAGGTCTCTTTGCCCTCTTTCCATGGGCTTACACGCTGCTCAAGATCGCCGGTGCGCTCTACCTGATCTGGATCGCGGTACAGACCTGGCGCGCGGCGCGCACCCCGGTTTCCGCATCGGCGCGCGGATCGGGTCATGCCTTCTGGTCCGGGGTGCTGGTCAACGCGGGCAACCCCAAATCCATGCTCTTTGCCGCGGCTGTGATTGTTGTTGTCTTCCCGCAGGGCCTCTCTGGGCCAGAGATCGCCCTCATCGTCGTCAATCATTTCGTGCTGGAGTTGGCGTTCTACACTCTGTTCGCGCTTCTGCTCTCCAGCGCGCCCGCGCGTCGCAGGTATCTGGATGCAAAGCCCCTGCTGGACCGGGTCACAGCCGGTATTCTGGGCGCACTGGGTCTGCGCCTGCTCTTAGAAAGGTAATACCATGAGCCCCAACGACCAGAGCCGCCTGCCCCATGAAAAGGGGTTTCACATCAGCTGGGATCAGATTCACCGGGACAGTCGCGCATTGGCCTGGCGGCTGGACGGACAGGGACCGGACGATGGCGCCTGGCGCGCGATTGTCGCGATCACGCGCGGCGGCATGGCCCCTGCGATGATTGTCGCCCGCGAGCTTGACATTCGTCTCGTCGACACAATTTCGGTCATGTCCTACCATTCGGGAGGCGGTAAGGCAGACCAGAGACGTGAAGCGCAGGTCCTCAAGGCACCGGATCAGGCGATGATGGGCGATGGCACCGGGATCCTCATCATCGACGACCTTGTGGACAGCGGCAAAACCCTCGAACTGGTGCGGGCCCAATACCCCAAGGCTCATTTTGCGACGGTTTACGCCAAGCCGTTGGGGGAGCCGCAGGTCGACACCTTTATCACCGGGGTGAGCCAGGACACATGGATTTTCTTTCCGTGGGATATGGCGCTGCAATATGTGGAGCCTTACCGCGGCACTGACTGACCAATTGGATTTATCGGCTGCTCCAACGGGCGACGGGCGCTCTGAGAGGCCTGCGGCGGTGGCCGGGACGCGGATGACACCTGTTATTTGGGGAAATGGTGCATGACACAGACACGGACCTCTAGCACGTTCCGCCCGCCGGTCATGGAGGCCCGGCGCTGGCTGGAGGGCGCCCGGCTCTCCGCCGACCGCCCCTTGATAAACGTGAGCCAGGCTGCACCGGTCGAACCGCCCCCGCAGGGCTTGCGGCAGGCGATGTCAGAGGCGGCCCTGACCCGCGACGACGTACATCTTTACGGCCCGGTTCTGGGCGATCCCGCGTTGCGCGCCGCACTGGCCGAGCGGACGGCAGGAATTTACGGTGGTGACATCAGCGCGGCGCAGGTTGCAATTACCTCCGGCTGCAACCAGGCCTTCGCGGCTGCCATAGCGACGCTCTGTGCCGAAGGGGATGAAGTCATCCTGCCCACGCCGTGGTACTTTAACCACAAGATGTGGCTGGATATGTCGGGGGTGACCGCTGTGCCGCTCAAGACAAATGATGATCTGCTGCCGGATGTCGACACGGCCGAAAGGCTGATTTCGGACCGGACCCGCGCGATCGTGCTGGTGACGCCGAACAACCCGGCAGGTGTGGAGTACCCCGGCGATCTCATCGACGTGTTTCTGGCTCTGGCGCGCAGACACCGGCTTGCGTTGATCGTAGATGAAACCTACCGGGATTTTCACAGCCTGTCCGGTCCCCCGCATCGGCTGTTTCAGGATCCCGCGTGGGAGGACACGCTGATCCATCTTTACTCCTTCTCCAAGGCCTACCGCCTGACGGGTCACCGCGTCGGGGCCATGATCGCCTCCGCCAAGAGGCTGTCGGAGGTGGAGAAGTTCCTCGATACCGTGGCGATCTGCCCGGGTCAGATTGGGCAGGCGGCAGCGCTTTGGGGCATGCAGAACCTTGACCAGTGGCTGGCAGGGGAGCGTGACGAGATCCTGGCCCGCCGCGCCGCGATCCAGTCGGGCGTTCCGCGATTGGAAAAGCTCGGATGGAGGCTGCTCGGTCTCGGGGCCTATTTTGCCTACTTTGAGCATCCCTTCGCGACAAGCTCAGCCGATCTGGCCCCGCGCATGGTCACCGAATGCGGCGTCCTGTGCTTGCCGGGGACAATGTTCACGCCGCCGGACGACCCATCAGGCGCGCGGCAACTGCGTATCGCTTTTGCCAACCTCGATGCGGCAGGGATTGCGGTGCTTTTCGACCGGTTGGCCGGGCTCAGGACCTGAACCACCGCTAGCTCTTGCTCCTGCCCGCATCCCCGCATAGATAGGCGTGAAACGCGCGAATAAGATGCACTTCAGGGGATCACCATGGCCAAAGGCTCGACCGTCTCGAAAACCGCAGTCTGGATTCTGCTGGGTCTGCTGATCCTCGGACTTGCGGGCTTTGGCGCGACCAACCTCTCGGGCAATATCCGCACCATCGGGACCGCCGGGGACAAACCGATCTCGGTCGATGACTATTTCCGCCAGCTGCAACAGGAAATCCGCGCGGTTGAGCAGCAAACCCGCCAACCCCTGCCCTTTGCGCAGGCACAGCAGATCGGTCTGGATCGCGCGGTGCTGCAGCGCCTTGTGGCCACACGGTCGCTGGATCATGAAACCGCGGAGCTGGGTTTGTCGGTGGGCGACGAGCAGTTGCGCAACCGCATTCTTCAAATCAGCGCCTTTCAGGGCATTGACGGCTCGTTCGACCGGGAAGGCTACCGCTTTGCGCTGGAACAAACCGGCCTGAGCGAAGCCGAGTTCGAGACGCAACTGCGTGAGGAAGTCGCCCGCACCATCGTGCAAGGGGCGATCCTCTCGGGCATGGAGATGCCGGACACCTATGTCGACACGCTGGTGAATTATGTGGGCGAGCAGCGCAGCTTCACCTGGTCTCTGCTCGACGCAAACGATCTGGCCGAGCCGATTGACGTGCCGGAGGACACGGTGCTGCAGGCCCATTATGAGGCCAATATCGCGGATTTCACACTGTCCGAGACAAAGCAGATCACCTATGCCTGGCTCAGCCCCGACGCGCTGGTGGACGAGATCGAGATCGACGAAGCCACCCTGCGGGAAGCCTTTGACGAGCGGGAGGCGGAGTTCAACCAGCCTGAGCGGCGTCTTGTCGAACGTTTGGCCTTTCTCGACATGCAAAGCGCCGAAGCCGCGGCGGCGCGCCTGGCCGAGGGTGAGACCTTCGATGCGCTTGTGGAAGAGCGTGGCCTGACCCTGAACGATGTGGACCTTGGCGACGTAAGCCAGGCGGATCTGGCCGAGGCTGGTGAGGGCGTGTTTGGCGCCGAGGTAGGGGACATTGTCGGCCCCTTCCCCAGTTCCTTGGGTCCTGCGCTCTTCCGGGTCAATGGAGTTCTGGCGGCACAGGTCACGTCCTTTGAGGAGGCGGTGGAGCTTCTGCGCCCGCAAATCGCCAATGACCGGGCGCGGCGACTGGTCGAAGCCCAGGCAGAAAGCTTCGACGATCTGCTGGCCGGTGGTGCGACGCTGGAGGAGCTGACGCAGGAAACCGATATGTCTCTGGGCAAGATTGACTGGACGGCCCAAAGCACCGAAGACATCGCCGCCTATGAGGCCTTCCGTCAGGTTGCGGCGAGCGTCGGCACAGAGGATTTCCCGGAGATCGAAAGCCTCGATGACGGGGGGCTCTTTGCCCTGCGCCTCGACGCCGTTCTGCCGCCACGTCCCGCCCCTTTCGAGGAGGTGCGTGATGAGGTTGCGGATCACTGGACAGCCCAGGAGACTGCCACGCGTCTCGCCGCGCAACTGGCGGATAGCGCCGCGCAACTGGAAGGGGGCAACAGTTTCGCATCTCTCGATCTGGATGCGATTGCAGAGGAAAACCTCTTGCGGTCCGATTTCGTACCGCGGACGCCCCCGGGGTTCATGAATCAGGTCTTCGAGATGGAAACCGGCGAGGTGCGCGTGATCGAAAGTGAAGCCTCCGCAATTCTGGTGCGCCTGGATGCCGTGGCACCCCCCGCCCAAGACGGCGACGCGGCCGCGCTGCGCGCACAGCTTGGTCAACAGGCGGCACAGCAACTGGCAACCGACACATTCGAAGCCTTTGCAGCCGATGTGACCCGCCGGGCAGACCCGCAGATCAACCAGCAGGCATTGCAAGCCGTGCATGTGAATTTCCCCTAAGATGGCCCTGACACCGGATTTCGACAGTTTTGAGCGCGCCCACGCAGAGGGGCGCAATCAGATCGTCTACACCCGCCTTGCGGCTGATCTCGACACGCCCGTTTCCCTGATGCTCAAGCTGACCGGAGCCCAGAAAGACGCCTTTGTGCTTGAGTCCGTCACCGGTGGCGAGGTGCGCGGGCGGTACTCGATCATCGGGATGAAACCGGACCTCATCTGGCGTTGCCATGGGGAGACAAGCGAGGTCAACCGTGCCGCGCGCTATGATGCGGAGGCTTTCGAGGCCCTGCCCGGCAATCCTCTCGACGCCCTGCGCGCCTTGATCGAGGAAAGCCGCATCGAGCTACCCGATGATCTGCCGCAGGCTGCCGCCGGGCTCTTTGGGTATCTGGGCTATGACATGGTGCGGCTGGTCGAGCATTTGCCGGACATCAACCCCGACCCGCTCGGCCTGCCGGATGCCGTGATGATGCGCCCTTCGGTCGTCGCCGTGCTGGATGGCGTGAAGGGGGAAGTCACCGTCGTCTCGCCCGCATGGGTCGCGGACGGTCAGACCGCGCGGGCGGCCTATGCGCAGGCCGCCGAGCGCGTCATGGATGCCGTGCGCGATCTGGAACGGGCCATGCCGATGGCAACGCGCGACCTTGGCGATGCAAAGACCCCGGCGCCGCCGGTCAGCAATTTCACCCATGAGGCCTACAAGGCCGCCGTGGAGAAAGCGCGCGACTATATCTGTGCCGGCGACATCTTTCAGGTGGTGCCCGCGCAGCGCTGGACGCAGGAATTCACGCTCGATCCCTTTGCGCTTTATCGCTCGCTGCGCCGAACCAACCCGTCGCCCTTCATGTTCTATTTCAACTTCGGCGGCTTTCAGGTGATCGGAGCCAGCCCGGAAATCCTCGTGCGCGTCTTCGGCAAGGAAGTCACGATCCGCCCCATCGCGGGGACACGCCCGCGCGGTGCGACGCCCGAGGAAGACAACGCCCTCGAAGCCGACTTGCTGGCCGACAGGAAGGAGCTGGCGGAACATCTGATGCTGCTGGATCTGGGGCGCAACGACGTGGGCCGCGTGGCCAGGATCGGCACGGTACGCCCGACCGAAGAGTTCATTGTCGAACGCTACAGCCACGTCATGCACATCGTCTCGAACGTGGTGGGGGAACTCGATGAGGGCAAGGACGCGCTCGACGCCTTCTTTGCGGGCATGCCAGCGGGCACGGTATCGGGCGCGCCGAAGGTGCGTGCCATGGAAATCATCGACGAACTGGAGCCGGAAAAGCGCGGCGTCTACGGCGGCGGCGTCGGCTATTTCAGCGCTGGCGGCGACATGGATATGTGCATCGCGCTGAGGACCGCCGTGGTCAAGGATCAAAAGCTCTACATTCAGGCCGGCGGCGGCGTGGTTTTCGACAGTGACCCCGAAGCCGAGTATCAGGAAACCGTGCATAAATCGAATGCCATCAGGCGCGCCGCGGCGGATGCGGCGCGGTTTACCGGACAAGGCAACAGCTGATCCATGTCCCGCATGGCCTTTGAGATTGCGGGCGAAAGCGTCGCGCCGGGCACGGTGAAAACCGTGCACCTGCCGGTCTCCAGCCTGCCGGACCACACGCCCGTCACGCTGTCCGTGCAAGTGCATCACGGCAAGAGAGACGGGCCTACGGTCTTTGTCTCGGCGGCGGTGCACGGCGATGAAGTGATCGGCGTCGAGATCGTCCGGCGGTTGTTGCGCGCGCCTCAACTGAAAAATCTGCGCGGGACGCTTCTGGTTGTGCCGATTGTGAATTCCTTCGGGTTTCTCAACCGGTCCCGATATCTGCCGGATCGGCGTGACCTCAACCGGTGTTTTCCCGGCCATCCCTCGGGCTCACTGGGGGCGCGACTGGCACATATTTTCCTCAACGAAGTTGTGCTGAGATGCGAGACGGGGATTGATCTGCATTCTGCCGCGATCCATCGCACCAACCTGCCGCAGATCAGGATCTCGCCCAATGACCCCAAGACGCGCGAGATGGCGATGCTCTTCGGCGCGCCGGTGGTGCTGACATCGCCCCTGCGCGAGGGGTCATTGCGCGCGGAGGCCGCTGAACGTGGCACCTCGGTTCTGCTCTATGAGGCAGGCGAAGGTCTGCGCTTTGATGAGCTTGCCGTCCGTGCGGGAGTGGCCGGCATCCTGCGGGTGATGCGCGGCCTGAACATGCTGCCCGCCAAGGGGATCGCCAAGGCCAGGGCGGCGCCCTACATCTGCGAGCAATCGTCCTGGGTCAGGGCACCTGCGGGCGGGTTGCTGCGCACCTTCCGGGCCGAAGGCGATGTGGTCGAGAAAGGGGAGACCCTCGCATCGGTTGCTGATCCGTTTGGCGAGGTGGAGACAGATATCGAAGCGCCGTTTGCCGGTATTCTGGTCGGTCGTGCGATCCTGCCCGTGGTCAACGAAGGGGATGCCGTGTTTCATATCGCGAGGCTCAGCCCAAAGGCAGCGGATGGCACCGTTGAGGGCCTCGCACAACAGCTCGAAGCCGACCCGCTTTTTGATGAAGACGAGATCATCTGACCGCAGCATGATATGCCATGTTGTCTTATCTTTTAACAGAATCCGTCTAAATTTCTCTTTATATTCTTGCACTTGAACTTCCATCGGTCGAGCTGAAATAGCCAATTGCTTAACTTTGGCACGCCATGCTCGGTCCCTGTATCCGGGCTTGGGCCTTATTGGCGCTGGCGCGGTGAAGACGGGCCATTTTCCAGGTAGATGATCGACAGTATGAGTCATTTCAGAAAAAAGCTCCGCCGGTTTGTCCGCTGGATGTGTATCAGCCGGCCACATGCGCTGTGGCAGCGCTATGCTCTTGGTTTCATTTTTATTTTTGTGACGATCTCCGTTTCCCACTGGGCATCTCTCAAAACTATCGAGGCGGCGGAAGACGACGCGGAAGTCATCAGCGTCAGCAACCGGCAACGGATGCTGAGCCAGCGCATCCTGTTTCTGATGGCGGAGACGCGGAACGATGATTACCCATTCATCGACCAGCGGCTTGAAACCGCGCTGAACCTGTTTGAGACCTCGCATGAATGGTTGATAAACCGCCCCGACCTGTCACCGGAACTGCGCCACGTCTATTTCGAACAAAGCCCCATCACGCTGGATGCCTGGTCGCGCCGCTTTGTCCAGATGGCGGGAATCGCACACCATGCAGAAGGGGCGCAGGCAGAAGAGCTTCGCAAGGTTCTGTCGGGGTGGGGCAAGGACGAGCTGCTGATTTCACTCGCAACCGCGGCGGATCTGTTCCGGGCGGAATCCGAAGCCCGCGTTGCCCACCTCCAGACCATTCAGCGCGCCACCCTGATCGCAGCCCTTGTCGTACTGCTGGTTGAAGCGGTGTTGATCTTCCTGCCTGCGCAGGTCTCGGTCAATACCGCCATTCGCAGGCTGGAATTGCGAAAGAAACTGCTCAGGAAATCGCTGCGTGAGCTGAAATCCCGCAATCAGGAACTTGTGGCCGCGCGGCGGAGCCTGACTCGCGCGGCAAATCACGACGCGCTGACCGGATTGCTGAACAGACGTGCGGTCTACGAACATCTCGGCAGCCCCCAGACAACCGAGCATGGTGCGGATTACACGCGCTGCGTAATGAAGATCGACCTCGACATGTTCAAGCAGGTCAACGACACCCTGGGACATAATGCGGGGGACGCGATCCTGATCCACGTCGCCAGGATACTCGAAGCCGAGACCCGGGAAAATGACATCGTCGGGCGCATTGGTGGTGATGAATTTGTGATCGTGATCGAAAACCCGCATTCCGTACGCGCCATCCAGGATCTCGCCAACCGGATTATTCGTGGCATCAGCAAACCGGTTCTGCTCAACGATGTCCAATCGCAAATTGGCGCCAGCATCGGCTACACCCTTGCGGTGTCATCCTCCGCGACATCTGACCAGCTGCTGGTTGAGGCCGACCTCGCCCTGTACGAGGCCAAACGGGCGGGTCGCGGCAAGAGCCGGGGCTATTCAAAGGAAATGGTTGCAGAGATTGAAACCCGTCGCGTTCTCTTCACGGAAATCACACAAGCCCTGTCTGACGATCAGTTCGAACCTTATCTGCAACCGCAGGTCTACACAGAGTCCGGCGAGATTTACGGCTGCGAGGTCCTCGCGCGCTGGCGGCATCCTGAACGGGGCATCGTGCCGCCGGGGACGTTCATTGCTGCTGCAGAGGAATCCGGCCTGATCGACCAGATCGATCATGTCATCATCAGGAAGGGCCTCGGCATATTCGCCGATCTATTGGCGCAAGGGATTGAAATACCCGGCATTTCGGTAAACGTCTCGCCAAACACCCTGCGTGACCCACAGCTCACCGACAAGCTGCTGAAAGAGGTCAGCGACCGGGCCCTCCGGCCCTCTCAGCTTACGATCGAGGTTCTGGAAAGTACCTTGATCGAGAAGGACGAAGATCTGGCGCTCCAGACCGTTTCACGTCTGTCAAAAGCAGGCTTCAGTGTCGTTCTGGACGATTTCGGCACCGGTTATGCTTCCATGTCCAATCTGTCCTTGCTGCAACTGAACGGGATCAAGCTGGATCAATCGCTGATCAAGCCTGTACCGGAACCCCGGGCGGATAGCATCATTGCCGCACTGGTGACCTTATCGCGCAATCTCAAGATGAATGTCGTCGCTGAAGGCGTTGAAACCCCGAGGCATTTCCAGACTGTCCGCAGGCTTGGGTGTGATGTGGTGCAGGGCTTCGGTATCGGGGTGCCGATGCCCAAGGAGGCGTTCATCTCATGGTATCACGACTACACCGCCCCGGCGCAGAGAACCGGTCAGCTCAGGTAGTCGCTATCGACCGAGGGTCAGCGCAGCCGACACCGGCGCCATCGCAACACTGGAGGCCCGGTCCTGTAGCGCCCAGACGACCAGTGCCGCAAGGGTTTCCTCCCGCAACCGGCCAAGCATGATGACTTTACCTTCCTGCCCCGCGCGAAAGGCCGCATGATCCAGAAAGCGGCGGATGACCACCGACGACTGGCCCTTGGCGTCGAAATCACGGAACACCACAGCCGAGGGCACACCCTGACGCGCGGCGAGCTTCTGCACGGTGTTCAACCCACGGTTCTGCGTGACCAGACCATGGCCTGTCTGCGCCAGTATCTGCGCGACCTGCCGCCCGGCATCCGGAGACGTCTGGATCCCCGTGCGCACGCCATCAAGCACCCCCACGACCTCAGGCATCGCGTCCAGAGCCACCGAAAGACTGACCTCCGCATCCGCTGCCCGCGCCCCCTCCGGCAAGTCCACCATCGCGAGAACCTCAAAGCCTGCCGCGCGGTAAGTCCGCATTCGATCCGCCGCGTCCGGCAAGAGCGCGTCAACGGCAAAACTCACCGGATGAGGCAGCTGCTGAATGGCCGATAACCCCGTTGGCAGGGCAGGAATATCCACACCATCGTCAATCAGGATGACGGTCATGAGCGGCTTGTTTTCCGGATTGTCAAACACTGCCGCAAACCGCTCAATCGGTGGTAGATCGGTCCTCTCAGGCGCATCGGACACCTCGTCAGTTGCGTCGGCGGCAGACGCGTCCGGGATTGGAGCCGCAGCATCCAAGGTTGGCAGGCGGTTGACGCGAACACTTGCCGACCCGGCATCCTCCGTTGAGGGCCGCGCAGCGGGTTCTGCCGTTTGTTCAACTGGTTCAGGCACAACCGCCAACAGATCGGCTGACAGGTCCGGCAAGGCATCGGTGACTTGCAAAGCAGGCGCGGCCTCCGTGACCTGCGCGACAATCGCGCCCTCGCCCTCTTGCACAGCATCCGCCTTGGGCGTGGCAATGGAAAGCTCCGCCGCAACCCGTGCTGAGCCGCTTTCACCCGCTTCGGTCTCCTGGGCAGGCTTGACCGGCACAGGTAGTTCAAACACCTCCCCGGCGGCCTCGGGCGCATCTTTTTCCGGGTGCGCAGGGGGCGGTGTTGCGGGTATCACCTGTTCCGCAAAGGGTTGCACGGGCGAGGCGGACGCAACGGTTTCAGGCGCGACTTCCGGGGTCGTTGGGGCATCTTCTGCTTTCGGGAGCGGATGCGCCACCTGTTCCTGCCCAGCCGCATCCGCCGGTTGCGCCGCTATCTCCGGCGCAAGTGCCGCGCCAAAACCGCTGGTTTCCGTGTCAATGCCCGGCAAGGCAGGTTGCGCCGGATCAAGGGCGACGGTGGGTATCTGTCCGGCGCTGTCCGGCTGCTCGGATATCTCGCCCCCGTGCGAAACGACACCGGCTGATCCACTCTGGACCTCGGGCGTCGCGGGCTGCTCGGGCACGGCAAACGCGCTGCTTTGTGGGACCGGATCGGGGGCTGCGGGTTGCACAGGCTCCGTCGCGATGGAAACTCCCGGTTCGGTCGCTGGCGTCTTGAGGGAGGACGTATCCGTGTAAGTGACCCGCGGGGCCTCGGTCAAAGGGGCTGTGATGCCGGTCAATGCGCCATCGGCAGGTTCTGCCGCGCCGGCCAGGTCGGACGCCGTGCCTGCTTGCGGCACAGCCGCCGGCGCCAGCGTGTCCGGCAGCAGCCCCGCCAGCGTATCGGGCTCAGGGGGTGCCGCATCCGATCCGCCCAGCCCCGACCCCGACGGGCCACTGCCCTGCGCCCGGCTCTTGTCTTGCGACGTACGGTCGACAGAGAGCCGTTCCTGCAAGAGCGCATCGCGGTTCTCGGCGACAGAGATCAGCGCCAAAGCGCTGACGCTTACCACGGCGCCCCACAAAACGCCTTTAGAAAACCCTTTGGCCACCCTCTGCTCACCCTTCGTTTCGATGCGGTCAGGTCACGTTCCGAGAACCCGCCTGATCGTTCATCCCTGCCACCGCGACGGCGGGCCCCTCTTGACGACACCAGCCAAGCCTGAACAAGTATGCGCGACATATAACGCGCCTGGGGCGATAGCCTCCAGCCCTGATTGCAAAGATATAACGATGCTGCTGCTGATCGACAACTATGACAGTTTTACATACAATCTGCTCCATTATCTAGGAAGCCTTGGCGCCGATGTAGTTGTTCGGCGGAACGACGCTTTGGATGTTCAGGAGGCGATGGGGATGAACCCGGCAGGAATCCTCTTGTCGCCCGGGCCTTGTGACCCCGATCAGGCAGGGATTTGCCTCGCCCTGACCGCGGCGGCGGCAGAGACACGCACGCCCCTCATGGGGGTCTGCCTTGGGCATCAATCCATCGGACAGGCATTTGGCGGCAAAGTGGTCCGCGCCCGCGACATCGTGCATGGTAAGCTCGGGATGATCGAACATGAGGCAGAAGGGCTGTTCAAGGGGCTTCCCTCCCCCTTTGCGGCGACGCGCTACCATTCGCTGGTCGTCGAGCGGGAGAGTTTACCGGAGGTTCTGAAGATCACCGCCGCGCTGGAAGACGGCACGATCATGGGCCTACAGCATCGTGAGTTGCCCATCCACGGGGTACAGTTTCACCCCGAATCCATCCGGTCCGAACATGGCCACGCGCTGCTTCAGAACTTCCTGGACGAGATGCAGGTGCCCGCATGAGCGACGCGCTGAAACCGCTGATCGGAGCCGCCGCTGACGGCCCGCTGACCCGTGCGCAGGCAGAAGAAGCCTTTGCCATCCTATTCGAAGGGGAGGCCACGCCAAGCCAGATTGGCGGATTGCTGATGGCGTTACGGACACGCGGGGAAACCGTCGCGGAATATGCCGCAGCAGCAGCGGTCATGCGCGCCAAGTGCAACGCGGTGCGGGCACCCGAGGGGGCCATGGATATCGTCGGCACCGGCGGCGACGGAAAAGGCACATTGAACATCTCAACCGCAACGGCCTTTGTGGTGGCGGGGGCGGGTGTCACTGTCGCCAAGCACGGCAATCGGAACCTCAGCTCAAAATCCGGGGCCGCCGACGCGCTGACCCAGATGGGGCTCAATGTCATGGTCGGCCCCGAGATTGTCGAACGCGCGCTCACCGAGGCGGGCATCGGATTCATGATGGCCCCGATGCATCATCCGGCCATCGCCCATGTGATGCCGACACGCGCCGAGCTGGGCACGCGCACGATTTTCAACATCCTTGGCCCGCTCACCAATCCCGCCGGGGTGAAGCGTCAACTCACCGGAGCTTTCTCACGAGACCTGATCCGCCCGATGGCGGAAACCCTCGCGGCCCTGGGGTCGGAGAAAGCCTGGCTGGTGCACGGCTCTGACGGGACGGATGAATTGACCATCACCGGGGTCAGCTGGGTGGCGGAGCTTGGGCCCGATGGCAAGATTCACGACAAAGAGGTTCACCCTGAAGAAGCCGGGTTGCCGGCACACCCCTTTGAGGCCATCCTTGGCGGCACGCCGGAAGAAAACGCGCGCGATTTCAAGGCCCTGCTGGCCGGGGCACCGTCGGCCTACCGCGACGCCGTGCTTCTGAACGCGGCAGCGGCCCTTGTGGTTGCAGATGCGGCGAGCGATCTGCGCACCGGTGTCGAGATGGCTGCGCAGTCCATCGACAGCGGCGCTGCCGCGCAGAAGATTGAAGCTGTGGCCAAGATCACGCAATCCGCGTGAGCCGCTTTGATCTCTCGCACCTGAACGGCTGGCACGATCTGCCCTTCTTCACGGACGATCTGCCAGGCATCGAAGAGGCGCTGTCACGGGAGGGAGGGCTGGTCCTGCCGCCACCTCATCAGGTCTTTGCAGCGCTGGAGGCAACCCCGCCCGAACATGTCGACGTGGTCATCCTCGGTCAGGACCCCTACCCGACGCCGGGTCACGCCCATGGGTTCGCCTTCTCCGCCGCGCGGGGCACCCACCCGCTGCCCCGGTCCTTGAGCAATATCTACAAGGAAATGCGCGCGGACATCGGCAATGCGCCGGACCACGCGGATTTGCGGTTCTGGGCCCCTCAGGGCGTGCTCTTGCTGAACACCGCCCTGACCGTCCGGGCCGGCGCGGCGGGGTCGCACGCCAAACTGGGCTGGGCCCGCCTGACCGCGCAGGTGCTGGACCGGCTGTCGGACCGACCCCGCGCCTATGTTCTATGGGGCGCACATGCGCAGAAAGTGGCGGCGAAGGTTGACGCCGCCCGCAACCTCAAGATCGAAACGCCCCACCCCTCGCCGCTCTCTGCCCGGCGCGGTTTTTTTGGATCAAGACCCTTCAGCCGGGTGAATGTGTGGTTGCAGGCGCAAGGCCGTCAGGCCATAAATTGGGCGAATGCGCCGGAGGCCTCATGACAGAAACCATCCTCGACAAGATCAAAGCCTACAAACTGGAGGAAGTCGCCGCAGACAAGGCGGCCAAGCCGCTTGAAGCGGTGGAGGCCGAGGCGCGGGAGGCCCCACCTGTCCGGCCCTTTGCCGACGCGCTGCACAGCGCCTCCATTCAAGGCTACGGGTTGATCGCCGAAATCAAGAAAGCCAGCCCGTCCAAGGGGCTGATACGCGCGGATTTCGACCCTGAACGTCTCGCCATGGCCTATGCGGAAGGCGGTGCGACCTGTCTCTCTGTACTGACCGATACGCCCAGCTTTCAGGGCGCCAAGGAGTTTCTGGTGTCCGCCCGCGCCGCCTGCGACCTGCCGGTCCTGCGCAAGGACTTCATGTATGACCCTTATCAGGTGGCCGAAGCCCGCGCGCTCGGGGCCGACTGTATCCTGATTATCATGGCTTCGGTCAGTGATGTACAGGCACAGGAGCTGGAAGAGGCTGCGACAAGCTGGGGCATGGATTGCCTGCTTGAGGTCCACGACGCCGCCGAGCTGGATCGGGCCAGCCGATTGAAGAGCCGCCTGATGGGGATCAACAACCGCAACCTGAAAACCTTCGAGACGACGCTTGATACCACGCGCTCGCTTTGCCCCTCGGTACCCGCTGACCGGCTGATCGTCGCTGAATCCGGCCTCAGCACGCCGGAGGATCTGGCGGATATGGCGCGCTACGGTGCGCGGATTTTCCTGATCGGCGAGAGCCTCATGCGCAAGGAAGATGTCACCCAGGCGACACGTGACCTGCTGCGCGCGCCCACCATGTCGCAGGGCATGTGACATGACGGGAAAGCTCACACATTTCGATGGCAAGGGCGATGCCCATATGGTCGATGTTGGCGGCAAGGCGGTGACGGACCGGGTTGCCGTGGCCGCTTGTTACATTAAGATGCAGCCGGAAACATATGATATCATTACAGAAGGACGCGCCAAAAAAGGCGATGTTCTGGGTGTCGCGCGATTGGCTGGCATCATGGCGGCCAAACGGACATCTGATCTGATCCCGCTCTGCCACCCGCTTCCCATCACCAAGGTGGCGGTGGAACTGGCACCCGACCCGGCGCTGCCCGGCATTCGCATCGAAGCCACCGTCAAGACCACGGGCCAGACCGGGGTCGAGATGGAAGCGCTGACCGCAGCCAATATCGCCGCCCTCACCGTCTATGACATGAGCAAGGCGGTAGATAAGGGGATGGAGATTGGCGGGCTGCACGTCGTTCTCAAGGATGGTGGCAAATCCGGACGGTATGAGGCCCCATGATCCCGGTCGCGCAAGCGCTTGCGCATCTTTTTGACCTCGTGGCCCCTCTGGGACCGGAGGAGGTCCCGCTGCGGCAGGCCGCCGGGCGCGTTCTGGCGCGGGACGTCGTCGCGGGCCGGACGCAGCCGCCTTTCGCCGCATCGGCTATGGATGGCTACGCGCTGCGCGGGGCCGAGGCGGAACCCGACGCCATGTTCAAGGTGATCGGGGAAGCGGCGGCGGGGCACGGGTTTTCGGGCGAGGTTGGCGCGGGACACTGCGTGCGGATTTTCACGGGCGCCCCCCTGCCTGACGGGGCCGACCACGTTGTCATTCAGGAGGACGTGACCAAGCGCGGCGACCTCATCACGCTTTGTCGTGATTTGGGCACAAAATCCAACGTGCGGCCCGCGGGCGGCGACTTCAAGGCCGGGGACCGCGTCACCGCACCGCGCCGCCTAAGCGCCACAGATATCGCCCTTCTGGCCTCCATGAACATCGCGCAGGTTCCTGTCACGCGCAAACCCGCCGTTGCAATCATGGCAACCGGGGATGAACTCGTCTCGCCGGGAGAGACCCCCGGCCCGGACCAGATCATCGCCTCCAACAGCTACGGGCTCGCAGCACAGCTTGAAGCCCTGGGCGCAGAGCCGCGCCTGCTCCCCATTGCGCGCGATACCATCCCTTCGCTGAAAACCGCCTTTGACCTCGCCATCGAGGCCGATCTGATCATCACCATCGGCGGGGCATCGGTGGGCGACCACGATCTGGTGGCCAAAGCGGCGACGGATCTGGGGATGGAACAATCCTTCTACAAGGTTGCCATGCGCCCCGGAAAGCCCCTGATGGCCGGCCGTCTGCAGGGCGTGCCGATGATCGGCCTGCCGGGCAATCCGGTCTCCGCTCTGGTATGCGGCACGATCTTTGTGGCCCCCGTCGTGCGGATGATGCTGGGGCTGGGCCGCAACGCGGCGCCGCGCCTGAGCGCGCCGCTTGCCGCGCCGCTGGGCCCGAACGGGCCGCGCGAACACTACATGCGCGCGAGCCTTGGACCTGACGGCTTGCGCGCCTTCGAGCGTCAGGACAGTTCCTTGCTCACTGTTCTCGCGGGCGCGGACTCCCTCCTGATCCGCCCCCCGAGTGATGGCCCCCGCGACATCGGGGAAACGCTTGAGTACATCGCCCTGTGACGCAACTCGCCAAATTTGGGGAAGTTGACACAAAACGAGAACAGGACTAGAACAAAAGCAAATCAGGTGTCGGAGGGCCCGAAGATGCTCACGAAGAAGCAGTTGGATTTGCTCGATTTCATCCACAAACGCGTGCAACGGGACGGCGTTCCGCCGAGCTTTGATGAAATGAAGGAGGCGCTCGACCTGAGGTCTAAGTCCGGCATCCACAGGTTGATTACGGCACTCGAAGAACGCGGGTTTATCAGGCGGCTCGCCCACCGCGCCCGCGCCATCGAAATCGTCAAGCTCCCCGAAAGCCTGGGCGGCGAGCCGCAGGGCGGTTTCACGCCGCGGGTGATAGACGGTGACAAGCCGGACGCACCAATGCCTGCGGGGGCGCAGGCGGTCAGCAGCGCGAGTGCCACAGACGTGCCTTTGGTCGGGCGCATTGCCGCCGGTCTGCCCATCGAAGCGATCAATCAAAACGCCGCGAGCGTGGCGGTGCCCGGTCAAATGCTGTCGGGCAAGGGCGATCATTACGCGCTGGAGGTCAAAGGCGATTCGATGATCGACGCCGGGATCAACGATGGTGATGTGGTCGTGATCCGTGAAACTCCTGTCGCGGACAATGGTGATATTGTCGTGGCGCTCATCGAAGATCACGAGGCGACGCTGAAACGCTACCTGCGGCAGGGCAACACGGTGGCGCTCGAAGCCGCCAACCCGGCTTACGAGACGCGCATTTTCACCGATGACAAGGTCAAGGTTCAGGGCAAGCTGGTTGGGTTGATCCGCACCTACTGATCCCCGCGCCATTGGGTCCAGAGGCGCGTGCCCGTCACGTCCCGCACCGAGGTCAGGGTAAGTCCGCGCTTGTCCGCATGAACCGCCACGGCCCCCATGTTCCGCAACCTGACCGGATCGTAGACATCGCAGGGCAGTCCTTTTGTCTCCATCCGGACAGAGGCGACAATGATCTGATCGGGGGCGCAGCCCTCAAACCCTTCGACCGCGCGTTTTCCGGAAAGATGGACCAGTTTCTTGCCGCCCGGCAGCACCCCTGCCCCGTCTGACGGCCAGCGCGCGGCAGCGGCAGGTTGTTCAGTCGCCTCCCCATCATTCTCCAACCAGTTCTTTGCGATGAACCCCGCCCCTTTCGGCTTGCTGAGTGCACGACCCTCGCTGGTCATGACCCCGACAAGGGTGCCATTCTCGGCGATCAGACCCACCGGGCGTGACGTCGCCCCCCAAAAGACGAACGCCAGAAGCACGGGCACCATACCCGCAAAACGCGAGCGCCCCTGCCAGAGGATCATCCACAGACAGCCAAATGCCATCAGCGGCAAAACAAAGCTCGCCGGGCCATGGATGAAGGAGCGCGCGCCATCCAGTCCGGCGACAAACGCCCCCACCTCCAGAATCCAGCGAAGGCCCACGCCCATGATCCACAGGCCGATCCAGTCTAGGCCAATGGGGGCAAGGCACAAGGCCAGCACCGCCGCAGGCACCACGACGGTGCCCATGACCGGCACGGACAGCAGGTTCGCCAAAAGCCCGTAGTGGGAAATCGCGTTGAAGTGGGCCGCCCCCACCGGTGCTGTCGCCAATCCCGAAATGCCCGAGGCCAGCAACACGCCAATGACCGGTTGCGCCCATTTCGGACCAATCGTGATCCGGTGATCGCGCATGTATCCGAAAACCGCGACCAGCGCGGTGGTCGCGGCAAATGACATCTGAAACCCCGGCCCCAGCAAGGCTTCGGGCCGCAGGACCAGCACGATGATTGCCGCAATGGCGACCGCGCGCAAACTGATGGCGCGGCGGTTGACCATGATCGCGCAGAGGGCAACCGCCACCATGATGAACGCCCGTTCGGTCGCCACATTCCCGCCAGAGAGTGCCAGATACCCGCTCGCCGCGATCAAGGCCCCCACGGCCGCCATTTTTCGCGACGGCCAGCGCAGCGCCAAGGGCGGGATCAACGCAAAGATGGCCCGCAAGAGGCCAAAGACAAAGGCCGTGAGCAGGCCCATATGCAGCCCCGAGATGGCGAGCAAATGCGCCAGATTGCTGGCGCGCAAATCCTCCAGCGCCTTTTGTGAAATGGCAGACCGGGCCCCGGTTGTGACGGCGACCGCAAAACCGCCCGTGTCGCCGGGCAAGACATCCACGATGCGCTCTTGTGCTGCCATGCGAATACGAAAGACCGCGAGCCCGGCGGAGCCTTCATGCGCAGGGGCAATCGCCAGAATGGGGACGCGCGTATACCCGACCGCCCCCAGTTGCGCAAACCAGGCATGGCGCTGGAAATCGAACCCGCCGGGTTCCACCGGCCCGCCCGGCCGCGACAGATGTCCGGTGGTCATGATCCGCAACCCCGGTGTCGGGTCGACACTATGGCTCTGATCTCCATGCAGGGAGATGCGCACCCGGGTGGGCGTCCGCTCGGGCAGCACATCTTCCAGAACAACCTGATCGAGCGTGATCCGCAGCGCATCCGAGCCGCTGCGATCCAGATTGATGACACGGCCTTCGATGGGACCGTAGTAGCGAAAGCCCAGGACCGGGCTTGCCACATCATGCGCGCGCTCGGCCGCAAGCAGAAATCCGGTGACAACCACCAAGCCGCCGATGGCAATCGGTGACAGCGCTTCCCCGATCCACCGCGCCAGCAGCAAGAGCGCCACGGCACTGACGCCAACCGTCCAGAGCAATGTCGCACCGGGCTCAAACGTCAAGGAAAAGTAAAGGCCGATACCCATGGCGAGCAAAACTGGTATCCACTCAAAGAGGAACCCGCGCTGGTGCAGCAATTGAAGCTTGAGGCCTGTCAGCAGCACCGCCTTGCCCCCGTTCTCCGCACTGGATAGACACGTGCCTAGAAATACAGCCCTCATGGTTACTGAAAGGTTAAACCTCGCATGTCAGCGCCTGTTGTCACCCGTTTCGCGCCGTCTCCGACGGGGTTTCTGCATATCGGGGGCGCACGTACCGCCCTGTTCAACTGGCTCTATGCCCGGGGGCGCGGCGGCAAGTTCCTGTTGCGGATCGAGGATACGGACAGGGCCCGGTCGACCCCTGAAGCGACCGCCGCCATCCTCGACGGCATGGACTGGCTGGGGCTGGACCATGACGGCGAGGTCGTCAGCCAGTTCGACAACGCGCCCCGTCATGCAGAGGTGGCGGCAGAGCTGCTGGCAGCGGGCAAGGCCTACAAGTGCTTTTCGACGCCGGAGGAAATCGCCGCCTTTCGCGATATGGCGCGCGCCGAAGGCAAAAGCACGCTGTTCCGCTCCCCCTGGCGGGATGCCCCAGCTGAGAGCCACCCGGATGCGCCCTATGTGATCCGCATCAAGGCACCACAAACCGGGGAGACAGTGATCCGGGACGAGGTGCAGGGCAACGTGAAAATCCGCAACGACCAATTGGATGACATGGTGTTGCTGCGCTCTGACGGAACGCCGGTCTATATGCTCGCGGTTGTGGTGGATGACCATGACATGGGGGTGACCCATGTGATCCGCGGCGACGATCACCTCAACAACGCAGCACGCCAGATGATGATCTATGAGGCGATGGGCTGGGACGTGCCGGTCTGGGCGCATATTCCGCTCATCCATGGCCCCGATGGCAAGAAACTGTCCAAGCGGCATGGGGCGCTGGGTGCGCAGGAATACCAGGCCATGGGCTATCCTGCTGCCGGCATGCGCAACTATCTCGCGCGCCTCGGCTGGAGCCATGGCGATGACGAATTCTTCACCGACGCCCAGGCGCTGGAGTGGTTCGATCTTTCCGGCATCGGCAAAAGCCCCGCGCGATTTGACTTCAAGAAGCTGGAGAACCTGTCGGGGCAGCATATCGCCACAATGGATGATGCCGCATTGCAGCAGGAAATCGAGGCCTTTCTGACGGCCTCGGATGCCCCGGCCCTGACCGCGTCACAATTACACATGCTGGGAAAAGCGCTCTACTGCGTGAAAGAACGCGCAAAGACCTTCCCGGAACTCATTGAAAAGGCTCACTTTGCGCTCACTGAGCGCCCGATCTCTGCGGATGAGAAAGCGGCCAAGGCGCTTGATCCGGTATCCCGTGGTATACTAGGAGAATTGACGCCGCATCTGCAAAATGCTAGCTGGACACGAGAAGATCTCGAGACGGTCTTAAACGCATTCGCACAGAGCAAGGACACAAAGTTCGGTAAGCTCGCGGGCCCTTTGCGTGCTGCACTCGCAGGACGTTCGGTCACGCCTTCTGTGTTCGACATGATGCTGGTTCTGGGACAGGAAGAGACCCGTGCCCGCTTAAACGAAGCTGCTGGCTGAGGGAAGGTCCCCACGGCGCAAGCGGCACTATGAAGCGTCTGACCAATCTTGCGTCAGGCGCCGGGAGGCCGCGCGCCACCTGCAACGATGAATGGAAGGACCACCCATGGCCGAAAGCACAAAATCCGCAAAGCTGACCATTGATGGCAAAGACTACGACCTGCCCATCTACAGCCCCACCGCCGGGCCGGATGTGATCGACATTCAGAAACTCTACGCGCAAGCTGGTGTGTTCACCTATGACCCCGGCTTTACCTCGACTGCCAGCTGCGACAGCACAATTACCTTCATTGATGGCGGCAAGGGCGAATTGCTGCACCGTGGCTACCCGATCGACCAACTTGCCGGTCAATCGCATTACCTCGAAGTCTGTTACCTGATGCTTTACGGCGAATTGCCCTCGGCCAAGCAACTGGAATCCTTCGAAGCCACCATCACCATTCACACGATGCTGCATGAACAGATGGTGAATTTCTACCGTGGGTTCCGTCGTGACGCGCATCCGATGGCGACCATGGTGGGCGTCGTGGGCGCGATGTCGGCATTCTATCACGACAGCACCGATATTTCCGACCCCAAGCAACGCGAGATCGCCTCGCACCGGCTGATCGCCAAAATGCCGACAATTGCCGCCTGGGCGTATAAATACTCAATCGGGCAACCGTTCGTGTATCCGCGCAACGATCTCGATTATGCGTCGAACTTCATTCACATGTGCTTTGCTGTCCCGGCGGAAACCTATGAGGTCAACCCGATCTTCAGCCGGGCGATGGACCGCATCTTTACCCTTCATGCGGATCATGAACAGAACGCCTCCACCTCGACCGTGCGTCTGGCATCCTCGTCCGGCGCCAACCCCTTTGCCTGTATCGCTGCGGGTATCGCCTGTCTTTGGGGCCCTGCACACGGCGGTGCCAATCAGGCCTGTCTGGAAATGCTGAAAGAAATTGGCACCCCGGACCGCATCCCTGAGTATATCGCACGGGCCAAGGACAAGAATGACCCCTTCCGGCTGATGGGTTTCGGGCACCGCGTCTACAAGAATTTCGACCCGCGGGCGACGGTGATGAAACAATCCGCCGATGAGGTGCTGGAGCTTCTGGGGGTTGAGGACAACCCGATCCTTGCAACCGCCAAGGCGCTTGAAGCCGCAGCACTGGCCGACCCCTATTTCGCGGAGAAGAAACTCTTCCCGAATGTGGACTTCTATTCAGGGATCATCCTTGAGGCCATGGGCTTCCCCACCTCCATGTTCACGCCGATCTTCTCTGTCGCACGGACCGTGGGCTGGATTTCGCAATGGGCAGAACAGCTGAGCGACCCCAAGCACAAGATCGGGCGGCCCCGGCAGCTCTACCTTGGCGAGACACAGCGGGACTATGTCGATATCGAACACCGCTAGGGCATCGGCCTGAAAATCTGAATCACCGCCTTTACCGAGTGTACCCGGCCGGCACCGCCGGCCAGCCCCCGACCCTCCCCCGGGAGGGGGCTGTCCTCAGATGTAAGGGGTCGTGTTGCAGACTAAACGGATTCCGCTCTATGGCGGTTGCGGCATCGGAAGCAAGGGCCGGCGGCACAGGTTGTCCCGGCCCTTTTTCTTTCGAATCACGCCGGGCAGCCGCAACGGGAGGGCGATGGAAATCGGTAAAATCATGGATGACCCATGGCCAGAATATGACAGTGTTTCCATGCGCGGGCCAAACCTCTGGAAAAGGGCACGCGCCGCCGGACGTCAGCATCAGCGATACAGGTGGCTGCGCGCAAACCGTCGTCGGCTGGATGACCGGGCCGCGCATCAAGGCAAGCTAAGTGCTAAAGCGGCCTCCACCTAATCGGCAACACGGACCCTCACAACTGAGGCCAGCCCCCCTCTGGTGGGGGTGAAGCGCCCTCCCGGGGGGAGGGTCGGGGGCTGGCCGGCGGTGCCGGCCGGGTACAGTCGGTAAGGGTGGTAATTCAGGTTTTCAGGCCGATGCTCTAGTGGTCAAGACGGTTGCCGGCGGGACACTCGAGGCGCTATTCCTACCGCCCTTCAAAACGCGGCGCGCGTTTTTCGTTGAAAGCCAGCACCCCTTCCTTGAAGTCCCGCGACTTGCCACAAGCCCCCTGCTCGTGGGCTTCAAAGGTCAACTGACTTTCGAAATCATTGCTCCAGCTGCCCCGAATCGTTTTCTTGATCGCCGCGTAGGCCGCCGTGGGACCCGAGGCCAGATGCGCTGCACGCGCCCGCCAATGGGCATCGAACCTGTCGTCCGGCACCGCCTCCCAGATCATGCCCCAGTCGTCCGCTTGCCGGGCTGTGATCTTGTCTGCGAAGAGCGCCGCACCCATGGCTTTTGCTGTCCCCATGCTGCGTGGCAGGACGTAGGTGCCGCCCGCGTCCGGGATCAACCCGATCCGTGAAAAGGCCTGCAGGAAATAGGCGCTTTCCGACGCGATCACCACATCCGCAGCCAAGGCGAGATTGGCCCCTGCCCCCGCCGCCGGTCCATTGACCGCAGCGATGGTCGGGACCGGGCACTCTGAAATTGCCCGGATCAATGGCGCGTATTCATCCCGCAGGGTCCGTTCCAGATCGAGGTTGGCGGCACTCACCCTATCGCCAAGGTCCTGGCCCGAGCAAAACGCCGTGCCCGCCCCCGTCAGGACCACACAGCGCGCGGTTTTGCCCGCCTCTGTCACCACATAGGACAGCTCCGCCCGCATCTGGGTTGTGAGCGCGTTCATCTTTTCAGGTCGGTTGAGCGTGATGATCGCGACCCCGTCTGCCAGCGCATAGGTCAACGTGTGATATTCCATGAGACATCCTCAGCCTTGGGTTTTCGGCCACCCTAGCAGGTTCAAACGCAGGCAAAAGCCAAACGACGCGTCACTCTTTCAGGATTTCCTTGAGCCGCGCGGCCTCATCCGGCGAAAGCGCTGCTTCCTGTGCGGCGGGTGCCTTATCCCGGCCGCGCAGATACATCAGCCCAACGCCCATCGCCACCAGCAACATCAGCGGACCCGCCGCCCACAACAGCCAGTTCGACCCACCGATGGTTGGCTTCAGCAACACGAATTCCCCATAGCGCGCGACGATGAAATCAACGACCTCCTGATCGCTGTCGCCTTCCTCCAGACGGTCCCGCACCAGAAGGCGGAGGTCGCGCGCGATATTGGCGTTGCTTTCATCAATGCTCTCGTTCTGGCAGACCGGACAGCGCAGCCCTTTGGAGATTTCCCGCGCCCGCTCTTCCAGCACCGGATTGTCCAGCACTTCATCAGGCTGCACGGCCCAAAGCGTGGCAGGCCAAAGCAGGAGAACGATGAGAAGAGCCCGCATCATTCTGCCGCAACCGGCACTTGGCGGGATTTCCGGGCGCCTGCGGCCACGCGGAACCGACGGTCAGAGAGGCTCAGCAGCCCGCCAAGCGCCATGAGGCCGCTGCCAATCCAGATCCAGTTCGTGAGCGGTTTGATATAGGTGCGCACCGCCCACCCCCCGTTGGCCTGCTCGTCTCCGATCACGACGTAGACGTCGCGCGCCAGATCATAGTCGATAGCGGCCTCGGTCGTTGGCATCTGCGCGACAGGGTAGATGCGTTTTTCGGGCCGCAGCTGCGCAATCTCGCGACCATCCTGTGCAAGAGTGATGTAGCCCATCGTGGTGAGGAAATTCGGTCCCTCGTATTGATTCACTTCCGTCAGGGTAATCGTGTAGCCGCCCACCTCGTAAGGTTCATTGAACTGCGCCACACGGATGTCTTCCTGCTGCCAAGCCATCAACCCGCAGACCCCCATCATGGTGATCCCCAGACCGGAATGCGCGACCATCTTGCCCCAGTCCGCCCGGGGCAGCCGGAACAGCCGCGCCCATTTGTCAGGGCCGCGGCCCGCGCGCTGTATCAGGTCAATGACTGTGCCCATGACGATCCAGGCCGCGAGGAAAAGCCCGATGGGGCCAAGCAGGCTGCGACCGCTCTGCATCGCATAGGCCAGCCCGCCGATGGCGAGCGCCAGAACAAAGACATAGCGCAACGGTTTCACCGCCCGGGCGATGCGGGCGCGTTTCCAGGGCATGGCGGAACCAATGGGCAAAATCAGTCCCAAAACCAGCATGAAGGGCGAGAAGGCCATGTTGAAGAACGGCGGCCCGACGCTGAGTTTACGGTCAAAGAACATCTCCGCCACGAGCGGCCACATGGTGCCCACGAAGACGACAAAGCAACTGACGGCGAGCAGAAGGTTATTGGCGACCAACGCGCTCTCCCGGCTCACGACGCCGAAAACACCGCGCGCTTCCATGGCGCCTGCACGGAACGCAAAGAGGATCAGTGCGCCGCCCATGAAAAAGCCCATGATCATCAGGATGAAAACGCCCCGTTCCGGATCATTGGCAAAAGCATGTACCGAGGTCAGCAGCCCCGACCGCACGATAAAGGTGCCGATCAACGAGAAGCCGAACGCAAGGATCGCCAGCAGGATTGTCCAGCTTTTGAGGCTTTCGCGTTTCTCGACCACAATGGCGGAATGCAGCAATGCAGCCGCCAGCAGCCATGGCATGAAGGAGGCGTTCTCGACCGGGTCCCAGAACCAGAATCCCCCCCACCCGAGTTCATAATAGGCCCACCAGGAGCCCAATGCGATGCCGATGGTCAGAAATACCCAGGCCGCCAACGTCCAGGGCCGCACCCAGCGTCCCCAGGCGGCGTCCACACGCCCCTCGATCAGCGCGGCAACGGCGAAGCTGAACGCCATGCTGAGGCCTACATAGCCGAGATAAAGGAACGGCGGATGGAAGGCCAATCCCGGGTCCTGCAACAGCGGGTTCAGATCCTGTCCGTCAAAGGGCGGCACCGCCAGACGCACAAAGGGATTGGACGTGAAGAGGATAAAGGCAAAGAAGGCCACGCCAATCGCAGCCTGCACCCCCAGCACACGTGCGCGCAGCGTCGGCGGCAAATTGGTCCCGAACCAGGCGGCCATCGCGCCAAACAGGGTGACAATCAGCACCCATAGCAACATGGAGCCTTCGTGGTTCCCCCACGTACCGCTGATCTTGTAGAGCATCGGTTTAGAGGAATGGCTGTTCAGCGTGACCAGTTGCAGGCTGAAATCGGACACGATGAACGCCCACATCAACGCGCCGAAGGAAAAGGCGGTCAGCAGAAACTGAGCGTTTGCAGCAGGTTCCGCGACCGCCATCCAGGCAGGCCATCTCTTATGGGCACCGACCAGCGGGACAATCGTCTGCACGATTGCGACCATGAAAGCGAGGATGAGGGCGAAATGTCCGAGTTCTGTGATCATGGGGCAGAGTATAAACCGCCCCATGGTTTCATCCAATGACAATCGGTCGCATCAGGCGATCACATTGTCGCGGCTTTCTTCCCCATCCGCTGCCAGTCGTCCAGTGCCGGGTTCGCTTCGGGTTGCAGGGATGTGAACCGCAAGCGCGCGTCCCCGCCTGTGTCCGCCATGCCCGGCGTGGTGGCGCGCAATTGACGCAACATCGAAATGTTCTCTGACACTTTTGGCGCAGCCGCGAGGCTTTGCGCAATAGATCTCTGGAATTGCTGACTTTTTACCTGGTGTCTGGCCCCAAAATAGAAGGATACGATCACGCCAAGCAGCCACCAGAGCGGCTCCGGCACCAAGGCAATGCCCTGCATCCGCTCTGCAAACCAGATCGGATCCACCATGGCCGTGATGAACAGGGCCAGAGTGCCCAACGCCAGCGCGGGGCGCGGCACGCGGTTCACCCCATCCATGATCCGGTTGAACAGGCCATCATTGCGAGCGTCGAATTCCTTGGCGAATTGCTCCAATACCTCAAGGCGCAGCTCTTGCCCCCGCACAGCGCTTTCTTCGGCATTGGTCCGGAAGACCTCCGCCGTTTCCTTGATGACGTTTCGGTCACTCCCGAAAATGGCCCCGAGCAGCCCTGCAATCAAACCCATCCTGAAACCCTTTCCTGAAACTGTTGATCTGTCAGATGATACCGCGGCGAGATGAACTCCTCCGCCCGTCGTATCCAGCCTCCCTTCCCGCCCGCGCGCGAGCGCGCGTATTTGCGGCTCGCCTTGCGACGGTCCGCGATGCGGAAATAGTAGTTTCGCCGGGCTATCCCGTAGGCGTCCGCCAAATGATTGGGCGCATTCAGAAAGGCATTCTGGGCCGCGCCTATGGTCTTCGGGCCAAGGACACCGTCCACGACCAGGGCGTGTCCCATGTCGGCCAGTAGCCGCTGCAGTATTTTCACCGCGTTGGAGCCTGCGTTGACGTACATATCAAAGACGGTTGCATGCAAAGCACGCGGCAACATCGCGATCAACGGCTTTTCGAAGTAGTGTTTTTCGAAAATCTCGATGGCCTGTTCCCTGCTCAGCGCACGCACATCCGCCACAGTGACCGAACCGTCCCGGTCAAGATCGAGCCCCAAGTTGCGCATGGTATGGATGGTCACACCAAAATTCGTGGCCCCACCGGGATCGTCGGGATCATTGACGAAGCCGCCTTCACGTTCCACGATTTCCGCTGCAATTTGCCGAACTGTCTGCATATGACCCTCTTTGCGCGATTTGTCTCGCGCCCAAGATGGTCATAAATCCGTTAACCGGCCTTAACCCCGGCGTACGGTCTAGCCTTCCGTGCCTTTGTAGACGCCCTGTTCCTTCAGCGCATCCACAACCTCTGCCGGCATGTAAGTCTCGTCATGTTTTGCAAGTATTTCAGTTGCTTCAAAGACGCCGTTGATGTAACGCCCTGTCCCGACCATGCCCTGGTTTTCCTCAAAAAGGTCCGGCAGAACGCCAGTGTATGTCACTGGAACAACACCGTTGCCGTCGGTCACGCTGAACCGGATCGTCTCGCCCTGCCCCCGAACGATTGAGCCTTCCTCAACCAAGCCGCCGATGCGGAACACCTCGCTCGGGGCCGGAGGTTCCGCCAGAATTTGCGTCGGTGCCCGGAAGAAATTGATACCATCCCGCATGGCATACCCGATCAAAGCCGTCGACAGAACCAACGCCACCGCGGCGAGCGCGATGACTTGGATGCGTCTTTGCTTCTTCAGGTTCTTCATAACCCCTCACGGAAACAGCGGCGCCATCGTCAGTGCCGTCACCTCCCCAATATCTAACATCAGGTTGGCGTTTTGCAACGCCTGCCCACTGGAACCCTTGGTCAGGTTATCAAGTGCGGCGATCACCGTGGCGCGCCCCGGCTTACGGTCCGCAACAACGCCAATATGGCAATAGTTTGAACCCCTTACGTGGCGCGTGCTGGGTGCTTCACCCAACGGCAGGACCTTCAGGAAAGGCTCATCGGCATAGGCCTGCGACAACGTGGCATGAAGAACCTCCGCATCCCCATGGAGATAGCCAGTGGCAAGGATTCCGCGGTTGGCCGGGACAAGATGCGGCGTGAACTGGATACGGACCGGCCGCCTGGCAAGTTTTGAAAACTCCTGATCGAACTCTCCCAGATGCCTGTGCGTGCTCCCCAAGGCGTAGGCATGATATCCTTCGGAAAGCTCTGCATGCAGAAGATTCTCCTTCAGGCTGCGCCCCGCACCGGATACGGCGCATTTGAGGTCCAGAATGATATTGTCGAGGTCTATGACTCCGGCAGAAATCAGGGGGCGCAAGAGGTACTGCCCGGTTGCCGCATTGCACCCGGTCCCGGCCACAAGCCGCGCTTTGCGGATGTCTTCACGGTAGAACTCCGTCAGGCCATAGACTGCCTCTTTTTGCTGCTCTATCGCGCTATGCGGATTGCCGTACCATTTCTCATAATCGGCGGGGTCCCGCAGCCGGAAGTCAGCGCTGAGATCCACGATCTTGAGCGTGGGCGGCAAGGCAGCGATCACCTCCTGACTGGTCTTGTGCGGCAAGGCACAAAAACACAGGTCAATATCCGCAAAATCGATGTCACCGATCTGCACAAGCGGCGGCAGGGACAGATGGCGCAGGTGCGGGAAAACCTGTGCAATGCTCTGGCCCGCTTTGGAATTGGCCCCAAGGGCCGCAATTTGCATCTTAGGGTGGTCGGCAATCAGCCGTATGAGTTCAGCGCCGGTATATCCCGAGGCGCCAAGGATCGCGATGGAGTAGGTCATGGCTCTAAGTCCGTTTTGAATCTGTTTTGAAATCAGGCGGTTACAAATTCGATCCGTCGTCGCAAGAACTGCGTGGCCCGGTCGCTGACACGGGCAGGCTCACCCGTTGTCAGGTTCACCGCGTCGCCCGTCCCCAGCATCTCGGGATGGCGCACCAGGTAGTCCGCAAGGCTATCGGCAACCAGAGCGGCCTGGCTGAACACTTTCACCTCGCTGCCCAGGGCCGCCTGAAAAGCGTCCTGCATCAGCGGGTAATGGGTGCATCCGAGGATCGCCGCATCGGGCGTCGGCATCTTGCGTTTCAGCGCGTCCACATGGCTGCGCACAAGGGCCTCTGCGAGAATCATGTCGCCATCTTCGATGGCGTCGACAACGCCACCGCAGGCCTGCGCCTCCACATCGACGCCGATGGCGCGGAACGCCAGTTCCCGCTGGAACGCACGACTCGCCACGGTCGCGGGCGTCGCAAAAAGCGCCACGTGCTTTACCGCCACTTCACGCGGGGGCGAGTTGTCGCCCCATTGCCGTTCAGTCATCGCCTCGATCAAGGGTACGAAGACGCCGAGCACACGCTTGTTTGGCGGAACCCAGGAATCCTGCATCCGCCGCAATGCCGCTGCCGAGGCTGTGTTGCACGCGAGAATCACCAAGTCACATCCGGCATCAAAAAGGCGCTGGACTGACTGACAGGTCAGATCGAAGATGTCATCGGCGGTGCGCACGCCGTAAGGCGCATGGGCGCTGTCGGCCAGATAGGCGAACGGGACGTCGGGCAAGCGAGTCTCCACCGCATCCAAAACGGTCAAACCGCCCAAACCACTGTCAAAAATGCCAACCGCCATGGTCTTCGCGCCTTATTGGCACCCCATCATGACCGGTGCCGTTGTGAGAATTCATACCCCAGATCAAAGGTCTTGTCGGGGTCTGAGGAAAGCTCATACGTGGCTTTTCGCAAGAAATCCATCATCGCCTTGCTGTCTTGTGCAAATGGCCGCAGGGCAGCAGGCGCAACTGGGTCGCCGATAGAGATTTGAACAGGCGTATCTACTCTTTTCCCGAACTCATTTATCAACAAGCCCATCCGCAGGGTTACGTGCATGTGGCTGGCAATCTGGAACAGACGGCTTGTGTGGCCGTGGAAGTAGACCGGCAAGACCGTGGCGCCGGATTTTGCGATCATGCGGGCGGTAAATTTGCGCCACTGCGGATCCATCGGCTTGGAAAACGGGCGCGCGGCAGTGCTGACCGTGCCGCCGGGGAACACGGCAATCGCCCCGCCTTGCGCCAGATACTCCAGCGACCGTTTCCGCGTCGCGATATTCAACGCGACGGCCTCCTTCGTCTCATCAAAGCTGATCGGCAAGACCACCCGGTTGATGTCTTCGGCCTTGCGAAAAACGGAATTTGCCAAAATGCGAAAATCGCCACGGGTCTGCCGCAACAGATGGCCCAGCATCAACCCGTCGAGAATGCCGTAGGGATGATTGGCGATTACGATCAGCGGGCCGGTTTTCGGGATGCTATCGAAACTGCCCTTCTGAAGTTCCAGAGACAAACCATATCTGGCCGCCATCACCGCGAAGAAATCACGCCCTGCGGCGACCTCGTCTTTGTAACCGCGCGCCCGCTTGATGAGGCGTAGTCGCCCGGTTGTGTTCTCGATCAACCGGATCACGGCACGACCGCCTTTTGTCTCGGCACTGTGCGCGTAGCTTATGTCGCGTGCCACATTGCGGCGCAGCGCAGGCATTGGTCTCTCCGTTTTTATGGCCCGGTTTGAACCGGGGAGCCTCTTTGCTAGGCTGCTTGGTCTGGTAAAGCTACTCAGCCGCCTTGGCAACATCCGGCCCGCCAGCCCGGATCACGGACAGCAGTTCTTCCCGTCTTTTCGCGGCTTTCACTTCATTCTCCGCCTTGACCGGTCCAAAGCCCCTGATTTGTAGCGGCAATTCCGCGAGGGCAGCAATCGCATCCCTCGTGTCGTCGGTCAGGAGCGGCAAGACCTCAGCCATATCCTTTTCGTATTGCCGGATCAGGGCGCGTTCCGTTTTCCGTTCCGCCGTGTAGCCGAACGGATCAAGCGGCGTTCCGCGCAACAGTTTCAACCGGGCCAGAACCCGCAAGGGCCTCTCGATCCATGGTCCGAAGGCGCGTTTCTGCGGTCGCCCGTCGGGTCCTTCCTTTGAGAACAACGGAGGGGCCAGATTATAGGTCATCCTGAAGTCGCCCTCGAAGGTCTCTGACGCTTTCTCACGACTGCTGAGCAGCAGTCTCGCCACCTCATATTCATCCTTATAGGACAACAGCTTGTGATACCCTTTTAAAGCGGATTGGCGCACGTCCTTGTCATCTATCCGGTCAAGGAGCCTGCGGTACCGACCAGCCAGGCGTTTGCCCTGATAGGCCACGAGATGCCTGGCGCGGAAGTCGATCTGATCCACCGTCGATGGCGGCAAACTCAGCACGTTTGGTGCCAAGAGTGCTGCCGCATCATCTGGATGCGCCGCAGCCCAACGACCGATCTCGAAGGCGCGCAGATTGCGTTCGACCGCGGCGCCGTTCAGCCTGATGGCGCTCTCAATGGCGGTATAACTCAGCGGCACCAACCCCCGCTGCCAGCTTGCGCCGAATATCATCATGTTGGAGTAGATCGAATCCCCAAGCACCACCCGCGACAGCTCGGTTGCATCAAAGAGCATGACCCTGTCCTTCAGCCGGGCCTCAAGCGCCAGGGCAAGGCGCTCGCTTGGCAGCCGGAATTCTGTGTCACGCGTGAAATCACCCGTCACGATCTCGTGGTTGTTCACGACACCGCCCGTTTGGCCGCTGCGGGTGAGGCCCAGCGTCTTGGCCCCGGCGGAGACCACCAGATCGCCACCGATCAAGGCATGGGCTTCCCCCGTAGAGACCCTGATCGCCTTGATGTCGCCGGGGCCATCGGCCAGCCGGCAGTGAATGTGGACAGCGCCGCCTTTTTGCGCAAGCCCCGCCATTTCCATCATCCCGGCGCCCTTGCCGTCAATGTGCGCCGCCTGCGCAATAATCGCACCGATGGTGACAACCCCGGTTCCCCCCACGCCCGTGACGACGATGTTCCAGGTGCCGTCGATGACAGGCAGTTCCGGGTCAGGGAGGTCAGGCAGATCAATCTCTGCCGTTGGCTGCTTGCGGAGCGCAGCCCCTTCGAGCGTGACAAAGGACGGGCAGAACCCCTTGATACAACTGTAATCCTTGTTGCAGCTCGACTGATCGATCTCGCGTTTACGGCCCAGTTCCGTCTCCTTGGGCACAATCGACACGCAGTTGGATTGAAGGCCGCAGTCGCCGCACCCCTCGCAGACATCGGTGTTGATGAAGAGCCGCTTGTCCGGGTCGGGAAACTGCCCCCGCTTGCGGCGCCTGCGCTTTTCCGCGGCACAGGTCTGAATGTAGACGATGACCGAGACGCCCGGGATCTTTGCGAACTTCTCTTGCACGGTTTGCAGTTCTGCTCGCTCAAAGGTCTCCACCCCCTTCAGGGCCTCGAAATCGACATCCTCTTTCTCGTCATACACCACAGCGAGAGTCTTGACCCCCATGGCCTGCAACTCACGGACAATGCGCGGTGCGGTCAGGTCACCATCATTGCCTTGACCGCCGGTCATCGCAACGGCGTCATTGTAGAGCACCTTGTAGGTGATGGTTGTGCCTGCCGCAATCGCCGCGCGGATCGCCTGCACGCCGGAGTGGTTGTAGGTTCCATCCCCGATGTTCTGAAAAACATGCGCGCGGCTGGAGAACGGCGCTTCGCCAATCCAGTTCGCCCCTTCGCCGCCCATATGCGTAAAGCCGAGCGTGTCACGGTCCATCCATTGCGCCATGAAATGGCACCCTATGCCTGCATAGGCGCGGGAGCCTTCAGGCACCTTTGTCGAGGAATTATGTGGACACCCCGAACAGAAGTAGGGCAAGCGTGCAGCGATATCTTCTGCGTTATCTGAGCGCCGCGCCTCTTTCAGAGCAGCAATCCCTGCGGCGATGCCATCGGTGTTGCGCCCCTCCTCCATCAGCACGTCACCCAGTTTCAGCGCGATCTCGACAGGGTCCAAAGCCCATTTGGCCGGAAAGAACGTCTCGCCGTTCTTTGTGCCGCCGTAGACCCGCCGTCCGCGCCGGTTGTCGAACAAGGCCTCCTTGATCTGCACTTCGATCAGCTTGCGTTTTTCCTCGACAACCACGATGAGGTCGAGCCCTTCGGCCCAGGCCTCGAACCCCTTCATGTCCAAGGGCCAGGTCTGGGCCACCTTGTAGGTGGTGATGCCGATCCGTTCCGCTTCGGCAGCGTCGATGTTCAGCAGGCTCAGCGCATGTTCAAGATCCAGCCAGTTCTTGCCCGCCGCCACAAATCCGATTTTTGCGCCCGGTTTGCCCCAGATCCGCTTGTCCATCCTGTTGGCATGGGCAAAGGCCTCGGCTGCATGTCTCTTGTAATCGATCAGCCGCGCTTCCTGTTCGATGCGGTCGTCAATCAGGCGAATGTTCAACCCACCCGACGGCATCTCGAAAGCCGGGGTGACGAAGTTGAACCGGTCCAGACCGGCCTCCACGACACTGGTCACTTCCACCGTGTCCTTCATCGTCTTGATACCCACCCAAAGCCCCGAAAACCGGCTGAGGGCAAAGCCATAGATACCAAGATCAAGGACTTCCTGCACCCCTGCGGGGCTGACCACGGGCATATAGGCATCCACCATCGCCATTTCAGACTGATGCAGCACTGTCGAGCTTTCGCCGGTATGATCGTCCCCCATGGCCATCAGAACGCCACCATATGTGGAACTGCCCGCCATATTGGCATGACGCATTACGTCTCCGGTCCGGTCCACGCCGGGCCCCTTGCCGTACCATAGGCCAAAAACACCATCGAACTTGCCTTCCCCGCGCAGTTCCGCCTGCTGGCTTCCCCAAAGCGCCGTTGCGGCCAAATCCTCGTTCAGTCCCGGCTGGAAGGTGATATCGTTCTCGGTCAAGGGTTTCAGCGCCCGTTGCATCTGCATGTCCACCGCCCCCAGCGGTGATCCGCGATACCCTGTGACCAGACCTGCGGTGTTCACCCCTGCGGCCCGGTCCCGCGCCTTCTGCATCAGCATCAGGCGGACCAGAGCCTGTGTCCCGTTCAACAGAACGGTCGACGTCTCAAGATCATAGCGGTCATTCAGCGTGATTTCCGTCTTGCCCATCTCGCGCCTCCCCAGCGGTTCGGTAAACGAATTCCTACGGCTTTCCCTGAAACAATAGGTCATACTAGCTGACCTGCATAGCACATTTTTCGTTCCAAGCGGCGCATTCCTGCGCAGCGCCTCTGTATTTCCGGACGAGATAGCGCTAGCAAAGGCACAGGAAATGCGGGACGCCTTATGGACTGGGATAAACTGAGAATTTTTCATGCTGTCGCGGACGCAGGGTCCCTGACCCATGCCGGAGACAAGCTCAACCTGTCGCAATCTGCAGTCAGCAGGCAAATCCGTGGCTTGGAAGAGTCCCTGAACGCCACCCTATTTCACCGTCATGCCCGCGGTCTGATCCTGACCGAGCAAGGAGAGTTGCTGTTTGACGCCACCGCCGCCATGACGCGGCGGCTTGATACGGCCTCCGCCCGCATTCGGGACAGCGAGGAAGAAGTGTTCGGGGAACTCCGGGTCACGACAACGACCGGATTCGGAACCTTGTGGCTCGCACCCCGCCTGCCGAAACTTTACGAGGCCTACCCCGATCTCAAGGTCGATCTGATGCTCGAAGAACGCGTTCTGGATTTGCCGATGCGCGAGGCGGACGTTGCCATCCGCATGAAAGAGCCAAGCCAGGCCGACCTGATTCGCAAGAAGCTCATGATGATCCGCATGAACCTTTATGCCACACCGGACTATCTGGCGCGCAACGCAGCCCCTCAAGCGATCGAAGACATAAGCAGTCATCGGCTGATCTGCCAGAACACCGATAGCGACCAGGTTGGAGCCGGGCGCAGCCTTGTCCAGCACCTTCTGACCTATGATGTGCGGTCCCTTCTGACGGTGAACAACTACTACGGCGTCTTGCAGGGGGTGTTGCAGAACCTCGGTATCGGTGTCCTGCCGGATTACGTGACACAGGAATTCCCGGACCTTGTTCAGGTCCTGCCGGAACTGACCTCGGCAGATGTCCCCGTTTTTCTGGCTTATCCGGAAGAGCTGCGCCATTCGCAGCGGGTCTCGGCCTTCAAGGATTTCGTTCAGGATGAAATCATTATCTACCGCAAGCATTTGCGGGCAAAGAGCGCCTGACCCCATAGCGAGCTATGCACCAGACGCATAGCGGGATTGCTCTGAAACGTAAGTAAGTGCCTTGATCGAAGGCACGATGCACCCTAATTGACCGTCATGAAGACGGCGCAGCATTCCTGCGCACTTCATACCTCCCTGTTGGACTTGGCCGAGCGTTATGCTCGGCCTTTTTTTTGGCGTTGCCATTGATGCCCGCGCGCGGACGCAGTGACACTGGCAATCTTTACTTCCATGCCTTGCGGCACCCATGTAAGAGAGCGGCAGAATTTGCCACCCGGGGGACGTCACGGCCTATGCAAGAGCCTGCCATCACACCAGAGCTGATCGCCAGCCATGGGCTTAAACCAGACGAATACGACCGCATCCTTGAAATTGTGGGACGCGAACCGACCTTCACGGAGCTGGGGATTTTCTCGGCCATGTGGAACGAGCATTGCTCTTACAAATCCTCCAAGAAGTGGCTGCGCACCCTGCCCACCAAAGGCCCGCAGGTCATCTGCGGACCGGGCGAGAACGCGGGTGTGGTCGACATCGGGGACGGGCAGGCCGTGGTCTTCAAGATGGAGAGCCACAACCACCCCTCTTACATTGAACCCTACCAGGGGGCTGCGACCGGCGTCGGCGGGATTTTGCGCGATGTCTTCACCATGGGCGCGCGTCCGATTGCGGCGATGAATGCGCTCAGCTTCGGGGAGCCATCGCATCCGAAGACACGCCAGCTGGTCAACGGCGTGGTTGAGGGGGTTGGCGGCTACGGCAACTGTTTCGGCGTCCCGACGGTGGGCGGCGAGGTACGTTTTGATCCGGCCTACAACGGCAACTGCCTGGTGAATGCCTTTGCGGCGGGTCTCGCGGATGCGGACAAGATTTTCTACTCGGCTGCCTCAGGCGTCGGCATGCCCGTGGTCTATCTCGGTGCCAAGACGGGCCGGGACGGCGTGGGCGGGGCCACCATGGCCTCGGCGGAGTTTGACGACACGATCGAAGAAAAACGCCCGACCGTGCAGGTGGGCGACCCGTTTACGGAAAAGCGGCTGATGGAAGCCACGTTGGAACTGATGGCCACTGGCGCCGTCATCTCCATTCAGGACATGGGCGCCGCGGGTCTTACCTGCTCTGCCGTGGAGATGGGCGACAAGGGTGGGCTCGGTGTCAGGCTGGATCTCGAAAACGTTCCCGTCCGCGAAGAGGCCATGACCGCCTATGAGATGATGCTGTCGGAAAGCCAGGAACGGATGCTGATGGTTCTGCGCCCCGAACTCGAAGCGCAGGCAAAGGCGGTCTTTGACAAATGGGACCTCGATTTCGCGATTGTGGGTGAAACCATCGCCGAAGACCGGTTTCTCATTCAGCTCCATGGCGAGACCAAGGCCGATCTGCCGCTGTCGAAGCTGGCCTCGACCGCACCGGAATATGACCGCCCGTGGATCGAAACGCCCCCCGCGGATGAACTCGGCGACGTGCTGGACGTGGACCCGATTGACGGCCTGCGCGCCCTGATCGGGTCGCCCAACCATGCCTCCAAGGAATGGGTCTATGCGCAATATGACACGATGGTCATGGCCGACACGGTGCGGATTCCCGGTATCGGCGCAGGGATCGTGCGCGTTCACGGCACGAGCAAAGCACTTGCCTTCACCTCTGACGTGACCCCGCGTTATGTCAAAGCCAACCCGGTCGAAGGCGGCAAACAGGCGGTCGCGGAAGCCTACCGCAATCTGATCGCCGTGGGCGCGCGCCCGCTTGCAACGACCGACAACATGAACTTCGGCAACCCCGAAAAGCCGCAGATCATGGGGCAGTTCGTGGGGGCAATCAAAGGGATTGGCGCTGCGGTTGCGGCATTGGACATGCCCATCGTTTCGGGAAATGTGTCGCTCTATAATGAAACGGAAGGCGCGGCCATTCTGCCGACGCCAACCATCGGAGCCGTTGGTCTGATCGAGCACGTAGACGAGATCATCGGCTGCGAGGTGCGCGACGGACATGTGGCACTGATGCTTGGGGAGACATCGGGCCATCTGGGGCAATCCGCCATTCTGGCCGAGGTCTACAGCCGCGCCGAAGGCGGTGCACCGCCTGTTGATCTGGCACAGGAAAAAGCCGCAGGCGACTTTATCCGCGCCAATCGCAGCAACATCGAGGCCTGCACCGACCTGTCGGACGGCGGTCTGGCCCTTGCAGCCTTTGAAATGGCCGAGGCGGCTGGGGTCGGCGTCACGCTGGATGCAGGCGATACGGCGACGCTCTTTGGTGAAGATCAGGGCCGCTACCTCATCGCCTGCGCCTTCGATCAGGCCGAAGCGCTGATGATCGCGGCGAATGCTGCGGGGCTGAGCTTGCAATCGGTGGGCAAATTCGGCGGCGATCAGGTCTGTTTTGGCACATCGAGCGCGCCACTCTCCGACCTGTCAACGCTCTATCGAAGCGCCTTTGCGGCAGCGGTCGCCTGATCGGGGCCGGGATCACGTCCCGGCATAGGGTCAAAGGCCGGCCATCAGTCGGGCCTTTTCGCCGGGATCATCCGGGCGCGAAATGGCTTCCGCCAGAGCTTCCAGCGAGGCGATGGAATGGCCTGCGCGGAAACTGTCCACATGCGGCAGCATCGCGGCGATTCCCCGCGCTTTCGGGGCAAAGCCGTCCCATCGCAACAGCGGATTGAGCCAGATCAGGTGACGGGAAGAGAGATGCAGCCGCTCCATCTGGCGTGCCAGATGGTCGGTATCGTCCCGGTCCAGACCATCGGTGATGAGCAGAACCACCGCCCCCTGCCCCGTGACACGCCGCGACCAGTCCCGGTTGAAGGCCTCAAGGCAGGCCCCGATCCGGGTGCCCCCCTCCCAATCCTGTGCCTCCGCACCCGCCGCCGCAAGGGCGGCATCCACGTCTCGTTGCGCCAGATGGCGGGTGATGTTGGTCAGGCGGGTGCCGAAGGTGAAGGCATGCACCCTGGCCCAGCCTGCGCCCTTTTCATTGCTGACCGCATGCAGGAAATGCAACACGATCCGGCTGTACTGGCTCATCGACCCCGAGATATCGCAGAGCACCACAAGGTTGGGCCACCGCGGCCTTGGCCGTTTGAGCGCGATGCGGTGCAGTTCGCCGCCCTGCCGCATCGCCAGACGCAGGGTGCGGGCCGGATCGACCCGCGACCCCAGTTTGCTGGCCTGACCGCGCCGCGACAGGATCGGTTTGACCGGCAGGCTCAGCTTTGCGATCATGCGTTTCGCTTGCGCCATTTCAGTGGTGCTCATCTGCTCGAAATCGAGCGTCCTGAGACGTTCGCGCGATGACATCGTCAGGCTTGCATCCACCTCGACAAGGGTTTCTTCGCCCTCTTCCTCGCGGTGGGTCTCGGGCGCTTCGGCCCCATCGAGCAGAGCTTCGGCCGCACGTTTTTCGGCGGACTGGGCGCTGCGCTCTTCCTGCACCCCGCGCACGGCCGGGATCATCATCGACATCATATGCTCAAGGTATCGCGGATCACGCCAGTAGAGGCGAAAGACCTGCGTAAAGACCCGCCGATGCTCGGGCCGGTTCACAAAGCAGGCATGCAGCGTCCAAAAGAAATCCCGTTTTTCACTGAAACCCGCCGCCTCAACCGCACGGATCGCGTCAATGACCCGACCCGGCCCGATGGGCAGGCCCGCCCGGCGCAACGCCCGCGCGAAATGGGTGATGTTCCCGGCCAGCTTGGGGTTCTCCGGCAGGTCAAGCGGGACGTATTCGGGCATCTCAAGCTCCCCCGTGCCGCGCAGGGTTCATGCCGGTTCCAGCGATGATCTGGCCTCATCAAGAATGCGTTTGGCCTCGGATCCCTGCAATTTCTGAATGTCGTCCTGGTACTTGAGGATCGCCCCCAGCGTATCCGCGATAATTTCGGGGCTGAGGTTGATGACATCAAGCGCCAGCAGGCATTTCGCCCAGTCAATGGTTTCCGCCACACCCGGTTTTTTGAACACATCCTCCGTGCGCAGCGCCTGCACAAAGGCCACGATCTCCCGGCTGAGGGTCTCTGCCGCCTCCGGCGCGCGGGCCGAGAGAATCTCCATCTCACGGTCGAAATCCGGATAGTCCACCCAATGATAGAGGCACCGCCTTTTCAGCGCGTCATGTACCTCCCGTGTACGGTTTGATGTCAGGATCACGATGGGCGGTTCGGGCGCCTTGATCGTTCCCAGTTCCGGGATCGTGACCTGAAAATCGCTGAGCGCTTCCAGCAGGAAAGCCTCGAAAGGCTCATCGGTACGGTCCAACTCGTCAATGAGCAGGACAGGCGCGCCGTTTTCATCCGGGCGCATCGCCTGAAGCAATGGGCGTTCGATCAGGTAGTCGTCGCTGAAAAGCTCCTGTTGCAGGGCCTCGCGTGAGGCCGATTGCGCCGCCTCTGCGGTGCGGATCGCCACCATCTGCGCGGGGAAATTCCATTCATAGACGGCGCTTGCCGCATCCAGCCCCTCGTAACACTGCAATCGGATCAGGCGGCGGTTCAATCCCATCGCCAGCGCCTTCGCAATCTCGGTCTTGCCCACCCCCGCCTCGCCTTCGAGGAACAACGGGCGCCCGAGGCGCAAGGCCAGAAAAACAACCGTCCCAAGCGCACGACCACAGACATATCCCTGATCCGAAAGCATCTTTTGCACGGCGTCAATCGAAGGTGGGTTTGTCATGGCGGCTCCTGTCTTTATCAAACCAGACTGCATCATGAGCCTTGGGCGTCAAGCACTGATGCGGGGCGATTGCGGCGTTACCGGGTCCGGAGATGGCCCGCTGCCCCGTCCCGGCCAAAAGAAGCATTGAAAAGCGACAGCCCGTCGTGACGCTCTGGGTCTGGCGCAGGCAGCAACGCTGTGCTAGCGCTCGGTCATGACCAGAACCCTCACAATACGACGCCCGGACGACTGGCATTTGCACCTGCGCGACGGGGCCATGCTGCGTGCTGTCCTGCCCGCCACGGCGGCGCATTTTGCCCGCGCCATCATCATGCCCAATCTGGTGCCGCCGGTGGTGACCTCGCAGCAGGCATCGGCCTATCGCGACCGCATCCTCGCCGCCCTTCCTGCAGGCGCGGACTTCGAGCCCTTGATGACGCTCTACCTCACGGAAGACACCGACCCCGACGATGTCGCACGCGCCCATGCTGAGGGGCTGGTCCATGCGGTAAAGCTCTATCCGGCGGGGGCCACGACAAATTCCGCCAGCGGCGTGAAAGACTTCAATAAGATTCGCCCGGTGCTGGAGAGGATGGCCTACGTCGGCCTGCCCTTGTGCGTCCATGGTGAAGTCACCGACGCTGACATCGACATCTTTGACCGCGAAGCTGTATTCATCGACCGTGTGCTCGACCCGATCCGTCGCGCGACACCGGGTCTGCGCGTGGTGATGGAGCATATCACAACCTCAAACGCCGTGGACTACGCAAAAGCGCAGGACGAAACCCTGGGGGCCACGATCACCACCCACCATCTGGTCATCAACCGAAACCACATCCTGGCAGGCGGGATCAAGCCGCATTACTATTGCCTGCCGGTCGCCAAACGCGAGGAGCACCGCCTGGCGCTGCGCGCGGCGGCCACTTCGGGCGATACACGGTTTTTCCTCGGGACGGATTCCGCGCCGCATACCGATGCCAACAAGCTTTTGCCCTGCGGATGTGCGGGGTGTTTTACCGCGCCGAATACGATGTCTATTCTGGCACAGGTGTTCGAGGAAGAAGGCGCGCTCGACCGGCTTGAAGGCTTTACCTCCCTCAACGGCCCCGCCTTCTACCGGATGGCGCCAAATTCGGCGAAAATCACACTGGAGAAATCCGCGCCGACCCTGCCCACCCATATCGAGACGGAAGATGGCCCGGTCACCGTTTTTGACCCCGGCTTTCCGCTCACCTGGCGCGTCCTTTGACGCGGGCAAGGCACTTCATCATAACACCAAGGACTGACCCATGATCCCTTCCTCCTACCCCGATGCGCAGGAAATGGCCCGGCTCACCGCCCGGATGCTGCTGGAAATCACGGCGGTCCATTTCAATTCGGAAGAGCCCTTCATCCTCGCCTCCGGCCTGCCCAGCCCGACTTATATCGACTGCCGGAAACTCATCAGCCACCCGCGCATTCGCAGCACGCTGATGGACTTTCTGACCGTCACCGTGATGAGGAACGCAGGATTTGAGGCATTCGACAACATCGCGGGCGGCGAAACCGCGGGCATCCCCTTTGCCGCGATGGTCGCCGAACGCATGGCGCTGCCGATGAGTTATGTTCGGAAAAAGCCAAAAGGCTATGGCAGAAACGCCCGGATCGAAGGGGACATGCGCGAGGGCCAAAGGGTGCTGCTGGTCGAGGACCTCACCACCGATGGCGGCTCCAAACTGTCTTTTGTGGACGCCATCCGGGAAACCGGCGCAAGGTGTGGCCACACGGCGGTGATCTTCTATTACGGTATCTTCCCCGAAACCGAAAAAACGCTGGGCGACCACGGTGTGTCCTTGCACAGCCTCTGCACCTGGTGGGACGTGCTGGCCGAGGCCAAGGCGCAGGGCCTTTTCGAGGCAAATACGCTTGCCGAAGTCGAACGTTTTTTGAACGATCCGCGTAAGTGGCAAGAAGAAAACAAGAAATAAACACTTCTCCACATCGCCTCGCACACCAGCGTCATAGAATCGCAAACTCAAGGCATATGTTGCGGGTCTGCGGGAATTTGCTACTATATAGGCAGGCGTTTCTGGTCGTACACAGGCTTACAGTGCAGTTATCCCCAGTTCTTTCCCGATAGGCTCAGTGCCGGGAATAAGCTAAACAATGCAGACCGACGCCCAAGAAGCGTCATAGCAGTGAAGAACAGGCGAACGGGACAGAGATGAACGAAATATCGGCCTTTAATCCGACTGGCGTTGACGTGCAGTCTCCAGAAACCATGCCGCATTCCATCGAGGCGGAGCAGCAGTTGCTGGGCGCGATCCTGACCAACAATGATGTTTATGATCGCGTGGCGTCGATCATTGGGCCGAAGCATTTTTACGACCCCGTCCATGCCCGGATTTACGAGCTTGCGGCGGCACGTATCGCCAAGAACAATCTGGCCTCGCCCGTCACGCTCAAGGCCTTCATGGAAGATGACGAGGGGCTGAAGGAGCTCGGGGGACCGGCCTATCTCGCCCGGCTGGCGGGGGCTGCCATCTCAGCCTTTGCGGTGCGCGACTATGCCCAGATGATCTACGACCTGGCGGTGCGGCGCGACCTCATCAAACTTGGCCGCGATATCTCGGATAAGGCGGCGAAGGTCGAGGTTTCGTCCGAGCCAAAACAACAGATCGTCGAAGCGGAACAGGCGCTTTACTCGCTTGCAGAGCAAGGGCAGGTGGAAAGCGGTTTTCAAAGCTTTCTCAAGGCCGTAACGGATGCTGTTAACGTTGCAAACGCGGCCTACCAACGCGATGGCGGGCTGGCGGGTGTCTCCACGGGCCTTATTGACATGGACAAGAAACTGGGCGGATTGCACCGGTCTGACCTGCTCATCCTTGCCGGGCGTCCCTCCATGGGCAAAACATCGCTGGCCACCAACATCGCCTTCAATATCGCCAAGGCCTATCGCAAAGGCGCTTTGCCCGACGGGTCCGAAGGGGCCATCGAGGGCGGCGTCGTGGGGTTCTATTCTCTCGAAATGAGCGCCGAGCAGCTCGCCGCGCGGATCCTGTCAGAAGCATCAGAAGTGCCATCCGAACAGATCCGTCGCGGCGATATGACCGAAGCCGAATTCCGCCGGTTCGTGGATGCGGCCAAGGCGCTTGAAGCCTGCCCGCTCTATATCGACGACACGCCCGCTCTGCCAATTGCGCAGCTTGCGGCCCGCGCGCGGCGGCTCAAGCGGACCCACGGGCTTGATGTGCTGATGGTGGATTATCTGCAGCTTGTGCGCGGCACCGGCAAATCGGAAAACCGCGTGAACGAAATCTCCGAGATCACCATGGGCCTGAAGGCCATCGCCAAGGAGCTTGATATCCCTGTCGTCGCGCTCTCGCAGCTGTCGCGCCAGGTCGAGAACCGCGAGGATAAACGCCCGCAACTCAGTGACTTGCGCGAATCCGGCTCGATCGAGCAAGACGCGGATGTGGTTATGTTCGTCTTCCGTGAGGAATACTACGTCGAGCGTGAAAAACCCTCTGACGACAATCTCGAAGAGATGGCGAAATGGCAGGAAAAGATGGAGCGGCTGCACGGGCGCGCCGAAGTCGTGATCGGCAAACAGCGGCACGGCCCGATTGGCACTGTGGACCTGAGCTTCGAAGGGCGTTTCACGCGCTTCGGCAATCTTGTCCAGCCATGGCAGCAGGGCAGCGATCACGAATTCTGACCTCCTCTGGCCTGATCCCCACCTTGATGCACGCGCTTCCATGGTCTCTGACATGGCATTTTCCGGCGATCTGCCCAACTCTGCCGGGGCCAAGACTTGACCTCGCCGGTGATCCTGTCATTACCGCGCCATGAGCACCGCTGTTCTGACCATCGACCTGTCTGCTGTCGCCAGCAATTGGCGCGACCTCAGCGCGCAAACCGGCGTAGAGACAGCGGCTGTGGTCAAGGCAAACGCTTACGGCCTCGGTGTGGACCGCATCGCACCGGCGCTGGCGGAAGCAGGCGCGCGGCAGTTTTTTGTGGCCGTTGCTGAAGAAGGCGCGGAACTGCGCAGAATCCTGGGTGCCGGACCACGGATCAGCGTGTTCTCCGGTCACATGGAGGGCGACGCGCCTGTGATCCGTGATGCGGATCTGGTTCCGATGATCAATTCCGTAGATCAGATGGTGCGCCATGTGGAGGCCCTGCCCGGTGCCGAATTTGGCATTCAGTTGGATACCGGCATGAACCGGCTCGGCCTGGAAGACGGCGAATGGCAGGCGCTCAGAGAGATCGCGCTGGGGCAGTCGCCCACATTGATCATGTCGCATCTGGCCTGCGCTGATGAGCCCGCGCATCAGATGAACCGTCAGCAACTGGACCAATTCCGGTCAATGACCTCTGGCGTGGAAGCACCGCTGTCGCTCTCCGCGACAGGCGGTGTGTTGCTCGGACCCGATTTCCATTTCGACCTGACCCGCCCGGGCATCGGCCTTTATGGCGGCCTGCCGCATGTGGACGCCCTGCCCGTTGTCAGCCTCGACATCCCTGTTATCCAGACCCGCGATGTCGCTTCCGGAGAGTCCGTTGGCTACGCCAACAGCTGGACCGCGAAAGCCCCCGCCCGCATCGCCACAATCTCCGCAGGCTACGCGGACGGGCTGATCCGGGCGATGGGGCCAAACGCAAGGCTTCATGCGGGCGAGACGCCCGTGCCGGTCGTCGGTCGTGTCTCGATGGATCTGATCGGCGTGGATGTCACCGCGCTCACCACAGAGCCCGCGAGCCTGCAACTGATGGGCCCACATCAATCGGTCGACACGATTGCGGGATTTGCCGGAACCATCGGCTACGAAATCCTGACCTCGCTGGGCGCGCGATACAAGCGAGTCTATCGGTCATGAACCTGCTTGCGGTCATCGGTCGGACGATCCTCGGGGTCCTGGCTGCCATCGGGCGCATTGCAATCTTTGGGGCGCAGGCGATCAGCCATCTGTTGCGGCCTCCGTTCTACGGGCGCGAGTTCCTCGCCGCATTGCTCAACATCGGGTGGCTGTCCCTGCCTGTGGTCGGGCTGACCGCCGTGTTTACCGGGGGCGCGTTGGCCTTGCAGATCTATGCGGGAGGGTCGCGCTTCAACGCCGAAGCGGTTGTGCCACAAATCGTGGCGGTCGGGATGGTGCGGGAGTTGGGGCCCGTGCTGGTCGGGTTGATGATCGCGGCGCGGGTCACCTCCTCTATCGCGGCAGAGATTGCGACCATGAAGGTGACAGAGCAGATCGACGCGCTGGTCACGCTCTCGACCCATCCGATGAAATACCTGACCGTACCCCGCGTCCTTGCCGCCGTGATCGTCGTGCCGTTGCTCGTGGGCGTGGGCGACATCATCGGCATTTTCGGCGGCTTTGCCGTTGCCACGGGCACCCTGGGGTTCAATGCCGCCACCTATATCAACAATACCGTCAACTTCCTGGAGCCGCTGGACGTGATCTCATCGCTCACGAAAGGTGCTGTCTTCGGCTTTGGTGCGGCCTTGATGGGATGCTATCACGGCATGAACTCCGGCCGCGGCGCCATGGGCGTTGGGCGTGCCACCAAGACCGCGGTTGAGGCCGCCGCTGTCTTCATCCTTGCCGCCAACTTCGTGCTCACGGGGGTCTTCTTCACCCTATGACCCAGAGCATGATCAGAATGGAAAAAGTCCACAAGTCCTTTGGCAGCAACCATGTTCTGCGCGGGCTGGATCTGAACATCGACAAGGGGTCGTCGATGGTCATCATCGGCGGCTCAGGCACCGGCAAGTCCATTGCGCTGAAATGCGTCCTTGGCCTTGTGACCCCTGACGACGGCAGGATTTTTGTCGATGGCAAGAATGCGGCGGAGACCCGCGACCGTGACGCTTTTCTGGCGCGGTTTGGTATGCTCTTTCAGGGGGCGGCACTCTTTGACAGCCTGCCGGTCTGGCAGAATGTGGCCTTCCGCCTGCTGCGCGGGTCGCTGAAACGGCCCCGTGACGAAGCCCGCGCCATCGCCATCGAAAAGCTGCGGCGTGTGGGCCTGAAACCGGATGTGGCGGACCGCTTTCCGGCGGAGCTTTCCGGCGGCATGCAAAAACGTGTCGGTCTCGCGCGGGCAATTGCCGCAGAGCCGGAGATCATCTTCTTTGACGAGCCCACCACCGGGCTTGACCCGATCATGTCGGGTGTCATCAACGACCTCATCCGCGAGATCGTGGTCGAAATGGGGGCGACGGCCATGACCATCACCCACGACATGACCAGCGTGCGGGCCATCGCTGACAATATCGCCATGCTGCATGAAGGGATCATCCAATGGACGGGTCCGGTGGCGGATATGGACCAAAGCGGCAACCCGTATCTGGAGCAATTCATCAACGGGCGCGCCGAAGGCCCGATTGAGGCGGTGCGTTAAGACGGACGCCCCGATTGCCAAACGACGGGCGTTTTTCCCATTTGACGCCCTGCGCGCCACAGGCCACAAGAGCGCATGGCAAAATCTCCCTCCTTCTCCTGTTCCGCTTGCGGCAATGTCACGACCAAATGGGCCGGGCGCTGCGAGGCCTGCGGTGAATGGAACACGATCTCAGAGGACGCAGGGATTTCGACGGGCCCTGCGAAGTCACTCGGCGGCAGGCGCGGCAGCAAGGTTCAACTGACGGACTTGTCCACCGAAGAAGCTCCCCCGCCCCGCACCCGCTGCGGGATCGAAGAACTGGACCGCACTTTGGGGGGCGGTCTTGTGGCCGCCTCGGCCACCCTCGTGGGGGGCGATCCGGGGATCGGAAAATCCACCTTGCTGTTGCAGGCCGCCGCACAGTTCGCGCGCTCGGGCCTCAAGACGATCTATGTCTCGGGCGAGGAAGCCTCGGCGCAGGTGCGTATGCGCGCGCAGCGTCTCGGGCTGGCGGACGCACCGGTGCAACTCGCAGCTGAGACAAACCTGCGCGACATCCTCACCACGCTGGAGGCCGAACGACCGCAGCTTGCAATCATCGATTCGATTCAGACCATGTGGGCCGACAACGTGGAATCGGCCCCGGGTTCCGTCAGCCAGGTGCGCGCAGCGGCCCATGAGCTCACCACATTTGCCAAACGCAAGGGCGTCAGCGTCGTGCTCGTGGGCCACGTGACCAAGGAAGGGCAGATCGCGGGCCCTCGCGTGGTTGAGCATATGGTCGACACGGTGCTCTATTTTGAAGGGGAACGCGGGCACCAATTCCGCATTCTGCGCGCCGTCAAGAACCGGTTTGGCCCGGCGGATGAGATAGGTGTCTTCGAGATGACGGGGCGTGGCCTGACGGAGGTCGCCAACCCTTCGGCGCTCTTTCTCAGCGAACGCGGCACGCCCTCGCCGGGCTCTGTTGTTTTTGCCGGTGTTGAAGGAACGCGCCCCGTTCTTGTTGAATTTCAAGCGCTTGTCGCGCCCTCCCCACATGCACAGGCGCGGCGCACCGTGGTTGGCTGGGATGGCGGCAGACTGGCGATGATCCTCGCCGTGCTGGAGGCGCGCTGCGGCATTCCTTTTACGGGCCTTGATGTCTATCTGAACGTGGCGGGCGGCATGAAAGTTTCGGAACCTGCAGCCGATCTGGCCGTTGCCGCAGCCCTTCTGAGCGCCCGGGAAGACGCGGCACTGCCCGCAGACACGGTCGTTTTTGGCGAAATCAGCCTCTCGGGCGCGCTGCGCCCCGCCAGCCAGACCGAAAACAGGTTGAAAGAAGCGCAAAAACTTGGTTTCACCAGCGCTATCGCCGCCGGGGGTGGAAAACCAGTGGGCGTTTCTGGCATATCGTTGCAAACCATGCCTGATCTGACCGGGTTTGTAGGCGAGATTTTTGGCGCAGGATAAGCGCGGGACCAAGAGGCAAGCGGAGCTATGGAAAACTTCACAATGATTGATGGCGTCGTCGCTTTGGTGATCGTCATCTCGGCTCTGCTGGCCTATGGCCGTGGCATCGTGCGCGAAATCATGGCGATTGTCGGCTGGGTCGCGGCGGCGATCCTCGGCTTCATGTTTGCCCCGCAGGTCGAACCCCTCGTGCGCGAGGTGCCGGTGGTCGGGGAGTTTCTGGCGGACAGTTGCGAGTTGTCGATCATCGGCGCGTTTGCTGCCGTTTTCGCCGTGGCGCTCATCGTCGTGTCCCTCTTTACGCCTCTGTTTTCCTCGGTCGTCCAGCGGTCCGCCCTCGGCGGCATCGATCAGGGGCTGGGGTTCCTCTTTGGCGTGGCGCGGGGCGTTTTGCTCGTGGCGATCGCCTTCTTTGTCTATAACACCGTTGTGACGGGCGAGAGCTACACGCTGGTGGATGACAGCCGCTCCGCTGCGATCTTCTCCAAGATGACCGACGACATCGAGGATGCGGAACCTGAACAGGCGCTTGGATGGATCACCGGCCAGTATGAGGCGCTGGTCAGCAACTGCGGTCAGTAGGCAAACGCGCGCTTTTGGTCTCTGTTTTCCTTTGCCCTTCTACCGGTGCGTGCACCTCAGGCCACAAGTGACACAACAAACCGTGACAATCGCCGTTTCGGTTGGTGACACCGGAGCGCCCACGTCCTAGAAAGTCCTCTAACGTCCCCGGATTCGGAGCTGCCCCGTTGTCCAAGCTACTGCCGCCTGCCCACCCCTTCGATTTCAGCTATCTGAGCGATGGCGATAGTGACGACAAACTGAAGGAAGAATGCGGCATCTTTGGCGTGATCGGCGTCTCTGACGCATCAAACTTCGTGGCGCTGGGGTTGCACGCGCTGCAACATCGCGGCCAGGAAGCCGGAGGGATTGTCAGCCATCACCCGGAACTGGGCTTTCAATCGGCCCGGCGTTTTGGCTACGTGCGCGACAACTTCACCAGCCAGAAAGTGATGGAGACCCTGACCGGTCCGCTGGCCATCGGGCATGTGCGGTACTCGACCGCCGGCTCCAAGGGGCAGACCGCGATCCGGGACGTGCAGCCCTTCTTTGGCGAGTTTGCCATGGGCGGGGCCGCCATCGCGCATAACGGCAATATCACCAATGCCAACGCATTGCGGCGGGAATTGATCGAACGGGGCTCGATCTTCCAAAGCTCCTCGGACAGTGAGTGCATCATTCACCTGATGGCGCGCAGCCTGCAACGCACGATCCCGGAACGCATGGAAGACGCCTTGCGCCGGGTGGAAGGGGCGTTTTCGGTTGTGGCGATGACACGCACCAAGCTCATTGGCGTGCGGGACCCTTTGGGCGTGCGCCCGCTGGTGCTGGGCAAGATCGGCGACGGCTGGGCGCTGTCGTCGGAAACCTGCGCGCTCGATATCATCGGGGCCGAATTCGTGCGCGAGATCGAACCCGGCGAGATGGTCGTCATCAACGCCGACGGCGTTGAGAGCCGCTTCCCGTTCCGCCCGCAGAAATCGCGCTTTTGCATTTTCGAGCATGTCTACTTCTCCCGCCCGGACAGTATCCTGGGGGGCCGTTCCGTCTATGAAACGCGCGAGGCCATCGGTCGGGAACTGGCCAAGGAAAGCCCGGTGGAGGCTGATCTGGTCTGCCCGGTGCCAGACAGTGGCACGCCTGCGGCTATCGGATATTCGCTCGAATCCGGTATCCCCTACGCCATGGGCATCATCCGCAACCAATACATGGGCCGGACGTTCATTGAGCCGACAGAGCAAATCCGCAACATGGGCGTGCGGCTGAAACTCAACGTCAACCGTGCGCTGATCGAGGGCAAACGCGTGATCCTCGTTGACGATTCAGTGGTGCGCGGGACAACCAGCCGCAAGATCAAGGAGATGATCCTTGATGCGGGCGCGGCCGAGGTGCATTTTCGGATTGCGTCGCCGCCCACCGCCTGGCCTTGTTTCTATGGTGTGGATACGCCGCAGCGCGAAAAGCTTCTGGCCGCGACCATGTCGGAAGAAGAAATGCGGGACCATTTGCAGGTCGATAGCCTCAAGTTCATCTCACTGGACGGGCTGTATCGCGCCGTCGGCGAAGCAAAGGGCCGCGATGCAAACCAGCCGCAGTACTGCGATGCCTGTTTCTCCGGCGAATACCCGGTCGAACCGGCAGATCAGATCGAAGACGGGTTCCAGATGAAAGCGGCGGAGTAACGCCGTGGCCTCCCGGGACCGTGCGCGCGTCCCGCGTGACACCCCGGAGGTTCAGGGCTGCGTCAAGGCTTGGCCGGAAAATGCGCGCAACCAATTCGCCGCCATAAGGGCCATCGTTTTCGATGCAGCGTCGCGTGCCGATGTCGGACCCCTGATCGAAACCTTGAAATGGGGGCAGCCTGCCTGGCTACCTGAAAGAAAACGTGTCGGCTCGACGCTTCGCTGCTGCTGGAGCCCCGCCAGACCCGCAGTCATCAGCCTCTATGTGCACTGCGGCACCACGCTGATCGAGACGATGAAGACGCTCTACCCCGCCCCCTTCGAATATGAGGGCAACCGCGCCCTGCACATGGCGCTGGACGCCCCCCTGCCGTGCGATGCCATCGACCACTGCGCCCTTCTGACGCTGACCTATCACCGCAAGGCAACTTGACGCCCTGAACAAAGCCCTGCATGACGCGGGCATGACACAGACAGCACTCATCACCGGCGCGTCCCGCGGCCTTGGCGCAGCTCTGGCAGAGGCACTTGCGAAGACGCACCATATCATCGCCGTGGCAAAGACCACCGGTGCGCTGGAAGAACTGGATGATCGCATCAAGGGACAGGGCGGCAGTGCAACGCTGGCCCCGATGGACATCACCAATGCGGACGCCATGGCAACGCTCTGTCGTGGTATCTTCGACCGCTGGGGCAAGCTGGACCTTTGGCTGCACGCTAGCATCCATGCAGCCCCCCTCACCCCGGCAAGTCACATCGACGCCAAGGATCTGACCAAATCCGTGGCGGGGAACATCACGGCCACCGCCACCCTGATAACCTATGTCGCCCCCTTGCTGGGGGACGGCGGCCAGGCGGTCTTCTTTGATGACCCGCGTGCAGGGGAAAAGTTCTTTGGCAGCTATGGGGCCACCAAGGCAGCGCAGATCGCGCTGGCGCGCAGTTGGCAGGCAGAGACGGCTGCGACAGGCCCGAAGGTTCACATTCTGACACCGCCCGCCATGCCAACCGGCACCCGCGCGCGGTTTTTTCCCGGCGAAAACCGGGAGGGGCTGACATCGCCTCGGGACGCCGCCGCAGCACTTCTGTCACAACTCCAGGTAATTCCACCGGAATAGAAGCCGCATCTTTCGCGGACTCTTGCCGCTTGCAAGGCCCTCGCCTATCAAGGCGCAAAGGGGCACAACATGCGCATTCTCATCACAAATGACGACGGTATCAATGCACCGGGGCTCAAGGTTCTAAAGGCCATCGCCGACGAACTGGCCGGAAAAGACGGTGAGGTCTGGACCGTCGCACCCGCGTTTGAGCAATCTGGCGTCGGACATTGCATCAGCTATACGCATCCGATGATGGTCGCCCGGATGGGGGAACGCAGCTACGCCGCAGAAGGCTCTCCGGCGGATTGCGTGCTGGCGGGCCTGCATGATGTGATGAAGGACTGCCCGCCCGATCTGGTGCTCTCTGGCGTGAACCGGGGCAATAACTCGGCTGAGAACACGCTCTACTCCGGCACCATCGGCGGCGCGATGGAGGCTGCCTTGCAGGGGCTTCCGGCGATTGCCTTGTCACAATACTATGGCCCGGCCAACCTTGATCTGGACGACCCATTCGAGGCCTCCGCCCGCCACGGCGTCGAGGTGGTGCGCCGCATTCTGGCGCACACCCCGGAGGAAAAAGGCGGCTACCGGCTCTTTTACAATGTCAACTTCCCGCCTGTCCCTGCCGCCGATGTAAAGGGCACCCGCCTTGCAACACAAGGATTTCGCGAAGGACTGGGCTTTTCGACCGAACCCCATCAATCACCCTCCGGGCGACGCTTCCTGTGGATCAAAGGGGGCGATCAGCGCCGCCCAACGGCAGAAGGGTCAGATGCTCAATTGAACCTTCAAGGCTATATCTCGGTCACCCCCATGCGCGCGGACCTCACGGCTCACGACATGTTTGAGCATCTGGCGGGCATCAACGCATGATGGCGGAGACGTCAGAAGCGGAACGCAAGATGCAGTTCCTCTATGCCCTGCGCTCCAAGGGCGTGACCGACAAGAACGTCCTACAGGCGATGGAGACGATAGACCGTGGCCCCTTTATCAAGGGGATCTTCGCCGAACGGGCCTATGAGGACATGCCCTTGCCCATTGCCTGCGGGCAGACGATCAGCCAGCCCTCTGTCGTGGGCCTCATGACGCAAGCGTTGAAGCTGTCGCACCGGGACAAGGTGCTGGAGGTCGGCACCGGCTCCGGCTATCAGGCGGCAATCCTCAGCCGTCTGGCGCGCCGGGTCTATACGGTCGACCGTCACAGCCGTCTTGTCCGCGAAGCGCGCACGCTTTTCGAGACGATGAAGCTGACAAACATCACCGCGATCACCGGGGACGGCAGCTTTGGCCTGCCCGATCAGGCCCCTTTTGACCGGATCATCGTGACCGCGGCGGCAGAAGACCCTCCCGGCACGCTGATCGACCAGTTGAAGGTCGGTGGCATCATGGTCGTGCCGGTGGGTCAGTCGAACGCCGTGCAGCACCTGATCGTGGCGCGCAAGACCGGTCAGGGCCTTGAATACGACGAATTACGCCAGGTTCGCTTTGTTCCTTTGCTGGAAGGCTTGGGGAAGGACACATAACCTGCTATATTGCGCGTCAATAACCGTCTGACAAACAGGCGCAGGCTCACAGAGCACGATTGAGGACACGCAGATGCAACATCACGCTTCGCGCCGGCGGGCGCACAAACTATTCTTTTCAGCAGCCAGTCTCAGTCTGTTGACAGCCTGCGCACAAGGGCTGGACTATGACCTGCGCGGGCTGAGCGGGACCGGCTTTTCAACCACCCAGGCCGCCGTGCAGGCCACCGCGCCGAGACCGCAGCCCGACAATCGTGGCGTCATCTCCTACCCGAATTATCAGGTTGCCGTGGCAAACCGGGGCGACACCATTCAATCCATGTCGGCACGGCTGGGTCTTGATGCGCCAACGCTGGCACGGTTCAATGGCATCGATGAGACCGCACCGCTGCGCCAGGGCGAGGTGATCGCGCTGCCGACACGGGTCGCGGAACCTTCTCCGGCCACGGGCGCCGCCCAGACGGGGCCGATTGTCCCCGGCAGTGTAGACATCGGGACTCTCGCCGGGGATGCGATCAACCGCTCTGAAAACGCTGCAAGCGAGGACGTGCGTGTCGCGGCCCTGCCGCCCTCTGCCCCGGCGGCAAAGGCACCCAGCGGTGAAGAGCCCATTCGCCACAAAGTGGTGCGCGGCGAGACGGCCTACACCATCTCGCGCCTTTACGATGTGCCGGTGAAATCCCTCGCAGAATGGAACGGGCTGGGGTCCGATTTTGCCATCCGAGAGGGGCAGTACCTGCTGATCCCCGTCGCACAGCGGGCAGCACCTGCCCCGTCCGGCGAAAACGTGCCGAAGCCCGGCGCGGGATCACCAACGCCGACACCGCCCAGTGCCACACAGCCCCTGCCTGAAAGCGCAGCGGCCCCCGAAGTCTCTGCCCCGCCCCCGGTCGACGTTGGTGAACGCAGCGCGTCTTCAGACAATGCCCGGATGTTGTTCCCGGTTTCGGGGTCGATCATTCGTGAGTACGCCAAGGGCCGCAATGACGGTATCAACATCAAGTCCGACCCGGGCAGCCCGGTGAAAGCAGCGGACGATGGCACCGTTGCCGCCATCACCAAGAGTGCGGAAGGTGTGCCGATCATCGTGATCCGCCATGAACCGGAACTGCTGACCGTTTACGCCAATGTGACCGATGTAGCAGTAGACAAGGGCACCCGCGTCAAGCGCGGACAGGATATCGCAAGCCTGCGGGACGGAAATGACGCCTTTGTCCATTTCGAAGTCCGCAAGGGGTTTGAGAGCGTCGATCCGATGCCCTATCTGCGTTAGGCCGCTCTCCTCGATTTCCGGCTTACCCGGCCAGTGACACGCCCCGGCGGCCTGCGAGGTCGGTGAAATACTGCCAGGCCACCCGACCCGAGCGGGACCCCCGCGTCGCCTGCCATTCGATCGCCTCCGCCCGGAGGGTTTCATCATCAATCGTCACGCCATAGGCGTCGCAATAGCCCCGGATCATTGCAAGATACTGGTCCTGATCGCAGGGATGAAAGCCCAGCCACAGCCCGAACCGGTCCGACAGGGAGACCTTTTCTTCCACCGCCTCTGAGGGGTTGATGGCGGAGCCGCGTTCATTCTCGATCATGTCGCGGGGCATCAGATGGCGGCGGTTGGAGGTGGCATAGAGCACCACGTTGTCGGGACGCCCCTCGATACCGCCATCGAGGACCGCCTTGAGGCTCTTGTAATGCGAGTCATCGTGCCCGAACGACAGATCATCGCAGAAAAGAACAAACCGATACGGCGCTTCGCGCAAAAGGTTCAGCAATCGCCCGACGGAGGGCAGGTCCTCGCGCTGCAACTCGACCATCTTCAACTGATCGAATCTCGCATGAACAGCGCCGTGTATTGCCTTGACCAGGCTTGACTTTCCCATCCCCCTTGCGCCCCAGAGCAAGGCGTTGTTGGCGGGTAGGCCTTGCGCGAACTGGGTCGTGTTGGCCAGCAGCGTATCGCGCGACCGGTCCACGCCGATCAAAAGATCAATGTCGATGCGGGATACTTGCGCCACCGGCTCCAGCCGGTCGGGCTCGGTCTGCCATACAAATGCCGATGCCTGAGAAAAATCAGGGGAGCTGAGGGGCGCCGGGGCCATGCGTTCCAGCGCCGCGGCGATGCGGTCGAGGGGATCGTCAATCACGGGATGTGTCCTTAATCGTCGTAGTAACCTTCGGCGCGCAGCTTGGCTTCTCGTTTGGTTTCAACCCGTTTCACGAGGAAGATCGACACTTCGTAAAGCCCGTAAACCACCACGAACAGAATGACCTGCGTGATGACATCGGGGGGCGTGACCAGCGCGGCCAGAACGAGGATCGCCACCACCGCATATTTGCGCACGTTGCCCAGACCTTCGGAACTGACCAGCCCCGCCTTGCCCATCAGGGTCAGCAGGACGGGCAGTTGAAAGCACATGCCGAAGGCCACGATGAATTTGATCGTCAGGTTCAGGTATTCCTGCGCGGAGCCCTGAAAGACGACACTCAGGCCCGGCGTCGTGGCAGGGTTGCCCGGCACCGCCTCGCCATCCGCGCCAAACTGCTGGAACCCGAGGAAGAAGTCATAGGCCAGCGGAGTCACGACGTAGAAGGCAAAGGACGCGCCCAGCAGGAACATTACTGGCGAGGAGATCAGAAACGGCAGGAACGCGCCTTTTTCGTTCTTGTAGAGGCCGGGCGCCACGAAGCGCCACATCTGATGCGCGATAACCGGGAAAGACAGCATCAACCCGCCCAGCAGCGATACCTTGATCGCCACAAAGAACCCTTCCTGCGGGCTGATGAAGATCAGGTCGCAATCCTGTCCACGCTCGCCCAGGACCTGACACAGCGGCGCGGTCAGAAAGTTGAAGATGGGCGTTGCGACCGTGAAACAGATCACCATACCGATCAGGAACGCAACCACGGACCGGATCAGCCGGGTGCGCAGCTCAGCCAGATGTTCGATCAGCGGTGCGGCACTTTCGTCCAGATCGTCAGATGCACTCATGTATCACTCTTCTCGGGCGGTGCGACCTGCGCTTCCAGCGCCTCGGCCTTGGCCTGCGCGTCCTGTGCTTCCTTGAGCTTGCGCTCGGCCTGGGCACGCGCTGTCGCTGCCTGAATTTTCTTTGCTTTTTCGGCCCGGTCCGCTTGCTTCGCGGCGAGCTTGCCGGTTTCGCTTTCGGGATCAAACTTGCCAAGATCCGCAGCGGCGCTTTTGACACCTTCCATGGCCGAGTTGACCGGGTTCACTGCCGCCTGCAAGCCTTTGGTGACATCCTTGACGCCCGCGTCATTGGCGGCGTCGTTCATTGCCCGGCTGAACTCTCGCGCCATGCCCTTGGCTTTCCCGACAAACTGCCCAAGCGTGCGGAACATCACGGGCAGGTCCTTGGGACCAATCACAATAAGTGCGACGATGCCGATGACCAGCATCTCCGTCCAGCCAAGATCGAACATGGATCAGGCCTTGTCTTTTTCTGACTCGGGCGTGACGTCCTTGGCCTCGGTCGAGGCATTGGCAATCTCGTCCTGGCCCTCATTGATGCCTTTCTTGAACGAGGTGATGCCTTTGCCGACTTCGCCCATCAGGCTGGAGATCTTGCCGCGCCCGAAGAGCACAAGCACCACGACAGCGATCAGCAGAAGGCCCGGAAGGCCGATATTGTTCAACATGGAGTTTCTCCCGTAATCCGAAGCCCCGAACACGGGGGCGGTCGGTTTGCACATATCAAACTGTTGCAGCGACAGCAGGTCAAAAAGCCCGTTTTTGCCAACCGCGTGCTGAGAAAACGAGGAATTATTCCGCTCGCCATTCTCAACTGACAGGTTTATGTCAGTTGTATGCCGCTATCAGCGTGGTGTCACCGTTCAACAAAAGGATAGTCAAATGAACACCCCGACCACCGCTGAAATCGTTACCTTCCGCCTCAATCCCGGCGTGGCGCCTGAAATCTTCACCGCCGCCGCCGAGCGGATGACCCGCTTCCTGCGCGGTACCGGCGCCATGGTCTCGCGCACCTTGAGCGCGGACCCGGACGGTTTGTGGACCGACCATATCACTTGGGTCAGTCACGACGCGGCCCTCTCCGCCGCCGAGCAAATGATGGCGCAACCGGAGGCGCAATCCTTCATAGAGATGATCGCGCCCGACGGAGTGCAGATGCGCCACGCGGCGATCTCCCTCTACCTGCCGCCGGAGTAGCATGCGCCGCACCGACCGCCTCTTTGACATCATCCAGATCCTGCGCGACGGCAAGCTGCACCGCGCGCAGGACATCGCAGCGCGTCTTGAGGTGTCGGTCCGCACCATCTACCGCGACATGGACACGCTTGTGGCCTCCGGCGTGCCCGTGGAAGGGGAGCGCGGCGTCGGCTACATGATTACAGAGGCCATCACCCTGCCGCCGCTGACGCTGACCGCCGCCGAACTCGAAGCGCTCAACCTCGGCATGGCGATTGTGGGGGAAGCTGCGGACCCCGACCTCAAATCCGCAGCCCTCAGCCTTGCCGAGAAGGTCGACGCGGTCCTGCCGACGCAGGTGGTGGCCGAAGCCGACGCCTGGAAATTTGCGGTTTATCCCTTCGCCGACGCGGCCCGTGGCTTTGCCCACATGCCGACGCTGCGGGCAGCGATCAAGGCCCGGCAAAAGATCAGTCTCGCGTATCGGTCAAAGGGCGATGTTTTGTCCGAACGTGTGATCCGACCGCTTCACATGGAGTATTGGGGCCGGGTCTGGACCCTGACCGCATGGTGTGAACTGCGCGAGGCGCACCGGGTCTTCCGTGTTGATCTGATCGAAAAAGCGCAAGCCTTGCCGGAGCTTTTTGTGGATGAGCCCGGCAAAACCCTTGCGGATTACATGCCGGGCCAGTGATGAGATACGGGGCCTCTCGCTTAGCAACCGGCGGCGTCGTTAGCGGCAAGTCCCCCTGCCACAGCACCGCCTGCTGTCAGGATGTCCTTGCCAGACCCGCCACCCAACTGGTTGCCAAGCGCCGCACCGGCCAAAGCTCCTGCGATGCCGGCACCGGCACATCCGACCTGTCTTTGCTGGGCGGGCGTGGTGGCACATCCTTGCAGAATTGCTGTTGCGGCGAATACGGCGGCTATTGCGGATTTCTTCATGACTCTACCTCTTTCTTGATAAGGACAGAGACGCGCCTCGTCCGTGGAGGCAACGTCCCGTGCAGGCGTCAAACACCTTGCCCGGGATCTGTTCCTTCGCGCGCTGATAAGCAATAGCCGGGGGTTGTTAGCCGATAACAACCGGGTGTTTCAGCGCCAGATCGCGCATCGGCAGGGCCGTTTTGAGCGGTTCAGCGCTTGAGCCGCCAGTTCTTTTGCGGCGGCAGGAAGGCCTCGACACTGGCCTGTGCGATGACGATAGGCTCCGCATCCGTTTCGACGTTGAGGCCCCCTTTGACCACCCTGACCGTGGCCTGACCGCGCGGCAGCACAGCGACAAGCGCGCCCGCATCCACGGCGTCAGGGTCCTGAACCGCAACGGTGGCACGGACCTGCATCACGTCATGGTCGAGGCCAATGGTGCCAAAGAGCGGCAGGGAGGAATGGCGAAACGCGTCCTCGATCGCCCGCCGGGCGGCCTTGGTGTAATCCTGCCCGTGCAGATCGTTGCCCATGCCCATTTCAATAATCAGACGTTGTTCAGACATCGGCCTGCTCCATCTCAAATCCAACGGTCAGGGCCACATTGGCCATGATCGTCGGGTTGCCTTCGCCTTCCGGGCGGGCGATATCCAGCCCGCCATGCTGGACGCGCACGTCAGTTTGGCCATAGGGAAAGACCGCCTTGATCGCCTCGACATCGACGGCATCGGGGTTCTGCACGCCGATATCCACCCGGATGCGCATGTCGGTCTTTTCAAAACCGAAGAGCTCCGCAAGGTTGATCGAGTTATGCCAGAGCGCGTCCTTCACCCCCCGCACCGCGGCTTGCGTATAATCGCCACGGCGCAACGAGGTGCCCATCCCGAATTCGACCAGTAGTTTTTGCATGGCTATCCCCTGATGTCAGTTTCCGAAGATGGAAAGACAAAGCACTTGTCGCGCCGGATCGTCAGCCACATCACGGTTCCCGGCTGCGGCAAAAAGACGTTTGGCACGGTGGCTTTCAACATCGAGCCATCATGATCGACGCGAAATTCCACAAGGCTTTCATTGCCCATGAAACGCGCACGTTCCACCACCGCGCGCGCGGGCGTGCCGTCAATCGCGGTGGGCTTCGGCCCCTGCCCGGCCCGATCAAAGTCAATGCGCAGGTGCTGCGGACGAAAGACGATATCAACCGCCGTCCCATCGGGCACGCCGGGGGCAAGAAAGCGCCCAAAAGGCGTATGGGCCAGGGCGCCGCTCACCTGCGCCTTGATGATGTTTGCGTCCGAGAAGAAGGAAACGGATGCACGGTCCACCGGGCGCGTATAGACGTTGTAAGGCGCGCCTTGCTGGACGATTTTGCCATTGCGCATGAGCGCGATCTCGTCGGCCATGCGCATCGCCTCTTCAGGCTCATGGGTGACCAGCAGAACCGCCGTGTCCTGCTCTTTGAGGATTGTCAGCGTTTCGTCGCGAATGCCGTCCCGCAGGCGATTGTCGAGGCCGGAGAAAGGCTCGTCCATCAGCATGATTTTGGGCTTTGGGGCCAGCGCCCGTGCCAGGGCCACCCGCTGTTGCTCCCCCCCGGAGAGCTGATGCGGAAAGCCATCAATGAAGCGCCGCAGGTCGACCCGGTCAAGCAGGGTCTCCACCCGGGCGCGCTTCTCGGCCTTGGTGCCCTGTTTCAACCCGAACGCCACGTTATCGGCAACACTCAGGTGCGGAAAAAGCGCAAAGTCCTGAAACATCAACCCGATCTCGCGCCGTTCCGGCGGGATCCGAAAGACCGTATCGCAGATTAGCTTGCCGTCGACGTAGATCTCGCCCGTGTCCTGCATCTCGACGCCCGCGATCATGCGCAGCGTTGTGGATTTCCCGCACCCCGAAGGACCCAGAAGGCACGTCACCTGGCCCGGCTGGATGCGCAATGACACATCATCCACCACCGCGCGCCCGTCAAAGGCCCGGCACAGGTTCTTGATTTCGAGCCGGGGCACGTCTGGCGTCACGGGAGCACTCTCCGGAAATCCTATCAAATCTCTCGGATTAGCAGCTATCAGCCCTTCCGCGCCCCCGCAAGCACTGCCGAAAACCCTGTGACCAAAACAACGGCGCAGATGACGAGCAACTGTTCGTACTTGTGCCCCTCAGGCAGGAGAGCCGCCACCATCGGCCAGCCCCTTGCAAAGTAGGCAAAGGCCCCCAGCATGGCCGCTCCAAATGCCACCAGATAGGCCCATCGGCTGATCTGGCGGCGCATGATGAGCCCTATGGCCAACACGGGGGCGAGAAACATCGAGGCGGTGCCGCTGACCGCCACTGCGTCGAAGAGGGTCGCGTTTCCCCAAAGGGTGAGCACCGCGCCGACGGTCATCACAACCGCCATGGTCAAACGCCCACCTGAAAGGCTGCGCGACACGATGCCCAATTCCTCCACTGCAAGCCGCGCCGAAGAGGCAAGTGCCGAATCCAGGGTGCTCATCGCGGAGACCAGCAAAGAGACCATCAGCAGCAGAAACACCCACGGCGGGAACATCTCGGCCCAGGTGCCGATCAGTTGCGTCTCGTAGGCCGCCCCTACCAGAGCCGCCTGAATGCCAAACATGCCAAAGGCGATGATGCAGAGGGTCGAAATCCAGAATGCATGCAGAAAGGATCTGCGGGTCGTGTCGGCATCCGCCAGAAACCCGCGATCCATCATCACTGGATCATGCGCCGGGTAGGAAAACACCTGCAAGGCCGCGACGGCCAGCAAAATCCACCCGTTGTAGCTGCCGGAGACGCCGGGCGCGGTCAGAACCGCCGCCAGCGAAAAACCGGGGCTGGTCAGCAGTGCGACGAAAGCAATGCCGAACACCACGATGAACACGGCCATCTGAACCACGTCGGTTCGCAAGGCGGCGTTCAACCCACCCCAGGCGGAATAGGCAAGGCCCACGACCGAGACAACGAGGATCGCCAACGTACCACTGCCCTCGGACAGCGCGTTGAAAATCAGCCCGACAACCAGCAGGTTTGCGAATACTTCCGACAAAAGTCGCAGCGAGATCACAGCATTGTAGCATCCCGTGCCGACCGCTCCGAAACGCGCGCGCAGCCACTGCTGCATGGACAGCGCGCCCTCGGCCCGCAGCTTGGCAACGATGTAGCCGCCGGTCAGAAACGAACCGTAGTAAGCGGCATAGGCCAGCGTGCCGGCGATCCCGTAGTAATACCCCAGGATCGCGGCGTTCATCAGGGAGCGCGCGAAGATCCATGTCGTCACCTGGCTGAGCGTCAGGGTCCAGAGGCCCGGCGCAGTCCCGGCTGCCGACCGGCCTCCGAAAAAACCATCTGTGGTGATCCGGCGCGGGGCGGCGGCAAAGCTCACGGCGATGATGACGCCGAAAGCGAGAATAAGCAGGGTCAATTGCATGAAAGGGCTCGTTTCTTGTTCCGACACAGCGGTAGACCGCAAAGCGGTTCGGAACCAGCCCGGAATCCGCCTTGTCGCCGCATTGTGATCCGGTCGTGAAGGGGCCTGCAGGTTCAGGGGGCCGTGACGGTGAACCGCACCTCGTCACGGTCGACGCCATTCACCTGCAAAACCAGCCGATGCTCTCCGGGATACCAGGTGAAGGTGGTGGCGTCGGCCTTGATCTTGTGGGCTTTCGTGACCGTGAAAGGCTCCTCTGGCGTCGTTTCGCCTTGCTTCAGCTTAAAGACCTTTGATCCGGCGCGACCATCCGGGCGCGCAAAGTGTATCCGGTAATCCAGCAGAACCGGCAACGGTGTCTTTGAGGTAATTGCGCAGGAAAACCGCAGTGCATCACCGATCCGCACCTCCTTGTTGGCCAGCGTGATCTCCGCCTCGACCGGCACATCGCCCCGAAACCCCAGCGCCGTCATTGCGCGGCTGTCCCCTGCCTTAATGAGCGTCCGCAAGGCATGACGTTTCATCCAGTCCAATTCCTTGGCCGTTTGCAGCCTTGCGTCTTCCCATTGCTCAAACGTGGCCAGCACGTTTTCCGGCGCAGTCTTGGACAGATCATTCAGATGGTTCGCGACGGAGCGCGTGACATAGCGGGTCTTGTCACTGTGCAGGGCATTCAGCAGCGGCAGGGTCTGTTCCGGCGTCAGAGAGACGGCCTTGGCCCAGGGAAGCTTTGGCCGGGTGCCCTCACTGACCAGCCGCCGGACATGGTAATTCGGATCCCCTGCCCAGCCCGAGAGATCGGCGAGGGTCTCATCAGGCCACCGGTTCAGAAAGGGCCTGATGTAGAACTCCATCGAAAAACGCTGCGTGGCGTTGTAAAGCAGTTCCATCGCGCGGGTTCGGTGATGCTCCAACCCATGCCGCACAGCAAGGATGCCCGGGACCGCATGGATAAAGTGCCCAAAGTCGTCATCGGTCCTGGCCGGATCAAGAATGGGTGGCATAGCCGCTTCAAGTTGGTCGGCCATCACATTGAAATCCTGACTTAATTGCAGCTCAAGACAATCGGCGATCCAGTCAAGACGCGCCAACAACTCACGTTCCGCAAACCCCGCAAGAACCTCATTGCGAAAACGCTTGGGGTCAAAGCCCGCGTCGGCTGACGCATACTCCTGCGCCAGCTGTCCAATGGTGACCGCGTTGAAGAGGTGATCCTTGAGCGAAAACCTTTCCGCCATCCCTCAGATCGTCGCGTTTGTCGCGCCGCCATCAAGCAGGATGTTCTGGCCGACGATGAACCCGGCATGTTGCGAACACAAAAAGGCGCAAGCCGCGCCGAACTCATCTGCCGTGCCGTAGCGGCGCGCGGGGATTGTCGCCGCCCGTCTTGCCTGCGCCTCCTCCAGCGAAATGCCCTCATTCTTCACGACAGCGCCATCAAGCGCCACCGCCCGGTCGGTCGCATGGATACCCGGCAGGAGGTTATTGATCGTCACGCCTTTCTCCGCCACCTGACGGCTGGTCCCCGCGACATAGCCGGTCAACCCGGTCCGCGCCGCATTCGACAACCCCAACTGCGGAATCGGCGCCTTGACCGATTGCGATGTGATGTTCACCACACGCCCCCAGCCGCGCGCCATCATCCCCGGCAATAAGGCCTTCATCAGCGCGATGGGCGTCAGCATATTCGCATCCAGCGCCTTGATGAAATCCTCACGCTCCCAGTCCTGCCAGAGGCCCGGCGGCGGCCCGCCTGCGTTGGTGACCAGAATATCCACCTCTCCCGCCGCCTTCAGCACGGCGGCCCGCCCCTCGTCCGAGGTGATGTCGGCGGCGATGGCTGTCACGGAAACCCCAAAATCCGATCGGATTTTTTCGGCCGCGGTTTCCAGAGTTTCGGCAGTCCTCGCGTTCATCACCAGATCCACGCCCGCCTCGGCCAAAGCACGCGCGCAGCCCAGCCCAAGCCCCTTTGACGAGGCGCAAACCACCGCGCGTTTCCCTTTGATACCCAAATCCATCTTGCGTCTCCCCTTGCGTTTTCACGTGCCTAGCATCCCCGGCCCCCACAAGACCAGCAAAACACAATTGCAGACCCCTCATCCGAGGCAAAGAAATGCGACGTGCAGAAAGGGCGCACATTCGGTACAGCCCTCTGCCGCATCCCGACGCGGCAGCGATGATCGCAAGATCGGAGCGCCCTAAATCTCCTTGCGTCATAGGTTGAGCCTTCCTATATGCGCCTCATGCTTGACACCCCATCGAACCGCCCGGAATTGCCCCCCGAGATTGCCCGCAGACGCACCTTTGCAATCATCAGTCACCCTGATGCGGGCAAGACGACCCTGACGGAAAAATTCCTGCTCTTTGGCGGCGCGATCCAGATGGCCGGTCAGGTCCGCGCCAAAGGCGAGGCGCGGCGCACACGGTCGGATTTCATGGCGATGGAGAAAGACCGCGGCATTTCGGTTTCAGCCTCCGCCATGTCCTTTGATTTCAGGGAGTTCCGCTTCAACCTGGTGGATACACCCGGCCACTCGGACTTTTCCGAAGACACCTACCGCACGCTGACAGCCGTGGATGCCGCGGTCATGGTCATTGACGGGGCCAAGGGCGTCGAAAGCCAGACCCAGAAGCTCTTTGAGGTGTGCCGGCTGCGCGACCTTCCGATCCTGACCTTCTGCAACAAGATGGACCGCGAAAGCCGCGACGTGTTCGAGATCATCGACGAGATTCAGGAAAGTCTTGCGATAGATGTGACCCCCGCCAGTTGGCCTATCGGGGTCGGGCGGGACTTTCTGGGATGCTACGACATCCTGCGCGACAGGCTGGAACTGATGGACCGCGCGGATCGCAACCGCGTCGCGGACTCGATTGAGATCAACGGACTCGACGATCCGAAACTGGCCGAGCACGTCCCCGCGGACTTGCTTGAGAAACTGCGTGAAGACCTGGAGATGGCGCGCGAACTTTTGCCGCCACTGGACCCATCCGCGATGCACGAAGGATCTTTGACGCCGATCTGGTTCGGCTCCGCGATCAATTCCTTTGGCGTGAAAGAACTGATGGACGGTATCGCGAATTACGGCCCGGAGCCGCAAATTCAGTCGGCGGAACCAAGGGAAATACTGCCCGAGGAAAAGAAGGTCGCGGGGTTTGTCTTCAAGGTGCAGGCGAACATGGACCCCAAGCACCGCGACCGCGTGGCCTTTGTCCGCCTTGCCTCCGGGCACTTTGAACGCGGGATGAAGCTGACCCATGTGCGTTCCAGGAAACCGATGGCCATTTCCAACCCGGTGATGTTCCTCGCATCCGACCGCGAACTGGCCGAAGAAGCATGGGCGGGAGACATCATCGGCATCCCCAACCATGGTCAGTTGCGCATCGGCGATACCCTGACAGAAGGAGAAGCGATCCGCGTCACTGGAATCCCCTCCTTTGCGCCGGAGCTTTTGCAAGGGGTGCGCGCGGGCGATCCGCTGAAAGCAAAGCATCTTGAAAAAGCGCTCATGCAATTTGCGGAAGAAGGGGCGGCAAAGGTGTTCAAGCCAAGCATCGGATCGGGTTTTGTCGTCGGCGTCGTCGGGCAGTTGCAATTCGAAGTCCTCGCCAGCCGGATCGAGCTGGAATACGGGCTTCCGGTACGCTTCGAGTCCTCGCAATTCACGTCAGCCCGCTGGGTGAAGGGCGAAAAGCAAGCCGTTGAAAAGTTTATGGAAAGCAACAAGCAGCACATCGCCCACGACAATGACGGCGATATTGTCTACCTGACGCGGCTGCAATGGGACATTGACCGCGTGGCCAGAGACTACCCCGACGTTCAACTGACCGCGACCAAGGAGATGATGACCTGAGCAATCGCCCCGGGGCCGTTGCTTGTTCGGGATGCCGCATCTGCGGCAGACCGGGCCGGGCGGCCAGAGTCCGCGCCTGAAACACGCCGCATCGTGTATCGCCGCGAGATAACCCTTTGTTTCCTTTGTTGAGCTAAACACCGATATGCTCATCAAAGACGCGGTCACGCCCTGACCGGCACCTCTAAATATGGTTCGTAAAAAACCGATACACCCGGGCGGTTTCGCCAAACTCATGCGCCGGCATGAGCGCCGCACGCGCCCTTTCGAAGAGCTTGGGCGCGTCCTGCCGGACCCGCAGGTGGACCTCGATCACCTCTATCAGCAGATCGTGCCTGCGCCGGAGGCAGAAGCAGACCCCGGCCGGAGATGCTCCGCCACGAACAAATGGCGCGCCTTGCAAGCCGAGTTTGAAGGTCAAAGCGCCCTCTTTCTGCTGCATGCGATGACAATTGCGATCTCACGCCGGTCATCTCCGCCGCCGGACGTCATTGCTCTTTTTCAAAGAATTTGGGTTGAAAAAGGGGAGGTTCTTGCGCAGGAACTCCCGACACGTTGGTTGATTTCCGCCGCCACGACATTTGCAGACTGCGGGACAAACAGCAATCAACGGGCGCTTGGCATGGGGCTTACGACGCTGTTTGATATGATCAAGCTGCATGAAAGCGAACGACGGATCACCGGCCAACCGGGCGACAGGCCGTTGACGCGGGATCGCTCGGTGCGGCCAGCCCCGATGCCCTTGGATATGCCGCCCTACTCCCTGCGGCGCGGTGATCTCGACCGTGTCATGCTCTCTCGGCTTTGGGCGCTTTGTGAGAAGGACCCTGTCATTCAACCCTTGGCCACTCGCATGCTGGGGATGGTGATGACGGACCCGCGAACGATTTTCGGACGGTTGCAAAGGATCAAGGACCGCTTTGCGTCATGACCCTGCAAAGGCTCACATCTTTCTCCAGAATCCCGAAAACGTATATTTGGCGCTGTCTTTTTCCCGTCAGGCGGGAGAATACCGCAACGATTTGACCCCACGCCTTCGAATTGATAAGGAGACGCAGCATATCGCGGCACTGCCGCCACCTGGGCCATGCGGGCCGATATGAATGACGCCGCGGGCCAGGGAATGTGTCCGCAAACCACGGATACATATGACCAAATTTTCTGAGTTGAATCTCAACCCGAAGGTATTGAAGGCCATCGAAGAGGCCGGCTACGAAACCCCTACCCCCATTCAGGCTGGCGCGATCCCGCCCGCGCTCGAAGGACGCGATGTTCTGGGCATCGCACAGACCGGGACGGGCAAGACCGCCAGTTTCACCCTGCCGATGATCACGGCGCTGGCGCGCGGTCGTGCCCGTGCAAGGATGCCGCGCAGCCTCGTGCTCTGCCCCACGCGGGAACTGGCAGCACAGGTGGCCGAGAATTTCGACACCTATACCAAGCATCTCAAGCTGACCAAGGCACTGCTTATCGGGGGTGTCTCGTTCAAGGAACAGGACACACTCATCGACAAGGGCGTTGATGTCCTGATCGCCACGCCAGGGCGTCTGCTGGATCATTTCGAACGCGGCAAGCTCATCCTGTCCGACGTCAAGATCATGGTGGTGGATGAGGCCGACCGGATGCTCGATATGGGCTTTATCCCCGACATCGAGCGCATCTTCGGCCTCACGCCCTTTACCCGGCAAACGCTGTTCTTTTCCGCGACCATGGCGCCCGAGATTGAACGGATCACCAATACCTTCCTGTCCGCACCCGAACGGATCGAAGTGGCACGGCAGGCCACCACATCCGAGACGATTGAACAGGGTGTGGTCATGTTCAAGGCGTCCCGCCGGGACCGCGAAGGCAGTGAAAAGCGCAAGGTGTTGCGCAGCGTGATTGATGCCGAAGGTGACGCCTGCACCAATGCGATCATCTTCTGCAACCGCAAGACGGATGTGGATATCGTCGCCAAATCGCTCAAGAAATACGGCTATGACGCGGCCCCCATTCACGGCGATCTTGACCAAAGCCAGCGCACACGCACGCTGGACGGGTTCAGGGATGGCACATTGCGTTTTCTCTGCGCTTCGGATGTCGCGGCGCGGGGGCTTGATGTGCCCTCGGTCAGCCATGTGTTCAACTACGACGTGCCGGGGCATGCGGAAGACTATGTGCACCGCATCGGCCGCACCGGGCGCGCGGGGCGGGACGGCAAGGCAATCATGATCTGCGTGCCGCGCGACGAAAAGAACCTCGCCGATATCGAAGCCCTCGTCCAAAAGGAAATCCCGCGTCTGGAAAACCCGCTGGGCAGTGCCCCGACCGAAGAGCCCAAGGTCGAGAAAGACGAAAAACCAAAGCAGACCCGATCCCGGTCGCGCAAGAACGACAGCAACGAGAGCAAGACCCAAGCGCCAGAGGTAGCTGATGCCAAGCCAGCGCCCGAGGAGAAAAGCCGCGGACGCAATCGGGGCGGTCGGAGCAGATCGGGCCGCAGCGGCGATCGCGAGGTCAATACGGTCGTCGGCCTCGGGGATCACACGCCTGAGTTCATCGGGCTGAGCTTCAAGGAGCGCTCGGCAAGCTGAGCGCGCCTAGTGTGTCTGACGAAATACCTGAAACATCGCTTGTCAGCTAGAGCGGCATCCGCTTAATCCGCAACAGGCACCCTTACAACTGAGGCCAGCCCCTCCCTCCAGTGGGGGTGAAGCCCCCTCCCGGGGGGAGGGTCGGGGGCTGGCCGGCGGTGCCGGCGGGGTATTTGTGGTAGAGAAGGTAATAAAGGTCTTCAGGCCGATGCTCTAGCTCAGGCGGCTGACAACAACCGTCACCTCGGGTTTCTTGCCGATCTCATCCATGGCGGTCTGGCGCACGATACGGCGCAGGCCCTCCTGGAGCTTTTCGTCATCGCGCAAGGTCTTTGGGTCCGCACGGCCCAGCCATTGGCCCAGATCCGCTTCGAGCACATCCACGAGGGCCGCCCTGCTGCGCCCGGTTTCAGGCACACCCTTGAGCTCGCACCACGGCTCCCCCAAGGGTTCGTCGTCTTCATCCACGATCAGCGTGACGATGACATGGCCGTTCAGGGCAACGCGGATGCGGTCGCGGACAACCCCGTCCAAGGCCCCGATCTGAACCGATCCATCAAGATAAGTGCGCCCGGTTTCGATGTATTCCGCAATCGTCGGCTGATTGCCCGACAGATCCACCATCATACCGTTCACCGCCAACACGCCCGTCATGCCGTTCTGCTCTGCCAGCTTCACATGTTCGCGCAGGTGCCGGTGCTCACCATGCATCGGGATCAGCACCTGCGGTTTCACGATACTGCTCAACCGTTCAAGATCAGGCCGGTTCGCATGCCCTGACACGTGGTAGAGACCGGAGCTGTCATCCACCACGTCCACGCCCTGTTCGGAAAATGCGTTGATGATCCGGATGACCCCTTTTTCATTCCCGGGGATTGTCTTTGACGAAAAAAGAAAGAGGTCCCCCTCTTTCATTTCCATGCCCTGATACTTGCCGCGCGCCAGCTGCGCCGACGCCGCACGCCGCTCGCCTTGCGAGCCCGTGACCAGCAACATCAGGTTTTCGCGTGGGATTGATCTGGCATCTTCCGGGCTGACCACCGATGGAAAATCACTCAGCACGCCGGTTTCAATGGATGCTTCAATCATCCGCCGCATCGCGCGCCCCATCAATACGATGGACCGCCCCGCCCGCACGCCCGCCTCTGCCAACGTCTTCACCCGCGCGACGTTGGAGGCAAAGGTGGTCGCTACAACCATGCCTTGGGCATCCTGCACCAACTTGGTGATTTCCGGCCCAACACTGGCCTCCGAGCGTCCTTCATGCTGCGAAAACACGTTGGTACTGTCACAGATGAGCGCTTTCACACCACCCTTGCTAACCTCTGCCCAAAGCTCTGGATCAAAGGGTTCGCCCACAAGCGGGGTCTCGTCCAGTTTGAAGTCGCCCGAATGGATCACCCGACCGTCGGGCGTATCGATGACCAACGCAGAACTTTCCGGGATCGAGTGGGAGATTGGCAGGAACCCGACGGTAAAGGGCCCGGCCTTGATGGTTTGCGGCCATGCGGAGGCCGTGTGGACGGTGTCATCGCCGTAGCCGTGTTCCTCCATCTTGCGCCGGGCGATATTGGCGGTAAAGACGCGCGCGTGGATCGGCGCGCGCAAGTCCTCATAGGTATGTGCAACCGCGCCGATATGGTCCTCATGGGCGTGGGTGATGAACACCGCCTCGATCTGGTCGCGACGTTCCTTCAGCCAGGTGATGTCCGGCAGGATCAGATCCACACCCGGTGTGCCATCCATATCGGGGAAGGCGACTCCAAGATCGACGACAATCAGCCGTTCCTTTCCCGGCGCGCCATAGCCGTAGACATAGGCATTCATACCAATTTCACCCGCCCCGCCGAGGGGAAGGTAGATCAATCGTTCAGTACTCATGGCTCAAGCGTTTTCCTTGTTAAACTTATGGATCACGGTCAGGCCGTGCATTGTCAGGTCATCCTGAAAGTCGTCAAAAAGCGGGACGGTCTGCTGGAAGAGCGGGGCCAGCCCCCCGGTAGAGATAACGCGCATCTCCCGCGCGCGTTCCGATTTGATGCGGTCACAAATCTCGCGCACAAGGCCCACATACCCCCAGAAAACGCCAGACTGCATGCAGGCAACCGTATTGGTGCCCACGACGCGCTGTGGTTTGGAGATATCGACATGGGGTAGCGCCGCGGCGGCCTGGTGCAGGGCTTCGAGGCTCAGGTTCACCCCCGGCGCGATCACCCCGCCAACGTAGGCGCCATCAGTATCGACCACGTCAAAGGTGGTTGCCGTGCCGAAATCCACCATGATGAGGTCCCCCCCAAAAAGATCAAACCCCGCCACCGTATTGACCAGCCGGTCAGGCCCCACCTGAGTGCCCTCGTCCACCCGAACATCCACCGGCAAGAGACAGTCCGGTTTGCCCACCACCAGCGGGCGCGTGTTGAAATAGCGATCCGACAAGACACGCAGGTTGAAAACAACCCGCGGCACGGTCGAGGAAATCACCACATCGGTGATCTCGACATCCAGTTCCTGGAACTTCATCAACGTGCTGAGCCAGACATAATACTGATCGGCGGTACGCTGCCACTCTGTCGCGGTGCGCCAGGTCGCCAGAAATTTCTCGCCATCCCAGATGGAGAAAACCGTATTGGTGTTTCCGCAGTCGATTGCCAGCAGCATATGCGACCCTCCGAGCCCTAGAAAAAGACGTCCGCTGCCGCGATCTTCGCAGCCCCGCGCGGGCCGCGTAACACAAGATGGCCCTGGGCGTCCACATCCTCAAAAATGCCGATCGTAGTTTCTGTGCCGGTGCGCGCGGTGATGGTCTCTCCCAGGCGTGCGGCGTGGGCAAGCCAGCCCGTACGTATGGGAGCAAACCCGTGGTCCTGAAACTGTGTTTCAAGCTGTGCATAGTGCCACGCAAGGGAATCCAGGAAGTCTTCGGCAGCGCAGTGCACATCCGTTTCCGAGGCCAGCGAGACGGGCCGGACTGCCGTGGTTTCGACATCGTTTGAGGAGGGGGCCGCCACCAGATTGACGCCGACTCCAATGGTCAGTAGCGTGGATTGTTGCCTCAGGCTCGCACTCTCCAGCAAGATACCGGCGACCTTGCCATTGTTCAAAAGCACGTCGTTTGGCCATTTCAGGCTGAAAAGACCGGGCTGCCCGGTCACTTTCCCAAAAGCGCGGAAGAGGGCAAGAGACATCACGAAAGACCGCAGGGCCACCTGCGCAGGCGGCTCATTGACGTGGAGCACCAATGTCGCGGCAAGGTTCCCTTCCGGGGTGATCCACGCGCGCCCCCGTCGCCCCCTCGGTGCTGTCTGCCGGTGCGCCAGCACCCAGAATGGTGCCGCGTGGTCTGCTGCCAGTCGCTTTGCCGCGTCAGAGGTGGAGCCGACTTCGGCAAGCACGATGCGCCCGTAGTTTTCTGGCCAGGCCGTCAATGCCGTACCCACCGCACGGCAGCACACCGTCCGGCGCTAGACTGTCGCGCCAGTTCAGTTGACAAGTGTCGCTGCCGCCGAGGCCGCTGCCGCCTCGACCCCGAACATATTGGCGATGCCGAGAACCATGATCGCCGCCGAGGCCATCAGGAACCCCCAGAGCACAGGTGAACCGCCCTGGTCGATCCCCTCTTCGCTCTCGTCTCCGAAGTACATGAAGAAGACGATCCGCAGGTAATAGTAGGCTCCGATCACCGAGGCCACGACCCCGGCGATGGCGAGCCAGGCCAGACCGCCCTCATAGGCCGCGCGCAGCACGTAGAACTTGCCAAAGAAGCCCAGCATCGGTGGCACGCCCGCAAGCGAGAACAGAAGCACAAGCATGGCCAGCGCCTTGCCCGGTTCCTTCTTGGAATACATGTTGAGCGCGCGGATATCCGTCACCGGCTGTCCGTCCCGCTCCATCATCAGGATGAAGGCAAAGGTGCCCACGTTCATGGTCACATAGATCGCCATGTAGATCAGCATCGCCTGCACACCCAGCACGGTCCCCGCCGCAAGGCCCATCAGCGCGTATCCCATATGGGCAATGGAAGAAAACGCCATCAGCCGCTTGATGTTGGTCTGGCCGATGGCGGCCACCGCACCGAGGAACATGGAACACACCGACAGGAGCGCGACAACCTGACTCCAGTCACTGACCGCGTTGCCAAAGGCGTCGTGCAACACGCGCGCAAAGAGACCCATCGCGGCGACCTTGGGTGCCGTCGCGAAGAAGGCGGTGATCGGTGTGGGCGCACCCTCGTAGACGTCGGGGGTCCACATGTGAAACGGCACCGCCGAAACCTTGAAGCCCATCCCGGCGATCAGGAACACCAAACCAAAGAGCAACCCGAGAGAGATTTCGCCCTGTTGTGCAGTCTCAATAATGCCGGAGAACAGCGTTGTGCCAGCATAGCCATAGACCAGCGAAGCACCGTAAAGCAAAAGACCGGAGGAGAGCGCGCCAAGCACGAAATACTTCAGGCCCGCTTCGGTCGATTTCAAGCTGTCGCGCCGCAGCGAAGCCACGACATAAAGCGCCAGCGATTGCAGCTCCAACCCCATGTAAAGCGCCATCAAATCGCCCGCGGAGACCATGACCATCATGCCCACCGCGGCCAGAGCCACCAGCAGCGGGTACTCGAACCGCAAGAGGTCGCGGCTGCGCATATACCCTTCGGACATGACCAGCACAGCAGCGGCGGAGAAGAGGATCGTGACCTTGGCAAAGCGGGCAAACCCGTCTTCGACAATCATGCCGCCGAAAGCCACATTCGTGCCTTCGCCGTGCACCATGATCCAGGCCCCCAGCGTGACCATCAGCCCCGCTGTAATCAGCACCAGCAGCGAGGCCGCCGCATCCTTGTAGGTGTAGACAGCAACAATCAGTGCCAACATGGCGTAGACGGCAAGGGCAATCTCGGGCAGGACAACGGTGAGGTCAGCGGAAATCATTCTATCCGTCCTTTAGTTCGATGCGATCTGGCTGGCGGCTTCTGCCGCGGCCAGCGCTGTATCATAATTTGCAACCAGCGCGGCAACCGCTGGGCCGGTGATGTCCAGCACCAGCGCCGGATACACCCCCAGCAGCAGGGTCATGGCGACCAGTGGCGCAAAAATCCACTTCTCGCGCCGCGTCATGTCGTTGATCGACCGGAGGCTTTCCTTGATCAGATCCCCCATCACCACTCGGCGGTAGAGCCACAAGGCATAGGCGGCGGAGAAGATGACACCGGTTGTCGCGACCGCAGCAACCCAGGTATTGACCTGGAAGACCGCCATCAGGGTCAGGAATTCACCGACGAAACCGGAGGTGCCCGGCAAGCCCACATTGGCCATGGTAAAGAGCATGAAAATCAGCGCATAGGCCGGCATCCGGTTCACGAGCCCGCCATAGGCGTCAATCTCGCGGGTATGCATCCGGTCATAGATCACGCCGACACAGAGGAAGAGCGCACCGGAGATGAACCCGTGGCTGATCATCTGGAAGATCGCGCCATCAACACCTTGCTGATTGGCGGCAAAGATCCCCATCGTCACGAATCCCATATGCGCAACCGAGGAATAGGCTATCAGCTTCTTCATGTCTTCCTGCACCAGCGCCACAAGCGAGGTGTAGACAATCGCAATCGCTGACATCCAGAGCACCAGCGGGGTCAGCACCTCGGCCCCCACCGGGAACATGGGCAGCGAGAAACGCAGAAAGCCATAGCCGCCCATCTTCAACAGGATCGCCGCCAGCACGACCGACCCCGCCGTCGGGGCCTGCACGTGGGCATCGGGCAGCCAGGTGTGCACCGGCCACATGGGCATCTTGACCGCGAAGCTCGCGAAGAAGGCGAGGAACAGCAGCGTCTGCATGCCGCCCACGATCTGCACCCCGAGGATCGAGAAATCGGCAAAGGCGAAATCGTGCCGGAGAAGGACCTCAATATCGGTGGTGCCCGCATCCGCGAACATGCCGACCATGGCGACAAGCATCAGAACCGAGCCCAAGAAGGTATAGAGGAAGAACTTGAAGCTCGCGTAGATGCGGTTCGCCCCGCCCCAGATCCCGATAATCAGGAACATCGGAATGAGGCCCGCCTCGAAGAAGAGGTAGAACAAGACCAGATCGAGCGCCATGAAGACGCCGAGCATCAGCGTCTCCAGCAGCAGGAAGGCGATCATGTATTCCTTCACCCGCACTTCGACATTCCACGAGGCGGCAATCACCAGCGGCATCATGAAGGTGGTCAGCATCACGAAGAGCACGGAGATCCCGTCAACGCCCATCTTGTACTGAAGACCCAGCAGCCACTCACGTTCTTCCACGAACTGAAAACCGGTGTCCTGCGGGTTGAAGCCCGAGAGTATGAACAGCGACACAAGGAAGGTGGCGGACGTTGAGAACAACGCAACCCACTTGGCGTTGCGGTTGTAAGAGGCATCTCCCGACGGGACAAAAACCGCGAGGATCAGCGCCGCAAGTGCGGGAATGAAGGTGACGATTGACAGAAGGTTGTCCATCAGTTTGCTCCTCCGCTCAGCGTCATCCAGGTGACGAGCACCGCGATGCCGATCACCATGGCGAAGGCATAGGTGAAGATGTAGCCGGACTGCGCGCGCCCCGCGAGCCGGGTAAAGAAGGGGATGATCCCCATCGCGACCCCGTTGAGGCTGCCGTCGATCACGTCACCATCCCCGCGCCGCCAGAAGAAACTGCCGATCCACTTGGCGGGTCCGACGAAGACGACGTTGTAAAGCTCGTCAAAGTACCACTTGTTCTTGAGGAAGAGGTACAGCGGGCGCTGGTTCTGGGCCAGGCGCTTGGGCAGTTCGGGATTCACGATGTAGAACCAATAGGCCACCAGGAACCCGATCAGCATCGCCGCAAAGGGTGACGTCTTTACCCAGTAAGGCACCTTATGCGCATCATCGAGCAGCGTGTTGTCGGGCGCGATATAGAGCGCCCCCTCACCCGGCTGACCGGCAAAGGCGTAATGATGTTCGCCTTCCTTGCCGTGACCGTCGTCGGTTTTTGCCTCCCCGTGATCGTCCCCGTGATCGTCCCCATGACCCTCCGCGTGCTCATCGCCATGCGCGCCCGCTTCGGCGTAGGGAATGCCGTAGAACTTCGCGACCTTGTCGGTATGCCCGAAGAACGAGCCATACCAGACCATCCCTGCAAAGATCGCCCCCAGCGCCAGCACGCCCAGCGGGACAATCATCACCATCGGGCTTTCATGCGCATGCTCATGGGTATGTTTGTCGCCGCGCGGGGTGCCGTAGAACGTGAGGAACATAAGCCGCCAGCTGTAGAAGCTGGTGAAAAGCGCCGCGATCACCAGCGCCCAGAAGCCATACATCGAGCCTGCTGCAAAGGCGCTCTCCACAATGGCGTCCTTGGACTGGAAGCCGGCAAATCCGATGGGGATTTCACCAAGGGTGAGGATCCAAACCGGGATACCCACGCCAGTGATGGCGAGCGTGCCAATCATCATCGCCCAGAAGGTATAGGGGATCTTCTTGCGCAGGCCGCCGTAGTTCATCATGTCCTGCTCGTGGTGCATCGCATGAATGACGGAACCCGCACCAAGGAAAAGCATTGCCTTGAAAAAGGCGTGGGTAAAGAGGTGGAACATCGCGGCAGAATACATGCCAACCCCTGCGGCCACGAACATGTAACCCAGCTGCGAACAGGTCGAATAGGCGATCACGCGCTTGATGTCGGTCTGGACCAGCCCAACGGTTGCCGCAAAGAAGGCCGTGGTTGCGCCCAGAACGGTCACAAACATCATTGCTTCGGGCGCGAATTCCATGATCGGCGACATGCGGCAAACAAGGAACACACCCGCTGTCACCATGGTCGCGGCGTGAATGAGGGCTGACACCGGTGTGGGCCCCTCCATCGCGTCCGGCAACCACGTGTGCAGCAACAGTTGTGCCGATTTGCCCATGGCTCCGATGAACAAGAGGAACGCCACGAGGTTCGCCGCATTCCATTCGCCCCAAAGGAAGGTGAGTTGTGTCTCCGCCAGTTCGGGTGCTGCCGCGAATACATCGTCAAAGTTGATGCTGTCGGTCAGGAAGAACAGCGCGAAAATGCCAAGCGCAAAGCCGAAATCCCCTACACGGTTGACCACAAAAGCCTTGATCGCGGCCGCGTTGGCAGAGGGTTTGCGGTAGTAGAACCCGATCAGAAGATAGGATGCGACCCCCACGCCTTCCCAGCCAAAAAACATCTGCACGAGGTTATCGGCTGTGACCAGCATCAGCATCGCGAAGGTGAAGAACGACAGGTAAGCAAAGAACCGGGGCTTGTAGCTTTCCCCCTCTTTCCACTGCGGGTCGTGATCCATGTAGCCGAAGCTGTAGAGATGCACGAGGCTGGAGACCGTGGTGATGACGATCAGCATGATCGCGGTCAGCCGGTCCAGCCGGATCGCCCAATCCGTGCTGAGGCTGCCGCTTTCGATAAAGCGCAGGATCTGGATCTGCTCGGTCGTGCCGTCAAAGCTCAGGAAGACGATCCAGGACAGCAAGGCGGACAGGAACAGCAGCCCCGTCGCGATCCAGCAGGCGGCGACCTCACCGATGACCTTCCAGCCAAAACCACAGAGGATTGCACCAACAAGCGGGGCAAAGAGGAGAATTGTTTCCATGGCCTTAGCCCTTCATCACGTTGACGTCTTCCACGGCGATGGTGCCGCGGTTGCGGAAGAAACAGACCAGAATGGCCAGACCAATCGCCGCCTCCGCCGCGGCCACCGTCAGAACAAAGAGCGTGAAGACCTGCCCCACCAGATCACCAAGAAAGCTGGAGAACGCCACAAGATTGATGTTCACCGCCAGAAGCATCAATTCGATGCTCATCAGCAGGATGATGATGTTCTTCCGGTTGAGAAACAGCCCGAATATACCGATCACGAACAAGGTCGCCGCGACCGTCAGGTAATGTTCAAGTCCGATCATTTTTTGCACACTTTCCGATCAATCATCGCGTCATGTTCCTTGAGGCCGGGCGGTCATAGCCCCTGCCCCGGTTTGACGTCTTTCAGCTCCATCGCCCTGGCCGGGTCGCGCATCATCTGGGCGACCACGTCCTGCCGTTTGACGTCCGACCGATGGCGCAGGGTCAGCACGATCGCGCCGATCATCGCCACCAGCAGGATGAGACCGGCAAGCTGGAAGAGCAGGAAGTACTGGTCATAGAGGATCAGCCCCAGCGCTTCGGTATTGTGCCGGTCGACAGGTGTCACCTGCGCGCGCAGGCTTTCCGCGGCGGCGTTGCTTTCCCAGGCCCCGAAGGCCATGACGAATTGCATCAGAATCACAAGACCGATCAGTAAGGCCAGCGGCATATACCGCGCCATCTCGGCCTTGAGTTCGGCGAAGTCCACGTCCAGCATCATCACTACAAAGAGGAACAGCACCGCCACCGCACCCACATAGACGATAATCAGCAGCATTGCGACGAACTCAGCCCCCAGCAGGACAAAAAGCCCGGCGGCGGACAGAAAAGCGAGGATCAGCCACAGGACGGAATGCACCGGATTGCGGCTGATGACCGTGAACAAGCCGCCCGCGATCACGCTGATGGCAAAAAGGTAAAAGGCGAAAACAGTCATTCTGCGTCCTTTTCTTCGTCCAGCACCTGCTGCGCCAGTTCCAGCGCCCGGGTCATCGCGGGCAGTCCGGCAAACATCGACATCTGGCCAATGGTCTCCACGATGTGCTGCTGGGTGGCGCCTGCCTCGACCGCATGGCGCACGGCCTGCCGGAAGGCCACATCGTTCTGCGCGCCCTGCATGGTCAGGCCCGCCAGCGTCAGGAGCATGCGGGTCCGCGCGTCCAGCCCGCCTTCGTTCAGCGTCGTGCCGAACATCATTTCCATCATGTCCTTGGGCATCGTGCCCATCATCTTTTCAAACCCCTTGGGCGTGAAAGCCTCCATCGCGGGGAAGGTCTTGGCCATTTCCTGCGCCTGGCTCATCATCGTGGCAAAAGGGTTCATGCCCTCAAACGGGTTCTTGTCATCACTCATCGGTAGGGTGCATCCAGTTCGAGGTTGCGGGCGATCTCCGCCTCCCAGCGTTCGCCGTTCGCCAAAAGCTTTTCCTTGTCGTAGTAAAGCTCTTCGCGGGTCTCGGTGGAGAACTCGAAGTTCGGTCCTTCGATAATCGCATCGACCGGGCAGGCTTCCTGACAGAAACCGCAGTAGATGCATTTGGTCATGTCGATGTCATAACGCGTCGTCCGGCGGCTGCCATCCTCGCGGGGCTCAGCATCAATGGTGATCGCCTGTGCCGGGCAGATCGCCTCGCAAAGCTTGCAGGCAATGCAGCGTTCCTCGCCGTTGGGATAGCGGCGCAGGGCGTGTTCGCCGCGGAAGCGCGGGCTGAGCGGGCCCTTCTCATGCGGGTAGTTGAGCGTCGCCTTGGGCGCAAAGAAATACTTCAGCCCCAGCTTCATCCCGACCCAGAAGTCCTGCAAGAGGAAGTACTTGGCGGCGCGTGTATAGTCGATCTGTGTCATCGGTCACCTCCGATACCCCAGTATCGCGCCCGGCTCCGAGGGAGGGCGCAGACGCGCCCGCCCTGGGGGGCGGGGTCGGGCGCGATGCAATGCGCGCGGCGCATTGCATGGTGCGTTATGTCAAACTTAAGCTTCATCCGCCCATGCCCCAGCGCGCATAGGCGCCCCAGAACCATTCGAACTTTGCGGCAAAGGCCACGAAGACCACCCAGACAAGGCTAAACGGCAGGAAGACCTTCCAGCCCAGGCGCATCAACTGGTCGTAACGGTAGCGGGGCGTGATCGCCTTCACCATTGCGAAGATGAAGAAGAAGAACGCCATCTTGGCCACCATCCACAGCGGGCTGTCGGGCAGCAGCGGAATGGGGGACAGCCAGCCGCCGAAGAAGAGCAGCGAGGTCAGCGCGCACATCAGGAAGATCGCGATGTATTCCCCGGCCATGAACAAAAGGAAGGGCGTGGAGGAATATTCCACCTGATAGCCCGCCACCAGTTCGGATTCAGCCTCCGGCAGATCAAACGGCGGGCGGTTCGTCTCCGCCAGACAGGAGATGAAGAAGAGGAACACCATCGGGAAATGCGGCAACCAGTACCAGCTGAAGAACCCGTAAGGCCCGTCTTGCGCCGCGACGATCCCGCCAAAGTTCATCGAGCCTGTGGAGATGATGACCCCGATGATGATGAGGCCCAGCGACACCTCATAGGAGATCATCTGCGCCGCTGACCGCAAGGACCCGAGGAAGGGATACTTTGAGTTCGAAGCCCAGCCCCCCATGATGACGCCGTAAACCTCAAGCGATGAGATCGCGAAGACAAAGAGGATCGCCACATTGATGTCGCTGAGCACCCAGCCGTCATTGAAGGGAATCACCGCCCATGCAAGCAAGGCCAGCACAAATGACGTCATCGGGGCCAGCATGAAGACGGTCTTGTCCGCGCCCGCGGGAACCACCACCTCCTTGACCACGTATTTCAGCGCATCGGCCACCGTTTGCAGCAAGCCGAAAGTGCCCACCACGTTTGGCCCCCGCCGCATCTGGACCGCCGCCCAGATTTTACGGTCGCCGTAGACCAGAAACAGGAGCGAGACCATCACAAAGCCAATGACCGCAAGCACTTGCGCAAGGATCAGCACCGCAATGCCGCCGGGAGTGGTAAAGAATTCAGCCATTAGGTCCTCACACCATCGGTATTCCGCGTCGCTCACAAGCTGCCGCAGTGACTTCAGCGTCAATCGTGGCTAGCCCGTCAGGCAGGGTTGGCGAGATGGTGTAAACAGCATCTGCCGACCACACGCCACCCTCTTCCTCAATTTTTGTGCGCAAATGCCGCGCAAATCCGTAACCTCGCTCCAGCGCGTAGTGCACAACAGCGCATTCGGCGTAGTTCCGGACATCTTCTTCGCTTTGCGCCTTGGTCATCGCCGCCCTGACCTGCACGAGATCGGCATCCAGCGCGGTGGTCTCCACGCCGAGATAGTCGGGAATGAAATCCTCTGCCATCGGCACCGGCGGCGCGCAGGCGGCCAGTGCCAGGGGCGGTATCAGCGCAATCCGTGTCATTCCGCGGCCATGGCCCCTTGCTTGCGGGCCTTCGCATTGGCGGAAAGCTCGGCCATCAGTTCAGATGCCCGCGCAATCGGGTTGGTCAGGTAGAAATCCGCGACGGCCTGCCGGAAAGTTGCATCACCAAGCGGGCCTGCTGGCAGGGGTTGCCAGTCGTTTTCCGGCACTTCGTCGATCTTCGCCAGATGCGGCACGTCCTTGACCAGCGCCTGTCGCAGTTGCGCGATGCTGTCAAAGGGCAGTTGCGCGCCCATCTCCGCCGACAGTGCCCGCAGGATCGCCCAGTTTTCCTTGGCCTCCCCCGGTGCAAACCCGGCCCGCAAGGCCAGTTGCGGGCGGCCTTCGGTATTGACGAAAAGGCCGGGCTCTTCGGTATAGGCCGCCCCCGGCAGGATGATATCCGCCCGGTGCGCGCCGCGGTCCCCATGGCTGCCCTGATAGATCACGAAGGGACCCTCCGCGATGTCAATCTCGTCCGCCCCGAGGTTGTAGATGACCTCAGTCGTCTCAACCGCCGACATGCCTGCCTCGTTTGTGGCACCCACATCCATGGCGCCCACGCGCGACGCGGCGGTGTGCAACACCAGCAGTTTGGCATCGCTCTTTTCCGCGATCTGCATGGCGAGGCCAAGCACGGCGGCACCATCCGCCTCGCGCAGCGCGCCTTGTCCGACGACGACCAATCCGCCCGCCTCGCGCACCTCGGCCAGATCAAGGTCGGCGATATGGCTGAGCGCTGCACGATCCGTGCCCATGTGCTCGTAAGGATAGGTGAGATCGACCGCCTCGCCCACCAGCGACACATCCGCGCCCTGCGTCCAAGCCTTGCGAATCCGCGCGTTCAGGACCGGGGCTTCCACCGCCGGGTTCGTGCCTACCAGCAGAATTTTACGAGCGGCATCAATGTCTTCGATCGCCGCCGTCCCGACATAGGCGGAGCGGTTGCCCACGGGCAGCTTGGCCCCATCGGTCCGGCATTCCACGACACCGCCCTGCCCCTCGATCAGCTGTTTCAGCGCATAGGCCGCTTCAACCGGGGCCAGATCGCCCACCAGACCCGCGAGTTTCTTGCCTGCCATCGCAGTGGCAGCCGCGCTCAGCGCCTCGGGCCAGCTTGCGGCCCGTAGCTTGCCGTTTTCCCGGATGTAGGGGCGGTCCAGACGTTGCCGGCGCAGCCCGTCCCAGACAAAACGGGTCTTGTCGGAAATCCACTCCTCGTTCACACCATCATGGTTGCGGGGCAAAAAGCGCATCACTTCGCGGCCCTTGGTATCCACCCGGATGTTCGAGCCCAAAGCATCCATGACGTCGATGCTCTCGGTTTTGGTCAGCTCCCACGGGCGCGCCGTGAACGCGTAAGGCTTTGAAACCAAAGCGCCAACCGGGCAAAGGTCAATGATGTTGCCCTGCATGTTGCTGTCCAGCGTCTGCCCCAGATAAGAGGTGATCTCGGCATCCTCGCCGCGACCGGTCTGGCCCATCTGGTGAATGCCCGCCACTTCCGTGGTAAACCGCACACAGCGGGTGCAGGAGATGCAGCGGGTCATATGCGTCTCGACCAGCGGGCCGAGGTCGAGGTCCTCTGTTGCGCGTTTGGGTTCGCGATAGCGGCTGAAATCCACCCCATAGGCCATCGCCTGATCCTGCAGGTCACACTCGCCCCCTTGATCGCAGATCGGGCAATCGAGCGGGTGGTTAATGAGCAGAAACTCCATCACCCCTTCGCGGGCCTTCTTGACCATGGGCGAGTTCGTCTTGACCACGGGTGGCTGCCCTTCCGGTCCCGGGCGCAGGTCCCTGACCTGCATCGCACAGGAGGCTGCGGGCTTGGGCGGGCCCCCTACCACTTCCACAAGGCACATCCGGCAGTTGCCCGCGATGGTCAGCCGTTCGTGGTAGCAAAAGCGCGGGATCTCGATGCCCGCTTCCTCACAGGCCTGAATGAGGGTCATCGCCCCATCCACTTCAACCTCGTTGCCGTCGATAATGATCTTGCGCAGATCGCTCATATCATTTGCCCTTTTTCATTGCACCGCCCTCGGCACAAATCCCTATTTCGAGGCGCGCAGCAGCGCACCAATTTCAGAGGCGCGCGCGATCTCGGCTTTTCCGAGCGCGCAGTACCCCGCCTTGTCCTGCCCAAACCCTTGGGCTTCCATGTATTGCGCCGCACGCGCGCGCAACCGCTTCTTTTCCGCCTTCGACTTCAGATGCGTGCGAATCTCATCTTCGGTGTAGCCCAGATCACGGGCATCACGCTCCAGCCCGCGCAGGAAGCCGAATGCCTTGAAGAGCCGCGCCTCGATCGACGGGCAGTTCTTGCGGATCTCATGGGCCAGCCCAACCACGAACAACCCGTCGTCAATCTCGGGCACGTCCCGCAAGGCGGGCTTCGCCGCCACCGCGCCCGCTGCCAGGCTTGCCAACATTGCTCCCATCATCGCATTGCGCATCCGTTCTCTCCTTCTGCCGATGCAAGGTGCGCGCAAATCGCGCGACCTGCCGGCAGGGGGCGCAGCGCATCACCTGATAGGCAATAACGCGGCTGCGATGCAAAGGTCAGGGCAAGGGTCACTGCGGGCACCTCCCCTGCAGGGTCAGCGTGTTGCCCGAGATCGGCAATTGCTCGTCCGGGCTGTCCGGCCCAACCGCCCAGATGATGTCGGAGCGGCCAAAACGGTTTACGCAATAGACCGTCGCCTCGTAGCGGGCCGCTTCGCGCGCACCCAGGAGCGAGGCGGAGACAGGGCTGCTGGTAACGACAAATTCATCCGGCGTGCTGCGTTCGGTTTTCACCTTGGAGCGGAAGAACTGCCCGTCAAACAGGATGTCATCATCATCCGGTCCGCAGGCGGTGAGCCCGAGGGTGGCACCCAACAAAAAGAAGACCAAACGACCCATTGTTACTCCGCCGCAACCGGCGTGCACCGGTGTTCCTGCCACATTTTGGCCTCCTTGAGATACGACCAACCAAAGGCGTGATCGCTGTCTCCGTTGGCCTTGAGATGTTCCAAACGTTCAAGCGCCTCGTCCAGCGTCGACTCATGCCCTTTCGGCACCCACCACATGACGAAGTGCATATCCCCCAGCACCTCGAACCATTCCTGACGGCGTTCGTAAAACTGCTTGTGGATCGTGCCCCAGACAAATTTCTCCAGCGCCTCGACACTTTCCCAGACCGTCAGGTTGGAGACAAACTGCGGATCGCCGTCGATCTTGGCCTCGGTATTGCCTGTCCCGGGTTCGCCTGAGCCTTCCATCATCCAGACAAACCCCGGCATGCGCTTGCCCAGCCCATTGATCCGGTCGAGGTTCGCCATGAACTCCGCCACGCGCGGGTCGTCCGTGGGAGCAAGAAGGCGGCCAACGTTCAGTTCGGCGAGGTGCATCCCATTACTGGTCAACGGGTTTACTCCTAGAGAAGTTTGGCGTCTTGAGTGCGATAACACATGTGAGAATTGCAGCTACCGGTAGTGACCCGTTGACCGTCACCCAAAAAAAAGCACTGAAGCCGTGAAATTCTTCCGTGAAATACTCAGAGAAATACGCACCCAAAAACATGGACAGAGTAACCAACACAGGAAGCAGAAAAATCGCCGAAATAACCGGCAAAGCAGGCGAGTAGCCCCAGCGGTACAAAGCCAAAGTCAGACCTGCGAGTATAATCGCGATCGAAACAAAAGGAATGAAAAAAATCTCCTCCATCACTCCGCCGCCACCGCGCTTACACGGCCCGTGCGCTTGTGCTTGATGCGGTCTTCGATCTCGTCGCGGAAGTGGCGAATGAGGCCCTGGATGGGCCAGGCGGCCGCGTCTCCCAAAGCGCAGATCGTGTGGCCTTCGACCTGCTTGGTCACATCGAGCAGCATGTCGATTTCCTCGACTTCCGCCTCGCCCGTCACCAGCCGGTCCATCACGCGCATCATCCAGCCCGTGCCCTCCCGGCAGGGCGTGCATTGCCCGCAGCTTTCGTGTTTGTAGAACTTGCTGAGCCGCCAGATCGCTTTGATGATGTCCGTCGACTGATCCATCACGATCACCGCCGCCGTACCAAGGCCGGAGCGTTGTTCGCGCAGGTAGTCGAAATCCATGATCGCATCTTTCATCTGCCCGCCCGGGATACAGGGCACCGAAGAACCACCGGGGATCACCGCCTTGAGGTTTTCCCAGCCGCCCCGGATCCCGCCGCAATGGGTCTCGATCAATTCCTCGAAACTGATCGACATGGCCTCTTCAACCACACAGGGGTTGTTCACATGACCCGATATCGCAAAGAGCTTGGTGCCCGCGTTGTTCGGACGGCCAAAGGAAGAAAACCACTCGGGCCCGCGCCGCAGGATCGTCGGCACCACGGCAATCGATTCCACATTGTTCACGGTGGTCGGGCAGCCATAAAGCCCCGCGCCCGCCGGGAAGGGTGGCTTCATGCGCGGCATGCCCTTCTTGCCCTCAAGGCTTTCCAGCAGTGCCGTTTCCTCGCCGCAGATATAGGCCCCCGCCCCGTGATGCAGGTAGAGGTCAAAATCCCACCCCGACCCGGCGGCATTCTTGCCGATGAGACCCGCGTCATAGGCCTCGTCAATGGCCCGTTGCAGCGCCTCTTTCTCGCGGATGTATTCGCCGCGAATGTAGATGTAGCAGGCATGCGCATTCATCGCGAAGCTCGCGATCAGGCAGCCTTCGACCAGCGTGTGCGGATCATGGCGCATGATCTCGCGATCCTTGCAGGTGCCGGGTTCGGATTCGTCCGCATTCACCACCAGGTAGGCGGGGCGCCCGTCGCTTTCTTTCGGCATGAAGGACCACTTGAGCCCGGTCGGGAAGCCCGCGCCCCCGCGCCCGCGCAGACCGGATGCCTTCATCTGGTCGACGATCCAGTCGCGCCCTTTCTTGATGATGGCGTCCGTGCCATCCCAATGGCCGCGCGCCTGCGCCCCCTTCAGCGTGCGGTCATGCATGCCGTAGAGATTGGTAAAGATGCGATCCTTGTCCTGAAGCATATCGCTTCCCCTTTTAACTGTCGTCGCGCGCGGCTTTGCGCGCCCGCTTGATCTGCCACGAGACGATGAACGACCATGCCAGTGCGGCCATGGCGAGAAGGTCGATAAGTATCGTATATCTCAGGGTCAGCTCCAGCATTGGTCCCAGCCAGAACTGCACAATCAGCCAAAGCAGCATGGTCCCCACAATCACGAGGCTGACCATCCTTCCCTTGGCGGCCAAGGCACGTTCCCGCGCCTCGGTCGTTTGTTCCTGCGCACTCATGAAGCCTCCTGACTTCGTCTTCCGGGTCAGCCCTTGGCTTTGGCCAATTCCCTGGCCTGACCGACCCAATCGTCTCTTTCTATCCGTCCCTTGAAGCGCAGGCGCTCATCCACCCACGCGATATCCTTCTTGGTCAGTTGCGCGACCTGCTCGTAATGCCAGATGCCAAGCTCATTCAGGGTCTGCTCCAGCTTTGGCCCGACACCTGAGATCTTCTTGAGGTCATCCGCAGCACCGCCTTCGGGCGCGTCGCTCATCATCGCCGGGCGATCATCGCTGGACTTCTCCGCTTCGGCCTTCTTCTTGGCCGCCGGCTTCTTGGCGGGCGCTTTCTTGGCTGCGGGCTCGGGCGCAGCGGCAACCGGTGCCGGCGCGGATGCCGGTGCGGCTTTCGGCGCGGCGGGCTTGGGCGCAGACCCCGGTACAGGCGGCGTCGTCAGTTCCAACGCGTTCGGCGCAGGCAGCGGGCGCATCATTACCCAACTGAAAAGCGCGCCGAGCACCAAAAACAGGGTAAGCCCGACAAAGCACGCCTGAAGGAATCCCCAGCCGCCCAGAACCCAGAGCGCTGTTCCCGCAAGTGTCCCGATGCCAAACGATACGATCCAGCACCCCAGTGCTGTTCCCAGTTTTCCGCTGTCGCTATCCATGAAGGCCTCTCTTTCGGTTGTTCAAGCAATCATTTCTTATAGATACCGTCTTTTTCCGCTCTTTGTGAAAATTCTGTTGTCTCGCCGGATGCAAGCGCCTTGGCCTGGCTGACCCAGTCATCGCGACTGACCCGGCCTTTGAAGCCAACAAGATTCTCGTCGGCCCAGGCCACTTCCTGTGCCGTCCAGCTTGCAATCTGATCGTAGTGGTAGATGCCGATGTCGTTCAGCGCCCCTTCAAGTTTGGGACCCACGCCCTTGATGAGCTTCAGGTCATCCGCGCCGCTTTCACGGGGGCCCTTGAGCCTCTCGGGTTCGGTCCCCGCCGGTACGTGCTTTGGCTCCTGCTTCTCAGCGGGTGCCTTGGCCTTGCGGGGCGCCGTCTTTGGCGCAGCATTTGCATTCGCCCCTTGCCAGGGCGTCGTCAAGGGCACCTCTGTTCCGTCAATCCGCTTGATCGTGTCGCCGATGTCCACGGCCAGTTGAGCGGAGGCGTTATACTGCGTCTTGCCGCTGTCATATTCGGTCAGCGATGTCAGGCCCTTCAACGGCTCTGCCGCGTAGCGGCCGTTCTGCGGCCCCGGTACCGGCACCTTGCCTGCGGCCATCTCGTCAATGATTTCGCCCATGCGCGCGGCGGTCAGGTCTTCGTAATAGTCCTTGCCGATCTGCGCCATCGGCGCGTTGGAGCAGGACCCGAGGCACTCCACCTCTTCCCAGGAAAAATTCCCATCCTCGGAAAGCTGATGCGGGTTCGGCGCGATTTTTTCCTGACAGACGGCGATCAGATCTTCGGCCCCGCAGATCATGCAGGAGGTCGTGCCACAGACCTGAATATGTGCAATCGCACCAACAGGTTGCAGCTGAAACATGAAGTAGAATGTCGCCACTTCCAGCGCGCGGATATAGCTCAGCCCCAGCATGTCGGCCACATGTTCGATGGCAGGCTTGCTGAGCCAGCCTTCCTGCTCCTGCGCGCGCCACAACAGCGGGATAATCGCAGAGGCCTGTCGCCCTTCGGGGTATTTGGTGATCTGCCCTTCGGCCCAGGCCTGGTTGTCAGGCGTAAAGGCAAAACTCTCGGGTTGGTCTGGATGCAATCGTCGCAGCATTAGACTTGAGCCTCTTTTGTACAGGTAACGGTGAAATTTTCCACATCTTCTCGCTCTGCAAGATCGCGAATGTAGTTTTCATTGTTCTGAAAATACTCCGACATTGCATTCGCGCAGTACGAAGCCAGCTCAGAAGGAAAACGCGTCGCACCCGATGACAGATGTGCAAACATCTCTTTGGCAGGCCTTTGAAGCTGGGGTTGCTCAACACGGGTCGTAAACGTGATGAACCAGTAGTAGCGCCGCTGCGCGAATATTTCAGAGGTCACAACACAGGGAGCCATGGAGGCCTGCTCGAGATCAACAAAATCGCCGGCAAGAGATACTGGCAATTCACAGTGCACTGAAGCGGTTCCAGATTTCGCAGGTTTATCAAGAACAAATGATATCACCCCGATAACGGCGATTGCGCCGATACCAAGTAGGGTCTTCGCCTTCACCGGTCAATCTCCCCGAACACGACGTCCATCGTGCCGATGATCGCGGCGACATCTGCAAGCTGGTGGCCTTTGGAGATATGGTCCATCGCCTGCAGGTGCAGAAAGCCCGGGGCGCGGATTTTTGCGCGGTAGGGCTTGTTGGTGCCATCCGCCACGAGGTAGACTCCAAACTCGCCCTTGGGCGCTTCGACCGCGGCGTAGACTTCGCCCTCGGGCACGTGGAACCCTTCGGTATATAGCTTGAAGTGGTGGATCAGGCTCTCCATCGAGGTTTTCATGTCCGACCGGCTTGGCGGGGTGATCTTGCCACGGGCAAGCACGTCGCCTTGGCCTTCGGGGGCGCGCAGTTTCTCAATCGCCTGCAGGATGATCGACACGGACTGGCGCATCTCTTCCATTCGCACCAGATAACGATCAAAGCAATCGCCATTCTTGCCCACGGGGATCTGGAAGTCAAATTCGTCGTAGCACTCGTAAGGCTGCGCGCGGCGCAGATCCCACGCCAGACCGGAGCCGCGCACCATGACCCCGGAGAACCCCCATTCGAGGATTTCTTCCTCGGTGACAACGCCAATGTCGGCATTGCGCTGCTTGAAGATGCGATTCTCCGTCAAAAGCCCGTCGATATCGGCGATGACACGGGGGAATTCCTTGGCCCAGGTTTCAATGTCGTCGATCAGTTCCGGCGGCAGGTCCTGATGCACACCGCCTGGTCGGAAATAGGCCGCGTGCAGACGCGCGCCACAGGCCCTCTCGTAGAACACCATGAGCTTTTCACGCTCTTCAAAACCCCAGAGCGGCGGCGTCAGCGCGCCCACGTCCATGGCCTGCGTGGTGATGTTGAGGATATGGTTCAGGACCCGCCCGATCTCGCAAAAGAGCACCCGGATCAGCGAGGCCCGGCGCGGCACCTCGACACCGGTCAGCTTCTCGATGGCCAGGCACCACGCGTGCTCCTGGTTCATCGGGGCCACGTAGTCGAGCCGGTCGAAATACGGCAGGTTTTGCAGGTAGGTCCGGCTTTCCATCAGCTTTTCGGTGCCCCGATGCAGCAAGCCGATATGCGGGTCGCAGCGTTCCACGATCTCGCCATCCAGCTCAAGCACCAGTCGCAAAACGCCGTGCGCCGCAGGGTGCTGCGGGCCGAAATTGATGTTGAAATTGCGGATCTTCTGCTCGCCCGTCAGGGCGTCATCAAAACCTTTGGTGCCATCCATCATCTCAACGTCTCTCCAACTCTTGCAACTTGATGCTCATCCACCAGACCAGCACCAGAACCCCGACAACCGGGAAGACGCAGACAAGCGCCCAGTATTTGTTGATCCCGAAGTGCGGCAGCAGCTTCAGCATCGGAATGATCAGCAGCACAATAACGGCCAGTCCAACCAGACCTTCCATCAGATCGTTCTCCCTTCAGTCAGGCAGAAATGGCAGCAGACCGGCAGGCTAACACAGGCACTCAGCATAGGGCCGCGCTTTCCTGCCACTTTTGCGGCAACCGCGTGCCAAACCGGCGCTTTGCGAAATCATAAACAGGCTTCAGAACACCGGCGATCCGCGCGCGGTCTTCTGCCGACACGGGCACCGCGCTTTTTCCCGCGATGTTGCTCTTGCGGTGGATGCGCCCGGGTACGAAAGGCACACCGAGAAACGCGCAGATATCCTTGACCTGAGTTTGGTCAAACAGGTCTTCGAAAAACACGTAGAGGATCCTGTCTGCCGGGACCGCCTCTTCGAGCGCGGCAATCGTCTGGTCATATCGGGACAAGGCGACCGTTCGCTTGTGGAACCGGCCGATGAAGTCCGACAGGTCCTGCGGCGTCGGGGGCGTCTTTCCCAGCTTCTTGCGCAGGCTGTGACGTGCCCCGGAAATGAACCGCGACACCGGATCGCGCATCAGGAAAATGAACCGCACGTTGGGCGACAGCGCTGCCATGCGGGCAAAGGTATCAGACTTCAAGAGCGCGTATTCCGGGCAGATTTCGCCAGCGGCCTGTGTCTTGTCACCCTTGTTTTCAAGGATCACGTCGGCATAGGCCGAATAGGGCGCAAAGGGGGCCTGTGTCGCTTTCAGCGCCAGGGTAATCGCCCGCTGACGCCGTGCATGCAGGGTAAACGGCAGAGCCGCTGCAAGGCTGCGCAGGGCGGAAGGCTTTTCGCGCCGCGCCTTCTGGGTCTGCAACATGCGGGACGCGTTCGGACGGCCCTCGACCATGTTCCAGTAGTCGTGCTCCTTCCATTCGGGGACAGAGACATTCGGATGCGCCTTGAAATAATGGCTGAGCCAGGTCGTCCCCGCCTTCTGCGCGCCAATCACGAAAAACACGCAATCGACCGACGCAAAGCGCGCGTCGACCTCTTGCGAGCTCTCCAGATATGCAGCGTGCGCGGTCAAGAGATCAGGCCTCTTTCTTCTCATCGCCCGGCAGTATGTATTCCGCCCCTTCCCACGGCGACATGAAGTCGAACTGGCGATACTCCTGCACCAGGTTCACGGGCTCATAGACAACCCGTTTCTGCGCTTCGTCATAGCGGACTTCGGTATAGCCCGTGGTCGGGAAATCCTTGCGCAACGGATGGCCGCGAAAGCCGTAGTCGGTCAGGATGCGGCGTAAATCAGGGTGCCCGGTAAACAGGATGCCGAACATGTCGAACACCTCGCGCTCGAACCAGTTGGCGGAAGGGTGGACCGATATCACCGACGGCACCATCTGGTCTTCCCGCACGCTCACCCGGAGGCGCACGCGGTGGTTCTGGTACATTGACAGGAGGTGATAGACCACATCGAAGCGTTTCGCGCGACCGGCATAATCCACCGCCGTGATGTCAATCAGGGTCGAAAACCGGCAGGTCGCATCCGCCTTCAAAAACTCGGTCAGGCCCAGAATGCTCGACGGTGCCACATCGATGTTCAGTTCACCATGCGCAATATCCCAACCGAGCACGCAATCGGAGCGCTTGCTTTCAATGTAGGCCCCTAACTCTTTCAAAGCGTCGGACATCTCAATTCTCTTTCATATGCTCGCGTCGGGCTGGCGATCCGCTTATCGGACAAGCGTTCCGGTGCGCCTGATTTTGCGTTGAAGTTGCATAATGCCATAAAGCAGCGCCTCGGCGGTGGGCGGGCACCCCGGCACGTAGACGTCAACCGGGACAATCCGGTCACATCCGCGCACCACGCTGTAGGAATAGTGATAGTACCCGCCGCCATTGGCGCAGGACCCCATGGAAACCACATAACGCGGTTCCGGCATCTGGTCGTAGACCTTGCGCAAGGCCGGGGCCATCTTGTTGGTCAGCGTTCCCGCAACGATCATCAGGTCCGATTGTCGCGGGCTGGCCCGGGGCGCGGTGCCAAAGCGCTCCATATCATAGCGCGGCATCGCTGTGTGCATCATCTCGACCGCGCAGCAGGCCAGACCAAAGGTCATCCAGTGCAGCGACCCGGTGCGCGCCCAGTTGATGATGTCTTCGGTGGAGGTCAGCAGAAATCCCTTGTCCTGCAACTCGCGGTTCAGTTCCTGCGTGGCGACCTCCCGGTCGGGACCCGCGGCATAAGCGCCAGCTGTCACTGCCATTCCAGCGCTCCTTTCTTCCACTCATAGGCAAAGCCGATGGTCAGAACGCCCAGGAAAACCATCATCGACCAGAAGGCGGTCATGCTCATGTCCTGAAAGGCAACGGCCCAGGGGAACAGAAAGGCAATCTCCAGATCGAAGATGATGAAGAGAATCGACACCAGGTAGAACCGTACGTCGAATTTCATCCGCGCGTCGTCGAAAGCGTTGAACCCGCATTCATAGGCAGAGACTTTCTCAGGATCAGGGTTGCGCACGGCCAGCACGACCGCGGCAAGGATCAAGACAAGTCCCAGACCGATTGCGACGGCCAGAAAAACAAGGATTGGCAGGTATTCCCGCAGCATCTCGTCCAAGGGATGGCTCCTTCTGCTTGCCGCACAGCGGCATGTTGGACCGGCGCGTGGCGAGCGCGACCACAAACCTCTTACTTGCGCGCTCGGTCAGGGTCAACCGACGCGCCTCAAAACACAGGCTATTTTCACGCCTCCGCAGCGATTTGCCACGCCCGTTGATGGAATCCCTGCCACACCCCGCGGGACGCGGCAATCGGCAAGGTCTTGCTTACGCCACCGCTGTTCTCGGAGGAATTTGATCCAGGGCAGAACAGGTTCCGTAGGCTTTTGTACTTTGACGAGAACTGGGGCTGGGGTGGCTTTGGTTTTGCGTCTTCGAACAAGGAAAGAGAGAAAGCAATGAACAGACGTTTCGCACTGAAATCCACGCTCGCCGTCGCCGCACTGGCCACAGTTTCGGCCTGTGCAAACATGGGCGGCAATGACATCGTTGATGTTGCGGCCTCCAACGGCAATTTCAACACCCTTGTTGCAGCGGTCCAGGCGGCAGGACTTGAAGATACCCTGCGCAGCGAGGGTCCATTCACTGTTTTCGCACCAACCGATGAAGCGTTTGCGGCCCTGCCCGCCGGTACGGTCGAAGACTTGCTGCTGCCTGAAAACAAGGACAAGCTGACAAGCATCCTGACCTATCACGTCATTCCGGGTGCCGTGAAAGCTGCCGATGTTCTGGGTGCAAGAACGCATGTGACCACTGTGAACGGTCAGTCCCTGACGGTTGATGGCACCGGCGGCGGCGTCAAGGTCGGCGGCGCCAATGTCACCGCGGCGGATGTTGAAGCCTCCAATGGCGTCATCCACGTGATCGACAAGGTTCTCTTGCCGAAATAAGGCATTACCCTACCGGGCCCGCAAGGGCATCCTTGCGGGTCTTTTCACACCCGGCGGGGTGCTCAAGCCATCCAGTCAGCTTTGCGTTTCTCAAAAAAAGCGGCGGTGCCCTCTTCCGCTTCGGGATCGTCCCAGCGAGCCGCCAGCGCATCAATGGACCTCTCGATACTGCTCTGCGGGATCGAGGCCCCAAGCCTCAACGCAAGAGCTTTGGCGTCTGCCACCGCGCCGGGGGCACAGGCGAGGTAGGCTGCAATCTCTTCCGCCACGGCAGCCTCCAACGCATCCCGAGACACGGATTTGGAGAGGATGCCCAGACGCTCTGCCTCCTGCGCCTCAAAGAGCCGCGATGACATGAACACCTGCCGCGCGCGGCCCTCTCCCATGCGTGCGAGCACATAGGGGCCAATCGTTGCGGGGATGAGGCCAAGGCGCGTTTCGGTCAGCCCGAATTTCACGCCTTCAACGCCAATTGCCACATCGCAGATACAGGCAAGCCCGACGCCGCCTCCAAAAGCGTTGCCCTGGATCTTGCCGATCAGCGGTTTGGGCAGCGTATTCAAGGCACCCAGCATCTCCGCCAGTTTTTGTGCCTCCGCCTTGCGGGTGTCGGGGTCCATCCCCATCTGGTCGCGCATCCATCCCAGATCGCCGCCCGCGCAAAAGGACTGGCCTGCGCCGGTCAGCACGACCACCCGAACGGACGGGTCCGCCGCCAGTTGCGCTGCGGCTTGCGTCAGTTCCGCGATCATCTCGGCGGACAGCGCGTTGCGCTTTTCCGGCCTGTTGAGGGTGAGCGTTGCCACCCCACGCGCATCCCTTTCCAACAAAAGCGTCTTGTACATGTGGACGACCTACTCTGCTGGCGCGGTCTCACCGCGCATCGCCAGAGCGCGCGATGCGGCAGCTTCCACCGCCGCGAGGTCCAAGCCAGTGTTATACCCCAACCCGGCAAGATGTGCCGCCACCGCTTCGGTGGCCACATTGCCCAGCGCGCCCGGCGCAAAGGGGCACCCGCCCAGCCCACCGACGGCGGCATCAAAGACCCGCACACCCAGGCTCAGCGACGCGTCGATATTGGCCAAAGCCTTGCCCCCGGTGTCATGATAATGCCCCGCCAGACGCCCGACGGGGACAGCATCCCGGACCGCGAGCAACATCCGCGCGATGCTGTCCGGGGTGCCCGCCCCGATGGTGTCGCCCAGACTGATCTCATAGCACCCCATGGCAAATAGCCTGTCCGCCACCGCCGCGACCTTTCCCGGGTCCACCGGCCCGTCAAAGGGGCAGGCAATGGCGCAGGAGACATATCCGCGCACCGGCAGGTCAATATGCCGGGCGACCTCCAGAATCGGGGCGAACCGTTCCAAGCTTTCCTCGATGCTTGCGTTGATATTGGCCTTCGAGAACCCTTCGGAGGCGGAGGCAAAGACCGCAATCTCATCCGCGCCCGCCGCCCTGGCTTCGTCATATCCGCGCATATTGGGCGTGAGCGCGGCGTATCTGACGCCAGCAGCGCGCGTGATCCCGCCCAGCACCTCTGCCGATCCGGCCATCTGGGGCATCTTTTTGGGGGACACAAAGCTCGCGACCTCGATGCGCCGAAATCCCGCGCGGCTGAGGTCATTCACCAGGGCGATCTTGTCTTCGGTGGAGATCAACTTCGCCTCGTTCTGCAAGCCGTCGCGCGGGCCCACTTCGAAAATTTCGCATGGTCCGAGACTCATGTTGCATCCTCCCTTTGATATATTGACCTCATTCTACCGGCCATGGGGGATAAAAGTCTCGCTCATAAATCCCATCGCCCTGCGGCAAGGCAGCCTGAAAAGCGGGCCGTTCCGTGATCCTCGCATACCACGCCTCAACTGCCGGGAAGGCATCGAGCCTTGCAAAATGGCGGGCCATGTAGACCGCCTGCCCCACGGAAATATCCGCCGCCGAAAACCCCGATGTCAGCAGATAGTCCCGGTTTTCAATCGGGGTCGACAGGCGTGCCTCTATCGCGGCGTAGCATTTTTGCAGGCGCGCGGCCTCCAGCTTCATGACGATGGGGCTGCGCATGTGGTCTTCGTAAAGCGCGATATGCTGCTGCGTCAGCGCCGCCGTATGCTGGCTGATCGTTTCGGCAAAATGCAGCCAGACAAGCCAGCTCATGCGGTCGGGCGTGCCTGCGCTGCGCCCCAACCCGTCGGGGCTGTATCTTTCGCAAAGATACTGGGTGATCGCACCGGTCTCGAACATCCGCTCCCCGTCGATCTCGAGCGCGGGCACACGGCCCGCGGGCGAAAGGGTCAGAAATTCCGGGGTCCGCAAGGTCTTGTCAAAAGGATAGCTGCGCAGTTGGAAAAGCACCTCCAACTCGTGCAAAAGCCACAGCGTGCGCATCGACCGGGTCTGCGGGCAATGATGCAGGGTGATCATGAGGCCTCCTCGTCTTCGAGCACGACAAGCGCCTGTCCGGCGCTCACCTGCGCGCCTTCCACGATCAGAACCTCGGCGACGACACCATCGCGGCTGGCGAGCAGGCTATGCTCCATCTTCATCGCTTCGAGCACCGCAAGTCGCGCGCCCGCCTGCACAGGCTCTCCCGCGCTGACCGCGAGCAGTTTCACAAGGCCGGGCATGGGCGCTTCGATCACATTGCCCTGCTGCGCGCTGTCCTCCGCCCTCACCAGCGGGTCATGCACCTCAAAGAGGAGCCCATAGCGATCAAACACCGTGAGCCTCTCCGCCCAGCGATGAACGCTTGGCAGGGCGATGCCCCCCGCGAGCCACTGCCCTGACTGGCGCTCAACGGCGATTTTCTCATCACCGACAAACCAGTGCTGCATCCTGTCGCCCAAGACCTCTACACACAGCTCCCGCAAATCCTTCCCATGCTGCAGCTTCACCCTTTGCCTGAGCGGCTGCCACAGGGTGAAACCCGCCTCTGCCGGAGGGGTGGTCAGACCCAGCGCGGCCATCCCGGCGGCAATCCAATGGCGCTGCGACGGCGCGGGCGGCACCGTCAAGAGCGCCAGATCACGGGCGATCAACCCGGTGTCGAAGTTACCTGCCCTGAACCTTTCATGCGTCGCAAGTGCCCCCAGAAACGCGAGATTGGTCACCGTTCCGGCCACCTCGCACCCGGCCAGCGCCTGCGCGAGTTTGGCAAGGGCCACGTCCCGTGTGGGTCCATGCACCACCAGTTTGGCGATCATCGGATCATAGTAGGGGCTGATCTCGTCCCCGCTACGCACGCCCGTATCGGCCCGCGCCGTGTTCGGGAAGGCGATATGATCCAGTCGACCCGTGGCGGGCAGGAAACCGGCGGGCACATCCTCTGCATAAAGCCGCGCCTCAAAGGCATGGCCCGACATTGTGATGTCTTCCTGCGTCGCAGGCAAGAGCGCACCCGCGGCCACACGCAACTGCCATTCCACCAGATCAATCCCGGTGATGGCTTCGGTCACGGGGTGTTCCACCTGAAGCCGGGTGTTCATCTCCATGAAGTAGAAACCATCCGGGCGCAAAGGCCCCGAGCCGTCCACGATGAACTCGACCGTGCCCGCGCCGCTATATCCTATCGCCTCCGCCGCGCGCACGGCCGCAGCACCCATGGCCGCGCGCAAATCCTCCGGCATGCCCGGGGCCGGTGCTTCCTCGATCACCTTCTGATGACGCCGCTGCAGTGAACAATCCCGCTCAAAGAGATGCAGCGCGCGCGTGCCATCGCCAAAGATCTGCACTTCGATATGGCGGGGGTTGGCGATGAATTTCTCCACCAGCACATCCGGGTTGCCAAAGGCCGTCTGCGCCTCTGATCGGGCCGAGGCGAGGGCGGCGGGAAAATCGCCCGCCGTTTCCACCAGCCGCATGCCCTTGCCACCGCCCCCCGCCACGGCCTTGATGAGCACCGGATAGCCCACCTCCGCCGCCGCCGCTTCAAGTCGCGCGTCGCTCTGATCCGCCTCGTGATAGCCCGGCACAACCGGCACACCGGCCTCGACCATCAATGCCTTGGCCGCGTCCTTGAGGCCCATCGCCCGGATCGCCTCCGCCGAGGGACCGATGAAAACCAGCCCCGCCGCTTCGACCGCGTCGACGAACGCCGGATTTTCGCTCAAGAACCCGTATCCGGGGTGAATGGCCTCCGCACCCGTCTCCAGCGCGGCCTGGATGATCGCGTCCCCGCGCAGGTAACTCTGCTCCGGCGCGGCCCCGCCAATCTCAACTGCCGCATCCGCCATCTCGACGTGCAGCGCATCTGCATCCACATCTGAATGCACCGCCACGCAGGACACGCCCATACCTTTTGCGGTCCGCATGATCCGGCAGGCAATCTCGCCCCGGTTGGCAATCAGAATACGGTCAAACATGAATCACCCCCGCCTTGGGCCAAGGCCAGCCCCCCATGAATTCAACCGGGTAAACACCTGTGTCACATGCGAAATACGCCAAAGCGGGTCTCCTCGATCGGGGTGTTGAGGGCGGCTGAGAGCGAAAGTGCGAGCACGTCGCGGCTCTTGCGCGGGTCGATGATGCCATCGTCCCATAGCCGCGCAGAGGCATAAAGCGGGTGGCTCTGCTCTTCGAACATGTCGATGGTCGGCTGTTTGAACGCGGCCTCTTCCTCAGCCGACCACGTCCCGCCCTTGCGCTCGATGGCGTCGCGCTTCACGGTCGCCAGAACGCCTGCGGCCTGCGCGCCCCCCATGACGGAAATGCGACTGTTCGGCCAGGTCCAGAGGAAACGAGGCGCATAGGCCCGCCCGGCCATACCATAATTGCCCGCCCCAAAGGACCCACCCAGCAGCATGGTGATCTTTGGCACATTTGCACAGGCGACCGCCGTCACCATCTTGGCCCCGTGGCGCGCGATGCCCTCGTTCTCGTACTTCTGGCCGACCATGAAGCCGGTGATGTTCTGAAGAAACACCAGCGGGATGCGACGTTGCGCACAAAGCTCGATGAAATGCGCCCCTTTCTGAGCGGATTCGGAGAACAGCACGCCATTGTTGGCGACAATCCCGACCGGGCACCCCTTCACATGGGCAAAGCCTGTCACCAGTGTCTCGCCGAAACGCGCTTTGAACGCGTCAAAACGCGAACCATCCACGAGGCGGGCGATGACTTCGCGGATGTCATAGGGCGTGCGCAGATCCGCCGGGACGACGCCGAGGATTTCCTCCGGGTCATAGGCGGGCTCTTCCGGCGTTGCCCAATGCACCGTTTCGGGCCTTGTGCGGTTCAGCCCCGCGACCGCCTGACGCGCAAGCGCCAGCGCATGGGCGTCATCCTCCGCAAGGTAATCCGCCACACCGGAAAGCCGGGTATGCGCATCACCACCGCCCAGATCCTCCGCACTGACAACTTCACCGGTCGCGGCCTTGACGAGCGGCGGGCCTGCAAGGAAGATCGTGCCCTGATTTTTCACGATGATCGTCACATCGGACATCGCGGGCACATAGGCCCCTCCGGCGGTGCAGGAGCCCATGACCACCGCGATCTGAGGCACGCCCGCAGCACTCATCCGCGCCTGATTGTAAAAGATGCGACCAAAGTGATCCCGGTCCGGAAAGACCTCATCCTGATTGGGCAGGTTCGCCCCGCCACTATCGACCAGATAAACGCACGGCAGGGCGTTTTCAGCAGCAATCTCCTGTGCGCGCAGGTGCTTTTTCACGCTCATCGGGTAGTAGGTGCCGCCCTTGACCGTGGCATCGTTGCAAACAACCATTACCTCCTGCCCCGACACGCGCCCGACACCGGCAATCACACCCGCCGCAGGCGCCGCGCCACCGTACATGCCATGCGCCGCCGTTGCCCCGATTTCCAGAAAAGGGCTGCCGGGATCAAGAAGATTGGCCACCCGGTCCCGCGGCAGCATCTTGCCGCGCGCCAGATGACGTTCGCGGGCCGCCTCTCCACCGCCCGCCGCTGCCGACCGCGCGACTGCTGCGACTTCTTCCAGCGCGGCCAGATGCACGGCGCGGTTAGCCTTGTAACTCTCCGAACCGGGTTGAACACTTGATGCGAGCTTCATCCTCTATCCCCTGTTTCAGATTTCCGGTGTCAGCCGCGACGATTCCGGCGCAACACCCTGCTGCCACGGTCCCGCCGAGTATTCGAGCCCGCCGAAACGGTTGACCGAATACTCGTAGTGCAAGCTGGCATCAAATGGGTCCGGACCACAGCTGACGATGATCCAGATGCCCGGTGTGTCTCCCGGATATGCAACGCAATCTGCCAGAATAGCACCTTCGGCTGTTCCGTCTCGCGCGCGATCTTCCAGATATTTCTGTGCATAGATTTCAATAACATCGGTCTCGGTGGTCGTGATCATGATCCATCCCAGCCTGAACCCCCAGACTGCCGCCAAACAGGTCAACGCCGCGATCGGGGTCCACCACAGCCAACGCGGCATTACCCCGCCCTCACGCCATCGCCGCCATCAGTTCGCGCCCCACCAGCATGCGCCTGATCTCCGACGTCCCGGCACCGATCTCCATCAGCTTGGCATCGCGGAACAAGCGGGCGACGGGGCTGTCGGCAAGATACCCGGCGCCGCCCATCGCCTGCACCGCCTGATGCGCCTGGGTCATTGCCGCTTCGGAGGCATAAAGGCAGCAGGCCGCCGCATCCTGCCGCGTGACGTCTCCCCGATCACAGGCCTTGGCAACTTCATAAACGTAGGCACGAGCCGAGTTCATCGCCGTGTACATATCGGCAATCTTGCCCTGCATGAGCTGGAAAGACCCAATCGGTTGCCCGAACTGCTTGCGCTCCGCAAGATAGGGCATGATCGCATCCATGCAGGCCGCCATGACCCCGGTGCCGATCCCGGCCAGCACGACACGTTCGTAATCCAGCCCGGACATCAGCACCGCGACACCCTTGCCCTCCTCGCCCAGAACATTCTCGAACGGCACCTCGACATCTTCAAAGATCAACTCCGCCGTGTTGGACCCCCGCATGCCAAGCTTGTCAAAATGCGGGCTGGTGGAGAAACCGGCCATCTCCTTTTCGATCAGGAAGGCCGTAATCCCCTTGGAGCCTGCCTCCGGATCGGTCTTGGCATAGACCACAAGGGTCGACGCATCCGGTCCGTTGGTGATCCAGTATTTGTTGCCATTCAGGCGGTAGTGGTCGTTGCGTTTTTCCGCCCGCAATTTCATCGACACCACATCCGATCCGGCCCCCGCCTCCGACATGGCCAGCGCGCCGACATGTTCGCCAGAGATCAGCTTCGGCAGGTACCTGTCCTTCTGTTCGTCTGTGCCATTCAGCTTGATCTGGTTCACGCAGAGGTTTGAATGGGCGCCATAAGACAGCGACACCGAGGCCGAGGCCCGCGCGATCTCTTCAATCGCCACCGTGTGCGCCAGGTAGGACATGCCCGCCCCACCGTATGCCTCCTCCACCGTGATCCCAAGCAGCCCAAGCTCCCCCATCTCGGTCCAAAGCTCTGAGGGGAAAATGTTCGCGCGGTCAATGTCACCGGCCATCGGGGCCACGCGCTCCTGCGCCCAGCGGTGCACCACGTCGCGCAACGCATTCACATCCTCGCCAAGATCAAACTGCATGGACGCCTGGAACATCGCAATGGTCCTCCCTCAAGCCAATGTCGCAAGTATTGAACAAGTGTTCAATATTTACGCCCTGCCCCCCGGTCGGTCAAGGCGCATGGGTGTGAGGCGGCCCGTTTGGGCAACGCCCAAACCAAAGCATGACGTGCAGGCGGGCTTGCCCGGCTGCGCCGGCGGATCACGCTGCGTTCTGGTAGACCGCGCCGATCTCCGCGCGCAGGATGCGCGCAACCATATCGCAATCCTCCAGCGAAAAGGTCAGCGGCACGCGCATATCGATGATCCCCGCCAGGATGCGATCCGTCCTGGGCATGGGTTCGGGGCGGGCGTAGCGCCAGCTGTCGTACCGGCTGGTGAAGCCTTTGGGCTCGGTGGCTCCGAACCACTTCAGCTCCACCCCGCGACCGGCACATCTTGTCACCACCTCCTGCACCGCCTCCCCGGACCAGCCGCGCAAGAGAAACTGGATCGAGGAGCCGACGATCCGCTCGGCCTCGGGGCGCTCGATCACCGTCAGCCCGGGCGTGCCGCGCACACCGTCTTCCAGACGTTTGTACCGGGCATTCCAGCGCGCGCATTGCGCTTCCAGATCGGCAATCTGTGGCCGCAGAATGGCGGCCCTGAGGTTATCCATCCGGCCCGAGATGTTCGGAGTCTCATACCGGATCGTTTCAAAGACCTCCGGCGCTGGCGCTGCGAGATGACGCTCATAAAGCATGTAGCTGCCCGACATCATCACAGCCCGTGCCGCAAGCCCGGCATCATCGGTGACAAGAAACCCGCCCTCGCCCGCGTTCACATGCTTGTAGGTCTGACAGGAATAACAGCCCACCACCCCATACCGCCCGGAAGGCACGCCCTTCCACGCTGCCCCCATGGTATGGGCACAATCTTCGACCACCTGCACACCGGCGTCGTCACAGATCTGCATCAACCGCTCCATGTCGCAGATGTGGCCCCGCATGTGGCTGAGCAACAGGACGCGGGCGTTACGGATCTTGCTGGCGAGATCTTCAAGATCAATCGTCAGATCTTCGGTCACCCCCACAAAGAGAGGCTCCGCCCCGACCGCGGCAATCGCACCGGGCACAGGCGCAAGCGTGAAAGCGTTCGAGAGCACCCTGTCACCCGGTTTCACGCCCAAGGCCCGCAAGGCCGTTCCCATCGCATAGCCGCCCGAAGCCACGGCCACGCAGTATTTTGCACCGACGCAGGCTGCAAACTCCTGCTCCAGCAGCGCGGTTTCGCTCAGCTCACCCGGAGCGGTGTTATACCGATGAAGCCGCCCATGCCGCAGTACCTTGAGCGCGGCCTCGATCCCCGCTTCCGGAATGGGCTCCTGCTGCGTGAAACTGCCCTTGAACACTTCGCTCATCGCGCGCCCCCTGTCACTGCTCTACGCTGTCTGTGATACCCTCAAGCCAGCAACCGGTCCACCAAATCCGGCAGGTCGGCATAGCGCGACAGCAGCGCCTCCGGCGACAGCGCGGCCATATCTTCGCCGGAGGGGCCAAAGGTCACCAGAACACTGGGCACCCCGGCGGCGCGGGCCGTGTTTCGATCCGTGTCGGAATCCCCGACCAGCAAACACCTGTCCGGCGCGCCACCGGCACGGCGCGCCGCTTCGAACAGAGGTTCCGGGTCGGGTTTACGGACCGGCAGCGTATCCGCGCCAACGAGCGAGGCAAAAGTGCTGCGCACGCCGAGCCTCGTCATCAAGGTTTCCGCCAGCGCTTCAGGCTTGTTGGTGCAAATGCCGACCCCGTAGCCCCGCGCCTTCAACACCTCCACCGCCTCCATGGCACCGGGATAGAGCACGGTATAGGTGTCGATGGCCGCGCCATAGGCCTCAAGCAGGACCGGATAAAGCGCGTCAATCGTGGCATTGTCTTCCGCACGGCCCAATCGCGACATGCCCAGGCTCAGCATGGCACGCCCGCCCCGCAGCGCGGTTGCCTGATCGGTTCCGGGGTCGAGCATGTCCCCCGCGCCCATCTGGCGAAAGCAGGCATTTGCAGCCGCAATCAGATCCCCGCTGGTATCCGCCAATGTGCCATCGAGATCAAAAATAACTGTCTTCATGCCTTCGAAAATCCCATATTCCGCGCTGAAAGCCGCGCAGGTTTGTTGCAACTCGCAAACATCTTTGATCCATCGCTGCTTGCACAGCTTTCGCAAGCGGATAAACAGGCCCGCAACAGAACACAAAGAGAAAAACGCATGCATATTGCTCTGGTCATCCTCGCAGCCGGCAAAGGCACCCGGATGAAGTCGGACCTGCCCAAGGTCCTTCACCCGCTCGCCGGCGCGCCGCTGCTAGCCCATGCCATGCAGGCCGGGGCCAGTCTCGACCCCGAACGCACGGTCGTGGTCGCGGGGCACGGTGCAGATCTGGTGCGCAAGGCAGCACTTTCCCATGATCCCACCTGCACGGTGGTCGAGCAGACGGAGCAACTGGGCACCGCACATGCCACCGCACAGGCCCGCGCCGCCCTTGACGGGTTTGACGGCACCGTGATCGTCCTTTTCGGAGACACCCCCTTTGTGCGCCCCGAAACACTAAGCGCGCTGGTCGAGGCGCAAAGCCAGCACGACGTGGTGATCCTGGGGTTCGAGGCTGCTGATCCCAGGCGCTACGGTCGCCTCGTGATGGAAGGCGAGAGCCTCACCCGGATCGTCGAATTCAAGGACGCCTGCGACGCAGAGCGCGCCATCACGCTGTGCAACAGCGGCGTTGTTGCCTCCAAGGCAGACGTGCTCTTCGATTTGATCGACCAGATCAGCAATGACAACGCGGCGGGCGAATACTATCTCACGGATGTGGTCGCACTGGCCCGCGGCAAAGGGCTCTCCGCCACCGTTGTAAGATGTGATGAGAGCGAAACGCTCGGGATCAACTCCCGCGCCGAACTGGCCGCTGCAGAAGCCGCGTTTCAGGCCCGGGCGCGTGCGCGCGCCTTTGACGATGGCGTCACCCTGCCCGCACCGGAAACCGTGCATTTCGCCTTTGACACGGTGGTGGGCCGCGACAGCGTGATTGAACCCTACGTCGTCTTTGGCCCCGGCGTCACGGTAGAGACCGGCACCACGATCCGCGCCTTTTCGCATCTGGAAGGCTGCCACCTCGCGCGCGGCAGCACCGTTGGCCCCTACGCGCGCCTGCGCCCGGGCACCGAACTGAGCGAAGACGCGAAAATCGGCAACTTTGTCGAGGTGAAGAACGCCCGTATCGGTACGGGCACCAAGGTCAATCATCTCAGCTACATCGGGGATGCGACGCTGGGCGATCAGACCAACGTCGGCGCCGGAACGATCACCTGCAACTACGATGGTGTCTTGAAGCACCGCACCGAGATCGGCGACAATGTCTTTATCGGCTCCAACACAATGCTTGTTGCCCCGGTTCATATCGGGGACAACGCCATGACCGGGAGCGGCTCGGTCATCACCTCCGATGTGGAGGCCGAAGCGCTCGCCCTCTCCCGCGCCCCGCAGATCGAAAAGCCGGGCATGGCGACCAAACTCGTCACGATGCTCAGAGCCAAAAAGGCCAAACAACAAAGAGGCAGTTAGAATGTGTGGTATTGTCGGTGTCTTGAGTGACCACGAAGCCGCCCCGATCCTGGTCGAAGCCCTCAAGCGGCTGGAATACCGCGGCTATGACAGCGCGGGCATTGCGACCGTGAATGCAGGCACGTTGGACCGTCGCCGGGCGGTTGGCAAGCTGGTCAACCTCTCCGATTTGCTGGTGCATGAGCCGCTGGCAGGCAAGTCGGGCATCGGCCACACCCGCTGGGCCACCCATGGCGCGCCCTCCGTCACCAATGCCCATCCGCATCAGGCCGGGCCTGTCGCGGTGGTCCACAACGGCATTATCGAGAATTTCCGCGAATTGCGCGAAGAGCTCGCCGGACACGGTGTTACTTTCGTCACCGAAACGGATACGGAAACGGTGGCGCTGCTGACCCAGCACTTCATGGCCCAGGGCGCAGGCCCGTTCGATGCCGCCTGCCAGACATTGGAGAAGTTGCGCGGGGCCTTCGCGCTGGCTTTCCTTTTCGACGGCGAAGATGACCTGATCGTCGCCGCGCGCAAGGGCTCTCCGCTGGCCATTGGCCATGGGGACGGCGAAATGTTTGTGGGCTCTGACGCGATCGCGCTGGCACCGCTGACCAATCAGATCACCTATCTGGAGGAAGGCGACCGCGCAGTTGTGACCCGGCAGGGCGCAACCATCCACGATGCCGAGGGGCAGCCCGTCACCCGTGCGGTGAAGACCATTCGGCTCGACAACACCCGCATTGACAAGGCGGGCCACAAGCACTTCATGGCCAAGGAAATCGCCGAGCAGCCCGGCGTCATCAGCGCCGCGCTGAGCCACTACATTTCATCCGACGGCAAGATCACCCTGCCCGACGGCGGTGTCGATTTCAGCACAATTGAGCGGTTGACGATGGTGGCCTGCGGCACGGCCTTTTATGCCTGCATGACCGCCAAATACTGGTTCGAACAGATCGCGCGCCTCCCTGTGGAGATCGATGTGGCCTCCGAATTCCGGTATCGCGAACCTCCTGTCCCTGCGGGGACAGCAGCGCTTTTTGTCAGCCAGTCCGGGGAGACCGCCGACACGTTGGCAGCGCTGCGCTATTGTCAGGGCAAGACCACACATATCCTGTCGGTCGTGAATGTCCCCGAAAGCTCCATCGCGCGCGAAAGTGATCTGGTGCTGCCCATCCATGCGGGCGTGGAGGTTGGCGTGGCATCGACCAAAGCCTTCACCTGCCAACTCGTCGTTCTGTTGCTGCTGGCCCTCAAGGCCGCGCAGGACCGCGGCGAAATCAGTGCGGAAAAGCTGGCCGATCACATCTCGGCACTGCGCGGTTTGCCCAATCTCGTGAGTACTGCGCTCGGGGCGGATGATGAGATGCAACAGGCCGCGCTGAAGCTGTCCGAGGCGCGTGATGTCCTGTTCCTGGGGCGGGGCCTGATGTACCCGCTCGCCCTTGAAGGTGCTTTAAAACTGAAAGAGATCAGCTATATACACGCTGAAGCTTATGCAGCAGGTGAGCTGAAGCACGGCCCCATCGCGCTGATCGACAACAAGGTGCCCGTGGTAGTGATGGCACCACGTGACACGCTTTTTGAAAAAACGATCAGCAATATGCAGGAGGTCATGGCGCGCGAAGGTCGGGTGATCCTCGCCTCTGACGCGTCCGGTCTCGCCGAATTTGGCGGCGGCGCATATGCCACGATTGAACTGCCGCAGGCACAAGAGATCCTGACCCCGATCCTTTATGCGATCCCGGCGCAACTGCTGGCCTATCATACGGCTGTTGCCAAGGGGACGGATGTGGATCAACCTCGTAATCTGGCAAAATCGGTCACGGTGGAATAGCGATGGCGACCCGGTTTGACGCGCTGAATGAGACACTGAGCCGCTTCATCGAAGCGCAGCACATCTTCTTTTGTGCAACCGCAGCCCCGGACGGGCGGGTCAATCTGTCGCCCAAGGGGATGGACAGTTTGCGGGTCCTCGGCCCCAACCGCATCGCCTGGCGCAACCTCAGCGGATCGGGCAATGAGACCGCCGGTCATCTGGCGCAACTCGATCGGATCACGCTCATGTGGTGCAGTTTTGGCGCGAAACCGATGATCCTGCGCGCCTTTGGCACCGCTGAGACATTGCACCCCCGCGATGCCGGATTCGGCGAGTTCAACGCGCTTTTCCCCGAATCCGTCGGCGCGCGCCAGATTTTTGATGTGACGCTTGACATGGTGCAGACAAGCTGCGGCTATGCGGTGCCATTCATGGAATACAAAGGCGAACGCGATGTGCTGCAAACCTGGGCCGAAAACAAGGGGCCGGAGGGTATTGCCGAAAGCTGGGCGCGCGACAACCAGTATACGATCGACGGCGCGCCAACCTATATCCTTGACCCGCATCAGGAAGGCTAGGAAGGGGCGGTCGTTATTGGCTTGCCCCGTGCCCATGGGGGATATACGAATTAATCTATGACCGCTCCATTGATTGATCCTTTTGCGCGCGCGATCACCTACCTGCGCGTTTCCGTGACGGACCGCTGCGATTTCCGCTGCGTCTACTGCATGTCGGAAAACATGACGTTCCTGCCCAAGAAGGAACTGCTGACGCTCGAAGAACTGGATCGCATGTGCTCGACCTTCGTCGATCTGGGTGTGGAGAAGCTGCGCATTACCGGCGGCGAGCCACTGGTGCGCAAGGGCATCATGACGTTTTTCCAGTCGATGTCGCGGCATCTTGAGGCAGGCACGCTCAAGGAGCTGACCCTGACCACCAACGGCAGCCAGCTTGAACGCTTTGCCGGCCCGCTTTGGGAAGCGGGCGTGCGGCGGGTCAATGTCTCGCTCGATACGCTGGATGAGACGAAATTTGCCGACATCACGCGCTGGGGACGTCTGCCGCAGGTCCTGCGCGGGATTGATGCAGCGCAGGCCGTTGGCATGCGGGTGAAGATCAATGCCGTTGCGCTGAAAGGCTTCAACGAAGAAGAACTCCCCGGCATGACCGAATGGTGCGCGCAGCGGGGCATCGACCTGACATGGATCGAAGTCATGCCCATGGGCGATATCGGCAATGAAGACCGGCTCGGCCAGTACTGGTCGCTCAAGGACGTGCGCGCGCGCTATGCCGAGCACTACACCGTGACCGATCTGGCCGAACGCACCGGCGGCCCCGCCCGCTATGTGCGCCTGGAGGAAACCGGTCAGAAGATCGGCTTTATCACACCGCTCAGCCACAACTTCTGCGAAAGCTGCAACAGGGTACGTCTGACATGTACCGGAGAGCTCTTCATGTGTCTTGGTCAGGAGGATCAGGCGGATTTGAGGGCAGCGCTGCGCGATCACCCCAACGACAATGCACCGCTGAAAGAAGCGATCAGGGCCGCCATTGCGCTCAAGCCGAAAGGTCACGACTTTGACTATTCGCGCCAGCGGCTTGACGGGCAGATGCCGCGTCACATGAGTCATACAGGCGGCTGACCCGCGCCATGCGCCCCCCTTTTCTTTTCCAGCTTTATCAGGCTGCCACGGTTGTTCTGGTGCCGTTCTTTGCCTGGATCGAGACCCGAAAACTGCGCAACGCCGGATTTCCCGTGCAGCGCGCCCACGAAAAGCTGGGCCACGCAACTGTGCTGCGGGAAGGATCGGGGCCCCTGATCTGGTTTCATGCAGCTTCTGTCGGCGAGAGCATGTCAGTGCTGGCGTTGATAACGGAGATGGGCCAGCAGGTGCCGCGCGCGCGCTTTCTCATCACCTCGGGCACCGCGACCTCCGCCAGAATGGTGGGGGGCCGCCTGCCCCCGCGCACGGTGCATCAGTTTGCACCACTGGATGCGCCGGGTCCGGTGAAACGCTTTCTGAAACACTGGCGCCCCGATGGGGCTGTCTTTGTGGAAAGCGAACTCTGGCCGCAGATGCTGCGGCTGACGCGCGCGACCGGTGCGCCCCTGGTGCTGGTCAATGCCCGGCTGAGCGCCCGGTCCCGGGCGGCTTGGGCGCGCAGGCCACAAACCGCGCGGTTCGTCCTCGGCTGTTTCAGGCTGATCCTTACCCAGAACGACGATATGGCACAGGCGATGGTCGACATGCACGCTCCCGCAGACCGTGTCGCCCGCGGCATCAACCTCAAGGCCCTGTCGGACCCGCTGCCGCAAGACCCGGCGGTGATGGCCCCGCTGCGCACCAGTCTCAAGGGGCGTCCGGTCTGGGTCGCTGCCTCCACCCACAAGGGCGAAGAGGAGATCATCCTGCGCGCGCATCAGAAATTGCTCACCGGCCATCCGGACCTGCTGCTGCTGCTGGTGCCGCGCCACCCGGAGCGCAGCCGCGACGTGGCCCGGATCATCGCCCAGCATGGGCTGAGCCATGTCACCCGTTCCAAGGGCGAGTTGCCGGATCAGGAACAGGTGTTTCTGGCCGACACGCTTGGCGAGCTCGGCAATTGGTATGCGCTGACCGAAATCATCTTTCTCGGCGGATCGCTGAAACCCATCGGCGGGCACAACCCGTTTGAGGTCGCCCAGGCCGGGTCCGGCACGCTGTCAGGCCCGGAAGTGTTCAACTTTAGCGAAACCTACGCCGAAATGATCGAAACAGGAGCCGCGCGACTTGTATCAGACGCCGACGAAATCGCAGTGGAAGTGGATAGAATGCTCACGGATCGGGATGTCGTTGAAACCTCCGGACGGGCCGCGCGCGCCTTTGTACGCGACAAGTCCGCCCATCTGAAACAGATTGCGGAGCGGCTCTGCAATGCCCTTGATCTGGTGAGAGTGACCCCATGACCCGCCCTGCAAACCTGCCGCCATTGGATCAGATTGAGGTCATCGCGCCCAATTTCAAGAAGCGACATTCCGGTGTGACCTCCACCGTGATCCGGCTGGTGCCGGTGCAGGCCCGCGAGATTGCGATTGTTGCATCCGGTCCTGATCTGCCGGGTAACGTGCCGAACCTGCCGCCTGCGCGCCTGCTGGCCCTGCCGAAACGCCCCGGCGGGGCGGCACGGGTCTGGCATGCGCGCCGCAACGTTGAAATGGTCGCGGGCCTTGCGCTGAAGCATCTGGGCCGCAAGAGGCTGAAGCTGCTCTTCACCTCGGCGGCGCAGCGGCGACATACCGGGTTCACGCGGTGGCTTATCCGCCAGATGGATGCGGTGATTGCCACTTCCGCCAAATCCGCCGCCTATCTCGAAAGGCCCGCGACGGTCATTCACCACGGCATCGACCGCGCGCAGTTTTCTCCGGTCGAGGACCGCCCCGCCCTGCGCCGCGAACTCGACCTGCCGCCGGACGCGCCGCTGATCGGCTGCTTTGGCCGCATCCGGCACCAGAAAGGCAATGACCTTTTTGTCCGGTCGATGATCCGCATCTTCAGGGATGTGCCCACCGGTAATGCGCTCATCATGGGGCGCGCAACGGACGAGCATCAGGGGTTTTTGCAAAACCTCAAGGATGAGGTCGCCGCGGCTGGGCTGGCGGAGCGCATTCTCTTTCGCGACGAGGTGCCGATCGAAGACCTCTCGCGCCATTTTCAGGCGCTTGATCTTTATGTCGCCCCGCAACGCTGGGAAGGGTTTGGGCTGACACCGCTTGAGGCGATGGCCTGCGGGGCCCCCGTTGTTGCAACCAAAGTCGGAGCGTTCGAGGAGTTGATCGTCGAAGGTGAAACCGGGCATCTGGTCGATGTGGAAGATCTCGACGCGATCGAGGCCAGGACCCGCGATTTGTTGACCGATGCGGGGAAACGCGCCCGTTTTGCCGTCGCTGCCCGCCAGAACGTTCTTGAGCGTTTCACAATCGAGGCGGAGGCTGCGGCGATCATCGGAATCTACCGCAAGCTGCTGTCTCCGGCCTAGGGCGCCATCCGCTTAATCTGCAACAAGACCCCTTGCAACTGAGGCCAGCCCCCTCCCGGGGGGAGGGTCGGGGGCTGGCCGGCGGTGCCGGCCGGGGATACTCAGTAAGGGCGGTGAGTCGGGTTTTCAGGCCGATGCTCTGGGTGTTTTGCCCCGGTCAGGCGGCGGGCATGCGCTGTTCGACAATTTCAGCCCACCAGCTGCACCCTGCCGGGATCGCCTCATCATCGAAATTGTACTCCGGGTGATGCAGCGCCGCGCTGTCGCCGTTGCCCATCAGGATGTACGCGCCGGGCCGCTCTTCGAGCATGAAGGCAAAATCCTCTCCGCCCATGACCAGTTCTGCCTCCGCGCAATCGCCCGAGACGGACTTTGCCACCTCCGCCGCGAAATCCGTTTGCACCGGGTGGTTCACGGTCACCGGGTAGTTCCGCATGTAATTGACCCGCGCTACCGCGCCGAAACTCAGGGCCACGCCTTCGGCCAGTTTTGTCAGCCGTTCCTCGGCCAGATCGCGCATCGCACTGCTCATGGAGCGCACCGTGCCTTTGATCTGTGCCCGTTGCGGGATGACGTTGTAGGCATTCGAGGAGGTCTCGAAAGAGGTGATCGAGACCACGAGCGGATCCACCGGATCGGAGTTGCGCGCGGCGATGGATTGCGCCGCCAGCACGATGTGGCTGGCGACGACCGTCGGATCGACCGTGGTGTGGGGGAAGGCCGCATGACCGCCCTTGCCCTCAATCTCGATCTCGAAAAGGTCTGTTGCCGCAAAAAACGCCCCGGTGCGGATCGCGAATTGCCCGCGCTCCAGCCCGGGCCAGTTGTGCATGCCGTAGACTTCCTGAATGCCGAACCGCTCCATCAGGCCATCGTTGCACATCTCGCGCCCGCCGCCGCCGCCCTCTTCGGCGGGCTGAAAGATCACGATCGCGGTGCCGTCGAAATTGCGTGTCTCGCACAGGTATTGCGCCGCGCCCAGCAGCATGGCCGTATGACCATCATGGCCACAGGCGTGCATCTTGCCCGGCTCTGTGGAGGCATAGGCGACGCCCGTCTGCTCAGGGATCGGAAGCGCATCCATATCCGCCCTGAGGCCAATCACTTTCCCCGCGCTGTCCGATTTGCCCTTGATAACCCCCACAACGCCGGTTCGGCCGATCCCCGTCACGATCTCGTCACAGCCAAAGGCCTTGAGCTTTTCCGCAACGATCCCGGCGGTGCGGTGCGTATCAAACAGCAGTTCCGGGTGCGCGTGCAAATCCCGCCGCCACGCCGCGATTTCCGGTTGCAACTCTGCAAATCGATTCTTGATAGGCATCTGCGCTCTCTCCTGACAGTCTCACCCCGCACCCTTGCGGACACATTACTATGGCGGGAGGGGCGGGCCGCCGCAAGGCGGAAACGGGCCCTTTAGCGGAAATGGGCGCACAGGCTGCGTCCGCAAATCGGAGCGCTAGAGCGCCGGGCCCAGCTGCATCTCGCTGCCGTCGCGGAACCGTTCAAACCGAAAGCGGTGCAGGTTATGGCCGGTCTCTTCCCCCAGAACGAGCGCTGCAAGAACACGGCCCATCGCAGGGCCGATCCCGAAGCCATGACCGCTCATCCCCGTGCCCACGGTCAGCCCCGGCACTTGCGCAATCCGGTCCACCACCGGCACAAGATCGGGCATCGTGTCGATCATCCCCGCCCAGGCATCAGCGATCCGGAACGAGGGCAAGTCCGGGAAAAGCCGCGCAAAGCCTTGTTGCAATGCATCGACCTTTCTGGCGTTCGGTTTTGGGTCCAGAACGCGCTGCGCCTCGAAGGGGCTGGGCATGTCGCCGTCCCACCGGCGCTGTGTCAGCCATGCGTCCGGATAGCCCTTGGGGGCAAAAGGCAGAAACCGTGTGCCAAACGGCTCCGCACGAAGCTGGGTGAGGAACTTCGGCAAGGCCCGCAACGCGGCAGGCCCCACAAGAAGCTCATGAAACCCACCAGCCGCCAAGGTATAGCCACCATCGCACCGGGCCCGGAAGGCGATCTTCCGGTCCGCCGCCCCGCCCGGAAAGACCACCGGCAAGGCGGTGGTTGCCGCAACGGTCGCGCGCACCGAAAGCTGCGGCAGATGCACCCCGTGGTTGGCCAGAAAGAGCGCACACCACGCCCCGCCTGCAAGAACAACTTCGCTGGCCCTGATGCGCCCCTGTTCCGTGATGACACCGCTGATCCGTCCGCCGCTTATGTCGAGACATCGCACGGCGCAATTCTCTATGATCTGTGCCCCCTCCCGCACGGCGATCCCTGCAAGGGCAGGCACAGCTAGCCAAGGCTCTGCGCGCATGTCAGACGCCGTATAGAGCGCCCCGGCATAGCTCTTGGACATGCCCGGAATCAGCGCCTCGGTCTCCTGCGCGGACAAAAGGCGCGTGTCGATCTCCAAATCCTGCGCGAAGGGCAGCCAGGCGGCATAGCGGTCAAGGGCCGCTTCATCCTCGGCCAGATAGGTCACACCGCCCTGCGTGAGGCCGATGTCAACATTGGTCTCAGCCGCGAGGCTGCGCCACAGCCTGTTGGCCTCTTTCATCAGCGGCAATTCATCCGGGTCACGGCCCTGCTGCCGGATCCACCCCCAGTTGCGGCTCGACTGCTCGCCCGCGATGCGGCCTTTTTCCAAAAGCACCACGCGCTGACCCTTGCGCGCCAGAAAGAGCGCGGTCGAGACGCCGATAACGCCGCCCCCTATCACAACGACGTCCGCCTCAGTCGGCTGGCGGTCCGCGTAGGTGACTGGCGTCTTCAGCGAGATGCGGGTGCCGCTATCAGATGTCACTTCACTCCGAAAGCTTGCATCCATGCTCAAGATCAGCCCTTCAGGCGAGAGACCAGCCGCTGCATGAAGGCGTGGCCCGCATCGAATTGCGCGACGCTGATGAATTCATTCGGCTGATGGGCCTGCGCGATATCGCCGGGGCCACAGATCACGGCGGAGTAGCCCGCCTGCTGGAACTGGCCTGCTTCGGTGCCGTAGCTCACCACATGGCTGGCGTTGTCCCCCGTCAGGCTGCGCACCAGCGCCTCCGCCTCTCCGTCCTGCTCGGGCGCCAGAGCGGGCACATCGAACCGTTCGGTCAACTCGATCCCGGTCTCCGGCACAACGGCCTGCATCATCGCCTCCACCTCGGCCACCTTTTTTCGGTAGCGCGCCTCCCACTCTGCCTTAGTTTCACCCGGCACAACCCTGAAATCCATGGCAAAGTGGCAATCCTTGGCGGTAATGTTATGAGCCGTGCCACCGCTTATCATCCCCACATGAAGCGTTGTGTAGGGTGGGTCAAAGGCCTGCGCCAGCGCTGCGGGTTCCGCGTTACGGTTTGCCGCGTTCATCTCGTTGGCCCATTCAATCAGCTTGGCCCCGTACATGATTGCATTGACCCCGCGATCCAGCAGCGAGCTATGGACCTCGAAGCCGCGCAGGTGGGTGTCAAACCCCGCACCACCCTTATGGCCGGACACGGCCTGCATCATCGAAGGCTCGCCCACGATCACCGCAGCCCCTTTGGGCAAGATCGGCTGCATGGCCTCGATCATCGGCGGTGCGCCGGTGCAGCCCACCTCCTCGTCAAAGCTCAGCGCGATTTGCAGCGGGCGGGTGACCCCGGCGTGATGGGCCTCCACCAGCGCCCAGAGCGCCAGCGCGTCGAACCCTTTCATGTCGCAGGTGCCACGCCCGAAATATTTGCCGCCCTTCTCGACGACCTCGAAAGGGTCCGTGTCCCAGGGCTGGCCATCCACCGGCACCACATCCGTATGACCCGAGAGCACGATTGCCCCCTTCGCCAAAGGCCCCACATGGGCAAAAAGCGCATGTTTGGGTTGATCGAGGTCGATGTAGCGATGGCTTTCGATCCCTTGCGTCGCAAGATAATCGCCCACCCAGTCGATCAGGGGGATGTTGCTGTCGCGACTGACGGTGGGGAAGGACACCAGCCGCTGCATGATCTCCAGGGGCGAAAGGCGCGTGGTCATGGGTGATATATCCCTGGGAAGGGCGCGCGCGCCTCAGTAGCCACTGTCGGTCTCAAGGATCAGATGCCCCGGTGCCACCTCACGGTAGACAGAGGGTTCGGGTCGGTAGCTGACGGGATGGATCGGAGAGGGGATCGGCTTGAAATTGAGGTCTTTCTCATCCTTGCGCTGTCGCGGGTCGGCGATGGGAACGGCCTTCATCAACGCTTGCGTATAGGGGTGCTGCGGGTTCTCAAAGACGCTGGCGCGGGACCCGAGTTCAACGATCCGGCCCAGATACATCACCCCCACATGATGGCTGACACGTTCAACGACGGCCATGTCGTGGCTGATGAATAGGTAGGAGATTCCCAGTTCCGCCTGCAATTCCATCATCAGGTTCAGGACCTGCGCCTGAACCGAGACATCCAGCGCCGAGACCGCCTCATCCGCGATGATAAGCTTGGGGTTCAGGGCCAGCGCCCGCGCGATGGCGACCCGTTGCCGTTGCCCGCCTGAGAGCTCATGCGGGAAGCGGCGCATGAAACTGCGCGGCAACTCCACCCGATCAAAGAGCGACGCCACCCGCTCCGTCACATCCTTGCCCGAGAGCGTGCCATAGTTGTGAATAGGCTCTGCCACCTGATCGGCCAGTTGCATCAGGGGGTTGAGCGACGCAAATGGGTCCTGGAAGATCATCTGCATGTCGAGCCGGGCTTTGCGCAATCCGCTCTGGTCCAGCGCCATGATGTCCTTGCCGGCGAGGTTGATCTCGCCCGACTGTGGATCGACAAGCCGCAGAATGGAACGCCCCGCCGACGACTTGCCGCAACCGCTTTCGCCCACGAGGCTGAGGGTTTGGCCCTTGTTGATGCTGAAGGACAGGTCTTCGACCGCGTGCACATTGGCAACGGTACGCCGGAAAAATCCCCCTTTGACCGGGAAGCGGGTGGTGAGGTTCCTGACCGACAACAGCACTTCATCCGTGCCCGGGATCGGCTCAATGGTGCCGTTTTCACGACCCAGCAGCCTCATCGGTTCAGGGAATTCCTTGCCGCGCATCTCGCCCAGCTTGGGAACGGCGGCGAGCAACGCTTTGGTATAGGGGTGCTGGGGGTTTTCGAAAATCTCTTCGACCGGGCCTTCCTCGACCTTGTTCCCGCGAAACATCACCACCACGCGGTCTGCCATCTGCGCCACAACCGCCATGTCGTGGGTGATGAACATGACGGCGGTGCCGGTCTCACGTTTGAGACGGTCCATCAGCGCGAGGATCTCGGCCTGGATCGTCACGTCAAGCGCCGTTGTCGGCTCATCCGCGATCAGCAATCGTGGCTTGCAGGCCAGCGCCATGGCGATCACCACCCGTTGCCGCATGCCCCCCGAAAGCTCATGCGGATATTGCTCCAGCCGCCGCTCAGGTTCGGGGATGCGCACCTCGCGCAAAAGCTCCAGCGCGCGGGCGGTGGCTTCGGCCTTGCTCAGGTCCTTGTGCAGCCGCAACCCTTCGGTCAACTGCCGGCCAACGGTGAACACCGGGTTGAGCGCGGTCATCGGCTCCTGAAAGATCATGCCGATCTCATTGCCCCGGATCGAGCGCATGAGTTCAGCGTCCGTGCCCGCCAGATCCACGTCCGGCGCATCGGGGCGATCAAACATAAGCTGTCCGGCGGTGATTTCCCCGCCGCCGAATTCCACCAGCCGCATCAGCGACAGCGAGGAAACCGACTTGCCGGACCCGCTTTCGCCGACAACGCAGACCGTTTCGCCCGGGTTGATATCGAAAGAAACATCCTCAACCCCAAGTACGGGACCATCCTTGGTCTGGAACTCGACCCGAAGCCCCTTGATCCGGGCAATGGGATGGATGCTGGTCTGGTCCGGCTCTTGATCTAGCATGGCTGCCCCTTGTTGATCCTTCGCGAACGCTACGATCAAGATCAGACCGCTGTCAAACATAAGCCACCGGTTTCCGCGCCCCAAAGCCTCACAAGACTTGCATTTTTTACAAAACATGCTTCGATGAGGCGGAGCGTCCGGGGGATATGCACGAACAGTGCGTGCACAATGGTAGGCCTGTCTCACGCCCGAACGCCCGGAAAAGAAAAAAGCCCCCGCGCGAAATAAAATAGCTTTCGCGTGTCCAACATGGAGAAGCACATGAACCTGAAAACTTTACTGATGGGCGCAATCGCGACCACAGCTTTTGCCCCGGTTGTCCTCGCGGACGGCCATGAGGGCGAGCGCGGTCGCGACGGCCAGGTCAATATCATCTATTGGCAGGCGCCCTCGATCATGAACCCCTATCTGTCCGGCGGCACGAAGGACATCGAAGCCGCGTCTCTCGTGATCGAACCCCTTGGGCGGTACGACCAGAACGGCGCGCTGGTGCCCTATCTGGCCGAAGATATCCCCACGGTTGAAAACGGCGGCGTGAGCGCTGACCTCACGACAATCACGTGGAAGCTCAAGGAAGGGCTTGTGTGGTCTGACGGCTCTCCCGTCACCTCGGCAGATGTGAAGTTCACAGCCGACTATTGCATGCACCCCGAAGGCGGTTGCGCGCAGGGCGCGAAGTTTGATGGTGTATCATCCGTGGACATCATTGACGATCTGACCGTCAAGGTGACCTTCTCGCAACCGCAACCGAACCCTTACGGCCCCTTCATGGGAGGCCAGTCCCCGATCATTCAGGCGGCACAGTTTGCAGATTGCGTGGGTGCCAAAGCGCCTGAATGTACGGCAGCCAACTTCAACCCGATCGGCACCGGGCCATTCGTCGTCACCGACTTCCGGCCGAATGACGTCATCCAGATGGTTGCCAACGAGAATTTCCGCGAGCCGGGCAAACCGGCCTTTGGGACCCTGACCTTCAAGGGAGGCGGTGATGCGACAGCCGCAGGGCGCGCGGTGCTCGAGACAGGCGAGTTTGATTACGCGTGGAACCTGCAACTTGCCCCCGATGTACTGGCCAAGATGGCCGAGGGTGGCAAAGGCCAGCCCATCGCCGCCTTCGGTACGCTGGTGGAACGTCTGGAGATGAACCTGACGAACCCCTCCCCGGACCTGCCGCCTGAGACGCGCTCCACCGTGGCGGAACCGCATCCATTCCTGTCCGACTTCAACGTGCGCAAGGCCCTGTCCATGGCGATCGACCGTGAATTGCTGGTGGAGGTAGGCTACGGCCAGGCCGGTCGTCCGACCTGCAACCTCGTCCCCGCACCCGCGCTTTACGCCTCCGAAAACACCGAGTGTCTGACGCAGGACATCGCGGGGGCAAATGCGCTTCTGGATGAAGCGGGCTGGGTCGACAGCAATGGCAACGGCATCCGGGACAAGGACGGTGTGGAGCTTTCGATCCTGTATCAAACCTCGACCAATGCCGTGCGTCAGGACTTCCAGGCGCTAATCAAGGACTGGTGGCGCCAGATCGGGGTCGAGACCGAGCTCCGCAACCTTGATGCATCGGTCTTCTTTGGCGGTGATCCCGGCAGCCCGGACACCTTCCAGAAGTTCTACGCGGACGTCGAGATGTACGCCAACAACTTCGATGGCACCGACCCGCAAGCATACCTGTCGGCCTATCGCTGCGGCAACGAACCGAAACCGGCCAGCCAGTGGCAGGGCGAGAACATCAACCGGTTCTGTGATCCGGAGTATGACGCGCTTCTCGATGAACTGGCCCGCACGGGTGAGCTTGAAAAGCGCGGCGAGATTGCCAAGAAACTCAACGATATGCTGACCAAAGACAGCTACACCATCGTGCCGCTGGTGGATCGGGGCCGCGTCTCGGCTCATTCCAATACCCTTGGCGGTGTGATCCTGAACACCTGGGACTCAGAGCTTTGGAATGCGGCAGACTGGTATCGCGTCGGAAACTGACGTGACTAATGGCAGGGCGCGAAACCTCTCGCGCCCTGTCTTTTTCCGGCACACCAGTTGCGTGCCGGGCTGCGGACAGTTTTCCGACACCACCAAGAACGACGTTTTGAGGACGCCACCATGCTGACCTTCACGATTAGGCGATTGGTCCTGTCGATCCCGACCTTGCTGTTCATCAGCATTGTCATCTTTCTGCTGTTGCAACTGGCACCGGGCGATCCAATGGCGCAGGTCCCGCTGACAGTCCCACCAGAGGTGAAAGAGCGGATGCGCCAGGCCCTCGGGCTGGGGGAGCCTGTCCACATCCAATACTGGAAATGGCTGGTTCAGTTCTTTTGGATCGAGCCGCAGGTTCTGATCGATCACTGGTTTGGCACCACGTTTTCGGAAGGCAAGCTGAGGGTCATTTCCTGGCAGACCCGGTCCCCGGTCATGGATATCGTGATCCAGCGGATGCCGCAGACACTCTGGGTTGTCGGCATGTCCTACATCGTCGGGATCCTGATCGCCCTGCCCATCGGCATCTATTCCGCCTACCGCCAGTATTCCCTCTTCGATCAGGCCGGTACGTTCATCTCGATGATCGGCTTTTCGATCCCGCCCTTTTTCTCGGGCGTCCTTGTCATCGTGATCTTCTCGGTGAACCTGGGGTGGTTCCCGTCGATCTATGACACCACCCATGTGGTGAACGACTGGGACAGTTTTGTCATACAACTCAAGCAGATGATCATGCCGGTCATGGTGCTGGCCTTGCAGACCACGGCCCAGATCAGCCGGTTCATGCGCGCCTCCATGCTCGACAACCTCAATCAGGACTATGTGCGCACCGCCCGCGCAAAAGGCCTCAGGGAAAGCGTGGTGGTCATGGTGCATGTCCTGCGCAACTCCATGATCCCGATCGTCACGGTCATCGCCCTTGGTGTCCCCTCGATCTTCGGCGGCGCGATCATCACCGAAACCCTGTTCAAGGTGAACGGTATCGGACAGTTGCTGCTCACCGCCCTGTTCGCCAATGACCTGCCCATGGTCATGACGCTGACGTTCATCTTTGCCATTCTGATCGTTGTCTTCAACCTGATCGCAGATGTGCTTTACGGCGTGCTCGACCCGAGGATCCGCTATGACTGACCAAAACGCAGAGCTGGAGAGCTTCGGCGCGCTCAAGGACAAGGAGCCGCAGAAAGAGCCGCGCTCCCAGTGGAAAGACGTCTGGGACCAATTCAGCAAGCACAAAGGCGCGTTGATCGGGGGCGGGTTTTTGCTCTTCATCACGCTGTTTGTGTTGATCGGGCCGCTGATCTGGCAGGTGGACCCGAAGGCGCTGGATATCCGCAACAAGGACCTGCGCCCGATCTACACGCTGCTCTGGGATGGGGAGGCGAAAACACTCTGGTCCCGACCGCTTGGCACCGACAATCTGGGGCGCGACATCATGGCGACGCTGATCGCCGGCGGGCAAGCCTCACTGGCCGTGGGCTGGGCGGCGATGGTCCTGTCGCTGCTGATCGGTACGACCGTTGGCGTGACAGCGGGCTACTTCAAGCGCCTCGATGGCATCCTGATGCGGATCACCGATCTGTTTCTCTCCTTGCCGATCCTGCCGCTCTTGCTCGTGGCCGTGACCCTCTTCCGCCAGCCCTTGCGCGCGGCCTTTGGCCCCGAAGGTGGCATGTTCATTCTGATCGTCGGCGTGATCGGGATCACCTCCTGGATGCCCACCGCACGCATCGTGCGGGGCGAAATCCTCGCCCTCAAGGAACGCGAGTTCGTGCTCGCGGCACGTTCCATCGGCACGACACCTTTCCTCATCATCCGACGCCACCTGCTCCCCAACGTGATTTCACCGATCATGGTGTCAGCAACGCTGGGCCTCGCGACAGCCATCATCACCGAAAGCGCGCTGTCCTTCCTTGGTGTGGGCTTCCCGTCAGACTTCCCCACCTGGGGCAAACTCCTGTCTGACGCCGTGCCAAGGATGGAGGAATTCCCCGAACGGGTGATGCTTCCGGGGATTCTGATTTCCCTGACGGTGCTGTCGGTCAACTACCTGGGCGATGGCCTGCGCGACGCCCTCGATCCGCGCATACGGGGCCGCTAAAGCATTTCCAGTTTTTGTTGAAACATCTCGTATCGCTTTTCGCGTTTGAGCGAAGCGAAAGGCAGCGAACAAGCGATTCCGGAGAAACTGGACGTGCTGTAGAGGCAAGGGACGGCGGGCGGGGCGTCTTGGCGCGCAGGGCGCGACAAGCGCGTCGTGCGACCGGCCCCCTACTCCACCTTGGCGCGCAGCCGCCGGATCGCCCACCAGACAAAGACCACAACGGGCAGGGTTACCAGGGCCGTCAGCGTTCCCTTGCTGGCGCCAAATGCTGTAGCCATGGGGTAAAGCATATACCCCACCAGCGACACCGCATAGTAGCTGATCGCCACAACCGACAACCCCTCGACCGTCCGCTGCAATCTTAGCTGCAGGTCAGATCGTCGGTCCATGCTCTCCAAGAGCGACTGGTTCTGGGCGGAGCGTTCCACATCGACCCGCGTCCGCAACAGGTTCGAGGCACGAATCGACCGGCTCGACATCTGCTCCAGCCGTCGCTCGGCTGAGGTCACCGTGCGCATCGCGGGCGCGTAGCGGCGCATCATGAACTCGGCAAAATGCTGGCGGCCCTGAAAGCGCTCCTCGCGCAGCGCCTCGATCCGCTGGTTCACCAAAGCCTCATAAGCCCCGGTCGCCCCGAAGCGGAACGACGACCGCGCCGACAGCGTCTCAAGCTCCGCTGAAATCGACAGCAGCGCATTCAGCGTGCTCTCGGCGCTGGCCTGGTCATCCGACATGGTCCCCATCAGGCTGGTCAGCTGCGTATCCAGCGCGTTGAGCTGGGGTTGCAACTGCCGCACACGGGCAAACCCAAGCATCGACATGGATTTATAGGTCTCGATCTCGCACAGCCGCTGCACAATCCGCCCGATCCGCCGCGCGCTGGTGGCAGCGCGCGGAAAGACCGCAAATCTCAGATGCCCATTCTGGTCGATGCGAAAGTCACCGGCAACAATCGCCGCACCGTCCAGAACAGAGGCCGCAGCAAGGCTTTCAGTCACGAACCACGCATCAAGGTGTTGCGTAATCTCGTCATCCGAGCCCGGACGCTCACGAATATCAATCATGACGGAGGTCATACGCTGACCCGGCGCCTGTTTGAGCCAATCCTCCGGAAATATCTCGAACTCCGCCGGGTCAAACGCCCGACGCGGAGAGGTTTCGGAAAAGGCGGTATAGGTGACAAACTCGGTGTGCTGCTCCCACTTCAGCCAGTGTTTTCCGATCTGCCCATAATAATGCGTGGCCCCCGGTTGCGGGTGCGGCGCGCCATGCCGGTCAAGCAGCATCTTGAGGTGATCGAGGTCAAGCTGCCGATCCCGGCTCACCGCGTCGTTGGGCTGTTTGATCGCCACGTAAACGGCCGAACAGGGCGCTTCCATGGACGGGAACGGCCGCGCATGCAGCTCATTGGCCATCTTGTAGCGCAGCGGATGATCTTCAATAGGGGCCATGGTCTCTCTCCGAACTGACTTGAGGGATAACGTGCAATCCCGCCAAGTCAAATTTTTTCTGGATATTTTTCAACATGTTAAATGAATGCAACCGTATACGAGAACCCCTCGCGCCGGGTTTTTGGCAGATGAGGCGCAAAAAGGAACCCTCGTGCCCTTTATCGCCGCAGCCTGACCGGGGACCGCACAGAAGAAAGGCGCGCCCCACCCGAGACGCGCCCTTCCTGGCTTGTTCTGCTGGTGCCGATCAGTCGATCATTGGCAACAGTTTATCGAGGCTCGCCTTCGCATCGCCGTAGAACATCCGCGTGTTTTCCTTGAAGAACAGCGGGTTCTCGATGCCCGAGTAGCCCGTGCCCTGCCCCCGTTTGGAGACAAACACCTGCTTGGCCTTCCAGCACTCCAGCACCGGCATACCGGCGATGGGCGAGTTCGGATCATCCTGGGCTGCCGGGTTCACGATGTCATTGGAGCCGATCACGATGGCCACGTCTGTGTCCGGGAAATCCTCGTTGATTTCATCCATTTCCAGCACGATATCGTAAGGCACCTTCGCCTCGGCCAGCAGCACGTTCATGTGACCGGGCAGACGCCCCGCCACGGGGTGGATCGCAAAGCGCACGTTCTTGCCCTTGGCCCGCAGCTTCTTGACCAGCTCGCTGACCGCTTGCTGGGCCTGGGCCACGGCCATCCCGTAGCCGGGGATGATGATGACACTGTCAGCCTCGTTGAGGGCCTGGGCAACGCCGTCAGCCTCGATGGCCACCTGCTCGCCTTCGACGGCCATCTGTTCGCCCGCCGGGCCGCCAAAGCCGCCCAGGATCACGCTGACAAAGGACCGGTTCATCGCCTTGCACATGATGTAGCTGAGGATCGCACCTGAGGAGCCCACGAGCGCGCCCACAACGATCAGCAGGTCATTGCCAAGCGAGAAGCCAATTGCCGCCGCCGCCCAGCCGGAATAGCTGTTGAGCATGGAGACAACCACCGGCATATCCGCACCGCCGATGCCCATGATGAGGTGATAGCCGATGAAAAGCGCCAGCAGCGTCAGCAGCACCAGCGTCCAGCTGCCCGACCCGCCAAGGTACATAACCGCAAAGAGCAGCGACAAAAGGGCGGCACCCGCGTTCAGCAGATGGCCCCCGGGCAGTTTCGAGGCCGAGGTGTCCACTTTGCCGGCCAGCTTGCCATAAGCGATGACGGACCCGGTGAAGGTCACCGCGCCGATCCAGATGCCCAATACCAGTTCGACCTTCAGGATATTGATTTCAACCTGGCTCTTCTTGGCGATCAACTGACCAAAGGAGGACAGACCCTCATAGATTTCCTTGGGCAAGCCGATGGCTTTGAACCCACCCTCTTCGGTCGCGCCCAGGACAAGATCGTTTGCCGCAAAGACACCTTCGAGGTTGTTGATCATGATGTCCGCGTTGAAGCCCACGAACACCGCCGCAAGCCCCACGAGGCTGTGCATGATGGCCACAAGCTCCGGCATCTGGGTCATCTGGACCTTGGTCGCCAGTTGATAGCCCACGGCGGCACCAAGCGCGATCAGGATGATGGAGACAATGCCAAGCCCCTGCCCCGGTCCGATCAACGTCGCCGCGACGGCAATTGCCATGCCGACGATGCCATACCAGACCGCGCGTTTCGCGCTTTCCTGACCGCTCAGCCCGCCGAGGCTGAGGATGAAGAGAACAGCCGCAACCGCGTAGGCTGCAATAGTAAATCCGAATTCCATGATGTCTGTCCCCTTACGATTTCTGGAACATGGCGAGCATGCGCCGTGTCACGAGGAAGCCGCCGAAAATGTTGATCGAGGCCATAAAGACCGACAAGGCCGCCAGCAGGGTGATCAGCAGCGAACTTGAACCGATCTGGATCAGCGCCCCGAGAATGATGATCGAGGAGATCGCATTCGTGACCGCCATCAGCGGTGTGTGCAGGCTGTGCGCCACGTTCCAGATCACCTGAAAGCCGATAAAGACCGAAAGAATAAAGACGATGAAGTGCTGCATGAAGCTCGCGGGGGCCACCAGCCCGACCGCCAGCACCAGAGCCGCGCCAACCGCAATCAGACCCACCTGGGTCTGCGTCTGCTTCTTGAAGGCCGCAAGTTCCTCAGCGCGTTTTTCCTCGGCTGTCAGCTCTTTCGGCGCTTCCTTCTTGGGCGCGGCGGCAATGGCGGCTACCTTCGGGGGCGGTGGCGGGAAGGTCACCTCTTTTGCATGCGCAATCGTCGCGCCGCGAATGACGTCGTCTTCCATGTCATGATTGACCACGCCGTCTTTTTCGGGCGTGAGGTCCGTCATCAGGTGACGGATGTTCGTGGCGTACAGGCTGGAGGATTGCGTGGCCATCCGGCTCGGGAAGTCGGTATACCCGATAATCGTCACGCCGTTTTCGGTCACGATCTTCTCATCCGCGACGGTAAGCTTGCAGTTGCCGCCCTTCTCAGCCGCGAGGTCCACGATCACCGAACCTGCCTTCATGGATTTCACCATGTCCTCGGTCCAAAGCTCCGGTGCCTCGCGGTTGGGGATCAGCGCCGTGGTGATGACGATGTCCATCTCCGGCGCAAGCTCGCGGAACTTGGCCAGTTGCGCCTCGCGGAATTCCGGTGACGAAACAGAGGCATAGCCGCCCGTGCTGGCACCGTCCTGCTGTTCTTCCTCAAAGTCGAGATAGACGAACTCGGCCCCCATGGATTCGACCTGTTCAGCCACTTCCGGACGCACGTCAAAGGCGTAGGTGATGGCACCCAACGAGGTGGATGTCCCGATCGCCGCAAGGCCCGCAACGCCTGCACCGACCACAAGCACCTTCGCCGGTGGCACCTTGCCCGCCGCTGTGATCTGACCGGTAAAGAAGCGGCCAAAGTTGTTGCCCGCCTCAATGACCGCCCGGTATCCGGCGATATTGGCCATGGAGGACAGCGCATCCATCTTCTGGGCACGGGAAATCCGGGGGATCATCTCCATCGCGATGACCGTGGCCCCTTTTTCTGCGGCTGCCTGCATCTTGACTTCATCCGCCACGGGGCTGAAGAAAGAGATCAACGTCTGGCCTTCGCGCAGCCGCTTCATTTCCGTATCGGAGGGCACGCGGACCTTGGCAACGATGTCCGCTGCTTTCCAAAGGGCGGCTGCGGTTTTGGCAACCTCGACACCCGCGGCCTTGTAATCCGCATCGGAAAAGCCTGCCATGTCACCGGCACCGGTTTCCACGATACATTCATGACCAAGCTTTTGAAGCTGCAATGCGCTGTCAGGCGTCATGGCAACACGTGCCTCGCCCTCAAAAATCTCTTTTGGTGTCCCGATCTTCAATTGAGGCTCCCCCGTCTGATACGTTTTTGAGCAATCTGGTGCACAGAAGTGCGCTGTCCACTAGCGTCATCGACACAAGATCACAAGGTGGAAGATAGTATGTGACCGCTAACGCGCCGCCATTGTCACACCCAACGCCGCGTTTTTTGTGCATATCTGGCAAAATCCGCGCGAAAATGACGGCGCAGGCGATCTTCCTCTGGAATAACAAACCGCGTCTCGAGGACCCAGAAGAGCACCGGCACAAGCGCCAGCGAAAGGACAGCATCCAACCACAGGATCAACCCGGTCAGGATCAGCACATCGGCTAGGTAGATCGGGTTGCGGCTGCGTTTGAAGATTCCGGTCTGGATCAGCTGCGTGGGCATCTGATGCGGGATCACCGTGGTCCGGTGCCGTCTGAACTCCATCACCGCCAGCAGGACCAGCACGATGCCGCCGCCGACCAGCAGCCCTGATATGAGCATCGTGACGGGATGAGCGAGGCTGAGCCCCAGCGGGAACCATTTGGCCTGCGCATAAGACAACCCTGCGAAGGCAGCCAACCAGATCGGCGGCAGATCAAGCCATTTCACGCATGTCTCCTTTACTTTGGCTCCCAAAGCTCAATGGGGTTGCCTTCGGGATCGTGAAGCCTCGCAAACCGACCGTTGGGATAGGATTCCGCATCCACTGTCACCTCTATGCCGCTTGCCAATAGCGTTTCGACCAGGCTGTCCAGACCTTCAACCCTTAAATTGATCATGAACTGCTGTTTGCCATCCCCAAAGTAGTCGGTGTCTTTCGGAAAAGGGGCAAAGACCGTTGGCCCGGCCATTTGCTGCCAGACGGGGGTGTCATAGTCTTGCGGCACCGGCGTGATCCCGAGGTGATCCGCGTACCACGCCCCAAGCGCTTTGGGGTCCTTTGCCCGGAAGAATACGCCCCCGATTCCTGTAACCCGGCCCATTCCTTGTCCCTTTCCTCTCCTTGCACCGGCATCGGTTGCCTTCGCCGCCTGCGCTTCTAAGATGGATCATAACACGAAAGGACAGGCTTTGGGATTGAAGGGCAAACATGCGCTGGTGACCGGCGGTGGGACGGGCATCGGGCTTGCGATTGCGCAGGACCTCGCTGCCGCGGGCTGTCAGGTTACCATCACAGGGCGCAGGCAAGAGGTGCTGGACGCAGTCGCGCGCGACATGCCCGGGCTCTTCGGCATGGCCATGGATGTGCGCGACGAAGAGGATGTGATCGCCAGAACCGCAGCGGCCGTTGCCGCGCGCGGCCCCATCCAGATTTGTGTGGCCAATGCCGGCATCGCGGAAGGGCGGGCCTTGCACAGGACCGATTTTTCCTTTTGGCGCAACATGATGGCGACCAATCTGGACGGCGCGTTCCTGACCATTCGCGAAGCCCTGACATCCATGCGAACGACGGATTGGGGCCGCGTTATCGCCGTCTCTTCGGTCGCGGGCATACGGGGTTTGCAGGGGGCTTCCTGCTACACCGCGTCGAAACACGGCATGATCGGGTTGATCCGAGGGCTGAGCGAAGACTATCTGGGCCAGCCCATCACCTTCAACGCGCTCTGCCCCGCCTATGTGGACACAGAGATCGTCAGCCGGAACACCGTGTCCATCGCTGAACGTGCGGGCGTGAGCGAAGAGGACGCGTTGAAGGTCATGGTCAGCGCCAATCGGCATCAGCGCTTGATTGACCCCAAGGAAGTCTCCGCCGCCGCGATGTGGCTGGTGTCGCCCGGATCCGAAAGCGTGAACGGTCAGGCGATTGAAATCGCGGGCGGGCAAATGTGACGGGTACTAGGTGAGCGAAATGGTTTTAGGGCAGCATCCATTTATGGCGTGTTGCGTTTTTTAGGGTTCAATCGCGCAACGGAATACGCGTTCGACCAAAGGGAGAGGCAGCGTTTTCTGTCTCCGATCAAACGCAAAGCGATCTAACCTGCAAAACGACCCCTTACAGCTGAGGCCAGCCTCCTCCCGGGGGAAGGTCGGGGGCTGGCCGGCGGTGCCCGCCGGGTACACTCAGCAAGGTAGGTGATTCAGACTTTCAGGCAATGCTCCACTGTCCGCTTGATCCTCACCCTTGAGAAAAAGCCGCGCGTGTCAGGCGACCCGGGCAGGTGTCGCCCGGCCCTCTTGCGCCCAAAGGCGCGTGGCCTCGCCAAAGGCCGAAAAGAGCTTTGTGGACACCGGGTCCTGGTCGGCCCGGTATTCGGGGTGCCACTGGACCGACAGCGTAAAACCGGGGGCGCCGTCGATATAGATCGCCTCCGGCGTCCCATCGGGCGCGCGGCCGTCGATCACCACCCGGTCCCCGGCTGTCTTGATCCCCTGCCCGTGCAGCGTGTTGGTCAGCACCTCCTGCTCCCCCAGAAGCCTGTGAAAGACGCCACCTTCATTGAACCGGACCTTGTGGCGCAGCTCAAATTTCTCGTCCAGGCTACCGTCGGGGGGCATGCGGTGGTTCATCCGGCCCGGCAACTCCCGGATTTCGGGATAGAGCGAGCCGCCCATGGCCACGTTGACCTCCTGAAACCCGCGACAGACCCCGAAGAACGGCTGACCGCTTTTGATGCAGGCCCGTATGAGGCCCAGCGCCACGGAATCCCGCGCGCGGTCAAAATCGCCATGAGCCGGTGTTTCCGCTTCGCCATATTCAGCGGGGTGCACATTGGGCCGACCGCCGGTGAACAGGAAACCGTCGCAGATGGTCAGTAATTCCTCGACCGTGACAAAATCAGGATCAGCGGGGATCACCAACGGCAGGCAGCCGGAAACTTCGGCAATGGCCCTGGTGTTCATCAGCCCCGCCGCATGCACGGGATACTCCTCGTTCAGAAGAGCGTAGTTGCCAATAATTCCAACGACGGGTCGTGTCATCGACATACCTCATGAAAGACGTAACACCATATAGCCGCGCATTGGTTAATTTAACAGCCCATGCCCGCGCATCCCGCTGTGCGCTATTGCTCAAAGAAGCAGATGCCCCGAGTTGACCAAAACATTCAATTGCTGGCTTTCAATTCCAGACGCCGGGCGTGCAGAACAGGTTCCGTATAGCCTGACGGCTGAACCCGCCCTTTGAAGACCAGATCGCTGGCGGCCTGGAATGCAATGCCGTCAAATCCCGGCGCCATGGGGCGGTAGAGCGGATCACCCGCGTTCTGACTGTCCACCACCTCGGCCATCTTGCGCAGGGCAGCCATGACCTGCTGTGCATCCACCACGCCGTGGTGCAACCAGTTGGCGATGTGCTGGGCTGAGATCCGGCAGGTTGCCCGATCTTCCATCAGCCCCACGTCATTGATGTCAGGCACCTTGGAGCAGCCGACCCCCTGATCCACCCAGCGCACCACATATCCCAGAATGCCCTGCGCGTTGTTCTCCACCTCGCGGGCAATCTGATCCGGGGTCCATTTCTGGTATTCGGCCAAGGGGATGTTGAGCACCGTATCCACATAAGCCCGCCGCCCGGCGGCTTTCAGTTTCGTCTGTACCGCAAAAACATCGACCTTGTGGTAGTGCAAGGCGTGCAGGGTCGCGGCGGTCGGGCTGGGCACCCAGGCGCAATTGGCGCCGGACTTCGGATGCTCGATCTTCTGTTCCAGCATCGCCCCCATCTGGTCAGGCATGGCCCACATGCCCTTGCCGATCTGGGCGCGCCCGGAGAGGCCGCACTCCAACCCGATATCGACATTCTGATTCTCATAGGCTCCGATCCACGACTTGCGCTTGATGAAGTCCTTGCGACTGAAGGGTCCTGCTTCCATCGACGTGTGGATTTCGTCGCCGGTCCGGTCCAGAAAGCCGGTGTTGATGAAGGCCACACGCGACTTGGCGGCGCGGATGCATTCCTTGAGGTTGACAGAGGTGCGCCGTTCCTCATCCATGATGCCCAGCTTCACGGTGTATTGCGGCAGGCCAAGCACCTTCTCGACATGGCTAAAGATGCGATCCGCGAATGCAACCTCTTCGGGACCATGCATCTTGGGTTTCACGACATAAACGGAACCGGTCACGGAATTGCCGCCTTCCCGTTGCAGATCATGCATGGCGATCAGCGTGGTCACCATGGCGTCCATCAGACCTTCGAAGACTTCACTGCCGTCACGGTCATGGATCGCGGGGTTGGTCATCAGGTGGCCCACGTTCCGGACCAGCATCAGCGCCCGGCCCTTGAGCGTCAATTCATCCCCACCCGGCCCGGTCAAGACCAGATCGGGGTTGAGGCTGCGGGTCAATGTCTCACCCGCTTTCTCAAAGGTCTCTGTCAGCGTGCCCTGCATAAGACCCAGCCAGTTGGCATAGGCCAGAACCTTGTCTTCGGCATCCACACAGGCGACGGAATCCTCGCAATCCATGATCGCGGAGACGGCACTTTCCATTTGCACATCCGCCAGCCCGGCCTGATCGCGCCCGCCAATGGCGTGTGTGCGATCAAAGACAAGCCTGACATGCAAGCCGTTGTTGCGCAGCACAATGCTGTCCGGCGCTTTCGGGTGGCCTTCGTAGCCGATGAACTTCTGAGGCTGCACAAGGGGCTGATCGTCGATCAGCAAAACACCTTTGTTGACGATGTAGCGCCGCGCATCCGCATGGCTTGTACCCACAATCGGGAAGGCTTCATCGAGGAAGACCCGCGCCCGCGCCACGACCCGCGCGCCACGACCCTGATCGTAGCCGCCCGCCGGCGCGGGGCTGCCCATCGCATCGGTACCATAGAACCCGTCATAAAGGCTCCCCCACCGCGCATTGGCGGCATTCAGGGCGTAGCGGGCATTGGTGATCGGCACCACAAGCTGTGGGCCGGGAACGGAGGCGATCTCAGGGTCGACATTTGTCGTGTCAATCTGGAAGCTATCGGCTTCCTCCACCAGGTAGCCAATTTCGTGCAGAAAGGATTTGTATTCCTCGTGGTTGTGCGGCTCTCCGCGGTGCGCGATGTGCCAGGCATCAATCCGGGCCTGCAACGCCTCCCGCTTCTCCAACAGCGCGCGGTTTTCCGGGCCGAAGTCATGGACAAGGGCCGAAAAGCCCTCCCAGAAATCCGCCGCCTTGAGGCCGGTGCCCGGCAATGCCTGCTCTTCGATAAAGGAAGCGAGCGTCTCCGCGACCCTAAGATCGCCTTTTGTCGTGTAGCCGGTCATGCGTTGTCCTCTCGGCCCTGAATATCTTGTTGCCAAATCGTGTAGGCATTTTGACAGGGTGAGGCAACCAGACGGCGCGCGAAGGCTTGCAAGGTCACCGCGTCGCTGGTGCGGGGTTTCGGCGACCGCTGCACCGTTTGGAACAATAGCGGACCTCGTTCCAGGTTTTTTCCCATTTCTTGCGCCACGAAAAGGGACGGCCACAGGTGGCACAGAGCTTTTGCGGCAAGTCCCCTGTCCGGCGCATTTTCATCAGATCACGAGCCAGCCGATCACAACAGCTGCTGCAATCGCGGCCCCCAACCAAATCCCTTTCACCATCGTGCGATGGCGGCGTTTTTGCCTTTCAAGGCTGACGTCTGGTGCAGACATGTGATCTCCTCTCAAATAGTTATTCCGGGCTACCTTGAAGGAAGCCATCTGCTGACTTAACGTCTCGGAACTCAATTTGTTCCCGGAAAGTGCCCCTGATGCATGATGCGACCCCCCAGACCATTTACCTGCGCGACTACTCACCATTTGGTTTCGATGTCGAAAAAGTCGAGTTGAGCTTCGATTTGCACCCCAACAAGACGCGGGTCAAAAGCCGCATCGCCTTTGCGCCCAAGGCTGAGGGTGACGGTGCTTTTTTCCTGCACGGGGAGAACCTGAAACTGCTCTCGGCAACCATCGACGGCGCGCCTGTGACGCCGGACGTAACGGCAGAGGGGCTGACATGCGATGTGCCGGATGCAGCCTTTGTCTGGGAAGCCGAGGTAGAGATTGATCCGGCGAACAACACCGCCCTTGAGGGGCTTTACATGTCGAACGGCATGTATTGCACCCAATGCGAGGCCGAGGGGTTTCGCAAGATCACCTATTACCCGGATCGCCCGGATGTCATGAGCGTCTTTACCGTGCGGATCAACGGCCCGCACCCGGTTCTCTTGTCCAACGGCAATCCAGTCGAGGTGCGCGAAAACTATGCCGAATGGCATGATCCCTGGCCCAAACCCGCCTACCTCTTTGCGCTGGTGGCAGGCGAGCTGGTCGCGCACGCGGACAATTTCACGACGCGCTCGGGGCGGGATGTGGCCCTCAACCTCTATGTGCGCCCCGGCGATGAGGGCAAATGCGCCTTCGGGATGGAGGCGCTCAAGGCGTCGATGAAATGGGATGAAGATATCTACGGGCGCGAATATGACCTCGACATCTTCAACATCGTGGCCGTGGATGACTTCAACATGGGCGCAATGGAAAACAAGGGGCTCAATGTCTTCAACTCTTCGGCTGTCCTCGCCTCTCCCGAAACCTCGACGGACATGAACTTCGAACGGATCGAGGCCATCATCGCACATGAATATTTTCACAACTGGACCGGCAACCGCATCACCTGCCGCGACTGGTTCCAACTGTGTCTGAAGGAAGGTCTGACGGTCTACCGCGACAGCCAGTTCACGTCTGACATGCGCTCTGCCCCGGTCAAGCGCATCTCGGATGTCATCGACCTGCGCGCCCGGCAGTTTCCCGAAGACCAAGGGCCGCTTGCACATCCGGTCCGACCCGAGAGCTTTCAGGAAATCAACAACTTCTACACCGCAACCGTCTATGAAAAAGGCGCCGAAGTCATCGGTATGCTGCGCTGTCTTGTGGGGGCGGAGGCCTATTCGAAAGCGCTGGATTTGTATTTCGAACGACACGACGGGCAGGCCTGCACGATTGAAGACTGGCTGAAGGTGTTCGAGGATTCGACGGGCCGGGACCTTGCCCAGTTCAAGCGATGGTATTCGCAGGCTGGCACACCACGCCTCAAGGTGACCGATGCCTGGTATTCCGGCACCTACATCCTGACCTTCCAGCAGGAGCTAATCCCCTCGGCAACAACGCCTGACCCGCAGCCCCAGGTCATCCCGATTGTCACAGGGCTTCTGGCGCGCGACGGCATCGAAGTTGTGCCAAGCCAGGTCCTGGAGATGACGCAGGAAAGCCAATCCTTCACCTTCGAAGGGCTGAAAGAGCGCCCGGTGCCGTCCGTTCTGCGGGGCTTCTCCGCGCCCGTTGTGCTTGAGAAAGAGCTCGCGGCCGATCATGACGCTTTTCTGCTGGCCCATGACACGGATCCTTTCAACCGGTGGGAGGCCGGGCGGACCCTGGCGCGAAAAAGCCTGCTTTCGATGATCCGCGATGGGGCTGCCCCGGAGAACGCGTATCTGGACGGCATCCGGGCAGTCGTCGCGGATGGATCACTGGACCCGGCCTATCGCGCGCTGATGCTTGGGCTGCCGAGCCAATCCGATCTGGCGACAGCACTGCATGACGAGGGGCTGACCCCCGACCCGCAAGCGATCTGGCAGGCAACCGAAGACATGCGGGAGGCACAAGCGCAGCACCTGGGTGATCTGCTGCCCGGTCTTTACGCTGACCATCAGGTCGATGCGCCCTACCGGCCTGACGCCGATCAATCCGGCAAGCGCGCATTGGCAAATGCAGCGCTTGGCCTGATTGCCCGCAAGCACGGGGGCGCGCAGGCACAACAGCAGTTTGACACAGCGCAGAACATGACCCAGCAACTGGCAGCGCTCGCGGTCCTGCTGAAAGCCGGTGCCGGGCAGCAGGCGCTCGCCGCCTTTGAGGCACAATGGAAAGAGGACCGGCTGGTGATGGACAAGTGGTTCGGCTTGCAGGTCATGCAATCCGCGCCGGAAGACACCGCGTCGGTCACGCAGAACCTGACGCAACATGCCGATTTCAACTGGAAGAACCCCAACAGGTTCCGCGCTGTGATCGGGGCCATGTCGATGCACCATGCCGGGTTTCACCACGAAAGCGGGGCCTGCTATGATCTGCTGGCCGATTGGCTGATCCGCCTTGATCCCGTGAACCCGCAGACCACCGCGCGCATGTGCGCCGCCTTCCAGACGTGGCGGCGCTACGACGACGGGCGGCAGGAGCGGATCGCACGCGCCCTCGACCGTGTGCTTGCAACGCCCGATCTGTCTCGCGACACAACCGAAATGCTGACACGCATCCGAGGGAAGTAACATGAAACCTGTCATGCTCATTACCGGTGCCTCCGCCGGGATTGGTGCCGCCACCGCACGCATTGCCGCCGAAAAAGGCTTTGACCTTGCACTGAATTACCGCTCGGATGACGCCGGCGCGGAGGAGGTGGCCGCCGCCTGCCGCGTGCGTGGCGCAACCTGCGTGCCCTGCAAGGGCGATGTGTCAGACCCGGATGCCATCGCCGCAATCTACGGGGCGGTCGACGCGGCATTTGGCAGGCTGGACGCGCTGGTCAATAACGCCGGAGTTGTCGACCAAACGGCGAAGGTCACCGACTACACCCACGCCCGCTTGCGGCGCATGTTCGACATCAATGTGATCGGCGCCATTCTGGTGGCCAAGGAAGCGGTACTGAGAATGCAGGCTGCGGGCAATGGCGGGGTGATCGTGAACGTCTCCTCCGCCGCCGCCCGGCTGGGGTCCGGCAACCAATACGTGGACTATGCCGCCTCAAAAGCCGCCATCGACATCTTTACCAAGGGTCTGTCTGACGAAGTGGCACCGGACAACATCCGCGTGATGGCGGTGCGTCCGGGCCTGATCGAGACCGAGTTGCACGCCAAGGGCGGGGAGCCCGGCCGCGCCGACAAGCTGGCGCATATGGTACCGATGAAACGTAAAGGCTCCGCCGAGGAAGTCGCTCGGGCCATTGTCTGGCTTTGTACCGACGACGCCGGATATGTCACTGGCTCCACGCTGGATGTCACGGGTGGACGCTGACGATTTCAGCTTCCGAAAGCAAGGCCGCAACCGCGCTGCACTCTATACCGTGATCGCCATCTGGTTCGTGCTGCTGGCGCTGGTCCTTCTGGTCGAGGCTGCCCCATGGCTGATGGCGGGGGTCGGTCTCTTCACCCTGCCCGCGCTTTGGGAGCTCTACAAGAACCCGCAATCGGGGCTCGATTTCCAGCCGGAGGCCTTGCGCTGGTTTACCGTCCGCCGGGAAGGGTCGATCCCGTGGGGCGAGATTGACCGCGTGCGGCTGGATACGCGGCTGGACTTCTCGGTACGCGCAACCGCGGTCTTGCACTCCGGCAGGAAAATCAGGCTCCCCTACGAATGCACCCCGCCGCATCAGCTGTTTGAGGCCGCGCTGAACGCCCGAGGTATCCGCACCGAGCGGCACCATTTCTCTCTGATCGGGTGATCCTTTCAGGAACCGTCCGCGCAAAAGGGCTGTTGTTTCAGCCAGCCTGCGATGTCCTTGCGCTTTGACGCGACACGCAGTGGCCCCCAGTCCGCAGCCACGCCTCGCCAGCGGCCGTCGTTATCGGCGATTACCCCATCACGCGGCACCGTGACCGCCATGATCCGCACAGCACAGCTGAGGTTCTCGCCCCCCACCTTCAGGTCCGCGCCGGAGTCTGCCCGGCAGTTGTATCCTCGCGCGGTCGCGGGCGAAATCTGCAAAAGTCCGAACCACTTGCCATTGCTGCTGACAACCGCTGGCCGGTAGGTGCTTTCATGTTTGGCCAGCGCCGACATAAAGCCGATCCAAAAGGCCTTGCGCTGAGCCTCGGTCCCGTCCCTGTAGGCCGGGCACCAGGCATCAATATCCCGTGGTACGGTATCGACCAATGGTTTGCCATGCCCTTCCAATGCCGCGAGCGCCGCCGCGTTCCAGCGGTCCTTGCCATCAACATGGCTCCACCGCATCTCCGGCAGAGTTTCACGGGTCAGTGTTTCCGGCACCTCGGGCTCTTCCGCGCAGGCATTGAGCAGAGCAGCCCCCAGCATCGCAACAAACAGTCTCATCATAGGGACATAAGGCCTGCCGAACCTGCCTTTGGCAAGGGCGATACACCCCGGGCACGCAGCTTTTCGCACAACCCCGTGCCGGCGCGGTGACATTTCCACGTCATCGTCAAGGATCCCGAAGCGCGCCACCGCGATTGTGGCGCATCTGAACGTAAATCAACCCGAGAACTCCGCGCCCTTGCCACGTTTCGGCCCCAAAACCCCCCTAGCTTTAGCGGTGTTGCTCATTCGGGGACGATGTTTGATGGATCTGCGCGCCAAACCAACTAGCTGTTGTGCATTGGAAAGCACGCGCTGCTGCGCCGCTGCGCCGATCGGGCTGGCCGGTCCGTCGAAGGAAGCGCACGACCTTCCACGCTCCAGAGGTGACGGGACGCCGCAAGAAGTCGCTGAGCGCATAAGGCACCGGTATGCTTCAAGAGAATCGGCCCTCGCGCCGGATCGCGCAGGTCGGTGCACCCTATGCGTCCGCACGCCCAAAGACTTCTCGCCACGCGAGAATACACACCCGCTTAACGAGAGCCGCTGGTTGAAATTCCATCTATTAGCCCTCGCATGCGCCACCTTGAAGGCTCTCGCTATTGCGCCGACGACCCGGTTGGCGCAAGATCATGCGCGGTTGAAGGACACGATGGATCATGTCACGGACCAGCGAATGGCAAGTCGTTTTGCTCTTTGTCGTGCGCCTGTACCGGACAAGGGCCGCACCACAGATGAGAGTTCGGAGGCGCTGCCGCAAGGCGCGCATCACGTCGCGCGCCCTTGCCGGGCCGATCCGTATTTCTTGATCCCGGGCCGTTACCACACCGGCTGGGGTCACAACCGACCGACCGTTCCAGGCCAACCGCTCGCCAATCTGTGGCGCGCGCTGGGTCTAGATGAAACTTCGGGGGGTTTTCGGCGCGCAACCTGCAAAGAAAAAGTTTTTGAAAACACTGCCCGTGGCCTTTTGGCCGGGCACGTGTAAGACCAAGAAGGAAAGGACACATCATGGGAGACATTCCCGCAGACGCAACGCACTGGGACAGTGGCGACTGGATTGAATGGCACCGGACACCCTCCGGCCTCGATGAGCGTCCCTGCACGGCAGCATCACCGGAACCTCTTGCGCGGCTGGCCGCTTTGAACGTCAGCCTGCTGAGGTCCGCCAAGTCGTACTTCGTGCTGACCGGGGAGCACTTGCCGGTCTATCAGCAGATTGCGCTGGTACACGCCGCAGCCTATTGCGATGTACCCCTCGAAGGCGTGGGACGCGATTGCGAAAAGACCGGTGTGGAAGTCCTGCATCTGCCGCCGCATGGACCCGACAACATCGTGACCGTCGACCTGAGCAAGGCCTTTGCCACGTTGATCGTGGTCCGGATCAAGGACAACTTCACCTGCGAAGCACGAATGATCCAGCGACGCGCCCTGCCGGAAGCGACAACCACTGACTACAAACTGCGGTGGCAGGCCTTGCCCCACAGGATTTGACATCTCGATCGCGATCCCGGGTTCTTCAGACCCGGGGGGGCTTGCAGGAGCCTTTGCGCTGGCCTAAACCGTCGCTCATCCGCACGACGGCAATAAGGGACACCGCATGCTCGATCTGACGTATGACACGCCAAAACCGAAGGTAATCTCCGGCGCAAAAGACGATTGGGAGCTTGTGATCGGCATGGAAGTGCATGCGCAGGTGAGCTCGAACGCCAAGCTCTTCTCGGCTGCATCGACCAGATTTGGCGCAGAGCCGAACAGCAACGTGTCTTTCGTGGATGCAGCGATGCCGGGGATGCTGCCCACCATCAATGAATTCTGTGTTGAGCAGGCTGTCCGCACCGGGCTTGGCCTGAAGGCCGAGATCAACCTGATGTCCGCCTTCGACCGCAAGAACTATTTCTACCCCGACCTGCCGCAGGGGTACCAGATCAGCCAGCTTTACCACCCGATTGTCGGCGAAGGCGAAGTGCTGGTCGAAATGGGCGACGGGACTGCAAGGATTGTCCGCATCGAGCGGATACACCTTGAACAGGACGCCGGGAAATCCATCCACGACATGGACCCCAACATGTCCTTTGTCGATCTCAACCGCACGGGCGTGGCCCTGATGGAGATCGTATCACGACCCGACATTCGCGGCCCCGAAGAAGCCGCTGCCTATCTCGGCAAGCTGCGCCAGATCATGCGCTATCTCGGCACCTGCAACGGCGACATGCAATCAGGCGCCATGCGCGCGGATGTGAACGTCTCGGTCTGTCGTCCCGGCGACTACGAAAAATATCAGGCCACGCAGGATTTCAGCCATCTGGGCACACGTTGTGAGATCAAGAACATGAACTCGATGCGCTTTATCCAGCAGGCCATCGAGCACGAAGCCCGACGCCAGATCGCCATCATCGAGGCGGGCGGGAAGGTCGAACAGGAAACCCGCCTGTACGATCCTGACAAGGGCGAAACCCGCTCCATGCGGTCCAAGGAAGAAGCGCATGACTATCGCTACTTCCCCGACCCTGACCTCTTGCCGCTTGAGATCGAACAGGGCTGGGTGGATGACATTGCTGCCAACCTGCCAGAGCTGCCAGATGCAAAGAAAGCACGCTTTATCAGCGACTTCGGACTAAGCGATTACGATGCCTCGGTGCTGACAGCCGATCTGGACTCCGCTAGCTATTTCGAAGCGGTTGCAAAAGGCCGGGACGGCAAGATAGCCGCCAACTGGGTCATCAACGAGCTTTTCGGTCGGCTGAAGAAAGAAGATCACGACATCACCGACAGCCCCGTGAGCCCTGAGCAGTTGGGCGGCATCATCGATTTGATCGCCTCCGACGCGATTTCCGGCAAGATCGCCAAGGACCTCTTTGAAATCGTCTACACCGAAGGGGGCGATCCGACCAGGATCGTTGAAGAACGCGGCATGAAACAGGTCACCGACACCGGGGCGATTGAAGCCGCAGTGGACGAGATCATCGCGGCCAATCCCGAACAGGTCACGAAGGCCCGCGAGAACCCGAAACTGGCTGGGTGGTTCGTCGGGCAGGTCATGAAAGCAACCGGCGGCAAGGCCAACCCGAAGACGGTGAATCAGCTGGTGTCCAAGAAACTCGCTGGCTGAGGGCATGGGATCGGAGACATCAACAGATGATTGACGCTCCTTTTCGCTCATCCGTGAGGACCGTCCGACCTGAATGGATCGACTACAACGGCCATATGAACATGGCCTATTATGCTGTTCTCTTTGATGAGGCTGGCGACGAGATCTATCCCTTCATCGGGTTTGGGCCAGACTACCAGAGGACCGGCTTTACGACCTATACGGCGGAATTTCACATCTGCTACCTGCGGGAGTTGCATCTGAACGACAAGGTAACGGTCACGCTGCAATTGCTCGGGTTTGATGAGAAACGGTTCCACTTCTATCAGGAGATTTGGCACGAGGACGGCTGGTGCGCCGCCACCAGCGAAGCGCTTGCCCTGCATGTGGATCAATCAGGACCCCGTGTCGCCCCCATGCCCGCGCCTATTCAGGCGCAGCTTGGCAAACTGCGCGATGCGCATGCGGCGCTGCCCTTTCCCGAACGCGCGGGCCGCCGCATCGGGATTCCTAGAGCACCATCCGATTAATCCGCAACACGACCCCTTACATCTGAGGACAGCCCCCCCTCCGGTGGGGGTGAAGCCCCCTCCCGGGGGGAGGGTCGGGGGCTGGCCGGCGGTGCCGGCCGGGGATACTCGGTTAGGTAGGTGGCGCAGATTTTCAGGCCGATGCTCCAGCCGGACATAGTTGTTCTTTTCCGCAATCCGAAGAGTTGATATAGAACGGCGGGGCGATCAGCGGAGAAGACATGTCAGAGTACGAATACAGGGTGATTGCGGCCCCCACGAAAGGCCAGAAAGCCAAGGGGATCAAATCTGCGGAAGATCGTTATTCTCATGCGCTCGAATTGAAGATGAACGAGATGGCCGCCGAAGGCTGGGAATACCAGCGCGCCGAAGCCCTGCCATCGGTTGAGCGGTCCGGGCTGACGTCCACGAAGACCACCTGGCACAACCTGCTTGTCTTCCGCCGGTTGAAAATCGCCGCACCGAAGGAGATACCTCTCACGGCCCCCATACCCGCGTTGTCGGTGCAAGGCGGCAACCCGACGCCAGAACCCCGCGCTGATCCGCCGATTGTCAGCCCCGTCTCACCGGAAGATGACGCCTCTCAAAGCGAGGGCGCCAGCCGGATGTTGCGCGACAATGGGGTTGAGGAACTGAGCGAAGTCTCCGGCATGACCGACTCTCTGAAACAGCTTGCGAAGAACAGAAATCCAGAAAATTCAGACGATTGAAATGCGACGTTAAACATCTACATCAAGAGCCAGCGCGTGGATGCGAGCGATAAGGTCCGGCCCCAGCGCGTTGTGAATGGCCCGGTGCCGCGCCAGACGATTAAGCCCTTCGAACTTCTGTGACCGGATCATGACGTTGAAGTGGCTTTCAACCCCTTCGGTAAATCCTGCGTGTCCGCGATGGCTTTCCGTGTCATCCACAACCTCCAGCGCGGTTGGCGCGAAAGCTGCCCTCAGACTGTCTTCAATCTCTTGCCGTTTCGACATTTTTTTGCCCATGCCCCCTTCACTCTTTTCTCACGCAGTCTAAACTAAGCCGCCTCGACTCGAAAAGGTGCCAAAATGCCAAAACCCGATCCATTCGGATTCGACATGTCAGTATCTTCTTCCAAGAAGAAAAATCCGCGCGGCCGGCGCGGGATGTCCGGCGCGTCCGAGACATCGACCCGGATTTGCGACAAGGAGGGGTGTAACGAGCCCGGCAAGTACCGTGCGCCGAAAGCGCCGGATGTTCTGGATGACTACTACTGGTTTTGTCAGGCGCATGTGCGCGAGTACAATCTGAAATGGAATTTCTTTGACGGCACAACCGAAGCTGAGCTGAACGCGCAGATGTCCAAGGACAAGGTCTGGGAACGCGCAACCAAGCCCATGGGCGACCCGGAAGCGCGTGCCTGGGCGCGGCTGGGCATCGAGGACCCGCATCAGGTGCTGGGCGCGAATGCGACGCAGAACCCGGGCAAAGGCGCGCAAAGCGGACGCCGCCTGCCCCCGACCGAGCGGCGCGCGGTCGAGATTCTGGAAGCCAAGGACAATTGGACAAAAGCCGAGGTGCGTAAAGCCTACAAGGCACTCATCAAGGTACTGCACCCGGACATGAATGGCGGCGACCGCAGCCAGGAAGAGCAGCTTCAGGAAGTTGTCTGGGCCTGGGACCAGATCAAGGGCAGCCGTAACTTCAAGGACTGATGGCCTAACGATTAGGGGGAACTGGCCCGCCCCCTTTCCCTTGCACCCAACCGCAATATGTTGCACCACGTGGCGCGGGCTTCAGACCGCCCACAGATATGCTTATTCGAAGGACCAAAGCTCATGGCCGATGGCGCACTGGACATCAACACAAAGCCGACCGAGGACATCAATGTGCGCGACGTGTTCGGCATCGACACGGACATGGTGGTCAAGGGATTTGCCGAAGCCAGTGACCGGGTGCCGGATCTCGACAGCACCTACAAGTTCGACCCCGACACGACGCTGGCGATCCTCGCAGGCTTTGCGCACAACCGGCGTGTGATGATCCAGGGCTATCACGGCACCGGTAAATCGACCCATATCGAGCAGGTGGCGGCACGTCTCAACTGGCCAGCGGTGCGCGTCAACCTCGACAGCCATATCAGCCGGATCGACCTCATTGGCAAGGATGCGATCAAGCTCAAGGACGGCAAGCAGGTCACGGATTTTCAGGAAGGCATCCTGCCCTGGGCGCTGCGCAACCCCACGGCCATTGTCTTTGACGAATATGACGCGGGCCGCGCGGATGTGATGTTCGTGATCCAGCGGGTTTTGGAGGTCGACGGCAAGCTCACGCTGCTCGACCAGAACCAGGTGATCACGCCGCATCCCTATTTCCGCATCTTTGCCACGGCCAACACGGTGGGCCTGGGTGATACCACCGGTCTCTATCACGGGACGCAGCAGATCAACCAGGGTCAGATGGACCGCTGGTCATTGGTGGCAACGCTCAACTACCTCAGCATCGACGCAGAGACTGCGATCGTCCTCAGCAAGAACCCGCATTACAACACCGAGAAGGGCCGCAAGATCGTCAAGCAGATGGTCACGGTTGCGGACCTCACCCGCACGGCCTTCATGAACGGTGATCTGTCAACCGTGATGAGCCCCCGCACGGTGATCGCCTGGGCCCAGAACGCCGAGATTTTCCGCAACGTCGGCTACGCCTTCCGCCTGTCCTTCCTGAACAAATGCGACGAGCTGGAACGCCAGACCGTGGCGGAGTTCTACCAGCGCCTCTTTGACGAGGAACTGCCTGAAAGCGCTGCGAGTGTGAGTTTGGGGTGACGCGACGACTCTGCTGCGCCCTTGTAGTTGGACTGGCCGGCTGCTCGGGCTTGCCGGAGAACGGGAGCAAGCCACTGGCCTATGTCCCCAGCGCGGACAAACCTGTTTGTGCGGTGATGCGCGTTGTGGACGGAGATACGATTGACGTGGCCTGTCGCGACGGTCGCGCAAATGTTCGCCTGACCGGCTACGATACGCCCGAGACTTTTAGGCCGGGTTGTGCTTTGGAAAAGCGGCTTGGTATGAAAGCCACGATGTACCTGGAGCAAAAACTGAAAGGTGCCGGTATTGTCAGTCTGTCAACAGAAGGCGTGGATAAGTACCGGCGACCTCTTGTGCGCGCGGTTATTGACGGTGTTCCCGTGGCCGATCTAATGGTTCAAGAAGGGCTGGCCGTGCGGTACAAGGGTGGCAAGAGGACAAACTGGTGCGAAATACTGAAGGCCTGACATGAGCAAACCTTCCGACAATCCGGCAGATGCCTTCAAGAAAGCGCTTGGGGAAGCGACCAAGGTCATGGCGCATGACCCGGAGCTGACGGTGAGCTACTCTGTGGACCCGGCGGGCGTCTCGGGCGACGCCATGCGTCTGCCCCAGGTGAGCCGCCGGATGACGCGGGCGGAGGTGCTGCTCGCGCGGGGCACGGCGGATGCGCTGGCGCTGCATCGCCGCTATCACAATGGCCAGACCCACGCGAAGTACCAGCCGCAGGGCGAGATGGCCCGCGAGCTTTACGAGGCAATGGAGACCGCCCGCTGCGAAGCGATGGGCGCGCGTGACATGCCCGGCACAGCGGGTAACATCGACGCCAAGATCTCGCATGAGGCGATGCGCAAGGGTTACGATCAGGTCAGCCAGGCCGCCGATGTGCCGCTTGCGACGGCAGCGGGGTACCTGATCCGCCATCTGGCGACCGGGCGCGACCTGCCCTCCGGCGCGCAGAACGTCATGGAGTTGTGGCGCGGGTTCATCGAGGATCAGGCGGGTGGCACGCTCGACAATCTGGATGATACCCTGTCCGATCAGGCGGCCTTTGCGAAATTCGCCCGCCAGATGATCTCTGATCTGGGCTACGGGGACCAGTTGGGCGATGACCCTGACCAGATCGACGAAGATCAGGAGGATGAGGCCGAGGACGGCAGCGACGATCAGCAGGAACCGGACAGCACCGGGCAGGACGATCAGGAGCAGGAAGACGCGGACGCCACGCCGGAACAGAGCCAGGAGGATCAGCAGGACGCAAGCCAAGCCCAGGTCTCCATGGATGACATGGCCGATCAGGAGATGGGCGACGAAGCGGAGATGCCCGAGGGGGAAGCGCCGCTTGAGCCGCCTGCCCCGCAGCCCGTGTCCGAGGCGGACCCGAATTATCAGGTGTACCTGTCTGAATATGACGAGGAGATTGGCGCCGAAGAATTGGCAGAACCGGTCGAGCTTGAGCGTCTGCGCGCCTATCTCGATCAGCAGCTTGAACCCCTGAAGGGCGCGGTGAGCCGGTTGGCCAACAAGTTGCAGCGGCGCTTGCAGGCGCAGCAGAACCGGTCGTGGGAGTTTGATCTCGAAGAAGGCATGCTGGATGCCGGGCGGCTGGCGCGCGTGGTTGCAAACCCGACCACACCGCTGAGCTTCAAGGTCGAGAAGGACACCGACTTTCGGGATACGGTCGTGACCTTGCTCCTGGACAACTCCGGCTCCATGCGGGGACGGCCGATCTCCATCGCGGCGATCTGCGCGGATGTTCTGGCCCGCACCTTGGAACGCTGCAATGTGAAGGTCGAAATTCTGGGCTTTACCACCCGGGCGTGGAAAGGCGGTCAGGCGCGCGAGGCGTGGCTCAACGACGGGCGCCAGCAGCAACCGGGCCGGCTGAACGACCTGCGGCACATCATCTATAAATCCGCCGACGCACCTTGGCGGCGGACGCGCCCGAACCTCGGGCTGATGATGAAAGAGGGGCTGTTGAAGGAAAACATAGACGGCGAGGCGCTGGAATGGGCGCACCGCCGCATGCTGATGCGTGGCGAAGCGCGCAAGATCCTCATGGTGATCTCTGACGGGGCGCCGGTCGATGACAGCACGCTTTCCGTCAACCCTGCAAACTACCTCGAAAAACATCTTCGCGACGTGATTGCGATGGTCGAAAAGCGCAAGGCGGTCGAGTTGCTGGCGATTGGGATCGGGCATGACGTGACCCGCTATTACGACCGGGCTGTGACCATCACCGACGTGGATCAGCTGGCCGGTGCGATGACCGAACAGCTGGCCGCCCTGTTTGACAGCGATCCGAGAGCGCGCGCGCGGATCATGGGCATGAAGCGGCGCGCCTGACGCGCGTGCCCGGCGGGCATTGCCTTCACGCGGGTAAACGCACAGGCTGCGCCACGATTGCGCAGCGAGGGAATCATGGAGGCGTCAATGTTTCAGTCCTTTGAGGTGACAGCACGTCCGGAACAGGGCCCGCCCCGGCTGGCGATGCTGCGGCAGGCCATGTCAGGAGCCGGGCTGGATGGCTTTCTGGTGCCCCGCGCGGACGCGCACCAAGGCGAATACGTCGCCCCCCGGGACGAAAGGCTGGCCTGGCTCAGCGGGTTTACCGGCTCTGCGGGGTTCTGCGCGGTTCTGCGCGATGTGGCGGGTGTCTTTATTGACGGCAGATACCGCACGCAGGTCAAGGCGCAGGTAGCAGAGGAATTTACGCCCGTGCCCTGGCCCGAGACATCTCTGGGGGACTGGCTGAAAGACCAACTGCCCGACGGCGGCGTGATCGGTTTCGACCCCTGGCTGCATACGCCGGGCCAGATCGAGGAATTGCAGCGCAAGCTGAAAGACACCGGCATCGCGGTCAAACCCTGCGACAATCTTGTGGACGCGATCTGGCAGGACCAGCCCGCCCCCCCCTTGGCGAAGGTAAAGCTGCACCCTTTGGCGTTTGCCGGTGAAAGCCACGGTGAAAAGCGCGAAAGGCTTGGCGCGGAGCTTGCGGCTGACGGGCAACAGGCGGCGCTGATTACCCTGCCGGACAGCTTGTGCTGGCTCTTGAACATTCGCGGTGCCGATATCCCGCGCAACCCCATCGCACAGGGTTTCGCGGTGCTGGAGGCAAGCGGTCACGTGCATCTCTTCATGGACAGCCGAAAACTGACCGAGGTGCGCGATCACCTTGGAGCGGAGGTGACGCTCCATCATCCGGATGATCTGACGGGCTTTCTCAAGAACATCGAAGGCCCGGTTCGGATCGAAAAAGCCACCGTGCCCTGTCATCTGGCAACCCTGCTGGGAGAGCGTGGTGTCTGGGGAAGCGACCCCTGCGCGCTTCCCAAAGCGCGCAAGAACCAGGCCGAGATTGAGGGCTCTGCCGAGGCCCATCTGCGCGATGGTGCTGCCGTGGTGGAACTGCTCACATGGCTCGACGCTCAAGCCCCGGGCAGCGTCAGCGAAACCCGGGTTGTGACCCAATTGGAAGGGTTCCGGCGCAAGGACAACGCCTTGCAGGACATCAGCTTTGAGACCATCGCGGGCACCGGGCCGAACGGCGCGATCATGCATTACCGGGTGACGGAGGAGACCGACCGCAGGCTGGAGAACGGGCAATTGCTGGTGCTGGACAGCGGCGGGCAATACCTCGATGGCACCACGGACATCACCCGCACCATCGCCATCGGCACGCCCCCCGAAGAGGCGGCAATCGCCTTTACGCGGGTGCTGCAAGGGATGATCGGCATGAGCCGGCTCCGCTGGCCCAAAGGCCTCGCCGGGCGGGACATCGAGATGATCGGACGGCTGCCGCTGTGGATGGCGGGGCAGGATTTCAACCATGGTCTGGGACATGGCGTCGGCGCGTATCTCAGTGTCCATGAAGGGCCGCAACGGCTCAGCCGTATCAGCACGGTGCCGCTTGAGCCCGGCATGATCCTGTCCAACGAGCCCGGTTATTACCGCGAAGGCGCATTCGGCATCCGTATCGAAAACCTGATTGTCGTGACCGAAGCCCCTGCCCTGCCCGGCGCTGACGCGGAACGCGACATGCTGGCCTGGCGGACACTGACTTTCGCGCCGATTGACCGCCGGTTGATCGTTGTTCCCATGTTGAGCCCTGACGAGCGCGCGTGGCTCAACGCCTACCATGGGGAAGTCGCTGCGAAAATCATGCCCCGTGTCTCGGCCGAGGCTCAGGTCTGGCTGGAACAGGCCACCACCCCGATCTGACCCGAAAGTCGTGTAGCCGCGTTTACAATCGCAGGTGGGGAAAATAAGGTGCCGCTCAATAAGGGAGTACGGAAATGGCGCAGCATATCACGATCACGAAAGCGGACGGCACATGGTCTGTGCGCGCAGGCGGAGCCGTGCTTGGAGAAAGCAGCAACGCCCTCGAACTCTCCGAGGGCGACTACCCATCGGTGATCTATTTTCCCCGCGAAGACATCGCCATGGCCTTTCTCGATGAAACAGAAAAATCAACCCATTGCCCGCACAAGGGGGACGCAAGCTATTTTTCGGTTGTGACCAAGAGCACAACCCTGAAGGACGTGGCATGGTCCTACGAAACCCCCAAAGAGGATGTGGCGCGGATCAAGGGGCATGTAGCGTTCTATACCGACGGTGATGTGACAGTCGAACAACTCTGAGGTCTGCTCAGGAATGCTCTTCCGCCGCCGTGGCGGCCAGCGCCCGGTTGTAGATCTTCAGCGCATCCACATGGAACAGCGCTCCGACGAATTCCGGCGGCCCCTCGCCTGTCGATGGCGATACAACCGGAATAACGCCGTGACCGTCATCAAAGAGCGGCATCGCGGCTTCGAGGGTCGCGCTGCGCCCGATGTAGACACCCTCCGCCATCAACGCCCGGCAGGCCTCCTCCTGCGCTGGCAGCAAGTCCTGTTTGTTGCGCACGACGGCGCTGACCCGGAACATGGCCAACAGATAGGCCTGTGGCCCCGCGGCCAGGTGGATATCGCGCCGTTCCAGTTGCGTCAAAAAGAAGCTGCGATCCACCAGTTGCGACGCCAGGGCCGTTGACAGCGAAACAGCGACCATCACAGCAAGCCCCGTTTGCCAGTCGCCCGTCAACTCAAAAACAATCAGGGTGGTAGAGATCGGCGCGCCCAGAACCGCTGCCGCAACCGCCCCCATCCCGGCCAGCGCGTAGAGCGAGATGGACCCGGACACGTCGGGGAAAATGCTTGTGGCGATCAGCCCGAAACTCAAGCCCGTGAGGGCACCGATCATCAGCGAGGGAGAGAAGACACCGCCCCCCATGCGCCCTCCCATGGTCACCGCGACGGCCACGGTTTTTATCACCGCAAAGACAATCGCATCCCAAAGCAGCACCTGACCGTTCAGCGCAAGAAATGTGGTCTCATACCCGACCCCGATGATATGCGGAAAGTAGATCGCAATGGTCCCCAGAAGCGCGCCCGCAATCGCCGGTCGCAGCCAGCGCGGGATCGAAAAGCGGTTCTGGACTTCGGACCCGAAATCATCCGCCAGAAAGATCGCCCGCATCAACGCGACCGCGACCAGTCCGCAGACAAGTCCAAGCAGCAGATAAGCCGGAAGCTCCTGATAAAACTGAACCTCGTTTACTGTCCCCAGCGTGAATTCCGTCACGCCGCCAAATTCAAGGCGGTTGATCACCGTGCCTGCCGCACTGGCGACCACAATGGGGGCAAAGGCGTGCACGGCAAAATGTCTCAACACCACTTCTAGGGCGAAAAGCGCACCGGCAATGGGCGCGTTGAAGCTCGCTGAAACCGCTGCCGCAACAGCGCAGCCCAAAAGGTCCCGCCCGGTGATGCCATCCGCAAGAATGCGTCTGTTCACCCATGTGGAGATGACCGCCGCCAGATGCACGACCGGACCCTCCCGCCCGGTAGAGCCACCCGTCCCCAGCGTAATCATCGAGGCCAGTGCCGATGCCAACCCCGCCTTGGTTTCAACCCGCCCGTTCTTGATCGCCGCACCGTAGATCACATCTGCAACCGAACGCGCCCTTGCATCCTTGGTGAAGAGGTGCAGGATAATGCCGACGACAAGCCCCCCGATCATCGGGATGATCAGGATCAGATACCACGGCAGGGATTCCGCAAAGCTGTGCAACAGCCGGACGTCCTCGGTGCCATAGACAAAGGTCTGGAGCGCGTTGACACCTTTGCGGAAAAAGAGCGCGGCAAACCCTGCTGCAATCCCGACAACAAGCGCAATGAACCAGAATTGGATCTGACCGGGACCGCGATGGCGCAGGAGATGGTAGCCCTCCTGACAAGAGGTCAGCGCGCGATCAAGCTTTTCACTGAAAAACGATTTCTTCCCGACGGACATTTACTCTGGCCACTACCCTCTTTCTGTCTAGGCCAAGCCCGCACCACAAGAAAGCCCCTGCGAGCCTTTAGCCGATCAATAATGCGCGTGCCGCGCCGCGCGCCTCATCCGTGACGGTGTCACCCGAGAGCATCCGGGCAATTTCGTCGACACGGTCGGTCTGAGACAGCGGTACGACAGTCGATGTGGTCATCCCGCACGCCACCTGTTTTTCGACCCGCCAGTGATGCGCGCCCAAGGCCGCGACCTGCGGCGAATGGGTGACGACCAGGACCTGCCCACCTCGGGCAAGCGCGGAGAGCCTGCGCCCAACCGCATCCGCAGTGGCCCCGCCCACGCCACGGTCAATTTCATCGAAGATCATCGTCACGCCGTTCTGCCCTTTTGCCAGACAGACCTTTAGGGCGAGTAAAAACCGGCTCAGCTCGCCGCCTGAAGCGATCTTGTTCAACGCGCCCGACGGCGCCCCGGGATTGGTCGCTACTGTGAAAGCAACTGCATCCGCGCCTTCGGGCCCGGGCGCATCCGCCGTGATTTCGGTCTTGAAGACCGCGCGTTCCATCCTGAGCGGCGCAAGCTCTGCGCAGACCGCCGCGTCGAGCCTCGTCGCGGCCTTTTCCCGGGCCGCGGTCAGTTTTGCTGCTGCATCATCATAGGCGGCCTCGGCTTCATGCATGTCCTTGCGGAGCGCCGCCAGGTCCGCATCGCCCGCCTCCAGCGCCTCCAGCTTCGCGCGCAGCCCCTCGGCAAAAGCGCCCAATTCATCGGGTAAGACGTCGTGCTTGCGCGCAAGCGCCCGGATTGCAAAGAGGCGCTCTTCGGTCTCTTCCAGGGCAAAGGGGTCAAAACTCAACCCCTCGACCGCCGCCGCGATCCCGTCAACTGCTTCGTCAAGTTCATGCAGCGCGCGGGTCAGGGACGCAATCGACGGATCGAGCGCGCCTTCCGCCGCCCCCGCCGCGCCCTCCAGCCAACGCAAGGCATCGTTCAGCGCGGAGGCAGCCCCCTGATGTCCCATCAGATCATGGGCGCGGACCACATCCTCGCGGATTTTCTCCGCACCCTGCATGGCGCGGCGACGCTGATCCAGCTCCGCCTCCTCGCCGGGGGCCGGTGCAAGCTGATCCAGTTCCGTAACCGCGTGGCGCAGGAAGTCTTCTTCCTCCCGGATCGCGGCCATCGCCTCTTCTGCCGCGGCGAGGGCTTTGGCGGCCTGTCCCTTCTTTCTCCACGCGGCCCGGACACGATCCCGATGCGCCGCAAGCCCAGAAAATTCATCCAGAATTGCCCGGTGCCCGCGCGGGTTGAGCAACCCGCGATCATCATGCTGGCCGTGTAGTTCGACAAGAACGTCAGAGAGCGCGCGCAACACATCACCCGAAACCCGACGATCATTGACCCAGGCGGTCTTGCGCCCGTCCTGCGTGTTGACCCGGCGCAGGATCAATTCCTCTCCACCCGGCAAACCGGCCTCTTCAAGCAAGCTCTGCGCCGGATGATCCTCCTTCAACTCGAAGACCGCCGTGACTTCCCCTTGTGCTGCCCCCTGCCGGACAAGGTCAGCGCGCCCGCGCCATCCCAAGACAAACCCAAGCGAATCCAGCAGGATAGACTTGCCCGCACCGGTCTCGCCGGTCAGCACGTTCAACCCGGGCTGGAAGACAAGGTCCAACCGGTCGATGATCAGCATGTTCGAGATGTCCAATGCGCGCAGCATCCGCCTTACCTGTCTTGCTCAGGGGGGCACACCGTCAGAGCCATTGGCCCTTTACAGTCTGACGATAAAGCTGGCGCAACCACCCGTCACCGCTTGGCTCAGGCCGCAAACCCTGCCCCGTCAAAAGCGCAAAGCTGTCCTGATACCAGATGGTTGACTGATAGTTATACCCCAGGATCGCCGCAGCCGTCTGTGCCTCGTCGGTCAGGCCCAGCGACAGGTAGGCTTCGACCAGGCGGTGCAGGGCTTCGGGCGTATGCGAGGTGGTCTGGAAGTCCTCAACCACGACCCGGAATCGGTTTATGGCGGCAGTGAAATGATCCCGGCGCAGGTAATAACGGCCGATCTCCATCTCCTTGCCCGCCAGATGATCGAAGGCGAGATCGAATTTCAGAATGGCGGAGCGCGCGTATTCGCTGTCCGGGTACCGCTCAATCGTCTGCCGCAGGGCCTGCAAGGCCTGGAAGGTCAGTCCCTGATCGCGCCCAACCTCATCAATCTGGTCATAATAGCTGAGCGCCAGAAGATATTGCGCATAGGCGGCATCGTCATCATCAGGGTAGAAATCAATAAACCGCTGTGCTGCGGAACGGCTGTTGGGGTAGTCCTGATTCTGATGATAGGAAAACGCCTGCATGATCAGCGCCCGCCGTGCCCAGTCGGAATAAGGGTAGAGCCGTTCGATCTCGGCAAAATAGAACGCGGCGTCATCGGGCCGGTTGCGGTTCAGCTCAAATTCGCCCCGCTCGAAAATCTGCTCGGGCTGGAAGGCCTCCAAGGGCACTTCGTCTGCAAAAATGCCGCCGTTGGACCTGCCGGTGGGACCACAAGCGGTCAGCATCGAACACGCAAGCGCGATTGCTATCAAACGCTGTCCTGTTCTTAACCCACTCATTCGGCAACACCCTCGTTTCGCTCGTTCCACGCTAATTTGGTTGCGCGGTCAGCCCGTCCTAACACAGAAATTTCGCGGGCAAAATGCCCTTTGAGCGCAAGGTATCGATATGATGGTGTGATGCAATCCTGACCGTCACCCGCATGGATCACCCCGGGGTAAATCCTGCGCGATCAGGCCACTGCCGGGATTTCATCCCAGGCCAGCCCGTAGCCGGGCAACCGCGACGCGGTGGAGGCATCGCAGACAATCATGCGGACAGCGTCCGGCGTTGCGAAAAGCTTGCGCAGCAACGTATTGGTGAGCGAATGCCCTGCACGCACCCCTGCGTAATGTCCGATCAGCGGCGCCCCCGCGAGCGCAAGATCGCCGAGGGCGTCCAGCATCTTGTGACGCACCGGCTCATCCGCGTAGCGCAAGCCGCCGGGGCTCAACACACGGTCGCCCTCGAAAACCACTGCGTTCTCTCCAGGGTTGCCGCCAAGCGCCAGCCCGTTTGCCTGCATGTTGTCCACGTCGGCCTGGCGGCAGAATGTCCGGCTGTCGCAGAGTTCGCGGGCAAAACTGCCGTTGTTCATCACAAGAGATTTTTTCTGATGGCCGATTGCCGCGTCTTCGAAATCGATTTCGAAATCGATCCGCATCGTATCGGCGGGCGACAATGTCGCCATCGCAGCGCCGTCAGACACCGATACCGTCTTGACAACCTCAAACGCCCGCACAGGCGCACTCAGCACCCGCAACCCACGCTGCATAATCCCGCGCACGAAAGGGGCTGCCGAGCCGTCGAGAATTGGAACTTCCGGTCCATCAACCTCGATCAGGACGTTATGCACGCCGCACCCCGCCAATGCCGCCATGACGTGTTCAACCGTCGAGACGGTGAGCCCTGCACCATTTTGCAGTTTCGTGCAGAGCGGTGAGCGCAGAACAGCATCCCAGCGCGCCGGGATCATCCGGTCGCCTACAGCAACATCCGTGCGGGAGAACCAGATGCCATGCTCGGCCGAGGCCGGGCGGATGGTCATAGACACAGGTTGACCGGAGTGCAAACCGCACCCCGAAAAGCTGATGGCTGATTTTACCGTTGTCTGCACGTGGCCCCCACGAAAAGCGGACATTCGTCCTGTTGGCACCGTACCTATGGGGTCGCGTGTCAAGGCTCAACTCAATCTTTGCAACGGACTGAAACACAACTGTTACATATGAGCGCAAAGGCGCTCGCTGGGCGGTACGTAATTGTTTCCAAACAAAAAAGGGCCGCGTCACCGCAGCCCCTTCAGGTTGTATTGTGAAGTTCTTAATTCGCTTGGCGGCGCAGAAAGGCCGGTATCTCGATCCGTTCCTGGTCGGGATCGTGCTGCTCCTGCGGCATGGGTGCCGGTGCGGGAGCCCTGTGCTGCACGGGCGGTTGTTGCCGCGGCGCGGCAGAGCCGCCGCCCTCCCCATGCCCGGTCATCCTGTTGATGAGCGAATTGATCCCGAAGCGCGGCTGCTTGTCACCCTGGGGGGCCGCGGCGATATCCTCTCGGGCCGCAGGCGCCTGTTTCTGAGCCGCAGCACGCAGACGCGCCATCGCCTCCGGCGAGGGCGTACCGGGCGCGCGTGGGGCCACAAACGCCTCGATTTCGGGTTCCTGTACAACACGGTTGGGTTCAAAGGCTGCAACCTGCGGCTGGTAGGCCGGTGGCGGCAGGTCATCGTCCGCAGCGGCTGGTTGCGCGGGCATGTCGAAGATCGGGTCGCCCATGTCCTCTGCCGCAGGGCGGTCGGCATCAAACTCTCCAAAGAGCGATGGCTCATCGGTCTGGGCAACCTGTGCGGCGATGGGTTCCGCGACCGGTTCTTCGGTCTCAGCCGTCGCCTCCTCGACTTTCGCGACGGGCTTCAAGGGCTCTGACATCGACCGGCGCGGCAGCGGCATGTCGGAGTTGACGTCGGTCGCGTCAATCCCGGTTGCCACGACGCTCACCCGCATCAGCCCACCCATCTCGGTGTCCAGTGTCGAGCCCACGATGATATTGGCATCCGGATCGACTTCTTCGCGGATTCGGTTGGCGGCTTCGTCCAGCTCAAAAAGCGTGAGGTCATGCCCGCCGGTGATGTTGATCAGGACACCCTTGGCCCCACGCAGCGAAATCTCGTCAAGCAGCGGGTTGGCGATGGCCTTCTCCGCCGCCTGTATCGCGCGGTCTTCGCCATCGGATTCGCCGGTTCCCATCATTGCCTTGCCCATCTCGTCCATCACCGCGCGGACGTCGGCAAAATCGAGGTTGATGAGGCCGGGCCGCACCATCAGGTCCGTCACGCCCTTGACGCCCTGATAAAGGACGTCATCCGCCATGGAGAACGCTTCGGTAAAGGTGGTTTTCTCATTCGCCAGGCGGAAAAGGTTCTGGTTCGGGATGATGATAAGCGTATCGACCACTTTCTGCAGCGCTTCAACACCGTCTTCGGCCTGCCGCATCCGCTTGGCGCCTTCGAACTGGAACGGCTTGGTCACGACGCCAACGGTCAGAACCCCAAGCTCGCGCGCGGCCTGCGCGATGATCGGTGCAGCACCCGTGCCGGTGCCGCCGCCCATGCCAGCGGTGATAAAACACATATGCGCCCCGGCGAGATGATCGACAATCTCCTCGATGCTTTCCTCAGCGGCTGCGGCCCCCACGGTTGCGCGTGCGCCCGCACCCAGACCTTCGGTCACTTTCACGCCCAGTTGAACGCGATTGTCGGACCTGGCCTGCTGCAAGGCCTGCGCATCGGTGTTCGCAACAACGAAGTCGACGCCATCAAGCGCTTTCTCGATCATGTTGTTCACGGCGTTACCGCCAGCGCCGCCGACGCCGAAGACCGTGATGCGTGGTTTGAGCTCTGCCTGTCCCGGCATCGAAAGGGTGAGGGTCATACTTCTATCCGCCTGTTTTTTGGCCCGTTTACACGGGTATTCTTGCTGCCATATTGGCTTGACACTACCTGTTCGCGCCCCTCGGGTCACGCGAAAAACGCAAATTTCCTACAAAATATGGGCAAATTTTGGCCAAAATAGCCCCGATTTGGGGGGTATTGGCGATATCTTGCGAAAAATGCGCGACAGACCATAGACACGGGCACAAGGACGCCCGCCCGACGCGCAAAACGCACCGACAACTCTCTTGCAAAATCAGCAAACTGCCCGGTCTGCCTTTGTCCTTTTGAACTTATCCACAACCCTATCATATCTGTGGATAAACGTCATGCGATTCGATCCTGCTGGCCTCACCAATTGTCACGGAACCACTTGACCGCACGTTTCAGGGAACGCTGTGGATAGCGGTCTGTCGGGATGTCAAAATCCCACCACTCGTCCTGCGGATGCGCGGCAAAAAGGGAGAGGCCAACCACGGAGGCGAAGGCCGGGCCAGTAGCGGCCTGCGGCAGGCCGTGCACGCGCAGCGGCCGTCCCAGTCGCACCTGTTGTCCCAGGATCTTGGTGGCCAACCCATCCAGCCCCGGGATCTGACTGCCGCCGCCCGTGAGGACAATCTGCTGGCTCGGCAGATGCTCGAACCCGGCGGCATCGAGGCGCACCCGCACATCTTCGAGGATTTCCTCGACCCGGGGGCGCATGATGCCGATGACTTCGGCCCGGCTGGCGGTCCGCCGGTCATGTTCGAAATCCCCGGTGTCGCCACCGATCTCGATCACCTCGCGGTCATCAACGCCTGTCGCGTGCACCCCGCCGTGAATGGTCTTGATCCGCTCGGCGCTGGAGGTCGGGATTTGCAACCCCATCGAAATATCGGAGGTGATGTGATCGCCCCCCATGCGGACGGTATCGGCAAAAATCATGTGTTTCTTGATAAAGATCGAAACGCCCGTGGTGCCGCCGCCCAGATCAATACAGGCCGCCCCCAGCTCCTGTTCATCCTCAACCAGCGCGGAAATGCCGCTCACATAGGCCGATGACGCGATCCCGGCCAATTCAAGATCACAGCGTTTGATACAATGGGCCAGATGCTGGATTGCCGCGCCATCCACGGTCAGCATATGCATATCGACCGACAGGCTGTTGCCGAGTTGGCCGCGCGGATCAATCAGGCCAGAGCGGTGATCGAGCGCAAAATTCACAGGCTGCGCATGCAAGACCTCACGCCCTGCCCCGTAGTCCGGCACATCGCAGGCGGCCAATACACGGGCCACGTCATCTTCTGTGACCGCCTCGCCCTCCAGCGGGATCTGGGCATCCAAACCGTAGGAGCGCGGCTCGGCTCCGGCAAAACAGGCGATGACGTGATCCACGCGGATGCCCGCCATCTTTTGAGCGGCCTGCAAGGCTGAGCGGATGGCGCGTTCCGTCTCTGGCATCGCGGAGATTTCGCCAAATTTCACGCCTAGCGACCGCTTGACCGCAAAGCCGATCACCCGAAAGCCCGATTGACCGGCGAGCGACCCGATCTCGCCTTCTTCACCCAAGGTGGAATAGCCATCAAACCGCAGCACAAGGCAGGAAACCTTTGAAGTGCCCACATCCAGAATGGCCACAACGCCCCGCTGCATCGCAGCCTTGCGCATGTTTCGCATCTGTCGCTGGTTGTCGTAGAAATCATTCATCTTCGTTACTGCCCTGATACCTGCCTGATGTCCCACCAGGTTTTGGTGGCGAATTCGCTCATTTGCACCGTTGGTCTGGCCCCGAGCCGCAGATCGACGCGCATGATGTCCCGGCTGAGAATATCCTCGGCGGCATCAAGCGTAATGACGCGCTCCAGCGCCTGTACCGGCTCGTCCTCGGGCAACAGAATGCGCTGATCGCGGTCGAGCACGATGTCCCAGCGCCGCTCCCCCATTCGGACGATACCGCGCAAACGATCCCCAAGCGGGGCCGCGGCGCGATAAAGGTTCAGCGCCTCCTTGATATGCGCCGTTGCCCCGATGCCCGCGATCAATGGCAGGTCCGGGCGATCCATCCGCAAAGCCAGGGTGCTCACATGCGCGCCGGTCACATCTACGAGGTTCAACCCCTTGCGGTTGCGCCAGATCACAACCGGGATGCGTGGCTTTACGTCCACCTGCAAGACACCGCCCGGGCGAATGCGCACGGTGGCCGATTTCACAGGGTCAAGGCGCGTGATCTGATCGCGGATCTTTCCAAGGTCGAGGTCAAAAGAGCTGGCCGGGAAACTCAATGGGAGCTCCGCCCGGATACGCTGCGCCAGCGCATCATCTGCGCCATCAATGGCCAAGAGTTGCACCATGAACTCGGGTCGTGTCTCGAAACTGGCCCGCGCCTCGGCAACGGTCTCCCAGATGGCCGCGCGCCGCTCCTCGTCCGACAGCCACCAAAGCGCCAGCCCGAAACCGATCACCACGGGAATGCCCGCGCGCAGGAACAGCAAGAACAGCGGCGTGAGCATCAGCCGCTCGAACCGCCAGGCCCATCGCGACGGCGACGGGTCACCACGACGTCTGCGCATTACCGGTCGCATGAGGCATCCTCCACCATCCAGGCGCAGAGCTTGCCCAGCGACATGCCCTTCGCCGCGGCCTGCTCAGGTGTCAGCGATGTGGCCGTCATCCCCGGTTGGGTGTTGGTCTCCAACAGGATCAACCCCGCAGCCCCTTTGGTCTCATCCCACCGAAAATCCGTGCGGCTGACCCCGCGACATCCCAGGGCTCGATGCGCCCGGAGCGCATAGTCCATGCAGAGGTCAAAAATCTCCTGCGGGATATCTGCGGGCACCACATGGTGTGACCCGCCGGGTTTGTACTTGGCGTCATAGTCATACCAGCCCTCGGTGATGATATCCGTCACCGTCAGCGCGCGATCCCCCAGCACCGTTGTCGTCAGTTCGCGACCGGGCGCAAAGGCCTCCACCATGACCTCGTCGGGCATCTCATCGGAAAGCTGCGGCGGCCCGTTCGCCGCCTCGTGGACGAGGTAGACGCCAACCGACGACCCTTCGTTGTTGGGCTTGACCACATAGGGCGGCTGCATCACGTGCTTCTGGCGCACATCGCTCGCGGCGGCGATCACACTGGGCACCACGGGCAGACCCGCCGCGACGAAGGCCTCCTTGCTGCGCTGTTTGTCCATCGCAAGGGCAGAGGCGAGAACGCCCGAGTGCGAATAGGGCACGCCCATCCATTCCAGCAAGCCCTGCACGCATCCGTCCTCGCCCCAACGACCATGCAGGCAGTTCAGGACCGCGTCCGGTGCAACCTCACCGAGGCGCACACAAAGGTCGCGGGAGGCGTCAACCTCGACCACTTCGTATCCTTCATCCCGCAACGCGGCAGCGCAGGCTTTCCCGCTGGACAAGGACACTTCACGCTCGGCTGAAGGCCCGCCCATCAATACTGCCACTTTCGGGGGTGTCCTGCTCGACTGACCCACGATGGTGCCTCTGATGTGGGCCCGTTTGCGGACCCGCTTGTTTTGCAACTGCCCGGCTTTTGCGCCGGTTCACCGTCTTTTATGTCGCGGTATCGTGGTCAAATTCGGTTAACGAGAGCCTAATTTTCACCAATCCGCATGATTTCCCATTCTAGCGTGATGCCGCTGGAATCGTAAACCTTTTTTCTCACTTCTTCGCCAAGCCCTTCAAGGTCCGCCGCCGTCGCGTCGCCCGTATTTATAAGGAAATTCGAGTGCTTCTCGCTCATCTGCGCGCCGCCTCTGCGCGCGCCGCGCATACCAGCCTTATCAATCACTTTCCATGCCTTGAGGTCATGCACATCGTCGGCCCGCCCCGTCGATGAAAACCCGGCCGGATTGCGAAAGGTCGAACCCGCACTGCGGTCTTTGGTAGGTTGGGTGGCGTCACGTTTGGCCAACTGCTCGTCCATGCGGGTCGTGAGCACCTCGGGCGCCTCGCCTGGCGCATTGAAAACAGCCTTCGTGATGACCCAGCCTTCCGGCAAGCGACTTTGCCGATACCTGAGATTCAGCGCACCTAGGGCAAGTCTTTTTCTTTCACCAGAACGCGTTACGACCTCAACTTCATGCAAACGGTCCGCGACGTAAGTGCCATAACATCCCGCATTCATGCGGACCGCGCCACCGATGCTGCCGGGAATGGTCCGCAAAAACGTGAGGTCCAGCCCCGCCTCCGCCGCGCGTTTGGCCACTTGTGCATCGAGGGCCGCGGCCCCTGCAATCACTTGGTTGCCACTGATCTCAACAGAATTGAACCCGCGCCCCAGACGAATGACGACGGCCCTGAGCCCGCCGTCCCGCACGATCAGGTTGGACCCGACACCCATCGGAAAGACTTCAATATCATCCGGTAGCGCCTTGAGAAAGCTGCAAAGATCCTCGATGTCCGCAGGTTGGAAAAACCAGTCCGCCGGGCCGCCCACGCGCAACCACGTGAGATCGCTCAGGTCCCTGTTCGGTGTCAGACGACCGCGTACGTCGGGCATATTAGCGGCAGTCACGGGGTCTACCGCAGGGTCTTGCGCTTGATCCAGCGCCCGAGATAGATCACCGGCCAGCGCAGAATGGACATGCCCGCTGCCATCACCAGCATGCCGATCCAGGGACCGTGTTGCCAGGTGACAAACCCGACGATCGGGATGCCAAAGGCGATCAGGACGTATGCGTTGCGCCAGTGATTGTCCTTGCTGGGGGTCATGGCGAGAAGGTTCGCCACCAACGCCCAGAACGCAGCCAGAGTGAGGGAAAGGGTCATAGGGAACGCCCCTTTGCCAGCGATTGCCCCCTGGCTGACCTGTGCGCGCAACCAACAAACACGATCACGCCGCCCCTTTTCTAAGTCGCGCAGGCAACCCGTTTGCCCAGGCGCTGATCGTACCGGCCCCGAGACAGACCACCATGTCGCCGGGCTGCGTCTGCTCGCGGACCAGCAGCTCCAGGCCGTCCTCGTCAACCACAGCTCGAGCGTGGCGATGCCCGTGCCGGATCAGGCCGGCCACCAGATCATCCCGGCTGGCACCGGGAATGGGGTCTTCACCTGCGGCATAAACCTCGGCAATGCCGACAACATCAGCGTCGTTGAAACAGGCGCAGAAGTCCTCGAAAAGACTGGACAGCCGAGAGTAACGGTGCGGCTGGTGCACGGCGATCACGCGACCCTCGGTGGCCTGCCGCGCGGCTTTCAGCACCGCGGCAATCTCGACCGGGTGGTGGCCGTAATCATCAATGATGGTCACGCCCTCTACTTCGCCGACGCGGGTAAACCGACGGTTAACGCCGCCAAACGAAGCGAGCGCTTCCTTGATGACTTCTGTCTTCATGCCCAGGTGGCGGGCGACAGCAATGGCAGACAACGCGTTCGAGACATTGTGATCCCCCGGCATCGGCAAGCTGCACCCTTCGATCAGCATGCCCTCAGCCTGAAGGGCGACATCAAAATGCGCAATCCCTGCTTCGTACCGCAAGTTCACCGCGCGCACATCAGCCTGCGCGTTGAACCCATAGGTGATGACACGCCTGTCCGAGATCTTGCCCACGAGGTTCTGCACCTCCGGATGATCGGTGCAGCAGACCGCCACCCCGTAAAATGGAATGTTCGAGACAAAATCCAGAAATCCCTGCCGCAACGTGTCAAAATCACCCCAATGCTCCATATGCTCGGGGTCGATGTTGGTGACAATCGCAATGGTCGCGGGCAGACGGTTGAAGGTGCCGTCGCTTTCATCTGCCTCCACAACCATCCACTCGCCCTCGCCTTTTCGGGCGTTCGAGCCATAGGCATGGATGATGCCCCCGTTGACAACCGTGGGGTCGAACTCCCCTGCATCGAGCAAGGTCGCAACCATGGTTGTCGTGGTGGTCTTGCCGTGGGTGCCTGCAACCGCGATGTTTGATTTCAGCCGCATCAGCTCGCCCAGCATTTCGGCGCGACGCACGATTGGCAGGCCCTGAGCGCGCGCCGCATCAAGTTCAGCATTGCCCGCCTTGATCGCACTGGAGATCACGACAACCTCGGCGTTTTCGATGTTTTCGGCGCGCTGACCCTCGAAGATGCGGGCGCCCAACTCTTGCAGCCGACGCGTGATCGCGGTTGCCTTCAGATCCGACCCCTGAACCGTGTAGCCATGGTTCAGCAGAACTTCGGCGATACCGGACATCCCGATGCCGCCAATGCCCACAAAGTGGATGGGTCCTACGTCACCCGGCAGTTTTGTCGCTGCATTCATTGCTCTTGCCCCTTAGCGCCCAAAGCTTCGACCATCTCGACCAGTGCCTCCGTTGCCCCGGGTTTGCCAAAACGTCCGGCGGCGGTGGCCATTTGCATCGCTGCTTTCGGATTGTCCAGCACGGAAAGGATCTGTTCCGCAACTGAATCCGGTGTGGCCATGGATTCCGGTATCATAATGGCTCCTCCAGCCTCGACCAAGCCGCGGGCATTGGCGGTCTGGTGATCCCCCGTCGCCGCGGCAAAGGGGATCAGGATCGACGGCCTGCCGATCACCGACAGGTCTGCAACTGACGAGGCCCCCGCCCGGCTGATGACGAGTTGCGCCTCGGTCATCCGGCGCGGCAAATCATGAAAAAACGCCTGAACGTCCGCCTTGATCCCATGTTCCGCGTAATATGTCGCGACCCGCTCGTGATCTTCTTCGCGGGCCTGATGGCTGACACGCAGGTTTCTGAGCATCGCCATTGGCAGGCTCGCAATCGCCGGGGGCACCACATCGCTGAGGATCCGCGCGCCCTGGCTGCCGCCGATGACCAGCAGCTCCATCGGGTAGTCACCGGGGCAAATGTATCCCGCCTCTGTCCGTTCCAGCACGGCGGCGCGTACAGGGTTGCCCGTGTGATGGCCTTCGACCCCGTCGGGCAAAGCCGTCGGCCATGAGCCGCAGGCAATCGCGTCAACACGCGGGGCAAACACCGTGTTCACCTTGCCCAGAATGCCGTTTTGTTCGTGGATCATCCGGGGCAGTTTCAGCACCCATGCCGCTGACATCGCCGGGATGGTCGGGTAGCCGCCAAAGCCCACGACCACAGCGGGGCGGTCGCGCAGGAACGCCAACAGCGCCCCTAGGACACCGGTCCCGATCTGGAACGGCGCTGCCGCTTTGGCGGCAAGCCCGCCGCGCGCAAAGGTGGCACTTCGGATTTCCTGTATCTCCGTGGAATGCGGGAAGCCGCCGGTATACCGGGCACCCCGCGCATCGGTGGTCAGACGCACCCGCCAGCCACGATGCAGCATCGCCTCGGCCAGCGCCTGCGCGGGGAACATATGCCCGCCCGTGCCGCCCGCCGCGATGAGCAGGAGCGGCGCCGTCATCGCACCCGCCCGCGCGACAGCAGGTCGCTGATCTCGCCCTGCGGCCGTGTCCGCGTAAAGGCCAGCAGCATGCCGACCGCGATACCGGAGGCAATGACGGAGGAGCCGCCGTAGCTGACAAAAGGCAAGGTCATGCCCTTGGCGGGTAGCAGCCGCACCGCAACCCCCATGTTGATCATCGCCTGAACCCCCAGCATGCAGGCAAGTCCGGTGCCCGCCAGACGGATGAACGGGTCACGTTCCCGCACCAGACGCAACAGGGACCGCACCACGACGCTGGCATAAAGCGCTATGACCACCAGCACGAGGATAAGACCATATTCCTCCGCAGCGACCGCAATGATGAAATCGGTATGCGCATCGGGCAAGGACCATTTGACCTGCCCCTCACCTACCCCGACGCCGAAGAGCCCGCCTTCCTGGATCGCGTTTGTGGCATAGCCAAGTTGCGTCGTCGGGTCGACATCCGCGCTCAGGAACCCGTCAATGCGGCGGGCAAAATGCTCGGAATTCGAATAGGCGACCACGCCGCCCAGTACCACCAGAACGGCCATGGCGACCAGCAGCAGCATCGGTGCTCCGGCCACGAAATAGATGACCCCCCAACCAAAGAGCACAAGACAGGCCTGCCCGAAATCCGGCTGCAAGGCCAGCATGAACACGATGGAAAGGCAGAGCGCAAAAGACCATGTCTTTCCCGGTGGGCCGTTCACGTCTGCCGACGCCGCCATCATCCAGGCGGCCACAACCACGAACCCGGGTTTGAGAAACTCAGACGGCTGCACGGAGGCAAAGCCAAGGCTGTACCAGCGCACAGCACCTTTGCCGAAATCCGACCCGAAGAACGGCAGGAGCGCCAGTGCCACAAAAGCAAAGACAAAGCCCACCACTGCAAGGCGGCGCACAAGCGTCGGCGACATCATCGAGGCAATCATCATCACGATCAGCGCGAAGGTCCCGAAAAACGCCTGCCTTTGAACATAGTGAAACGGCTCAAACCCGTTCTTGGCGGCAAGGGGCGGCGATGCCGCAAGCCCCAAAAGCAGCCCCACGGCAAAGAGGATCAACACACAGGACATCGACCATTTGTCGATTGTCCGCCACCATTTGGGGAGGATCGGCTCGCCATCTCGAACCGGAACTGCGCCATAGACCATTTCCGTCATGGGTGCCTGCCTTGGTACTCTACACTGCCGATACGCCCCTTTTCGGGGTCTGTTCGCAAAGTGTAGCCTGAAATCACTGCAATAGCCAGCCTGAACCCTTGCAAAACAGCGCGTTTCCCGGCACCTGCCTGACATGCAGGTTGATGTGGCAATTATCGGCGCAGGGGCCGCCGGAATGATGTGTGCGGCTCATGCGCGAGGCCGTGTCCTGCTGATCGATCATGCCAAGGCACCGGGGGAGAAAATCCGCATTTCCGGCGGCGGGCGCTGCAACTTTACCAACATGCATTGCACCGCGGAGGCATTTCTGTCGCAAAACCCGCATTTCGCGAAATCGGCCCTGGCGCGCTACACCCAGTGGGATTTCATAGATCTCGTGGACCATTTCGGTATCGCGTGGCACGAAAAGACGCTGGGGCAGTTGTTCTGCGATACGTCTGCAAAAGAGATCATCGCCATGCTGCGGCGCCTCATGCAGGACAACGCGGTCGATCTGCGTCTGCGCACGTCCGCCCGGGATTTTGAGAAAACGCCAGACGGTTTTCGGTTTCAGATGGAAAGTGAAAGCCGGGCGCATATCGTGCAGGCCAAAACTCTGGTTGTTGCGACGGGCGGCAAATCCATCCCAAAGATGGGCGCGACGGGCTTGGCCTATGACATCGCCCGACAGTTTGGCATCGCTGTGACAGAGACACGCCCGGCGCTCGTCCCGTTCACCTTTTCCGACAAGCGTTTCGCAGCACTTTCCGGTGTTTCGACGGCAGCGCGGGTGACGGCGGGACAGAGCAGTTTTGACGAAGCGGTACTTTTCACCCACAGAGGCCTGTCCGGCCCCGCCGTTTTGCAGGCCTCCTCCTACTGGCGTGAAGGCCAGCCCGTCACGCTCAACCTGACCCCTGAGCGGGACATCCTGAGCGCGCTAAAGGCCAAGCGGGCCTGCGCCGGGCGGCGCAACCTCTCCAATGAACTGGCGGAGTTTTTGCCCGCACGTCTGGTGGAGCATATTGGCACCGAACGCGATCTGACCGGCAACCTCGCGGACCAGTCCGACCAGAAGCTGGATGCCATGACCCGCCACCTTCAGAACTGGGTTCTCTACCCCTCCGGGACCGAAGGATACCGCACCGCAGAGGTCACTCTGGGCGGGATCGACACGGACGCATTATCGGCAAAAACCATGGAAGTGACATCGGTACCCGGCCTCTTTTTCATCGGCGAAGCGGTTGATGTGACAGGTTGGCTGGGCGGCTACAACTTTCAATGGGCGTGGTCCTCGGCCATGGCCGCTGCACGGCACCTGGCCTGAGCGCGCTAGATCAGAGATGGTTCTGAACCTCGCGGATGAAATCCTCGCCCCGCTGTTCGAAATTATCGTATTGATCGAAACTCGCCGCCGCCGGGGCCAGTAAAACGACGTCACCGGGCTGCGCGTCGGCAACCGCCCGCGCCACGGCGACCTCCATCGTTGTGCAAACCTCCGCCTCGACGGGCAGTTTCATGGCAAAAGCCGCCGCTTCACGCCCGATGACATAGGCTTTCGCCACGTTTTGGCTGGGCGCGGACAAGGCCTGCAAACCGCCTTCTTTTTCAAGCCCGCCGCAGATCCAGCGGATCGATTGAAAGGCCGCGAGCGCCTTGGCCGCCGCATCCACATTGGTGGCCTTGCTGTCATTGACAAACCGCACCCCGTTTCGCTCCGCAACCAACTGGCTGCGGTGTGGCAGCCCGGCAAAGCTGTGCAAGGCCGCCTCGATCACCTTCGGGGCCAGCCCCAGTGTCCGGCATGCCGCATAGGCGGCGCAGGCGTTCTGGTGGTTGTGCACCCCGGGCAGACCGCCAATCTGGCGCAGATCGATGGAGCCGACCTGTTTGCCCTTTCGGTACTCCGACAAGAAGCCTTTCCGGGCAAAGACCTGCCAGCCCGGCCCGCTCAGCTTGCGCTCGACCGAGATGCGGATCACGCGGTCATCCCCTGGGCCCTGCGCCATCTGGCCCGCGAGATAACGGCCTTCGTCCTCGTCCACGCCGATGATGGCGCGATCCGGGCCACCTTCGGCAAAGAGCCTGCGTTTGGCCGCGAAATACCCCCCCATGCCGCCATGACGGTCAAGGTGATCCTCAGAAAGGTTGGTGAAGACAGCGACATCCGGCGTGAGACTGCGCGCAAGATCGGTCTGGTAGCTCGACAGCTCCAGCACCACCACCTCCCCGTCATGGGGGGGATCAATATCCAGAACGCCCCGCCCGATGTTGCCCGCCAGTGTTGCCGGGCGGTGCGCATGCTCCAGAATATGATGGATCAGGGCCGAAGTTGTCGATTTGCCGTTTGAGCCGGTGACCGCAACCACGCGCGGCGCAACATCGAAATTGTCCCACGCTGGCGTCGCGAAGGACTGGAAGAACAGTCCGATGTCGTTGTCGACCGGCACACCCGCCTCAAGCGCTGCGGCGATGACCGGGTTTGGTGACGGGTAAAGATGCGGGATGCCGGGGCTGACGATCAGCCGGGCAATATCGTCAAAGGCCTGCGGCGTTCCGAATTGCGCGCAGGCGAAGCCTTCGTCTTCGGCGCGGCGGCGCGTCTCCGGGTTGTCGTCCCAGCAGACCGGCGTGGCACCACCGGCGCGAAGTGCCCGCGCGGCACTGAGACCGGAGCGTCCCAGCCCAAGCACCGCAACCTTGTGACCTTGCAACCCTCTGACCGGAATCACGTCTGAGCCCCTCCCTTAAGCGCGGCGACAGTGCCCGCCCTGGCAGGCAGAGGCAAGAGGTGGCACTGCACGCCGAACCCTGCCGCGTCACCGTACCTTGAGCGTCGCAAGTCCGATGATCGCGAGGATGAGCGAGATGATCCAGAACCGGATGACGATGGTGCTTTCCGCCCAGCCCTTCTTTTCATAGTGATGGTGGATCGGCGCCATCAGGAACACCCGCTTGCCAGTCTTCTTGAAGTAAAGCACCTGAATAATGACGCTCAGCGCCTCGACCACAAACAAGCCGCCGACAATGGCCAGCACGATCTCGTGTTTGGTGGAGACCGCAATCGCCCCCAGAGCGCCGCCAAGGGCAAGGCTGCCGGTATCACCCATGAAGACCGCCGCAGGCGGGGCGTTGTACCACAAGAACCCGAGCCCGCCGCCAAAGAGCCCCGCCGTGAATATCAGAATCTCCCCCGTCCCCGGCACGTAATGCACATCCAGGTATTCGGTAAAGTCGACGCGACCCACCGCATAGGCGATCACGCCCAAAGTGCCCGCCGCGATCATCACCGGCATGATCGCAAGCCCGTCCAGCCCGTCGGTCAGGTTCACGGCATTCGCCGCCCCGACGATGACGATGACCGAAAATGGCACGAACAGGTAGCCAAGGTTGATGAGCGTATCCTTGAAGACCGGCAGCGCCAGCCTGTTTTGCAGCGCTTCAGGGTGGTATTGCGCGGCCCAGAAAGCAGCCACCGCCGCGATGGCGAACCCCAAGAGCAGCCGCACCCGCCCCGGAACGCCCGCGCTCGATTGTTTGGAGACCTTGGCATAATCGTCCATGAAACCGATCGCGGCAAAGGACATGGTGACAAAGAGAACAATCCACACGAACCCATTGTCGAGCCGCGCCCAGAGCAGCGTGGAGGTGAGCAAGGCACCAACGATCAGCAGCCCCCCCATTGTGGGAGTTCCCTGTTTGGCGAAATGACCTTCGGGTCCGTCGTCCCGGATCGGTTGGCCTTTGCCCTGCCTGCGTCTGAGCACGTTGATGAGCGGTTTTCCGAAGAGAAACCCGAATACAAGGGCCGTCAGAAACGCGCCTCCAGCCCGAAAGGTGATATAGCGGAAGAGGTTGAAGAAATCTCCTCCATCCGACAGCAGGGTCAACCAGTAGAGCATGTAGCGTTCCTATTCCTCGTCCAGCGGGGCATGTCCCATTCTGCGGATGGCGTCAACGATCAGCGCGAGTTTCATGCTCAAAGACCCCTTTGCCAGAACCACATCGCCGCTATCGAGATGCGTCCTGACCCGGCTCACCGCGTCCTCTGCGGTCTCGAACCATTCACCCCGTTGAGGCCCGGGCAAGACGCCGTGAAGCGATTTCATCAATGGGCCGATGCAATGAATAAGGTCGATTTCCTTCATCGCGGGAAGGTCCGCAAGCCCCTGATGCAAGGCGATCTCGTCCCTGCCCAATTCCTTCATGTCGCCCAGATAGGCAATGCGACGCCCCTTTGACACGCGTCCGATGTCGTTTGTCACCCGAGCAGCGGCCAAAACGTCAAGCGCGGCGGCCATCGAGGTGGGATTGGCATTGTAACTGTCATCAATCAGATCAAGCGTCAGGCCTGTTTCGACCGGGTCAAGGTGGATGCGCTCGCGCTGCCCGCGGCCCTTGTATGGCATCCACCGCCCAAGCGCACCGAGCGCCAGAGCCAGGTCCGTTCCCAATGCCGCCATCACCGCAATCGCGCCAAGCGCGTTCATGGCAAAGTGACGCCCCGGCGAGTTGATCTTGTAAAGCAGGGGGACCTCGCCCATTTGCGCGCACACCACGGTTGTATCCCCTTGCAGGTCCGCGCGCATCAACCGGTAGTCGACGCCTTTTTCGCCGAAACTGATCTCGCGCAACCGGCACTGACGGGCCTTGTCCTTAAGGATCGGGGAGGTCTCGACATCCGCATTCACAACCGCGACCCCATTGGGGAGGACCCCGTCAAAGATCGAGGCTTTCTCCACCGCGATTCCATCAATATCCTCAAAGGCTTCGAGGTGCGCCGCCGCGACCGTTGTGACCAAACCCACATGGGGCTGCGCCAGTTTGGAAAGCGGCGCGATCTCACCGGGGTGATTCATGCCAATTTCGATCACGGCATATTCGGTGTCTCGCGGCATACGTGCCAACGTCAGCGGCACCCCCCAGTGATTGTTGTAGCTCGCAACCGAAGCATGGCTCCTGCCCTGCTCGGACAGCATGGCCAGCAGCATCTCCTTGGTGGAGGTCTTGCCGACGCTGCCCGTGACGGCTGCAACCTTGCCGGTCATGCGTGCCCGGCCCGCTCGACCAAGATCTTCCAGCGCACGCATCACGTCCTCGACGATCAGCAGGGGTGCGCCCTCTGAAACCCCTTCCGGAACGCGGCTGACCAGTGCTGCAGCCGCCCCTTTCTCCAGCGCTTGTGCGACAAACTCATGCCCATCACGCGCGTCCTTGAGCGCCACGAAAAGATCACCCGGTTGCAACGTGCGGGTGTCGATGGAGACACCCGCCGCCTCCCAGTCAGAGGTCGCGCGCCCGCCTGTGGCACCCGCTGCCTCGGTCGCGTTCCACAAGCTCATGCCAGCCTCCCATCCAGCGCCGCGACGGCAAGGCTGGCCTGCTCCACATCGTCAAAGGGCAACACGTCCGTCCCGATGGTCTGGCCCGTCTCATGCCCTTTTCCCGAGATCAGAAGCGCGTCACCCGGGCCCAAAGCATCGACGCCGCGCAGGATTGCCTCGGCCCGGTCGCCCACTTCCATGGCATCCGGTGCGCCAAGCAGAACCGACGCCCGAATGGCCGCCGGGTCCTCGGAACGGGGGTTGTCATCGGTGACGATCACCAGATCGGCGTTTTCAGCCGCAGCCTGCCCCATCAGCGGGCGTTTGGTCCTATCGCGATCACCGCCCGCGCCGACGATGGCAATCAGCCGCCCCAGCACATGCGGGCGCAAGGCCTTGAGAGCGGTGGAGATCGCATCTGGCGTATGTGCATAGTCCACAAAAGCGGCAGCCCCGTTTTCGCGGGTTGCGGCCAGTTGCATGCGCCCGCGCACGGTCGTCAACTGATCCAGCGTGTCAAAAACCGCATCCGGCGCGTCCCCGCAGGCCATCACGATTCCAGCGGCCAGCATGACGTTTTCCGCCTGAAAATCGCCAATCAACCGCAACCGGCAAACATGCTGCTTGCCCTGATGTTTGAAACAGACCGTCTGCCCCGTGGCATCGACCTGGACGTTGCCCAGATGGATGTCACCACTGTCGCGCCCGACCGTTGTCACATCACAGCCCCCCGCCTTGGCGATGGCCGACATATCCACGCCACGGGCGGCGTCAATGTTGATGACCGCTGCGGCATCTTCGGGCAGAACCCGCGCAAAGAGCCCGGCCTTGGCATCGAAATAGTCCTCAAAACTGGGATGATAATCCAGGTGATCCTGCGTAATATTGGTGAAACCGGCGGCAGCGAGTGTCACGCCGTCAAGTCTGCGCTGATCCAACCCGTGCGAGGAGGCCTCCATCGCCGCATGGGTGATCCCGTTTTCCACCGCTTCCGCCAGGGCGCGGTGCAGGGTGATCGGTTCTGGCGTGGTATGCGCGAGCGGCGCGCTCCACGCCCCTTCGATGCCGGTGGTCCCAAGGTTGATCGCCTTGTAGCCCAAATGGGTCCAGATCTGGCGCACGAAGGTTGCGACGGAGGTTTTGCCATTTGTGCCAGTCACGGCAACCATCGTCTGAGGCTGCGCCCCGAACCAGAGCGCCGCGGCGCGCGCCAACGCCTCACGCGGTGCCTCGGAGACAATCAACGCCGCATCCCCGGCTTCAAGCACATCCGCTGCAAGGGCGGCACCCTCGGCATCGGTCAGCACCGCCACAGCCCCCAAATCGAGGGCCGTCGAGATGAATTCCGCCCCATGGAACTGCGTCCCCGGCAGCGCAAAGAAGAGATACCCCTCGCGCACCTCGCGGCTGTCCACCGCAAGGCCGCGTATCTCTGCGGTGCGACCGCCCCGTGCCGTGAGTCCCATTTGGGAAAGTGATCTTGTCTGCCCGCGCATCGCCCCCGCCTTTGCGGCTTAGTTACTGGTCAGCTTTATATCGTCCAGCGGCACAGGTTCAACGGTTGGTCTGAGACCCAGCAAAGGGGCCACGCGGCGGATCATCTCTGCGGCCACGGGCACGGCTGTCCACCCGGCGGTGCGGCGCGGCTCGTCGCCCGTGGTGTCGACCGGTTCATCCAGCGTCACGATCAGCACATATTTGGGATCATCCGCCGGGAAGATCGACGCGAAGGTCGCGATCACCTTGTCGTCGTAATATCCGCCCCGGCGTTTGGGTTTGTCTGCGGTGCCGGTCTTTCCGGCAACGGCATAGCCCTTGACCTCTCCAAAGCTGGCTGTGCCTTCGGTCACAACCTTGCGCAGCATCTTGCGCGACGCCGCCGACGCGGTTTCGCTGAAAACCCGCTCGCCTTTCTGCGTGGTTGAGCGTTTGAGAATGGTGGGCTGCACCTTGTAGCCGCCATTGGCGATGGCTGCGTATCCGGCCGCCAGATGCATGGGCGAGGTCGAGAGCCCATGTCCGTAAGAGATCGTCATGGTGCTCAGCTCCGACCAGTTGGGCGGCAGAAGCGGACGCCCGGTGGCCGCTTCGACAATCTCGAAGCCTGTCGGCTCCAGCATGCCCAACTGATCGAGAAAGGCGCGCTGCCGCTCCACCCCGATGGCCTGTGCCACCCGGGCCGTCCCGATGTTGGAGCTTTTGACAATGACTTTTGTGACCGACATCTCGTCGCCGTAGTTGCGGAAATCGCGGATGCGATGTTTGCCCCAGCGCAGCGGGCCCTTGGTGTCGATGAGCGTCTCCGGGTTCACCAGCCCCAGATCCATGGCCTGAGCGACAGTGAATATCTTGAAGGTCGAGCCAAGCTCATAGACACCCTGCACCGACCGGTTGAACAGCGGGCTGTCAGAGGCATCACCGGATGTGGCTGGCCGGGGGCGCTTGTTGGGATCAAACGTCGGCAAGGACACGACACTGATGACCTCACCAGTATGGGCATCCATCAGGATCGACGTCGCCCCCTTGGCGTTCATCAACTTCATCCCGCCGTAGAGCACGCGCTCAGCTGCGGCCTGCACCGTCAGGTCGAGCGACAATTGCAAGGGGTTCGCCCCATTGGCCGGGTCGCGCAAATAGTCATCGAAGTATTTTTCAACACCAGCCACGCCAATGACTTCAGCCGCGTTGACACCCTCTTTGCCGAAACTCGCCCCGCCCAGGACATGCGCCGCCAGCTTGCCATTGGGGTAAAGCCGCATATCGCGGGCGGCAAAAAGCAAACCGGGATCACCGATCTCATGCACCGCCTGCATCTGTTCGGGGCTGATTTTTCGCTTGATCCACAAGAACTTGCGCTTGCCCGTGAAATCCTCCAGCAGCTCATCAGGCTCAAGATCGGGGAAGACTTTTGCCAGTTCTTCCGCGGCATGGACCGGATCAACCATCAACGGCGGCTGCGCATAAAGGGCGTGGGTTTCGAAATTCGTGGCCAGCAGGTTGCCATGCCGATCAATGATGTCGGCCCGTGCGGCGTGGATTTTTGCACCGGGCGCATCAACGCGCGGCTCCGTCGGCTCAGACGTCGCAAGCATCCCCATGCGCAAGCCAACCACACAAAAGGCCACCACAAAGAACATGCCGAGCACCAACAGACGCCCCTCCGCGCGCTGGCGGGCCTGGTCGCGCATCTGTTCGTGGCGGATGCGGATGTTTTCACGCTCGATCGCGTCGGGGTTCTCGCCTTTCTCGCGGGCGTCGAGAATGCGGGCGAGCGGGCGCAGCGGGGTCCGGATCATTGCTCCACCTCGCTGGTTTCATCGCCCAGATTGGCGATTTCAATCACATTTTCCACCTCGATCACCGGCGCGGGCGGGTAGGCGACCTGGTCCACATGTCCGAATTGCTCCGGTCGCAGCGGCAAAAGCCCCAGGCGATCAAAGTTTATCCCTGCCAGATCACGCAGCCGGTCGGGGCGGTTGAGATAGGCCCATTCCGCCTTCAGCATGGACAGGCGCTCATGAGCCGCGCGGATTTCGAGGCGCAGGGATCGGGTCTCCGCAAGGGCACTTTGGGTCGCGTAATTCTCGCGGTACGCCCAGAAGGCCAGCGCAATCACACTCAGTGTTGTCAAAATATACAAAAAGGTACGCATCTATATCCCCGGTTTAACCATCGGCATGCCAATGGCCTTAGCCTCTATTGTCCCTGCGGGCGCATCGGTGCGCTCTGCCACCCGCAACTTTGCAGAGCGCGCGCGTGGGTTCTGCGCGATCTCCGTTGCGTCCGCCGCAATGGCCTTGCGGGATTTCAATTTGAAAGCAGGGGCGGCTTGCTGGCGTTCCGGAGCGTAGCGATTTGCGTTACCACCCGCCCCGGCGCGCGCGGTCAGGAAGCGCTTGACCATGCGGTCTTCGACCGAATGGAAGGTGACAACCGCCAGCTTGCCACCCGGCTTCAACGCTCGCTCCGCCGCCATAAGGCCTTGATAAAGCTCTTTATACTCATCATTTACGGCAATCCGCAGCGCCTGAAAGCTGCGCGTTGCGGGGTGCGACTGCCCGGGCTTGGCACGGGGCAGACACCCCTCGATGATCTCCGCAAGGCGCAGCGTCGTCTCAATCGGCGCGTCGCTGCGCGCTGCAACAATTGCGCGGGCAATCCGGCGGCTGGCACGCTCTTCCCCGTAATAGTAAAGAATGGCCGCGATATCCTCGGATGGTGCGTTGTTGACGATATCGGCTGCTGACCGTCCATCCTGGCTCATCCGCATGTCGAGCGGGCCGTCCTTCATGAAGGAAAAGCCGCGCTCTGCCCGGTCAAGCTGCATCGAGGACACACCGAGATCGAGAACCACGCCATCAAGGTCCGCGCCATAGTCGTCCATCCGCGAAAAGACCCCCGCGCGCTGCTCCAATCTGCTGGCATAGTCCCCCGCCCAATCGGCAGCCAATTCGAACGCCAGTGGATCGCGATCTACCGCGATGACCTTCTCCGCGCCCGCCTCTAGCAGGCCACGTGTGTAGCCACCCGCACCGAATGTCCCGTCCAGCCATACGCCCGACACCGGCGCGACCTCGCGCATGATCGCGGTCAACAGAACGGGAATGTGGGGTGCGGGATCATCGATGGAAGCGGCAGCAGCCATCGCCTAATCCCCCTGTCCGCCGTCCAAAAAGACCAGCGGATCAAAATCATCCGGCAATTCGTCAAGCCAGGCCTCGGTCTTGGAGGCCTCCTCGGTCTCATAGGTTTCAGGGTTCCAGATCTGGAAGGTATCGCCCGCGGCGATAAAGAACGCCTCTTTGTCGAGCCCGATCTTCTGGCGCAGCTTGGACGGCAGGACCAGACGGCCCGTTTCATCCACGGAGGTGGGAAAGGATTGCCCGTGAAACAACCGCTGCAACATCCGCCGCTCCATGGAGCCCCGGGGCAGGGCGTCGATCTTGTCATCGACCTCCTCAATCGCCTGCATGGTGTAGCATTCGAGGTAATTTCTGCGGTGATCACCATAGACAATCACAAGCTCGGGCGCATCGCCGGAGGACCAGTTGGGGTCAGAAGCTTCGATCACACGCCGGAAAGAGGCCGGAATAGAGACCCGCCCCTTTGCATCGACCTTGTGATGGCTTTCGCCTCTGAACCTGCGGCCCACTGCCTTATCCCAATCCGTGGCGCTTCTTTTCCTGCCGCGCCTTTGCCCCCGGTCAAAAATGGAAACGGCGGGTTGATCTGCTGCCACCGATCAACCCGCCGCCCTCGTCCCGCGTTGCGGGGAAGTCCAGCTGCGCGCGCCACCTGGGGGGATGTCTGCTCGCTCGCGCGCCGGATCTCTTTTTGTGATGAAAGCGAGGTGCCTGTAGAAACCTGCTTGAGTTTTTTGTTGCGTGGGGTCGTTTGGTGCCCCGGTCTCGATCTCATCTGATGTCACAAGGTATAGCGTGGGAAATCGTGGTACAGCAAGGGATTTTTGGTTACCAAATCCCAAAATCCGGTTTTTTACTGTTAATCAAAGAGGGATGCAGGCTTTAGTTCGATCAAACTGGCCAATATATGGGATATTGATCGGAAACGAACACTAAATCTAGACCCAGTCATCCAAGGTAAATTTTTCCCGCGAATTCCCAGAATTTCATCCGACTGATGTAATAAGAGCAGATTGTTCTCTGATTGTTCCGGATTAATCCTTCACATGCGGAGTATTTCCGCAGCAAATTGTGTTTCTTTGATTCGGATAAAAGTCAAAAGCCTGTTGGTTCCGGCAAATATCGCCAGTCTTCCCACGAAATCCCACGACGCGTCCGGAAAGCGCTGGGAGCTGCGCAGATCAGGCCATGCCGCCCTTGATCAACCCGTCGGCGATCCGCGCATAGGCCTGTGCCATGGCACCTTCGCCCGCCGCTATGGGGGTGCCGCCGTCTCCGGCAAGGCGGGTTTCAAGGTCAATCGGCAAGGCCCCCAGCAACGGCACGCCCATCTTTTCGGCCTCAGCCGCGACGCCACCCTGCCCAAAGATCTGATGTTCGGACCCGCAGTCGGGACAGACAAACAACGACATGTTCTCGATCAGCCCCAGCACCGGGGTCTTGAGCGTTGCAAACATATCCAGCGCCTTGCGGGCATCAATCAGTGCTACATCCTGCGGGGTCGAGACGACAATTGCGCCCGTCAGCTCCGACTTGGTGCAAAGTGTCAGCTGGACGTCCCCTGTGCCGGGCGGCAGGTCCACCAGCAGCACGTCAAGCTCGCCCCATTGCACCTGCCCCAGCATCTGTTGCAGTGCACCCATCAGCATCGGCCCGCGCCAGACCACCGCTTTGCCTTCCTCCATCATGAAACCAATCGACATCATCGTGACCCCATGGGCCTGCAAGGGGATGATGGTCTTGCCGTCGGGGCTGGCGGGGCGCTTGTTCACCCCCATCATCCGCGGCTGACTTGGGCCATAGATATCCGCATCCAGCAGACCCACCTTGCGACCGGCCCGCGCCAGCGCCACCGCGAGGTTGGAGGACACGGTGGATTTGCCCACGCCCCCTTTGCCGGACCCGATCGCAAGGATGCGCTTCACACCCACCGGTTTGCTTGGCCCCTCCTGGGGTTTTGGGTGGCCGCCGATCTTAAGACTGGGGGGTGCCGGTTTCTTTTCCGCCGGACCATGCGCCGTCAGCGCAACCGAGGCCGAGGTCACACCCGGCATCTCGGACACCACCTTTTCCGCCGCGTCCCGAAGCGGCCCCATCTGACGCGCAACCTCGGGGGACGGGGCCTCGATGACAAACCGCACCGTTGCGCCGTCAACGCTCAGAGCACGAATCAAATCATGGGCGACAAGGCTGCGTCCGTCGGGCAGTGTCACCCGTTCCAGTGCGGCTTCGATTTCGGCTTTGGTCACGGACATGCTCAATTTCTCCTCAGGCTCGCCACTCCATATAGCAACTCGATCCGCAAGCGCCACTCTCCCGCCGCGATTGACCACGCCTTGGGCAACATGCCCGATTTTCAACCCGTTACCCCATGCAATTGCTGCATGGCAGCATTGTCGCAGAAGTTATTGTGCGCACGCAGCAATTCCCTAAGTATGGCGCACAAGAAACGAAAGGTAAGAGAGCAAGACGTTATGGCTTACTACACGCAAACCAAAACGGTCAGCATTGTCGAGCGCCTGCTTGCAGGGGCCGCATTCGCGCTCGAAAGCGCGGCAACGAAATACGCCTACTACCGGATTTACCGCGCATCGCTCTCAGAGCTTCGCGCCCTGAGCGATCATGAGTTGAACGACATCGGAATTCACCGATCCTCCCTGAAAGCCGTGGCGCGTGACGCCGCTCAACGGCAGATGGGTATGAAATAACGCAACGTCCGGGCGCATCTCCTCCCTGAGCGCCCGCATGTTGGCGGCGATATCTCTCCTCCTCCCAGATATCGCCGCTCACAGACAAAGCGTGTTCCCGGAACACGCACCTGATGCGAAGACAGCATCGGGTCTCAGAGACAGGCGCTTCATTCCTCCTCCCTTGGAGTGCCTGCACCAAGGCGGTGGCATCTATCCTCCTCCCGGATGCCACCGTCCCTTTCCCCTCTTCTTACATGATTGATTTCAAGCCGAGTTGGTGTGGTCTGCCTGGTGTCACAATTGGCAAAAGGGCCCTGGCGCGCCATGAGGCGCTATTGCGCTCCGCTGGGCACATGAAACGCCCTAGAGCGGCATTCCGTTAATCCGCAACACGACCCCTTGCGACTGAGGCCAGCCCCTGAGCCCGGGTGGGTGTGAAACCCCCTCCCGGGGCGAGGGTCGGGGGCTGGCCGGGTACGCTCGGTCAGGGCAGTGAGTCGGATGTTCAGGACGATGCCTACAAAGGGACATCATCCGCTGCGGTGATGAACTTGGCGACGACCTTCTTGACACCGGCTTTCTCGAAATTGATCTCAAGCTTGTCGCCTTCAATGTCGATGATGGCCCCATAGCCGAACTTTTGATGGAACACCCGCTCGCCCACGCAAAAGCTCGACACGGCAGCCATGTCGATCACCGTGTTGCGGGTCTCACGCGGTTGGCTGACCGGGCGTTCGGCGCTGCGGGCTTGCAGACGCCGCCACCCCGGTGAGTTGTAGACATTGGCCTCTGCCGCCTGTTCGTGCAGCGTGCTGCGCGGTGCCGCCGCGCCGTATCCGCCGCCATAGAGACCGGGAGGCGTCAGAACTTCCACATGCGCCTCTGGCAATTCGTCGATGAACCGTGAGGGCAAGGCATTTTGCCATTGGCCAAAGACCCGGCGATTGGCGGCAAAGGAGATGGTACAGACCTCTTCCGCCCGCGTGATGCCCACATAGGCCAGCCGCCGCTCCTCTTCGAGGCCCTTGACGCCACTCTCGTCCATAGACCGCTGCGACGGAAAGAGACCATCTTCCCAGCCGGGCAAAAACACCATGGGGAACTCCAAGCCCTTGGCCGCGTGCAGGGTCATAATGGAGACCTTCTCCTCGGCATCGCCCGACTCGTTGTCCATGATCAGGCTGACATGTTCCAGAAAGCCTTGCAGGTTCTCAAAGCCCTCCAGCGCCTTGACCAATTCCTTCAGGTTTTCAAGCCGACCCGGGGCCTCGGGCGTCTTGTCGTTCTGCCAATGGGTGGTGTAGCCGGAGTCGTCGAGAATGATCTGAGCCAGCTCGACATGAGACACCTCCGCCGCCGTGCTGCCGTCATCAACTACGGCCTCCGCATCGGCGGGCACCCGCGCCCGCATCAAACGCCCCCAGCGATCAATCCCATCCACCAGTGTGACCAGTGCCGCCCCGCCTTTTCCGCCGATCGCTTTGCTTTGCACGCAAAGCCGCGCGCCTTCGAAAAGGCTGATGCCGTTGCTGCGGGCCATGCGCTGGATGGTCTGTTGCGCCTTGTCGCCCAGGCCCCGTTTCGGCGTATTGACGATCCGCTCAAACGCCAGATCGTCGTCCGGGCTGACCACCACGCGGAAATACGCCATGGCATCGCGAATCTCCATCCGCTCGTAAAACCGTGGCCCGCCGATCACCTTGTAAGGCAGGCCGATGGTCAGGAAGCGGTCCTCAAAAGCGCGCATCTGGTGGCTTGCCCGGACCAGAATAGCCATCTGGTTGAGGCTCATGGGCGCCATGCCGCGCGTGCCGCGTTGCGCCGCCTCGATCTCTTCCCCGATCCAGCGGGCCTCCTCCTCGCCGTCCCAGTGACCGATGAGCCTTACCTTCTCACCTTCGGTCCGGTCGGTAAAAAGCGTCTTGCCCAGTCGCCCCTTGTTGCCTTCGATCACCGATGAGGCAGCTGCGAGGATATGCGGGGTCGAGCGGTAGTTCTGCTCCAGCCGGACCACATGCGCGCCCGGAAAATCCTTTTCGAACCGCAGGATGTTGCCCACTTCCGCCCCGCGCCAGCCATAGATCGACTGGTCATCATCGCCCACGCAACAGATATTCTTGTGGCCCCCCGCCAGCAGGCGTAGCCAGAGGTACTGCGCCACATTGGTGTCCTGATACTCGTCCACGAGAATATAGGCGAACCAGCGCTGATATTTCTGAAGCACGTCTTCATGGGTCTGGAAGATCGTCAGCATATGCAGCAGCAGGTCGCCAAAATCGCAGGCGTTGAGTTCCAGCAGACGTCGCTGGTACTGGGCGTAAAGCTTGACGCCCTTGTGGTTGTAAGCGCCCGCATCGGCGGCGGGCACCTTGTCCGGCGTGAGCGCGCGGTTCTTCCAGCCGTCGATGATGTGGAGCAACTGGCGTGCGGGCCAACGCTTGTCGTCGATGCCTTCCGCCGAGACGAGTTGCTTGAGCAAGCGCAACTGATCGTCGGTATCGAGAATCGTGAAGTTCGACTTTAGATGTCGCTTCGCCGCCGCGTTCGGCACTAGTTGCGGTCGTGGAACAGGACCCTTGTCATAGAGGTCGTCACCGACCAATTCACTGCTTTCGCTAGTGCCGTCATTTATTAGTTCCGCATGGCGGCGCAGCAGCTTCACGCAGATCGCGTGAAAGGTGCCAAGCCAGGGCATCCCTTCGACCGGCTGGCCCAGCATCTGACCGACACGGTTTTTCATCTCGCGCGCGGCCTTGTTGGTGAAGGTCACCGCCAAGATTGCATTGGGCCGTGCGCGCCCGGTGCTCAGCAGATGTACAATTCGCGCGGTCAAGGCCCGGGTCTTGCCCGTCCCCGCACCCGCCAACATCAGCACCGGACCGTCCAGCTTCTCGACAGCTTCGCGCTGCGCCGGATTGAGACCGTCCAGATAGGGTTGCGGCCGCGCCGCCATCGCCCTTGCGGATAAAGAGGCACCGTCAAAGGCGTCCATTTCATCGAAACTGCTCATGCAGCCAGCCTAGCCCGACAGGCCGTGGAGATAAAGAGACGTTCGCGCTCTGTTCTGGAGGTTTTCCAGTCTGGACAATAGGCTGATCTGCCACGCAAATAAGGTCATGGACCTGCACAGCCGATACCCTGCCCTCTCCGATCTGCGGGCACGCGCGCAAAGACGTATGCCGAAATTCGTGTGGGAGTACCTCGAATCGGCGACCGGCACCGAGGCGACGAAACGCCGAAACCGGGTACAGCTGGACCGCATCGGCTTTATGCCATCGATTCTGCACGGCGAATTCACGCCTGATCTGAGAACAGCGTTTCTGGGCCAAGAGCGCGCCCTGCCCTTCGGGATCGCTCCCGTCGGCATGTCAGGGCTGATGTGGCCCGATGCCGAAGGCCATCTGGCGCGCGCGGCACATCGGCTCGGCCTACCCTACACGCTGTCCACCGTCGCCAGCCAGTCGCCGGAAGACCTCGCCCCGCATCTAGGAGATGACGCCTGGTTTCAGATGTATCCACCCCGCGACGAAGACATTCGCAAGGATATGCTGGCCCGCGCCCGATCCGCTGGATTCAAGACCCTCGTGCTGACCGTTGATGTCCCCGTGGCCTCCCGCCGCGAACGGCAGATACGCTCCGGGCTGACACAACCGCCCCGCTTGACGCCCCGCCTGCTGGCCCAGGTGGCGCTGCGCCCGACGTGGGCCATCGGGATGGCAAAACGCGGCATGCCCCGGATGCGCGGGCTTGAGAAATACACGCCAAAGACGGCGACGGCGCTCTCGTCAACACAGCACGCGGGCTATCTGCTGCGCACCTCGCCCGATTGGGATTACGTCTCATGGCTGCGGGATCATTGGCAGGGGCCGCTGATCCTCAAGGGCGTGCTGCGGGCCGAGGATGCGGAGCCGCTACAGAGGCGTGGCGTGGATGCCTTGTGGGTTTCAAATCACACGGGCCGCCAATTTGATGCAGCCCCCGCCGCAATTGACGCGCTGCGGACCATCAGGCCGGAAACGACCCTGCCCCTGGTGTTCGACAGCGGTATCGAGGGCGGGCTCGACATCCTGCGCGCCTACGGCTGTGGTGCCGATTTCGTCATGCTCGGGCGGGCGTTTCACTACGCGCTCGCAGCCCTTGGCCCGCCGGGGATCGACCACCTCGTCGACATTCTGGTCAAGGATATGGAAGCAAACATGGGCCAATTGGGTGCGGCAACGCTGGCCGAACTGCCCCGGCCCATTCCCCTTTGAACCGAAGCCCGGCGTGGCGCCCTCGCCGGATTATCCGGTGCCTCGCAGTCCATACCCAATTCTACGCGTTTACCTGACGTTAGATTCCTCCTAAACAGTGCCCACCTGCCCAATGACCAAGAGGCCCACATGCCAGACTTCAAGAAAATTCTCATCGCAAACCGGGGCGAAATCGCCATCCGCATCATGCGCGCGGCCAATGAAATGGGCAAGAAAACGGTTGCGGTCTATGCCGAGGAAGACAAGCTCGGCCTGCACCGTTTCAAGGCGGATGAAGCCTACCGCATCGGGGAAGGTCTGGGGCCGGTGGCTGCCTATCTCTCCATCGACGAGATGATCCGCGTGGCCAAGGCCGCCGGGGCGGATGCGATTCATCCCGGATATGGCCTGCTGTCGGAGAACCCCGATTTCGTGGATGCCTGCGATCAGAATGGCATTACCTTCATCGGCCCCAAGGCCGAGACCATGCGCGCGCTTGGCGACAAGGCCTCGGCCCGCCGCGTCGCCATTGAAGCGGGCGTGCCGGTGATCCCCGCGACCGAGGTGCTTGGCGATGACATGGCCAAGATCAAGAAGGACGCCAAGGAGATAGGCTACCCGCTGATGCTCAAGGCCTCCTGGGGCGGCGGCGGGCGCGGCATGCGGCCCATCATGGGCGAAGCGGAGGTTGAGGAAAAGGTGCGGGAAGGGCGCCGCGAAGCCGAAGCCGCCTTTGGCAATGGCGAGGGTTATCTTGAGAAAATGATCCTGAAGGCCCGCCATGTGGAGGTGCAGATCCTTGGCGACAAACACGGTGAGATGTATCACCTCTATGAGCGCGACTGCTCGGTCCAGCGCCGCAACCAGAAGGTGGTGGAACGCGCCCCGGCCCCCTACCTGACCGAGGCGCAACGGGACGAGATTTGCGAACTGGGCTACAAGATCTGCAAACATGTGAACTACGAATGCGCGGGCACCGTCGAGTTCCTGATGGATATGGCCGACGGCAAATTCTACTTCATCGAAGTGAACCCGCGCGTGCAGGTGGAACACACCGTGACCGAAGAGGTGACGGGCATTGATATCGTCCGGGCGCAGATCCTGATCGCGGAAGGCAAGAGCATCGCGGAGGCCACCGGCAAGCCGACGCAAGCCGACGTCCGGCTGGACGGCCATGCGCTGCAAACCCGGATCACGACAGAAGATCCGCAGAACAACTTCATTCCCGACTACGGCCGCATCACCGCCTTCCGCGAAGCGACGGGCATGGGTATCCGGCTTGACGGTGGCACGGCTTACTCCGGTGGCGTCATCACCCGCTATTACGACAGTCTGTTGGTGAAAGTGACCGCCAAGGCGCAGACGCCGGACGCGGCCATCGCGCGGATGGACCGTGCCCTGCGGGAGTTCCGCATCCGGGGCGTGTCGACCAACATCGCTTTTGTCGAGAACCTGCTCAAACACCCGACCTTCCTCGACAATACCTACCACACCAAGTTCATTGACGAGACGCCGGAGCTGTTCCAGTTCTCGCGCCGCCGCGACCGCGGCACCAAGGTCCTCACCTATATCGCGGACATCACGGTGAACGGGCATCCGGAAACCAAGGATCATTCGCGCCCGCCCGCCCACGTAAAGGACCCGCGCCCGCCGAAAGAGCGCGCCGAGCCCATGATGGGCACCCGCAACCTTCTGGAACAGAAAGGTCCGCAGGCCGTGGCCGACTGGATGAAGCAGCAGCGCCAGTTGCTCATCACCGACACCACCATGCGCGACGGACACCAGAGCCTTCTGGCCACGCGGATGCGCTCGATCGACATGATCAAGGTGGCCCCGGCCTATTCGGCAAACCTGCCGCAGCTTTTCTCAGTGGAGTGCTGGGGCGGCGCGACCTTTGATGTGGCCTACCGTTTCTTGCAGGAATGCCCCTGGCAGCGGCTGCGCGATCTGCGCGCTGCGATGCCCAACCTCATGACACAGATGCTGCTGCGGGCCTCAAATGGCGTCGGCTACACCAACTACCCCGACAATGTGGTGCAGGAATTCGTGCGCGTGGCGGCCAAGACCGGCGTCGATGTTTTCCGCGTATTCGACAGTCTCAACTGGGTCGAAAACATGCGGGTCGCGATGGATGCGGTGATCGAGAGCGGCAAGATCTGTGAAGGCACGATCTGCTACACCGGCGACATCAACGACCCGGACCGCGCTAAGTACAACCTGCAATACTATGTCGACATGGGCAAGGAACTGCGGGATGCCGGCGCCCATGTTCTGGGTCTGAAGGATATGGCGGGGCTGCTGAAACCCGCCGCCGCCCGCCAGCTTGTCAGGGCGCTGAAATCCGAAGTGGGTCTGCCCATCCATTTCCACACCCATGACACGGCGGGCGTGGCCTGCGCCACCATCCTTGCAGCCAGCGAGGCGGGCGTGGACGCGGTGGACTGTGCCATGGATGCACTTTCCGGCAATACGTCACAGGCCACATTGGGCTCCGTGGTGGAGGCGCTCAGGCATACCGACCGCGACACCGGAATTGACATGACTGCCGTGCGCCAGATTTCCGACTACTGGGAGGAGGTCCGCGCACATTACGCCGCATTCGAGACCGGGATGCAGGCCCCCTCCTCCGAGGTTTACCTGCACGAGATGCCAGGCGGCCAGTTCACCAACCTCAAGGCACAAGCTGCCTCGCTGGGGCTTGAGGACCGCTGGCATGAGGTGGCGCAAACCTATGCGGATGTGAACCAGATGTTCGGCGATATCGTCAAGGTGACGCCTTCGTCCAAGGTTGTGGGAGACATGGCGCTGATGATGGTGGCGCAGGGTCTGACCCGCGCGGATGTGGAAGACCCCGCCACCGATGTCTCTTTCCCCGAAAGTGTTGTCGACATGATGCGCGGCAACCTCGGTCAACCGCCCGGCGGTTTCCCGGCCCCCATCGTCGAAAAAGTCCTCAAGGACGAAAAACCGAACTTCGAACGCCCCGGCAAGCACCTTGAACCCGTCGATCTGGAGGCGGTGCGCAAAGAGGTGTCCGAAGCGATGGAGGGCAAAGCCGTCGATGACGAGGACCTGTCAGGGTATCTGATGTACCCCAAGGTTTTCCTCGACTACATGGGACGGCACCGCACCTACGGTCCTGTGCGCACCTTGCCAACCAAGACCTTCTTTTACGGCATGGAACCCGGAGAGGAGATCAGCGCCGAAATTGATCCCGGCAAAACCTTGGAAATCCGATTGCAGACTGTGGGCGACACCAGTGAGGATGGCGAGGTTCGGGTCTTCTTCGAACTCAACGGTCAACCCCGTGTGATCCGGGTGCCCAACCGTCTGGTCAAGGCCACGACAGATCAGCGCCCGAAGGCCGAGCCCGGCAATGCAAAACATATCGGAGCGCCCATGCCCGGTGTTGTTGCCTCGGTCGTCGTCAAGGCCGGCGAAAAGGTCGCCGCCGGGACATTGCTGCTGACGATCGAAGCCATGAAGATGGAGACCGGTCTGCATGCTGAAAAAGGGGGCGTCATCAAGGCCGTGCACGTAAGCCCTGGTGGTCAGATTGACGCCAAGGATTTGCTGGTGGAGTTCGAATAGGCGCGACCGAGACTGCTCTGATGCCGGTGCCGCTACCCCGCGGCGCCGGTTTGCGCTCGCCTCACCAGCGCGACGCCGCGGAAAAAAACCGATCTCAGTGCAATTTACCTCTTGCAGCTTTTTCCCCCAATAGGTATCTGACGTCTCACTCAAGGACGCGGGCGTAGCTCAGGGGTAGAGCATAACCTTGCCAAGGTTAGGGTCGTGAGTTCGAATCTCATCGCCCGCTCCAAAAAAAACCACCAGAATGAGATGGAAAGATGGCTCCCGACTGGGGGCCGTTGCGGTTTTACTGCTACCATCGTTTGCATCTTGCTGCCGGGAGGGCCTTTGACCAGCCATTCCGCTCATTCGCATAAGGCTGCTACACTCCCCTAGTCTTTTACCCGTATCACTTCAGTTTGAAGCCCTTGGCGCGGACAAAATTTCCAAACCCTGCACGTTCTGGAAACCCGTATTGCCGGACCTTGTCCTCTGCCCAACCGTAAGTATCGCTGGGGCCGGAAATCTCCGCTGACCGTTCCTTGTCATAGGGTTGTGATGCCGCGCGCGCGTCACTGTATCCACGTAAGTCTTCCTCAAGGTTATCTTCGCGGTAGCGATCCATGTGGCAGGTCACCCGCAGAGGCAGGCGTTTGGAAATTGTCGGGCGGTCTTGCGGAAAGCCGATGGCGAGGCCCGCAAACGGAAAGACATGATCCGGCAATCCCAGCAATGCTGAGACCGCCTCGGCTTCGTTTCGCACGGCACTGATCGGGCAGCACCCCAACCCCATGGCTTCGGCTGCGATGACGAACGCTCCCAGGGCGATGGCCGCATCCCCGGTTGCATTAAAGAAGGCGTCCAGATGGTCATTCACAAAGGGCACATTTTGCCATTCATGGAGCAGCCTCTGGCGGCGATTGTTCCCGCAGAAAACCACAAGCGCGGGCGCGTCTGAAATCCAGCGCTGTCCCGGCACAAGATCGACGAGACGTTTCCTGACGCTCCTGTCCTGCACAAGCACAATGTCCCGTTGTTGCAGGTCGCTTTTGGTGGGGGAGGCCAACGCCACGGCGGATAGCACCTCAAGCCAGCCCGGTGGTACCGGCCGCTCAAGAAACGCGCGGCAGGACCCGCGTGCGGCCAACATCTTCAGCACCCCGTTGTCCAGATCGCCGTCATCCACGCGGGGCGGATCGTCAAAACGCGCAGCCAGGAGGTGTTGTAACACCGGCACGACGTCATCAGGCATGAAACCACTCCTTCTCAGATTTTAGAAAGATCAGCTAACATATAACGAAAGAAATTGTCGCGTTCTTTAAGTGAACCTATCGCATATACTGTGGTCATAGAATCCCGTAGCGCTGAGAGGCACAAGGCACAATGTCGCCAAAGACGCTGAAAGTGACGATTGAACGAGGGCAGACCGCGGGCGATGTGAAAACCGTTTTTGACGTACCTGCCCATGAAAACCAGACCGTTCTGGATGTGGTGTCATGGGTGCAGCAAAACGCGGACCCTACCCTGAGCTACCGCTTTGCCTGCCGCGTCGGCATGTGCGGCAGCTGTGCCATGATGGTGAACGGGGTGCCGCGCTGGACCTGCAGGACCCATATCTCAAAGGTCCTGGACGGCGACGAGATCACCATCGGCCCGCTCCGCAACCTGCCCGTCATCAAGGATCTGGCCGTCGATATGGACCCGTTCTTTGACAAGTGGGTTGCGGCGGAAGGCGTGCATCACGGCGCACTGACGCGACACGACCCGATTGCCGCCGTGGATGAAACCAGCGAGGAACGGAGGGTCGCGAACGCCGGAATCGAGTGCATCAACTGCTCGGTCTGTTATACGGCCTGTGATACGGTTGCAGGCCATCCCGACTACCTCGGCCCGGCAGCCCTGCAACGGGCCTGGACCTTGCTCAACGATGCCAAGGATGAGGGACGCGTCGCGATCCTTGATGCCGTCTGTGGTTCGGGAGGCTGTCATAACTGTCATTCAATGGGCTCCTGCACCCTCTATTGCCCGAATGAACTCGACCCGATGTCGGCAATTGCAGGGTTGAAACGCGAAACCGCCAGATCGTTCTTTCGAAGGGGGCGCTGATGCTGAACCTGCGTCTATACATGCTGCAAAGGATCACGGCGCTCATGATGGCGCCGCTGGTTCTGGGGCATCTGGCCGTGATGATCTACGCGATACAAGGAGGCCTCAGTGCGGCGGAGATACTGGGCCGCACGCAAGGCTCGGTTCTGTGGTTCCTGTTTTACGGCACGTTCACGCTTGCGGTGTCAATCCATGGGGCCATCGGGCTGCGGACAATCGCCTTTGAATGGGGCGGCCTCAAAGGCCCGGCGCTTGAAGCCTTCATGTGGATTTCAGGGCTTGGCCTTCTGGTCTTGGGAGGGCGCGCCGTCTGGGCCGTCACCTTCGCATGAGCATGGCACGGGGCATCACATCGCGCGCGCACCCTCTGTGGGTCGCCTATATCCTGCATCGCCTGTCAGGGCTGGGGCTGGCGCTCTTCCTGCCCCTGCACTTCTGGGTTCTGGCGCTGGCCATGACGGACCCCGCGCGTCTGGACGGCTTCCTGCACCTGACTGAAGCGGGCGTGATGAAGCTGGCGGAGTTTGGCCTTGTGTTCCTGCTTGCGGTCCACATGTTCGGCGGGTTGCGACTGATGGCGCTTGAGTTTCTGCCGTGGTCTGCACCGCAAAAGACGCTCGCAGCCGCAGCCGCTGCGGTCTCCTTCCTGATCGCGACCCTGTTTTTCCTGAAGGCGATCTGACCATGCGGTTATCGGACATCGAGCGGCACGACACGGATATTCTGATCCTCGGCACCGGGGGAGCCGGGCTTTTTGCAGCGCTGCATGCCCAACAAAGCGCGCCTGAAGGCACAAGGATCACCATCGCCGTCAAGGGGCTCATCGGCAAATGCGGCTGCACGCGCATGGTTCAGGGCGGCTACAACGTGGCTCTTGGCGGTGGCGACACGGTGGAACGGCACTTCATGGACACGATCCATGGCGGCAAATGGCTGCCCGATCAGGACATGGCCTGGCGGCTCTGCGAACAGGCCGTGGTGCGCATCCGCGAGCTTGAGAACGAGGTGGGCTGCTTCTTTGATCGCAACCCTGACGGTAGCCTGCACCAGAAGGCCTTTGCCGGGCAGACCGCGGACCGGACGGTACACAAAGGCGACCTTACGGGCATCGAGATCATCAACCGGCTGATGGAGAAAGTACTCGCCAGCGGCGTCGAGAAATTGCAGGAGCACCGCGCCATCGGCCTGATCCCCACCAAGGATGGTGCGAGCCTCGCGGGTGTTCTGATGATCGACATGCGCAGTGGCAGATTCCGCCTCGTGCGCGCGAAAACCACGCTGATGGCCACCGGTGGTGGGCCGACAATGTACAAATACCACACGCCGTCGGGCGACAAGACCATGGACGGTCTGGCGATGGCCCTGCGGGCGGGGCTCAAGCTGCGGGACATGGAGATGGTGCAATTCCACCCGACCGGCCTGCTTGCGGGCGACCACACCCGCATGACCGGCACGGTGCTCGAAGAAGGGCTGCGCGGGGCCGGAGGGCAGCTTATCAACCACGCGGGCCAACGCTTCATGTTCGACTATGACGCCAAGGGCGAACGTGCGACCCGGGATGTCGTCAGTCGCGGCATCTACGCCGAGATGCGCAAGAACAACAACCCCGGTCAGGAGGGTGTGTTCATCTCGATGTCGCACCTTGGGCCGGAGAACGTCCGGCGAAAGTTCAAGGGCATGGTCAGGCGCTGCGCCGACAGCGGGTTTGACCTGGCCGCAGGCAAGGTCGAGGTCGTGCCCACCGCGCATTATTTCATGGGCGGTGTTGTCGTCGATGTCGATACACGCACCGCGATGGAGGGGCTCTACGTGGCGGGCGAAGATGCCGGGGGCGCGCATGGCTCGAACCGGCTGGGCGGCAATGGCGTTGCGAACTCCACCGTGTATGGCGGGATTGCTGGCGACACGATGGGGGCAGATGTGTGCCACATGCACCTGCGTGACCCCGATGAGACCGTGCTCGAAGCGGAACTGGCGCGCGCCCTGCACCCCCTCAGCCGCAAACCCGATCTGATCCTGCCCCTGCGCAAGCAACTGCAGGACTGCATGTGGGAAGAGGTCGGCGTGATGCGCAGCGAAGCGGGCATGAAACGCGGACTTGCCGGCATTTCCGGCGTGTCTGAGGCGCTGATGCACATCGGGGTGGATGCCAGCAACCTGGCCTTCAATCTCACATGGCATGACTGGCTGAACCTGCGGTCGCTCTGCGATATCTCCGAAGTCATCACCAAGGCCGGGATCGCGTGCGAGAACTCTCGCGGGGCGCATTTTCGCGAAGACTTCCCCGAACCCGGTGCCATGGAAGACAGCGAGTTTACCGTCGCACATCAGTCCGGGGGTGACGTAACGGTCACGCGCGAGCCTGTCAAATTCACCATCGTGCGTCCGGGCGAAACGATCCTGCCCAAATGCGCACCCGAAACTCTGGTGGCAGCGCAATGATACCGATCAAGCTTATTCAGGACACCGCCGAGACGCTGATGGACAAGGCCGCCATCGAAATCCCGCAGGACTACCTTGACGGATTGCAGGAGGCGGCGCGGACCGAGGATGGCGACCTGTCCTCCTTTGTCCTGAAGGCCATGCTGGAGAACTACGAGGCCGCCAAGGAGGATCGCCGCGCCATGTGCGGGGATACAGGTGTGCCCCGCTGGTTTGTAAAAATGGGCAATGACGCCTCGGTCGAAGGCGGGATGATCGCGCTGGAAGCTGCCCTGCGCCGGGCCACTGCCAATGCCACCAATGGCGTGCCGCTGCGCCCCAACCGCGTCCATCCGCTCTGGCGGACGGATCACAACAACAATGTGGGCATTGGCGCGCCGGAGATCGAATACGGTTTTGAGCCCGAAGGCGCATGGATCGACCTCATCACCGTGCACAAGGGCGGGCTTTTTGGCACCGATTACCGGATGCTGTTCCCGTCGGACGGTATTCAGGGGATCAAGCGGTTCTACCTCGACAGCCTGATGGCCTTTGGCAAGCGCGGGTTGGCCTGCCAGCCTGCTATCATCGGGATTGGCCTTGGCGGATCGAAGGACATCTGCATGACGCTGGGCAAACGCGCCTCTACCTTGCGCGTGGTGGGCAGCCGGAATTCCGACCCGCGCATTGCGGAGATGGAGGACACGTTCAAGGAGCTTGGCAATTCCATCGGCATGGGGGCCATGGGGTTTGTCGGCAAGAACATGGTGATAGATTGCAATATCGAGGTCGGCTATTGCCATACCGGCGGCATGCCCATGTCGGTGCATGCCTTCTGCCTTTCCTCACGCCGGGCCGTTGCCCGCATCCATGCGGACGGGCGCGTGGAACACCGCACCGACCCCGACTGGTTCACGCCTTACCAGCGCCGTGAAACGGTTGAGTGGGACCCGCAGCGGGAGGCCGCGGAATGAGTGCCGCGCGCGAGGTCCCCCTCTCCACCACGCCAACCGATGAGGCCATCGCGGACCTGCGGCTTGGAGACGTCGTCTACCTTGACGGGTTGATGTACACCGCGCGCGAGGGCGTCTACATGCGCGCCCTGGAGGAGAAGGCGAATATCCCGATGGAATTGCCGTCGCAGTCGGCCGCGAATTTCCATTGCTCTCCTGCTGCCCGGATCAACGTGGATGGATCTTTTGACATGGGGGCCGTGACCGCCACGGCCTCCTTTCGCTTTGCCAAATGGCTGCCGGAATGGATGGCAAAGACAGGGGCCAAGCTGATCGTCGGCAAGGGCGGCATGACTTCCAGGGACTACAAAGAGTACTTCGTGCCCAACGGGGCCGTCTACCTGTCGACCGTCGGCTACGGCACCGGCGCGCTGCTGGGCCGGGGTGTCGAAACCGTCGAAGCGGTGCATTGGAACGAGGAACTCGGACTTGCGCAGGCCATGTGGGTCATCAAATGCAACCGCATGGGTCCTTTCATCGTCGCCTCCGATCTGAATGGTGAATGCCTGTTCGAGCGCGAGAATGCGAAAATCGCCGAGAATATCGAGCGTGTCTATGAAGGGACAAAACCGGCTGTCCTGAAACGTTACGGGGAAAGCGACGATCGCACGGATGAGGTGATCTAAAGCGTCATGCGAAAAACCTGACTCACGTGACGCTGCCTGAAATCAAAGATTGGGGCGCGTTACGTGATACTCGATGTTTCAGGTATTTCGTCAGGCGCTCTAGGGTCTGTGGACATTCATCTTGAGTTGATGATCGCGGAGCAGAGGCAGATCATGGCAGCATAAGATGTGTCCGTCTTGTCCGACCGCATGGCTATGCGTTTGAATTCCTTGAGCTTCTGAAAATGGTTTTCAATCAGGTGTCGCCATTTGTACATCTCGTCGTCGATGACGATTGGCTGCAAACGCTGAGGCCGTTGCGAAATAACGATCTTTGCGCCCCGCGCGTTCATGTCATCAATGATCCAATTGCTGTCGAAGGCCTTGTCCGCGAGCATCGCGCCGAATTCCACGCCTTTGATCAGCGGTGCGACGCCAACAGTATCGTAGCGATTGGCGGGCATCAGAACGAACCGGACGAGATTGCCAAGGGCGTCCACGAGGGCGAGAATTTTGGTCCTCTCTCATCGAAACTGCGTTTCGACTGCCGGGCAATGATCCAGCCGCCCTTCGATTTACCTATGGCCTGGCCCTGAGTCCCCCTTTTGCGCCTATTCATTCGCCATTGTGCTTGAACCAATGGCGCACAAAGGCTCATCGGTGGACCTTGACGATAGTTGCGTCGATCATCGCGTATTCCATGTCGGGTTCTTCGCTGAGTGTGTCAAATATCCGTTTGAATACATCAGCTTGAACCCACCGGCGGAACCGCCTGAACGTACTGTTCCAGTTGCCAAACTCTGGCGGCAAGTCCCGCCAAGGGGCATCTGTACGCACAACCCAAAGCACCGCTTCGAGAAACAATCGCGTATCACGCCCGGTACGTCCCGGCGCGGTTGAACTGCCCGGGCACAGCGGTTCAATTGCAAGCCATTGGCGGTCCGTGAGAACAAATCTGCTCGGGTCCATTCAAACCTCCTCTTTTGGAAGGTTAAAATAGAACTCAATGCAAATAGGAATCCTGAATGTCCACAGACCCTAGGGCATCGGCCTGAAAACCTGAATCACCGCCCTTACCAACTGTACCCGGCCAGCCCCCCACCCTCCCCCGGGCGGGGGCTGGCCTCAGCCGTAAGGGGTCATGTTGCAGATCAAACGGGTGCCGCTATAGGCGCCTGCCCGGTTAGAAAATCTCGCTCGCCATGACCCCCAGCCCCATCAGGAGCGTCAGCAGGATCAGTAGGTGCCTGAACCCTGTGTCGCTCAGCGTGCCGAATACAAAAATGCCGATCTGGGCCGCAACCAATCCCGTCGGGATGGTAATCAGCAGCGCGGAAAGCGATGTCGCGTCATAGGCCCCTTTAAAGAACAGCAAGCCGACCGTCGTGCTGAGAATGGCGACGTTATAAGGTTGCAAGACGGCGCGGGTCTCTGACTTTGACCAGGGCCGGATCGACAACCACATGGCAGGGATTGCCCCTGAAACCGATGCCGCTCCGCCAAGCACACCGCCGGTCAGGCCGACACCGGCGTCCAGCCACGGCGTTGGCCGCGAAAACGCCGGGAGGGCCGCGCGAAAGCCGAAGTACCCGCCATAGAGAATGAGCAAGGCTGCAATCGCAACCCGCAACGTGCCGGCATCAATGACATCCAGCAGGGACAGGCCAATCGGAACGCCGACCAGCCCGGGGATCAGAAACCGCAGCAGCCTGCGGGGTTGCGCCAAAATCTCCGCGCGTACCAGCCAGAGCCCCTGCAGCCCTGCCAGAACCGACATGAAGGCGACAACGGCCACGGCGCGGACGGGATCCAGCACCACAAGATAGAACCCAAGCGCAAAAAGCGCCGTCCCCGTGCCCGACAGCCCGTTGATGAACCCGCCCGCGATGGCCCCAAGCGCGAGGTAAACATAAAATTCCAGCGTCATTCCGAAGCGCTTTTTCGGGCAGCGGCGTTCCGAATGACCGTCATGAGCGCATCGTAGAGCTCATCAAGTGCGCGGGTTTTGATCTGGTTTTCCCGATGCGCGAAACCCGGCGTCCTGAAGGGTGCATCCGGGCCAAGACCAAGCCGTTTGACCGGGACGGCGTCCAGCGGTTTGACGGCAAGGTCGGGCACAATGGAGACACCGAGATCGGCATGCACCATGCTGGCGATGGCTTCGGGGCTGTCCAGTTCCATCGTCTCCGCCACTCTGATGCGTTTCGACAGGATCCAGTTGTCGATCAGTGTGCCCACCACCGCATTGCGATTGAAGCGGATAAAGGGGCGGGTCTTCAAAAGCCTGATCGGATCATCTCCAGGCTCTTCGACTGCCGCGATAAGTTGCATCGGCTCTCGGGTCAATTCGCGAAAGACCACACCCACCGGCATCAGATGAGGTTTGGTGATGATCGCTGCATCCAGGTTGCCGCGTTCGATATCGGCAAGCAGCGGCCCGGTGAGGCCGGGGCGAATGTGCAGGCCGACTTCGGGGTATTTGGATTTCAGCGCCGCCATCGCCCGGGGTGTGAGGCCTGTCAGCGTCGTGCGCATGACCCCGAGCGTGATGACCCCCGTCAGCCCCCCGTCACTGAGTACCGACGGTACGAGGTTATCGTAATCGGTGATGATCCTGCGGGCCTTCGCGACGATCTGATGGCCGATTGGCGTCAACTCGGGCGTGCGCGTGCTGCGATCAAACAAGACAATGCCAAGATCCGCTTCGAGCGTTTGCATCTGCTGGCTGACCGCCGCATGCGTTACATGCACGACCTCCGCCGCGGCGCTGAATGTCTTGGTGTCCGCTATCGCGACCAATGTGCGGAGCAGTCGAATAGTCATGTAACGCAGGCCATTTGTGAAGGTCAGGCTACCAAAAGAGGTAAACTGCTTTAGCCACTCTTACGATAAACAAGATCGCAGCGTAAGGCTCTGCGGATGGCCGGAGGCACACATAACCGGGTGACATGTCTGAAATTCACACGAACGGTTCGCTGCGTTCCGCTTTTCCATTCACGATCACGAACACCAAACGCCTTGCATCGGATCCCGGATACCGACCTACACCGACTGTCAGGATTCCCTTTGCAACTCCATCGCCTGTTCGTGCTCAGGAACGTCCATGGTTGACCACATTTCGTCCTGTTTGGGTGCGGGCGGCATGTCACAGGCGCGCTTGTGGATGTTCACCTTCGCTATGAAATTGGCAGAGATCGGGGCCGTCACAAACAGGAAGGCGAGGATCATCAATTCGTGAAAGGACCCCTCCCCCACACCGTAGGCATGACACATCGAGGCCAGCAAAAACGCCCCGATCCCCACGGTCGCCGCCTTTGTCGGCGCATGAAGACGGGTCATCGGGTCGTTCAACTTCATCAGTCCGATAGCGGCGACCAGTGTGAAGATGCACCCGACGACAAGGAACATCGTAGCCGCGTAAACCGCAAGTAACTGGGTCATTCGATGATATCCCCCCGAAGGATAAAGCGTGCCAAAGCCACCGTCGAGACAAACCCGAGCATCGCGATGATGAGCGTCACCTCGAAATAGACCCGAGTTCCTTGCGCAATACCCAAGAGCACGATGAGGCCGATTGCGTTCAGCACCATGGTATCGAGCGCAAGGATTCGGTCGCCGGTATCGGGGCCCTTCACAAGGCGGATCATCGCCATGATCTGACTGACCGCCAGGACGCCAAAGCCCAAATAGAGGGTCAAAGTCATGATGCTAATCGCTGAACTCATTGGAAAATCTCCTTCAAGCGGCGTTCGTAGCGGTCCTTGATCTCCTCCCGCACCGCGTCCGGGTCGGGGGCGTCCAGCGCATGCACCAGAAGGCTGCGCCCCTCGTTGGACAGATCCGCTGAAACGGTCCCCGGGGTCAGCGTGATGGTGCCTGCAAGGATCGTGATCGCCTCTGGTTCCCGCAGATCGAGCGGCACTTCCACCCAGGCAGGTTTCATCTGCGCATTGGATTTTGTCAGGATGATCCAGGCCACGTGAATATTGGCGAGGATGATGTCCCAGAGCACGATCAGGCTGTAGCCGAGCATCTTGCCCGCGCGAAACCCCTGCGGCCGGTCCGGCCACCACACCGCGGTGACGCGCGGAATGATGATCCCGAGGATGATCCCGAACACCACCATACCCGGCGACACATCGTTCTGGAGCATGGTCCAGACAATCGTCAGGATGACCGTCAACAGCGGATGCGGAAAGAGCCAGTTCAAAGCGCGCATCATCTCAGTGGTCCCCCTCTTTCGGCTTGCTCAGCTTGCCCGGTGTGTCGATCACCGTCGAGATATAGGGCGCGGGCGCATAAAGCTGCTGCGATGTTGCGGTCATGTAGCCGTGGATCGGCCCCGCAAAGACGGTGTGCAGGATCAAGAGCCCGATCAGCCCGCCGACGGCCACACAGGAGAGTGTCGCAGGCGCTGCCGGTTTCGTCTCTCCCTCTGGTCTTTCGACTGCCTTGGCTTTCCAGAACAGGATGCTGCCTGCCCGTGAAAAGCCCACCACGTTGACGAGGCTGGAGATTAGGACAATCGCAAACACCCAGACCATCGCGTTGGTCGCGAAGGACGCCTCAAGCACAAGCAGCTTGCCCAGGAAACCTGAGAGCGGCGGCAGCCCCGTCATCGCGATGGCAGACACAAAGAACAGGGCGGAAACCACAACGGCCCCGCCGATGGCGGCCATTGGCGTCAGGTGAAGGCCGGCGCGTCCCGCTTTGACCATGTCGACGATCAGGAACAGCGATGCCGCCGCCAGCGTCGAATGCACGATGTAATAGAGCGCGGCCGCCGTGCTTTCCGGCGTGAAGAGCGAAATGGTCACCATCACCATACCCATGGAGCCGATCACTGCAAAGGTCACGAGCCGGTCCAGCTTGCTTGCCGCCAACACGCCGACCGCGCCAAGCGCGAGCGAGATCAGGGCGGCGGGCATCAGCCAGGCGCCGTGCAGCCCCGCTGTCACCTCCAGATCGGGCGGGAAGACCATCGTATAGACCCGGATGATCGCGTAGGCACCCACCTTCGTCATGATCGCGAAGAGGGCGGCAACCGGGGCCGGTGCTTCGGCATAGCTCGACGGCAGCCAGAAGTGCAACGGCACAAGCGCGGCCTTGATCGCAAAGACCAGCAGCAACAAAACGGCAGCGACCCGGATCCCGACCGTTTCGGACGCGTCAATCGCGGTTACCCGCTGGGCGAGATCTGCCATGTTCAGCGTGCCCGTCTCGGCGTAGATCGATCCCAGTGCGAAGAGGAAGAGCGTGGAGCCGATGAGATTAAAGAGCACATATTGCACCCCGGCGCGCAGGCGCGTGTTCCCGCCGGAGTGGATCATCAGACCGTAAGAGGCGATCAACAGGACTTCGAAGAAGACAAAAAGATTGAAAAGGTCCCCGGTCAGGAACGCGCCCATGATCCCCATCAGCTGGAACTGGAAAAGCGCATGGAAATGTCGGCCGCGCGTGTCCCAGTCGGATCCGATCGCGTAGAGCAGGACCATCAGCGCAAGTACCGCCGTCAGCAGCACCATCATGGTGGAGAGCCTGTCCGCGACCAGCACAATGCCGAAAGGTGCCGCCCAGTCTCCCAACTGATAAAGCGTGATCGTGCCATCCGAGGCCTGCCACGCGAGGCCCGCCGCAATGGCGATCAGCGCCAGAACCCCAAAGACCGAGAACACCCGCTGGATCCCGATATGATACCGCGCGGCCAGCACGATAAAGGGGGCGACCAGCGCCGGGAGGATGACCGGCAGGATGATCCAATGCATCATGTGGCGTCCTCCTGACGGGGCGCATCGGTCTCGGGTGCATCGTTGACGGTGTCGTCATCGCCTCCGAGATAAGCGCCAAGGGCGATCATGACCACAACAGCCGTCATTCCGAAGGAGATCACGATTGCGGTCAGCACAAGCGCCTGCGGCAGCGGGTCGGTATAGGTGATCCCTTCAACACCCTTTTGCAGGATGGGCGGGGCCCCCACGATGAGCCGACCCGATGCAAAGAGAAAGATGTTCACCGCATAGGTGAGCAGGGAGATTCCAAGGATCACAGGGAAGGTGCGCATGCGAAACACCAGATAGAGCCCGGCAGCGGTCAGCACGCCGATGGCGGAAGCGACAAGCAGTTCCATGTTACGCCTCCCCCTTCGCAAGCGGGCCCGGCGCATCCGCGCGGGACGGGTCGATGTCCATCGGGTGTTCCGCGTCGGGCATGTCCTGACGGCGGGCCAATCGTGACAGGCTCTCAAGCGTCAGCATGACCGCGCCCACCACCGCAAGGAACACGCCCACGTCAAATAGCGCAGCGGTCGCCAGTTCAAATTCGTTGAAGGGCGGAATGCGTACATAGGTAAAGTCCGACGTCAGGAAGGGTTTGGAGACAAACCAAGAGCCAATCCCCGTCAGACCCGCCACCAGCACCCCGGCCCCGATGATGCCGTGGTAGGGATACCGCAGCCGCGCCGTCGTCCAGTTGAAACCGCTGGCCATGTACTGCATGACCACGCCGATGGAGACCACGAGACCCGCGATGAAGCCGCCTCCCGGATCATTGTGGCCACGCAGGAAGATGTAGAAGCCGACAAGCATCACGACGGGCATCATGACGCGCGTCAGGACAACCATCATCATCGGATGCATGTCCCCGGCGCGGGGCTGATCCGCCTTGCGGTTCAGCAGCCGCGCGCGCACCGACCCGCCCAATAGGGCTTCGGTGAGCGCATAGATCAGCAGTGCGGCGATGCCCAGAACGATAATCTCGCCGTAGGTGTCAAAGCCCCGGAAATCCACAAGGATCACGTTGACCATATTGGTGCCGCCCCCGCCCTTGTAGGAATTCTCCACATGGAAGGCGGATATCGAGGGCAGTACAGCCTCCCGCAGCAGGTAATGGTAGGACAGACCCATCGCCGCCAGACCACCGGCCACGGCAATGAGCGCATCGCGCCCCCGCCGCAGGGCCGAGCTTTCAATGGGTGTTCGGTTGGGCAGAAAGTTCAGCGCCAGCAGCAACAAGACGATGGTCACACCCTCGACCGTGAACTGCGTCATCGCGAGATCCGGCGCGCTGAAAAAGACAAACCCGACGGAGACCATAAGCCCGGCGATCCCCATCAGGATCAACGCAAGCAAGCGGTTGCGATGCAGGAACACCAGCCCCAGGGTCGCAGCCACCAGCATCAGCCATCCGGCCACGGCCACGCCGGTCACGGGCTGCATCTCGCGTGCGGCCGCACCAATAGTGCCCGTGCGCCACGCATAATAGCCCGCGCCGATGATTGCGATGCTCCCGATCGCGGCGTAGCGGGAGAAAGACCCATTGTGCAGCGGCAGGCTCAGCTTTTGCGCCAGCGACACGATCGCTTCCACCAGCGCTTCAAAGATCACCTTTGCCTCGGGCCTCGGCGTGCTGTCCCAGGCTTTCTGGAGCGGCCGGTACAACATCAGGAGAATCAGGCCACCAATCACCGCAATCACCGACATGCCTAGCGCAGGCACCAACCCATGCCAGATCTTGAAATAGGCCTTGGGCACGTCCGCAGCCTCCCCCAGCACCGACGCTGTCACCATTTTGACAAAAGGTTCCGCCAGGAAGGGCGCGACACCGATCAGGATCACCGGCACGATCAGGATCGCAGGCGGCAACCACATGCCGGGGCCCGGATCATGCGGTTTGGCCGGGTAGTCATCCCGCTTCGGACCGAGGAAGGTATGAGAAATCAGGCGGAAACAATAGGCGGCAGAGAAGAGCGACCCAACCGTTGCCATGACAGGCACCAGCCAGCCCGCGCCAAAGAGCACGGTGTGCGTGGCCTCCTCCAGCATCATTTCCTTCGACAGGAAGCCGTTCAGCAGCGGAATGCCCGCCATCGACAGCGCCCCAAGCGTCGCGATGACAAAGGTGATGGGCATCAGGTGCCGCAAGCCGCCCAGACGCCTGATGTCACGGGTGTGCGCCTCGTGATCCACGATGCCAGCCGACATGAAGAGTGCCGCTTTGAACGTCGCGTGGTTCAGGATGTGGAACATCGCCGCCATCGCCCCGAAGGCGGTTCCTGTACCCAGAAGCATGGTAATGAGCCCCAGATGGCTCACCGTCGAAAAGGCCAGCAGCGCCTTCAGATCGTGCTTGAAGATCGCAATGAACGCCCCGAGCACCATCGTAATCAGTCCGGCGGTGGTGACGATGGCAAACCACTCCGGCGTGCCCGAAAGCACCGGCCACATGCGGGCCAACAGGAAAATACCCGCCTTCACCATCGTGGCGGAGTGCAGGTAGGCCGACACGGGCGTCGGTGCCGCCATCGCGTGGGGCAGCCAGAAGTGGAAGGGGAATTGCGCCGACTTCGTAAAACATCCCAGCAGGATGAGTATCAAAGCGGGCACGTAATAGGGGCTTTCCTGAATGAGCTCGCGGTTTTGCAGGATCACACTCAGATCATAGCTGCCCGCAATCTGGCCGAGGATCAGCATGCCCCCGATCATCGCCAGCCCGCCCATGCCGGTGACGGTCAGCGCCATCCGTGCGCCCTGACGCCCTTCGGGCAAGTGTTTCCAGTAGCCGATCAGCAGGAATGAGGAAAGCGAGGTAAGCTCCCAGAAAACAAGCAAAAGCAGGATGTTATCACTCAGGACAATCCCGACCATCGCGCCCTGAAAGAGCAGCAGATAGGTAAAGAACTCCCCCATATTGTCCGAACGCGACAGGTAAAACCGCGCGTAGGTGATAATCAGCAGACCGATCCCGAGGATCAGCATGGCAAAGAAAAAGCCAAGCCCGTCAAGCATCAGGTTGAAGTTCAGCCCCAGGAGCGGAAGCCAGTCGATGCCAACGGTCACAACCTCGCCCGCGAAGACGGCGGGGGCATTTGTCCATAGGCCGATAAAGGCGGACAGGGTCACGGTGAAGGTGATACCGGCGCAGGCCGCACGACCAGCCTGATTCATAAGCCCGGGCAAAAGTGCGCCCAAAAATGGCAGGGCAACGATTAGGAAGAGGGACACGCGAACTCCTGATCTTTGAGCCTTAAAGGTTCCTTGTAATGTGGCAGATTTAGACGGACCTCAAGAGGAACCCGTCGAAATCGTCACGAATATGGGTATTCCGCGAAAAAACCGCATGGAATCGTGCGTTCTGCGGCTGGATGTCGCGTTCAGCCTCTTTTCCCTGCTCCGGGGACCGCATGGCCTCAGTTGATTGGAAAATCACGCAGACATTGCTCCGCCAGCAATTCAAAGTCTCGCAGGGTTTCCTCGACCCCGCGGCGGTCGCGCACAATGCCAAGCGCGGCTCTTTTCTGCGGCCATGTCCCCGAGACATGTTCCTCCAGCATCAGAAAGGAAATCCCGAGCATGACCTCTTTCTCGATCTCGCCCAACCGCCCCGCATCGCTCAGGGCGACCGCGGTGAGGGCCACGATATTGGCGCAGCGCAGTGCCGCCGCCTCGGTGCCCTCATAGATCTTCTGCGCGGCCCCGGCCGTCCCGGCGGATATCGCAACACAAAGACCAAGCGCGCCAAGACCGTTTCTCAAAACACCTTGAACGTCATGGTCGTCATCGACCTTTCGATCCCCTCAATCTTGAGCAGGTGCTCGTTGATGAACTTGCCCACATCCTCGCCCTTGGGGATATAGAGCTTCATCAGCAGGTCGTACTCGCCGCTGGTGGAATAAAGCTCAGAATGGATTTCGCGCAGCGCGATTTCCTCGGCGACCTTGTAGGTCGTGCCGGGGGTGCAGCGAATCTGGACAAAGACGCAAGTGGTCATGAATTCTTCCTATCGGTGAGAGGAACCGCTGTTGCCAAGCTGGCACATCAGGCCCCGGGGCCGCAATCCCTGAATGTGGCGTCTTGGCGCGCGGCGCAAGGCTGCTATAAGGGCCGCTGAACAACCACGCCCGGAGGGCAGACAGATGCGCAGCCATACCGTGACCCGCGCCACGGCAGAGACCGAAATCACCGTCACCGTCAGCCTCGACGGGACGGGGCAGTTCGACAATCAGACCGGTGTGGGCTTCTTTGATCACATGCTCGATCAACTGGCGCGCCATTCCCTGATCGATATGAGCGTTCGTGCGAAGGGCGATCTGCACATTGATGACCACCACACGGTGGAAGATACAGGGATTGCGCTGGGACAGGCACTGGCCGCAGCCTTGGGCGACAAACGTGGGATCGTGCGGTACGGGTCGTGCCTCTTGCCGATGGACGATGCGCTGGTACGTGCCGCGCTTGACCTTTCTGCGCGCCCCTATCTGGTCTGGAACGTTGAGATGCCCGCCCAGAAGATCGGCACCTTTGACACCGAACTCGTGCGTGAGTTCTTCACGGCCTTTGCCACGCAGGGCGGAATCACGCTGCACGTGGACCTGCTGCACGGGATCAACGCGCACCACATTGCCGAAGCGACCTTCAAAGCGGTGGCGCGGGCCTTGCGGCAGGCGGTCGAGACCGACCCGCGCAAGACCGACGCGATCCCCTCAACCAAGGGTGCTCTTTAAGTGCTCACGGCGATCATCGACTACGAAAGCGGCAATCTGCATTCCGCGCAGAAGGCCTTTGAGCGGATGGCGCAGGAAACCGGCGGCGGCGAGATCATCGTCACGGGGGACGCAGATGTCGTTGCCCGCGCGGACCGGATCGTTTTGCCGGGCGACGGCGCCTTTCCCGCCTGCATGGCGGAGCTGAAGGGGCACTCAGGGCTCTATGACGCCATGATCGAAGCTGTCTCGGTCAACGGTCGGCCCTTCATGGGCATCTGTGTGGGCATGCAGCTCATGGCAAGCTGGGGGCGTGAATATGAAGACACGCAAGGGCTCGACTGGGTTTCGGGCGAGGTCATCCGGATCACGCCTGAAGATGCGACGTTGAAAGTGCCGCACATGGGATGGAACGACCTCATCCTCGATGGTGCCCATCCGGTGTTCAACGGCATAAAGACGGGCGATCACGCCTATTTCGTGCACAGCTACCACATGGTGGTTTCAGAGCCTGCGCAACGACTGGCCCATGTCGACTACGGTGGCGACGTGACCGCTGTCATCGGGCGCGACAATATGGTTGGCCTGCAATTTCACCCCGAAAAAAGCCAGACGGCGGGGCTGCGGATGATCGCCAATTTCCTGAACTGGCGACCCTGAGCGCGCGCCGCTGCAAAGCGGGCGAGGTCGGCGGATTACTTCAGACGGGTCCAGGTTTGTTTGGAACAGATCAGCCCCCCGGCAACGCACCCCGACAGCCGCATGCTGTCTCCGTCAAGAGCAATCTTGCCCCGGTAGATCTTGTCATTGCTCGGGCGCCAGACCTTGCCCTGATAGCTGCCGTCGCCTTTCGGGGCCATGTCGATGACCAGCGTCTTGCCTTGATTGGGTGAGGTATACTCCGCGCCTCCCTTGAACGTGCGTTCGATCGTGCCACAGAAATTGGACCCGCAGGGTGCAATCCTCACATGCGCATAGGCACCATCATCCGGTTGGGTTTGCCACATGCCCTCCAGCGGGTCTGCCGCCAGGGTTGTTGCAATCAGCGTCACGGCGGCGGCGGCCAAAATCGTTTTCATGGTATCTCCTCCCGGGAATATGCGCGCACCCTGCCCCGCAGCACCCTGCGAGCGCAAGAATGACCCCGCGTCGCGTTGCAAATCCCCCCCTGAGCGTGCAAGAAGCCGCCGACAGGTTTTGCCCAGGGAGCGCGCCATGATCCTTTACCCCGCCATCGACCTCAAGGATGGTCAGGCCGTGCGCTTGGTTCATGGCGATATGGACCGCTCGACCGTTTTCAATGACGATCCGGCGGCACAAGCGCGGGAATTTGTGGACGCGGGATGCGCCTGGTTGCATCTTGTCGACCTCAATGGCGCCTTTGCAGGCACCCCGGTCAACGCAGCCCCTGTCGAAGCCATCCTCAAGGCCTGCCCGGTGCCCGCGCAGCTGGGGGGCGGCATCCGCGACATGGCGACAATCGAAGGCTGGCTCGACAAGGGGCTCGCGCGGGTGATCCTCGGCACCGTCGCCGTTGAGAACCCCGATCTGGTCCGGCAGGCCGCGCGCGCCTTCCCGGGACAGGTCGCTGTTGGCATCGACGCGCGCAACGGGTTTGTCGCGACCAAAGGCTGGGCAGAAGAGACTGACGTGCGCGTGACCGATCTGGCCAAGTCCTTTGAGGACGCGGGTGTGGCGGCCATCATCTACACCGACATCATGCGCGACGGTGCCATGGGGGGCCCGAACGTGGCCGCCACCGCCGACCTTGCCCGCGCCGTTTCGATCCCTGTGATTGCATCGGGGGGCGTGTCCTCGCTCGCGGACCTGATGACTTTGCGCGACACGGGCGTGATCTCCGGAGCCATTTCGGGCCGCGCGCTTTATGACGGGGCCATCGACCTGAACACAGCGCTTGCCGCCTTGGCCGAAGCATGAGCCACCTCTTGCCCCCTGCCCGCAAAGCCGGATAGACCGCCGATATGCTCAAGACCCGCATCATACCCTGCCTTGATGTCGCCGATGGCCGCGTGGTCAAAGGTGTGAACTTCGTGGACCTGCGCGACGCAGGCGACCCCGTGGATGCTGCAATCGCCTATGATGCGGCGGGCGCGGATGAGCTGTGCTTTCTCGATATCACGGCAACCCATGAGAACCGTGCCACGATGTTCGATGTCGTGACCCGCACGGCGGAGCATTGCTACATCCCGTTGACCGTCGGCGGCGGCGTCCGCACGGTTGCGGATGTGCGCGCCCTCTTGCTTGCGGGGGCCGACAAGGTCTCCTTCAACTCAGCAGCGGTGGCCAATCCGGATGTGGTGGCAGAGGCAGCGGACCAGTTCGGCAGCCAGTGCATTGTCGTGGCCATCGACGCCAAGACCACCGCTCCCGGCAAATGGGAGATCTTCACCCACGGGGGCCGCAAGCCGACCGGCATCGACGCGGTCGAATTTGCCCGGACGGTGGCAGCCAAAGGCGCGGGAGAGATCCTGCTCACCTCCATGGACCGCGACGGCACGCGCGCAGGCTTCAACCTGCCGCTCACCCGCGCGATTTCCGATGCCGTGTCCGTGCCGGTCATCGCCTCGGGCGGCGTGGGCACCCTCGATCATCTTGTCGAAGGCGTCACCAAAGGCGGGGCGTCCGCGGTGCTTGCGGCCTCGATCTTCCATTTCGGCGACTTCACGATTGCAGAGGCCAAGGCGCATATGGCCGCCGCTGGTATCCCGATGAGGCTTACATGACACTCGACAGGCTGTTTGCAACGATTGAGGCCCGCAAAACCGCTGACCCTGAAAGCAGCTGGACCGCGCAGCTTTTGGCCAAGGGCCCTGAGAAATGCGCCGAGAAATTCGGCGAAGAATCGGTAGAAGCGATCATCGAAGCGGTAAAGGGCGACAACGACGCCCTGACCCGTGAGGCGGCGGATGTGCTCTATCATTTACTGGTGATGCTGGCCGCAAGGGATGTGCCGCTATCTGACGTTCTGGCCGAACTCGACCGCAGGCAGGGCCAATCGGGCGTGGCCGAGAAGGCATCGCGCTGAATTGCCTGCCGCTCAGGCACGCACTCTCAGAGTTTTGACGAGATCACACCCGTCGCGAAGCCACCCATGCGCAATTCGCCAAAAAGGCGCTGATACTCGATCTTCGGGCAGCGGTTCTGAACCACGTCGACGCCTCGCGCCTCGGCCTTGGCCGAAGCTTCCGCGTGAGTCACGCCGATCTGCATCCAGATTGTCTGCAAGTCCGGAAAAACCGCCAATGCCTCGTCGACGATTTCGGGCACAGCCTGAGACCGGCGAAAGATATCCACCATGTCCACGCCGCCCTCAATCTCAGACAAGCTGCCATGGACGGTCTTGCCGAAAAGGCTCTTGCCCGCACTTATCGGATTGACCGGAAAGACATCGAACCCCTTCAGGCCCAGATATCGCGCCACGTAATAGCTCGGGCGGACAGGGTTCAGGGACACACCAACAACCGCAATCCGCTGCGTGCGGGTGAGAATGCCTCTCAAGAAATCATCCGAATAGACCATGCGGCACCCTAACTTGCTGCCTGGCGAAAAAAAAGACGCCCTTTGCATAGGTGCAAAGGGCGCTCGGAGGTACGGAACGAGGGACAGTCAAAGGCGCAAAAGGCGTTCCGGGCCTTTTGGCTTAGCTTGGAGATAGTCACGAAATTGCTCTCTGCCAGATGGTCTCTCGAAACTGTGAACGAAAGGTTAACGCGCCGCCCTCTGCTGCGCCTCAATCGAAAATATCTTCGATTACGTCAAAAGCTTCCTCGATCAGATGCCGCATCAGGCCTTTTCGCTTCTTTCGGTACTTCTTGCGTGGCTTTTGGTATCTCTCGTATTTCGCGCGCATCGGCGGTTTATGTGTCTCATGGACATAAGACTTCTGCGGCTTTTTCGGCGAAGCCGTCTGGCGGAGCTTCTTCATGTCATGCAAGGGGGCGCCGCAGCTGGCGCAGGTCAACTCGTGCCGATCCTTGCCCAGAACAAGCGCCGCACGCGCGCCGCAGTAACAGCATGTCGCAATTTTCGTCGGATATCCCATTCCAGCCTCTACTCCGCCAATGGCATACAACGCCTGCTTGCATATAAGGCTATTGCCGCCGCATTCGAGACGTTGAGCGATCCAAAACCACCCGCCGCGTCAATGCGTACCAGATGATCGACCGTTTCCTTGGTTTTTTCACGCAGTCCTGGCCCTTCGGCCCCGAGCACAAGCGCAATGGCCCGGTCCTGCTTGTCCGCAACGGCCTGTTCCACTGTCAGTTCCGCCGTACCGTCCAACCCAAGCACGAGATACCCCATGTCCTGCAAGGCGCGAATACCGTCCGCAAGATTGCGCACCCGCAGATAGGGCTGACGTTCCAGCGCGCCACTTGCCGATTTCGCCAAGGCACCGGTTTCAGGGGCGGAATGGTGCCGCGTTCCAATCACCGCCGATGCCCCCAGCACCTCTGCGGATCGAAGAATGGCGCCTACGTTGTGCGGATCCGTCACCCGGTCCAGCATAATCACGCGCGGCGCCTCCGCCCCGATGCAGACGTCCTCAAGGCGTCCCCAGTTCAGGGGCTTTACCTCCAGAGCAGCCCCCTGATGCACCGAACCTGCGTCCAGCGGCACGTCAAATTTTCTAGGGTCGACAATCTCGGGCGTCATGCCCGACGCGTCAATCGCGTCAGCAAGTTTGCCATGTGCGTTCAACGTCACGACCAGCCGGAGTTTGTCCCGCGCGGGATTGCCCAGGGCATCGCGCACCGCATGAAGCCCAAAGAGCCACAAAGTCTCACGCTTTTCGGCTTTTTTGTCCTGCTCCTTGCGCACGACCCACTTGGGCTTTTTCATCACGACCTTCCAACTGATTTTGATACGAAAAAGCGATGGATTTCGCCTTGACGGCTCCCGGCACCGCTTGTAATCACGCCTTCACTGCCGATGCAATGCTTCGGCCGTGGGCGACAGGCCGCAAGGTGTGGCAGGGGACTGTAACTCCCTCGCGGAGACGCACGCCTGGTTCGATTCCAGGGTCGCCCACCATCCCGCATTTTTCCATCCAATTAAATCAACGCTAACGGGGCAATACCGTAATGCCATGGTGCGTGTATCACACGCCGCGTTTCCGAGCCGCAAGCCGGCGTCAGCCCGCTTGGCGATGCAGATGTGCCTCGAAGGCGGAAAGCCCTTCATCCAGCCCCGACCGGCCAAGGCCAATGCGGAAGTGGTTCTGCGGCACCGGGCCAAGACCCGAGGCATAGATCGAGCTGGGCAGCACCAGAACGCCGCTTTCCTCGACAAGTCGGCGGGCGAACTCCTCGACACCCTCGCGACCCTTGTAGCGCGGATAGGCCATGCACGACCCGTCCGGACGGCGCCAGTCGAAGAGATCCGGATGACGCGCAAAAAAGCTTTCCCACTTCGGCAAGTTCTCATCGACAATTGCGCAGTTCCGCGCCAAGAGCCGGTCGCGGTTTTTCAGGGCAATCAGCGCCAGCCGCTCGCTCGGGCCTGCGTTGCAGATCGACAGGTAATGCTTCATCCGTTCCATGCGGGACAGGACCTCAAGGTCCTGACAGGCAATCCAGCCGATGCGCAGGCCGGGCAACCCGTAGGATTTGGACATCACACCCAGCGACAGCCCGCGCTCATAAACATCCGCGATGAATGGCAGATGCTGCGTACCAGTGGGACCCAGCCCGTTGAAAATCTCGTCGTGCAGAATGAAAATGCCGTGCTTTCTGCAAAGGGCAATGAGCGCGTCAAACCGGTCTCTTGGCAGGATGGCCCCGGTGGGGTTATGGGGGAAATTCATCGTCAGGAGCCGCGTATTGGGCCGGATCGCGGCAGCCACCCGGTCGACATCGAGCGACCAGCCGTCTTCAGGGTCAAGCGGCACCCCCGTCGCCTCGCAAATCGCCAGGGGCAGGGTCTCATGCGACTGATAGTTCGGCGTGATGACGATGGCATGGCTGTCTTTATCAAGCAGCACCGCATTTGCGGCGAAAATCCCCTCGCTGGCACCTGCGAAACACAAGACCTGTTCAGCCCTCTGGTGTGCATGGGTCGCGGCGATCTGTGCCCGCAAATCAGGCGCGCCATAGGTTTCCGTATACCCCAGCCACATACCCTCAAAGCGCTCACGGTCTTCGGGCTCAGCCATGTCAAGAAGGTCGCGCAGCGAGATGCTTTCCGCATCTGAGGCCGTCAGGTGATGCCGCGCCTTGAATTCCCATTTGGCAAAATGGGTCTCAAGCCGGAAATCGGGGAGCGTGGTCATGTGCTCGGCCTCCAAACGGGATACGCCCTGCCTTACGTCATCCCGGCCCGAAAGCGAAGTCCTGCAGGAGCCTCTTTCGCCGATGCGGTTGACGCAATATAGTTCCGTGAACCACCGAGTTCAGAACAGAGCAGAAAGATGGCCCCGGACGCGCCACAAGACCCGCAGAATTTCAACGTGGTGGTGGTCGGCCAGCGCGGACGTCTGGCCTATGAGGCACTGCTTTTTACCGCGTCCTTGCGCCAGTCGAGCTCGGATTTTCCCGGTCGGGTCATCGTGGCAGAGCCACAGCCCGGCCCGCTCTGGCCGAACGATCCCCGGATCGCACGGACGGAAATCCGCGAGGCATTGGCGGAGCTGGGGGCAGAGATCCTGCCCTTCGCCTGTCGGCACTTCGGGGCGGCCTACCCCTATGGCAACAAAATCGAACTTCTGCGCGCCCTGCCCGAGAACGAGCCCTTCGTGTTCTTTGACACCGATACGCTGATGGTCGGGGATCTCTGCTCCGTGCCCTTTGACTTCGACAGGCCATCAGCCTCCCTGCGATGCGAGGGGACCTGGCCCAAACCACAGCTTTACGGGCCGGGATACACAGGGCTGTGGAAATCGCTGTACGACAAATTCGATCTGGATTTCGAAAGCTCGCTCGACCTTAGCCAGCCGGATGAATTCTGGAAACGGTATCTCTATTTCAACGCGGGCTTCTTTTATTATCGGTGCCCCCGGGTTTTCGGGGAACTGTTTGAACGCTTCGCTTTGGGTATTCGCGACACACCGCCGCCCGAGCTTTGCGCGCAATCCTTTGACCCCTGGCTGGACCAGATCGCCTTGCCGCTGGTCATTCACGCTCTTGGCGGCGGGCGGGATACCTTGCCGCCCGGTCTCATTGACGGTGCGGTCAGTTGCCATTACCGGCTCTTTCCCCTGCTCTACGCCCGCGAAAGCGACGTCGTCGTGGACACGCTGGAAACCGTAGCTGCACCCAACCGCATCAAGAAAGTGCTCAAGGGCCATGAGCCGATCAAACGGATGGTCTATCAGGGGCGCGGTGCGAAAGTGCGGGCGCTTTTCGATCAGGACAACCTGCCCAGACGCGAAGCACAAATTCGCAACCGTTTGAAACGCGAAGGCTTCTGGATGCGGTAGGACCGGACCTTGTACCGCTGCCATCCTTCCCCTAACCATTGCGCAACGCATTTCTTAAGGAGACTCCAAAGATGACCGATCCAGACGGCCCCAGCTACGGCTTTGACACGTTGCAGATTCATGCAGGCGCGCGCCCGGACCCTGCAACAGGGGCGCGGCAGACACCGATTTACCAGACCACGGCCTATGTGTTTCGGGATGCGGACCATGCCGCGGCCCTCTTCAACCTTCAGGAAGTCGGCTACATCTACTCACGCCTGACCAACCCAACGGTTGCGGTCCTTCAGGAACGCATCGCGACACTCGAAGGCGGTGTCGGCGCGGTGTGCTGCTCGTCCGGCCATGCAGCACAAATCATGGCGCTCTTCCCGCTGATGGGGCCGGGCAAGAATATCGTCGCCTCAACCCGGCTTTACGGCGGGACCGTGACCCAGTTCAGCCAGACCATCAAACGCTTCGGCTGGTCCTGCACCTTTGTTGATTTTGACGATCTTGATGCGGTCAAGGCCGCGATTGACGACGACACCCGCGCGGTCTTCTGCGAAGCCGTCGCCAATCCGGGCGGCTATATCACCGATCTCGACGCGATCGCGGCAATCTCCGATGCGGCAGGCCTCCCGCTGATCGTTGATAACACTTCCGCCACGCCGTACCTTTGCCGTCCCATCGAACACGGCGCGACACTGGTGGTGCATTCCACGACCAAATACCTGACCGGCAACGGCACCGTGACTGGCGGCTGTGTCGTGGATTCCGGCAAGTTCGACTGGTCGGCAAATGACAAGTTCCCCTCGCTCAGCGAACCGGAGCCTGCTTATCACGGGCTGAAATTCCACGAGACCTTTGGCCCGCTGGCCTTTACCTTCCACTCCATCGCCATCGGTCTGCGGGATCTTGGCATGACGATGAACCCGCAAGCCGCCCATTACACACTGATGGGCACTGAGACGCTAAGCCTGCGCATGGAGCGTCATGTGGAGAACGCGGAAAAGGTCGCCTCATGGCTGGAGAAAGACCCCCGGGTCGATTACGTGACCTACGCGGGGCTCAAGTCCTCCCCCTATTTCGAGCGTGTGAAGAAGATCTGCCCGAAAGGCGCAGGGGGCCTTTTCACCTTTGCGATCAAGGGGGGCTATGACGCCTGCATCAAGTTCGTGAATGCGCTTGAGATTTTCAGCCATGTGGCGAACCTTGGTGACACGCGGAGTCTCGTCATTCACTCCGCCTCGACCACGCACCGCCAACTGACGGCAGAACAGCAGGAGGCCGCCGGGGCCGGTCCGGGTGTGGTCCGTATCTCGATCGGTATCGAGGATGCGGACGACCTGATCGCTGATCTCGATCAGGCTTTGTCGAAAGCCGCCGGGTAATTCATCGGAATGCAGGATAGGGGCGGCACTGGCCGCCCTTTTTCCGCTCAGGTCTCGTCCAGTATCTCGAAGACCATGGAGACCTGTGCCGAAAGGCTGACTTCACCGGCGGCAATCGGCACATCTGCTGCCATGCGTGCCGAGGCCATCTCCATCATCACCGGGCGCGGCGCGCCGCCGCTTTCGGAAATGGATTGAACCGGCCCGAGGGTGACACCGGCGGCATCTGCAAGTTGGCGGGCTTTGTCCATGGCGTCCTTGACCGCATCAGCGCGCGCCTGCTGAATCGCGGCGTCCGTATCCTGTACCGAGAACTGCAAGCCGTTGAAGGTATTGGCCCCATCCGAGACGACCGTGTCCAGAATTCCGCCCAAGCGCTCCAGATCACGCACGCGCACCATCAGGCCATTGCGCGCCACAAACCCGGTGATCTGCGGGGGCGCGTCCGACCCTTGTACCTGACGGGACCACACCGGCTGCAATGACAAGCCTCGTGTTTGCATGTCGCGCGCCGCAACGCCCATCTCCTCCAGTCGCGCAATCACCGCGCCGACTGCATTTGACGTGCGCGCCAGCGCTTCGCCTGCCGTACCCGCCTGATGCGTGACGCCAATGTCGATGCTGGCCATATCGGGCGCGGTTTCCACCACGCCCCTGCCAAAGGTCGTGATGACACGTTGCGTCTCTGCCAAAGCCGCGCCCGCCGCCGCGAGTGTCAAAAAACCTGCAATCAACAGCTTCTTCATATTCTTTCTCCAACTGGTCCCGTCTGCTGAAAATGGGCGGCGGCTCGTCCGAAAACAAGGTGTCTTGAGAGGACCCGATTTCTCGGCAAAGACTTGCTTTAACGCGATCTTTGTATGTTGGCCCCTATTTTCCCGTAAAAAAGTCGGATAAATGTCAGGATATGAAACCGAACTTCGCGTTGTCCCTGTCACATGACGGCATCGCCCTGTTGCAGCGATCCGCAGCAGGCTGGCGGGTCGTGGGTGAGGCGGACCCATCCTCCCCGGATCTCGCCGAAGAACTTGAGGTTTTGCGCCGCACAGCCGCAGCGCTTGCCCCCGGCGGGCTGCGCTGCAAGATCATCATCCCCAACGACCAGATCCGGTTTCTGTCCATTGAAACGCCCGAGCAGGATCTGGAGGCACGCAAGACCGCCGCCGAAACCGCGCTGGACGGGGCGACGCCCTACGCGGTTTCCGATCTGGTGTTCGATATCCAGGCGGACGGTGACACAACCCATGTCGCCGCCGTGGCCCGGGACACCCTGCAAGAGGCAGAAAGCTTCGCGACGGCCCACCAGTTTCACGCGGTGTCTTTCGCGGCCCAACCGGAGGCGGGCCAGGCCTTTGCCGCCGAAGTCTTCTTTGGTGTGACAGATGCCGCGTCAGAGCTTCTGGACCCGGGCGAGGCGGTCGAGCGCGAAACCGGCACCTTTTTCCTCGCCCCGGAACCTGATGCGCCCGAGGCCGCGGGTAATTTGGAAAGCAATGATGCCCCGGAAGCGGCAGACGCTGATCCCGGGCCCAGCTTCGTCAGCCGCAGGCGGGTACCAACCTTTCGCACGAGCGCTCCAACGCCGCGGGCCATGGAGACGAGCACAGCAAACTCCGCGCCCGGATTTGCAGAGCCGCAGACCCCCTTTGAAGGGGCCGCACCAAGGGCACAGTCGCCAACCCAGAAACCCGCAGTGGTGCCTGCACCTGCGCCGGTTGTGCGCAGACCGGAAAGCGAGACCGAGCGTTTCACGATCTATGGCGCGCCCGCCACGACAGGCCGGTCAAGCCGCATGGGCATGACGGCGGTGGCCGGACTTGTGGGCGTTGCATTTTTGGCCGGGATCGCGGCTTTTGCAAGCGGCGCGACCGGCACGGGCCTCAGCGGTCTGCTGGCCCGTTTGACAACCCCCGAACCCGTGGTGCAATTCGCCGCACCTGCGGAGCCGCAGAGCGCCGTGACAATCGCGACGAGTCCGGACGCGGGCAATGATCCCACGCCGAACGTAGAGCTTGCTTCGCTTTCACCGTCCCTCACCGATGAAGATGCCGCCGTTCTTGACGCGCTGCGTGCCCCGGTCGATCCCGAGCCGGATATCGCGGCCCAGCCATCTCAGGATGATTTGCTGGCCGCCTACGCGGTCAGTGGCATTTGGCCCGTCGCTCCCGACGTGCCCAATCCGCCGCCACTGGTGGATCTTGACGATCTCTATGTGACCAGCATCGACCCGATAAATCCGAACTTCGACGCGGTGGCGCTGCCCGCGCTTACAACCGAAGGCCATGACCTGGGGTTGCTTGCGCCGGTCTCGCCCGCTCCGGCCGGGACGGTCTTCACCCTCGACGAACGCGGCCTTGTCGTCGCGACCGCTGAAGGCAGCATGAACCCGGATGGTGTGATGGTGTTCGCGGGCGCACCACCTGCGCGCCAACCCACCAATATGGTCAAGGCGGCAGACCCGGAGGTAGATCTGACCGTCAGGTTGCGCCTCGCGGCGTTCCGCCCGAAGCCCCGCCCCTCTGACCTGATCGAGACAGCGGAGCGCGCAGCCTTCAGCGGGTTGACCCGCTCTGAACTGAGCGAAATCCGACCGCGCCTGCGGCCACAATCGGCGCAGGAAAGCGCGCTGGCCTCGGCAAGCCTTGTCTCCCTCGATGGCAGCACTAGCCGATCCTTGCTGGAGAACCCCGGTGATGACGGGTTTGACAACGCAACCGCCCGCGCGGTTCTTGCCTCGCTGCGCCCTGACGCCCGGCCAAACGGCTTTGAAAGAACCGTTGCCAAGGCGATGGAGCGCGCGCCCAAACCTACCGAGACCGCACGCGTGGCGCCCCGCACGGTCACCCCCAAGATACCGTCCAGCGCTTCCGCCTCGCGTGAAGCCACGGTGAAAAATGCGATCAATCTGCGCAAGGTCAATCTGATTGGCGTCTACGGCAAACCCTCCAGCCGCCGTGCATTGGTCAGGTTGGGCAGCGGTCGCTACCGCAAGGTCGAGGTCGGGGACCGCATTGATGGTGGCCGGGTGTCCGCCATCGGCGACAGCGAATTGCGCTATCAGAAGAACGGCCGCGCAGTTGTCCTGAAAATGCCGCGCGGCTGACGCGGTCTATTCCGCGGCGATTTCCCCGTTGGCAATCTGCTCCTGCTCGATGCTCTCGAACAGCGCCTTGAAGTTCCCCTCCCCAAATCCATCGTCGCCCTTGCGTTCGATGAACTCAAAGAAGATCGGGCCGATCACGGTCTTGGAGAATATCTGCAACAGGATTTTGGTCTCTCCGCCATCCACGACGCCTTCGCCGTCAATCAGGATGCCATGTTTCTTCATACGGTCGATGGGCTCATCGTGGCCGACAACCCGGTCGTGGCTGAGCGCATAATATGTCTCTGGCGGACCGGGCATGAACTTGAGGCCTCGGGCCGCGATCTCGTCGGTCGCGTCATAGATATCGCGCGCGCCCACGGCGATATGCTGGATGCCTTCGCCTTTGTATTTCTTCAGATAGGACACGATTTGCCCGGTTTCCCCCCGGTCTTCATTGATCGGGATGCGGATGCGCCCACAGGGAGAGGTCAGCGCGCGGCTCAGAAGGCCGGTGTATTTCCCTTCGATATCGAAGAAGCGGATTTCCCGGAAGTTGAAGAGCCGTCCGTAGAAATCGAACCACTTGTCCATATTGCCCTTGTGCACGTTATGGGTGAGGTGATCGAGATAGTAGAACCCGACCCCCTCGGGCTTGGACTGGGCGATCCAGTTGTATTCCTCGTTGTAAGGGCTGGTGTCGTAGTATTGATCGACAAAATATAGCAGCGACCCGCCGATACCCATGATGGCAGGCACATCAAGCGCCTTGCCAGAGCCCTCATAGGGTTCCGCCCCTTTTGCGACGGCCTGCTCAAAGGCATGGGCCGCATCGGCCACGCGCCAGCCCATCGACGGGGCGCAGGGCCCGTGTTCTTCGACAAAACGCGCCGCAAAACTTGTCGGGTCGGCGTTCAGAATATAGGTGATGTCGCCCTGTTGCCACAGTTCGATCTGTCTGGATTTATGCGTCGCAACATGTGTGTATCCCATGCGTGCGAACAAGGTGCGAAGCGCCTCCGGCTCCGGATGGGCAAACTCCACAAACTCGAAACCATCCGTTCCGGCAGGGTTGTCCGGACTGATCTCTGCGCGCGGTGCATTATGCGGAAAAGGGCCCATGACCATCACTCCTTGCTGAAAACCGATGAAAACGCCTTATGTTGCAACAGATAGCATCAAGTCCATGCGGTTTCTGCGTAATTTTCTGCCATGATATGGAGATTTCCGCGAGATTTCCGCATATATATTTTATAACATGCGAAAGATGCGCGCCATGCTGGACGATATCGACAAGAGACTACTCGCCGCCCTGCAACGGAATGCGCAGCTGACGGCGCAACAACTGGGCGACATGCTGCATCTGTCGCCGAGCCAGGCCGGGCGACGGCGCCAGCGGCTGGAAGCTGAGGGATATATCAAATCCTATGTGGCGCGGCTTGACGGGCTGTCGCTGGGGTTGAGTGTGCAGGGCTTCGTGCAGGTTCATCTGGCGAGCCACGGCGCAAACCAGTCGCGGGACTTCAAAAACCTGGTTGAACGCACCCCGGAGATCACCGACGCGTGGACAATGACCGGTGACGCGGATTATCTATTGAGGGTCTATTGCGAGGATCTGCCGGACCTCAATCGCCTGATTCAGGAGGTGTTGCTGACCCACCCAGCGGTGGCGCGGGTGCACAGCCAGATCGTGATGGACCAGTTGAAGACCGATGGGGCGCTTCCGACGTGACCCGCAAGGAGAAGGACGACTAATGGAAGGCTTTCTGTATCAGGCGTCCATCTATCTTGCGGCAGCGGTCATCGCGGTCCCCATTGCTGCCCGTCTGGGGTTGGGGTCGGTACTGGGATACCTTGCTGCGGGCATCATCATTGGCCCGGTTCTGGGGCTTGTGGGCTCCGAGACGGCGGATTTGCAGCATGTGGCCGAGTTTGGCGTTGTGGTCATGCTCTTCCTGATCGGTCTGGAGCTTGAGCCCCGCGCGCTCTGGGACATGCGGCACAGGCTCTTGGGCCTGGGTGGATTGCAGATCGCGCTGAGCACCTTGGCGCTGATGGGGATCGCCATGGCCTACAATCAGCCCTGGGGTGTTGCCATGGCCATCGGCCTGAGCCTGTCGCTCAGTTCCACCGCGATCGTTCTGCAAACCCTGTCCGAAAAAGGACTGATGCAGACCAATGGCGGACGCAGCATTTTTTCGGTTCTGCTGACGCAGGATATCGCCGTGATCCCGATCCTGGCCTTGCTGCCCCTGCTGGTTGTCACACTGCCGACCCGCATTGCCGAAGACGGCTCGATCCAGCTGGGCAGCCACGACAGCCACCACGGTGCGGGACATCACTCGTTATCTCTGGTTGAGGGCCTGCCAGCCTGGGGGGTCACGCTTGTCACGGTCGCGGCCATTGCCGCCGTGGTCTTTGCGGGTGTCTACCTCACACGGCCCGTGTTCCGATACATTCACGCCTCCCGGCTGCGAGAGATGTATACCGCCCTTGCCCTGCTGATCGTGGTCGGCATCTCGTTTCTGATGATGCTCGTGGGCCTCTCGCCCGCCCTTGGCGCGTTCCTCGCCGGTGTGGTTCTGGCGAACTCCGAATTCCGGCACGAACTCGAAACGGACCTTGAGCCCTTCAAGGGCCTTTTGCTCGGCCTCTTCTTCATCACCGTGGGCGCCGGGATCAATTTCACCCTGCTGTTCGACAACATGCCCGCGATCATCTCCATGGCGATCCTGGTGATTGTTGTAAAAGGCCTGATCCTCTACGTTTTGGGACGCGCGTTCAAACTCAAGGGACGGGACAACTGGCTCTTTGCCCTCGGGCTCGCGCAAGCGGGCGAGTTTGGCTTTGTGCTGACCTCCTTCTCGGTGCAGCAGAACGTGATCCCGCGCGATGTGGCAGAGACGCTTTTGCTGGTCATTGCGCTTTCCATGCTGATTACGCCGCTTTTGTTCATCCTCTACGACATGCTGTCCAAGCGGATGGTGGACAAGGTCGAGGATCGCCCCGAAGATGACGAGATCGACGAGGAAGGCCCGGTCATCATCGCAGGCATCGGACGATTTGGTCAGATCGTGAACCGGCTTGTCCAGGCCAGCGGGTTCAAGACGGTTGTTCTGGACCATGACATGGAAACGATTGCGGTCATGCGCCGCTTTGGCTTCAAAGGGTTTCTGGGGGATCCGACCCGGCCTGACATCTTGCGCGCGGCCGGGATTGACACCGCAAAGGTCCTTGTGGTGGCGCTGGACAATCCGGAAGCCGCCATCAAGCTTGTGAAATACGCGCGGACGATACGGCCTGATCTGCATATCATCGCCCGGGCGCGCGACCGGACCTACGTGTACAAGCTGTTTCAGGCGGGCGCGTCGGACATCGTGCGCGAAATGTTTGACAGCTCCCTGCGCGCCGGGCGTTATGTTCTGGAGAACATGGGGCTGAGTGAATATGAAGCCGCCGAGGCCGAGCGGGTCTTTTACCAGCACGACCGCAAGACCGTTCGCCAACTGGCCGAACTTTGGGATCCCAGCAAACCCGTCAGCCAGAACCCGGCCTATGTGGCCCGAGCGAAAGAACTGCAAAAAGAGCTTGAAACCGCCATCCTCAGCCGCCCGGATGCGGATCCGGACAAGTCACCCTGATCCGGGTGGTGTTTCAGACCTCGCTGTCCGAAACACCCGCCTCTGCAAAGGTGGCCATGCCGCTGAGACAGGCAACGGCGGCTTTGAGCACCCCGAGCGCAAGCGTGCCACCAGATGCTTCGCCCAGACGCAGGCCAAGCGACAGCAAGGGCTCCTTTCCAAGCGCCTTCAACAAGCGCCCATGCGCCCCTTCGGCGCCCAGGTGCCCTGCAACGCAGTGATCGAGCGACATGGTCGAGACCTTCGCAAGGCAGCCCGCGGCAGCACAACAGATGAACCCGTCAAGGACAACGGGCAGACGCAGGCCCCGCGCGCGTGCGATGGCGCCTGCCATGGCCGCCAGTTCACGCCCCCCGAGACAACGCAGGATGTCCAACCCATCCCCGGCCTGTGCGTGGCGCGCAAGCCCTTCCGCCACAACGCGCGTCTTGGCTGCAAGCCCATCATCATCGACGCCCGTGCCACGCCCCACCCAGTCTTCGGCGGTACCACCAAAGCAGGCCGCCGCCAGTGCCGCGGCAGAGGTCGTGTTGCCGATCCCCATCTCTCCGACAACCAGCACATCCGCCGTCTCATCAACCGATTGCCAACCGAGGCTGAGCGCCTCAACCAGTTCATCTTCGGTCATGGCGGGGGCTTGGGTGAAATCGGCCGTGGGTGCATCAAGCGACAGCGCATGTACGTCGAGCCGTGCGGCAAACGTATTGGCCAATTGGTTGATCGCCGCGCCACCATGTTCGAAATTCGCGACCATCTGGGCCGTGACTTCCGCCGGAAACGCAGAAACGCCCTGAGCCGTCACCCCATGATTGCCCGCAAAAACAATGACCTGCGGGCGTTTGATTGCGGGTTTCCCGGTCCCCCGCCAACCGGCGTACCAGATTGCCAGGTCTTCCAAAGTACCAAGGGCCCCCGGTGGCTTCGTCAACTGGCCATTGCGTGCCGTGGCGGCATCCAATGCAGTGGCATCCGGCGCTGCCGGCCTTGTCAGGATTTCGCGGAATTGGGCCAGATCTGAAAATGCTGCCGACATCGAAGAACCTCATTGCATGATCGTTTCGCCCTCTTTACCCCAAGAAAAACGACCGGCAAGAAGAGATGAGGCCCGAGGCGGATGAAAACCGACATCCTTGCGAATACTGTGACGGATATTCGTCTGGCCTTCCTGCTTCTGTCGCGCCTGCCGCAACCGGCCCTTCCCGCCACCGCCTTTGACCGTGGCCACAAGGCTGTCTGGGCCTACCCTATTGTTGGCGCGGGACTGGGGGGGGTGGCCACCCTCGCCGGGATCGCCGCAATGGCCCTCGGCTTGCCCTCAACTGTTGCGGCGGGGCTGGTGGTCCTGATGATGATCTGCACAAGCGGTGCCTTGCATGAAGACGGTCTGGCCGACGTTGCCGACGGTTTCTGGGGCGGGCAGACCGCCGAAAGACGCCTTGAGATCATGAAAGACAGCCAGATCGGAAGCTATGGAACGCTCGCCCTGATCCTTGTCGTCGGCCTGCGGTGGGCTGTCGTTGCGGCGATCCTGCCGCTGGCACCGCTCGCGATCATCGCTTGCGCCACCACATCTCGGGCCGCCATGCCCCTGCTGATGTATGGTCTGCCACATGCCCGGGATACCGGCCTGTCGCAAAGTGTCGGACGCCCCGAGTTGCCACAGGTGCTTGTGGGGCTCGGTCTCGCATTTGCGCTGAGCCTCGCGCTTTTGGGCATGATCGGCGCGCTTGCCTTGGTGACTCCCATGATCGTCGCCGCGCTGGCAGGGGCGCTGGCCCGACGCAAGATCATGGGCCAGACCGGCGATGTGCTTGGCGCGCTGCAACAGATTGGTGAAATCACCACGCTCTGCATCTTGCTGGCTGTTCTTCAATAAAAAAACCCGCGCCAAACAAAGGGGCGCGGTCCGTTCTCGTCATGGCGTCAGATCAGGCTGCGACGCGGCTTTCCAGCACATCACCCACCTGCTTTGCGGCAGCAAGTTCATCGCCGCCACTGACGGCAGCCACTTCGCGGGTCAGACGCTCCAAAGCGGCCTCATAGAGCTGACGCTCCGAATAGCTCTGCTCCCGCTGATCGTCGGTGCGGTGCAGATCACGGACCACCTCGGCAATCGCAATCAAGTCGCCTGAATTGATCTTTTGCTCGTACTCCTGCGCCCGGCGCGACCACATGGCCCGCTTGACCTTGGCCTTGCCCTTCAGCGTCTTCATCGCGTGAGAGATCACATCCGGGCTGCTGAGCGCCCGCATTCCGATCTCCGTCGCCTTATGTGTCGGCACCCGCAGCGTCATCTTGTCTTTCTCGAAAGAGATCACAAAAAGCTCAAGCGAGATGCCCGCCACTTCCTGCTCTTCGATGGACAGAATCTGGCCAACCCCATGGGCGGGATAGACGACGAATTCATTCGGGCGGAAATCAAGTTTCTTCGATTTTGACATTCACTATTCCTTGGCTAACGTCGACCATTCCACGTCTTACGACAGTCAAAACCACACAGGATCGTGGCCTTTTAGCCGCGCGATCAGCTGCGTTACTGCCGAATTGTCAGGTACATATCCATGCGATGGATATGTGAAATGCTCTTCCGTCGTTGGTTTCTGAGAAATTTATAACACAAAAAACGGCATTCTGGAAGCTGCCGCAGCGTCAGCTTTGAAAATAACGTTTAGAATTGAGGGCTTGCGCGGATAACGACTGCAAAAACAGCCGAATCGTCGCCTGAAATCAGGTTTATCCCCCCTCGCCCGGCGCCTCTGAGAAGTACTTTTCGAGCTTTCCAGTCTCACCATCGCGTTCTTCTGCCTCCGGGAGTGGGTCTTTCTTCGTGATGATGACCGGCCAGAGTTCGGAGTATTTGCGGTTGAACTCGACCCATTTCTCCATATCCGGCTCGGTATCCGGTCGGATGGCATCTGCCGGGCACTCCGGTTCACACACACCGCAATCGATGCATTCATCCGGGTGGATGACGAGCATATTCTCGCCTTCATAAAAGCAGTCGACCGGGCAGACCTCAACGCAATCGGTGTATTTGCATGCAATGCAACTGTCATTCACGATGTAGGTCATCGGACCCTCTCTTCCGGGATGTCTCTCTGGGCGCTAGCTAAATGAGAGAACTCCATCATTCAAGAGACCGCGTGCGAGAAAGATCAAGGGTGCGACGATCCTTCTTGGTGGGGCGACCCTTTCCTTCGTAGGACGGATTTGCCGGAGCAATTTCCCGTGATCTGGGCTGTGGCGGAGAAAGGTCTTCGTATAGCGCCTGCGCCTCTGCCGCCGGTCCCCTGCGCGCGCCAAGTGCAAGCACGCGGATTACCCTGATGTGATCGCCTTGCGGAAAGGTCAGCACATCATCAGGGCCGATCAGCGTACTGCGTTTGCTGACCTTCACCTTGTTCACGCGGACGGCACCGGAGGCGACGACCTGCGCTGCCAGCGAGCGCGTCTTGAAAAAACGCGCGTGCCAGAGCCACTTGTCGAGCCGCAGCTTGTCGCTCACCTATTTGCTGTCCTTCAGCCCCATCAGCGCGGCAGCAAACGGGTTGTCGGGATCAATCTTCTTTTCGGATTTGGGCGGTCTGGCCGAGAACTTCTGGCCCCCTTGCGGTTTTTCACCGCGCGGACCACCGCGTTTGCCTTTCTGAGGCCGTTTACCTTTGCCCTGCGGCTTGTCCTGACCACGACGCCCGCCCGGATGCGCCCCGCGCGGTGCGCGGCCCCAGGTGAAGGTATAGAATACCTCCGTTTCGGGTTCCACGTTCTCCGCGGCGGCAACTTCGGACCCAGCCTCCGGAGACGCGGCCACTTCTTCAGGGGCCTCAGCGGGCGTTTCCCTCTCTGGCTCTGGCGCATCGCCTTGCTCAGGTGTATCGGCGGGCTTTGACCCGCCTTCCGCATCTGCGGCCGGTGCCTCAGCGGCCTTCACCTTGAGCCGCTCGCCCCGCTCCGCCTTGTAGCCCAGACCCTGCATCAGGTCTGCAAACTGATCGAGGGTCATGCCCGTGATCGAGAGCATGTCGGCCTTTGCCTCGAACCCTGCGCGCGTGTTCTCACCCCGCAGCATGTCGGCCAGCCGTTCCAGCATGTCGATACGGATCGCCCGCGCCCCGGCATTGCGGTAACCCGCCATCGTGTCCGCCCCGTCGGGCGCGTCGGCCTCCACCGGAATGGTCACGAGGCCCGGCGGCGGCGCTTCGGGGAAGGTATCAAGCCCCCGCGACAGCGACCACAGGACCAGACGCAGACGGGTTGGCGCCGGTTTGAGCAGGAGCGGCAGGAAGATCGTGAATTGCCCGAACCGGATGCCATGTTTTCGCAGCGCGCCACGTGCGTCCTGATCGAGCGCTTTCACCTCTTCGGCCACCTGTGACCGGGGCAACACGCCCAGCGCCTCCACCATCTGAAAGGCAAAGCCGCGCGCAAGCCCCGTCAGCGTCTCATCCCGGCTGAGATTTAACAGCGGTTCAAAAAGTGCCGCGATCTTGCGATCAATGTAGTGCTGCAAGCGCCGCTGCACCTTCTGCGCGACGTCCGGCCCGGCAACGTCATCCACAAAGACCTCGACCTGCGGCTTCAGCGCATCGGCCCCGGCGACAAGCTTGCCAACCGCGTCCTTGCCCCACATCAGGCCGCCTTGCTCGGTGAAGTCGATCTCCGTATCGGGCGCGTTGTAGAACCGGTCGGCCCGCAGGTGAAATTGCGGAGCAAGCGCCTGAAGGGCGGCGGTCTTGATCGTTTTGGCTTCCGCCTCGCCCGCGCCCTTGTCCTGACTGAAGCGAAACCCCTCCAGTTTGCCAACATATTCGCCTTCGACGGTGACTTCACCGGTATTTGATACTTCTGCCACCATGGCTTCCTTCTGGCCGAGCCGGCGCAAGAGCACGGATGTGCGCCGGTCTACAAATCTTTGGGTCAGCCGCTCGTGCAGCGCGTCCGACAACCTGTCTTCTACAGAACGCGCCTGCTCAGGCCAATGGCTTATCTCGTCCGTCCAGCCTTTGCGTTGCGCAACGTATGTCCATGTGCGGATATACGCCAGTCTTTTTGACAAAACATCAATGTCACCATCCGTGCGGTCGATGCGGTGGATATGGTTGGCCAGCCAGTCATTCGGAATCCGCCCCTTTTCATGCAGATAGGTGAAAATCTGCTCCAGCAGGCTGGCGTGCTCCGCATGGCTGATGCCGCGAAAGTCCGGGATGCGGCAGACGTCCCACAAAAGACGCACCGAGGGGCCGTCGATGCAGCGCGCCGCGACCTCAGCAACCTGCGCCAAGGCCTTGAGCGCGCCGAGGTCATCGGATTCTCTGGCGCGGGTCAGGATGTCGTCGGTAGGTGGGGCCTCAAGGCACTGGATCAACCGGTCAATGGAGCCGAACTGCAAGGCGTGGTTGCGCCAGTTGAGCCGTTTGAGCGGCGTAAAGCGGTGGTCCATGATCGCCTGTGCTACCATGTCATCGAGTGGTGCCGCTTCGCCGGTGACGCCGAATGTACCATTCTTCATGCCACGTCCCGCCCGTCCGGCGATCTGGGCCAGTTCATTGGGGGCAAGCATGCGCATCCGGCGCCCGTCAAATTTCGACAGGGCCGAAAAGGCCACATGGTCCACATCGAGGTTCAGCCCCATGCCGATGGCATCGGTGGCGACAAGGTAGTCAACTTCACCGCTTTGGTACATTTCGACCTGCGCGTTGCGCGTCCGGGGGCTGAGCGCGCCCATCACGACCGCCGCGCCGCCTTTCTGACGCCGGATCAGTTCAGCGATTGCGTAGACGTTCTCGACCGAGAAGCCCACGATGGCACTGCGCGGTTTCATCCGGCTGATCTTCTTGGGTCCGATGTAGCTGAGGTTCGACATGCGTTCGCGCTGGATGAACTGCGCCTCCGGCACCAGCGCGCGGATCGGCCCGCGCATGGTGTCCGCCCCCAGAAACAGCGTCTCATGCAGACCGCGCGCGCGAAGCAAGCGGTCGGTGAACACATGCCCGCGTTCCGGATCGGCACAGAGCTGGATTTCGTCCACGGCCAGAAAGTCGCAGCCCATTCCGTCGGGCATCGCTTCAACCGTGCAGACCCAGTACTGCGTGCGCGGGGGCACGATTCGTTCCTCCCCTGTCACCAGGGCAACGACGGAAGGGCCACGGGCTGCTACCAGACGGTCGTAGACCTCGCGTGCCAGCAGCCGCAGGGGAAGCCCGATCACGCCGGTGCGGTGGCCCAGCATGCGTTCAATGGCATAGGTGGTCTTGCCGGTGTTGGTGGGGCCCAGCACGGCGACCACCCGTTTGTCACCTGTCACGGCGTATTCCTTGCATGCAGCGCGTCAGAGCGTCTCGTTTATCCCGCGTCCGATCAGTCTTTTGCGGGCCTCCTTGGCGCGCGCGTGATTGGGGTGAATGTCCAGCACGCGGTCGAAAGCCTCTGCCGCTCTGGCGGTATCGCCGAATTCCTGGAACATGACACCAAGCCCGAAGAGCGCATTGTAGTTGTTGGGGTTGAGGATCAACGCGCGCTGCAAATCATCCAGCGCAGGACCATAAAGCCCGGCTCGAAAATATGCCGTGGCCCGCGCGTGCCAGCCTTCGGCAAACTCCGGAGCGTGATCGATCAGCGCCGAGAAGTGCTCAATTGCCCGGGTGTTGTCTTCCTCTTCCAGAGCTTCGCGTCCGCGTTTGAGCAGCAAATCCATCGAGGCAGAGCCCGACCGGTCCCAGATCAGGCTCAACTCCCGCTCCAACCGCTTGGCTTCCTTTTCAGGTGCGTCGCGCAACTGCTCCAGAAGCGCGTCTTCGGTGGATTGCGCCTGCGCCGGCCCTAAAACAAATAGGGACAGCAAAAGTGCCGTAACGATCCGTTTGAGAATCTTCGCTTGCATAGCCATAACGTGAGAGAATGTAACAGCCGTGCGGCGCAATTCCAGAGCCAGCACGCGCAACAAGCCAAAAGGGTCTCAAAATGAGCGATATCGTGAACACCGCCGTTACCATGCTGAACGAAAAACTGACCGGTGCGGATTTTGGAGGAACGGCAAAGTTCGACATCGCGGGCGAAGGCAGCATCGTGATGGACAGCACCGGCGCCCGGGCATCGGAGGAGGCCGCTGATGTGACGCTCAGCGCCGATGCGGAGACGTTTCAGTCCATTCTGGAAGGCGAGACGGACCCGACAAGCGCCTTCATGTCCGGCAAACTGACCGTGGACGGCGACATGGGCATGGCGATGCAACTGGCCGCAGCCCTCGCCTGATGGGTCTTGATCCGGCACCCTATTACCACGACATCGCCCATTGCGCGCAGGACGCTGCGGCCTATTGGGCGCATACGGCGGATGGGGTGCGGATCAGGCTGGGGCACTGGCCACGGCAGAATGCAAGCGGCACGGTTCTGATCTTTCCCGGGCGCACCGAATTTATCGAGAAATACGCCCGAATCGCGCAGGCCCTGTCCAAGCGCGGTCTGGCGTCACTTGCCATTGACTGGCGCGGTCAGGGGATGGCGGACCGTCTCTTGGACAACCCCATGATCGGCCATGTGGCGCGGTTCACGGACTATCAAAAGGACGTGGCCGCAATGGTTGAGGCCGCGCAATCGCTTGATCTGCCCCGACCCTTCTACCTGCTCGCCCACTCCATGGGCGGCGCTATCGGGTTGCGCGCGCTGATGGCGGGGTTGGAGGTCGATTCCGTTGTCTTCAGCGGACCGATGTGGGGCTTGCAGATCAAACCGCACCTGCGCGGGCCCGCCTGGGGTCTGAGCCTCACGATGCCGCTGATCGGTCAGGGGCACCGTCTGCCACCGGGCTCAAAGCTCGACCACCACGTGCTTGCGGAAGCCTTTGAGAACAACCTGCTGACGCGCGATCGCGCGGAATACGAGATCATGCGACAGCAACTGATCGAACACCCCGAACTGGGCTTGGGGGGGCCGAGCTATGTCTGGTTGCGCGAGGCGCTTCTGGAGATACGACCCCTGGCGCGCAGGCCCTCGCCGCGCCAGCCCTGTCTGACGTTGCTGGGCAGCAATGAACGCATCGTGGACATCCCGGCGATTCATCACCGGATGGCGGACTGGCCCGGCGGTCGGCTGGAAATCGTTCCGGACGGCGAGCATGAGGTCCTGATGGAAAGCGCCGAGATTACCGAGCCGCTCTTTGACCTCACCTGCGCGCATTTTCTGACGGCCCCGACACGCGCATGACTGGGCAATTGCCCGAGCCTTGCTAGGTTAGGGGCATGACCCGCCAACCTGTTCTGAGCTTCACCGACCGCGGCATCTACTGCGCCGCAGGGGATTTCTTTATCGACCCATGGCGACCGGTGGATCGTGCGCTTATCACCCATGGTCACGCGGATCATGCCCGTCCGGGGCATGGGCGCTATCTGGCGACCCATGCCGCCCTGCCGATCATGCACCACCGTCTGGGCCAGATCGAAGCGCAGGGCGCACACTACGGCGAGGTCATACGGATCGGGGATGCTGACGTTTCATTTCATCCCGCAGGTCACGTGCCCGGCTCGGCCCAGATCAAGGTCGCAGCGGGGGGAGAGGTCTGGGTCGCCTCCGGTGACTACAAGATCGAAGACGATGGGCTCTCTGAGCCTTTCGAGCCGCAGCAGTGCCATCATTTCATCACCGAATCGACCTTTGGCCTGCCGATCTTTCGATGGAAATCCCAGGATCACATCGCCAATGAGGTGAACGCCTGGTGGCGGGCCTGCGCTGACGCTGGCAAGACCGCGTTTCTGGGGGCCTATTCGCTGGGGAAAGCACAGCGCCTGCTGCGTATGCTGGAGCCCGACATCGGCCCCATCCTGACCCACGGGGCCATCGAGGGCTCAAACAGGGTGATGCGGCAACAGGGGATCGCTCTGCCCGACACAACCCAGCTGACAAAGGACACCGATCCAAAGCAACATCGCGGTGCGCTGGTCCTTGCCCCGCCTTCGGCCTTGGGCAGCACCTGGGCCAAACGGTTCCGTCCGGCAGAGAGCGCCTTTGCCAGCGGCTGGATGCAGCTGCGCGGCATCCGGCGCAGGCGTGCGGGCGACAGGGGTTTCGTGATCTCCGATCATGCGGATTGGCCCGGGCTGCTTGCGGCCATAAAGGAGACGGGCGCTGAAAACATCTACGTGACCCACGGCTATACGGATATTTTCGCGCGCTATCTTTGCGAGAACGGAAGGAATGCGCAAACCGTCCCAACCGAGTTTGGCAGCGACGACGATGAGTCCGAGACAGAGGCAGAGGCTGCGTCATGAAGACCTTCGCCCAGCTTTTCAGCGCCATCGACCAGAGCACAAAGACCACCGTCAAGACAGCGGCGCTGGCGGCCTATTTCAAACAGGCACCCGAGCCGGACCGCATCTGGACCATCGCGCTGTTTTCCGGCAGGCGCCCGAAACGCGCTGTGACCACCACGCGGCTGCGGGAATGGGCGGCGGAAGAGTCTGGCATCCCCCTGTGGCTGTTCGAGGAAAGCTACCCCATCGTTGGTGATCTGGCCGAAACCATCGCGCTTGTGCTGCCTGACACGGAAACAAACGACGACACGTCCCTGTCTGAGTGGATCACGGGGCTGCGCGCGCTGGCAACGCGCGAAGAACCGGAACGCAAGGCATACGTGCTGGACGCATGGCAAAGGCTGGGCGGCACCGAACGCTTTGTCTTCAACAAGCTGATTACGGGCGGGTTTCGCGTCGGGATAAGCCAGAAACTGATGACGCGCGCCCTGGCGCAGGCCACCGGCAAACCCGAAGCGGAACTCGCCCATCGTCTGATGGGCGACTGGCAACCGGATGCGGTCACCTGGCGCAGCCTGATCGAGGAAGATGATCCCGCCGCGGATGCCTCGCGCCCCTACCCCTTTTATCTGGCCTATGCGCTGGAAGATGCCCCGGATGCGCTGGGGACCCCGCAGGAATGGCAGGCCGAATGGAAATGGGACGGCATAAGGGGGCAACTCATCCTGCGCGAAGGGGCCTATTTCGTCTGGTCGCGAGGCGAAGAACTGATGACCGACCGCTTTCCCGAACTTGCGCGGGCGATGGATTTTCTGCCGATGGGCACGGTGCTCGACGGTGAACTGCTGGTCTGGCAGGCGGACGCTGACCTGCCCGCAAGTTTCAACGCCCTGCAAAAGCGGATCGGACGCAAGACCGTCCCGAAAAAACTGCTGAAAGATGCGCCCGTTGTCTTGCACGCCTATGACCTTCTGGAATGGCAGGGGGAGGATCTGCGCGACAAACCCTTCGCGGAACGGCGCGGTTTGCTGGAAAAAGCCTGCGCAAACCTGCCCTCTGAAGCCCCTGTGAAACTGTCGCCCCAGCTTGGGTTCCGAACCTGGGAGAACCTCGCCCACCAGCGCGCCGAGGCCCGTGCCGCCCATGCGGAAGGAATCATGCTGAAACGCGCAGACAGCCCCTACCGTGTCGGGCGCAAGAAAGGGGATTGGTGGAAATGGAAGCTCGACCCGCTGACCATAGATGCGGTGATGATCTACGCGCAGGCGGGACACGGGCGGCGCGCCAATCTCTTCACCGATTTCACCTTCGCGGTCTGGAACGGCAATGACCTTGTGCCCTTTACCAAGGCCTACTCGGGGCTCACGGACGCGGAGTTTCGCGAGATCACCGCATGGGTGCGCAAGAACACGCAGCAGCGTTTCGGTCCCGTCCGGCAGGTCACACCCCACCATGTTTTCGAGATCGCCTTTGAAGGCATCCAAGCCAGCCCCCGCCATAAATCCGGTGTTGCGCTCCGATTCCCGCGCATGTCACGGTGGCGGCAGGACAAACCTCTGCAAGAGGCCAACACCCTGGATGATCTGAAGGACATGCTGAGACTTTATGGCTGACAAACCCAACGCCCAGATGCCGCCCGCCGCGCAATCTCCGACAACTCTCGCACCCGAGGGGGCCTGCGACTGCCATGTACATCTTGTGGCCGGGCGCGACGAGTTTGCCTTGTGGGAGGGGCGTGTCGAAAACCCCGCCCCGGGTCCCGACTTCGAAGGGTGGCTGACGCTCTACCGGGAGCATCTCAGCGCATTGGGTTGCTCTCGCGGTGTGATCGTGCACTCGATCCTCTATGGCACAGACAACAGCGTGACCGTTGAGGCTGTCCGGCGCATGGGGAAAGGCTTTCGGGGCGTGGGCCTTCTGCCGGATGGGGCAAGCGAGGCAGAGTTGGATCAATTCCGCGACTGGAACATGGTGGCTGTGCGTCTCAACTACGTGCATGGCGGGGTGTTGACCTGGACCGGCGCCAAAGAGATGGCACCAGCGCTGGCAGAGCGCGGGCTGCATATTCAGATGCTCGCCCATGCGGACCGTCATGTGGCCGATCTGGCAGAGGACATCAGAGCCCTGCCCGTTGATGTCGTCTTCGATCACATCGGCTGGCCCGCTGACGCCCTCACCACCGACTCGCCCGGGTTCAAAACGCTCTGTGCGCTGCTGTCAGAGGGCCATGTCTGGGTCAAACTCTCGGCGCTCTACCGGATGTGCCCTGCCCCATACGAGCAAACCGACGCTCTGGTGGCTGCCCTTGTGGCCGCGAACCCCGAACGGTGTCTTTGGGGGTCGGACTGGCCGCATCTGATGCTGGCAGGGGCAGAGATGCCCCTCGCAGCGGACTTGCTGAACGCCTTTGACCGCGTGGTCACCGATGTCGCGACGCGACACCGCATTCTGGTAGACAATCCCGCCCGCCTTTTCGGATTTGACGCGGCGGACTGAGCGCAGCACCAGCATGGGGCGCGCGTTGGTCTTTCCGCCTCTGGCTCTTCATCGGCGAATTCTCGGCACTTTGCGTGGTAAATTGTTCCCCGTGCCGGTTGCACTGACGGCATCGCCGCTTTACCTCCCTTGAAGCGAGAAAAAGCGGCCCGGCGATTTTCCGGCCAGCACGGTCAAAACAGGAGTACGGGGATGTCCCAAATTATCGTTCGTGATGCCAACGCCAATGGCGCAGATGCCTCCAGCCCGCTCGGCGATCTCCCGGAATGGAACCTTGACGACCTCTACACCGGCGAGGATGCGCCTGAGTTGAAGCGGGATCTCGATTGGCTCGAACAGGCCTGCGCCAGTTTCGCAACTGACTACGAAGGCAATCTTGAAGGGCTTGATGCCGCCGGGTTCCTAGACTGCGTGCTGCGCAACGAGAAAATCAACCAGGTGGCCGGGCGCATCATGTCCTACGCGGGCCTGCGCTATTACCAGCTGACGACCGATGCGGGCCGCGCGAAATTCATGTCTGACCTGCAAGAAAAGATCACGAATTTCACCACGCCGCTGGTCTTTTTCACGCTCGAAATCAACCGCCTCGCCGATGACCATCTGGACGGGCTCTATGCCCAGAACGCCGAGCTTGCCCGCTACAAGCCCGTCTTCGACCGCATCCGTGCCATGAAGCCCTATCAACTGAGCGACGAGTTGGAAAAATTCCTCCACGATCTGGGCGTTGTGGGCGATGCCTGGGAGCGGCTCTTTGACGAGACCATCGCGGGCCTCGAATTCGAAGTGGACGGTGAGACGCTGAACATCGAAGGCACGCTGAACCTGCTCACCGACCCGGACCGCGCCAGGCGAGAGGCCGCCGCGCGCGAGCTTGCGCAGGTTTTTGCCACAAACATCAAGACCTTTGCCCGCGTGCACAACACGCAAGCCAAGGAAAAGGAAATCCTCGACCGCTGGCGCGGGATGGAAACCCCACAGCTCGGGCGGCACCTCAGCAACCAGGTGGAGCCCGAAGTGGTCGAAGCCCTGCGCAACGCTGTGGTTGAGGCCTATCCAAAGCTCAGCCACCGCTACTATGAGCTCAAACGCAAGTGGCTGGGCCTTGAAAAGATGCAGGTCTGGGACCGCAATGCGCCGCTGCCCATGGAAGACACACGGATTGTCGGATGGGAGCAGGCCGAGAAAACGGTGATGACCGCCTATAACGCCTTTGATCCGCGCATGGGTGACATCGCGGAACCCTTCTTCCGCAAGGGCTGGATTGACGCAGGCGTGAAGCCCGGCAAGGCGCCGGGTGCATTTGCGCATCCGACGGTCACGAACGTGCACCCATACGTGATGCTGAACTACCTTGGAAAACCACGCGATGTGATGACGCTGGCGCATGAACTGGGCCACGGTATCCATCAGGTGCTGGCCGCCGAACAGGGCGAGATGTTGTCCTCGACGCCCCTGACCCTCGCCGAAACAGCCAGCGTCTTTGGGGAGATGCTGACGTTCCAGAAGATGCTCGAAGGCGCCAAGGATGATGCCGAACGCAAGGTGCTGCTGGCCGGCAAGGTGGAGGATATGATCAACACCGTCGTGCGCCAGATCGCCTTCTACGACTTCGAATGCAAGCTGCATGATGCCCGCCGGGCAGGCGAACTGACCCCCGAGGACATCAACGCGCTCTGGATGTCCGTTCAGGCGGAAAGCCTCGGGCCCGCCTTCGAATTCATGGAGGGCTACGAGACCTTCTGGGCCTATATCCCGCATTTTGTGCATTCGCCTTTCTACGTCTACGCATATGCGTTTGGCGATGGTCTGGTGAATGCGCTTTACGCGGTCTACGCAGACGGGGATGATGGTTTCGAAGACAAGTATTTCGACATGCTGAAGGCCGGTGGCTCAAAGCACCACAAGGAATTGCTGGCCCCCTTCGGCCTTGATGCCTCGGACCCTGCATTCTGGGACAAGGGCCTGAGCATGATTTCGGGCTTCATCGACCAGCTGGAAGCGATGGAAGACTGACCTGCCGCCTTCAGGTCAGTTTGTAATCATCCTTGGTTGACAGAAACTGCTTGAGGATCTGGTGGATTCCATCCGATCCGCCTGCAAGGATCAGGGCCGTAAAGACAATGTCGACGGCGACGAAGAATTGCAGCTGATCAAACAGGCCAAGAAACCTCTGGCTGGTCGAGGTCGGTGGGACAATCACGAATTCGGCCAGAACTGTTGCACCGGTCAGGGCCACCAGTCCGCCCAGAACCGTGGCAGTGGTTGCGGCAAAAGCCGCTTTCTCTGCGCCAAGTTGCTCCCTCAGCGGCATCGCCAGTTGATCCGCATTGATCTTGGCTTCCTTCGTCTTGGTAATCCGCGCCCGCAGATCCCTGACGATGTCGTTCTTGGCGGTCTCAGCCGACGTCTTCGCAATCTGGTCAGTCAGTACCGGGACAGGCTGATGCAACTCCGCGTCGAGCGCCGTCTGGAGCATTTTGTGTTCGCGCTGAAGCTTGACGAAATCGGCGTCAATGCCAAGCTCTCGCTCAAGATACTTGTTGTTCACGATGACCTCCACCGCCCGTTCGATCAGCAAGGCAAAGAAGGTCAAGGCCAAGAGATGGGTGACGACGCGCTCGGCCAGATTTTCCTTGAAGGCCATGTTCCCAAAGCCCAGGGCGGCTGCGTAGCAGGCAACCACGGCGAGAAGAAAAATCGCAACGTAGGGGCCAATTTTCATATTGTTCTCCAATGACTTCAATCAAATACAGACATTAAATCGGGGCAGCTTCCGGGCGACCGGGGCGGGCCCCGTTTCGTAAAACCAGCAGGGCATCGGCTCTCACGGTTCGCCGCGCAGAGAAACCACCCCCCAACTGGGCGGAGAATAACATAGTTTCCCGGATGCGGGGATTCTTGAAATCAATGCCCGACGCGCGGCAAGCTGCGGTCAATAAAAAAACCCCGCGCGACGTGCGACGCGCAGGGTCGTTATGAAAATCTGGACGGGGATCAGGCGGTCGCCATCATGCCCTTTTCCTTTGCCAGTTCACGCATCTTCTTTTGCAGTTTCTCGAAGGCGCGCACTTCGATCTGGCGAATGCGTTCCCGGCTCACATCGTATTCGGCGCTCAGGTCCTCCAACGTGACGTTCGCTTCGGAAAGACGTCTTTGGGTCAGGATGTCTTTCTCCCGGTCATTCAACACGCTCATGGCTTCGGTCAGGAGTTCCCGGCGCGCCTCAAGCTCGTTGCGGGCCTCGTAGTCACCGGCCTGATCGGCGTCCTCATCCTCAAGCCAATCCTGCCATTGCATGGTGCCTTCCGCCTCGGACCCCACCGTGGCGTTCAGGGAGGCGTCGCCGCCCGACATGCGCCGGTTCATCGAGATGACCTCTTCCTCGGTCACACCGAGGTCCGTTGCGATCCGTGCCACATTGTCGGGATGCAGGTCACCATCTTCCAGCGCGCCGATCTTGTTCTTGGCCTTGCGCAAGTTGAAGAAGAGCTTTTTCTGACCGGACGTCGTACCCAGCTTGACCAGCGACCACGACCGCAGAATGTATTCCTGAATCGACGCCCTGATCCACCACATCGCATAGGTTGCCAGACGGAACCCCTTCTCGGGGTCAAACCGTTTTACGGCCTGCATCAGCCCCACGTTCGCTTCGGAGATCACCTCGGCCTGCGGCAGCCCATATCCGCGATAGCCCATGGCGATCTTGGCTGCGAGACGCAGGTGCGACGTCACCATCTTGTGAGCCGCTTCCGTGTCCTGCTCTTCGACCCAACGCTTGGCCAGCATGTATTCCTCTTCCGGCTCCAACAGCGGGAACTTGCGGATTTCCTGCATGTAGCGGTTCAATCCGCCTTCCGGGGTTGGTGCCGGTAAATTTGCGTAGTTGGCCATGCTCAGCTTTCCAATGTTTAACAACTTAACATCAATATGGGGTCTAAACTGATCGGTTCAAGACAGCGACCACCGAATTTGTTAACGCACCCTAGTTCAGAGGCGTTAAGAAAATACTGCCCTGAAGCGCTGGCGTTAACACCCATCAACAGGCGCATTCACGCAACAGTGCGGTTTCTGTTACCCGTGGCGCAAAAGCGCAAGCAGTTTGGTAAAATCCTCGGGCAAAGCCGCCTCAAAGCGCAGTTTTTCGCCCGTGACCGGATGCTCAAACCCCAAAACCGCCGCATGAAGCGCCTGACGGTTGAAATCGGCGACGGCCTCAGCCGCCTCAGAGGTTAACGCTTTTGCGGGCAGTTTACGCCTGCTGCCATAGGTCGGGTCTCCTAGAAGGGCGTGCCCTGCGTGTGTCATATGCACCCTTATCTGGTGGGTCCGCCCGGTTTCCAACCAGCATTCCATCAAGGCGATCACAGGTGCTGCCCCGAACCGCTCCACCGTGCGCGCACGGGTCACTGCGTGACGCCCGCCCTCAAACAGCACCGCCTGCCGTTGACGATCGGTCTTGTGGCGGGCCAGTTGTGTGGTGATCTTGAGGATATTGCCGGTCTCGAAACTGACCCCCCGCACCCCCCTCAGCCGTGGGTCATTTGCATCCGGTACGCCGTAGACCAGGCAATTGTAGTACCGCTCCACCCGGTGTGCTTCGAATTGCGCTGCCAACCCATGATGGGCCGCATCCGACTTGGCCACGACCAAGAGGCCACTGGTGTCCTTGTCGATCCGGTGCACGATCCCCGGTCGTTTCATACCCCCGACCCCGGACAGAGCATCACCACAATGGGCCAACAGCGCATTGACCAGAGTGCCCGAGGGCGTTCCGGGTGCCGGATGCACAACCATACCCGCTGGTTTGTTCACGACGACCAGATCAGCGTCCTCGAAAACAACGTCCAGTGCAATCTCTTCCGGCAAGATATAACTGTCCTGCGCGTCCTTTACAGTGACGCAAATCTCGGCCCCCGCCTGCACCCGCGCCTTGGGATCGCGCCATACGACACCGTCCACCGTGATCGCCCCTTCTTCGAGCAACCGTGCCAGTCGCGTCCGCGAAAGCGCCGCCTCCTCTGGAACATCCCGCGCGAGCGCCTTATCAAGGCGCACAGGCGGCGCCTCGGCAAGGACAAAACGGATTTCACGTACCGACATGCAACACCCCGACAATGACACTGACGCAAACCTGCCCGAACCGGCGAACCTGCGTTTTCTGCGCCGACTGGTCACCGTCCTGACCGTGACGATGATTGCGGGTGTTCTACTCATCATCGGACTGATTGTCATTCGGTTCTATGACGTACCGCCCGCATTGCCCGACACACTTTCCCTGCCGGATGGCACAGGCGCGGTTTCCTTCACACAAGGCCCTGATTGGTACGCCGTGGTCACCGACCGGGATCAGGTCCTGATATTTGATCGGGTCACGGGCCGCCTGGTTCAGACGGTCGATATCGAGTAACGGTCATAGACGCCAGAACCGATCAAGGCAGCCTGCAAGACCGCCATGATGAAAACCCCTACCCGGTGTCAAATGCCCATGCCGACGCGGGCATGACCCAGGAAGGGTTGGCGCAGGCAGTAATTGTTTATCCTGGAAACCGCGGCATCTGCCTGCATGATCAGGGCATGTTTGGTCTGATGCTCCACATTCAACATCAGTTTGGTAAAGCCATCCATCGCGTCAGCGCGGCGAAAGCAACGTCTTGCGAGCTTGTCACGTTTCAGGGAGAAATCGAACTCGAACTGGCTGCCGAACAGGATGCGCCTGCCGTTGTTGAGCATCATCGGACGTATGATGAGCAGGTTGTTAAACGCAGTGCCGTCCGCCTTCACGTTCGTCAATGTCGAGACCGACGGCAAAAAGCTTCGGACCGATTCCCCGATCATGCTCACCGTTTTCCGATCGGTTTTGTCGCCCTGCAGGAATCTGCAATTGCGCCCCAAAACCTCTTGTACCCTGTAGCCGGTCAGTCTTTCAAACGCAGGATTGACATAGATCAGCGGACAATCGGGCCGGTCAAGATCAACAAGCGAGATCGGTATGTTCATTTGGCCTGCGATGTTGCGGATGAGGTCTTCTTGTTCAACCATGAATAATTCACCGTTTTTTGGTGTCTTCTTTTTCTGCTTGCGAGGGTGCGATCATCGATGCCCCCCGCGAGACTGTCCAACCGTTTGGTTAACGCAGGCTTAATGAAAATGAAGGTTTTTCTGATGACTTTGCGTAAGACTGTTCTGTGGCGCGCCGCAGGCAACAAGGGCCGCTGCTTTTTCCGGCCAACAGACTGAAGTCTGGAGACACGGCACACCCCTCCAGATGCCAAAGCACGTGCTCCGCGACCGGTTGCACTCACAGGTCGTTGTGCGGCTTTCTGATGCGGTGGTACCACCTCCCCGGCTCGAACGGGGGACCTCCTGATCCACAATCAGGCGCTCTAACCAACTGAGCTAAGGCGGCACTGCGCCGGATTTAGCCTTGGTCATTCGGAAATGCAAGAGCCTTGAAAGCAATAACGCCAGTGCTGTTCGATCAGGTCCTGCCCGAAGGAGTGGACCGGTTTGCTACTCTCAAGCTGCCACCCATAAGCCTGGTAGAGCGCGCAGGCCGCCTTATGGCTGGCGTGAGTCCAGAGCTGCATGTCGCGGTATCCTTTACGTCTTGCAAAGGCCATGCAGGTCTCAAGCATTTTTCGGCCAATCCCCAACCCTCTGGCCTCTGGAACCAGGTAGAAGAGACGCAGTTTGGCCGTGTCCGGACCCTGCCGGACACAGAAAATCGACCCCAGGAGACCCTCCGACCGTTCGGCAATCCAGCCCGCCTCACACTCCGGGTCATGACCCGCCAGGAAATCATCGAGAATCCGCGCAACCAGTGCACCAAACGAGGCGTCAAATCCTTCGTCCCGCGCGTAGAAGGTCTGGTGCTGCGCAACCAGCCAGCTGCGATCATTGGCCATGAAAGCCCGGAGATTGACCTGATCCATCCGCGCATAGGACATCAGAAGAACTTGCGTTTCAAGCCGTTGCACGGTAGCGCTTGGCCACTGCATCAAGGAGCGCAGCATGGGTATCGACACTGAACGCGACATTGAAGCGGCCCTTCAGATCGGGCCGACCGACAAGGGAATGGTGCGCATCTATGTGGAAGCCGACGGGGTGGAAATCCCGATGGATTTCGCGCCAGACGACGCCGAAGAAATTGCAGATGAAATCACCGCAGCTGCAAAGCGCGCCCGCGCAATGACAGGCAATCGCCGTTAGATCGACGCCGCACACATCTCGGGGTCGCGCAGACTGTGCAGCCGTCGCGCGGCGGTGACACCAAATTTCTGAACAAGCGCCTTGCGCCGGGCTGCCGCGACTTTCTGCTCCGCTCCCATGCGCAGGATTTCTCCGCCATAGGCATCCGCAATGATCAGTCCGGTCGCGTCAGGCAAAAGCTCTGTCGGAAAGTCAGAATCCACCGCCCAGAAAAACCGGTCGCACCATTCCAGATAGCCTTGCCATTTAGTGTCAGTCTGAAAGTCAGACCGGCCGGATTTGCATTCGATGATCCAGATCTCGCCCTTGCCCCCAAGTGCCATCACGTCGACCCGCAGCCCCCGCGTGGGGACCAGTTCTTCCACGCAGGCAAAACCGTGGCTGACCATCAGCCGCGAGACGCCGCGTGCCAGAAGCTGTCCGGGCTGCAATGCAGAGGGGCCATCAAGGATCATGCCGCAAATATGAACATACCGGGAACATCAATCAACTATTATCTTTCAAAGGATGCCCGGCAGGGCTTGCCACAGCCGGTCGTCACCCCTAAGTGCAGGAGTGCGACGGGTGCTGCTTTTCGCGTGAACGGTTACGTTCCGGTGGCCTTAAGCAAATCCGAGGGAGCTGGCTCTGTCCTGGTCCTGGCCTGGTTACCTGGCGCCCACCTGTATCAACAGGTCCTCGGGAGCAAAGAACCAAACGGTTACAGCGGGCCCGTCGCACCCGCCTCGACCTCTGCCGGATCAGCGGCGATGCAGCGGGTTGCGCTTTTCCTCGACCGGAATGCGGATCATGAGCTTTTCTTGCTGAGGACCCGCAAAAAGCGACCTGAAAAACGAAACGATGGCTTCAAACATTTCTGCTCTCCTTTAAATCAAAGATGGCATTTCGTCTTGAAATGTCCAGCCCCGTGAGCTTTGAAAACAGCGTTCTTGCGACGATACGCCCATTTTCTTAACAAATGGTAGGTCAGGACGCGCGATCTTTTTCGCGGTTTTGCAAACTCGCGTTGTCCGCACGCACCATTTGCGCCAGCGCCCAAGCAAATTGCACACCGGAAAACACGATGCCATTCAATACCCAGAATGCCACCGTGGCCATGACGCCAATGTCCGATGTGCCGACCAGATGGCGCAGGTTGGCGACATTGAACACGAGAATGAGCGCAACAAAAGCCAGTGATATCCCAAAACCGTTGAGGGCGCTTATCAAGTACAGTCTGAACACACGCGGCATCGCTTCAATCCTTCCAGCAAAGGATCAATTAGCTCACCGGGTCAGGTCCTCAAGGTTTAGAATGCCTGCGGGCGCGCTTCCCGCGCCATATGGTCCAGCACCGCGTTGACGAACTTTGGTTCGTTACCGTCCTCAAAGAACGCACGGGCGACATCGACATATTCGGTGATCACGACCTTTGGTGGGGTTTGTCGGTTCTGGAATTCAGCCCCCGCAGCGCGGAAAAGAGCCCGCAAGGTCGGATCGATGCGCGCAATGGGCCATTTGGCCACCAGGGCCCGGTCCGTCAGCTGGTCAATGGGTGCCTGATAGTTCACTGCCGTTTCGATCAGTTCTGCAAAAAGGTCGACATCCCCGTCCTGCATCTCCTGACCCTCGTAGACCGCCCCGAACCTGTGCTCCAGAAACTCTCGCCGCACCGCGTCAACGGTCTGCTGGGAATGCTCCATCTGAAAGAGCGCCTGCACCGCATAAAGCCGGGCCGCGGATTTCATTTTTCGGCGCTGATTGCCCGAAAGGTTGCCGTGAAGGGAGCTCATGCTGATTTGGGTCCATCTGCATTGCCGGCCAGTTGGATATCCGGCTCTGCCGGGCGGAACCCGACATCCTTGCGGTCTGCGGTCCACTTTCGGGCAAGCGCAATGAGATGCAAGGCGGCAGCGGCGGCCCCGCCACCCTTGTTCTGGCCTGCGAACTCGGCGCGGGCTTCGGCCTGCGCGCGGTTCTCGACAGTCAGGATACCATTGCCGATGCACAACCCCTGCAAACCCAGCAGTTGCAAGGCGCGGCTGCTGTCGTTGCAGACTGTTTCGTAATGGGTGGTTTCCCCCCGGATCACACAGCCGAGCGCCACATAGCCGTCAAAGCTGCTGCAACGTTCGGCAATGCCGATGGCCGTGGGCACTTCCAGCGCGCCCGGCACTTCGACCAGTTCCCATGTTGCGCCTGCGGCCTCGATCTCAGCCTGCGCGCCTGCGACAAGCGCATCCGCGATATCCTTGTAGTAAGGGGCCACCACGATCAGGAGTTTCACCGGTTTGGAGAATTCCGGGCGTGGCAGGATGTAGTGCTGCTCGTTTGCGGCCATGATCTAGTCCTCGGTGATCGGACGGGTGCCGACGATAGAGAGATTATAGGCCTCAAGGCCCAGGTATTTGGTTTGCGGGCTGTCTGTCAGCAGGATCAAGTCCCGCAGGCCCAGGGTCGACATGATCTGCGCACCGACACCGGTGCGTTTGATGGTGCGCGGCCCGTCGTCTTCATCGTCTTCCAGCCGCAGCTTCGGATGCGGCTCGCGAAAGAGCAATACCGCGCCCCGCCCTTCATCCGCAATAATCTGCATCGCGCGGGGAAGCTCATCCGGAACACTTGGCCCCAGGCCCAGGATATCTTCCAGCGCGTTGAGCGCATGGGTCCGCACCAGAACCGGCTCAGGTGTCGAAATGTCGCCCTTGGAGAGCATGACATGGTCCGTGCCGGTGATCTGATCGGAGAATATCCGCATCTTCCACTCGCCACCGAAGGCCGAAGTGACCATGCGCTCATCGCGCTGGCGCAGCAGGTTATCATGCTTGTGCCGATAAGCGATCAGATCGCTGATGGTGCCGATTTTCAAACCATGCTCCGCCGCAAACCGCACAAGGTCAGGCAGTCGCGCCATCTCGCCATCCGGGCGCATGATCTCGCAGATCACGCCGGAGGGATGCAACCCGGCGAGCCGACTGATATCTACCGCCGCCTCCGTATGGCCCGCACGCACCAGCACACCGCCGTTACGAGCGCGCAACGGGAAGACATGCCCGGGCGTCGCGATATCCGCCTGCCCCTTGTCTTGGTCGATGGCCACGGCCACGGTCAGCGCGCGATCCGCTGCCGAAATTCCCGTGCTTACCCCTTCGCGGGCCTCAATCGACACCGTGAAGGCCGTTTCATGCCGGGATGAATTGTTGACCGCCATCATCGGCAGTCCCAGTGTCTCAACCCGGTCTTCAGTCATCGGCATGCAGATCAACCCGCGCCCGTGGGTTGCCATGAAGTTGATGGCGGCGGCATCGGCGAATTCTGCCGGGATCACCAGATCACCCTCGTTCTCACGATCCTCGTGATCCACGAGAATGAACATCCGCCCCTGCCGGGCTTCCTCGATAATCTCCTCCGTCGTGGAGATGCTGTTGCGCAGCGTCGCCTCGACGGGGCCAGGTGTTTCAAAACTCATAGCATGGGCCTTTTGGTGTTTGTCGCAGGCTCATAACGGAACCGCAGGGGCTTGACCACCCGCCAGAACCGCGTTCAGGCGGGCATTTCCGCAAGGCGCGCCACGTAGCGTGCCAATGTGTCAATCTCAAGATTGACCTTGTCGCCGACAGCGACATCGCCCCAGGTCGTGACCTCCTTGGTATGCGGAATGAAGTTGATGCCAAAATCCCTGCCGGAGACCTCGTTGACGGTCAGGGACGTGCCATTGAGCGCAACGGACCCTTTGGGCGCAACAAACCGTGCCAGATCAGCGGGCGCGCGCAGCGTGACCCGGGTGCTATCCCCCTCTTCGGCAACCGCGATGACTTCTGCCACGCCATCCACATGACCCGAAACGATATGGCCGCCCAACTCGTCGCCCACGCAAAGCGCACGTTCAAGGTTCACAGGTTTGCCGACCTGCCAAGCGCTCAGGTTGGTCTTGGCCACGGTTTCCGCACTGATCTGCACATCATACCAATCCGCCCCGAGGTCGATCACGGTCAGGCAGACCCCGTCCGAGGCAATGGATGCCCCCACCTCAATGCTGTTGGTGTCATAGCTGGTTTCAATCCGGGCACGCAAATCGCCCTGTTGTTCCAGTTCGATGATCCGGCCAACGTCGGTAACAATTCCGGTGAACATGTCAATCCTGCCTTTTGCCTTGATGAGGCTGAGGTAGCGATGCAGGGGCTGGCTGGCAAGAGCGGAGATTTATCGGCCATTAACCTTAATGAAATATTTACGCGACTACCTTTGAGCCAGGCAGGAAAAGGCGTCCATCCCATGGTCTCAATGGCCCCGGCAGATTTCGAGGCGCAACGGTCGTTTCTGTTCTTGCAGGGGCCGCACGGCCCTTTCTTTGACCAGTTGGCCCGACAGTTGCGCAAAAGTGGCGCGCGATGCTTGCGCGTTGGCTTCAACACGGGCGACAGCGTGTTCTGGCGGGACCGCGGAAGCTACGTTCCCTACCGCGGCGACCTGGCAGATTGGCCGCGGGCGCTGAACAGGATCATGGACCGGAACGGCATTACCGATCTCGTCCTTTACGGGGATGTGCGCCCGATCCACGCGACCGCGGTCGTGCAGGCCCGCCTCCGGGGCCTGCGCATCCACATCTTTGAGGAAGGCTACCTGCGGCCCTACTGGATCACCTACGAAAGAAACGGTTCAAACGGCAACTCCATTTTGATGGATCTTTCGCTCGCGCAAATCGGATCATTACAACGGAAGCTGGACGTGGAACCGCCGATGCCTCCGTGCCATTGGGGTGACATGCGACAGCACATGTTTTTCGGGGCGCTTTATCACTGGTTTGTATTGGTCTGGAACTGGCAATACCCGCGTTTTCAGCCCCACCGCCAACTCAATGTCGCGCAGGAGTTCAGGCTATATCTGAGGCGGCTGATCCTTATGCCATTTCTGGCACTCGACCGGATTGCCGCTTCCTACCGCATCAGAAATGGCAGCTTTCCCTATCATGTGGCGCTCTTGCAGTTGGAGCATGACAGCTCGTTTCAGGAACACGGCGCGTTCGATTGCCAGGAGGATTTCCTCGCCCATGTCATCAAGGCCTTCGCCAAAGGCGCACCACGTCACCACCATCTGGTTTTCAAGGCACACCCGTTAGAAGACGGGCGGTCCCCGCTACGCCGCGACATCAAGCGCCACGCAAAAACGCACGGGATCAAGAGGCGCGTGCACTTCGTGCGGGGCGGCAAGCTCGCCGGGTTGCTGAATGCGGCGCGCAGTGCCGTCACGGTGAATTCAACGTCAGGGCATCAGGTGCTCTGGCGCGGCTTGCCCTTGAAGGTGTTCGGCAAGGCCATCTACGCGAAACCGGAACTGGTCTCGGACCAGCCGCTGGCCGCTTTCTTCGCAAAACCACGCCCCCCCGACGGTGCCGCCTACCGTCAGTTCAGGGATTTTCTGCTGGCAACCAGTCAACTACCGGGGAGTTTCTACGCCCGAAAGGGGCGGGTCCAGGTGATCCGGCGCATCACGGATATGATGCTGGCCACACAGGACCCTTACAGCGAAACGATGCAAAAAAGCGCAGCACATCGGCAACAGTTTCGCGTCGTGCGGTGACCCAAGAGGCCAGAATAGCTGGATTTTTCGTTTTTCTGCGCTAAGCTTTTCATCAACAAGGCCGCAAAACCGGCTGTTTGAGGCAGAACGAGAACGGGTCGAGGAGACCGAGGCAGTGACACCTTTTCATGTAGGGTGGGCGCGTCCCATCGCGTTTCTGGCGGCTTTTGCCGCCCTTTCAGCGTGTGGGTTGCCGAATGTGGGGCCAAACAAGAAACAGATCTTCAGCGGGTCTGTTCTCGAAGGGGGCGATGCCTATGTGGTTGAAGTCAACGACCGCATCACCCGCGCCACAGCCGTCGTGCCTGCCCTGGGGTTCTCGGACAGTTTCCGTAACGCAGGCCAGGTCGGCTCTGATACCATACAGCCCGGGGACGTGCTTGGCCTGACCATTTGGGAAAATGTGGATGACGGGCTCCTGGCCGGACAGGCACAGAACGCAACCGTGCTGGAAACGGTGCAGGTGGATGGATCCGGCTTCATCTTCGTGCCCTATGCCGGGCGGATCAAGGCCGCCGGAAACGCGCCCGAGGCGGTCCGCCGCCTGATTACCGAAAAGCTACAGGACCAGACTCCGGATCCGCAGGTTGAGGTGCGCCGCGAGGCAGGCGACGGTGCCACGGTTTCCCTGATCGGATCGGTCGGCGGTCAGGGTGTCTACCCCATCGAACGCCCCACCCGCACGCTTTCAACCATGCTGGCGCGCGCCGGTGGCGTCACGATTGAACCGGACATTGCTCAGATCACGGTCATCAGGGGCAACCAAAAGGGCCGGATCTGGTTTGCCGACCTCTACAACCACCCCGAGATCGACATCGCATTGCGCGGCGGCGACCGCATTCTGGTGGAAGAGGACACACGCTCTTTCACAGCGCTTGGCGCCACCGGTCAGCAGGCGCGGGTCGGGTTTGAAAAGCAGGACCTCTCGGCCCTTGAAGCCATCGCGCAGGTGGGTGGGCTGGTCTCGTCAACCTCTGATCCGACCGGCGTGTTTATCTTTCGCAACGAGTCAGACGCCATCGCAAACGACGTGTTGGGGCGCAGCGATCTGACAGGCGATCAGCGCATGGTGTACCTGCTGGATCTGACCGAACCCAACGGGATGTTCGAAGCGCGGGATTTCATCATCCGCGACGGCGACACGGTCTATGTCACCGAAGCGCCACTGACCCAATGGAACAAGACCGTCGGCGCATTGGTCGGGTCTCTGCTGAGCCCCGCGGCATCAATCGACCAGCTTGCCAACTAGGGACGCATGAGCCGCAACCCCCACCGATTGGACGCCGCACCTGAGAAGAAGCGGCGTCTTTTCGTTTTTAACGGCGGTTTCCTGACCCAAAAACGCACCAGGCGCATCCTCGATCTGAGCGGGTACGACATCCGTCTGGGGGTGCCCGGCCCCGATGACCTTGTGGGTGTCTGGGGCAACAGCCCCACATCAGCCCGGGGAGAATCTGTCGCCACTCGGCGCAATGCGAACCTGCTGCGCGTCGAAGATGCCTGGCTGCGGTCCCTGTTTCCCGGCCGTGACGGTACCCCGCCCATCGGCCTCGTGATTGATGCATCGGGCGTGCATTATGACCCCTCAAAGCCGTCGGACCTTGAGACACTTCTGGCCACCCATCCTTTGGATGACACCGCGCTTCTCGACCGGGCGCGGGGCGGCGTCGAGCGGCTGAAGGAGGCACATCTGACCAAATACACCGCCTTTGATCCGTCGCGCGCGGCCCCTGCCCCGGGATACGTTCTGGTGGTCGACCAGACGGAAGGGGACGCCTCGGTCAAGGCCTGTGGCGCGGATCGCAACCGGTTTCTTGAGATGCTCTTCGTTGCGCAGGAAGAGCATCCGGGCGCGCCGATCCTCATCAAGACGCATCCTGAAACGATCCGGGGGCATCGAAAGGGGTACTTCGATGAGGGTGATGCCTCGGACCGGGTTTCCTTCTGCACTGAGACCGTCAGCCCCTGGACGTTGCTGGAGGGAGCAGTCGCGGTCTATACCGTGTCGTCACAACTGGGATTCGAGGCGATTTTCGCAGGCCACAAGCCGCGCGTTTTCGGCGCGCCCTTCTACGCGGGCTGGGGGTTGACTGAAGACGCGTTTCCGGTGGAACGCCGCCAACGCAACCTGTCTCGCGCACAGCTCTTTGCAGCCGCTGTCCTGCTCTATCCAAAGTGGTACGACCCCTTTGCCGACGCTCTCTGCGCCTTTGAAAGCGCTCTTGAGACCCTCGCGGCGGAAACGCGTGCATGGCGCGAGGACCACCGCGGCTGGGTCGGGTCGGGCATGCGGCTTTGGAAGCGGGATACGCTGCAAAAGAGCTTTGGGACGCATAAACCGATGCTCTTCGAAGATGATCCGGCAAGGGCCCGCACATCCAATCGCCGCTGGATGGTCTGGGCCAGCAAGGCCACGTTTGGTCAGCGGGATGCGGTGCGGCTGGAAGACGGCTTTCTGCGGTCTCGCGGGCTTGGCGCGGAACTTGTCCCGCCGCTATCGCTGGTCCTCGATGACATGGGGATTTACTATGATGCGCAAAATCCCAATCGGCTGGAGCAATGGATCACCGCAAGGGCAACCCTGCGGCCCGATCAACGCCTGCGGGCGGACGCGCTGGTCCGGCGGATCACGGGTGACGGGCTGACGAAATACAATCTTTCGGGCAAGCGCCCGGAACTGCCCCGCGGTCATCGCATCCTTGTGGTGGGCCAGGTCGAGGATGATGCGTCGCTGGTGTACGGTGGCGGTCAGATCAGGACCAATGCGGCTTTGCTGGAGAGAACACGGCAGGAAAACCCGCACGCGACGCTCATCTACAAGCCGCATCCAGATGTGGAAGCGGGGTTGCGAGACGGTGGCGCTGTTCCGGAGCAGATAGCCGATCTTGTCGCGCATGAGGCCGACCCGAGCTATTTGCTGGGTGAGGTGCAAGAGGTCTGGACGATGACCTCCCTGCTGGGGTTCGAAGCGCTGATCCGCGGCGTGCCTGTCACCACGCTTGGGGTTCCTTTCTACGCAGGCTGGGGCCTTACCCGCGATCTGGCAGTGATCCCGCCGCGCCGCCGCGCGGAACCTGACCTCGCCGGTTTGGTGCACGCCTGCCTGATCGACTATCCGCGCTACTTTCACCCCGAAAACCAGACCCCCTGCCCGGTCGAAGCTGTGGTTGACTGGCTCGCCCACAACCCGCAGCCCGCGCGAGGCACATGGTCCAACCGCCTGCTTGCGAAACTTCAGGGTGTTTTTGCCAGCAAGGCGCATCTTTGGCGCTGAGCGCCGCCCAAGGTATCAGTCTGCCCGCGCCCAACGGTGCATCACATCCGGTCCGACCTGTTCCGCTCCCAAGAGCCGGTAACGCGACGCCTCCGCCAACCGCCCCAGCCCCAAAGCGCCAATCGAGGGAAGCCCCTCGGCCCCGATGGCAAGCCCGGCGGTGAACCCCACCAGTTCATCCACCAGGTCCGCTTCGATGAAGGAGGCTGCAAGCGCACTTCCCCCCTCGCAGAAGACCCGCGTGAGCCCATGGCCCGCCAACTGCCGCAGCACGTCGTCCGGCGCGAGTTGGCCGCCCGAGGCCTGACAGGGCAGCAGGACCGCCCCAAGATCGGCCCAGGTCCGGATCAGCGACGGGTCCGCGTCATGGCCATGACACAAGAGCACAGGCATCTCCCGTGCGGTCCGGGCGATCTGCCCCATGAGCGGCACATCGAGGCGTCGGCTCACAATGACGCGCGCGGGCTGGCGATCCATCCCAAGGTCCCGCACCGTCAGCGAGGGGTCATCCTTCCGCGCGGTGCCGCCGCCAACCATCACCGCATCATGGCGGGCGCGCATCGCATGCACCCGACGGCGTGCGGGGCCAGCCGTGATCCACTGGCTTTCCCCGGTGCCGGTGGCGATGCGCCCGTCAAAACTGCTGGCGAGCTTGAGCGTGACAAACGGCCGGTCCAGTTCGACCCGCGCAAAGAACCCTGCATTGTCCTGCAAAGCGCGCGCCGCCAGAATGCCCGTCCGAACCTCTATGCCCGCCGCCGTCAGCATGGCGAGACCCGCACCGCTCACCCTCGCGTCCGGGTCCTCGGTCGCGACAAAGACCCGTGCCACCTGCGCGTCGATCAGAGCCTGCGCGCAAGGCGGCGTCTTGCCGTGGTGTGCGCAGGGCTCCAGCGTGACGAAGACATCAGCACCCTGCGCCAGATCGCCCGCCTGCCTGAGTGCCTGCGACTCCGCATGTGGTCTGCCTGTCGGTTGGGTCCATCCCCGCCCGACGATCACGCCATCCTTTACGATCACGCAGCCCACGGCAGGATTTGGCCAGACACAGCCCTGTCCGCGCCGTCCCAGAGACAGCGCGAGCGCCATGTACCTCTCGGCCGCGCTCACTCTTCAGGCGGCACGTCGGGCCGCAGCTCACTCACAAATTTATCGAAATCATCTGCGGCCTGGAAGTTCTTGTAAACACTGGCAAACCGCACGTATGCAACGGTGTCGATCCGCGCCAGCGCCTCCATGACAATCTCGCCGATCTGTTTGGAGCCGATGTCCGTCTCGCCCATGCTTTCCAGGCGCCGCACAATGCCCGAGATCATCTGATCGATCCGCTCCGGATCAATGGGACGTTTCTGCATCGAAATCCGGATCGAGCGTTCGAGCTTGTCACGGTCAAAGTCCTCGCGCTTACCGGTGGACTTGATGACCACGAGGTCCCGTAGCTGCACCCGCTCGTAGGTGGTAAAGCGCCCGCCGCAGGCCGGGCAAAACCGTCTGCGCCGGATCGATACGTGATCCTCCGCCGGGCGACTGTCTTTTACCTGAGTATCAATGTTTCCGCAAAACGGGCAGCGCATCGGCCGTCCCCCTTATTCCAGTCTCTGCCTCTCGTTGTGGGATCAACGCCCCACTTATCCACACTTATAGGGCAGCGCCTAGGTTTTGGGTAGAGGGGAATTGCCGGCCCACATCTTGTAGCAAAAACCGTTGCCTATCGGTCAGCCAGAAAATGAGCAGCAATACGGCGCTGATGCGGGCGGTCGCGATGCTCAAAAAGGTAGATGCCTTGCCAGGTGCCCAGGGACATGCGCCCGCCGCTGACCGGAATGCTCAGGTGCGTGGGCAGAAGCGCGGCCTTGATATGCGCCGGCATGTCGTCCGGCCCCTCGTAGGTATGCGTAAGATAGGACATCGACTGATGGGTTGCAGGCGGCACAAGCCGGGCAAAGAAATTGGCGAGGTCGCTCTGCACGTCCGGGTCCGCGTTCTCCTGAATGAGCAGGCTGGCGGAGGTGTGGCAAATAAACAGTGTCAGCAGCCCCGATCCCTTTAGCGGCGCGATCCGATCGGTGATCTCGTAAAGCCCTTGCCCTCGGGTCTCGACGGTGATGTCAGGCAGGACCTTGGCGCTCACCGAAAAATCTGCTCGCCCTGCTCGTCGATCACCTGCTTGGCCTTGCGGATTGAGGCTTTCTGCGCCTCCTCAAGCCCTTGCAGCGTGTCGGCACGCACCAGTTTGTGAGTGTGCACTTCGCCACCCATCTCTTTCTCGATGGTGGCGGCGACGCGGTAGGTGTTGCCTTCGGCAATGGGCGTCGGGGTGATGTGAAAGCCCTCGTAGGTTTCACTCGAAGCTTTCGCCTCCGAACGATCTCCACCACCAAAGAGTTTCTTGAGCAATGACATGGAAGCCCCCACTGTTCGTTTTGCCCGAGCTTAGCGCGGCTGGACGCGCTGGGAAAGACACAGCGCGGCGCTGGCTACTGCTCCTGTTTGATTAACTCGATCTCGTCGTAGAACACACCCCAGCGGTTGCCGTTCCCATGCAAGCGGATTGTGTCACCGGGTTGTGCCCTGTCCCAGATTTCATCGGGCGGGTGCGTAATGCCGGAAACCAACCAATAGTGACCTTCAAAAGTGAGAACCTCAATGCCACGACCCACAGTATCTCGTTCTGCAATGGTATCGTTGTGCGCAACCGGACTTCTTACGGCAGCTACAGTCAACATGAGCGCTCAGGTTACCAAAATACACGGTTAGAAGATCCGCGTAATAGTCGGCGCAAAGAAAAACATTCCAAGATGCCTCCAGGGAGTTTCTGGCATAAGACACTTGGAAGGAATCTCTCGGCCTTTCGCTCGCCATTGCGCTTTGACCACTTCGTTGTGCTTTGCGGGTTCACGGATGAGAACGAAAACCTGAAAAATACCAAGAGGTCACCGTAAGGGAACCGCGATAGGCCAAACTATTTCCGCCCACTCGTCGCTGGCGGCAAAACGAACCACGGGCAAAAACTAGACCGAAAACCAGGCAACAGCGCCAATCAGAAAACCCCAGCCCGTGCTCCGGCCAACCCAGTCAGACCATTTATCCTTATCGGTGCTGATCGGAACTTTCCGGCTACTGATCCAGAAAACTCCGCAGCTTGCGCGACCGCGACGGATGCTTCAGCTTCCGCAGGGCTTTCGCTTCGATCTGGCGGATCCGCTCGCGGGTCACGCTGAACTGCTGGCCCACCTCTTCGAGCGTGTGGTCGGTGTTCATGCCAATGCCGAAACGCATGCGCAGCACGCGTTCTTCACGCGGCGTGAGGGAGGCAAGCACCCGGGTCGTGGTTTCCTTGAGGTTTTCCTGAATCGCACTGTCGAGCGGCAGCACCGCGTTCTTGTCCTCAATAAAGTCACCCAGCTGGCTGTCTTCTTCGTCGCCAATGGGCGTCTCCAGCGAAATCGGCTCCTTGGCGATCTTCATCACCTTGCGGACCTTCTCCAGCGGCATCTGCAGCTTTTCGGCCAGCTCTTCCGGCGTCGGTTCACGCCCGATCTCATGCAGCATCTGCCGGCCCGTCCGGACCAGCTTGTTGATCGTCTCGATCATGTGCACAGGAATACGGATCGTGCGCGCCTGATCGGCAATCGAGCGTGTGATCGCCTGCCGGATCCACCAGGTGGCGTAGGTGGAGAATTTATAGCCGCGCCGGTACTCGAATTTGTCCACCGCCTTCATCAGGCCGATGTTACCTTCCTGAATAAGATCAAGAAATTGCAGGCCACGGTTGGTGTACTTCTTGGCGATGGAGATCACCAGACGCAAGTTCGCCTCGACCATCTCCTTCTTGGCCTGCCGCGCCTCTTTCTCGCCTTTTTGCACCTGCTGGACGATGCGGCGGAATTCCGAGATGTCGAGCCCGACATATTGGCCGACCTGTGCCATGTCCGCGCGCAGTTCTTCGACCTTCTCGGTGGAGCGCTCAATGAACATCTGCCAGCCACGCCCGGGCTTTTCGGTCATCCGGTCCAGCCAGTTCGGGTCGAGCTCGTACCCGCGGTATTCGTCAATGAATTCGCGTCGATTGATGCGGGCCTGATCCGCCAGCTTCACCATTGAGCTGTCAATCTGCATGATGCGGCGGTTGATGCCGTAAAGCTGATCGATCAGGGCCTCGATCCGGTTGTTGTGCAGGTGAAGCTCGTTCACCAGGAGCACGATTTCGGCGCGCAACTTCTGGTAAAGCTCTTCATCCGCTGCGCTGAAGCTGCCGTCCTCGTTCAGCGTGGCCGAGATACGGCTGTCCTGCATTTCGCTGAGCTTGGCGTAATCATCCGCAATGATGTCCAGCGATTCCAGCACCTGCGGTTTCAGCGCGGCTTCCATGGCCGCCAGGCTCATGTTGGCCTGATCGTCCTCGTCATCATCATCATCCGTCGCGATGGGGTTGCCATCGGCGTCCAGCTCCGGGCTGCTTTCCTCTTTCTGCGTGGTGGTGCCTTCTGCCGAGACGACGGGCTCATCCACACCGCCGTCCTCATCAAGCTGATTGCCGAATGTCGCCTCAAGGTCGATGACATCGCGCAGTAAAATGTCTTCGGACAGAAGTTCGTCGCGCCAGATCGTGATCGCCTGGAATGTCAGTGGGCTTTCGCAAAGCCCGGAGATCATCGTGTTGCGACCCGCCTCGATACGCTTGGCGATGGCGATCTCACCCTCGCGGCTCAGCAGTTCAACCGAGCCCATTTCGCGCAAATACATCCGAACCGGATCATCCGTGCGGTCCAGCTTTTCGGTGGTGCCGGAGCCCAGAGCGACTTCACGGGTGCCTTCGGTGGTGGTCAGCTCCGTCGATCCCTTGGCTTCCTCTTCCTCGGCATCTTCGTCTTCGATGATGTTGATGCCCATCTCGGAGAGCATCGACATCACGTCTTCGATCTGCTCGGAGTTCACCTGATCCGGCGGCAGCACGGTATTCAGCTGATCGTAGGTGATGTAGCCTTTCTCTCGCGCCTCGGCGATCATTTTCTTGACCGCTGCCTGCGACATGTCGAGCGAGTGGCCCGCTTCCTGATCGTCTGATTTGGCGTCTTCGTTGGTATCTTTCGCGGCCATGCACTGCTCCTCACAGCTAGGGTCGATTCGCTTGACCGAATCACCCGGGAATCATCTCGCGTTTCAGGTGATTCGGCCACCCGTTAAGCATTACTTTCTGAGCATTTGTGGTTCAAATAACGTTAATTCCTCGTCCGACCACCCCTTGTAAAATCGATTGAGTCGAAACTCTGGCGACTGATTCGCACCTCATCCGCGTCCATTTTCACGCCATTGTCAGCCACAACAACTTCGCCATCGTCGTCCCGTACGCTGCGGCGCGCTGCCTCGGCGGCTTTGGCCGCCTCTGACAAGCGCCACGTCACCCCTTCATCCGCGACACCACCGAGATCCTCTGCAGCCTCGGCAATTTCAGCACTCAGGCCGCGTGCGGCCTGCAATTTGGCGAGTTCTTCCGCAACTGCCATGCGCACTTTGTCCGGATCGCCCGGCGTCCGAATACACGGGATGATGGCGACATGGCTCCGCGTCAGGAGTTTTTCAAGAGCCTGCGCGCCCAAAACCTCGGCTAGTGCCGACAGCATCGTTTCGGGATCGCGCGACATGTTCAGCAACAAGGCGTCCCGCAGGTCGCCATGAAAGGGATCGCTGCACCGCATACGCTCCAGTTCCGCTTCGAAACTCTCGATCACCGACGGGCAGGTCGCCAGCGCGGCCAGAATAACCGCCTCGCGCATGTGTTCCGCAACTTCCGGTGATTGCGCCGCAGCAAGTTCAGAGGCCTTGGTCGAAGGCCGGGCCGCAGCAGGCGCTGGCGACCAGCGTGTACCAAGCGGCCGACGCCCCTGTGCAGACCCACGTTGCCCCCGAAAGAGTTGCCAACGCAGGTCCTTAATTTCCTGACCATAATGGCTGCGGATTGACGGGTCCCTGATCAGCTTGATCTTGTCCCGCAGCGCCTTGTCAAGGGCGGCCTTGCGTTCGGGGCTGTCAAACACCTGCCCTTCGGTTTCGCGTTGCCACAACAGACGTACCATCGGCATGGCCTGATCGAGCAGCTTTTGCAGCGCCCCAGCGCCTTGTTCCCGGAGCAGGTCATCCGGGTCCTTGCCCGATGGCATCAGCGCAAAACGCAAGGAGCGCCCAGCCTCCAGCATCGGCAGGGCCAGATCGATCACGCGCATGGCGGCGCGCAGACCAGCGGTATCCCCATCAAGGGCGATGATCGGTTCCGGCGAAATCCGCCAGAGCAATTGCAACTGGTTCTCCGTGATGGCTGTCCCCAAAGGGGCCACCGCAGCTTCAAAGCCCGCAGAAGCCAGCGCGATCACATCCATATACCCTTCCGCCACGATCAGCGTCTGCCCCTTACCAGCGGCTGTCCGTGCCGGGCCGTGATTAAAGAGGCTGCGCCCTTTGTCGAAAAGCTCGGTCTCGGGCGAATTCAGGTACTTTGCATTGTCGTTGGGGTCCATCGCACGGCCCCCAAACGCAATCGCGCGCCCTCGTGCATCCCGGATCGGGAAGATGATCCGCCCCCGGAAGGTGTCATAGGGTTTCCCGCCACGTGTTGACGGCTTTGCAAGACCCGCGCCGAAGATCAGATCATCCGCGACATTCTTGCCCTTCAGATGGTCCCAGAGAGCCTGCCATTGATCCGGTGCAAATCCGATCTCCCACCGCTCCAGCGCGTGATGGCTCAGGCCCCGCCGTTCCAGATAAGCGCGCGCCTCAGCGGCGGCACCGGTGTTGAGTTGCAGCCGAAAGAATTTGACGGCCAGTTCGGTGACTTCTGCCAACTGACCGCGCCGGTCCGCCTTTTGCTGCGCCTGCGGGTCACGCTGAGGCATGGGCATGCCGGCTTCACGGGCGAGGATTTCGACCGCCTCCATGAAGCCCACGTTTTCGGTTTCCCGCACGAAGGAAATTGCATCTCCTTTCGCATGGCAGCCGAAACAGTAATAAAACCCCTTGCGGTCATCGACGTGGAAGGAGGCCGACTTTTCCTGATGGAAAGGGCATGGAGCCCACATGTCGCCTTTGGCCTGATTGGATTTGCGCGCATCCCACATCACCTTGCGCCCGACAACCTGTGTCAGGCTCGACCGTGCGCGCAACTCGTCAAGGAATCCCGGTGGAAGGCTCATCCCATATATATCGGTCCGGGCTTCCCCAGAGTCCAGTGCAACGGCGCCAAACGCGTAGAGTTGGCGCGTGCCGCCCAAGGAGCGGTCAGTTGGACTGCATGCTTTTCTTCATGGCTTGAATCTGATCCCAGTTCGCAAGGCATTGCTGCTCAAAAAGCGCGCCGAGGTCGTTCTTGCGCAGATCACGGCGCTTCATCGAGTAGACCTGCTCCACCATGGGCGTAATCGCATTGGAGTATTCGTCCGGCCACGTCGGGCCCGAGGCGAGAATCTCGCTGGCCGCCTTGTCCTTGCTCACCCGGTCCATGCGCGCTTTTTGAACGGCGGCCATCACCTGGCCCTGGTAGCGGCAGCTTTCCTCTTTGCTCGCTTCGGCCAAAACCGGCGCGCCGAAACTCGTCAGCGCAAGCGCGATCACAAATCGCATCATATCAGGGTCTCCCACAAAACGTTTGGGCCAGTCTAACCGCGCGCGGCGACGGCTTCCATAGCTTCATGCAACTCATCAACAAGAGTTGTTGCCATCGACCTGAAAACAAGGATGAGAAGTGCGTCTTTCCCGGTGCGTGTGATCGACGCCGCCATATGCCCCACAAGCGTGCGACACGTCTGTCCTTCCGCAAAAGCAGACGGCCTCAGATCAACGGGCACAAGGCGGGCCAGCACATCCTCGACGCCGCTCCCGGAGATCTTGATCGCCGCCCAGCCATCGGACTGATCGGTCAGGGCGGCGAATTTAGCAAGCCCCGCATCTGGCAACTGACCTGTCAGAAGCGCCATGTCACGCCCGAACCAAAGCACGCGCGTGCCATCCTTCTGAATGGTCGCGTCCAGCGGGGGAAACCCGACACCATGCGCCTCTTTCAGTGCCTGCGATACAGCAGCCTCCTGCCCCGCAAACGGGGCGATGGTGGTCATCACCCCGAGGTCGGCTTCAGCCAGAGTGATCGCGCCCACCTGTTTCGGCAATACTCCGGCGCATGGAGACGTTGCGACAAGCTCAACCACGGACCCGCTCCCCCTTTGGGTCAAGAAAGACCGGCGCGCAAACCTCTGCGAGGAATTCGGAGTTGCGCATGGCGTCAACGACCCGCACGGTCTCGCCGTGCCGCGCGCGCCCGCGTTTCAGGAACCCCAAACCGATGGAATGCCCGAGGGTCGGTGAATGTGCGACCGAAGTGACATATCCTTCATCGTTTTCCCGACGCGCGGGCGCGCCGCGCGCAAAAATATGCGCACCGGCGGTTAACGCGTCATTGGTATCCAGCGGTTTCAACCCGACCAATTGCGCGCGGTTCTCATCCACGAGTCCCGGTCGCGCCGCCATGGTCTTGCCGATGCAGTCCTCCTTATCGCTGATCATGCCCGCAAACCCGATATCAAAAGCTGTCGGCGTCCCGTGAATCTCCGCATGGGTGAGGTGACCCTTCTCGATGCGCAGGACGTTCAATGCCTCCATCCCGTAGGCACCCCCGCCCATCTTTTCGGCTCGGTCGACCAGCATCTCAAACAAGCTCGCGCCATAGCGCGCAGGAACGGCGATCTCATAGGCATGCTCACCAGAGAAGGAAATGCGGAACAAACGACCGGCGACACCGCAGACCGTCACCGCGCCACAGGCCATGAAAGGCCAGTCCTCATCGCTCAAAGGTGCATCGAGCAGGCCGTTCAACACCGCGCGGGCGTTCGGACCTGCCACGGCAAACTGCGCCCAATGCTCGGTGACGGCGGTAAGGCGCACATCCAGTTCGGGGCGCAGCGCCTGATGCACAAACTCCAGATGTTGCATGACCGCCCCCGCCGCTGCCGTGGTCGTCGTCATCAGGAAATGCTGATCTGCCAGCCGCGCGGTGGTCCCGTCATCCATCACGGTGCCGTCTTCGCGCAGCATCAACCCGTAGCGCACGCGGCCGACCTTCAGGGTGGAAAAGGTGTTAATATAGACAAAGTCAAGGAATGCGCCCGCATCCGGCCCTTGGATGTCGATCTTGCCGAGGGTCGACACATCGCTGATGCCGACGGACCCGCGCACCATGTTGACCTCACGGTCGCAGGCTTCCCGCCATGTGGTTTCCCCGTGCTTGGGGAAATAACTCGGCCTGTACCAGAGCCCTGCCTCGATCATCGGCGCGCCGCGGGAAAGGCTCGCGGCATGGGACGTCGTATAGCGGCGCGGCGCGAAGCCCATACCCTGCCCGCCCGCGCCCATCGCGGCGATAGACACCGGGGTAAATGGCGGTCGAAAGGTCGTCGTTCCCGTCTCGGGGATGCCGCGCCCGGTTGCATCCGCCAGCACCGCCAGTGCCAGCACGTTGGAGTTCTTTCCCTGATCCGTCGCCATGCCTTGCGTGGTATAGCGCTTCATATGCTCAACCGAGCGGAAGTTCTCCGTCGCGGCCTGCTTGACGTCCTTGACCGACACATCGTTCTGAAAGTCGAGCCACGCCCGGGCCTCACCCGGCACCGCCCAAAGGGGTGTAATCCTGTAGGGTGCATCCTCCGCCTCTGGAACATCCGCTTTTTTCGCGCGCAGCCCAAGCGCCTTGAGCACCTCGCCCGCCGCCGCTGCACCGGCCTTCAGGCAAGACGCGGTGCTGAACGCGCCTGCGCAGGCACCGGCGGCCAGAAGCCCCGGGATGGCACCCGGGGTGGACACAAAACCCGCGATGTCCTCGCGCCAGCTGGGCCGCCCGTTCATATGGCAGCTAAGGTGCACCGTGGGGTTCCAGCCACCCGAGACCGCAAGGCAATCCACCGACAATCGTTTGATCCCACGACCATAATTGATGACCACTTCACGCAGGCCAAGCCGCCCACTGGTGTTCTGAACCATCGCGCCTGCAAAAACCGGGATGCCAGCGAGATCCTCGGGTGCATCGGGCCGCGCGTCGATCACGCCGACGACCTCGACCCCCGCAGCGGATAAATCGAGCGCGGTGCGGTGCGCATCATCGTTGTTGCCGAAGACCGCGATACGTTTGCCCGCAGCCACCCCCCAGCGGTTCAGGTAGGCGCGCACGGCACCGGCGGTCATGATGCCCGGTCGGTCGTTGTTGGAAAAGGCGATCTGACGCTCCAGCGCACCTGCGGCCAGGATGGTGCGGCGGGCAACGATCCGCCAGAAGGTCTCGACCGGTCTGCCGTCCCGGGGAGGGCCGGGCCAGCGCTCCAAAGCACTAAAAGTGCCTTGGTCGTAGGCCCCGGTCACGGTGGTGCGCGTCATCACCCACACGTTCGGCAAGGTGCGCAATTCCGCGATAACGGCATCGGCCCAGTCAGCCCCTGCCATCCCATCGACCGTGTAGCTTTCCGCATTGAGCCGCCCGCCGGGCAGGCTGTCCTCATCGGCGAGGATCACGTCCGCCCCCGACCGCGCGGCGGTCAAGGCCGCCATCAAGCCGGTCGGGCCTGCACCGATCACGAGGACATCACAGAAGGCGAAAGCCTTCTCGTAGGTCTCGTCAACAGCCGCCCCGCCAAGTCCACCCAGCCCGGCAGCTTTCCGGATGAGCGGCTCATAGAGCTTTTCCCAGAACGCAGCGGGCCACATGAAGGTCTTGTAATAGAACCCCGCGCCGATGAAGGGCCAGGCAAAATCATTGATCGCCATGGCGTCAAAACCAAGCGACGGCCAGGCGTTCTGGCTGCGCACCTCCAGCCCGTCGTAAAGCTCAAGCGTGGTCGCCCGGAGGTTCGGGTTCTGCCTGGCCCCCTGCCCGACCGTGACAAGCGCATTCGGCTCTTCGCTACCAGCGGTCATCACGCCACGCGGGCGGTGGTATTTGAACGACCGCGCCATCAGACGCTGACCCTTGGCCAAGAGCGCCGAGGCGACGGTATCCCCCGCAAAACCCGTGTGGCCGACGCCATCAAACTGGAACCGGATAGGCGACGTCCGATCAATCAAGCCTTTGCCGTCAATCCTCATGACCTGCCGCTTTCATTCTGTGCCAGCGTCACCTTCAAAATCTCATGCGTCACCGTATTTCGCGTCACCACCAGCCATGCCCCGCAGCCTGCGTCGTGGTACCAGAGGTCCCGCGCTTCCCCGGCGGGGTTATCGCGCAGATGCAGATAGTCATTCCAGGCCGCCATGCCCGCATCCGGCGCAGGGCGGGCCAGACCCACGGCAGCGCCGCGATAATAGAACTCGCGCCGGTCACGGTCGCCGCAGAGTGGACAGGTCAATCTCATCTATACGCCCCCCATTGCTCTGGTGCCCTAATGCAGGTTGTGCTGGGACCCTGTCCCTTCTTCGTCAATGATGCCATAGCCGGTCCGGAAACGATCCAGCCGGAAGCCCCGGGCGGTCTCATGGGGCGCGTCCGTTGCGATCAGATGCGCAAAGGCATAGCCCGAGGCAGGCACCGCCTTGAACCCGCCATAGCACCAGCCGCAATCGATAAAGAGCCCTTCAGTGTCCGTCTTGTCGATGATCGGCGAGCCGTCGGGTGTCATGTCCATGATCCCGCCCCAGGACCGCAGCACTTTGGCCTTGCCGATCATCGGCATCAGCGTCATGCCCGCCTCCATCACATGCTCCGCCATCGGCAGGTTGCCCCGCTGAGCGTAGGAGGCGTAGAAATCCAGGTCACCGCCAAAGACCAGCCCGCCCTTGTCCGACTGGCTGATGTAGAAATGCCCCATCCCAAAGCTGATGACATGGTCGATGCAGGGCTTCAGACCTTCGGTGACAAAGGCTTGCAGGACATGGCTTTCGATGGGCAAACGCAGGCCCGCCATGGCCGCCACCTGACCGGATCGTCCGGCGGTGACAATGCCGACCTTCTTGGCCTTGATCGCCCCGCGCGTGGTCTGAACGCCTTTGACCACCCCCTGCGCGATGTCGATGCCCGTGACCTCGCAATTCTGGAGAATGTCCACGCCGCGCTGATCCGCCCCCCGCGCATAGCCCCAGGCCACCGCGTCATGACGTGCTGTGCCGCCGCGCGGGTGCAAGAGGCCACCATAGATCGGAAAGCGGGTGTTGTCATAATCGAGATAGGGCAACACCCTGCGCAAGGCGTCCCGGTCCAGAAGCACCGCGTCATCCCCCTGCGCATGCATGGCGTTGCCCCTGCGGACAAAGGCGTCACGCTGCCCATCGGAATGAAAAAGGTTGATGATCCCGCGCTGGGACATCATCGCGTTGTAGTTCAACTCCTGCTCCAGCCCCTCCCACAGTTTGAGCGAGTGGCTGTAGAACTCCTGATTGCCCGGCAGGTAATAGTTGGCGCGCACCACCGTCGTGTTCCGGCCAACATTTCCGCCGCCGATATACCCCTTTTCCAGAACGGCGATGTTGGTCATGCCATGGTTCCTGGCGAGGTAATAGGCGGTGGAGAGCCCATGCCCCCCGCCGCCAATGATGAGCGCATCATATTCGGGTTTGGGCTCGGGGTCGCGCCAATGCGGTGCCCAGCCCCTGTTACCGGCAAGGCCCTCTTTCAAAATGCGCAGACCAGAAAATTTCACGTCAGGTGTTCCTCGCGTTTCCGGTAAGCCTAGCAAGAGCCTTGAGAGGGGCCGCGGCAGAAAACGACCGCTTCGGTCGCAAGCCGACCGGCTGTGAGGGAACGGCCGTCATTCCCGAAAGGCAGCAGCGCGCTCTTCGGCGCTCAGAACATAAGACACCGCAACGGGCGCGCCGTCTTTTGCAAAGAAAGGGGTCTGCCGGATCGTACCCGAAAGGTAGCTGGCCACCGTTCTTTTGAGCAGGCCGCCAAGCATCGAAAAGAGACCCTTGTCCTTACGCTTCCCGCCCGGCAAGGCCATCTTGGTGAAGCCGTATGTTTTCACCGGCCCAAACGCCTCGATGCTCTCAAAATTCGGCCGCCACATGCCTGCCAGCGGCACCTTTGACGTCCCCACGGTATTGGCGATCGGGGTCTTGCAGCATGACGCGTACCAACGGATTAGACCTTTTGCCGAGAGCCGAAGGCAGGCCAGGTTCTCGCGCCCTTCGGTGATCTCCAGCTTCGATGGCAAGACCTGAACCAAAGCGCTCCCGCCACCGGGCTCCAGCGCGTCCAACTGCCCCAGATGACGCGCAAATGCGCGGCAGTCCTTGCAATAACAGATCAGATGGCAGCCGTTCTGAGGGGCGACATCGTGCAGCACACCCTTGAGGCGACCGCAATCGCAGGAAAAATTTACGTCGCCCATAACCAAGCCCCGACAAGTGATTGCCGGGGCAGGCTATGGCATTCGGCCCTCGCTGTTCAAGACGCGATCAGAGCCCTTTGGCCTGATAGCTGGCTGCCACCTTCTCGATGGCCACAAGATAGGCGGCAGTGCGCAGATCATCGACATCGTCGCGATTGTGCCAGACCGATGCCATCTGGCTATAGGCCGCCCGCATCGTGTCATCGAGACCGGACCGCACCAACTCAAGCTCGTCAGCCCCCCTGAGGTATTTCTCCTTGAAGTTGGGTGACAACTCCCAATCGAGGCCCTTGTCGGTGCTCAACCGCTGCAACTCATCCAATAGCAGCTGGTGACGCGCTTCTTCCTGGCGGCGCTGCATCCGGCCAAAGCGGATATGGCTGAGGTTCTTGACCCACTCGAAATACGACACGGTCACACCCCCCGCGTTGGCATACATGTCGGGAATGATAACCGTGCCCTTCTGGCGCAGGATTTCATCTGCACCCACCGTCACCGGCCCGTTTGCGGCCTCGATGATGAGGGGGGCCTGCACGCGTTCCGCATTGCTCAGATTGATCACACCTTCCAGGGCGGCGGGCAGCAGAATGTCGCAGGGCTCTTCAAGAACCTTGGCACCGTCCTCGACGAGGTTGCTGTCTGAGAAGCCGACAATCGTGCCGTGCTTCATGAGCCAGTTGCGCACGCCTTCCACATCCAGACCAGCCGGGTTGTAAAGCGCGCCGTCTCTTTCAATGATCCCGACAATGGTGCAGCCATCTTCTTCGGAAAGGAACTTGGCCGCATGGTAGCCCACGTTGCCCAACCCTTGGACAATCACCGATTTGCCGTCGAGCGTGCCCGACATCCCGGCTTTCTTGACGCCTTCCTTGTCCCGGAAGAACTCGCGCAGAGCATATTGCACGCCGCGGCCCGTGGCCTCCGTCCGGCCCTGAATACCGCCTGCGTTTGTGGGTTTGCCCGTCACACAGGCCACGCCGTTGATATCGGTCGTGTTCATGCGCTTGAACTGATCGGCAATCCACGCCATTTCGCGCTCGCCGGTGCCCATGTCGGGCGCGGGCACGTTCTGCGCGGGGTTGATCAGGTCGCGCTTGATCAACTCGTAGGCAAAACGCCGGGTAATCAGTTCCATCTCCTGCGCGTTATATTCACGCGGGTCGATGCACAATCCCCCTTTCGAGCCTCCAAAAGGCGCTTCGACCAGCGCGCATTTGTAGGTCATCAGGGCGGCAAGCGCTTCGACCTCATCCTGATTGACCCCCAGCGAAAAGCGAATGCCGCCCTTGACGGGCTCCATATGTTCCGAATGCACGGAGCGGTAGCCGGTGAAGGTCTTGATCTCCCCCCGAAGCCGAACCCCGAACCGCACCGTATAGGTCGCGTTGCAGACCCTGATCTTTTCCTCAAGGCCCGGTGAAAGGTCCATCAGGCCAACCGCCCGGTTGAACATCTGGTCGACACTTTCACGAAAACTGGGTTCCGAAGCGGGCTGGCTCATGGGTCTTCTCCTGTTGAATACGGGCCCGCATGGGCGTGCGGACTCACCTTATGATTGCAGACTATGACCAGCCTTTCACGAATGCCAGTTTTTTAAGCGATATGAAGAGGATCGGTTTCGGGGCGGTGCAAATAAGGCCCCCCCCCACCCTCGAGATGCGCTTAGCTGCTATTTTGGCTGTGTGTTGTCACGTTCCGCGAGGATCACCGCGATCACCTCGGCCATGTATTTTGTAGGCCGCATCGGGGTCATGCCGCCGACGCCGATGCGGGAGGCCGCACGCCACCAAAGCCCGGGGCGCCAGTCGCGCCCGTAGGGCTTGCGCAACCGCAACAGAAAGCCGTTGGAGGGTTTGAAAGCGAAGGCACCCCGGTCGATAGAGACCACATCCTCCAGACGCACGATCAGCGTTCCGGCATCATCGCGCAATTCCTCACGGGTGAGTTCCAGGGTCTGGCGCGTCGATTTACGCATGGCATTGGCAATCATCAGCGAGATCGCCCCCAAGGCCACGAGAAAGAGCTGCCATCCCAGCGACGGAGGCGTCGTGATCGCGACATAAAGCACCAGAACAGCGAGAAACGACAACATGCCGATGCCCAGCACACGTCGCCCGGCCGACGGGGTCACGGTGGCGAGTACTTCTTCCTGCGGGTCATCCATGCCTGGGCTCTCACTGCTCACTGGCGCATTTCCTACCCCGCGCAGGCGGATGCTCACAAGCGCAAAAGCCTTTAGCGCGGCTGAAAAAACCTCGGCAGAACCCGTCGGAGTGACAAGGGTCGATAGGTGCTGATCACAGCCGCGCGCAGGCGTGCAGTCGGGTGCAGCTCATGAGAGACCGCCGGCCCACGCCGCCATCGCAACAGCCATGGTACAAAGCGATAGAGGCGGTTCACATCGTAGAGTGCCGGTGCAGGGCCAATGGCATCGACAACAACGGTCGGGATCTGACGCCCGGGTGCAAGCCGCAGCCCGGCGTCGCGCGCGCCTGCCCAGATCCACCCAAGTGATGCCGCAGCAAGCTCCTCGGGGGGTGTTGATCCACCGACAATGCCATGATTTCCCGGGAACCACAGTTGCTGATAGTACCGCTCGTTGCTCTGATCACCGCGATTAAGCCCGGGGTCCGCCCCCTTCGGCTCCAGATTATCCCACAGGGTCGGCTCAAAAAAAACGCGCTTTTCGTCAAGGGCGACTGCATGTCGGGCCTTTTCAACCAGGCGCGACAACGATGTGTCATGAAAGGCATATCGTGCATTCCAGCGCGTTGCCAGCCGCCCAAGCAGGCTGCGCGGGATGCCGAGCGCGCCCACCGTATCCCACACCCCAAGGTAGGTGATCCGGACAAGGAAACTGTCATCCCCCCTGTAGACCACATCCGACTGGCTGGTGGCAAAATAGGGCGACAGGACGCGCCGGGCTTTCAGGGTACCTGGTGCATCGGGGCTGTTTCCCCGCCCCCTGCGCCGGTACAGCCGAAAGGCCTGATCCAGTTGCTCCTGCGATGTATCCGCGAGTATCCCGCATTTGCGGATCATGCCGACCAGGGAACGCGCGGTGTAGGCCCCGCGGGAGAAGCCGAAGATCATGATCCGGTCGCCAGGCTGGTAGATTTTGCACACAGCAAGATAGGCTGCCTTGATCGTGTCGTTCAGACCCCACCCGAAAAGGCCACCGCCCATCTTGCTGATCCACCGACCCAGATCGCTGACCATGCCGGTTCCAGTGCCCACGCCCTCGAAATAGAGCACGTTTTGCGACGCGTCCCTGACACAAGCCTCTGCAAGCCGCGCCACGTGGGTCTGCCCATTGCCATCATACCGGTTCCAGGTCCCGTCACAGAAAATCGCGATGACTGCCATTTGCTTCTCCGCTTGCTTGCCCTAGACCTAAGATCGAAGTGCTGGCGGAGGGTTATGCCGTCGCGCGCCGGATTAACCTTTGAACGGACACAACGGCTGAAAGGATGGATATGACCCAAGCGGTCGCGTATCTTACGGTGCTTTTGTGCCTGACGTTTGCGGGATCCACATTTGTGGTCCCGGAGTTTGGCGGGTTCGACGCGGATCAGTTCCCGATCCCGCAGGACAACCCGCCCGTGCAACCCGCCGGATACGCCTTTGCGATCTGGGGCGTGATCTATCTCTGGCTGATTGTCGGAATGGGATATGGCGCGCTGAAACGCCGGGATGATGCCAATTGGCACGCCATGCGCCTGCCGCTTTGTGCGTCGCTGGCGGTGGGGACAATCTGGCTACCTGTGGCGGTTCTCAGTCCCGTCTGGGCTGCGATCCTGATCTGGGCCATGCTGATCCCGGCGCTTGTTGCGCTGTTTCGCGCGCCTGTCGATGATACGCTCTGGGCGCTGGCCCCAGTCGGGCTTTATGCGGGTTGGCTCAGTGCCGCAAGCTGTGTTGCATTGGGCTTGGTGGCGGCCGGATACGGCTATCTGAGCGAGGACGGCGCGGCTTTCATTTTCATCTTTGTTGCTCTCGTACTGGCATCCGCTGTCCAGACGCAGCTTAAACGTGCCCCAACCTACGGCATCGCCGTGATCTGGGCGCTGATCGCCATCAGCGTGGCAAACCTGAACAGTAACCCGACCGTTGCGGCCCTCAGCGCAGGGGGCGCATTGGCGATGCTGAGGCCCCTGTGGCAGGCTTGGAAGGCCGGTCGCGCCTAGTCTTTGCGCCGCCCGTCCGTGTGTTTGCGCAGCTTGGAGGGGGCCGCTTTCTTGCGGCCCTTGTAAGGGTTCGCCTCGTTCTGACCGCGCATCCACAGGCGGATCGGCGTGCCCGGCATGTCAAAATCAAGCCGCAGCCCGTTGACGAGATACCGGTTGTAGCTATCGGGCACCTTGTCGGGATGCGAGCACATCACCACGAACCCCGGCGGGCGCGTCTTGGCCTGGGTCATGTAGCGCAGCTTGATCCGCTTGCCCTGCGGCGCGGGGGGCGGGTGCGCCTCCAGCATGCCGGTCAGCCAGCGGTTAAGCTGGGCCGTGGTCACGCGACGGTTCCAGACCTCGTAAGCCCGCATGATCGCGCCCTGCAAGCGGTCAAGACCCCGGCCCGTCTTGGCGGAGACCGTGATGAGCGGCGCGCCCCGCAATTGCGGCAACAGCCTCTCGAAGCTTTCACGCAGGTCTTTCAGCTTTGCCTGTTTGTTGTCTTCGATGTCCCACTTGTTGACGGCGACCACAACCGCGCGGCCTTCGCGCTCTGCCAGATCGGCGATGCGCAAATCCTGCTGTTCAAAGGGGATGGCGGCGTCGAGCAGCACCACCACGACCTCGGCGAACTTCACCGCCCGAAGGCCATCGCTGACAGACAGTTTCTCCAGCTTTTCCTGAACCTTGGCCTTCTTGCGCATGCCCGCCGTATCAAAGATGCGCATGGGCACCGCCTTGCCATCCGCCCCGGCCCATTCCGTGCGCAGCGAGATCGCATCGCGGGTGATACCGGCCTCGGGTCCGGTGAGCAGCCGATCCTCTCCCAGGATCTGATTGATCAGGGTCGACTTGCCCGCATTGGGCCGCCCGACCACCGCCACTTGCAAGGGCTTCTTCGCGGTGGGCATGGGGATCTCCGCCTCCATGTCTCCGCTGTCCTCATCAAGCGTCACATCCGTTTCGGGCGCATCCTCCGCCGCGCGCTCCGCGAATTTGTCGGCAAGGGGCAAAAGCTGCACATAAAGATCGGTCAGGCCTTCGCCATGTTCGGCAGACAGGCTGATCGGCTCGCCCAAGCCCAAGCTGTAAGCCTCCAGCACACCTGCTTCCGCCGCGACACCTTCCGCCTTGTTGGCCGCCAGGATCACATGCCCGGCGCGTTTGCGCAGGATGTCCGCAAAGACCAGATCGGAGGGGGTGATCCCGACGCGCGCATCGACCATGAACAGACAAATGTCCGCCATATCGACGGCGCGTTCGGTGAGCCTGCGCATCCGCCCTTGCAGACTGTCGTCCGTGACCTCTTCCAGTCCCGCCGTATCAATGACCGTAAAGCGCAGGTCTGCAAGCCGCGCGGCCCCTTCGCGCAGATCCCGCGTCACGCCGGGCTGGTCGTCCACCAAGGCAAGCCGCTTGCCCACAAGGCGGTTGAACAGCGTGGATTTGCCCACATTGGGCCGCCCTACGATGGCGAGCGTGAAAGACATGTCGAGGCTCCGGGTGCCAGATTAAGGTCGCGCTTTAGCGCAATCCGGCGTCAACGGAAAGCATGCAATTGCCCCCGCGACGAGACGACATAAAGCACGCCCCCCGCCACGACCGGGCGCGTGGTGGCTCCGCCCGGGATTTCGACCGACGCCAGCTCCGCGCCGCTTTCGGGATCAAAACTGCGCAGCAATCCGTCATTTGACGCAACATAGATGCGCCCGCCCGCGAGGATCGGCCCGTGGTGCGCATAAACCTCCGCCCGACGCCGGGCACGGTTGGTCGTAAAGCGCGGCAAAGGCGTGCCCCAGATCCGCTGCCCGTTCGATGCGTCGATCCGCATCAACTCATTGAGGTCCGTCAGAATGAACAGGCTGTCACCCGCGGGCAGGATGTTACCCACCGCGCCTTCATTTGCAGTCCAGAGCCGCTCACCCGATTCAAGGTTCAGGGCTACAACCCGTCCCGACTGGTTGCCCGCGTAGACGCGATTGCCCACGATGACGGGAGGCGCGGTGATATCGCCGACATTCCCGAGCGCGGTTCCGGCACGTTCCCCCGCGACCGAGGAGTCCCACCGGCGCAAGCCGCCCTGCCGGAAGACGGCCTGAATCTCTCCCGATCCAAATGCGAAAATCGCAAGATCACCTGAGACGGCCGGTGCCGGCGCGCCCAAGACGTTGGTGACATCGGGCGAGGCCGTCAGTTGCCACTTGACCCGACCCTCGTCCGCCGAGATCGCCCATCCACGATCATCCCCGACCGTCAGGTAGACCAACCCGTCAAACACAGTCGGCGTGCCTGAAGCCGTGCCATCGAGGCGCTGACGCCAGATTTCAGCTCCGGTTGCGGCGTCCAGCGCCACGAGGTTGCCATAGCCGATAGAGACATAAAGCCGCCCGTTGTCAAAGGCCAAGCCACCGCCGGTGGCCTGACCGCTCTTGTCACGGGCGGGTTGCAGGTCGGTCCTCCAGACCGTCGCACCACTGGTTGATGTTGCCGTCACCAATGTCTCGGCGTCGAGCGTGTAGATCAGCCCGTTTGCCACCACCGGCGCTGCATTGATGCGTTGCTTGCGACCGTCCCCCTCACCGATGTTGGCTGTCCAGATACGTGCAGGTTGACTGCTGAGGGCTGGATGATCGACCCTGAACTGAGGCGTTCCGATCGCCTGTGGCCATGACGCGTTGGCCTGTTGCGCAGGCAGGCGGATTGCACGCACCTCATTCTGGGCCGGACCAATTTCCGCCGCCGCTTCGCCGTCCAGAATGGCGCTTACGCTCTCGCGCTTGCCGGGCAGGATAAAGTCATCCTCGGCACAGGCCGCAAGGAAGGTGATGGCGGCCAAAGTGAAGATCAACCCGCGTTTCGCAGGTCGTTGGAACGTCGATACCGGATTAATCATGGTGCCCTGCCCGCTTATCGCCTTCACTCTCAGGCGCTTTCCTGCCTGCTCACAAACCTTTGAATCAGTTGCCGATACCCGGCAGGTTGGCAACCTCCGGGGTGCCCCCCAGCGCCACAATCACCTGTAAGGCACGTTGTTGCAAGTCCGCACTCACCGCAGCATCCTGAAGAATGGACTGATACCGCTCAATCGCTGCGTCCCCGTTTCCCTCTGCCACATCCTGCAGGGCGATTTGCTCCTGCGCCAGAAGCGCCAGGGGCGCGCCGGGTTGCGCCAAAGCCTCAAGCTGTTGACGACGCGTTCCGCTATCCATCGTCTCTGCCTGCAAAACCAGTGATTTGAAGGCTGCGATCTGCGTGTAGATAAGAGGAAGATCGCCATTCACCGCAATCCCGTCAAGCAATGCCACCGCACGTTCGGTGTCGCCGGCCTGTTGCGCCTCTGCCGCCGCAATAAACGAAACCACGGCCTCGGCACCCGGTGTACCCGTGTTGATCGTCTCCAGCCCGGCCAGACGGGACGTCGGTGTCTCGCCCGCCAGGGCGGCCAGTATCTGATCTCCAAGCCCCTGAGCCTGCGCGCGTATCTGGGCCTTTCGGTATTCGTTCCATGCGGCGCCGCCAACGATCAACACAACGACAAGCGCTGCGATCCAGCCATAGCGCCGCAAAAGCCCGAAAAGCCGGTCTCGCCGGACCTCTTCCGTCACCTCTTCGATAAAACTGTCTGTATCGCTCATACTGCCCTGCCAATGATGCGCTCGCGGTTTCTCTTAACCTGCCCCGAGAGGCAAGCCAAGGGGCAGCACTTTGCCACGCGGCACACCCATTGCGTTCCGCCTTGAAAAACTTTAATCTAAACTGGTCAGTTTAGCGTATTTACTCCGAAAAACAGCGACCTGCCCTGCTCTGACCGAAAAAAAACGGCGCCGGGCGCTTACGAAGAGGCACTTTTGATGCGTATTTTCTCGATCCTTGCTGCGCTGGCTGTCGCGACGATCCTCTATTTCGTGATCGTTGAGCGGGACACGCTGGTTGCAAAAACGGAGGGTGTGCCGCCGCAGGACGTTGCCCTCGATTCGGCGCAGACCGGTACCAATGACACCGCGGCGCAGGAAAACCTCGTGCAGGTTGTTGTGCAGACCTCCACCGTCAGGACGATTGATACCGCTGTCGCCTTGCGCGGCGAGACCCGGGCGGCGCGCGAGGTTGATGTCAAATCGGAAACCTCGGCCATTGTCATCTCAGAGCCCTTGCGCAAGGGGCAGCGGATCGCAGCGGGTCAGGCGCTTTGTCGGCTGGACGAGGGCGCACGCGGCGCGGCCCTGCTGCAAGCGCGCGCGCAACTGGACGAAGCGGAATCGCGCGTACCGGAGGCACAGGCCCGGCTGGATCAGGCGCGGGCGCAACTGGCCGAAGCACGTATCAACCAGAACGCCTCCTCCAAGCTGAGTGACAGCGGTTTTGCCTCGACAACCCGTGTCGCCAATGCCGAAGCAAATGTGGCAACAGCGCTGGCGGCCGTTGAATCCGCGCGCGCCGGGCTGCGGGCAGCACAATCCGGTATCGAAGCCGCCGCTGCCGCAGTGGCTTCGGCGGAAAAGGAAATGAAACGGCTTGTCATCACCGCACCGTTTGGCGGGCTTCTGGAGAGCGACACCGCTGAACTGGGCGCACTTCTGCAGCCCGGCAATCTCTGCGGCACGATTATTCAGCTGGATCCGATCAAACTGGTGGCTTTCGTGCCCGAAACCGAAGTGACCCGCGTCAAGGTTGGTGCACCAGCGCGGGCAACCCTGGCCACGGGCCAGGCCGATGTGACCGGCACGGTGACGTTCCTGTCGCGCTCTGCCGATGAGATGACACGGACTTTTCGCGTGGAAATCGAAGTGCCGAACCCGGATCAGGTCATTTCGGACGGCCAGACCGCGGAAATCCTGATTGCCGGAGAGGGCGCAAAGGCGCACCTGCTGCCGCAATCTGCGCTCACGCTGAACGACGGCGGGGTTTTGGGTGTGCGGAGCATCGACGCCAACGCCATCGTGCAGTTCCACCCGGTTCAATTGTTGCGTGACACCCCATCTGGCGTCTGGGTCGGCGGATTGGAAGACACCGTCGATGTGATCGTGCTGGGTCAGGAATATGTGGTCGCCGGTGTTAAGGTTGCGCCCACCTACCGGGACCTCGGCCAGTGACCAGGATCGTCGATTGGGCCGCTGGCCGGGCGCGGATGATCCTCGCCTTCATTTTGCTGAGCATTGTAGTGGGCGGATACTCCTATTCCGCCTTGCCCAAGGAGGGCGAGCCCGACATCGAGATCCCCGCGCTCTTTGTATCGGTGCCCTTTCCGGGCATCTCTGCCGCAGACAGCGAAACCCTGCTGGTCAAACCGATGGAGACGGAGCTGTCGGATCTCGACGGACTCAAGACCATGAGTGCCACCGCAGCCGAGAACTACGCAGGCATCGTGCTGGAGTTCGAGTTTGGCTGGGACAAGACCAAAATCCTCGCGGATGTGCGCGATTCCATGGGCAAGGCCGAGGCCGATTTCCCGGACGGGGCCGAGCAATACACCATCAACGAGATCAACTTTTCCGAGTTTCCCATCGTCATCGTGAACCTGACCGGCCCGGTGCCGGAACGCACGATGGTGCGTATTGCCAAGGACTTGCAGGACGAACTTGAAAGCGTTGACGCCATTCTCGAAGCCGGGATCGCCGGGTCACGGGACGAGATGGTGGAGGTGCTGATCGACCCGCTGCGGCTCGAAGCCTACAACGTTACCGCCAGCGAATTGATCACGACGGTCCAGAACAATAACCAGTTGATCGCAGCCGGTGAGGTCGAAACGGATCAGGGCACCTTTGCTGTCAAGATTCCCTCGTCCTTCGACGAGCCGCGGGACATCTACAACCTGCCCGTCAAGACAAATGGCGACCGGGTCGTGACGCTGGGCGATCTGGCAGAGATTAACCTGACGTTCGAAGACCGGGCCGGAACCGCACGGTTTGACGGCGAAAACACCGTGGCCCTTCAGGTGGTGAAGCGAAAGGGCTTTAACCTCATCGACACGGCTAACCTCGTCAAGGAAGTCGTCGCTGCGGAAAGCGAAAACTGGCCGGACGGTTTGCAAGCGGCGGTGGAGGTCGGCACCTCCAACGATCAGTCCCGATTTGTGGACAGCATGGTACAACAGTTGCTGGGGTCCGTTCTTACCGCCATTGCATTGGTGATGATCGTCTCCCTTGCATCACTCGGCATTCGTGCATCGCTTCTGGTGGGCTTTGCGATCCCCACCTCTTTCCTGTTGTGTTTCGCGTTTCTGGCCCTGATGGGCATTTCGATCTCCAATATCGTGATGTTCGGGCTGATCCTTGCGGTGGGCATGCTGGTGGATGGTGCCATCGTCGTCGTCGAATACGCCGACAAACGCCAACAGGAGGGCGTGGGGCCGATGCAAGCCTATGTCGAGGCGGCAAAACGCATGTTCTGGCCGATCATCTCCTCGACCGCGACGACGCTCTGCGCCTTTCTGCCGATGCTCTTCTGGCCGGGTGTTCCGGGTGAGTTCATGGGGATGCTGCCGGTCACGCTGATCTTCGTACTCTCGGCTTCGCTAGTGGTGGCGCTGGTCTACCTGCCCGTGATGGGCGGCGTGACAGGACGGCTGGAGCGCTGGCTCTCAGACTACATGCACCTTGTGGCGGGACTGCGCTGGTATCTGCACCTCGCCCTTTTCCCGATTGCAGCCGTGATGATCGCAGCACTTGCCTTTCTGGGTCCGGTGTTTGGCGGCATTGGCAGCCGGTTTGCACAGATGGACGGTCTTGACCTCCTGGGGTCGGTGATCCCGAGTTTTGCCTTCGTCTTCCTTTGCATCCTTATAGCAGCCGTCCTGGTGGCCGTGGCCATCGGGGGCATCCTCCTTCTTCTCGTCGCGGCCCTCGCGCTGCTGACCCGGTTGGGACGCTTTGGCAGTTGGCTGGCGAGCAAGGTCTTCCGCAGCGCGCCTACCGAAATCGACGCGGGCTACCGCAGGTCCGCCTTTGGCCATGTCATGGCCGCGATTGCAGGTAACCCGGTCATGCCCCTCGTGATGGTGGGGACGGTGTTTGTGTTCGTTGGCACCGTCCTGATCTATTTCACCAATAACAACAACGGGGTCGAATTCTTTGTTGAATCCGAGCCGGAGCAAGGCTTTGTCTATGTGTTGGCGCGCGGCAACCTGTCGTTGGAGGAAAAGGACGCGCAGGTCCAACAGGTCGAAAAGATCGTTCTGGCCCACCCCGGCATCAAAAACGCATTCTCCTTTGCAGGCGAAGGCGGGTTGAATACTGATATATCTGGCTTCGGCGCTCCAAAGGAAGCGATAGGTCAAGTTCAGTTTGAAACCATAAGCTGGGAAGATCGGGCAGACCGACCGGAACTCGATGGCAATATTGTCATCGCCGAATTGACCGAGCAATTGTCCCGCCTGCCCGGCATCAAGATTGAAATAATGGAAATCGCACAAGGCCCCGCTGAGGGCAAGCCGGTTCACCTGCGCCTCAAGGGTGACGATTTCGATACCTTAAGCGAAGCGGCTGCCACAGCGCGCGCGCAGTTCGATGCCACGCCAGGGCTGACGCTCATCGAGGATACCCGCCCCCTGCCCGGCATCGACTGGCAGATTGACGTGGATGTTGAGAAAGCAGGTCGTTACGGGGCGGATGTGCAGACCGTCGGCGCGATGGTGCAGCTTGTGACCCGGGGCCTTTTGCTCGATACCATGCGGGTGCCAAGCTCGGACGAGGAAATCGACATCCGGGTGCGCCTGCCAGAAGAGGATCGCGTCCTGTCGACGCTGGATACGTTGAAGGTCCGCACCACCGACGGCCTTGTCCCCCTGAGCAACTTCATCACCCGCACCCCCGTCCCGAAGCTGGCCGAGATCAACCGGATCGACCAGACGCGCTACTATGACGTCAAGGCGGATGTGGCGCCCGGCCTGATGAAGCTGGTCGGAATGATCGAGACCGGCGATGCGGAAAAAGAAGCCACCCTCGCCATGCTGAGGCCCGCAGGCACGGATGCGGAGATCATCGCGCCCGATCAGGCCCGGTATCGCACAATATTCAAGGTCGGCATCGACATTGAAGACCTGCAAAGCGGGCTGGACAGCGGCGACTACCGCCTGATCCCGGTCAACCCGAACGAGCGTATCGCTGTCCTGACGGAATGGCTCGATACCAACCCGCTGCCAGACGGCATCGACTGGGAATGGACCGGCGATCAGGAAGAGCAGGCCGAAAGCCAGGCCTTCCTGCAAACCGCCTTCTCAGCAGCGCTCGGGTTGATGTTCATCATCCTGCTGGCCCAGTTCAACAGCTTCTACAATGCCGTTCTGGTGCTGATTGCCGTGGTGCTTTCGACCACGGGCGTGCTGATCGGCATGCTTGTCATGGATCAGACGTTCTCGATCATCATGACGGGGACAGGGATTGTCGCGCTCGCCGGGATCGTGGTGAACAACAACATCATCCTGATCGACACCTATCAGGAATACAGCCAATACATGCCCCGGGTCGAGGCCATCATCCGCACCGCGCAGGCACGCATCCGGCCCGTTCTTTTGACCACCATCACGACGATGGCGGGGCTTGCGCCGATGGTGTTCGGTCTTAGCCTGAACTTCGCCGAGGGCGGCTACACGATCAACAGTCCCACCGCGCTTTGGTGGAAGCAATTGGCCACGGCCGTGGTCTTTGGACTGGGGCTTGCGACGGTGCTGACGCTGGTCGTCACACCGTCGATGCTGGCGATCCGGGTCTGGGCCACCACATATGTCCGCTGGCTGGCGACGCTGCTGGCGAAACTCTCCATGGGCCGTGCCTCGCGCGCGGCGCGGGACTGGGCGCTAGAGCGGGATGCCAGCCGCATCGCGGGCACCGAGTTGATCTGGACCGATGACATGCCTCGGGCGACTGCGGGCGATGTGGCGCTCAAAGCAGCAGAATAGCGCGCAATCACGGGAGTGTGACAGGCAACAGCCGGGCGACGTGCTAGCGTGGCCCAAACAGATCAGGGAGATACGCGATGTTCCGCCATTTCGTTTGTGCCGCCGCTACGGCACTTGTCACCGCAACCACTGCCTTCGCTGGCGACCTCGTCGAAAAAACCAGTCCGCACAGCGTTTCCGAAACCATGGACCGGCTCGAGGCCGCCGTCACCGGTGCCGGGGCCACGGTCTTTGCGCGGGTGGATCACGGCGCAGGTGCCGCATCGGTGGACCTGCAGCTTGGCGCCTCCGAACTCTTGATTTTCGGCAACCCGAAGCTGGGCACCCCCGCGATGCAGGACGGCGCGACGGCGGGTCTCGACCTGCCCCTGCGTGTACTGGCCTACGCGGATGGTGAAGGCGTTGTACGTGTTGTCTACCATGACCCGGCATCGCTTGCCGCGACCCACGGGCTGCCGTCAGATGCGAAATACATCAAGATGATGACAGGCGCTCTCGACAAGCTGACCGGGAAAGCCGTGGCTGAGGAATAACCCGCACCCTCACTGCGCCGCGATGCGTGACAACCTGCGTCGCTCGGCGGCGGGTCAGGATGACTGGCAAACCTCCGCCGATGAGAACACCTTCAACGTGTTCAGAAGGACACAAATCCCTCTAAAAGTGTATCCGGCTTGATGCAGGTCATCGAAAGCCCCCGGTCGCGCATGGTCAAATCTGCAGGCTAGGTCCGGTTGGTCTTCACAAAAAGCCCGAGGCAAAAAAGGCCGGTGCCTGCGCTTTGACAGTGATGAGCAATGTCTCTGGGGGGAGAAGGAATGGCATCGCAATTCAGCAAACACCCGTCTTGCCCGGACGTGCCCCGGGACCGATCTGCCGACGGGATGCAACCAGCCCCGCCAACGTTCGGGCCTTTGGCGGCCCCTGCACACCTTTCAGGTGATGCTGTGGCCAGCCTTGCACATAGAGCGCTCGACGTGCTGGCCGGGCGCGTTGAGCACGCGTACTGGGAAACCCCGACGATCACCGATCATTGCCTCAGGGCATTCTGCAGCTTGCTGGTGGCCGGCAAGATGAAACCGGCGCTGACGTTCACGCGCCTCTACCTGTCCCGCGGCGCGGGGTACGCCGATCTGGCAGAGGACCTGTTTGCCGCCGCCGCGCGCCGGTTAGGAGACAGGTGGACCAGAGGAAAAGCCTCGACGGTCGAGGTCAATATCGGCATTCTGACCCTGACCCGCGTTCACATTGCGCTTTGTGCAACCCGCACAGAGCCCAGGGCCCGGATCGACGCCTCCGCGCTCTTTGGAACTTTCCCGGGACAAGCGCATACACTGGGGCTGGCTTTCAGTGCGGAGCATTTTCATCGGCAGGGCTGGAACGTGCATTACATGCCCGGCACCTCTATCCCAGCGTTCATCGCGGCGGCAACCCGCGAGAGCTCCGAGATCATCGGCATGACAGCGGCACTGGATCGCGACGTGGTTCTCGTGCAGGATGTCATCCAGCAACTCAGAGCGCTACCGCACAAGCCACGCATTGTCATTGGCGGCAGCGCCAGCAACCTCGCGCAACTGGGCGCGGACGCGGTCGCATCCCGACTCGACGTGGGTTTTTTGGCCGCACACCGGCTGCTGGAAGAAAGGGCCCGATGACCTGTCAGGAACGCAGCGCCTAGAGCGCCTGACGAAATACCTGAAACATCAAGCATCACGTAACGCGCCCCAGTCTTTGATTTCAGGCAGCGTTACGTGTTTCAGGTTTTTCGCATGACGCTCTAAGCCAATTCATCTGATTGCTGACGCTGCCAGAGTTGCGCATAGCGCCCTTCCCGTGCCAGCAACTCGTCATGGGTGCCTTGTTCCACGACCTGCCCTTTCTCCAGCACGATGATCCTGTCAGCTTCGGCGATTGTGCTGAGCCGGTGCGCAATTGTCAGAACGGTCCGCCCACGGCCTGCACGGGTGAGCGCTTCCTTGATCTCAAGCTCCGTATCCGTATCCAGCGCCGATGTCGCTTCGTCCAGAAGCAGGATCGGAGGGTCCTTGAGAAGCGTCCGGGCGATACCCACGCGCTGTTTCTCTCCGCCAGAGAGTTTCAGGCCCCGCTCCCCCACCGGCGTGTCATAACCTTCGGGCAGCGACAGGATAAAATCATGAATCTGCGCGGATTTGGCCGCTGCCTCGATTTCATCCTGCGTTGCGTTGTCCTTGCCGTAAGCAATGTTGTAGCGGATCGAGTCGTTGAAAAGCACCGTATCCTGCGGCACCACGCCAATCGCGGCGTGCAGGCTTTCCTGCGTGACTTGCCGGACATCCTGTCCGTCAATGCGAAGCGCACCGCCGTTCACGTCATAAAACCGGAAAAGCAACCGGCCGATGGTCGATTTGCCTGACCCCGTGGACCCGCAGATGGCAACCATCTGCCCCGGCTCGGCAACGATGGAGACCCCTTTGAGGATTTCGCGATCCGCGTTGTAGCCAAAGCGCACCTCATCCAGTTCAATGCGCCCGCCATCAACCTGCAAGAGTTTGGCATCCGCCGCATCGACAACCTCAGCCGGTTGTTCCAAGAGGTCAAACATTTCGCCCATATCCACCAGCGACTGCCGGATTTCGCGATAGACCGTGCCGAGGAAATTCAGCGGGATCGTGATCTGCACCATATAGGCGTTGACCATGACAAAATCACCAACCGTCAGCGCCCCGTTCTGCACGCCGACGGCGGCCATGACCATCACGCCCACCAGCCCCATTGTGATGATGAGCGATTGACCAAAGTTCAGAAAAGCAAGGCTCTGTGCCGTCTTGATCGCCGCACCTTCATATTTCTCCATCGCACTGTCATAGCGCGCCGCCTCCCGACGTTCGGCCCCGAAGTACTTCACAGTTTCAAAGTTGAGCAGGCTGTCGATGGCCTTCTGGTTGGCGTCGGTATCCTGATCGTTCATTTCGCGCCGCAGCTTCACGCGCCATTCGGTGACGGCAAAGGTGAACCAGAAGTAAAGCCCGATGGTCACTGCAACGACGAGCAAATAGCTGAAGTCAAAAACCACGGCGAGGATGATCCCCACGAGGACAAGCTCAAGGATCAGCGGCCCGATGGAAAAGAGCAGGAACCGCAGCAGAAAATCGACACCCTTCACACCGCGCTCGATGATCCGGCTCAATCCGCCGGTCTTGCGGGTGATATGGTAGCGCATGGAGAGGCGGTGAATGTGATTGAAGGTCTCCAACGCCAGCAGGCGCAACGCCCGCTGACCGACCTTGGCAAAGACACTGTCACGGAGTTGCTGGAACCCGACGGTCATCAGCCGCGCCATGCCATAGGCGACGGTCAGGCCAATTGCCCCCAGCGCCAGCATCGGCACCCCTTCCTCGGCCAGCGCATCCACCGCGCCCTTGTAGAAAAACGGCGTGGCGACCGAGATCAGTTTGGAGAACACAAGCAACCCGAGCGCCCACATGACGCGGCGCCGCACCCAGGGTTGATCTGCAGGCCAGAGATAAGGCGCGACCTTGCGGACCGTGCGCCAGCCTGACCGGCGCTCCTGCTCTTCGATTGTTGTTGCGGCGTCGGGGTTCGCCCGGTCCGTGGCTGCGTCTGATGGCATCAGGTTTCCTGTTCGCTGTCGGAGGGCTACCTAATTCACCGCCCCCCTTTTTGCCAGTGCCCGCCTCACAATCAGTTATCGGGGAGCTCAAACACCTGACCGGGATAGATGAGGTCAGGTTCCCGAATGGCCGCTCGGTTCGCCTCAAAAACCTGGACGTAGAGCAGCCCCTCGCCGTATCGCTCCCGCGCGATGGCCCAGAGGGTGTCGCCCGCCTGTACGGTGACCGCGCGCACGGCACCGGGCCCTTGCGTCTCGGTCGCAGCGGCTGCCAGAACTGCCGGGGCTTCGCGTTTGAAGGGCGTCTCAAGACGGCTTGCCACCCGCCCTTCCGCAGTCAGCGCATCAACCCGAAGGCGGTAGACGCCGGGGGCCACATCCCGCACCGTCCCGCGCCAGGCACCGCCCTGACGGACTTCAAACCGCTCGACCGGGCGGTCATTGAGGTAGATCTGCACCTGCGCGGCCGCCCCGCTGGCCCGGCCCGCCAGTTGAACGACCCCGTCGTCATTGTAGGCGATGGTGTCCAGAACAACGCGCTCCGGTACGGGCGCGGCGGGCTGTATCAACGTGACCCCATCCTCATCGGACCGCAAAACGGCGATCTGCCGGTTCTGATCTGCCTGCGGCTCGGCAGCGGGCGCGTCGCCTTCAGCCGAAAGGGCCGGGTCCTCCGCTGCCAAAGCGATGTCCGCAGAGCCTTCATCGTCTGACGTTGAGGCACCGTCAGCGGTCTCTGTGTCTGGTGCTCTCGTTGGCCGAAGGGACGGCGGGTCGGGCGCCACTTCCGCGGGGCTGTCCGCAACCGGTTCCACCCCGGCAACCTCCGCCACCGGCTTGTCCGTGTCATCACGCGCGACATCCACCGGCGCGTTTCCATTTGCGGGCGCTTCTGAAGGGGTGCTCACTTCGCCTGTCGTGTCGGCCCTCGCTTCCGCCGTTTCTGCCGGCAAGGGGGTAACAGGGGCCAGGATGATCTCTCCCTTCGACGCGATTGCCTCCTCCCCCTCACCACTCCGCAAGGTGAGACTTCGCGCACCATCGCTTTCCGGGATGCGGGTCAGGGCCGCAAAAGCGCCACCGCCATCTACTTCCACGGAAGCAACAATTTCTCCGTCCACAATCACATCAACCTCAGCGCCCGGCTCGCCACGCCCTGCAATGACCATGGTCCCGGTGCCATCAACACGAACCTCATCAACCGTTGGGGCTGTGACGGCGTCTTCTTGCTCTACCATCTCCTCGGGCTCTGCGGCATCGGTCGCTTCACCAGGGGCCGTCTCTTGCGGTTGAGGCAGGGTCGACTGTGATCCAGCGGGCGCGTCAGAGGTCTCGCTGTCGTCCCGAAAGGTGATAAACAGGGCAATCGCCACCAGCGCCGTGATGATGATGCCAGCCGGTAACAACCCGGTGCCCCTTCGCTGGGAAGCAGTGCCCTTGTCGCTCATGGTCTTTCTCGTTTTCCCCAGGTCGCATCACAAGACGCGATACAGACGTTGAGCCTAGATAACAACTCGCCTATCACTGGTCAAAACACATCCACGTAAATCCAGCTGCCTCAACGGAAAAACCAGATCATGCCCGAACACTCCATCTGCGTCTACTGTGGGTCCCGTGCCGGTGCGGATCCTGCCTACATGTCTGCAGCCGAGGCTTTGGGACAGCGTATCGCCCACGAAGGCTGGCGGTTGGTCTACGGGGCCGGTGACGTAGGGCTGATGGGCGCCGTTGCCCGCAGCGCCCAGGGATCGGGCGCGGAGACCTTCGGCGTGATCCCGAAGCACCTGGTCGATTGGGAAGTGGGCAAGACCGATCTGACTTCCTACGTCGTCACGGAAACCATGCATGAACGCAAAAAGGTCATGTTCATGAATTGTGACGCTGTCGTCGTCTTGCCGGGGGGTGCCGGATCGCTTGACGAGTTTTTCGAAGCCCTGACATGGCGGCAGTTGGGACTGCACGCAAAACCCATTATCCTGTTGAACATAATCGGATATTGGGATCCGCTGGTGGCCCTGCTACAGCATGTGACCGATCAGGGCTTCGCCAGCGACAGCCTGCATGGGTACTACCAAGAAACTCAGGACGTCGACACTTGCGCCGCTGCCTTGAAAGCCCTGCTCACCTGACAAGGCCACGCGCGCATCGCCATATCCTGCCACAAAAAAACCCCGCCACCGGGCGGGGTTTCTGCTCTCTCTCAGTCAGCGCGGCCTACATCCGGCTGGCTACATTTTCCCAGTTGACCAGATTGTCGAGGAAGTTCGTCAGGTAGGCCGGTCGCTTGTTGCGGAAATCGATGTAGTAGGAGTGTTCCCACACGTCGCATCCCAGCAGGGCGGTCTGGCCAAAACACAGCGGGTTCACACCGTTCTCGGTCTTTGTGACCGCCAGAGACCCATCCGCGTTCTTCACCAGCCAAGCCCAACCGGACCCGAACTGACCCGCGCCTGCCGCAGAGAACTGGGATTTGAACTCATCAACCGAGCCAAAGCTCTCGGTCAGCGCCGCCTCAAGCTCACCCGGCATCTTGTTGTCGCCCGGCCCCATCATTTCCCAGAACTGGTTGTGGTTCCACAGTTGGCTGATGTTGTTGAAGATGCCGTTCTGAGCCACGGCATTTGCGTCATAGGTGCCCTTGATAATGTCTTCCATGGACTTGCCGTCCCATTCGGTTCCGGCGATCAGCTTGTTGCCATTGTCCACGTAAGCCTTGTGGTGCAGGTCGTGATGATACTCCAGCGTCTCTGCGGACATGCCTTTGCCGGCCAGTGCATCGTGGGCGTAAGGAAGGTCAGGAAGTTCAAAAGCCATTGGGGCCCCCTCTCATTTGTATTGCGAAGCTTTCCATGACAGATTGTGCATATCGCGGCAAGGTCAACCGCTCACGCTAGATTTCTGTGGCTTTTCAGGGCGTCCATCTTTTCTGTTCGCAGGTGCCTTTACCCAGGATGGAGTTTTCAACGCCCGTAATCAAACCGCGGACAGAGATGGTGTTCTTGCTGGTATCCAGCTCTATCCGGTAGTTGATATCGACGGGGCTTGGCGTCGCCGGGAAGTTGTTAATGCGATAGGTGAAACGATACCTGTTATTGCCACGGTCCTTCAGCTTAACGCTGATTGGTTCTTCGTGCACAATACGAATGACCCCATCAAAAACCACCCCTGTCGAAGCACCCGGTTCAAATCGCAATCCAACCGTATCAGAGATGAAACCATTGCCAATGTCGCGCACCTTGCACAGATAGTCTAACGCGAAGGCCGGGTTGGAAGTTAGCAGGCCAAGCATTGTCAAGACAAACAGTTTTCGCACCAAGATTCTCCAATTGCGTGTATTTGCACTGTCGAACATCATCGGTGGAATAGCAATCCTGCGAACTCTGCTCGCTTAGAAAACGCCTATATCACTTCCTTCCTGAGCCGCAACACTCAGCAAATCGAAGACATATTGCGCCTGACTGCGGAAACAGATGACTTGCAGGCTGTCTTCCCCGCAGAGCCACATCGCCGCCGGAACCTGCGCCATCCGTGTGCGGCGGAACATGCCGGGCCCGAAAGCCGCCGGGGACAAGTCAACGGGGCAGAGCTTCGCCAGAACCTCCCGCGCATGTGGTCCGCTGATGCGGAAGGAGGCGCGCGCGTCCGATACATTCACAGCGAGGGCGTGGGATTTACCCAGCGCTTGCTGCATGCTCTCCAGAACCGAAGCCACATCCGCATATGCGCACAGGATCAGCAGTTCATCGGGGCTCATCCATGCCACGCCGGTGTCGGAGTCGATGCGTGCGGTGCCTCGCTCCGGAAGGTCGCCGGAAACGACCACGTTGACCGCCTGCGTCAAAGCCGTGTCCGACAGATCACCGCGCAGCGTGATCATGCCTTGCAGCGGCACCTCGTCGATAGTGGCGATGCCCGCGCTGAAAGCCGCGCCGTTCAGGGCTGTTACAGGGTCAGACATTCTGCTTCTCCACTTCCTTGTCATAGAAAACCGGATCGACAAGCCGCGCCTTGAAGGTGGCCCCTTCGGTTCCGGGAAACTCGATCACTTCGCCCATCCGATCCGGCCCGTCCAGCACCAGCCCCATGGCGATGCCGCGATCCAGCGTGGGCGAGTAATAGGTAGAAGTCACACGACCGATCACGTTTTTCTGGCCATTGGCGTTTGTGCCGCTGCCGATGGCATAGGCCCCGTCCGGGATCACTGCCCCCGAGAGTGTCTCAAGCCCCACCAGCTTCCACCGTTTGGGGTCGATCATATGCGTGCGCTCCTGCGCGCGCTTGCCCAGGAAGTCTTCCTTCTTCTTTGAGATCGCCCAGTTCAGCCCCAGGTCCTGCGGGATCACGGTGCCGTCGGTTTCGTCCCCGATCATGATAAAGCCTTTCTCGGCGCGCAGGATATGCAGGCATTCGGTGCCGTAAGGCATCACGCCGAATTTCTCGCCCGCCTCCATCAGCGCTTGCCAGAAGGCCAGCCCTTGACCGGCATCCACCGCGATTTCATAGCTCAACTCACCGGAGAAAGAGATGCGATAGACACGGCATGCGAAGCCCCCGATCTCGCCATCGGCCCACTCCATGAACCCCAGCGCCTCTTTGGAGACATCCATACCGCCCAGCTTTTCCAGCACTTTGCGCGCGTTGGGTCCGACCACGGCGACCTGCGCATATTGCTCGGTCACATTGGCCACATAGACCTGCCAATCCCACCACTCGGTCTGCAGCCATTCCTCCATATGCTGGTGAATGCGCTCCGCCCCGCCGGTGGTGGTGTGACAGAGGAAGGTGTCCTCGTCGATCCGCGCCACGACGCCGTCATCCATCAGGAAGCCGTTTTCGGAGCACATCAGCCCATAGCGGCATTTGCCCGGTTGCAGGGTCGACATCATGTTGGTGTACATCATGTCGAGAAACTTCGGCGCATCCGGCCCCTTGACGATGAGCTTGCCCAGGGTGGAGGCATCCAGCAGGCCGAGGTTCTGCCGCGTGTTCAACACCTCGCGGTTGACCGCATCCCTGACCCGCTCCCCATCGCGCACAAAGGCGTAGGGCCGCCGCCAATGGCCCACCGGCTCCCAATCGGCGCCATTCGCATCATGCCAGTCGTGCATAGGCGTGCGGCGCAGGGGCTGGAACACCTCGCCGCGTGCCTCACCACCAATCGCGCCCATGGAAATCGGCGTATAGGGCGGGCGGAAGGTGGTTGTGCCGGTCTGCGGGATCGGACGATCCAACGCGTCAGAAAGGATCGCCAGCCCGTTGATATTGCTGAGCTTCCCTTGATCCGTCGCCATGCCGAGCGTCGTGTAGCGCTTGGCGTGTTCGACCGATTCAAACCCTTCCTGCGCGGCCAGTTGAATGTCCGACACTTTCACATCGTTCTGATAGTCGAGCCAGGCTTTGCTGCGCAGCTCCACCCCTGCCTTGGCGGGCATGAGCCAGACCGGGGCGAGTGGGGCGACCTCTTCCCGCCGGGCCTCCGGGCCTTTGCCTTTACGGACCGTGTGGCCGATGGCCTTGGACGCCGACCGGGCCGCGCCTTCTGCATCCTCCAGAATGTCGGGTAGTTCGAAATGGCCGTTGGCCGCCCCGGTGGCGATCACAAAGGGCTGACCGGCATCGCCCGTTGGGGCACGGTCGGGATCGGGGCGGAAACAGGCTCGTTCCGCATCCCATGTGAGCTTGCCGCCGCAATGCGACCACAGGTGCACCACGGGCGACCAGCCGCCCGACATCGCCACCGCTTCGCAAGCGATTTCCTTCACGACCGAACCGCTGCCGTCTTGCCGACAGACGGCGACGCCTTCGACCCGCTTGCCGCCCTTGACCTTGGCAACCGCATGACCCGGCATCACCGTGATTCCGCTGTCCGTCGCGCGCCGTGCCAGAGCAGACCCTTCCACGTCATCGCGCGCGTCCAAGATCGCAGGCACGCCCTGCCCGGCCTCCAGCAGCGCCAGCGCCGTGCGATACCCATCGTCGTTGTTGGTGACCACCACGGTACGTTTTCCGACGCAGACGCCGTAGTTCACCGCATAGTCCCGTATGGCGGAGGCCAGCAAGACCCCCGGCACATCATTGCCCGCAAAGGACAGCGGGCGTTCGATCGCACCCGTGGCGGTAATGATGTGCCCTGCCCGAATGCGCCACAGACGATGGCGCGGGCCCGGCTGCTCCGGCGCGTGATCGCGCAAGGATTCGTAGCCCAAGACGTAGCCATGGTCATAGACGCCCGCGCCCATCGTGCGGATGCGCAGGGTCACATTCTCCATCGCGGTCAACTCAGCAACAAGCGCCTTGATATGCTCTGCCACTGGTTTGCCATCGACCGTGCCGCCATCGACCATGGCGCGCCCGCCCCAATGCGGGGTCTGCTCCAGCACCGTGACACGCGCGCCGCTCTTGGCGGCGGTCCGTGCCGCCTGAAGACCCGCCACGCCCCCGCCGATGATGAGCAGGTCGCAGAAGTGGTAGTAATGCTCGTAGCTGTCCGCGTCCGTCCCGGACGGCGCTTTGCCCAGACCGGCGGATTGGCGGATGAAGGGTTCGTAGACGTGTTTCCAGAACGCGCGCGGGTACATGAACATCTTGTAGTAGAACCCCGCTGGCAGGAAGCGGGAAAGCTTGCTGTTGATCGCGCCTATGTCGAACGCCAGGCTGGGCCAGTGGTTCTGGCTTTCCGCCGTGAGCCCGTCAAAAAGCTCGGTCGTTGTGATGCGCTGGTTGGGCTCGAACGTCGCGCCCTCGCCCATGTTGACCAGACCATTTGGTTCTTCCACGCCCGAGGCCACGACACCGCGGGGCCGGTGGTACTTGAAAGACCGCCCCACCAGCATCTGGTCGTTGGCCAGCAAGGCGGATGCCAGCGTATCCCCCGCAAAACCGCTGAATTTCTTGCCGTTGAAGCTGAAAGACAGGGGCCGCGATTTATCAAGCAGCCGGCCACCGGAAGTCAGTCGCGTGCTCATGCCAAATCCCTCCAGGTCCAGCCGGGTCGTTTCTTGCCGATCTTTGCCATCAGGTCCTTGGGCGGCACGTAGGTCTGGGCCGGATAGGTGCCAAAGACCTCAAGCGTGGTTGTGCACCGCGCCGCGTGGAACCACTTGCCGCAACCATAGACGTGCCGCCAGCGCTCGAAATGCACGCCGCGCGGGTTTTCCCGCATGAACAGGTACTCCTCGAAATTCTCATCCGATGAACCGGGCCCAAAGCGTTTCAGATGCGCTTCGCCGCCGCCATGAAATTCGGTTTCTTCGGCGGTAACGCCGCAGACGGGGCATGTCAGGATCAGCATGGGCAGACTCCGTGGGAAGAAAACGCAAAAGGAGCGTGCGCCGCAAGACGCACGCTCCCATTGGTAAGGGTCGTGATGTTGGGTTTATTCGGTGACGGCAGGTGCCACTTCTGGGCTTTCGGTGTCGATGACCGCTGTGCCCGGCTCAACTTCGGAGCCGCCCGCGCCCAGGAACACAAGTCCCGCGACAAAAAGGGCAATGAGAAGCAATCCGACGATAATTCCTCTGCCACCGATGCCTTCGTTGTGCTGTGAATAGTCTGACATGGTCTTCCCTCCTTTTGTGAGGGGTCCATGATGACCTTTGTCGATCCGCCAGCAACATAGGCGGAAATCCCCGGTGGATTTCGGCGGCGGGCAGCCTTTGTTGCGACATCGTGTCGGCCATGCTCCGCGCATTTGGCGCTGAGCCCGGAACGCGCTATGATTGAGGGCAACGCAACAGAGGATAACGGATGAGCAAAGAGATGATGGCCGTGATCGGCTTCGGTGTCATCGGCGCAATAGCACTTTTGATGCTGGTGGTGGAAAGACGCAGTGTTTCCCGGCGCAAGGCGGCCCGGGGGGGACGTGATGTGGACCTGAGCAGTGTGTTTGACCCGACGCGCGAAAACGGTCAGCGCACGGATCCTTGAGCTTTTGAGGTCCGCGCTTCTGCTGTTGCGCTGATCGTCTGAAGGACGCCACAGGCGACGCAAGGCACCAAACCGCCCGGAACGGGTGGCCGGGTGCTTCAGGGGCATCACGCGGCTAACGATGGGTCCGAGGGTCGCCTCTGGCATCAGTGCGCCACCCCAGCGGCGACGGATTCGTCGATAAAGCGTCCCTCGCGGAACCGGTCCAGCCCGAAATCATCCGTTAGCGGCCCGTGCCCCTTGTGCATGAGTTCCGCCATCGCCCAGCCCGACCCGGGTGTGGCCTTGAACCCGCCTGTGCCCCAACCGCAGTTGATGAAGACGTTTTCAGCCGGCGTCTTTGACAGGATGGGGGAGCGGTCCCCGGTCACATCCACGATACCGCCCCATTGCCGGAGCATCTTCAACCGGCTTACCATCGGGAAGGTTTCAATGAGCGCGCGCACGGTCTCCTCGATATGGTGGAATGCGCCGCGCTGGGTGTAGTTGTTATAGCCGTCGGTGCCGCCGCCAATGACCATCTCGCCCTTGTCGGACTGGCTCATGTAGCCGTGCACCGTGTTGGCCATGACCACCACATCCATGCAGGGTTTGATCGGCTCGGACACCAGCGCCTGCAACGCCACGGATTCGATGGGCAGCCGGAACCCTGCAAGCCCCGCCACATGGCCCGAATTCCCCGCCACGACGATCCCGAGCTTGTCGCAGTCAATTGCGCCCTTGGTGGTGTCCACGCCAACAAGCTTGCCACCGTCACGGCGAATGGCCGTGACCTCGCACTGCTGGATCACGTCCATGCCCATGTCCGAACAGGCCCGCGCATAGCCCCAGGCCACCGCATCATGCCGCGCGGTCCCGCCCCGCGCCTGCCAGAGCCCGCCGAGCACAGGATACCGTGGCCCCTTGATGTTGATGATCGGCACCAGCTCCTTGACCCGCGTGGGCGAGATGAACTCTGTCTTCACGCCTTGCAGCGCGTTCGCATGGGCCGTGCGCTGATAGCCGCGCACCTCGTGATGGGTCTGCGCCAGCATGATGACGCCGCGCGGGCTGAACATCACGTTGTAGTTCAGGTCCTGGCTCATGGTCTCGTAAAGGCTGCGCGACTTCTCATAAAGCGCGGCGGAAGGGTCCTGCAGGTAGTTGGAGCGGATGATCGTCGTGTTGCGCCCGGTGTTGCCACCCCCCAGCCAGCCCTTTTCCAGAATGGCCACGTTCTTCACGCCGAACCGCTTGCCGAGGTAATAGGCCGTCGCCAGCCCATGCCCGCCTGCGCCTATGATGATGACATCGTATTTCGATTTGGGCTCAGGCGTGCGCCAGGCGCGTTCCCAACCGCTGTGGTAGCGTGCGGCTTCCCGTGCCACGGCAAAGACTGAATAACGTTTCATGCATCGGCCCCCGAGTGTTTGGCGCAAGCCGGAATCGCGCCAGCTGTTCGCTGTTCCGTTCTGCGTGACTTGCTGCGCAAAGAGGATACCGCGCGCGTCACTTTCGGTCGGATTTGCGACACGAAAGACCTGCGCGCCCGGGGGTGTGTCGTTTCGCGCCGATTTGACCCTTTTGCACAGACCAAGAGAGGGTTAAATGGCACCTTATGACTGATGGCGATTACACGACTTTCTGGCTCATTGCGGTCGCTCTGGCGACCGTCGTCACCGTCTTGCTGGCGCTGGCCCTGCGCGCGCCCCGGCGCGGCGATACGGAGCCCGCGGCGGCCTATGACCTGCGGGTCTATCGCGACCAGCTCAAGGAAGTCGACAAGGACCTCGCGCGCGGTGTCGTGGATGCGGCCGACGCAGACCGCGTGCGTGCCGAGATCTCACGCCGTATCCTGGCGGCTGATGCCGCGCTGCAAGCGGACGTGGTCGAGGCAGACGCGCGCAGGGGCGCGCCATTGCTCGTCTCGATCCTGCTTTTTGCTCTGCTGGTGGGGGGGAGCCTGGGCCTCTATTGGACCATCGGTGCCCCGGGCTACGGTGATCTGGGATTGTCCGATCGCATCGCCCTGGCCGAGGAAGCGCGCGAAAACCGCCCCAGCCAGCAAGAGGCGGAGGACAGCTTGCCCGCCTACGTGGCGCCTGAAGACATCAGCCCCGACTACGCCGCTTTGGTGGAGCGGCTGCGCGACACGGTGGCCAACCGGCCCGACGATCTGCAGGGCAACACGTTGCTGGCCCAGAACGAAGCGAATATCGGCAACTACCGGGCTGCGGCACGGGCTCAGGCCAAAGTTATCGAGTTGAAAGGCGATACCGCAACATCGGAGGATCTGGTCAATTACGCCGATATGCTGGTGGTTGCGGCGGGCGGCTATGTCTCCCCCGAGGCCGAAGCGGTGCTCACACGGGCGCTTTCGCGCGATCCGACCAATAGCACGGCGCGGTATTACATGGGGTTGATGATGGCACAGACCGGGCGGCCCGACACGGGTTTTCGCCTCTGGGATCAACTCCTGCGCGAGGGCCCGGCGGATGCGCCCTGGATCGACCCGATCCTGGCCCAGATCGAAGCCTTGGCCTTCCGCGCCGGCGTAAACTATCAACTGCCTGAAATAGGCTCCGGTGCCGCACCGCAGGGCGGGCCAACCGCAGCCGATGTAGAGGCCGCGCAGGACCTCAGCCCCGCAGATCGGCTGGAGATGATCCAGAGCATGGTGCAGGGCCTTTCGGATCGGCTGGCCAGCGAAGGCGGCCCGGTCGAGGATTGGGCGCAGCTCATCACCGCGCTGGGGGTTCTGGGCGAAACCGGCGGCGCGCGCGCGGTCTATGAGAACGCCACCCAGGTCTTTGCCGATGACACCCGCGCGCTGGACCTTCTGCTGCGGGCGGGACAACGGGCGCAAGTGGCCGAATGATCTTTGAATGCGTCGGCGAATTTCTGGCCCATCTGCCGCGTCAGCAAAGCCTCGCCGGGCTTGATATGGGCACCCAGACCATCGGTGTCGCCGTCAGCGATACCTTTCTGTCCGTCGCAACACCGCTTGAGACCATCAAGCGCAGGAAATTTGCGCAGGATGCGGCGCGGCTGAACGACATTCTGGCCGAACGGCGTGTCGGCGGGCTGGTCCTGGGCCTGCCCCGCAACATGGACGGTACCGAAGGCCCCCGCTGCCAGTCGACCCGCGCCTTTGCCCGCAACCTTGCCCAAAAAGCCGGCATTGACCTGCCGATCACCTTCTGGGACGAGCGGCTTTCGACCGTTGCCGCTGAAAGAGCGCTGCTTGAGGCGGATACGTCCCGAAAGCGTCGCGCAGAGGTCATTGACCATGTCGCCGCCGGGTATATCCTGCAAGGCGCGCTGGACCGCATCCGGGTGCTTCGGGCAGAACAGGACAATACATGAGCGACGATATCTGGAAGCGGGCCGAGGTGGAAAGCCCCTGCATCAAAATCTGCGTGATCCACCCCCAGGCCCGGCTCTGCACGGGCTGTCTGCGCTCCATCGAGGAAATCACCGCCTGGTCCAAGATGACACCCGACGCACGCCGCGCAGTGATGGATGAACTCCCCGCGCGCCAGGGGTTGCTGACAAAACGCCGGGGAGGACGGGCGGCACGGTTGGCAAGATAGCCGGGCGGCGACTTGGCGCCGTCAGGGCCGCATGCAGCGCAGAGCCTGAAGATGATATGTTCGTTTCAGACCCGACCATGCGAAAAGGCTTGGGCTCTTGCAACTTGAGTCCCCTTGCGGCAACTGTGCCGTGAAATTTCAAGTTAGATTCAATGCAGGTTTCGACATGACTGACAGGACATTCATCCGACATGTGGTCTTTTTCAGCGCAGCAGACAAAAATGACGTAGAACGCATCACGAACGGATTGTCCTTGCTTGGGAGTATTCCTCATGCTTCCGTTTTCGAGGTGACCCGAAACCGCCGGGTTGACGCCCTCTCCGGCGAAGTCGATGTGATCGTTTATGCAGAGTTTGCGGATGATGAAGCATTGCAGGCCTACAAGGCGCATCCGATCTATCAGCAGGCGATTGATGTCGTGCGCCCCTTGCGTGAAATGCGGATCGCTGCGGACTTTTGACCGTCATGAGCGACGCCAGGGTACTCTTTGATCGCGGCCCCCTCGCTGGAGGGACGGGGTTCCTGTCGCCAAATGCCGAGATCAGGGCAGACAGTCCCGATGAAGTGACTGCGGCATTTGATGCCATGCAGCAGGCACAGTTGGAGGGTAAATGGCTGGCCGGGTATCTGTCCTATGAATTTGGCTACCTGTCCTCTTCCAAGCTCGTGCAGTTGTTGCCGCAATCGAGAGAGTTACCGCTGCTGCATTTTGGTGTCTTTGATGGCCCTGTGCCCCGGCAGGCCCTTTCTGATGATACGCCCGTCACCCTTGAGCGGCCGCAACCGCTTTGGGATTTCGCACGATACGAAAGAGCATTTCAGAAGATTCATGATTACATCGCGGCAGGGGACATTTATCAGGCAAATCTCACCTTCCCGCTCGCATCGCGCTTTACCGGCAGCATCGAGAACCTCTATGCACGGCTCCAGAGGCGGCAGGCGGTGCCCCATGGGGTGCTGGTCGAATTGGGAGGCCCGGCCTTGCTTTCGCGATCGCCAGAGCTGTTTTTTTCGCTTTCCGAGGACGGCAAGCTGACCACCCGCCCGATGAAAGGCACCGCAACCCGCGGCAAAACCGCTGCCGCCGATGATGCACTGCGGGACGAGCTTCAGGCGTCGGAAAAGAACCGGGCGGAAAACCTTATGATCGTTGACCTGATGCGAAACGACATGAGCCGCGTGTCAGAGATTGGCAGCGTCACCGTCCCGGAGTTGTTCGCGGTGGAACGCTTTGCAACATTGCACCAGATGACATCCCGCATCACGTCCCAAATGCGCGAAGGCACAACCTTAAGTGAACTGTTTCGGGCCTTGTTTCCCTGCGGCTCGATCACTGGAGCACCCAAGGTGCGGGCCATGCAGATCATTCGCGAAATCGAAACGCAGCCGCGCGAGGCCTATTGCGGTGCCATCGGTTGGATTGCACCGAGCGGTGCAATGGAATTCAACGTCGCAATCCGTACCCTGCTATGCCGCGAAGACCAAACCGTCCAAATGAATGTGGGTGGAGGAATCGTCTATGACAGCACCGCTCAAAGCGAATACGACGAGGCCTTGCTGAAGTCTCGTTATGCCGCTCTGAGCCAATGATCGCGGGCCCAAGGTGCAAACCTCGACCATAGACGATGCGTCACCATGTCGGCCGGACTGCCGCTAAGCCGCCTGCAACTTGCGCGCCTCCTCGCCTGCCAGTTTCAGCAAGTCCTGCATGAAGGGTTTGTCCAGATCGTCCGCGCGGACGGCGGCATAGAGGCGGCGGGTGATGCCCTCGGCGGTCAGCGGCCGGGTCACGTAGTCAGAGGAGTATTTGACCTCGCGCACCACCCAGTCGGGCAGCACCGCCACGCCGCGATTGGAGGCCACGAGCAGCAGGATCACGGCGGTCAGTTCCACCTGCCGGATGGCGGCCGGTTCCACCTTGGCGGGGATCAGCAACTGGCTGAAGACATCCAGCCGGGAACGTTCCACCGGGTAGGTTATCAGTGTCTCGCCCCTGAAATCCACCGCATCAATATGGGCTTTCTGCGCCAGGGGATGTGTGCTGGAGGCCACAAAAACCGGCGCATATTCAAAAAGTTCCACAAACTCCACACCGGAAAGCTCTTCCGGATCGGAGGAGATGACGACATCCACCTCCTCCTTCAGCAACGCCGGCAATGCGTCAAACGCCAGTCCCGGTCGAATATCCACGTCCACCTCCCCCCAGGATTTGCGAAATTGCTCCAGGACCGGAAACAGCCACTCGAAACAGGCGTGACACTCGATAGCGATATGCATGCGCCCCGCGTTGCCTGCGCGCAATCCACTGAACTCTTCCTGCAAGGCCTGGACCTGTGGCAGGACCTGCTGCGCCAGCTTCAAAAGCCGCATGCCTGCGGGTGAGAGCTTCAAGGGCTTGGAACGGCGCACAAAAAGTTCCACCCCGGCCTGATCCTCCAACCCCTTGATCTGGTGGCTGAGCGCAGACTGGGTGATGTGCAGCTGATCGGCCGCACGCGCCAGACCGCCCGCCTCGTGAATGGCCTGGATCGTGCGCAGGTGACGGAATTCAATATGCATGCCCGACTCATATTAAAGATGAAAGTTATGAATTTGTCTCACTAATTGTTTCATGAGACAAGGTCGGTGACAAAAAGGATTCCCGCATGCCAATACCTGCCGTCTCTTTCGAAGTCTTCCCGCCACGCTCCATAGATGCCTCTTTCAAGCTCTGGGATACGGCACAATCGCTTGCTCCGCTCGGGCCTCGGTTTTTCTCGGTGACCTACGGCGCGGGGGGCAGCACGCGTGATTTGACCCACGATGCGGCGTACACCCTGCACAAGACTTCCGGTCTTCCGGTGGCGGCCCATCTGACCTGCGTCGGGACCTCGCGGGCGGAGACAATGGCCGTCGCGCAGCGGTTCGCGGAAGCCGGCGTGACGGATCTGGTCGCACTGCGGGGCGACCCGCAGGAGGGGGCGGCACATTTCGAACCGCATCCGGAGGGCTTTGACAATGCCGTTGAGTTGATCGAGGCGCTGGCGCAAACCGGGCAGTTCACCCTGCGGGTCGGCGCATACCCCGAGAAGCATCCCGAAGCCGCCAGCCAACAGGCCAATATCGACTGGCTCAAGGCCAAGATCGATGCAGGCGCCACCGAAGCCATCACCCAGTTCTTCTTTGAAGCGGAGACCTTTCTGCGGTTTCGCGACGACTGCGCCAAGGCGGGCATCTCGGCCCATATCACGCCGGGCATCCTTCCGATCACAAATTGGCGGAAGGCACGGGACTTCGCCACGCGGTGCGGCGCGTCGGTTCCGGCTTGGCTCGATCAGGCGTTTGAGGCGGCACTGCGGGATGATCGCCATGATCTCCTGGCCAAAGCACTTTGCACCGAGCTCTGCTCTGATCTGGTGGATGAAGGGGTAGAGACCCTGCACTTCTATACGCTCAACCGCCCCGATTTGACGCGCGAAATCTGTCACGCGCTGGGTGTCACACAGGCGATCACAGGTGTGCGAAACGTCGCCTGAGCGCTTGACCTGATGAGCTGATCCCGTAGCTTCCGGTCTGACACCAGCCCGGAGAACGCCATGGCCTACGCCGCCCAATCCCCAGACGAGCTTTTGCCGCGCGAGAAAATCCTGTCGATGTCGGGGCTGGAGTTCATGCAGGGGCTGAAAAATGGCGACATTGCCGGTGCACCCATCGCACAGACCCTAAACCTGAGCCTTATCGAGGTTGAGGACGGTCGCGTCGTCTTTGGCGGAACACCGGAATTCGGTGCGCTGAACCCCAGCGGAGCCGTCCATGGCGGGTGGTACGGGACGCTGCTCGATTCCGCGATGGGCTGTGCCGTGATGACAAAGGTCCCGAAGGGATCGGTCTATACAACCCTGGAATACAAGGTGAATATTACCCGCGCGATACCGGTCGGCATGGCTGTGACCTGCACCGCGGTGACAGATCATGCGGGCCGGTCCACGGCGGTGGCGCAAGGGGAGATCAGAGGGGCAGAGGATGGCAAGCTTTACGCAACAGGCTCGACGACCTGCATCATCATGAAAATGCTGCCATGACCGACGGGCCAGACCGACAAATTGATCGTCGCCCCCCAAAGGAAACCTTGAGAACGCTCAAAAGTTGATCTAGGCGCTCTGGCATGGAAGTTTTACGCGATCCCCAAGCCGTGCTCGACCTCACCGATCAGCAGATCCTTCAGACAGGACGTCAGCGCAATGTCTATCTGCTCAAACCGGGTGGTGCCGCGCTGAAAGACAGCGCGCCGCCGCTCGTCCTAAAGGTCCCGCGATACCGGCACAAACACGCCAAACTGTCGCTTGGCAAACGTCTCTTGCGCAAAATCCATCCCGAAAGCGCCTATCGCGTCATCACCAAGGAAGCCGATTACGTCAAAAGGGTCGCTGCTGCAAAGCGCGGCTTGCCGATACCTGCTTTTGGGGCGTTTGTAGAGACAAACCAGGGGCGCGGGGTGCTGTGGGAAGCGATCTGCGATGAAAACGGCGATCTTGGCCCGACCCTAAACGACCTATGCAAGGCCGGGAAGGCGCAGGCGGCCATCGCCCCGCTTAATGAATTTGTCGACTGCTGCTTTGCGCAACATATCGTGGCACCCGATGTTCATGCGGGCAACCTCATCCTGACGCGGCGCGAGGGTCAGGACAGGTTCATTCTTGTCGATGGGTTCGGCGATCACCGTGTCATTTCGATCAGGGAATTCTGGCGGAGCTATAATGTCCGAAGCCTGACCCGGAGCTTTCTCAAGATGGCGCGCAATACCGGTCTTAACTATGATGAAGAGGCTCGGCGCTTCGCGGCCCCGGACTAGCCTGCTGCTTTGCGAATGGCTCAGACGGCCTTTCCGAATGCAAACCACCGTCGTGCCGACGCCCGGCGGGATGCCCGTATCTCGACAGACTCATGCACACGCTCAGACGCATCTAGCAGGGGTTTGCGGGCGCGCCGGGTCACGAAGAAGCGCCCCTTGCCGCGAAACGTACCGCTCATGGGCGCAAGCGGATCGCGCGGGAACCGGCTGGCCCACCCGTCCGGCAACGGGAGACCGGCAGCCTGCGCTTTGCCCAGCATCCACACCAGCGGGATGTTCGACAGCGGTCGGGCTGCCTCAAATCCGCCCAGCTGACCACCGACATCCCCATGCGCGCCCGCAAACCACACCTGTTCAACCCGACCGGCATAGCCGTTCTTGGTATTCCACATCACCGGGCTGTAGGCGGCGCGGGTTTCATCAATTGCGACCGCATGATACCCCGCCTTCACATTATGGCTGAGGTCATGGTTGTGAAAGGCATACACCTTCTCGCTGAGACGCCACAGCACGGGCATGTTCAGCCCCAGTGACTTCACCGTATCCCAGACCCCGATCATCTCGATCTCGACGTCCTGCAGACATTTGACGCGGGAAAAGGCCCGCGCGGCCGCGCTGCTCTGGCTGCATTCATAATGGCGGTAGGCGTCGCGGATGTTCCGCTCAGTCGCCCTTTGCGCTTTCAGCAGACCAACCCGATCGATCATGCCCGCAAGGCTGCGCACCGCATAGGCTCCGCGTGAGTAGCCCAAGAGAAAGATACGGTCGCCAGGCCGGTAACGCGAGGCAAGATACCCGTAAGCGCGCCGAATCTGTCGGTTCAACCCGCGCCCGACCATCACGTCACGGGCCGACCGCCAGTCCGTCCATTGCAGTCCGGGTTCGTAGAAAATGGAAAGCTGTCCGCCCATTTCCCGGCAAAGACGATAGGTGCGGCCCGCATTTGTCTCGCATCCGGGATCGAGCGAGGACATCGTGCCATCCAGAATGACAACATGTGTGACAGGGCCGCGGCGGGGCCCAAAATCCTGCGCTGGCCTGCGCCAGATCTTCCGGCGCAGCCAGAGCAGCGCTTTCTTATTCCGCCGCGATAGCCTCACTCTGCAACAACTCCCATACTTTCAACGGGGTGAAGGGCATGTCCACCCTGCGCACGCCGCTTTCCCAAAGCGCATCCTGCACCGCATTCGCGACCGCGGCGAGGGCCCCGACGGTGCCCGCCTCGCCGCAGCCCTTCATGCCCATGACGTTGGCGGTCGACGGCACCGGCTCTGACGTAAAACTGATATTGGGGACGCCATCCGCACGCGGCAAGGCGTAGTCCATAAACGTTGCCGTGAGCAATTGCCCGTCATCGCTGTAGACAACATGCTCAGAAATCGCCTGCCCGATGCCCTGTGCCACGCCGCCATGCACTTGACCTTCGGCAAGCAAGGGGTTGATAAGATTTCCAAAATCATCCACGACCGTGTAACGATCCACAATCACAACACCGGTTTCCGGATCGATGACGACCTCTGAAACATGACATCCGTTGGGAAAACTGCGTGCTGGCAATGTGGCGCGCGCGTCGTGGCTCAGAAGGTCGTCGCGCCCCTTGTCGCGGGCCATCTCCGCCACCTCCAGCATCGTCGGGCTCAGGTTCGACCCATCCGCGCGGAAACGCTCATCGTCAAAGCTGATTTCAGAGGCAGGCACGCCCATCTCATCGGCCAGAAAGGCTGTAAAGGAATCCTTTATGACGTCAACGGTGGCGAGCGTTGCACTGTTCTGCACTGTCACGGAGCGTGATCCGCCTGTGCCGCCACCGGAGCTGATCCGGTCGCTGTCGCCCTGAACGACAAAGATCAGATCCGCCGGTATCCCCGTCTGATCGCTGAGAAATTGGGCAAAGACAGTTTCATGGCCCTGCCCTGTGCTCTGCGTGCCGACGTAGATGTTCACCGTGCCGTCCTCGTTAAACTCAACCTTCGCATTCTCCGAAGGATCACCCAAAATACTTTCGATATAGTAACACAAACCGAGGCCCCTGAGCAGACCCCGCGCACCGTCGGCTGATTTACGTGCTGCAAAGCCCGCCAGATCGGCTTCCGTTTCAGCCCGCCGCAGCACCTTGTCAAAGTCGCCCACGTCATATGTTTCACCGGTCGAGTTCTGGTAGGGAAACTGATCCGGCTTGATGAAATTGATGCGTCGCAACTCCAGCGGATCGACGCAAAGCTCTCGCGCAGCACGGTCCATCAACCGTTCCAGCACGTAGATCGCTTCGGGACGCCCCGCGCCCCGGTAGGCATCGACGTAAGTTGTGTTCGTGAAGATGCCCTCTACCCGCAGCCAAGTCGCCTGAACATCATAAACCCCCATAAGAATCCGGCTGAAAAGCTGGGTCTGGATGAACTGGGCATACATGCTGTTGTAGGCGCCGAGGTTGCACTTGCTGTGCACGCGGTACCCGGTGATCTTGTTGTTTTCGTCAAAAGCAAACTCCGCAAGGCTGGTCAGATCGCGGCCCGCGTTATCGGTCAGCATCGCCTCGGTCCGCTCTGACATCCACCGCACCGGTTGCCCGACAACACGCGCTGCATGTGCGGCAAGCGCGTATTCGGGGTAGGGAAACCCTTTCATGCCAAAACCCCCGCCGATATCGGGGTTTGTCACCCGAACGTTTTCGGGGTCAATGTTCAGAATTTTGGCGATCTCGGACTTTTGCACCCAGACGCCCTGCCCCCCCAGGGCCACATGCACCCTTTCGCCGTCCCACTCGGCAAAACAGCCGCGCGGCTCAAGTGAATTCACAATGATGCGGTTGTCGGGCACATCCAGGCTGATCGTGCGCGCGGCAGAGGCGAAGGCAGCTTCAGTTGCCGCCTCATCCCCCATACCCCAGTCAAAGGCCACGTTGTCCGGTGCTTCGCGATGGATCACGGGGCCGCCCGCCTCCACATCCATCTTGGCCGGCAAATCCGTGTAGTCGAGTTCGATCAACTCTGCAGCATCCCGGGCGGCTTCAAGCGTTTCCGCCACAATAAAGGCCACGGGCTCGCCCACGAACCGCATGCGGTCCTCCGCCAGTAGCGGACGGCGCGGCCCGGCACCGGTACTGCCATCGCGGTTCTTGACCAGCGAGGCGGACATCGCTTCCGTGATCCCCGCCGCTTTCAGGTCCTCTGCCGTTATCACCGCGTGCACGCCTTCGGCCTCGCACGCGTCACTGACATCCAGATTCGTGATATCGGCGTGGGCAACGGGTGCACGGAAGACAAAGGCGTAAAGCGCATTCGCAGGCGCGATATCATCGACGTATTGCCCCTGCCCCGTCAGAAAGCGGACGTCCTCGACCCGTTTGACCGGCTGTGATTTTCCGAACTTTTCCATGGCTGGCATCCTCGCTTTGGTTACGCCGTCAATCTTGCGGACACTAGCGGCGTGAACGGTCTTGTCCAGAGACCCCGCAGAGAACTTACCCCGATCTCGGGGACGGCGAGCCGCGTCTCAAACCTTCGCGACCATCTCAGGCGTCGCAAACAGGACAGCCTCAGTCGTCGCTCTGCGGAATCATTACTTATCGAACTGGAGGATGTGATGACGGGTCCCCTACCCCTTGTTGACGGCAAGCTGACTGACAGCCAGAAAAAGCAATATTGGGACGACGGTTTTCTCTTCCCCTTGCAGGTCATGCCATCTGAAGAGGCCGCAATGATGCGGGCGGAACTGGAAGCGCTGGAGAGTGAATATCTTGACGCAGACCTCCCGCTGCCGCTGGCAACCTACAAAAGGGTGAATTCGCACTGCGTGATGCCTTTGGCCCATCGCATCGGCTCAGACCCGCGTATTCTCGATGTGGTCGAAGGCATCCTTGGGCCCGATATCATGATCTACGCGGTGGAGTTCTTTATCAAGGAGCCCCGCACCAGCCAGATCGTCTCAATGCATCAGGACCTGACGTACTGGGGCCTCGGAGCCATCGACGGGCTGGTCACGGCGTGGCTGTCGCTGTCGCCCGCAACCCCAGCATCAGGGTGCATGGATTTCGTTCGCGGCTCCCACCAGAACCCGATCCTGCCGCATGAAGACACCTTTGACAAAAACAACCTGCTGTCCCGTGGCCAGGAGGTGAAAGTCGAGGTGGCCGAAGAGGACAAGGCCCCGATCGAGATACATCCCGGTCAGATCTCATTGCATCACGGTCTCACGATTCACGGATCAGGTCCCAACACCACGGATGATCGGCGCATCGCCGCCGTGATCCGCTATTGCACGCCCGAGATTAGCCAGCAGGTGGCCGATGAGGATTACGCCATCCTCGCGCGCGGCCAGGATCGCTATGGCAACTTCAAGTCCTTTTCCGCCCCAACCGAAGACTTCGCCCCCGCGGCCCTCGCGCAGTATGAAGAGATTCGCAAAGCGCAGGCCAAAGCCATGATGTCCGGCGCAAAGAAACAAGGAAGCCTTTACGCATGATCGACCACGTCAGCTTTACCCAGATGAAAGACGGCACCAAAGAGGACTACGCGTTTCTGACCGCGCATGAAATCGAATACACGAAAGGCACGGCGGACCGGTTGCTGAAGGCGCTGGTCAGCCTCGATGAGAGCCTCTCGGGCTATCAGGTCACGCGCCTTGGCCATTCACTGCAGTCGGCCACGCGGGCCGAGCGGGATGGCGCAGACATTGATTGGATCGTCTCGGCGCTGCTGCACGACATCGGCGATATCTTTGCGCCCTACAACCACGATGAATATGCGGCAGCCATCCTGCGCCCCTTTGTACGGGAGCAATGCACCTGGGTGGTGGAAAAACACGGCGATTTCCAGATGCTCTACTATGGGCACCATGTGGGCGCGGACCAGCACAAGCGCGATGCCTATAAGGGCCATGCCTATTTCGACGATTGCGCGCAGTTTTGCGAACGCTGGGACCAGTCAAGCTTTGATCCCGCCTATGACACCCTGCCGATTGAACATTTCGCGGATCCTGTGCACGCGGTCTTTGCCCGCGCACCCTATGATCCGCAAGTGATCCGCGCCGGCGCGCGGGAACCACTAGTGCGCAACCAGTCCTGACACAGGGCAGCGACCGGCCCGAGGGGTGGGTGCAAAGCGCCCGCCCCATGGGGGCGGGTCGGGCGCTGCCCGGCGATGCCGGGCAATAGCTGCCTGCGATCTCGCAGAAAAACCCGCACAGGCCACCTTTCCCTTTGCCGCGCCGTCCGCTAGATCAACCGGCGACGGAATGAAGGGTAGAGCCATGGCGCTGGACAAGACATTTGATGCGAAAGAGGCCGAGAACCGCCTCTATGCTGCCTGGGAAAAAGCAGGAGCGTTCAAGGCGGGGGCAAATGCCTCCCGCGATGAGACCTTCTCAGTCATGATCCCGCCGCCGAATGTGACAGGCGCGCTGCACATGGGGCATGCCTTCAACAACACGTTGCAGGATATCCTCGTCCGCTGGCACCGCATGCGCGGCTTCGACACGCTCTGGCAACCGGGCACGGACCACGCAGGCATCGCCACGCAGATGGTGGTGGAGCGCGAACTGGCCAAGACCAACCGCCGCCGCACCGATTTCAGCCGGGATGATTTCCTCGATCTGGTCTGGGAGCAGAAGAAGAAGTCGCGCGGCAACATCCGGGGCCAGCTGGAGCGTCTCGGGGCCTCCTGCGACTGGTCGCGCGAAGCCTTCACCATGTCGGGTGCCCCGGGCGATCCCGGTGACACGCCGGGGGGCCAGAACTTCCACGATGCGGTCATCAAGGTCTTTGTCGACATGTACCACAAGGGCCTCATCTACCGCGGCAAGCGGCTGGTGAACTGGGACCCGCATTTCGAGACCGCGATCTCCGATCTGGAGGTCGAGAACATCGAAGTTGACGGCCACATGTGGCACTTCAAATACCCGCTGGCGGATGGTCAGACCTACGAATATGTCGAGAAGGACGAAGACGGGAACGAGACCCTGCGCGAGACGCGGGACTATATCTCGATTGCCACCACACGGCCCGAGACGATGCTGGGAGACGGCGCGGTCGCGGTTCATCCATCAGATGAAAGATATGCGCCAATCATCGGCAAACTATGTGAAATCCCGGTTGGCCCGAAAGAGCACCGCCGCCTGATCCCGATCATCACCGATGAATACCCGGACCCTGACTTCGGCTCCGGTGCGGTCAAAATCACCGGTGCCCATGACTTCAACGACTACGAGGTCGCCAAGCGCGGCGGCATCCCGCTGTACCGGCTGATGGACACCAAAGGGGCCATGCGTGACGACGGCGCACCCTACGCGGAGGCCGCCGGGATCGCCATGGCTGTTGCCAAGGGCGAAAAGACCCTGAACGAGGCCGAAGCGGACGCGGTCAATCTGGTGCCCGATGACCTGCGTGGGCTCGACCGCTTCGAGGCGCGCGAGCGGGTTGTGGATCAGATCACCCGCGAAGGGCTGGCGGTCATGGTGCCCGCCACGGACCTCGATCCCGATGACGCCTTCCTGCCGGTCGAGGAACCTTTCCTGATCCCGCTGGTCGAGAACAAGAAGATCATGCAGCCCTTCGGTGACCGCTCCAAAGTGGTCATCGAGCCGATGCTCACGGACCAGTGGTTTGTCGACACCGCACAGATCGTCGGCCCGGCGATTGATGCGGTGCGGTCGGGCGAGACAGAGATCTTCCCCGAGCAGGACAAAAAGGTCTATTTCAACTGGCTGGAAAACATCGAACCGTGGTGCATCTCGCGTCAGCTTTGGTGGGGGCATCAGATACCAGTTTGGTTTGATCTGTTTGGCAACCAGTTTTGCGCACCGTCCGAGGAAAAGGCGCTCGAACTGGCCAAGACTTTTCACCAGAAGCGAAACCCAGACGAGGAAATCAAAGTCTTCATTGATGAAACCGATCATGATGTAGGTTACCGTGACGGGACTGTCTGGCATACCCCGAAAACTGAGCGCACTAGAACAGAAGGTGCGAGTCAAAACACGCTCAACGTAGGCTTGTACCGCGACCCAGACGTCCTCGATACCTGGTTCTCCTCCGGTCTCTGGCCCATCGGTACTTTGGGATGGACGGGCGACGCGGAACAGGACACCCAAAACGAAGCGCTGCAAAAATACTTCCCGACCTCCACGTTGATTACCGGCTTTGACATCATCTTCTTCTGGGTCGCGCGGATGATGATGATGCAATACGCCGTGGTAGGGCAAAAGCCCTTTGACACGGTCTATGTCCACGCGCTTGTCCGCGACGAGAAGGGCAAGAAGATGTCGAAGTCCTTGGGCAATGTGCTCGACCCGCTGGACCTTGTCGATGAATACGGTGCGGATGCGGTGCGCTTCACCCTCACGGCCATGGCGGCCATGGGACGCGACTTGAAGCTTTCCACGCAACGCATTGCAGGATATCGGAATTTCGGCACCAAGCTCTGGAATGCCTGCCGGTTCGCGGAGATGAATGACGTCTTCTCCGCCCGCGTCGAGGGCATCCCCGCGCCCCAGGCTGCCGTGAACAAATGGATCATCGGCGAGACCGCGAAGGTGCGTGAGGATATTGACGCAGCCCTTGAGAATTACCGTTTCAATGATGCGGCAAGCGCGGCCTACGCCTTTGTCTGGGGTAAGGTCTGCGACTGGTACGTAGAGCTTTCCAAGCCCCTGTTGCAGGACGCCGAGGATGACGCTGTGGCCACCGAGACCCGCGCGACGATGGCCTGGGTTCTGGATCAATGCATGATCCTGCTGCACCCGGTCATGCCCTTCATCACCGAAGAGCTTTGGGCGCAGACGGGCACCCACGCCAAGATGCTGGTGCATGCGGATTGGCCCACTTACACGGCGGCTGATCTGGTTGACCAAGAGGCCGATCAGGAGCTTAACTGGGTGATCCAGCTGATCGAAGCAATCCGGTCGGCCCGCGCGCAGATGCATGTGCCCGCCGGGCTTTACGTGCCGCTTGTGGTCACCGAAATCGACGCGGCGGGCGAAGCGGCCTGGTCGCGCAACGAGGCGATGATCAAACGACTGGCGCGTGTTGAGGCGCTGGATCGGGCGGAGGACTTCCCGAAAGGCACCGTGGCGCTCGCCCTGCCCGGCGCATCCTTTGGCCTGCCGCTGGCGGATGTCATCGACATCGAGGAGGAAAAGGCGCGGCTCGAAAAGTCACTGGGCAAGCTCGCGAAGGAACTCGGCGGTCTGCGCGGGCGTCTGAACAACCCGAAGTTCATCGACAGTGCGCCTGAGGCCGTGGTCGAGGAAACCCGTGCCAATCTTGCCCTGCGCGAGGAAGAAGACAGCAAGCTTCGGGAAGCGCTCGCCCGGCTGGCCGAATTGGGGTAAACCGGCGCGCTTCTTGAGCGCCTTCCGCTCAAATCGCGTCACCAAGGCGTTATGCGAGACGCCCATGCATCCACCGCGGCCTGAAATCAGGGAGCGCAACGCGTGAGATGATGCGTCGCGTTCCAGGTATTTCGTCCGGCGCACTATTCGAACTTCGGTGCACGCTTGGCAAATTGCGCGGCGATCACCTCCATTTGCTCCGGTTTGCCCAGCAGTGAAGCCTGGGTCCGCGACTCTGCCATCAGCACCTCTTCGGGCGGCAAGGTGTAGGCTGTTTCGCAAAGCGCCTTTGCCGCGCTGATCGCATCGGGGCCCTTCATGGCGATTTTCTCCGCCAGCTTTCGCGCAGCCTCTACAGGATCATCCGCCACTTCCGTGACCAGCCCCCAGTCTGCCGCCTGCTCTGCCGTGATGGGCTCAGCGGTGTAGATCAGGCGTTTCATCACATCCGCGCGAACCAGCCGGGGCAAGAGAACCATGCCGCCCATATCCGGCACGATCCCCCATTTCATTTCCATCACCGCCAATTGCGCATCCCGCCCCGCAATCCGGATATCCGCCCCCAGCGCCAATTGCAGGCCCGCCCCGTAAACCGCACCATGCAGCGCGGCGATCACAGGCACCTCCAGCCGGTGCCATACCATCGCCACTTCCTGCCAGCGGTTTGTCGTTCCCCCGCCATGGGTGCGCGGCAAGATCAGCGCCTCCATATCCTGTCCGATCATCCTGGTCAGGCCGGAGATATCGATCCCTGCACAAAAGCAACCCCCCGCACCGGAGAGGACAACAACCCGGGCTTTGGAGGCCGCAACCTCGCCCGCCGCTTCGATCAGTTCCTCGATCATCTGGTCATCCATGGCGTTTTTCTTCTCTGCCCGGGTCAGGACGACATGGGCGATATGGTCTTTGATGTTCAGGCTGATGCGCGCCATTCGCAGGCTCCTTGTGTTACAACTGTAGGAAACCTGACACAGATTTGGTTTTCCAGCGAAACGTGACGGCACGGAGTTCTTGCCCAACGTGCACAGCTTGATTTATGACCGCCAGCATTATGACCGGACTCCGCCTGACCGAGATCGCCAATGCGCTTCCCGCGACCGTTCCTTTTGTCGGGCCGGAAACGCAGGAGCGTGCGCGCGGACAGCGCTTTGATGCGCGCCTCGGCGCCAATGAGAATGTCTTTGGCCCGTCGCCAAGCGCGATGCGGGCGATGGCCGAAACTCCGCTCTGGATGTACGGCGACCCGGAAAGCCACGACCTGCGGCGCGCCTTGGCCAGGCACCTCGGGACCGCGCCACAGAATATCATGGTAGGGGAAGGCATTGACGGGTTGCTCGGCTATCTCGTCCGTCTCTTTGTGGGGCCCGGTGACAGCGTGGTCACATCGCTGGGGGCTTACCCGACATTCAATTACCACGTGGCGGGCTTTGGCGGGCAAATCCACACCGTGCCCTATCTGTCAGACTGCGAGGATCCGGAAACGCTCTTCGCAAAGGCGCGCGAGGTTGACGCAAAGCTCGTCTATCTTGCCAATCCGGACAATCCGATGGGGAGCGTACACAGCGGCGCAAGCCTTGCAGAGCGGCTCGACATGCTGCCCGAGGGCACCCTGCTCGTTCTGGACGAGGCCTATATTGAATGCGCCCCCGAAGGCTCTGCGCTGCCGCTGCCCTTTGATGACCCGCGTGTGGTCCGACTGCGAACCTTCTCCAAAGCCTATGGGTTGGCGGGCGCGCGGGTCGGCTATGCCTTGGGGCATCCCGAGCTGATCGAGGCCTTCAACAAGGTGCGCAATCATTTCGGCATGAACCGCGCGGCGCAAGAAGGCGCACAGGCAGCCTTGGCGGATCAGGCATGGCTACGGTCCGTTCTTGCGAGGATTTCCTCGTCCCGTCTGAGAATTGGCAAGATTGCCCGCAATTGCGGGTTAAAGCCCCTGCCCTCCGCTACCAACTTCGTGGCCATTGACTGCGGGCACGACGGTGCCTTTGCGCGCCGCATACTGGATCACCTGCTGGCACAAGGCGTATTCGTGCGGATGCCTTTCGTGGCCCCCCAGGACCGGTGCATCCGGATCAGCTGCGGCAAACCTTCGGATCTGGACCTCTTGGCGACAGCGCTTCCGATAGCCCTGCGCCACGCGGAGATGACCTGATCCCAAGCTCTCCCACCGGGCAAAAGCCTTGAGCCGAGAGGCAAGGCGCGCGTCGGAACGTCGGAAGGTAATGAGACGCGGCAAACCGTTCTCAAAACACTTTGAGCATCGGCTTGAAAATCTGAACCGCCGCCCTACCGAGCCTACCCGGTCGGCACCGCTGGTCAGCCCCCAACTCTCCCCACGGGAGGGGGCTGGCCTCAGCTGGAAGGGGTCTGTGTTGCAGTTCATACGGATGCCGCTCTAGCCTCCGGCGATCACCTCCGCTGCCGCGTCCAGTGCACCGGTGCCATGTGCGATGTTCAGGGCGGTCAGCCCGGCCTCGATCCCGCCGAGCAGCCCCATGACCATATGGCCATTCACATGCCCCATGTGCCCAAGGCGGAAAAACCCGTGCCAGGCCGGATCACCCGGTGGCGCCATGCCAAGACCAATGCCAAGAGTCAGGCCAATGCTCTTCTCGGTCCAGTCGCGCAGGGCTGTCGCCTGCGGGCTCTCCAGTCGCAGGGCCGTGACCGCATGACTGCGGCACGCAGGGTCCTGCACATTGGGCTGCAAGCTTCCTTCGCGGCCCCAGGCGTCAACAGCCGCCCAGATCGCACGGGCCAGCACCTCATGCCGCTGCCAGATCGCTTCCATGCCTTCCGCATGGATCAGGTCCAGCGCCGCCCGCAGCCCATAGATGTGGTGGGTGGGCGCGGTCCCGTTCCAATACTGGGAGAATATGTCAGGTGCGGCACGCGGGGCCCAGTCCCAGTACCGGCTGACCCGCGGCATCGCTCGCCGCACCTCCGCCGCCTTGTCGTTGAAAAAGACAAATCCGACGCCGGGCGGCACCATCACCCCCTTTTGACAGGCCGCAACCATGACATCCACGCCCCAATCATCCATCTCGAAACGGTCGCAGGCCAGAGACGCAATACAATCGACCATCAGCAACGCAGGGTGGCCCGACGCATCCATCGCCGCCCTGACCGCCGCGATGTCACTACGTGCGGAGCTTGACGTATCCACATGCACCGCGAGGACGGCCTTGATCTGATGCCCCTTGTCCGCTGTCAGGCGTTCTTCGAGCCTGTCAGGATCAATCGGCCCCCGGTTGCCGAAATCCAGGACCTCCGTTTCAGCCCCAATCGCCTGGGCCATGCCGCCCCAGTCATGCCCGAAGGATCCGGTTGTCGGGACAAGGACCTTGTCACCCGGCGCAATCACATTGGACAAGGACGCTTCCCAGGTTGCATGACCATTGCCGATGTAGATGGCCACATGGCCGCTGGTGCGGGCGACCCGGCGTAAGTCTGCGACCAGCCTGGGCATCATATCCGGCAAGGCGCCCGCATAGATATTCGGTGCGGACCGGTGCATGGCCTGCAGCACCACCTCCGGCATGACAGACGGACCCGGGATCGCGAGGTAGCTTTGCCCGGCGGAGAGATTGGCTTTTTGGGTCATAACGCCTGTCCTTTTGTTTCTGCGCAACAGTACCGGTTTGAGACCCACCGTCAATTGCACCGAAGGTTGCGCAAATTTCTGTACGGGCCTACATCAGTCCTACCCCCCGGATGCCGCGCGTCCGGCGCAGCAAGAGGCACACCATGGCTGAACGCAATACTTCCTCTGCCAGCCTTTTCAGATGGCTATGGCGCGGATACCTGCGCAAACACACCCTGATGATCATCGCCGCACTGGTCGTCATGGTCATCAACGGGTCCATGCTGGGTGCGCTGGCCTACATGATGCAGCCGATGTTCGATCAGGTGTTCGTGGGCGGCGACGGCAAGATGCTCTTTGCCATCAGCGGCCTCGTCATCCTGATCTTCGTCGTGCGCGCGGTGTCGGGTGTCGCCCAGAAAATCCTGCTGTCCCGAGTCGCAATGCGCACGGCCTTTGACGTGCGCAAGGACCTGCTGGCGCAGTTGATGAAACAGGATGGCGGGTTCCATCAGGCCTATCCGCCCGGATACCTCATCCAGCGGGTTCAGGGCGACGTAAGCTCTGCCAACCAAATCTGGCGGTCCTTGCTGATCGGTGCAGGCCGGGATGTGATTGGCCTGTTTGTCCTGCTTGCGGTTGCCATCAACGTGGACCCGATCTGGGCGCTTCTGGCTTGTATCGGCATTCCGTTCATGGTCGTCCCCACCGCTGCCATGCAGAAGTTCATCCGCCGGCGCGCGCGCGAGGCGCGTGACCTGGGGGCCTCGCTTTCGAAACGGCTGGATGAGGTCTTTCACGGGATTGTTCAGATCAAGCTCAACAGTGCCGAGGATTATCAGGCCAAGCAGTACCGCGATATCACGCGGGAGTTCATGCGCACCCAGATGCGGACCATCGTGGGCTCTGCCTCCATCCCGGCGATGGTCGACATCATGTCCGGGATCGGTTTCACGGCTGTGATCCTCTATGGCGGTTCGGAAATCATATCGGGCGACAAGACAGTCGGGCAATTCATGAGCTTCTTCACCGCCATGGGGTTTGCCTTTGATCCCATGCGTCGCCTTGCGGGCGTCAGCGGCAGCATCCAGGTGGCGTCTGCCTCGATCGAGCGGATTATCGAGATCATGGAGATGCCCATCAAGCTCAAGTCGCCCGAAAACCCGAAACCTGCGCCAAAGGAAAACCTCGATGTTGTGCTCGACGACGTTACCGTCACCTATGGGTCGACCGAGGTCGTCAAACACCTGAGCCTGACGGCCAAGGCGGGCCAGACGACGGCGCTCGTGGGTGCTTCTGGTGCCGGGAAATCGACGGTCTTCAATCTGCTGACGCGGCTGATTGATCCTTCTGCCGGGGCCGTGCGCATCGGCGGCGTGCGCACCGATGAAATGGCGTTGCCCGATCTGCGCAAACTCTTTTCGGTGGTCACGCAAGAAGCCCTCTTGTTCGACGAAACCCTGCGGGAAAACATCCTCATGGGGCGCAAGAATGTGAGCGAGGAAAAACTCAAGGAAGCCTTGGATGCGGCCAACGTCACGGATTTCCTCGACAACCTGCCCGACGGCCTGGAGTCCCGGGTGGGCCCGCGGGGCTCGGCCCTGTCGGGTGGGCAACGCCAAAGGGTTGTGATCGCGCGCGCGCTCTTGCGCAACAAGCCCATTCTGCTGCTGGATGAGGCAACCTCTGCCCTTGATGCGCAGTCCGAACATGTTGTGCAGCAAGCGCTGGATACGCTTGCAAAAGGCCGCACGACCCTGGTCATCGCGCACCGCCTGTCGACCGTCCGCGAAGCCGACAACATCATCGTGATGGACAAGGGGCGCGTGGTCGAACAAGGCTCGCACCCAGAGCTGCTGGAGCGCAACGGGATCTATGCCGATCTCTACCGGCTTCAGTTCCGGGATCGTACGCAACAGGTCGATGCCTTGGAGGACGAGTTCCAGATCGCCGAGCAAAACGACCAGACACCGCTCGGGTTTCTTGGCCGGATCAGCACGCTCTTCGCGCGCGACCGTGGCTAGGACACCGGCCTGAAAATCTGAATCACCGCCCTTGCCGAGCGTACCAGGCCGGCACCGCCAGCCAGCTCCGACCCTCCCCCCGGGAGGGGGCTGGCCTCAGCTCTGAGGTGCCCGTCCGGTGAACCCGCCCTGTTGCGCATGAGTGGTGCCTGTTACGCTGCTTGAGCAGCGTAACGCCAGGGGAGGAGCTCGTCGAGGCGTGTGATCTTGTGGTCGGCGATCTGGGCAAGGACCCATGTGAGCCAG
>JBCCUU010000001.1:0-525253 GCA_039196345.1 Pseudomonadota bacterium | reverse complement strand
TGGACACCTCCGACGATCTGGCCCGCCGTCCGTGAGAAACTCATCGGATATCTCCATGCAGAAACTCCCTCGCAAAAATACAAGGGCCGGAATCGCAGATCAAAAACTCAAGGGGAAGGTCGGGTCAAAACACCGCTTACTCCGGAACCCTCCGAGCCGCCTGACAGGCGATGGCTTGCTGGCGGCCTTTTTCGCCAGTCGTGACCGTTGATCTTGCCAATACCGTCACCCGCGATACTCTTTGCCCATGGCACAGAAAGACCCGTTCCACCCCCCTGACGACGACGCCCGTGCGCTCGCGCGCGACCTGATCGCAAACACGTCCCACGCCGCCCTCGCTGTTCTCCAGAACAGCGCACCGGTTGTGACACGGATTGCCCTCGCGACGACACCCGACGGGGCACCGGTGACGCTGGTATCGGACCTGTCCAGCCACACCGGCGCGTTGCGGGCGAACCCCATCTGTTCGTTGTTGGTGGGCGAGCCGGGCGAGAAAGGCGATCCGCTGACCTACCCAAGGCTCACCCTTCAGGCGACCGCGCACTTTGTCCCCCGCGAGAGCGCAGAGCATCAGGTGCTGAGAAACCACTACCTGCGGCTGCGCCCCAAAGCAAAGCTCTACATCGACTTCGCGGACTTCAATCTGGTGCGTTTTGAGGTCGAAACCGGGCTGCTCAACGGCGGGTTCGGGCGGGCCTACAAGCTCAAAGCATCAGATATTTGCAGCCAGAGCGTCCGAAGAATTACCTCCAACATCGCTCCTCATCTCAGGCGCCCAAATCCCTGATTTCAGGCATGGTCAGATGATACAGGTTTTTCGCATGACGCTTTAGGGAATGCATGTCATAGATCGCTCAGCCATTGCCTTGGCCATCACATGAACTAGCCTTCCGCCTGACAGGGAGACACATCATGCAAAATGCTCGAAAACATCTTTGCGCAGATCAGGCCAGAGCGGGTGCGCACACTGTGGCCGACGAAATCAAGATGGCCCGCGACCGTCACATAAAGAAGTTCTCCGCGTGAGCGACACCGGGCTCCTTGCCGCCTGCACTCTTGTGGCAGTGCTGAGCGCCGGGGCGGCACAGGCCTGGGACTTCACCCCTGGCCTGCCTTGTGTGCTGCGCCATAAGTCAGGTCAGGCGGAGATCGAGCTTACCTATGATCCAACCAAGCCGCTCTACGCCGTGACCGTCCGGCGAGAGGCCCCTTGGTCAGATCACCCGGTTTTCGCAATGCGGTTTGACGGGGCAGCCAGCTTGGGCATCTCGACGGATCGACATACCCTCAGCCGCGATGGCCGGTCCCTGACCGTTGAAGACACGGGTTTTGGCAATGTCCTCAACGGTCTTCAGTTCAACGATACGGTAACGGCCATCTTGGGCGATGACACGGTCCAGTTTTCGCTTGCTGGTGCTGCTGATCCCGTTGCGGATTTTCGGCTGTGCCGCGCGGAACCGGGGGCGTAGCGGCGCATGCGGCTGCCTGCGATCACCCTATCGCCTTGCGACACGCCGATGCCTGCCCTGATCGGGGTCAGAAATCGAAGATGTCATCCAGAAAACTGCCGCGCTTTTTCTTCTTGTAGCCGCCACGGTAATCCCCTTGCGGCGCGGGAGGCGGCACAGAAGCGCTCGCGGAACGATCTATGATCTTGTCCAGCTCGCCCCGGTCAAGCCAGACGCCTCTGCATTGAGGGCAATAGTCAATCTCGACGCCACTGCGGTCTGCAATGACAAGGGTATTTCCATCAACGGGGCACTTCATCGCTGTCTCCTGTTTTGTCACACGCTCTACATAGGAAGGCTGGCCCGGATTTCATCCGGTCCGGTGCCGAAAATCCCCGACAATCGTGTAACCAATTGTTAACTGCGATTAACCATGATGCCGTGCGGGAGACTGTATTGATGCGGTTCATGACCATTGCGCTGATACTGGGTTTGGCAAGCGCATCAACCGCGCAGGCCGGTGCGTGGCTGCGTCAGAAGGGCAAGGGGTTTACCTCGCTTTCGGTGCAGACCACCGAAGACAACGGAAGCTCCTCCAGTTTCTATTTCGAATACGGCTTTCGGGAGAGCGTCACCTTGGGCGCGGATATCACCTATGACACCGATCTGTTGAACTATGTGCAAGGGGCCGGGCCAGTGGTACAAAGCCTTGCCGAACTGCCCCAGGCGTCGGGTATCCTTTTTGCACGGTTTCCCATCGGCCCGACGGACCGGACGAACAAATGGGCTTTTCATGTCGGAGTGGGCGCGCGCTATCTTGAGGCTGAAATCCTTGAAGCGGTCGAGGTCGGGCTTTCCTGGGGCCGCGGTATCCAGATCGGTGAGCGTTATGGCTGGGTCAATATCGACACTAGCTACAATGAAGCACGGTCCCCCGCCGAAACGCGGAAAAAACTGGACGCAACCGTTGGCCTCGGCGTGACGGACAGGACCAAAGCCATGTTGCAGGTCTTCAATACGTTTGAAGCCGGTGAAACCTTCACCAAGGTCGCGCCGTCATTGCTCTACAAGGTTGGAGACAAGGGGTTGACCCTGCAGTTAGGCAGCGAAATCCCGACGCAAGGCGGCGACGCGACGGTGAAGATCGGCCTGTGGTGGGAGTTTTGACCCTCTCGGCCTATGCAGTGAAATCGTTAGCGTCTAGGATCTGCACCCCATTGATCCGCCAGCCGTTTGCGGTTTCGGTCATGCGGTAGTCCAGCACATGAACGACCCCTTGCAGGTCACGGATCATGACCCGTTGCCAATGCTCCCCGTTCTCGATCCGGCTTTCCAGATATTGCACGGTGTCGAAACGCCAGACCATCGGGTAGCCCTGCGTGACCATCCGCTGAAAATTTTCTGGCGTGCGGAAGTAGCGTTGCAGCACCGGGCTTGCAAATTCCATCGCCCCGGCAAAATCATCCGCCTGAAATGCTTCGAGCTGCCGGTCAATCACCGACTGCATCTCGGCAGGGTCAGCTGTCGCAGCACCTGCGCACAGCACCCACATTAAAAGGCCAATTACCATCCCGCGCATGAGCGTCCTCCTTGATCCGATGGAACAAGGGTAAGCCGATCCTGGTGTCGGGCAAGTCTCAGCCGTCAGTGATCAGATCACCGGCAAGCGCCCGGTCGATCAGCGCGACCGTCTCTTCCACGCCATAGAGCGCGATAAAGCCGCCAAAACGCGGGCCCTGGCTCGCGCCCAAAAGCACCTCATAGAGCGCCGTGAACCAGCCCCGCAGCGGATCAAACCGCTCCCTGCCGCAGGCGTAGACAATGGATTGCAGCGCTTCGTCATCACGCGGGCCGACGTAGGTGCTGAGTTGATCGCGCAGGTCGATGAGCGCTTCCCGCTCCTGCTCGGTCGCGGCGCGATAGGTCTTCTGCGGCTTCACGAAGTCATTGTAGTACCGCACCGCAAATCCGGCAGCCGCATCCATGTCCGGGTTGTTTTCCGGCGTCGCTTCGGGTGCATAGCGCTGGATAAAGCCCCAGAGTTGCGACTTGTCTTCAGCCGAGGAAACACTTGCCAGATTCAGCAGCATCGAGAACGGCACGAGCATGTTGGAGGTCGGAACTTCCCCGCCATGGATGTGCCAGACCGGATTGTTCAGCCGCTGCGCCGTATCCTGTCCCGCGTAAGCGCGAAGCTGCTGGTGATATTCATCGACCGCCTTGGGGATCACGTCGAAATACATGCGTTTCGCCGTTTTCGGCTTCTGGTACATGAAATAGGCGAGGCTCTCGGTGCTGGCATAGGTCAGCCACTGGTCAATGCTGATCCCATTGCCGCTCGACTTGGAGATTTTCTGCCCGTTCTCGTCGAGGAACAGTTCGTAGCTGAAGTGCTCAGGCGGACGCCCCCCAAGGATGCGGCAAATCCTGTCGTAGATCTTCTCGTTGGTGGCGTGCTCCTTGCCGTACATCTCGAAATCAACACCGAGGGCGGCCCAACGCGCGCCGAAATCAGGCTTCCATTGCAGCTTCACGTTCCCGCCGGTTACGGGCAGGGTCATCTCTTCGCCATCTTCCGCGTCGAAGGTGACCGTGCCGTCCGTGGCGTTCACCTCCTTCATCGGCACATACATCACGCGCCCGCTTTCGGGATGGATCGGCAGGAAGATGGAGTAGGTCTGCCGCCGTTCCTCGCGCAGTGATTTCAACATCACAGCCATGATTTCATCGTATTTTGCCGCCGCGCGCAGCAACACCTCGTCGAACTGGCCCGAGCGGTAGAATTCGGTTGCGGAAATGAACTCATACTCAAACCCGAAAGTATCGAGGAACCGGCGCAGCATGGCGTTATTGTGATGGCCGAAACTCTCGTATTCCCCAAAAGGATCCGGCACCGAGGTCAACGGACGTTGCAAATGCTGCGTCAGAAGCTCCGGGTTGGGCACATTACCCGGTACCTTGCGCATCCCGTCCAGATCGTCGGAGAAACAGATCAGTTTGGTCGGGATGTCGGAAATCTCCTGAAAAGCCCGCATCACCATTGTGGTGCGCGCGACCTCTCCGAAGGTGCCGATGTGCGGCAGACCCGAGGGGCCATAGCCGGTTTCAAACAGGACATAACCTTTCTCCGGAGCCGCTTTTTCATAGCGTTTGAGCACGCGGCGCGCTTCCTCAAAAGGCCATGCTTTGCTGTTCATTGCGGCTTCGCGAAGGTCGGACATAACTCACCAGATCAGAATCCCCGCGCCCCGTGCGCGAAGTTCGCCCCGTCCCTATTGCCTTGCCCCTGTCGCGTCAATAATCTGGCGCTCGTATCCCTTTTTTGAAAGCACCCGACGTGCCCCCATCCCCCACACATTCCTTTTCACCACAAGACTGTCTTGTGGCCCTGATGATCGCCGTTTCCGCCTCGGATGAAGATATCCGCACCGCTGAACTGGTCAAAATCGAGGCTGCTGTGCAGTTGCTGCCGATTTTCTCCGATTATGATGCCGACCGCCTGACCGTCGTGACGCAGGTGGTTTTCGACCTGCTTGAGCAGGAAGATGGCCTTGATGCGCTTTTCGGCCTCTTGCGGGAAGGGCTGCCCGAACGGCTCTATGAAACGGGGTATGCGCTGGCCTGCGATGTCGCGGCGGCTGACGGGACTTTGGGAGAGGAAGAGCTGCGTCTCCTAGAGGAAATCCGCTATGAGCTTTCACTGGATCGGCTGCATGCCGCGGCGATCGAGCGCGGCGCACGGGCGCGCCATCTGCGGTGAACTCCGCTGGGCCACGTGACGTGCGGCATAGGCTCGAAATCCTCCGGCCTGTCACCAATCGCGATGAGTTGCAGGACATCCTCCAGGAATTCTAGGTGTTGCAAACCACCCGGCTGCGAGACGATGGCGGGCCGGGCCTGTCACCCGATGCGCTCGTCAATGCCTTCTGGGAGGCTCTGAACAGTTTTCTTCCCCCGCAGGGTGCCCTCGTTCTGGCGCGGGCGGATGCAGGCCATTTGATCGCGTGTGGGGCGCTGAGCAATATTGGAGACGGTATCGGCGAGTTGAAATACCTCTATGTCAGGCCCGAGGCCCGCAACACCGGTCTTGGTCGGGCGCTGGTGCAATCCCGCATCGACATCGCCCGCGAGATGGGCCTGTCGTGTATTTTCGCTGACACGCTGAAAGCCAGCGTTGAGATGCACGGGCTCTACGAGGACATGGGGTTTGAACGTGTAAATTCGCTTCCTAAAAGCAAGACGCTTCGTGATTTTGCCGAACTCACACCCTTCATGTTTTTCTACAAGCTGCACCTTGGGCCGACGGCCTAAAACGATTTCTGCCCTTATCTGCAACACGACCCTTTGAAACTGAGGCCAACCCCTCCCCCGGGGAAGGCTCGGAGGCTGGCCGGCGGTGCCGGTCGGGTACAGTCGGTAAGGAAAGTGACCCAGATTTTCGGGCCAATGCTCTAGCGCTATCCTTCCACCTGCGAGAACGCAGCGCCCCATCTCATGATAAGCTGTCGTTGCAACCGCCGGGCCCGCGCGGAGTAGCTGCGCCCGCCCGGGGGGCGTTCGCGTTGATCGCGGCCCAGCGTGGCACGGGTGGCCTCGTCCGCCGCAAAAACCGCAAAAATCAGGTCTCTGCGTTCCGGAGTCGTGATGTATCCTGCCAACCCCGAGACGAAATTCAGCGTCCCAGTCTTGGCTTCCGCCTGAACGGGGTGATCGTTGATTGTCCGGCCCTGCGCGTCGAGCAATTTGACGGGTTTCAGGAGGGGGCGCAGAAGGGATGCATGCCCCAGCGCACCGAGACCCCGCACCATGTCCTCGGCGCTGACCCGGCTGGCCCCGCCCAAACCAGAGTGATCGACAAAGGCCGGAGACTGCATGCCAAGCACGTCCTGCGCCCATCGGTTCATTTCCGCCGCTGAGGCCGCAAGACCACTGACTTTCCCGACCCGTGCATAGGTCGCCGCCTGACCAACCATCTCCGCGATCAAATTGTTGGAATACTTGAGCATGGCCCGCAGAATCTCGCTCAGCGGGTCACTTTCGAGGCGCGCGAGCACCTGCCCTTGCGTGCGATCCGTGCTGAGCTTCGGCGTCTTAAGCACGATCCCGTGAGACCGCGCCAGCGTGGCAAAGACCTCACCCGCATAAAGCCCAGGGCGCCGCACAGGCAACCAGCGCGCACCGCCATTGCCCAGGGCACCGCTGGCCACCGTCCAGCGGTCGCGTCCTTCCTGATCGGCATAGGTGTAGATTGGCGCACGGCGCTGCACCACCTGCATCCGGGCGATATCAACCTCGGGGCGAAAGCGGCCCGCCCGGGCATCCATGGTAACGGAGTATTTCCCGCTTGCCCGCTTCCACTCAAAGTGGACACGGTTGAAATTCAGGGCGATCCCCGAAACCGCCGGGCTGTAGCCCACATGATCGGGCTGCTCCGGGTCGATGGTCCTGACCGAGGCAATCGGTCCTTCAAATACCCGGAAATCGCCCTTCACCTCTCGAACACCGGCTGCCTTGAGCTGTGCGGCCAATTCGGCGAGCGCGCGCGTGTCCATCATCGGATCACATCCGCCCACAAGCACAAGGTCGCCCCGCACAACACCATCCTCGACCCCGCCGGTGGCCACCACTTGCGTTTCAAAGCGGTGGTCGGCGCCCAGCACATCCAAAGCATAAAGCGCTGTGATCGCTTTGGTGACACTCGCCGGGGCAATCCCCACCTGCGGGTTCTGTGACTCCAGGATCTTTCCCGTCCGTGCGTCGGCAACGGCAAAGGTTACCGTGCCTTTGAGGTCCGCTTTCCTGACCAGTGACCCCGCCGCCGGTGGCAGGACCGGCCCCCGACCCTGTGGCGGGCGTTCCGACACCAGTGGAGCCTTCGCCAAGGCAGGTGCCGCCAGCCCGGAGAGCAAGGCCTGCACCAGAAATCGACGCGTCAGTTTCATGTCTTGTGAAGCACGCATGCGCGGACTGTAGCCTCAGCCGGTCTTGGGAAACAACGTCGGATGTAGAGGGGTTTCGTGCACATTCGGTTTACGTGGCATCATCCCGCCACCCCCCCCGTGACCGGAGATCGGATGACGAGAGATCAACCATGGGCACATTCACATAGCACCACGCGGGCGCATCAGCGCGCCCCAAAAGCTGTGAAGCGTGACCGGCGATCCTGTACTGCGCCAAAAACCGCGCCGCCGGGCTCATCCGGGCGCGCATCCTGTCGCCGGGGCGGGCGAGAATCCCCAAAGGCACGGTTCTGGCAATCTGACGCCAGTCCTGCCATCGGTGAAACTGCGCCAGGTTATCTGCCCCCATGAGCCAGACAAACCGCACCCCCGGATAACGCGCACGGAGCGCCGTGATGGTTTCCGCCGTGTAGCGCGTGCCAAGCTCAGCTTCGATGTCCGTCACCGTCACCTTAGTGTGTTGAACGGTCTCACGCGCGCGCCTTACCCGCTTGGCCAGCGGCGCAGGCCCCTGTTTCTTCAGCGGATTTCCCGGGGTGACAAGCCACCAGACACGGTCCAGACCAAAACGTTTGAGAGCCTCACGCGTGATATGGACATGCCCCGCATGCGCAGGGTCAAATGACCCGCCCAAGAGACCGATGACCTCGCCACCTCTTGCATATGGAAAGCCCTGCCGCACAGCCCCATCCCTGTTTCGCCTGCCATGCCTTAGAACGGCGACCGGGCGCTTTTGTCAATCATGCAGCCTCGGGCGTTCAAGGCAAGGCCAGAGCCGCACCCTAAACGCCGCCTGACCGATTGCCCCCGCTGCACGGCAGGGGTATCACATGCTCTGACCCAGAATCTCATCACAGGAGCACCCGCAATGGCCGCCTATCAATACGTCTACCACATGTCCGGCGTCTCCAAGACCTACCCTGGTGGCAAGAAGTGCTTTGAGAACATCAACCTGAACTTCCTGCCCGGCGTGAAGATCGGTGTGGTGGGCGTCAACGGCGCGGGTAAATCCACCCTGATGAAGATCATGGCGGGCCTTGATACCGAGTTTTCGGGCGAGGCCTGGGCGGCGGAAGGTGCCACTGTCGGTTATCTGCCGCAGGAGCCGCAGCTTGATCCCAACTTGAGCGTGCGCGAAAACGTCATGCTCGCTGTGGCGGACAAGAAATCCATCCTGGATCGCTACAACGAGTTGGCGATGAATTACTCGGACGAGACTGCGGACGAGATGGCCAAGCTGCAGGATGATATCGACGCGCAGAACCTCTGGGATCTGGATAGCCAGATCGACGTCTCAATGGAGGCCCTGCGCTGCCCACCCGACGACGCCGATGTGACCAAGCTTTCAGGCGGTGAGGCGCGGCGCGTGGCACTTTGCAAGCTGCTCCTGGAAGCGCCCGACATGCTGCTGCTGGACGAGCCGACCAACCACCTCGACGCGGAAACCATCGCGTGGCTGCAACAGCACCTCATCGACTACAAGGGTACCATCCTGATCGTCACCCACGACCGCTATTTCCTGGATGACATCACCGGCTGGATTCTTGAGTTGGATCGCGGGCGCGGCATCCCCTACGAAGGCAATTACTCCGCCTGGCTGGAACAGAAGGCCAAACGGCTGGAGCAGGAAGCGCGCGAGGACAAGTCCCGGCAGAAAACGCTCGAACGCGAGCTGGAATGGATGCGGCAGGGGGCGAAGGCGCGGCAGGCCAAGTCCAAGGCGCGTATCAACGCCTATAACGAGATGGCGGAACAATCAGAGCGTGAAAAGCTGAGCCGCGCGCAGATCGTCATCCCCACGGGCCAGCGCCTCGGCAGTAAAGTCATTGAGGTCACGGGCCTGCAAAAGGCCATGGGCGACAAGCTGCTGGTGGAGGGGCTGGATTTCTCCCTGCCCCCCGGCGGCATCGTCGGCGTGATCGGCCCCAACGGCGCGGGTAAATCCACGCTCTTCAAGATGCTGACCGGGCAGGAGAAACCCGACGCGGGCAGCATCGACATCGGTGACACGGTGGATCTCTCCTACGTCGACCAATCCCGTGATGACCTTGATGCCAACAATACCGTCTGGGAAGCCATCTCCGGCGGGGCGGAACTGATCCAGCTTGGAGACGCTGAGGTGAACAGCCGTGCGTATTGTTCAAGCTTCAACTTCAAGGGTGGCGACCAGCAGAAAAAGGTCGGGCTTCTCTCAGGCGGTGAACGCAACCGCGTGCATATGGCGCGCCTGCTGAAATCCGGCGGCAACGTGCTGCTCTTGGACGAACCTACCAACGATCTGGACGTCGAAACCCTCCGCGCGCTCGAAGACGCCCTCGTCGATTTCGCCGGCTGCGCCGTGGTCATCAGCCACGACCGCTTCTTTCTGGATAGGATCTGTACCCACATCCTCGCCTTCGAAGGCGAAGCCCACGTCGAATGGTTCGAAGGCAACTTCGAAGACTACGAAGAGGACAAGAAGCGGCGGTTAGGGGACGTCGAGCCGAAGCGGATGAAGTTTAAGAAATTCACGCGCTAGTGTAGGCTTTTTTGAAGTTACCGCATCGGGTCTACGCCTGCGCGAGCCGGATTAAGTTTAAAAATATATGAATTATGAGGACGTTACAGGCAGCTTGGCTTTACGGTCAAAGCGCCTCGATCACTAAACAATATTGCCCCGTCGCGAATGAATTTAACACAAAATTACGGCCAGCGACCTCTACACAAGGCATTTTGTTCAGATTCACGTGTTCTATTGACTAAACAACTTGAAGTCATAATATATCAAGCAATCGGACTCAAAACTGTCCGGAGTTGAGTAAGCAAAGGATGATCCGAATGGTATCTGAAGGTGCTCGTGACTGACACTACCTCGTGTAGTATAATTGACGCAATAAATGAGACAACACAGACAGCCGTTTGTGTTGTCTCTTCTTTTTCATACCTATCATTAGCAGGGCCAGGCGTCATTACTGTCTCTGCGATAATCGCTTTTTTCGGCTACCGCGCAAGCAAGGCCATGGCGCGGAAACGCGCTACGATCGACCTGATTGAAAAAGTCGAATCAACTTCTCACTATAGAGAATTGCAATCGACTTTTGTTCATCATCGGGAAGAGGGTACACTGCCGAATTTGAATGATCCAAAGAACGAACGTGATCGCAAGGATAGGCAAGACATCCAAGATTTTCTCAATCACTATGAACTGGTCGCCATCGGCATAAAGAGTGAGATCCTCGATAAAGAAATCTACGTTAGTTGGATGGGTGGCCCATTTGTCCGTGACTGGAACGCTGCGACGGATTTCATTCAACGCGAACGATGGAAAAGAGACGAAAGTTCCCCAACTGGATTTCGGTACCATGATAAGCTTTTCGAAGCATATCAATCGATGGCTCTCGAGTTTGACAAAACGGCCAAACGACTTGGCCCCGAGAGTGGCGGCCCTCCAACCACTCCAAGTGGGCTCGGTGATGAGCCGATCCCAAACGTTACAGACTCCCAAGAAAAGAAAATAGACAAAGCGATAAACAAACTGAAACCCGGCGTGTACCGCTGAAGCAATACGAGCAACAAGCACGCGCCTGCCCGCCCGTCACGCGTTTCACGCGCGCCAAAACACGGCTCACCTTCGTTGGGACGCGGGCGCGTTCCGCACCCACCCGGGCAGACGCTCAGCACTTCGAATACCGCGGCGCGCCAATGACTTGGACAAGTCTTCTCAAAGCCATCACATACTTTCCTCGACACGCAAAAATCGCTGACGAAAGATACACATGTCATCGACATCTGAGTGAACTGCGCCCCATTTGAGTAGCCGACGAGATTGTTAACGCTCTCCTGGTGAAAAAGTGCGCGCCCTCCCGCACATTCCCGTGCAATAGACTGCTGGCTGACACGTGGACGCTGCATCCATACAAGCTGCCACCGATCATCCAAATGTACACCCAATTGGGCCAATGCCGATCGCATTCCGGAGCGCATGACGAGACTTGCGTGTCCCTGAAAAAACGGGCCGGCAGTGCCGACCCGTTAAGTGGTAGAGACGCGATGGTGGAAGAGGGCCACGCGTCCGCCGAATGAACATCTCACCATCTGCGCCGACCTGACACGGCGTGAGGGACAGACTGTTCAACCCTATCCAACCATAGCGAGAAGGGTTCGTCTGTGATCTAGATTACAGACGGTGAAAAAACCGGCTAAAGGCATTCACTGGCCTCGAAACAACAAAAGCGCTGGCCTTAAGGGCGACCCCTTCATCGGAAATCCACGATTTCAGAGGACAACACGCCACATCAGAAGACTTGGCACCAAAAAGGCGAAACCGATGCAGAACAGCTTTGCACCATGCGAAAACTTGGCCAGTTTGCCACCACCCAGAGCCCCCTCGCCATACCCGAAAGCAGCAGACATTACGGCGTAGCCATTGGCCTCCTGGAGCCGTTTCTCCGTATTGATGCGCGAAATGGCCGCCTGAAACCGCTTTTCCTGACGTGACTTTTCGTTCAACTGACCTTCAAGATTTTCCATATTGCTCATGATATCACACTCTCCCTCGAACCTTCTAGGCAGATGGGGTCGAAGCGGCCAAAGTCCAGAGGGATCGGCAAAAAATGACCGGTCCAAATCATGGTAAAGATCGGATTAACCAGAAACCCAATTGAACCGTCCTGTTAACCTCTCGTTCATATTCACGGAGTTTTAATACTTAACAGGTGCCGGGTCCTCAATTTTTGTATCGAAAGGAGCGAGACATGACAGCGGTTTCACTAATCAATCCCTATGCGCCGCAGCCGGCCAATACACCGGCTGCCGACGCCAACATTCCTGCGTCGCATGGTGCGGCGCCGACCAATCCTTCTGCCGCACCGACCGATGCGGGCGTTGCGTCTGATCACTCGGGGCAAGGTGCCGGGAACGGCACCGGGACCGGTGGCGCCCAGTTGGCCGAGTTGTTGAAACGCGGTCGTCAGGACATGCAGGTGCAACGTGCGACACCCGAATCGGTTGTTGAAGCACAATCAACAGGCGATCCGGCGACACGGTTTCTGGAACGGCAGGCCCGGGAGCAGGCGGATGCAAATGCGGCAGAGGCGGCGCGCCTGGCAAAACGTGCCGCTGAACGGGCAGCGGACGCAAAAGCTGAGGCCGAAAAGGTGGCAGAGCCCAAATTCGTCATGCCAGACCCCTTGCCGACCGCGTCTTTCCTGTAGTGCGACGATTGGCATCAGCTGCTTTCTGAAGGCCAAATGCGGGTCTGGCAGCAAATTAGCGTCCTACGGGCGTTTGCCGCATTGACCCGTCCCGGGTACGTTTGTCGCCTTTTTGAGACCAGCCAACCGGTCCAAAATTTACGCAAATGTCTTTATCACTCGCCTAAAACGCGTGGCTAGCGGGTTTAATCCGGCCAATACTACCCAAGCGGGAATCTGCCGAGACCCCATCCAAGAACATGTTTTAAATTATTTCACTTGATTTTCTGCGGTTTCAATTCAATTAAGGGGTGCGAAGCGACAAATTAGAGACCACTGCTCCTTTCGGCTCGACTGAAATCGGCACAGTTTACGACCTGATTTTGACTAAGCCGAGCTGCCGCATTCTGCGGGCAGATTATTGAAAGGAGAAACGGAATGGCCACTGGCACCGTTAAATGGTTCAACACAACCAAAGGCTATGGCTTTATTGCCCCCGATAGTGGTGGAAAAGACATCTTTGTCCACATTTCCGCTGTTGAGCGGGCAGGCCTCACAGGTCTGGCAGACAACCAGAAAGTAACATTCGAAATCGAAACAGGCCGCGACGGACGCGAAAGCGCCGGCAACATCGCGCTGTCCTGATTTCGGCTGACGTCCTGACGCGGGTGCAGGTTCTGCGCCCGCGTTTTGCGTTCAAGAGCATCCGCCCGAAAACCTGAATTGCTTACCCTGCCGAGTGTATCCGGGCCGGTACTGCCGGCCAGCCCCCGACCCTCCCCCCGGGAGAGGGCTGACCTCAGTTGTAAGGTAGCGCGTTGCAGATTAATCGGATGCTGCTCTAGCGCCCGGCTTTTTCAGCCAGTTCAAGCACCTTCGGGCCAAGCGCCTCGACGATCCTTGAGACGCCTTCCGCATTGGGATGTATCCCGTCGGGCTGCATGAACGCCTGCACACGTGAAGGATCACCCGTCTCGACGTTCAGCCCGGCGAAAAAATCATCGAAATGAAGCACGCCGTACTTCGCTGCAAGGTCAGGGTATATGGCGTCAAACTCGGACTTGTAGGCAGGTCCAAAGTTGCCCGGTGCCTGCATCCCCACGAGCAGCACCTCAACCGAAAGCTCCGCCGCCGCTTGTAAAATGCCCTCGATATTGGCACGGCTGACGGAGGGGTCCAGACCGCGCAGCAGGTCATTGCCGCCCAGAGCCACGATCATCCCATCCACCTCCGGCGTGAGCGTCCAGCCCACACGTGCCAATCCTCCGGCGGTGGTGTCGCCAGAAACACCTGCGTTGATGAGGCGCGCCTCAACCCCATTGGCATCCAGCCAAGCTTGAAGCTGCGGAACAAACCCTTGCTCTTGTATCAGCCCATAGCCTTGCGTGAGGCTGTCGCCAAGGGCAGCGATCACGACCTCATCCGCCATCGCCGCCTGTGGAAGAAACGTCACAATCCAAACGAGTGCCTTGCGCATCCTGATCCAAGCTCCATATGCCAAGGGGAACGCAGCAAACGCACGGCCCCGATGTCAGACCCAGTCTATACCCTGAAAGATGCGTCTTTATCGCTCGATGGCAATGCCGGGCGTGTCGATATCCTGCGTGAGATCAGCCTTGATGTGTATCGCGGTGAAAGCCTTGGACTGATCGGGCCGTCGGGGTCGGGAAAATCCTCTCTGCTGATGCTGATGGGCGGGCTGGAGCAGGCGACAGGGGGCACTGTCACCGCCCTTGGGCACGACCTTGGCACGATGAACGAGGACGCCCTCGCGCGGTTTCGGCGCAACCACATGGGTGTGGTGTTCCAGTCCTTTCACCTCATACCGACGATGACGGCTCTTGAGAATGTGGCGACTCCGCTGGAGCTTGCCGGGGATCAGGACGCTTATGCCAAGGCCGCAGCGGAACTGGCCGGGGTCGGCCTCGACCACCGCGCCGATCACTACCCGGCTCAAATGTCGGGGGGGGAGCAACAGCGCGTTGCCCTGGCGCGCGCCGCGGCACCACGGCCTGACATCCTTTTGGCGGATGAACCGACGGGCAACCTCGATGGCGCTAATGGGGCTGCCATCATTGACCTGCTGTTTGGCCTGCGGGATCGGCATTGCGCAACGCTGGTTCTGGTCACCCATAGCCGCACGCTCGCCGACAGGTGCGACCGGGTCATACGGTTGACGGACGGACGCATCGCACCGCTTGAGGAAGCGGCAGAGTGAGCCTGCGCGTTGCTGCTCGATTTGCCCTGCGGGAACTGCGGGGCGGCTTGCGCGGGTTCCGCATCTTTCTGGCCTGTCTGGCCCTTGGTGTCGCCGCCATTGCCGCCATCGGGACGGTCCGCGCGAGCATCGAAGCGGGACTGGCGCGGGAAGGGGCGGCCCTTCTGGGCGGCGATGCGGAGCTTGATTTCACTTACCGTTTCGCCACCCCAAAGGAACGCGCCTGGATGGAAGCACAAGCGCTGGCAGTGTCCGAAATTGCTGACTTCCGATCCATGGCGGTTGTGGGTGAGGCCCGCGCTCTGGCACAAATCAAGGCCGTAGACGATGCCTACCCGCTTGTCGGCGCGGTCGTGCTGGAGCCGGATATCCCTCTGGACGACGCGCTTGATGGGCAGGTCGGCAACCCCGGCGCGGTGATGGAGCGCGTCCTGGCGGATCGTCTGGGCCTCTCTGTCGGAGATACCTTTGATCTGGGCACCCAGAGCTTCCATTTGTCTGCGATCCTCATACGCGAACCGGACAGTGCGGCAGGTGGCTTTGCGCTTGGGCCGCGCACGATTGTCCGCACGAGCAGTCTTGAGAATTCCTCTCTTCTGGCACCGGGCACGCTCTTTTCGACCAAATACCGCCTTGATGTGCCTCCTGACACTGATCTGGCGGCATTGGCGGACCGCGCGGCAACAGCCTTTGCCGATACCGGGGTGCGCTGGACCGATGCCCGAAACGGCGCGCCCGGTGTCAGCGAATTCGTTGACCGGCTAGGAGCTTTTCTGATCCTCGTGGGGTTGTCGGGCCTCGCCGTTGGGGGCGTTGGTGTCGCCTCTGCGGTGCAATCCTACCTGTCGCAGAAAACCAGCGTCATCGCGACGCTGCGCACACTCGGGGCGGAACGGCGCACCATCTTTCTGACCTATTTTCTGCAAATCGGGGCGCTGTCAGTGCTGGGGGTTATCTTGGGCCTTACCTTAGGCGCGGCCCTTCCCTTGGCGCTTGCGCCGATCATCGCTGCCGAACTGCCGATCCCGGCTGAGTTCGCATTCTATCCCGGCCCGCTGCTCGAAGCCGCGATCTATGGCCTCTTGGCTGCGTTCATTTTCACGCTCTGGCCGCTGGCCCGCGCCGAGGACATACGCGCAGCGACACTGTTTCGCGATGCGCTGAACACCGGCAAGGCGCTTCCCGCAGCCCGCTATGTTGCCATGACGGCGGCGGCGCTTGCTCTCCTGCTGGTTTTGGCGGGGTGGTTCTCGGGGACATGGACCCTGACGCTTTACACCGCAGGCGGGATTGCGGGCGCATTGCTGTTGCTGGTTGTGGCAGCTTTCGGGATCCGGGTGCTGTCAAAGCGGGGCAAGGCGCTGACCCGTGGCAGACCCCGGCTGCGGTGGGCGCTGGCGGCAATCTCAGGCCCGCGCGAAGGGGCGACCTCTGTTGTCTTGTCCCTGGGGCTTGGCCTCTCCGTGCTGGCCGCTGTGGGTCAGATAGACGGCAACCTGCGCAATGCGATCACCGGGAACCTGCCAGACGTCGCGCCGAGCTATTTCTTTGTGGATATCCAGAAAGACCAGATGGCGGGGTATTCGGAGCGGCTTGAAAACGACCCGGCGGTCCGGCGCGTCCAGTCGGCCCCGATGCTGCGGGGCGTCATCACTCGGATCAACGACAGGCCCGCGGCTGAGGTCGCAGGCGATCACTGGGTGCTGCAAGGCGATCGGGGCGTCACCTATTCCGCCGAGATGCCCGAGAGCACCCGCCTGACCGCAGGCGCATGGTGGCCGGAGGATTACTCTGGCCCGCCGCTCATCAGCTTTGCCGCCGAAGAAGCCGAGGAAATGGGCCTCAAGATCGGAGATAGCCTAACGATCAACATTCTCGGGCGTGACATCACGGGAAGCATCGCGAGCTTTCGAGAGGTTGATTTTTCGACTGCTGGGATAGGCTTCATTCTCGCCATGAACCCCAGTGCGCTTTCAGGCGCACCGCATAGTTTCATCTCGACCGTCTATGCCGAGGAAGCGGCAGAGGCGAACATCCTGCGCGATCTCGCGACACAGTTTCCCAACATCACCGCCATTCGCGTGAAAGATGCCATCGACCGCGTCGCTGACGCGCTGGGAAGCATCGCCGCCGCCACCTCTTACGGGGCGGCGGCAACGCTGGTCACGGGGTTTCTTGTCCTGATCGGGGCCGCTGCGTCTGGCCATCAGGCGCGGCTCTTTGAGGCCTCCATTCTCAAAACGCTCGGGGCGTCACGCCGCAACATCCTGATGAGCTTTGCCCTGCGCTCGGCACTACTGGGGCTCAGCGCGGGGGTCGTGGCGCTCGCGGCGGGTGTGACGGGCGGATGGGTGGTCAGCGCCTACGTCCTAGATACGGATTTCTCGGTCATCTGGCCGTCCGCCGTCGGGATCATCCTGGGCGGCATCCTGGCCACAACCATCGCCGGGCTGGCCTTTGCCTGGGCGCCCATCAACGCCCACCCGGCGCGGGTCCTGCGGGCGCAGGAATAGAAAACGGGCCGCAGTCAAATGTCGCGGCCGATTCTTGAGGCCCGGAAACCTATTCCGCCGCTTCAGCGTAATCTTCCATCGGCGGGCAGGTGCAGATCAGATGACGGTCGCCATGCACGTTGTCGACCCGGTTGACCGGTGGCCAGTACTTGTCGACCCGGAACGCGCCCGGCGGGAAACAGCCCTGATCGCGCGTGTAGGGACGCTCCCACGTGCTCACCAGATCCTCCACCGTGTGGGGCGCGTTCTTCAGCGGGTTGTTCGCCGCATCGATTCGCCCCGCTTCGATGTCCGCAATCTCCGCACGGATGGCCAGCATGGCATCGCAGAAACGGTCAAGCTCCGCTTTGGTCTCGCTCTCCGTCGGCTCCACCATCAACGTTCCTGCCACGGGCCAGCTCATGGTCGGCGCGTGGAACCCGCTGTCGATCAGACGTTTGGCAATATCATCGACAGTGATACCAGCTGATGCCTCAAACGGTCGGACATCGAGCACGCATTCATGCGCAACCCGCCCCGTCGGCCCCCGGTAGAGCACGTCAAAGGCCCCTTCGAGCCGTTTGGCGATGTAGTTGGCGTTCAGGATAGCCACCCGTGTCGCCTGCGTCAGACCCTCACCGCCCATCATCAGGCAATAGGACCAGCTGATCGGCAGCAAGGAAGGCGACCCGAAAGGCGCTGCCGAAACCGCACCTGATGCCGCGTCTTCATGCGCGGGTTTTGGCAGGAACGGCACCAGATGCTGCTTCACGCCAATGGGTCCCATGCCGGGGCCACCGCCGCCGTGCGGAATGCAGAAGGTCTTGTGCAGGTTAAGGTGGCTCACGTCACCCCCCAGATCGCCCGGCCTGCTGAGCCCGACCATCGCGTTCATGTTTGCACCGTCGATATAGACCTGCCCGCCATGCGCGTGCGTGATCCGGGTGACTTCCGTCACCGTTTCCTCGAACACACCATGGGTCGAGGGATAGGTAATCATGCAGCCCGCAAGGTTCTCGGCGTGCTGTTCTGCCTTGGCCTCGAAGTCTTCCAGATCAATGTCACCGTTCCCCGCCGATTTGATCGGCACGACTTTCCACCCCACCATCTGGGCGGAGGCCGGGTTGGTGCCATGGGCGCTCATCGGGATGAGGCAGATGTTGCGATGCCCCTGCCCGTTCGAGCGGTGATACCCCGCAATCGTCAGTAGCCCCGCGTATTCCCCTTGCGCCCCGGAGTTGGGCTGCATCGAAATCGCGTCATAGCCTGTGATCTGGCAAAGCTTGCTGCTCAGGTCCTCGATCATGTGCCGGTAGCCCTCGGCCTGATCCGCAGGCGCAAAGGGGTGCAGCAACGAGAACTCGCGCCAGCTCACGGGCATCATCTCGGCGGCGGAGTTCAGCTTCATCGTGCAGGACCCAAGCGGGATCATCGCCCGGTCAAGCGCGAGGTCACGGTCCGCCAGACGACGCATATAGCGCATCATTTCCGTTTCCGCCCGGTTCATGTGAAAGATCGGGTGGGTCAGAAAGTCCGTGGTACGCAGCATTTCCTCGGGGAAACGATAATCCGGGCTGAAGTCGCAATCCTTCCTGACGATACCGAAGGCGCGCCAGACGGCCTCCAGCGTCGCGGGCTTGCACCGTTCATCCAGCGAGATGCCCACACGGCGCTCGCCCACCCGCCGCAGGTTGATCCCCTCATCCACGGCGGATTTCATCACTGCCGACTGCAACGGGCCGACGTCCACGGTGATGGTGTCGAAACAGGCTTTCGGATCGACCTTGAAGCCCGCCTCTTGCAACCCCTTGGCCAGCCGCACGGTCTTGCGGTGGATACGTTGCGCGATAGCCTTCAACCCTTCCGGGCCATGGAAGACCGCATACATGGACGCCATGACGGCGAGCAAAGCCTGCGCTGTGCAAACGTTCGAGGTCGCTTTTTCGCGCCGGATATGCTGCTCGCGCGTTTGCAGCGACAGCCGGTAGGCGCGGCGCCCATGGCTGTCCAGCGACACCCCAACAATTCGACCCGGCATCGCGCGCTTGTAGGCATCGCGGCAGGCCATGTAGGCGGCATGCGGGCCGCCGTAGCCCTCGGGCACGCCGAAGCGCTGGGTCGAGCCAACGGCAATATCAGCCCCCATGGCGCCCGGCTCTTTCAGCAGCGTCAGGGCCAGCGGGTCCGCCGAGACAATGCCGATAGCCTTGTGCTCATGCAGGGCAGCCATAAGGTCCGTGAAGTCATGGACATGACCATAGGTGCCCGGGTACTGGAAAATCGCGCCAAAAACCTTGCTCGCGTCCATCTTGGCCGGGTTACCGACAATCACCTTGATGCCAAGCGGTGCGGCACGGGTCTTGATGACCGCGATATTCTGCGGGTGGCAGTCCCGATCCACGAAGAAGGCCGTCGCTTTGGATTTCGCGACACGTTGCGCCATGGTCATCGCTTCGGCACAGGCGGTGGCTTCGTCCAGCAAAGACGCGTTGGCGACCTCCAGCCCCGTAAGATCGCAAACCATCGTCTGGAAGTTCAGCAGGGCCTCAAGACGGCCTTGCGAAATCTCGGGCTGGTAAGGGGTGTAGGCCGTGTACCACGCCGGGTTCTCAAGGATATTGCGCAGGATCGCGGGCGGCGTGACCGTTCCATAATAGCCTTGCCCAATCAGCGAGGTGAGCACCCGGTTCTTGCTCGACACACGGCGCAGATACTCCAGCACCTCCCGCTCCGACATTGGTTTGCCAAAGGCCAGAGGCTCCTTCTGGCGGATCGCCTTTGGAACGGTATCATCAATCAGCGCATCCACACTGTCGACGCCAAGAACGTCGAGCATATCGGACATTTCCACAGGTGAAGGCCCGATATGGCGGCGGTTGGCGAAATCATAGGGCAAATATTCTGTTGGCTTAAAAACCATGGTTGGCTCCCTTCAGGCAAACCCCATTCAAACTTAAACGATTTTGATACCAGCAAACCCCGGATTTCACGCGCGGATCAGGCAATAAATGCCTTATACCCCGCTTCATCCATGAACTCGTCCATCTGGGACGGGTCGCTGGCTTTCATCTTGAAAAACCATGCTTCGCCCTGCGCATCTTCGTTGATGGCACTCGGGTTGTCAGCCAGCGCAGTGTTCACTTCGGTGATCTCGCCATCAATTGGCGCAAGAATATCGCTTGCGGCCTTGACGCTTTCGATCACGACCACTTCGTCATCCTTGCTGACGGTCGTGCCTTCTTCGGGCAGTTCCACAAAAACCACATCGCCCAGTTGCTCGGCCGCGTGGCTGGTGATGCCCACCACGATTTCGTCGCCATCCGCGCGCAGCCATTCGTGTTCTTCGGTAAACTTCATGTTCGTCTCCTGTTTTTATCGTTTGGATCGTGCGGGGATGAAGGGAAGCGCGGCGACCTCGACGGCCAGGCGTTTTCCCCGTACTTCCCCCCATAGAGTGGTCCCTATATCGGCATGTTCGGTTGCGACATATCCCATGGCGACCGGCCCCTCTACCGACGGGCCAAAACCGCCTGATGTGACCTTGCCGATCGGATCGGAATTTGTCTCATTGGCAAAAAGCGCAACACCATCCCGCATGGGTACGCGCCCGGATGGACGCAAGCCCACGCGTTTTTGCCGGGGCCCGCCGGACATTTCGGCGGAAACCGCATCCGCTCCCGGGAAGCCGCCCGCGCGATCCCCGCCGGGCCTGCGCACTTTCTGAATCGCCCAGCCCAGCCCCGCCGCAATCGGTCCGGTGGTTGCGTCGATGTCGTTGCCGTAAAGGCACAGCCCCGCTTCGAGCCGCAGGCTGTCGCGCGCGCCCAAACCAATCGCCGCCACATCCGCATCGTTGATGAGTCGCCTTGCAAGCGATTCCACCTCTTCCGCAGGGACCGAGATCTCAAACCCGTCTTCGCCCGTGTATCCCGAGCGCGAGGCCCAGACCGAATGCCCGCTCAAGGAAAGATCACAGACATCCATGAACCGCATCTCCGCCGCGCGCGGATCAAGCGTGGCGATGACGCTGCCCGCAACCGGCCCCTGCAGGGCAATCAGGGCGCGATCCTGCAACTCGGTCAGGGTAATCTCATCGGGCAAGCCCGCGCGCATTAGGGCGAGGTCGCCTTCCTTGCAGGCCGCGTTGATGACAACAAACAGATCGTCGCCGCGCCGGGCAAACATCAGATCGTCTTCGATCCCGCCCTGGTCATTGGTGAAAAACCCGTACCGCTGCCGCCCATCCGCCAGCCCCAGCACATCGACGGGCACAAGCGCCTCGAATGCAAGCGCCACGGCCTCCCACGACGGGCCCGAGAGAATTACCTGGCCCATGTGGCTCACGTCAAAAAGCCCGGCCTTCTGCCGTGTATGGAGATGTTCTTTCATAACGCCCAGCGGGTATTGCACGGGCATCTCGTAGCCAGCGAAGGGCACCATCTTGGCACCCATACTCTCGTGCAGGTCAAAGAGCGGCGTTTGATTCAAATCGCTCATCCGGCCTCCAAATCCAGTGCCGCCGCTGCTGTTCTCAGACAGACATCGACATTCCACGCGTGGCCAAAGCGCCACCCCAGAATGCCCCCTCTGTCTTTGCGCCTGAGATCGTTATCCCTTCGGCGGACGCGTCTGGCGCGCCTCTCTCCAGAGTGCTTGTTTCTCCTCGGTCCGGTCGCCTGAGAGTTTCCGGGGCTGTTGCTCCTTCGGCACTGGCGATACGCCAGTTCTCCCGTGGAGAAGTGTCGCTACGGTATGCACTTGCTGACAAGGCGGTCAAGTCCCTTGTGATCTTTGCAGGCTGGATTTATCTGGAAGCCGTGCATGTTCTGAGGTGACGATGAAAGATCCCTACTTTTTCGGCTACGGCAGCCTTGTGAACACCAGAAGCCACGACTATCCCGACCCGCAGCCCGCGACGCTGAAAGGGTGGCGGCGAGCCTGGGTGGCAACGCCACGTTACGGGGTTGTCCTGCTGACAGGCGTACGCGCCCCGGGGCACAGCATCAAGGGGTTGATCGCGGCCGTCCCCGGCGCGGACTGGGCCGCACTCGATGCGCGAGAGGGTGGATATGCGCGGCTGCCCGCATCCGATCAGGTGGAGCACCAGTTGAACGCGCCCCCCGACATTGCGGTCTACGCCGTCGATCCCGCCCACATGCAAGAGAGCGAGACCCATGTCATCCTGATGAGCTACCTCGATGTCGTCGTGCAAGGGTTCCACGAGGTTTATGGCGAAAGCGGCGTGCAGCACTTCTTTGACACGACGGACAACTGGCACACGCCCATCGTGAACGACCGTGAGGACCCGATCTATCCCCGGCACCAGCGCCTGACCCGCGCGCAGCGTGCGCTTGTGGATGACAATCTGGAACGTTTATCGGCGCAGGTGAAGCAGCGACATGAGGCGCCCCTGTCGCCCGAATTCTGACGCTGCTTTTTCATGCGGCGGCTCCGCAATGACGCGCCGGGCGAGCACCCACGCCAGACTGCCAAAGATCACTCCGGCAAGGGCCTGCCCCAGCAGCACACCCTGCGCCCCCAAAACAGCCGAGCCGAGAAAGACCAACGGGATCATCCCAACAGTGTTGCGCCCCCAGTTCAGAAAGGTCGAATAAAACGGGTGGCCGAGATTATTGAAGGTCGCATTGGCGACAAACAACACCCCGTTGAAAAAGAACAAAAGCGACAGCGGGCCGCAGAACAGGAACACCAGATCGCGGGTGATCCCCCGGGCATCGAAGAGGTCGGCAATGGGCGCACGCAGCAGGAACAGGACAGCGGAAACGATCCCGATCACGAGGCCTGTGAACAGAAGCGCCGCGTTCAGCCCGCGCCGGACGCGCTCCATGTCCCGCGCCCCGAAGTTCTGGCCGAGGATCGGCCCGACGGCCCCCGAGAGGGCAAAGATGACCCCGAAGGCAAGCGGGCTCAACCGGCCAACGATGGCCATGCCTGCAACCGCTGCTTCTCCGAACTCCGCCATGGCGCGCGTGACGATGGCCTGCCCGACGGGGGTGGCGAGTTGTGTCAGGATGGCAGGGAACGCGATGGCGGCGATCGGCACCAGATCACGCAACATACCCACAGGTTTTGGCCGACCAATGCCGCCGTAATGCCTGATGATAGGCATCAGGGCGGTCACGGCGATCACGATCCGCGCCGCGACCGAGGCCAGTGCGGCACCGGTCAATTCAAGGTTCAGCCCAAAGATCAGGATCGGGTCCAGCACCGCATTGACGAGACCACCGTAGATCGTGGCCATCATCGCCCGGCGCGCATCCCCATGGGCCCGCAGGATGGCTCCGCCCATCATGCCGATCATCAGGAAGGGCAGGCTGGGCACCACGATCCTCAAGTAATCCACCGCAAGCTCCGCAGTGCGCCCGGTTGCCCCCAGCAAATTGACGATGGGCTCCACATTCAGCCAGACCAGTGCCGCAAAAGCCGCCCCGAAGAGCACACCATAGGTCAGCGCATGGGTGCGACGTTCTTCGGCAAGCTGCGTGTCACCTGCCCCAAGCGCCCGGGCGACCAGCGCGCCTGCCGCAATGGCCATGCCGATGCCAAAGGATGTGGTGAAGAACAGGATGGTTGCCGCATAGCCGACCGCCGCCGCCAGCTCCGCCTTGCCCAGCATCGAAATGAAGATCATGTCGATAAAATCGACCGCGAAGATCGCCATGAGACCAACGGATGAGGTCAGCGACATGACCGTCACATGACGAAAGAGATTGCCCGTCAGGAACTTGGCTTGCGCGTCAGCCATGACGTCGCCCCGGGGTGGACCGGCAGCAGATCAACCGCGCGCCTTTACCACCTGCAAGAGCGGCATAAGTGCCGACATGTCCGGCCCGTGGCTTTGACCCGTCAACGCCTTGCGCAGCGGCATGAAAAGACCCCGGCCCTTGCGGCCCGTCTGCGCTTTGACCGCCGCCGTCCATTGGCCCCAGGTGTCGCCATCGAAGGGGCTTTCCGGCAAGAGCGCGAGCGCCTCGGCCACGAATTCCCTGTCGTCATTGTCGATCTGCGGCTCCGCCCCATCGCGCATCAGCGACCACCACCCCTCAAGATCATGCAGCGTGGTGATGTTTTCACGCGTCACCTCCCAGAACTGCGCGGCCAGATCCTCCGGCACGCCCGCCGCCGCGACATCCGATGACACGGCCTCCAATGGAAGGGTCGCCAGGTAGCGCGCTGTCAGCGGGAACAGATCCTGCGCATCGAATTTGGTCGGGGCCGATCCGAACCGCGAGATGTCGAACCCTTCAATCAGGCCTTCAATATCGCTTTGCAATTCCACAGGGTCGCTGGACCCCAACCGCGCCATGAGGCTCAGAAGAGCGGCAGGCTGTACCCCCTGCGCGCGCAGGTCTTTCAGCGCCAAGGTGCCAAGACGCTTTGACAGCGCCTCGCCCTGCGGGCCGGTCAAAAGGGAGTGGTGCGCGAAGGACGGCACCGTGCCGCCCAGAGCTTCGATGATCTGAATCTGTGTCGCGGTGTTGGTGACGTGATCCGAGCCGCGCACCACATGGGTCACGCCCATCTCCGTATCGTCCACGACAGAGGCCAGCGTATAAAGCACCTGCCCGTCACCCCGGATGAGCACCGGGTCAGAGACGGAAGCCGCATCAATGGAGATGTCTCCCAGGATGCCATCGTTCCAATCGATGCGCTCCTGTTCCAGCTTGAACCGCCACACGCCGTCGCCGCGCTCTGCGCGCAAGGCGTCTTTCTCCGCCTCTGACAGCGCGAGGGCAGCCCGGTCATAGACCGGCGGCTTGCCCATGTTGAGCTGCTTCTTGCGTTTCAGGTCCAGCTCGGTCGGGGTCTCGAAGGCCTCGTAGAAGCGCCCCATCCCGCGCAACCTGTCCGCCGCCTCGGCATAGCGGTCCAGACGCTCCGACTGGCGCTCAAGACGGTCCCAGTGCAGCCCGAGCCATTCCAGATCCCGTTTGATCCCGTCAACGTATTCTTCCTTGGAGCGTTCAGGATCCGTGTCGTCGATCCTGAGGATGAATGTGCCCCCCGCCTTGCGCGCGATGAGGTAATTCATCAGGGCCGTGCGAAGGTTGCCGATATGGATATGGCCTGTCGGCGATGGGGCAAAACGGGTGGTGGTCATCTGGTGTCTCCTGTTGTTCGGGGTGTTGTCACAGGGTCGCGGGTTTGTCCAGCAATCCCGGCGGGCGGTTCGACCTCATGCACAATTGTGGTCACATCTGTGCGATGCTTCAATGGTCAACAAGTCTGTGCGCGCTAGCTGACCGCGTGAGACGCTGAGATGGGAGAGTCCGACATGTCATTTTCGCCTAAACTATCACGCCGCGCGGCCCTCGCGGGTGCCGCCTCATTGCCGCTTCTGGCGGCAAGCACTGGTCTTTCGCGTGCCGCAGCGCCAATGAAGGGCGTGCAGATGGCGCCCTTTCAGCGCCTGAAGATCGGCGCGTTTGATGTGACGACCTTGCTTGCCGGAACCGTCGCGCGCGAAGACCCGCACAGCATCTTCGGCCTCAACGTGGACGCAGAGACGTTCAGCGCGGCATCGGCCGCCGCCAACCTGCCCGTGGATGTCGCGCAGTTCTTCTTTACGCCCACGGTTGTGAATACTGGCGCGGAACTGGTGCTTTTCGACACCGGCCTGAATGGCCCCGGCACAACTGCGGCACTGAAGGCCGCTGGCTACACCGCAGACCAGATCGACGTGGTTGTCCTGACACACATGCACGGCGATCATATCGGGGGCATGACGCTCGACGATGGCAGCCCCACTTTCCCGAACGCACGCTATGTCACCGGACGCATCGAATATGACGCCTGGGCAGCGCAGGATAACGACCGCTTCAAATCCAAGGTTGAACCCTTTGCGGAACAGATGACCTTTTTGGAAGACGGCGGGTCCGTCGCCTCGGGCCTGACGGCGATGGCGGCCTTTGGCCATACACCCGGTCACATGAACTACATGGTCGAAAGCGAGGGAACGCAGCTCTATCTCGGGGCGGATTTCGCGAACCACTATGTCTGGTCGCTCGGGTTCCCCGACTGGGAGGTCAAGTTCGACATGGACAAGCCTGCCGCCGCCGCGACCCGCCGGAGGATCCTCGATATGCTGGCCGCGGACAAGGTTGCTTTTGTGGGGTATCACATGCCCTGGCCGGGCGTGGGCTATGTCGAGACCAAAGGCGACGGGTTCGCCTACGTTCCCCACAGCTATCAGTTGATGCTGTAAGGCATATCGCAGGGCGGATCACAGCCGCCCTGCCGCCTCCAGGCGCTCCCACCCGTGACGCAGATGCGCCGGGTCAAACCGGTGTCCGCCCGAGAACAGGCAAAAATCAAGCACATCGCCGCCCCCGGTCCGCCGTTCCTTGCAGGACAGCCCCTCATAGCTGCGCCGTTCCGGCCGCGCAAAGCTGCCGAAGGTCGCGTACATGTCGAGCGCGGCAGGCACCTCACCCTGTTTGGTCGGTCCAATCTGGCGCCCCAGCAGCGGCACGGTCTTATCCTGATCTCCGTGAATGTGGATAATGCTCGCCACCGGGCGGGCGCAGGTTTCGGGCGGTTTCAGCCAGAAGGTGCCGGCAATGGGCACAAAACCGGCAAAGCGGTCCGGGCGGGCACAGGCGAGGTTCCATACCATCATACCGCCCGCACTGAACCCGGTCACGACGATGCGGTTTCGGTCGATGGGAAAGCGGGATGTGGCATCCTCAAGCACCGCGTCAAAATAGGCGAACTCCGACGATCCATCGCTGTTGAGGGTACGCGGCCCGTTCGGCAAATCCCACCCGGGGCCAACGGACTTCACCGCGATCAGCGCCGCTCCCAGATCGGAGGCCAACGCGCGCAATTTGGGGTTTCGCATGACGCCTCTCGCCGTTCCCCTGAACCCATGTGCAAAGACAAGTGCTGGCATGGGGTCTGCAGCACTGCCCGCTTCGGGCAGGAAAATGCGGTAGAACCTCTCCCCCACCGGGCAATCCGAGTTTGAGCCACAGGCCAGAAGGCCGGACGCGACGCAGGAAAACACCAGTGAAAGCAGAATGATGCGCATAATCCCTCCGAATCTGCTCTCACGCTAGCCAAAAAAGGGGCCCCGCGCATGTCACAACCGCGTGGCCCAGGGTCAGGACGGGTCGCGCCAGCGATTTACAATCGGATACCGCCGGTCCAGCCAGAAGGCACCTTTCGTCAGCCGCGCACCGGGCGCCGACTGGAACCGCTTGTATTCGCTGATGTAGATCAGATGTTCGACCTTCTTGGCCGTTTCGCGGTCAAACCCTTCCGCCACGCAGTCTTCGATGGAGCCGTCACGGTCCACAAGGATTTCCAGCATCCGGTCGAGATCGGGATAATCGGGCAGGCTGTCGCTGTCTTTCTGATCCGCGCGCAACTCGGCCGAGGGAGGCTTTTCGATCACACGGGGCGGAATGACCTCGCCCGCCGGACCCATCATCCAGTCGCGGTGGTTGGCATTGCGCCAGCGGCAGGTCTCGAACACGCGCGTCTTGTAGAGGTCCTTGATCGGGTTATAGCCGCCCGCCATGTCGCCGTAGATCGTGGCGTACCCCACGGCTACTTCGGATTTGTTGCCGGTTGTCAGCAGCATTTCCCCGAACTTGTTACTGACCGCCATGAGCAAAAGCCCCCGCAACCGGGATTGCAGGTTTTCTTCGGTGAGGTCCTCTTCCAGCCCCTCGAAAAGCGGCGCAAGCGTATTGGTGATCGCCTCTCGCCCCTCAGCAATGGGCACATAGTCGTACCGGCACCCGAGCGCCTTGGCGACCGCTTCGGCATCCTCAAGGCTCTCCTTCGAGGTATATTCCGACGGCAGCATCACACAGCGCACCTTATCCGCCCCGAGCGCATCAACGGCGATACTCGCCACAATCGCGGAATCAACGCCACCGGACAGCCCCAGAAGCACCTTCCCGAACCCGGTCTTGCGGCAATAGTCGCGCAAGGATTGCACCATCACGCGGTAGTCCTGCTCCCAAGCGTCAGGACGCGGGGCCTTTGCGCCTTCGACAATGCGCCAGCCTTCGGGCGTGCGTTCGAGATCCACATGGGCGATGGTCTCGTCAAAACAGGGCAGTTGCACTGCAAGCGCGCCACCGGGGTTCAGGCCGAAAGAGGCCCCGTCAAAAACCTGATCGTCCTGACCGCCCACCATATTGAGGTAGATCAACGGAAGCTCTGTTTCCACGACCCGCGCCACCATGTGATTGAGCCGCGTGTCGAACTTGCCGCGGTAATAGGGCGAGCCATTGGGCACAAGCAGGAACTCCGCGCCCGTCTCCGCCAGCGTCTCGGCGACGTCCTCGTGCCAGGCATCCTCGCAGATGGGGGAGCCCACCCGGCTGTTGCCGACCGAATAGGGACCACCCAGAGGCCCTGCATCGAAAATCCGCACCTCGTCAAAAACCGTCTCGTTCGGCAGGTGGTGTTTCAACACCTGGCTGGCGATCTTGCCGCCCTTGAGGATGAGATAGGCGTTATAGAGCTTCGTGCCCTCGACCCAAGGCGCACCGATGGCCAGAGCAGGGCCGTCGGCGCATGCCTCGGCAAGCGCGGTAACATGCGTCATCACATCAAGCTGAAACGCGCGCTTCATCACCAGATCCTGCGCGTTGTAGCCGGTGATGAACATCTCGGGCAGTGCCACCAGATCGGCACCCGCCTCCCTGCCCGCCTCCCAGGCCTTTTTCGCAAGGGCCGCATTGCCCGCCAGATCCCCGACGGTTGGGTTCAACTGCCCAAGGGTTATTCGAAAACGGTCCGCCATAGATAAGGCCCTTTTTGCGCCCTGTTGCCTCAGGGTGCACCATGTAGCAGATCAGGCGCATGATGAAAGCCCATCCCCGCCGATTGCCGCAAAAGGGCGTTGCCCCAAGGGCGGCCATTGCCTAGGTTATGGGGAAACCGCGCAACGCCGCGATCTTTCGACAAGGGATCATCATGACACTCCGGCGCCTGAGCCTATACCTTGCACTTTTGCCTCTGCCTGTCCTCGCGCAGGAGGCTCAGGTGCAGACCAAGCAGTATGACGATGGCGGCATCTATGAAGGCACTTTCAAGGGCGGCGTGCAGCACGGCACCGGCACATACAAATTGCCGAACGGATACGAGTATACCGGTGAGTGGGTCGATGGCGAAATCAAGGGCGAAGGCGTCGCACGGTTCCCCAATGGCTCTGTCTATGAGGGGCAGTTCGCCAAGGGCAAGCCCCATGGCTTCGGGCGGATCACCTTCGCGGATGGCGGCACCTATGAAGGCGAGTGGGTGGCAGGCTCGATCATGGGTCAGGGCATCGCGCTCTATGCCAATGGCGTGCGCTACGAAGGCGGCTTCCGCAACGCCAAACACCACGGCAAGGGCAGCATGCAAAGCCCCGGCGGCTATGAGTATCAGGGCGACTGGGTCGAGGGCGTCAAACAGGGCATGGGAAAGATCACCTATCCTGACAGCGCCGTCTACGAGGGACAGATTTCCAATGGCAAACGCGAGGGTCAGGGCACCCTGACCATGCCCGACGGGTTGACCTATGTGGGTCTGTGGCGCGACGGCCAGATCGACGGCAGCGGCAAGCTTACCCAGGCAAACGGAGACGTCTACGAAGGACAGCTCGTTGCGGGGCGCCGGGAAGGCGTGGGCAAGGTCATCTATGCCAACGGCGACACCTATGAGGGCGAATTCGCCAATGATCTGCGGGAAGGTCAGGGCACCTTCACCGCGCAGGACGGATACGTCTACACCGGCTCCTGGGTGGCCGGAGAGATCGAGGGCAAGGGGCGTGTCACCTACCCTGACGGATCAATTTATGTGGGCGACTTTGCGAATGGACAGGCAGATGGCGTCGGTCTCATCACCTATCCTGACGGGTCCACCTATGAAGGCGAATGGAAGGTCGGGGTCATCGAAGGCTTCGGCAAGGCGGTCTATCCCAACGGCGTCGTCTACGAGGGCAATTTCAAGAACGCCCGCAACAACGGGCAAGGTGTGATGACCTATGCCGACGGCTACCGCTATGAAGGCGAATGGCTGGATGGTCAGCGGCACGGCCAGGGCACGGCGACCTACCCCGACGGCACCGTCTACACCGGCAGTTTCGAGGCGGGCCAACGCCACGGGCAGGGCAAGATCGTGATGCCTTCCGGCTTTGCCTATGACGGCGGTTGGGTCCGCGGAGAGATCGAGGGCCAGGGTGTCGCCACCTACGACAATGGCGACGTCTACGAAGGCACCTTCCGCGCGGGCAAGCGCCAGGGTACGGGCACGATGCGCTACGCCACCGGCGAGGAAGCAACAGGCACGTGGGAGAACGGCGCGCTGACCGAGGGCGGCTGACCCCTGCCACAATTCCTTGCTGTTGCGGCACAAGGCCCGCCAACGCGGCGCGTTTAGGTGCCAAGGATTCCTGGATTGGCCATCTGAAAGATATCAACGCCAAGCCCAGCGGGACAACGGCAACCCTTTCAAATACGCGCAGTGGTTACAGGGCGTCACGTCCGCTTAGCGGACAAACCCGACTTTGAATTCTGGCGCATTGCTGATGCAGCATCCCCTCGCGCCTTCGGCACGTCTTTTATTGCAGTGCGGCGCGTATCGTCATTGCGGTCGTTCGCTGGGGTCGGTTTCGACCGAACCAAAACCGTACTTGCTCAGTCGCGTGTACAGTCCACCTAGACGCGGCCAAGCCGAACATTCGGTGCGGTCGATCAAATGTCGGCTCATGTAGAACTGAAACGCCGACAAGTTCATGTCTTTGGGACCGTGGCGATGTTGACGTTACGATGTGGGATGTCCGGCGGAACCTGCCACCTGCTCCAAGCAATTGCTTAAAATGCGCAAAGCCGACTAACAATAATAATCCCTGTAACGCGAGACCTGCATGATCCGCGATCTATGTCATAAGGGGCATAATCTCGTCGTCCAACAGGTCAGCGGCTTCAGTGATGAGCGTGGTGAACAAAGCGCCAGCATTGGCGGCCTGCCCGCAAAGACTAAACAAACCACCAGATTTTGATTTGGATCAAAGTGCAATTGTCTCGGCCATTGCTATCCCTGAGTGTGATGCGGAACGGCGTCACGTTGATGTTAAACTTCTTCAACGAGCACATGCTGAGGTCCAAAATGCTTGATATAGGCGCCAGATTGAGCGGCGCTATCCGTCAACGAAACGGCACGAGGAAAATCAAGAGCACACGGATGAATGGGAAGTAATGAGTTTTATTAGCGACATCTCAAGGGACAGTATTGGAGGGGGGCTCTATCTTCCGACCGTGGCGTTAAATATCAACTGCTCGAAGCATGAGGGTTTGAATGCCTCTACACAGGCGGCGACGTGCTGCTGCACCGACGGCCTCAGCGGGGGATGGCGATGGAGTGCTGTTCATCGATGACGACGATGATTGTGAAATCTCGGAAAAAAAAAGTTCGTCTTCACCGAGTGGGACTCGACGGGCAAAGACGATCTGGCAGCACTCCGGGCGGTTCTTGACAGCAATGATGAGAGCATCCTCGACGCTTCGGACGCGCGGTTTGCCGATTTCAAGGAGGTTCGATGCTCCTTGGCAAAAAGAGGAATTTTGAAATGCAGTTTATTTTAAGTGCGTTAAGGCGGCTGTACGGGCGGAGCTTTTGGCCCGTTTATCTATTTTTTTCCGTTACCTATGCCGGTCTCTTGCTCGTATACTTTTTTGTGGATGCGACATCCTACCGCAATCCAAGTATTACCGGATGGGGTGTTCGGTACCTTCCCTGGATCTTCTTCTGTGGAATACTAGCGGCAAGCGTAGAACATGAGGTTAAGGCCCGTCGCGCTCAGAAGAAATACAAGAAGAAGGACATTGACGAGTGACAGGCGACGTTAAAAACGACATCTCGAGTACAACGGAAGGCGATTCGGCAACCAAAGGCTTTGGGATTTATGGTGCGATCGGTACGGCGCTCGACGGCGTAGCTGCGACCGTAAAGGAATTCAAAGAAAAACTTGCAGACGCGACCACGACCCTTGGCAAGGTTGGAAAGGTTAACGCTGGCCTTGGAGCCTTCACTAAGTTTGCCGAGGCCTTATCTGATGGGGAAATCACGGGCAAAGAAGTTGGCTCGTTTGTAGGCGGCGTGATCGGCGGATGTCCTTTCCACGGCAATCAGACAACGTCACTCGCATCGAGCGCGTCGAGGACCCTTTGCGCATCGGACAGGACCGTCTTGCGGCGGTCTTCCTCCATCCGGTCCCAGGTGCGGTACATGTTGCCCATGCGTGCGTTGCCGGAGAAGCGCTCCCTGTGGCGGTCCAGGAAATGCCAGTAGAGCAGGTTGAACGGGCAAGCCCCCTTGCCAGTCTTCTGGCTCACCTTGTAGGCGCAGGTCTTGCAGTAGTCAGACATGCGGTTGATGTAGGCGCCGCTGCTGACATAGGGCTTTGACGCGATAATGCCGCCGTCGGCAAACTGGCTCATGCCGACGGTGTTGGGCGCTTCCACCCATTCGAACGCATCCGCGTAAACCGCCAGATACCACTCGTGAACCTGATGCGGGTCAATGCCTGCCAGCAGGGCAAAATTGCCCGTCACCATCAGCCGCTGGATATGGTGGGCATAGGCCTCGTCCCGGGTCTGTCCTACCGCCTTTTCCATGCATTTCATCCGGGTCTTTCCGCCCCAGTAGACATCAGGAAGGGCGCGGTCATGGCCCAGAACATTGCGCTGCGGGTACTCAGCGCCTTCAAGAAAATAGATGCCCCGCACGTACTCGCGCCAGCCGATGATCTGGCGAATGAACCCTTCAACCGCATTGATCGGCGCAGACCCGTTCTCATAAACTTCCTCCGCGGCCCGGCATACTTCGAGCGGCGTGAGCAGACCGATGTTCAGGGACGTTGAAATCAGGGAATGGTAGAGAAACCGATGCTCGTTCAGCATGGCGTCCTGATAGTCGCCAAAGAGCGACAGGCCCTCCCCCACAAAATGGTCGAGTTGCTTCAGCGCCTCCTTTCGGGTCGTGGCAAACCAGAAGGGGCGCAGCGCGCCGAAATGAGTGTCAAAGCGCGCCTCCACAAGGCTCAGCACCTCTTCGACCGTCTCGTCCGGCTCAAACGTAAGCGGTCCCTCGAAAGTGATCTCGTCCGGGGCCGGCTTGCGATTGTCGTGATCGAAATTCCACTTGCCCTCAACCGGTTGATCCCCCTCCATCAGGAGGCCGGTCTTCCGGCGCATGTCGCGATAGAAATACTCCATCCGAAGCTGCTTGCGCCCGTCCGCCCAATCCTCGAACTCTTTGTGGGTCGCGATGAAACGGTCATCGGCCTGCATGTGGATCTTCAGGGGCGCTTCTTCGAGCGACTGGATGAGACGCCATTCTCCGGGTTCCGTGGCCAAAACCTCTGTCGCGCCGACCTGATCCGCGCGGCGCAGCAATTCACCAACGATGGAGCCGCTGTTTTCGCTGTCGTCCAGTTCCGAGTAGGCGACAGTCCAGCCGTCCTGACGCAACTGGGCGCAGAACTTGCGCATCGCGGAAAAAATCAGGGCGATCTTCTTGGGGTGGTGCCGCACGTAAGAGGTTTCATCTGCGACCTCCGCCATGACAATGGTATCGGCCTCTTTGTCCGCTGCCTGCAAGGCGCTCAGCGTCTCTGTAAGCTGGTCTCCGAGGATGAGGACAAGTCTGCTCACCACGGCACCTCTTTCCCGGCCCAATCGAAGAATTGCCCTGTTTGCGCAGGCGTGAGGCTGTCGATGACATGCAACAGGTTTGCTGCCGCCTCGGCAGGGGGGACGGATGGGTGACGCCCGAGGTATTTCTCGGTGAAGGCCGTCTGCACCGTGCCCGGGTGCAAAGCCACGCAGGCCGCTTTCTTGTGTGTACGCGCCAATTCGATGGAGGCCGTCCGCACCACCTGATTGACCGCTGCCTTCGCGCTGCGGTAGCTGATCCAGCCCCCGATGTTGTTATCTGCGATTGACCCCACGCGCGCGGACAGCACGGCAAAAACCGACCCCCGGTCGCGGGGCAACAACTGGGCTGCATGACGCAGCACCAAAGCGGGGCCCACGGCGTTCAGGGCGAATTGATCCATCATCGCCTTTGACGACAGCGCCTTGATGGTCTTTTCCGGCTCGGATCCGTTAATTTCCAACGCGCCGGTGGCCACGATGACAAGATCGAATTGCTCTTTCAGGTCGGACAGGTGGCGGTGAACGCAGGTTTCATCGGTCACATCTATTCCATCGACCGAACGGGACACGCCGGTCACCTGGTCGCCCCGGTCCGCGCAGGCGCGCACCAGCGCGGCCCCGATGCCGCCCGATGCGCCTAATATAAGTGTGTTTTTCATAAGGCCGGACCTAGAGGGCGCAGGCGTGGCTTCAAGGTGGTGCGACAAAGCCTCTTCCCATTTCGCGCGACTGCGGTATAACCACCGCCATGGAACTGGGCCAACATAAGATGACCTGCGCACGCTTCATGCGCGCCCCGGCTGCCCTGCTGCTGCTAACCCGCCTCTGAGCGTGCCCATCGGCGCGCCCGCTCAGAGGGACACGCGTCGCGCGCCACGGAACACAGCAGAAAACGAGAGAAACACCATGACAGAGACAGCGAAACAAGATCACGTCCTGATCTTTGACACCACCTTGCGCGACGGCGAACAAAGCCCCGGCGCAACCATGACCCATGCCGAGAAGCTGGAAATCGCCGGGCTGCTGGACGAGATGGGCGTGGACATCATCGAAGCAGGCTTTCCCATCGCCTCCGAGGGCGATTTTGCCGCCGTGTCCGAGATTGCGAGGAACGCGCAGCATTCGGTGATATGTGGCCTCGCCCGCGCGCAGTTTGGCGATATCGACCGCTGCTGGGAGGCGGTGAAACACGCTAGACGCCCGCGCATTCATACGTTCATCGGAACATCGCCCCTGCACCGCGCCATCCCGAACCTCGACATGGACCAGATGGCGGAGCGGATCGAGCAGACGGTCAGCCATGCGCGCAACCTGTGTGACAACGTGCAATGGTCCCCGATGGATGCCACGCGCACCGAAGAGGACTACCTCTGCCGTGTCGTCGAGATTGCCATCAAATGCGGCGCAACCACCATCAATATCCCCGATACGGTCGGCTATACGGCACCGCGCGAATCTGCCGCGCTGATTGCCATGCTGCTGGAACGCGTCCCGGGCGCGGATACCATCACTTTTGCAACGCACTGCCATAACGACCTCGGGATGGCGACGGCCAATAGTCTGGCCGCTGTGGAAGCCGGAGCACGGCAGATCGAATGCACGATCAACGGGTTGGGCGAACGGGCTGGCAATACCGCACTCGAAGAAGTCGTGATGGCCATGAAAGTCCGAAACGACATCATGCCGTATCACACGGGCATCGACGCCACCAAGATCATGAACATCTCGCGCCGTGTCGCCGCAGTGTCTGGTTTTCCGGTACAGTTCAACAAGGCCATTGTGGGCAAGAACGCCTTTGCCCATGAAAGCGGTATCCATCAGGATGGCATGCTGAAGAATGCCGAAACCTTCGAGATCATGCGCCCGGAAGATGTGGGGCTGACCGAGACGAATATCGTGATGGGCAAGCATTCGGGGCGGGCGGCCTTGCGTTCGAAACTGGAAAACCTCGGGTTTGAACTGGGCGACAACCAATTGAAAGACGTCTTTGTGCGCTTCAAGGAGTTGGCCGACCGCAAGAAAGAGATTTACGACGACGACCTGATTGCTCTGATGCGCACGACCACGGACCCCGAAAGTGAGCGGCTCAAGCTGAAGTCGCTGCACGTCGTTTGCGGTACGGATGGCCCTCAGCAGGCGGATCTGGTGATGGAGATTGACGGCGAGGAGCATGCGACCACACAGACCGGTGACGGCCCGGTCGATGCGTCGTTCAATGCGATCAAATCGCTGGTGGATCATACCGCACGGCTGCAACTCTACCAGGTGCATGCGGTCACGGAAGGCACCGATGCGCAGGCCACGGTCAGTGTCCGCATGGAGGAAGACGGGCGCATCGTGACCGGCCAGTCGGCGGATACCGACACGGTTGTGGCCTCCGTCAAGGCCTATATCCATGCGCTGAACCGCTTGCTTGTCCGCCGCGAAAAGTCAGGCAAGGATCGCCGCGAAATCAGCTACAAGGACGTCGGTTAGATCCACCTGCACTAACGGGAATGGTGATGCTGTCGATCGGGGCAGCATCGCCTTTGATTTCTGTATCGCAGCCTGCGCCATAGCCATGGCGCGTCGGGCGGCAAGGCCTGAGCGAATCAAGCAAACCGGTCACATTTGCGATCGGGCTCGCGGCGCATGAGGTCCCTTTGCCGAAACTGGGCTCAACGCTGCAAAAGATAGAGCCAAAGCAGACCTCAAAGCCCTGTGCGTGCCATCACCAACCGGTCCGCGAGCGCGGCAAATCCAGGATATCGATGCTAGATCACGAGCGACAGGGCATTTTTTGCCCCGAAAAGCAAGATGATGCCGAGATCATCGTTAACGCCTCTTTCACCAACCTGAGCCTAAGCATATAACACGGTGCAACCGCGCCACGGGGCGCGGACCAATCAGATTCGAGCAAGGTTTTACGCTATATGGCGATTTTCGATAGCTTTCGCGGTTTGTTTTCGTCCGACATGGCGATCGACCTCGGCACGGCAAACACTCTGGTTTACGTGAAAGGACGGGGTGTCATCCTGTCGGAACCCTCTGTTGTCGCCTATCATGTCAAGGATGGCGTCAAGAAAGTGCTCGCGGTTGGCGAAGATGCCAAGCTGATGCTGGGCAGGACCCCCGGCAGTATCGAAGCAATTCGCCCCATGCGCGAAGGCGTGATCGCGGATTTCGATACGGCGGAAGAGATGATCAAGCATTTCATCCGCAAGGTTCACAAGCGGTCGACCTTCTCCAAGCCCAAGATCATCGTCTGCGTGCCGCATGGGGCAACTCCGGTGGAAAAACGTGCGATCAGGCAGTCCGTTCTCAGTGCCGGTGCACGGCGGGCCGGACTGATCGCCGAGCCCATCGCCGCGGCAATCGGCGCGGGGATGCCGATCACCGACCCCACCGGTAACATGGTGGTGGACATCGGTGGCGGCACTACCGAGGTCGCGGTGCTCTCTTTGGGTGACATCGTCTACGCCCGGTCTGTTCGTGTCGGTGGCGACCGGATGGACGAAGCGATCATCAGCTACCTGCGTCGGCAACAGAACCTGCTGGTGGGCGAGACCACTGCTGAACGGATCAAGACCTCCATCGGGACCGCGCGGATGCCCGATGACGGGCGGGGCACATCCATGCAGATCCGGGGCCGCGACCTGCTGAACGGTGTTCCGAAGGAAATTGAAGTGACACAGGCGCAGATCGCCGAGGCCCTGGCAGAGCCCGTACAACAGATTTGCGAAGCGGTCATGACGGCCCTTGAGACGACACCGCCTGATCTGGCGGCGGATATCGTGGACCGCGGTGTCATGCTGACCGGTGGCGGCGCGCTGCTTGGCGATCTGGACCTGGCGCTGCGTGAACAGACGGGGCTGGCTGTATCCATCGCGGACGAGTCCCTGAATTGCGTCGCATTGGGCACCGGAAAAGCGTTAGAATACGAAAACCAGTTACGACACGCGATCGACTACGACAGTTGATCGTCATTCAGTGATTTCATCCCCGACAGCGGCAGGACTGCCCTGCCACCAAAGGGGCGGGAGCCAATCGCCTTATGGCAAAGGACAAGTCAAACAGTAACGACTTTGCTGGTCCATTGCGCCGGCTGTTGCTGAGCATTCTGATCCTGTGCCTTTTTGCTGTCTTTCTGGTCTGGCGGATCGACAGCCCCCGTGTTGAGCAGTTTCGCGCCCATGTGACGGATCGGTTCGTGCCCAATCTGACCTGGGCCATGGCCCCCGTCACGGGCGCGGTGAACCTGCTGAAAGACTTTCAAAGCTACCAGCGTCTTGCACAGCAGAACCGTGAATTGCGATCCGAATTGCGGCAAATGCAGGCCTGGAAGGAAGCCGCCTTGCAGCTGGAGCAGGAAAACGCCCGGTTGCTGGATCTCAACAACGTGCGCCTCGACCCTCGTCTGACTTACATCACCGGCGTCGTGCTGGCGGACAGCGGCTCGCCGTTCAGGCAATCGGTCCTGATTAACGTGGGGGCACGAGACGGCCTTGTCGATGGCTGGGCGACGATGGATGGTATCGGGCTGGTCGGTCGCATTTCGGGCGTCGCCAACAACACGGCGCGCGTCATTCTGCTCACCGACGCCTCAAGCCGCATCCCGGCCCTGATCCAGCCCTCCGGCCAGCGCGTCATCATCGCAGGCGACAATTCCGCCGCACCAGTGATCGACTTTCTGGAAGACAGCGACCTCGTGCGTCCTGGGCACCGCGTTGTAAGCTCCGGCGACGGCGGCGTTTTTCCCGCAGGCCTGCTCATTGGGCAAGTCGCTGCTGACCCCACCGGAAAACTGCGCGTGATCCTCGCGGCCGACTACCAGCGGCTCGAATTCCTGCGGGTTCTGCGTCATCACGGCACGGCGACACTCCCCGAAACGGCGCAGATCATCGGCCCGATGCTGCCGGAGCCGGAAGAGGCGACGCAATGAGCGAGCAAACGGCAACCCGACTTTGGGGCATGCGGCTGACCTTCGTCCTGATTACATGCGTCATCCTGTTTTTCCACCTGCTCCCGCTTGAGACATCACCGCGCCGCTGGGTCGGGCCGGATTTGTTGCTTGCATTTGCCTGCGCATGGGCGCTGAGACGCCCCGAATACGTCCCAAGCTTCGCCCTCGCCGGATTGTTTCTACTGGCGGATTTCCTGCTGTTCCGGCCCCCCGGCCTTTGGGCGATGCTTGCGCTCCTGGGGTGTGAACACCTCAAGAACCGCGCCCGTGGCCTGCGCGACGGCAGTTTTGCCAATGAGTGGCTGACTGTTTGTGCCGTGATGGTCCTTGTCGTTCTGGGGTATCGCGCAGTTTTGATGGTAACTCTGGTCGAGCTCCCGGGGTTTGGGCTGGCGGTTTTTGAGCTTATCATGACAATGCTGTTCTATCCGGTTGTCGTGGGCGTGACGCATTTCCTGCTGGGTGTACGCAAGGCGACACCGGGTGAGCTTGACGCAAGCGGAGGCACTGCATGAGACGCACGCGCGCGGAAACGGATTTCAGCCATCGGCGCATCTCCCGGCGTGCGGCGCTGTTGGGCGGCGCGCAACTGCTGTTCATCGGTGGGCTGGCAGCGCGCATGCGATACCTTCAGGTGGAGGAGGCGGATCAGTTCCGTCTTCTTGCAGAGGAAAACCGCATCAACATGCGCCTCATCCCGCCCGCGCGAGGCGAAGTGTTTGACCGCAACGGCAAAAGGCTTGCCCAGAATGCCCCCTCCTACCGCATCGTGATCGTGCGGGAAGACGCAGGCGATGTGGATGACACGCTGAAACGTCTGTCGCGCATCATTCACCTTGAAGAAGGCACCATCGAGCGGGTCAAGGAAGAGATCCGTCGCTCTGCCCCCTTCTTGCCGGTGACCGTTGCCTCGGATGTGACATGGGAGGAGATTAGCCGGGTCTCTGTGAACGCGCCAGCGCTGCCCGGTGTCACGCCAGAGGTCGGCCTCAGCCGTGTGTACCCACAAGGGTCTGATTTTGCACATGTTCTGGGCTATGTGGGGCCCGTCTCGGATTATGACCTGTCCAAGATCGAGGACCCCGAACCGGTGCTGATGATCCCCCGCTTTCAGATCGGCAAGGTCGGTGTCGAGACAAAGCTTGAGCCACTTTTGCGCGGCAAAGCGGGCGCCAAGCGGGTCGAGGTCAACGCCGCCGGTCGTGTCATGCGCGAGCTGGACCGGCAGGAAGGCACCGCCGGGTCTGATTTGCAGCTCACGATTGATGCGGATTTGCAGGGCTATGTGCAGGCAAGGCTGGACGGCGAGAGCGCTAGTGCGGTCATCATGGATTGCGAGACCGGCGATCTGGTCGCCTGCGCATCGGCACCCACATTCGACCCCAACCTCTTTGTGCGCGGAATTTCCCAGAAAGACTACAGCACGTTGACGGGCAACAAGTACCGCCCCCTCGCAAGCAAGACCGTGCAGGGCCTCTACCCGCCCGGGTCAACCTTCAAGATGATCACGGCCATGGCCGCCCTTGAGGCCGGGTTGATCGGGCCGGATGAAACCGCCTATTGCCCGGGTCATCTGGAAGTGTCCGGTCGGCGTTTTCATTGCTGGAAACGCGCGGGTCATGGCTGGGTCGATTTGCAGACCTCTCTCAAACGGTCGTGTGACGTCTACTATTACGACCTGGCGATCAAGGTGGGCATCGAAAAGATCTCCGCCATGGCGCGGCGCTTTGGTCTGGGCACCCGTCATGATGTGCCGATGTCGGCAGTGGCCGAGGGGCTCACGCCGACGATGGAGTGGAAACGCACTTTCCATGACCAGTCGTGGCGTGTCGGCGACACGGTGAACGCCTCAATCGGTCAGGGGTATCTCTTGGCGTCGCCCTTGCAACTGGCCGTCATGACCGCGCGCCTTGCGACGGGGCGTTCCGTGTCACCGCGCCTCATCAAATCCATCGACGGTGTCGAGCAACCGCTGCGTGGCGGCGAAAGCCTTGAGATGAACGAACGGAATTTGCGATGGATGCGCCGCGCGATGTATGCCGTGGTCAATGACCGTCGCGGCACCGCCTACGGATCGCGCATCATCGACGACTCGATGCGCATGGCGGGCAAAACCGGCACCAGCCAGGTGCGCAACATCACAGCCGCCGAACGGCGCGCTGGCGTGATCCGGAACGAGGATTTGCCCTGGGAGCGGCGCGACCATGCGTTGTTCGTGAATTTCGCACCCTATGAGGCACCCAAATACGCCGTATCGGTGATTGTCGAACATGGGGGGGGCGGGTCGAAAGCCGCGGCCCCGATAGCCCGCGACATTACCTTGCAGGCGCTCTATGGCGGCGCGCCACCGTTGGAGGCCTACCCGTCGAAAGACCGAGAGCGTATCGAAGCGCTCCAGCAAGAGCTTCGCGCCAAGCAGCCGCAAGCTGCGATTACCGGGCGGGATCAGGCATGAGTTACCTTGAATATAACGTCAAGCACACGCCGTCCGGTCTGCGCAAGGTGCTCTATCTCAACTGGCCGGTGGCCATCCTGCTTGCAGCGGTCGCCGGCGCAGGTTTCCTGATGCTCTATTCGGTGGCGGGAGGCTCCTTCACCCCATGGGCGGAACCGCAGATGAAACGTTTCGCCATGGGTTTCACGCTGATGCTGTTTGTGGCGTTGGTGCCCATCTGGTTCTGGCGCAGCCTGTCAGGGGCGGCGTACCTCGTCACGCTCCTCTTGCTTGTCGCGGTGGAGCTGTTCGGGACCGTTGGCATGGGCGCGCAACGCTGGATCGATCTGGGTTTCATGCGGCTGCAACCCTCTGAATTGATGAAGATTACACTGGTGATGTTGCTCGCCGCCTATTACGACTGGCTGCCCGCCAAGAAAACCTCGCGACCTTTTTGGGTGCTTGTCCCGGTTGTCATCATCATCATCCCCGTCTTTCTCGTCCTGCGCCAGCCTGACCTGGGCACGTCGATCCTGTTGCTGGCCGCGGGTGGCGGGTTGATGTTTCTTGCCGGGGTGCACTGGGGCTATTTTGCTGCCGTGATCGCAAGCGGGATTGGACTGGTAACGGTGGTCTTTCAGTCCCGCGGCACCGACTGGCAATTGATCAAGGACTACCAGTTCCGCCGCATCGACACCTTCCTTGACCCAAGCTCGGACCCATTGGGCGCGGGCTATCACATCACACAATCCAAGATTGCCCTGGGCTCAGGCGGCTGGACCGGGCGCGGCTTCATGCAGGGGACGCAAAGCCGCCTGAATTTCCTGCCGGAGAAACACACCGACTTCATCTTCACCACCCTGGCGGAGGAGTTCGGGTTCGTCGGTGCAATCTCTCTGTTGTCGCTCTACACGCTGATTATCATCTTCTGCGTATGGTCCGCATTGCTCAACAAGGACCGATTTTCATCGCTATTGATCCTCGGCATCGCGCTCAATTTCTTTCTGTTCTTTGCGGTCAACATGTCGATGGTCATGGGGCTTGCACCAGTCGTCGGCGTGCCCTTGCCGCTGGTAAGCTTTGGCGGATCGGCGATGCTGGTGCTGATGCTCGCCTTCGGCCTGATGCAAAGCGCCCATGTCCACCGCCCGAGGTAAGCCCAACGTATGTCTCTCACCGTTCTTTTTGCCGCCAGCAACGACAATTGGCAGATGTATGGCGATGCCTTGCGCAAGGCCCTGGCCGACGCCGGGTTGACAGCTGAACTGGTCACACAGGCAGAACCGGAAACGGTCGATTACATCGTCTATGCGCCGACCTCAAAGCTCAAGGATTTCACGCCCTACACCAATGTGAAAGCGGTTCTGAGCCTCTGGGCCGGGGTGGAGAAGATCGTCGCGAATGAAACGCTGACCATGCCGCTGGTACGCATGGTGGACCCGGGCATGACGCAATCCATGACCGAATGGGTCACCGGTCATGTGCTGCGATATCATCTGGGGATGGACGCGCATATCGTCAATCCGGACCGTAAATGGGAATGGCATTCCAACCCCCTGGCGGAGGAACGTACCGTCTGTATTCTCGGTCTCGGAGAGTTGGGGGGCGCCGTGGCCCGCAGTCTGCTTGCTCTGAATTTCAAGGTCTGTGGCTGGAGCCGATCTCCCAAGACCGTGGAGGGCGTGGAGTGTTTTCACGGGCCGGACGGTCTGAAACCCGCGCTCAGCAAAGCCAACATCGTCGTCTTGCTATTGCCCGACACAGCCGAGACAGAGAACACATTGAATGCCGACACGCTTGGGTTCTTGCCAAAGGGTGCGTTTATCATCAACCCGGGGCGCGGCCCGTTGATTGATGACGCCGCACTGATCGAGGCGCTTGATGCCGGTCAGGTCGCGCATGCCACGCTCGATGTCTTTCGCATCGAACCCCTGCCGGAGAACCACCCTTTCTGGCGCCATCCGAAAGTGACCGTTACCCCGCATATCGCAGCAGCCACCCGAGCGCTCACAGCGTCGAGGGAGATCGCAGCCAACATCAGGCGTGGGGAGACGGGCGCGCCTTTCCTGAACCTCGTGGACCGTGCCCGCCGGTACTGAAGGCTATTGCGCCGCGATCAACCCGCGCCCTTTCAAGAGCGCCTCGACACCAGGCAACCGCCCCCGGAACGCGGTATAAAGCTCCGCCGCATCCGCGCTGCCGCCGGACGACAGGATGTGCTCCTCCAGCGCTGCCGCGCGCTCGGGGTCAAAGGGGCCCCCCGCTTCCTCGAACGCCTCAAAGGCATCGGCATCCATCACCTCGGACCACATGTAGCTGTAGTACCCGCTGGAATACCCGTCCCCGGCAAAGACATGCGCAAAATGCGGTGTCGCATGGCGCATGGTGATCGCCGCCGGCATGCCGATCTCGGACAGCACATCGGCCTGTGCCGACATCGGGTCAGCGGGGGCCGGACCGTCGTGGAACGCAAGGTCGACCAGCGCGGATGCGACGTATTCAACGGTCTGGAACCCCATATCAAAGGTCGCGGCGTCCAGCACCTTTTGCAGCAGGGGCTGCGGAATCGGCTCTCCCGTTTCCGCATGAACCGCAAATTCGGACAGCACCTCGGGCACGTCCAGCCAATGCTCATAAAGCTGGCTGGGCAGTTCGACAAAGTCGCGTGCGACCGAGGTGCCTGACACGCTTTCGTAGGTCACATCGGACAGCATCTGGTGCAGCGCGTGGCCAAACTCGTGAAACAGGGTCCGCGCATCGTCATAGGACAGGAGCGCCGGGTCCGCCTTGGCGAAGTTACACACGTTGATGACCACGGGCGTTTGCGTCTCAGGGTATTTTGCCTGCGAGCGCATTGCGGAACACCAGGCACCGGAGCGTTTGGAGCCACGTGCGAAATAATCGCCAATGAACACAGCAACATGCTCCCCCTTCCGCGTCACGTTCCAGGCCCGGCAGTCGGGGTGGTAAAGCGGCACATCAAGGGGTGTGAATTCCAGCCCAAACAGCCTGTTCGCGCAGGCAAAGCTCGCCTCGATCATCTTGTCGAGCTGGAAGTAGGGTTTCAATGCGGCTTCATCCAGATCATGTTCAGCGGCCCGGCGCTTCTCCGCGTAATAGCGCCAGTCCCAGGGGGTCAGATCGTCGTTGATCCCATCCGCGCGCATCAGATCCGCGAGCTTTTGCGCATCCGCCTCTGCCTGCGCTCGCGCGGGGGCCCAGACCGACATCAGCAGGTCGCGCACGGCCTGCGGGGTCTTCGCCATCTCGGTCTCAAGCTTGTAGGCCGCGAAACTCTCATATCCCAGCAGCTGCGCGCGTTCTTCCCGAAGCGCCAGGATCTCTGCCGCGATCTGCCGGTTATCCGTGTCGCCACCATTTGCCCCTCTGGCGGCCCAGGCCTCAAAGGCTTTCTGGCGCAGGTCACGGCGCGGTGAGAATTGCAAAAACGGCACGATGAGCGACCGGGACAGCGTGACAACTGGCCCATCCGCGCCCTTTTCGGCCCCGGCCGCGCGGGCCGCATCCACGACAAAGGCGGGCAAGCCTTCCAGATCGTCCTCGGACAGCGGCATGAACCAGTCTCGTTCATCCGCAAGAAGGTTCTGGGTGAACTCGGTCCCCAGAACCGCAAGCCTCGCCTTGATCTCCTGCATGCGGGCGTCCTGCGCCCCATCGAGCGCGGCCCCCGCCCGCACAAACCCTCGGTGGGTCAGCATCAGGACCCGCGCCTGTTCGTCAGTCAGATCCGGATCGTCGCGACGGTCCCAGAGGGCCGCGACACGCGCAAAGAGCGCCTTATTGCTGGAAATCTTGGAGAAATGCGCCGCGAGTTTTGGCGAAAACTCCCGCTGCAAGGCCTCACGCGCAGGGTTGCTGTCAGCCCCTGCCACCGTGAAGAAGACCGACAAGACCTGATCGAGCGCCTTGCCCGCAGCTTCCAGCGCCTCGACGGTATTGGCAAAATCCGGAAGGGCCATCTCTGCTGCAATCGCCTCGATCTCGGCCTCATGGGCGGCAAGCGCCTGATCGAGCGCAGGCGCAAAGTCCTCATCCGAAATCTCGGCGAATGGCGCGATCCCGTAGGGGGTGGACCAGTCTTGCAAGAGCGGGTTTGTCATGTCGGTTCTCCTTCATGATTGACAGCTAGGGCGCTGGGTGTCACGGCACAACCGCCGTTGCCTTCTATTCGGCGTCAGGATGCTTTTGCCTGCACGGCACTACAAGCGGGGCAGGTGTCGCGGCGCTGAACCATGATGGTGCGGCTTTCGCCGTAGAGCGCGTCATAGATGACCATTTGTCCCCGCAAAGGTGTCCCGGCCCCGGTGATGATCTTGACCGCCTCGACCCCCATCATCGCGCCGATCACGCCCGGCAACGGCCCAAGCACCCCCGCCGCAGCACATGACGGGGCCAGCTCGGGCGCCGGGGCTGCCTCAAAAACGCATTGGTAACAGGGCGCGCCCCGTGCGGGATCAAAAACGCTGAGCTGTCCTTCCCATTGGCTCAACGCGCCCGAGATCAACGGCAGCCCGGCCGCTACCGCCGTTTCGTTCACCAGATAACGCGTGTCGAAATTGTCCGTCCCGTCCAGGACCAGATCGTATTCCGCAAAAAGCGCGGCCGCGACGTCGCCGGTCAGGCGGCGGTTGTAGGGGCGCACGGTCACGTAAGGGTTCTGCGCCTCCATTTCCTGCTGCGCGGAAAACACCTTGGGCATGCCGATGGAGCCGTCGCGATGAATGACCTGCCGCTGCAGGTTCGTGTTTTCGACCGTATCGTCATCGATCACACCAATTGTCCCGACACCGGCAGCCGCAAGATACTGCAAGGCCGGCGCGCCAAGCCCACCGGCCCCGATCACGAGGACACGAGCCTGTTTAAGCTTTTTCTGGCCCGGCCCCCCGATTTCGCGCAAGACCATATGGCGGGCGTATCGGTTCAGCTCCGTCTCATTAAAGAGCGGTCTATCCTTCGTGTCGACACTCTGCGCCTCGCCCGTTTCCGCGCGCGATCTGAGGCGGAGCAGCACCGCCCGATAGGCCAGAACAAGCGCTGCAAACCCACCGATCAGCAGCCAAAGCGCTGCGGTTTCTCCCGTCGCGAGGCGCAAGGGATGACCCGTGGGCAAGACGAGGTGCAGCCCGACGACCCCCAGATACAGCACGCCAATCATCGACAGCCGCGCGGATCTTGGCGCGCCCATCAGGCTGCCAATTCCCCAAAGCAAAGCACAAAGGCCAAGAACAAGGATCATCAGTTGCCTCCGGTGGACCCAAACCCGCCCGAGCCCCGCCCGGTCTCGTCGAGACTGTCCGCCGACGTGAATCCGGCCTGCACCACAGGGGCCACGACGAGCTGGGCAATGCGCATGCCGTGGATGATCTCGAAATCCTCGGCACCGGTGTTCATCATGATGACGCCCACCTCGCCGCGATAATCGCTGTCGATCGTGCCGGGGCTGTTCACCAATGTGATCCCATGTTTCAGCGCGAGGCCAGAGCGCGGCCTGACCTGCACCTCAAACCCCGGCGGGATCGCAAAACAAAGCCCGGTTGGCACCAGTGCCCGCGCCTGCGGCCGCAAGGTGATGGGCCCGTTGGGAAGGTTTGCGCGCACATCAGCACCCGCCGCGCCTGCCGTTTCATAGGCGGGCAGCGCGATCTCAGGATCAGACGTCGCCACCCGCGTCACTGCAATCTGTGCCAAAGTCGTATCCTTGTTCGTCATACGCCACCCAGGTGGTCGGAGATGCGGTCGGCAAGCTTCTCGGCGACCTCCGCCTTTGTCATCCTGGGCCATGTCTCGGCCCCCGCAGCGTCGATCACGACAACAGCGTTTTCCGATCCCCCCATGATACCTGTCGCGGGTGAGACGTCATTCGCCACGATCCAGTCGCAGCCTTTGCGTTTCCGCTTGGCCGTGGCATTTGCAATTACATCGTCGGTCTCAGCCGCAAAGCCCACCACCAGCGCAGGCCTGTTTTGCGCCATTTGCGACACCTGGCGCAGAATGTCCGGGTTCTCCGCAAATTTCAGATCAGGCGTGCCGTCCTTGGTTTTCTTGAGTTTGCGGTCGCTGGCAGCGGCTACTCGCCAATCCGCGACGGCAGCAGCAAAGACGCCAACATCCACCGGCAACGCTGCTTGTACCGCGTCCAGCATTTGTAGCGCGGTCTCGACCTTGATGACCTCCACTCCCTCGGGCGGTGGCACATCCGCCGGACCGGTGACAAACACCACCTCCGCCCCGCGCGCACGAAGCGCCGAGGCGATGGCATTGCCCTGCGCACCAGAGGACCTGTTGGCGATATAGCGCACCGGATCAATCGGTTCATGGGTTGGACCGGAAGTCACAAGCACCCGGCGGCCTTTCAAGGGGCCTTGGTCGAAGTGGCTCGAAATCGCCTCCACGATCTCCATCGGTTCGGACATGCGGCCCGGTCCGAACTCACCACATGCCATATCGCCCGAGACCGGCCCCACGAACTGAGTGCCATCTCCTCGCAAAGCTTCAGCGTTGCGCTGTGTGGCCGGGTGTTCCCACATGCGCACATTCATCGCCGGGGCGATCAGGACGGGCGTATCGGTTGCCAGCAAAAGCGTACTCGCCAGATCATTTGCGTGGCCCTGCGCCATCTTCGCCATCAGATCAGCCGTCGCCGGGGCGACCACAACCAGATCGGCAACCCGGCTGAGCTGGATATGGCCCATCTCCGCTTCATCGGTCAGGTCAAACAAATCGCGGTAGACTTTCATACCCGCCAGCGCAGACACCGACAGGGGCGTCACGAATTCCTCCGCTGCCCGCGTCAGAACCGGGGTGACGGTCCCACCACGTTCCCGCAAGCGGCGGATCAGGTCGAGCGATTTGAACGCAGCGATGCCACCGCCAATAATCAGCAGAATGTGTTTACCGGTCAGCATGAGGGGGCCTTTGATCCTATCGCGCGCTGGCCCGACCTTATGCCGCCTCTGCGGGGACCGCCAGCCCCCAAGGTGTCACTTGAACGCATCGCAGGGGTTGCCGCGATCCACAGGTGGCGCGTCGAGCACAAAGGCAAAACCGCCCTCGGGGGTTTGCCCGGCTTCCCCCTGCCCCAGGGTGAAGACCGTCAAATCGGGGGCGGCTTGCCGCAGCAAAGACGGCGCGCCCCAATCTTCCCGCGCGTGCCCGTTGCCCGTGATGACAACGACCGGTGTGCCAAACTGCTCGACGGCTTCCAGGGCCGCTTGTGCCAGAGCTGCGTCCCGAAGCCTTTGCACATTCACCATCATCGGCAGCATTTCTTCTGGCAAGGCGTTACAATGGGCCTCTCGTTGCAGCGTTTCGCGCGCCTCTTGCTGCCCATCGGGCAAGGGGCGATCCAGCGCAAAACGCTGGGCGGTCTCCATACCGATGATCTGGGCAAGGTCGTCTTCCATCAAGGCGCGAATCTGGCTTCGGGGCACACCCGCACCGACGATAGCTGCTTCGGGGACGGCGGCAAAAATCGGGAAATACATGGTGAAGTCCGGCCAGCCTGCTTCTTCCCATCCAAAAGCAGCCTCCAATGCCGCCTCATCCCGCCGGTTCTCAGCCGTTGCCTTTGCCGCCTGTTCGGGCGTCAACATCTCGAATACAATTGCGCGGGGCGACAGGTGCTTTACCCATTCCGCCTGTGTTTCATGGTGTTGCGGGTTGTCGTGCTGTTCGCCCAGAAAAACCACTTCCGCAGCTTGCGCACCTTCGGGCAGATCAACAGAACTGGCGCTCACAGCAAAAGGCGCGGTGAAGAGCACCGCGCCCGACATCAAACTGATTGTGCTTCTTAAACCAATCACGTCAGAAAGTTCAGAACCTCACGCGACTGGTTTTCCAGCGACTTGCGCATCTTGCCGAACGCAGCGGCTTCAAGCTGACGGACACGCTCTTTGCTCAGGCTCAGCTCCTGCCCGAGGCTTTCGAGCGTGCGGGGTGCGTCCCTGAGCTTTCGTTCCCGCACAATGAAGCGTTCCCGCTCGTTCAGGTCGTTCATGGCCTGCAACAACCACGCGCGCAACTGTTCGGTGTCATGCTGGTGCTCTACCGTTTCTGCCGCCTGCGCGCTGTCGTCTTCCAACGCATCAATCCATTCACGACCTTCATCTTCGGCGGATTGAGTCGCGTTCAGGGAGTAGTCGGAGCCGGAAAGCCGGCCCTCCATCATCTCAACATCGTGCAACGGCACGCCGATCTCGGTGGAGATCATCTGGCGCAGCTGGTGCCGGTCGAGCACTTCGCCAGCAGCGGCGCTTTCCCGCTCCAACCGCGCCTGAACGCGCCGCATGTTGAAAAAGAGCGATTTCTGAGACGATGTCGAGCCGGTCCGCACCATGGACCAGTTGCGCATCACGTAGTCCTGAATGGAGGCCTTGATCCACCACACCGCGTAGGTGGAGAACCGCACGCCTCGGTCGGGATCGAATTTATCGGCAGCCTTCATCAGCCCCAGACCTGCTTCCTGAATCAGGTCGTTCATGGGCGCGCCGTAGCGCTTGAATTTCGAGGCCATGGAAATCGCCAGGCGCATGTAGGCGGTTATCAAGCGGTGTAGCGATTCTTCACACCGTTCATCGCGCCAAGCATAGGCAAGTCGGAGTTCTGTCTCTGCGTCCAGCAATTCCGCCTTCATTGCCTTGCGCGACAATGTCATATCTCTTGCAGTATCCAAAGCCATAGCGACATCTCCCATTCAGATGAAGCACACCTTGCCGTGTACAATTGATATAGATACGCACCATACAGCCGATTGGTTCACTTCAAAGGTTTATAAAATGTTGCCAAAGCTGACCTTTGTCCTAGGGGGCGCTGCCTCGGGAAAATCCCTGTGGGCTGAAAACCTTTTGTTAAGCAGTCATTTAGAACCTGTTTACCTCGCCACGTCGCGGGTATGTGACGATGAAATAAAAGCGAAAATAAATCTGCACAAAGCACGCCGCGGCGCCGATTGGCTCAATTTTGAGGCAGATCTGGATCTGGGACCGACGCTTGCGGACCTCAAACCGTCTCAGGCGGTTCTGATCGACTGTGCGACCATGTGGCTCTCTAATCACATGATGGACGGTATCAATGTCAACGAAAGCCAGCGCGCGTTGCTGCACGCACTCTCGGTCTGTCCGGCACCGGTTGTCATTGTGTCAAACGAAGTTGGTCATGGGATCGTGCCCGACAACGCGCTGGCCCGCCGTTTCAGGGAAGCACAAGGCCGTTTGAACATCGCCCTGGCCGCGCAGGCGGATCTCGCGGTTCTGGTCGTGGCGGGCTTACCGGTCGTGCTGAAAGGGCAACTGCCGTGACTGTCTGGCATTGGGTGCGCCACGGACCAACACATGCAAAGAGCTTTGTCGGCTGGCGCGACGTACCTGCGGATTTGAGCGACGGCGCACAAATCAACCGCCTCCGGCAGGCGCTGCCGGGCGAAGGCATTCTCGTTTCGTCCGATCTGGCGCGCGCGCGGGACACGGCCAGCGCCATCGCAAGCGACAACCACCACCGTCTGCCGCATGCACCACAGCTGCGCGAAATGCACTTTGGCGCATGGGACGGCGTGCATTTTGAAACCGTGGCGGAACGAGACCCGGACCTCAGCCGCCAGTTCTGGGAGCAGCCGGGGGCGATCGAGGCACCCGGCGGTGAGAGCTGGAATAGTGCCTCGGCGCGCGTGGCCGCAGCAGTTCGTACCATCAGTGCCCGTTTTCCGGACCAGCACATCATCGCCGTGGCCCATTTTGGCGTGATCCTCACCCAGCTTCAGCGCGCCCTTGGCATCTCGGCCTATGACACGCTGGCGCATCGGATCGACAACTTCTCGATCACAACAATCGACTGGCGCGGCGAGAAACCATCCGTGAGCCGGATCAATCATCTTCCGTGATTACTCAGCCAACAGATCGGAATTTGCCCCAGCCAATCGCGTCACCCTAAGCTGGGCACATGACTTATGACCTTTACATCGGCGACCGGACGTTCTCCAGCTGGTCTTTGCGCGGCTGGTTGATGTTCGAAAAATTCGGTCTGTCCGTCCGGACCCATCTGGTGGGGCTTTACAGCGGGACAATGGCGCAGGATCTGGCACATCTGGCCCCCGCGCGGCTGGTGCCCGTGGTCCGGACGCCCGAAGGCACGGTGATCGGCGAGAGCCTCGCGATTGCCGAGACGCTGGCCGAGCGGCATCCCGAAAAAGGGCTTTGGCCAAAGGATGCCGCGCAAAGAGCACGGGCACGGTGGCTATCCGCCGAAATGGCCGCCGGGTTCTCTGCCTTGCGCACTGCCTGCCCTATGCAGCTTTGCCATGTGAACAGCGGGTTCGCCGCCTCCGATGCCGTGCGGTCCGACCTCAAGCGGGTTGAAGACTTGTGGCAAAGCGCCTGGGATATGTGCGGATCAGACAAAGGCTGGCTCTTTGGCGACTATTCCTTGGCCGATGTCTTTTTCGCACCCGTCGCTGCCCGGATCGTGGGCTATGACCTTAATGTCTCAAAGACTGCCCGCGCCTATTGTATGAGGGTACTTTCAGACCCGGCGGTGGTGGCCTGGCGCGATGCGGGGCTGGAATTGACCTATGATCCGTTTCCTTATGACGTGCACGCGCCAATTGCCCCCTGGCCAATTCCTTCGGTTAACGTTTCATAAACCTCCGCCCCTTAGCGATTAACCATGACTCGCTGTTTTGGGGGACGCTGGTGTCGCTAACCTACTCTGTTGCGTTTCGCGGGGTCGAAGCCTGCCCGGTCGAAGTCCAGTGTTCGCTCTCGCCTGGTCTGCCGGGGTTCAGCATCGTCGGTCTGCCCGACAAGGCGGTTTCAGAGGCCAAGGAACGCGTGCGGGCGGCATTGGCCAGCATGGCTATCGCCTTCCCATCCAAGAAAATCACCATCAACCTGAGCCCCGCTGACCTGCCCAAGGAAGGCGGACATTTCGATTTGCCTATCGCAGTCGCCTTGCTGGCAGAGCTCAACATCATCCCCGTCGACGCCGTTCTGTCGGTCATCTCGCTGGGCGAGCTTTCATTGGACGGGAAACTGGTACAGGTCACGGGCGCACTGCCCGCCGCCATGGCCGCGGCAGAAGAGGACCACCAACTGCTCTGCCCTGCGGCCTGCGGCAAAGAGGCCGCCTGGGTCAGCGGCGCGCAGGTCATTGCCGCCCGAACACTGGGCGATGTGGTGCGTCACTTTACCGGTCAGAACCCGATTGCCGTGGCCAAGCCGGGAGAGGTCCTTTCAGCACCAGAAACACTGGATCTAAGGGATGTCAAAGGGCAGGAGCGGGCCAAACGCGCGCTGGAAATTGCAGCGGCCGGACGGCACCACATGTTAATGGTCGGCACGCCCGGATCGGGCAAATCCATGCTGGCACGACGATTGCCGGGCATCCTGCCGCCGCTCTCGGCCCGCGAAGCGCTTGAGACCTCCATTACCCATTCCATTGCCGGACTGCTGGACGAGGGCGGGCTGTCGCGCGCGCGTCCCTTCCGTGATCCCCATCACACGGCGTCGATGGCGGCGATCATCGGCGGGGGGCGCATGGCCAAACCGGGCGAGGTCTCTCTGGCGCATAACGGCGTGCTTTTCTTGGATGAGCTGCCGGAATTTCCGCGCAACGTGCTTGAGACGCTGCGGCAGCCACTGGAAACCGGGAACGTCATGGTCTCCCGCGCAAACGCCCATGTCACCTACCCTTGCCGCATCATGCTGATTGCTGCCGCGAACCCTTGCAAATGTGGGTATCTGACGGAACCGGAGCGCGCCTGCGCACGGGTTCCTCAGTGTGGAGAAGACTACCTAGGCCGAATTTCCGGCCCCCTGATGGATCGTTTTGATTTGCGTGTGGATGTGCCGCCAGTTTCCTACAGTGATCTTGACCTGCCGGGCGGGGGCGAAAGCTCTGAAACCGTGGCGGAGCGGGTCGCTGCCGCGCATGCGGTGCAAACCGCAAGATATGAATCACATCCCGAGATGCGGTCGAACGCGGATGCTGCCGGAGAGAGCCTGGAGGAGGTCGCGACGCCGGACCCGGAAGGGCGCAAACTGCTCCTGAAAGCGGCAGAGCGGTTTCGCTTGTCAGCCCGGGGGTATCACCGCGTGATGCGGGTCGCCCGGACGATCGCGGATCTGGATGAGTCCGAGCAGGTGCGCCGCGCACATGTGGCCGAAGCCATCAGCTACCGCGTGGGGATATAAGCGGGGTCAGGACCGGCGCGCTTCAATCGCTTCCCAGATTTTAGCCGCGACATTGATCCCGTCAAAACGCTCCAACTCCTGAATACCCGTGGGCGAGGTCACGTTGATCTCGGTCAGGTAGTCTCCGATCACGTCGATGCCGACAAAGACCTGGCCTTTCTCTTTCAGCAAGGGTCCGATGGCGGCGCAAATCTCCAGATCTCGCTCGCTCAGCCCGATTTTCTCCGGGCGGCCCCCCACATGCATGTTCGACCGGGTCTCCCCCGCTGCTGGCACTCGGTTGATCGCGCCCACGGGCGCGCCATTCACGAGAATGACGCGCTTGTCGCCGTTGGAGACATCGGGCAGGAATTTCTGCACGATCAGAGGTTCGCGGGAAAACCCTGTGAAAAGCTCGTGCAGAGACGTCAGGTTACGATCCGCCGCATCCAGCCGGAACACGCCCGCGCCACCGTTGCCATAGAGCGGTTTGAGGATCACATCCTCATGTTTCTGTTTGAAGGCTTTGATCGTGTCCAGATCGCGCGCGATGGTTGTGGGCGGGGTAAGCTGCGGGAAATCCAGCACCAGCAGCTTTTCCGGATAGTTGCGCACCCAGAAAGGATCGTTGACCACCAGCACGTCCGGCGCCAGCCGGTCCAGCAGATGCGTGGAGGTGATGTAGTGCATGTCAAACGGCGGGTCCTGACGCAGCCAAATCACGTCAAACTCCGCCAGGTCGACCTCGCGCATCTCGCCAAGCGTCGCATGCTCCCCCTGAACCCGCTGCACCGTGAAATCCTGACCGCGCGCGGTGATCCGCCCTTCCTCGTAGGCCAGTTGGTCGGGCGAATAGTAAAACAGGCTATGACCGCGCCTCTGGGCTTCCTCCGCGAGGCGAAAGCTGCTGTCGGCATTGATATCGACCGCTTCAATCGGATCCATCTGAAAGGCGATTTTCATGGCTGCTCCTTGCGTCTGTCTGGCCTAAATGACCCAGCCAGCCCTTGGGTGCAATGGGAAGCTTCGCAGGCCTCAGTCGCCGAAAAGCGCGTTTTCAAGGATTTCGATGTGCCCTGTTCCGTCCACCAAGGCGACATCGAACCGCATGTCCGAAAGCTGACCCTGCGGCTGTGCGGCCACAAATTCCGTAGCCGTCGCAAAGATGCGTTCCCGCTGCCGGGCAGAGACGCGAAGAGCAGCCGCCTGAAACGTTCTGCTTTTCTTGACTTCCACAAAGATGAAGGTGGAGGCATGGCTAAAAACAAGGTCAATCTCACCACCGGTGCCGCGCCACCGACGGGCCAGTACCGTGTAGCCCATGCCGCAGTAATGGCGTTCAACCGAGCCTTCTGCAGCCAATCCACCGTGATAGGACGATGACCCCTTGTGACGTGTCGATGGGTCGTTTTGTGCCATGTCATGCCTTTGAAACAGTAAGTGCGAGCTGATAGACCTGCCTGCGCGGCACGTCATGCGCCCGCGCGACCATATCGACCGCATCCCGCAACGAATGCGCCGCCAGCGCCACTTGCAGGTCCTCTTCCAGGGTCGTTTCGGTAATTTTCTCTGAACGGTCCCTGTCGATCAGAACCACGATCTCTCCCTTGACCGTGCGGTTCGAAAACTGTTCCCGTAACGCACTCAGGGGGCCCCGCGCGGTTTCTTCGAATTTCTTGGTCAGTTCCCTGCAAACCGCGCCAGAGCGATCTCCAAGCACCGCCTCGGCATCTGCCAGCATTGCGCCCAGACGCTTGGGTGATTCGTAAAACACCAGCGTGGCATTTGTGTCGCGCAGCCCTTCCAGTGCCCTGCGCCGCGCAGCACTGGCGTTCGGCAGAAATCCGCAGAAGTGAAAGGCATCCGTCGGCAACCCAGCCAACACCAGCGCGGTCAGGACAGCAGACGGTCCCGGCGCGCAGGTCACCGAATGCCCCGCGTCCTGCGCCGCCCGGCTCAACTCGAATCCCGGGTCGGCGATCAGGGGCATGCCCGCTTCAGAGGCGTAGGCGACCGACCTGCCCTCACCAATCTGCGCTACAAGCCTCTGTGTGACCTCGCTTTTGCTGTGGTCATGCAGCGCGATCACCTTGCGGCCTGCCAGCGGAACCGCGTGAATGTCCATCAGGTGGCGCAGGCTGCGCGTGTCTTCCGCCGCAAGCACATCCGCGCTGGCCAGTACGTCGAGGGCGCGCAGGGTGATATCCCGCGCCGTGCCAATCGGAACGCCGACAAAGTACAAGCCCGGCTGCAAAGAGACCTTCTGAAAATTCAACGCTGGACCCGCCTTTCGTGACGACTATGATTGCCGAAACATCCGCGTGCTCGATGCGCGCCGTAACTGCTGGAGTATCGCTGATATGTTTGCCGTTTTCCAATTTGCCCGCAAGGGGTTGCGCGTTCTGATCCTGCCCCTGATGGCGATTGCCTTGGCTGCCTGCGATACGATCCCCTCCGCCGGGGGCGGCATCCGGACAGGCGACCCCGTGCCGGTTGCGTTGCTGGTGCCCAGCGGTTCGGGTCAGGGAACTGATGAGTTGCTGGCGCAAAGCCTTGAAAACGCAGCACGGCTGGCCATCCGCGACCTGAACGGCGCCGCGATTGACCTGCGCGTCTATCAGACCGCCGGGGATGCGGCCCTGGCTGCGGCGAATGCGGAGAAAGCGGTTGATGAAGGGGCCAAGATCATCATCGGCCCGGTCTACGCGGCGGCTGCGAATGCTGCGGGCAGAGCGGTTGCGGGTAAAGGGGTCAACGTCCTGTCCTTCTCGAACAATGCGGCAGTTGCGGGGGGCAACCTCTTTGTGCTTGGCCCGACCTTCCAGAACACCGCGAACCGCATGGCGAGCTATGCCACGAGCCAGGGCAAACAGCGGTTTGTCATCGTACACGGCAATGATACTGCCGGCCAACAGGGACGCGCGGCAATTCAAGCCGCTGTCGCCGCGCAGGGTGGTGCGGTTGTTGGCACGGTTGGCTATGCGCTCTCGCAACAGGATGTCATTGCTGCCATCCCGCAGATCCAATCGGCTGTGACCAGCAATGGGGCGGATGCGATCTTTTTCACCACGGATTCCGCCACGGCCCTGCCCCTGCTTTCACAGTTACTGCCCGAAGCGGGCATCTCCAGCGATGTTGCGCAGTTCATCGGCCTTACCCGCTGGGATATCCCGCCTCAGACGCTGAGCCTGCCGGGTGTCCAGAACAGTTGGTTTGCGATTCCCGACCAGGCCGCCACCTCTGCCTTCAGCGCCCAATATCAGGCAGCTTACGGCTCCGCACCACATCCAATCGGCGGGTTGGCCTTTGACGCCATTGCCGCCATCGGCGCGCTGGCCAGCCAAGGGGGCGACGCGGCACTCTCCAGCGCCAGCCTCGCACAGGGGGCAGGTTTCAGAGGGGCCAGCGGTGTCTTCCGCCTGAACCCGGATGGCACGAACAGTCGCGGACTTGCCGTGGCTACAATTCGGGAATCGCAAGTCAGTATTCTGAGTGCCGCGCCGCAGCGTTTTGGCGGAGCGGGCTTCTAGGCCCCGCACATGTCGTCTCCTGCTCTGACCGCAGACACCCTGCCCGCGCCGCGATTGATCTGCGACCCCGTAGAAATATTCGACAAGGCCGCTTTTGAGTACGGCTTTCAAAAGGCACTCGCCGACCAGAAATCGCCCTCTGAATTACGCTCGGCGACTGTCGCGCTCTTGCGCGAGGCGCAAACCTCGGGCCGCGCCGCCATTGCCGACGCATTTCGGGCGAAGCCGTTTGAGGCGCGCCCGATGACGCGCTCCTATACCTATCTGACCGATGAAATCGTCAAGACGGCCCTGAGGGTCGCGACGGACCATCTGCATCCCAAGCCCAACCCCACCGCCAGCGAGCACCTCGCGGTCATTGCCGTGGGCGGATACGGGCGCGGCGAAATGGCACCCTTTTCCGACGTCGATCTGCTGTTCCTGACCCCTTACAAGATCACCGCCTGGGCCGAGAGCGTCATTGAATCCATGCTCTACATCCTGTGGGACCTGAAGATGAAGGTCGGGCACTCCAGCCGCACCATTAAGGACTGCATCCGGCTCGGGGCCTCCGATTTCACCATCCAGACAGCGATGCTCGAACATCGGTTTCTGGCCGGGGATGCGGCGTTGGCGCTGACTTTCAATGAACACCTGCGCGCCGATCTCTTTGCGGGATCCGGCAAGGAGTTTATCGAAGCCAAACTGGCGGAGCGGGAAAGCCGCCACGTCAAACATGGCCAGCGATATGTGGTGGAGCCGAACGTCAAGGAGGGCAAGGGCGGGCTGCGCGACTTGCAATCGCTGTTTTGGATCGCCAAGCACATCCACGGTGTGACGGATGCAGCTGATCTTGTGCCTCTGAATGTCTTCACCCCGGATGAGTTCGACAGTTTCGTCGCGGCGGAGGATTTCCTCTGGGGCGTCCGGGGGCATTTGCACCTGATCGCGGGGCGGGCCAACGAACAGCTGACTTTCGACATGCAGGTTCAGGTGGCGGAGGCCATGGGGTACGAAGACACCAAAGGCCGTCGCGGTGTCGAAGTCTTCATGCAGGACTACTTTTTGCACGCCACGGAAGTGGGGGACCTCACCCGGATTTTCCTGACCAAACTGGAAGCGGACCACGTCAAGGAAGAACCGCTGCTGGAGCGGATCTTTCGACGCAAGCCAAAAGTCAAAGCCGGGTACGCGGTCGTCAACAACCGGATCGCGGTTGCCGATGAAAAGGAGTTTCTGGCCGACAAGCTCAATCTGCTCAGGCTGTTTGAAGAGGCCCTGCGGACTGGTATGTTGATCCACCCCGACGCCATGCGGCTAGTGAAGGCGAACCTCGATCTGATCGACGAGGACATGCGCAAAACGCCCGAGGCCCGCCGCATCTTCTACGATCTGTTGCTCAAACACGGCAACCCGGAACGCGCCCTGCGCCGCATGAACGAACTGGGTGTCCTATCGGCCTTCCTGCCGGAATTTGAGCCCATCGTCGCGATGATGCAGTTCAACATGTATCACAGCTACACGGTCGATGAGCATATCATCCAGTGCATCAAGAACCTCGCGCAGATCGAAAGAGGCGAGTTGGAAGAGGATTTGCCCGTGGCCTCCTCGATCCTGAAACGCGGGGTGGATCGAAAGGTGCTTTATACGGCGTTGCTGATCCATGACATCGCCAAGGGCCGCCCGGAGGATCATTCCATCCTCGGCGCGCAGATGGCGCGCAGGATTGCTCCACGGCTTGGCCTGAACCGGGCCGATACCGACACGGTTGAGTGGCTCGTGCGCTATCATCTGCTGATGTCCGACATGGCGCAGAAGCGCGACATCGCTGACCCGCGCACCGTCCGCGACTTCGCCAAGGCGGTGCAGACGGTCAAGCGGCTTGATCTGCTTTGTGTACTGACGGTCTGTGACATTCGCGGTGTGGGTCCAAATACCTGGAACAACTGGAAAGCGGTGCTGATCCGTGCGCTCTACCGACAGACCAAGCGCGCGCTTGAGACCGGGCTAGAAGCGCTCAACCGCGAAAACCGGGGGGCGGAAGCCAAGCGCGCCTTGCGCGAAGAACTCAAGGACTGGTCGCGCAAGGACCTGCAAACCGAGACCGCGCGCCATTACGACCCCTATTGGCAGGGCCTGCATGTGACGGCCCACAAGGTCTTTGCCGAGATGCTGCGGGACGTGAAGGACGACGAGATCAGGATCGACCTGCACCCGGATGAAGACCGCGACGCGACTCGCGCCTGTTTTGTCATGGCCGACCATCCCGGCATTTTTGCCCGCATTTGCGGGGCGCTGGCGCTGGTCGGTGCGAATGTGGTGGACGCGCGCAGCTATACCACCAAGGACGGTCTGGTGACCGATGCCTATTGGATTCAGGACGCCGACGGAAACCCCTATGACGCCTCACGCCTGCCGCGCCTGCGACAGATGATCGAAAAGACCTTGATGGGCGAGGTGGTGCCGACCGAAGCCATGAAATCCCGCGACAAGGTCAAGAAACGCGAGCGTGCCTTCAAGGTGCCGACCCATATCACCTTCGACAACGAAGGGTCGGAGATTTACACCATCATCGAAGTCGACACCCGTGACCGGCCCGGCCTTCTGCACGACCTCGCGCGCACCTTGGCGGATGCAAATGTCTATGTGGCCAATGCGGTCATCGCGACCTACGGCGAGCAGGTCGTCGATACCTTCTACGTCAAGGATATGTTCGGGCTGAAATACTACTCCGAAAACAAGCAACGCATCCTCGACCGGCGCCTCAGAGCCGCAATTGATCGCGGTGTCGAAAGGGCCGAAAGTTGAAGCCTATCAAGCTCGTCTCCGGCTTTTTCACCGTTGGCGGCTGGACGTTGATGAGCCGGGTGCTGGGTTTCGTGCGGGACGCGATGATCCTTGCCTACCTTGGCACCGGGCCGCTCTATCAGGCCTATGTGGTGGCGTTCCGCTTGCCCAACATGTTCCGCCGGTTCTTTGCGGAAGGGGCCTTCAACATGGCCTTTGTGCCCATGTTCTCCAAGAAGGTTGAAGGGGGCGAGGGCGCGGACGCCTTTGCCTCTGACGCCTTCGCGGGGCTGGCCACGATCCTGATCGGACTGACGCTGCTGGCGCTGGCCATCATGCCATGGCTGGTCTTTGCGCTGGCCTCCGGGTTCGCCGGGCAGGAGCAGTTTGACCTGTCGGTCGAGTTCGGACGCATTGTGTTTCCATACATCCTTTTCATTTCGCTCGCGGCGCTGCTCTCGGGCATGTTGAACGCCGCCGGGCGGTTTGCCGCTGCCGCCGCCGCACCGGTGCTGCTGAACGTGCTGCTCATTCTCGCGATGACGGGTGCCGCGTTCTTCGGGGGAGAGATCGCACCAGCGCTCATTTGGGCGATCCCCCTGGCCGGGGTTGCTCAATTTGCGCTGCTCTGGGTGGCGGTGAAGCGTGCCGGTTTCCGGATCAAACCCAAGCGCCCCCGCCTGACCCCGGACATGCGCCGGCTGATCCGGGTTGCCATCCCCGCGGCCCTTGCAGGCGGGGTTGTCCAGATCAATCTGTTGGTCGGTCAGCAGGTCGCCAGCTACTTCGACAAGGCGGTGGGTTGGCTGTTCGCCGCAGACAGGCTTTACCAACTGCCGCTGGGCGTGGTGGGCATTGCGGTGGGTGTGGTGCTGCTGCCTGATCTGTCGCGTCGCCTGAAAGCCAGGGATGACGAGGGGGCCAGAACCGCGCTGAGCCGCGCGGGCGAGATCGCCCTCGCCCTGACAATTCCCTCCGCCGTGGCGCTGATTGTGATCCCCTTGCCGATGGTCTCAGTCCTTTTTGAGCGGGGAGCGGCGACCGCAGAGGATTCAGTGGCCATTGCGGTCGCAGTAGCGATCTATGGTTTGGGCCTGCCTGCCTTTGTCTTGCAAAAAATCCTGCAACCGATCTACTTCGCCCGTGAAGATACTCGCCGACCGTTTCATTACGCTGTTGTCTCGATGGTCGTGAATGCAGTTCTTGCCATCGGTCTTGCCCCTGTCATCGGGTGGACCGCCCCGGCCATCGCCACAACCACAGCTGCCTGGGCCATGGTGTTCCTGTTGCATCAGGGCGCACGCCAATACGGCGATGTTGTCCGGTTCGACACACGGTTTCGCAATCGGATATGGCGCATGGTCGCCGCCTCGCTTGTCATGGGTGTTGCTCTATGGGGTGCCGCGGCGGCCTTGCAACCCTTCCTCGCCCTCGCGTGGTGGCGCGCGCTGGCGCTCACCGGGTTGATTGCAATTGGTGTCGTCACCTATTTCGGGTCCGGGCAGCTCTTGGGGGCCTTCCGCCTGGCCGAATTCAAGGCCGCGATGCGCCGCAAGGGCTGAAGCGGCATCCGTATAATCTGCAACGCGCTCCCTGACAACTGAGGCCAGCCCCAGTGGGGGTGAAGCCCCCTACCGGGGGGAAGGTCGGGGGCTGGCCGGTGGTGCCCATCGGGTACACGGGGCAAGGGCGGCGGTTCAGAATTTCTCGCCGATGCTCTAATCCCGGCGCATATGGTGCAGGACACGCGCCAGCCCGCCGGGCACCAGTAAAACAGACGCCCCGAACCCAAAGACGAACCCCGCCAGATCAGCGACCCAAAGCGTAGACGGCCCGAAGAACACGCCAAAGATCAGCTGTATCCCCATCAGCATGGCGATCAGGCTGAACGCCCGTAATTGCTGTTGCCCGGTGTCCGCCAGCCTTTGCCACATCAGAAACGAATATCCCCCGATCAGCCCGTAGACTGCCGGAAACCCGCCCACCAGCCAGGTCGGATCATTCAGCAAAAGCCCATAGATCAAGGCCCCAAAGACGCTCCCCCCAAAGTAGAGCACCACAACCGCGACCTGCCCCATCGTCTCTCCCACCAGTTTGCCAAGCGCCAGCATCAGGACGATGGAAAAGAGGGCGGAGGTAAAGCTGTTGTGCACAAAGGAATAGGTGACAAACCGTTGCAGATGCTCCGGGATCCAGCGCCCGTTGGACAGCATCCAGTCAAAGAGATCGCCGGAGAACCCGTACTGCTGGACAGCGGCCAGCCGCCACCCGACTGCCTCTGCACCGCCAATCCAGCCCTGAGCGCCCAGCGTGAAGGCAAGCTCAGGCAAGGCGATGGCCGCAAAGAGCAAGAGCACCACAGGCGGCAGCGGGTTCACCGGCGGGGCGTTATAGGGGTCACTCATGATGCGGGCTTCCTTGACGATGCTGTGACGCATGGGTAAGCCAGCGCGGACTGCAATTCCAGCGAATTGGGACCCTTTGCCATGACCACGACCTTTGCCCCGCGCGTTTTTTCCGGCATCCAGCCCTCCGGCGGGCTGACATTGGGCAACTACCTTGGCGCGATCAAGCGTTTCGTCGCGATGCAGGATGAGTTCCCCTGCGTCTATTGTATGGTGGATTTGCATGCGATCACCACATGGCAGAACCCGGCCGATCTGGCACATAACACGCGTGAACTGGCAGCGGGATTCATCGCCAGCGGGATCAGCCCCGAGAAATCCATCCTCATCAACCAAAGCCAGGTGCCGGAGCATGCGCAACTGGGGTGGGTCTTCAACTGTGTGGCCCGTATGGGCTGGATGCAGCGGATGACGCAATTCAAGGACAAGGCGGGCAAGAATGCCCAGAACGCCTCGCTTGGGCTCTTCGGGTATCCCGCGCTGATGGCCGCAGACATCCTTGTCTATCACGCCACCCATGTGCCGGTGGGCGAAGACCAGAAGCAACACCTTGAGCTGACCCGCGACATCGCTGCAAAATTCAACCACGACTACGGCGTGGATTTCTTTCCGCTGACCGAACCGGTGATCGAAGGGGCCGCAACGCGCGTCATGTCCCTGCGTGACGGGTCCAAGAAGATGTCGAAGTCCGACCCCTCAGACGCCAGCCGGATCAACATGACCGATGATGCGGACGCCATCGCCAAGAAAATCCGCAAGGCCAAGACCGACCCCGATGCGCTGCCGTCCGAGGTCGACGGGCTAAAGGACCGCCCCGAGGCGCGCAATCTGGTGAACATCTATGCGGCCCTTTCCGACCAGTCGGTCGAAGACGTTCTGGCCGAGGTCGGCGGTCAGCAGTTCGGTACCTTCAAGCCGCAACTGGCGGAACTGGCGGTGTCGAAACTGTCTCCAATTTCGAGCGAGATGGCCCGGCTCATGGATGACACACCGGAGATTGACCGTATTCTGGCGCGCGGCGCAGAGCAGGCGCGTGAGATCACGGCACCGATCCTTGCCAAGACATATGAGATCATCGGGATGGTGCGGTAATCTATCCCGGCGTCCCAAAATGGCGCCGTGCCGGATCAAGGGGCCCGTTTCAGGTTGAGCAGGAAATAGGATTACAGGATGAGCACCGGTTTTTTCTTTGATGAGAAGTGCTTTTGGCACGCGGGCGGGAACTATGCTTTCACGCTGCCAATAGGCGGTTTGGTGCAACCGTTGAATGGTCCGGGCCTGCCTGAGACACAGGAAACCAAACGCAGGCTGAAGAACCTTATGGACGTGACTGGCTTGTCGGATGACCTGGATTTGCGCAGCGCGCCCGAGGCCACCCGGGAGGATTTGCTGCGGGTCCATCCGGCAAGCTACCTCGATGCCTTCAAGGCGATGTCCGATGACAAGGGCGGCGAGTTGGGCCGGAACGCACCTTTTGCCAATGGCGGTTATGAAATCGCAGCGCTTTCGGCGGGGTTGGCCAAAGCCGCCGTCGAGACGGTCCTGACGGGTGATCTGCAAAACGCCTACGCCTTGTCCCGCCCGCCTGGCCATCACTGCCTGCCCGACAAGCCCAACGGGTTCTGTCTGCTGGCCAATATCGCCATCGCAATCGAGGCCGCAAAGGCCAAGGGGCTGGTGGACCGTGTTGTCGTGCTGGATTGGGATGTGCACCACGGCAATGGCACCGAGGCGATCTTCTATGATCGCGCTGACGTGCTGACCATTTCGCTGCATCAGGAAGGCAACTACCCGCTCGACACGGGCGGCATAGAGGATCGCGGGCGGGGCGCGGGGCTGGGGTTCAACGTCAACCTGCCCTTGCCTGCTGGTACCGGGCACACCGGTTACCTGCACGCCATGGACACGGTCGTGCTGCCCCAGATCGCGGCGTTCAACCCGGATCTCATCATCGTGGCCTGCGGGTTTGATGCTGGCGCGGTTGATCCTCTCGCCCGGATGCTGGCCACGGCAGAGACCTTCCGCCAGATGACCCTGCGCGTCAAAGCCGCCGCTGAAGAGCACTGTGACGGGCGGCTGGTCCTCGTCCATGAAGGCGGGTATTCCGAGATCTATGTGCCCTTTTGTGGCCATGCCACCCTTGAAGCCCTGTCAGGCAGTCATAAGTCTGCCCCTGACCCCGCCGCGCAGGCCTTCGCCGTGCGTCAGCCAGGACCCCGCTTCGACGCCTTCATAAAGGCTGAAATCGACTTTCTGGCCAGCCAGCTTTGATGCACAGGAAATGACATGCCGACACCCAACCCCGCCGCTTTCGAGTTTCTGACCACCCGCAGGTCACGCCCGGCCAAGACCCTGCAAGCGCCGGGGCCGACGAAAGAGACGCTGAAACCACTGCTCGAAGCCGCCGCAAGGACGCCGGATCACGGCAAGCTCGAACCGTGGCGGTTCATCGTGATCGAGCAGCCGGCGATGGCGCGTTTGTCACAACTTGCGGCAGTTCGCGGCACGGCGCTTGGTCTCGACCCTGAGCAGATCGCAAAGGGTCGGTCACAATTCGATCAGGGCATTCTGGCAGTGGCAGTTATCGAAAGCCCCAAGCCGTCCGAGAAGATACCAGCGCTCGAACAGACCTATTCTGCCGGTGCCGTCTGCCTTGCGCTGCTGAATGCCGCGCTTGCAGCGGGCTGGGGTGCAAACTGGCTCAGCGGCTGGCCCAGCCATGATCGCGGTTTCATGAAAGAGGGGCTCGGCCTTGACGATCACGAGCGCATCGCAGGGTTCATCCACATCGCGACGGAAACATCCGCGCCCCCCGAACGCCCGCGCCCCGACCTCGACACCATCACAAGCTGGGTTTCCGCATGATATTTGCGTCTTTCTTTGCCGCATTGAACCAGATGACGGACCCGAAGTTTCGCAAGGTGCTGCTGACCGGGATCGGTCTGACGGTACTGTTGCTGATCGGTATGTCCGTGCTCTTTGTCTGGTTTGTGGGCGGGCTCATCGGCGAAGACGCCAGCCTGCCCCTGATTGGCGAAGTGACCTGGCTCAACGACCTGGTGGGATGGGGGTCGGCGCTGGCCGTTCTGGTCCTGTCGATCTTCCTGATGGTCCCCGTCGCCTCGGCCATCACGTCGATGTTTCTGGATACCGTCGCCCAGGCGGTGGAGGATAAACACTACCCTCGGCTGGGCGCGGCAAAGCCCGTCCCGCTCCTCGATGCCCTGCGGGATACCTTCAGCTTTCTCGGCGTGCTGATTGTCGCCAACCTTCTGGCGCTGATCCTCTACGTGATTTTCTCACCACTGGCGCCGATCATTTTCTGGGGGCTCAACGGCTTCCTGCTCGGGCGAGAGTATTTCACGCTGGCCGCAATCCGTCGGGTCGGGCGCGAAGAAGCCAAACTGCTGCGCGCGCGCCACTTGATGAAGATTTGGGCGGCCGGGTTCCTGATGGCGATCCCGCTCTCCGTCCCGCTTTTGAACCTGATCATCCCGATCCTCGGAGCGGCCACGTTTACTCAGTTGTTTCACCGGCTGGCGCCTCAGGACCCATACGGCCAAACCAGTCCAGATCCCTGACCGTAATCACCCCCGAGAGAATGATGGTCGAGATGATCGCCCAGAGGATCAGGCTCAGCACCGTCGTGATCTTCGCCTTTTTGCCGATGTTGTGAACCTCCGGCGCGCCTGCATGGGTGCCCGGCACGATCTCTCCCAGATCGCCTTGGGTCTTTACCCGGATCGGCAGGATGATGAGGAACATCAGCGACCAGATCACCGCAAAAAGAACGAGTGCAGAGGTGATGCCCATGGCTCAGACCTGCTCCAGCTCAACAAGACATCCGTTGAAGTCTTTCGGGTGCAGGAACAGGACCGGTTTGCCATGCGCGCCGATCTTGGGCTCGCCTGTTCCCAGAACGCGCGCCCCGGTTTCAACAAGGTGGTCACGTGCCACGAGAATATCCTCCACCTCGTAGCAGACATGATGGATGCCGCCTGAGGGGTTCTTGTCGAGAAACCCCTGAATCGGGCTGTTCTCGCCCAGAGGGTACAAAAGCTCGATTTTGGTGTTCGGCAGTTCGATAAAGATCACCGTGACACCATGGTCGGGTTCATCCTGTGGCGCGCCCACATTGGCCCCCAGCGCCGTCCGGTACTGATTGGCCGCAGCCTCAAGGTCAGGCACGGCAATGGCTACATGATTGAGGCGTCCGATCATCGGTTGTTTCCTTCTATATGATTTCGGGGTTTATGCGGCGGGTGCCGCATAAGCGCAAGTGACGCAGCGCCGCATTAACGGTACACGCGCGCATTAACGCCCTGTTATCCAACATAGGCCATGGTGAGTCGCGTAACGAGTCACTCGGGAGGCGAAGATGGACAAGAAAGATCCCTTTGCAGCGACGATTCCGGCGCCAACTGCCGCGCGTCCCCTGCTTGGGCTGACCGTGCTGGTCATTGAGGATAGCCGATTTGCATGCGAGGCGATGCGCCTTTTGTGCTTGCGCAGTGGTGCGCGCATCCGGCGGGCGGATTGCCTGAAATCCGCGCGGCGTCATTTGCAGGTCTACCGGCCCACTGTTGTCATTATTGATCTGGGCCTGCCCGATGGCAGTGGTGCAGATTTGATTGCGGAACTGTCGACTACCGAACCACGTGTGGATGTGGTTCTGGGCACTTCCGGTGACACCAACGGTGAGGAAACCGCCTTGGCTGCGGGCGCGGATGGTTTTCTTGCAAAGCCGATCACCTCGCTTGCCGTGTTCCAGCAGGCGGTTCTGGCCAACCTGCCCGCCGAACGGCAACCCTCCGGACTCCGCGAAATCTCGGACGAGGTCGTGCACCCCGATCTGATGGCCTTCCAGGATGACATGGCGCATATCGCGGATGTGCTGGATGACCCTGAAAACGACAGCGCGCTGGACTACGTGGCGCAATTCATCGGCGGGGTGGCGAGGTCCGTTCAGGACCGCGCGCTGGAACAGGCGGCGGAAGCGCTTGCCAAGGCCCGCGCTGCCGGCACATCAGCACGCGCCGAAGCCGAAGCGCTCGCGGGTCTGGTGCAACAACGCCTGACCCAGAAAATGGCGATCTAGAACGTCAAAGCGTCGGATCGCTTGCCACCCGCACGGGTCCGGTGAAATCGCCCAAGGGCCTGATCTGCCTGCCGTTCGCAAAGTTGTCCGGCGCAAGCCACGCCTTAAATGCTTGCTCCAACCGCGGCCACTCCTTGTCGATCGCAGCAAACCAGGCGGTATCCCGGTTGCGCCCTTTGGAAATCGTCGCCTGCCTGAACACCCCTTCGAAACTGAAACCAAGCCGCTGGGCTGCGCGCCGGGAGGCATGGTTCAGCGCGTTGCACTTCCACTCATACCGCCGATACCCGTTCTCAAACGCCCAGCGCATCATCAGGTACATCGCTTCTGTCGCCGCGCGCGTGCCCTGCAACGCGGGGCTGAAATTGATGTGTCCCACTTCGATTGACCCGTTCTTGGGGTCAATCCTGAGATAGCTGGCAACCCCCTGCCAAGCGTCCGCTTCCAGATTTCTAATGCCAAAAAACTGATGTGCGGGCAGTTGAGTGACCGTCATCATCCAGGCCCGGTAATCATCGACCGTTTCAAAAGGCCCGTAAGGCAGGTAATCCCAAACCTGGTCATACCCGAGATAGGCAGGCAACAAGGCCTCTGCATGTGTCTTTGGGTCAAGTGGCACCAGTTGCACAAAGGACCCCGTCAGAGCCAGACCATGAGGCTCCGGCGGGACCTTCCAGCCCAAAACCGGTTCGCCCAGTGTCGGGATGGTATCTGTGCTTCTGCCCATCATCCGTTACTTCGTGCAACCTGCACCCACCTTCGTTGTTCAGTCCTTGGGAATAACCCGCAGCCCAAGGTCCATCAATTGATCGCTCGTGGGCTCCGACGGGGCCGCCATCATGAGGTCTTCGGCACGCTGGTTCATCGGGAAGAGGATGACTTCGCGGATGTTGGTCTCCTCCGCCAGCAGCATTACGATCCGGTCGATACCGGCAGCACAGCCTCCGTGCGGCGGTGCACCATATTGGAACGCATTGACCATCCCGCCAAAACGCTTGCGCACTTCCTCCTCGCCGTATCCGGCAATTTCAAACGCCTTGAACATGATCTCGGGTTTGTGGTTCCGGATCGCACCAGAGACCAGCTCATACCCGTTGCACGCCAGGTCATATTGATACCCCAGCACCTCGAGCGGATCGCCCTCAAGCGCTTCCATGCCCCCTTGCGGCATCGAAAACGGGTTATGCTCAAAATCGACCCTGCCGGTTTCAGCGTCTTTCTCATAGATCGGGAAATCCACGATCCAGGCAAATGCAAACCGGTTCTCGTCGGTGAGGCCAAGTTCGGACCCGATCACGGTCCGCGCCTTGCCCGCAACCGCCTCAAAGGTCTTGGGCTTGCCGCCGAGGAAAAACGCCGCATCGCCAACATCCAGACCCAGTTGCTGGCGAATGGCTTCCGTACGCTCCGGCCCGATGTTCTTGGCCAATGGCCCGGCAGCTTCCCGGCCCTCGCCCTGATCGCGCCAGAAGATATACCCCATCCCCGGCAATCCCTCTTTCTGAGCGAAGGCGTTCATCCGGTCGCAGAACTTCCGGCTGCCACCACCCGGCGCTGGAATAGCGCGAATCTCGGTGCCTTCCTGCTCCAGCAGCTTTGCGAAAATCGCAAAGCCGGAATCGCGAAAGTGGTCGGAGACCACTTGCATTTTGATAGGGTTCCGCAGGTCCGGCTTGTCGGTGCCATACCAGAGGGCCGCGTCCTTGTAGGAAATCTGCGGCCACTCCTGATCCACGGCGCGGCCGCCACCGAACTCCTCAAACACGCCCGTCAGAACCGGCTGGATCGCGTCAAAAACATCCTGCTGCGTGACAAAGCTCATTTCCAGATCAAGCTGGTAGAAATCCGTCGGAGACCGGTCCGCGCGGGGGTCCTCGTCACGGAAGCAGGGCGCAATCTGGAAATATTTGTCAAAGCCCGAGACCATGAGAAGTTGCTTGAACTGCTGCGGCGCCTGCGGCAGCGCATAGAACTTGCCGGGATGCAGGCGCGACGGCACCAGAAAGTCACGCGCGCCTTCAGGGCTGGACGCGGTAATGATCGGAGTCTGGAATTCCTTGAAGTCCGCATCCCACATGCGCTGGCGGATCGAGGAGATCACATCTGACCGCAGCACCATATTGCGCTGCATTTTCTCACGCCGCAGATCGAGATAGCGGTAGCGCAACCGGGTTTCTTCCGGGTACTCCTGCTCGCCAAACACTTGCAGCGGCAATTCGCCCGCCGACCCCAGCACCTCCAGGTCCCGGACAAAGACCTCGATCTCACCGGTGGGGATCTTTGCGTTGACCAACTCCGGATCGCGGGCCTTCACATCTCCGTCGATGCGAATGCACCATTCGGCGCGCAGCTTCTCGACCTCCGCGAAAACAGGGCTGTCGGGATCACACAGAACCTGCGTCATGCCGTAGTGATCGCGCAAATCGACGAAAAGAACGCCACCATGATCGCGAATACGGTGCACCCAGCCGGACAACCTTACGGTTTCTCCAACATTCTGTGCGGTCAGGTCGGCGCAGGAGTGGCTGCGATAGGCGTGCATCGGTACTTCCCTTCAGGGCGTTCAGGTTCGGCGCAGATACACCTTTTGCACGGTGGGAAGTCAAGCCAACTCCGATGCGAAAACCACAAAGAACTCTCGCGATGGTACGCGCATGACCGCGCTCGGCAGGCAACTGCCTTTTTCTCCCAATGCCCTTTTTGCCGGATCCACCACGTTACGTAACTGGGAATTTGACAGATTAGGGATCGTCGGGTCGCACGTGATCCAATGTGTCTGGCAAAACCGCGAAACTGCTGTGACAGCCAGATGCGACGTCGGACTGCGTCCGTTTCAACGCATGGAGAAGGTCGTCGATCTCGTCATTGTGCAAAATCACGCGCGGGACCCTGTTCGTCATGCCTCTCCGGAGCTTGGTTGATGGGCTTCTGACAACGGTGGCTACAAGACATATCGGACGCAGCTCTCGTCCCCCACGCCCCAGCACCGCGCACCGGACCCGCCTGCAAATTCGCCAACGGAGAGACACCCCGGCAGGGCCGCGCCTGATATGGCGTATTTCGGTGAAATCCCCGGTCTCAAGTCAGCGGTCATCGCGCAATAGGGGGGAACAAAGCAGCGCGACGCAGGTACATTAACTCTTTCATTCCCGGCAAATGCCCCCATTTATAGGGATACCAGATCAGGAGAGCGCCATGTCAAAATACGCCAGAACCGACGACGCGATTGCCCGCCTTTCCCCCGAGGAATATCGCGTGACCCAGCAGGACGGGACGGAACGCCCCGGAACCGGCGCCCTCTTGTACAACAAGGAACCCGGCATCTACGTCGATATTGTCTCAGGCGAGCCTCTGTTTGCCTCCGCCGACAAATACGAATCCGGTTGCGGATGGCCCAGTTTTACCAAGCCGATTGAACCCGCGCATATCAACGAATTGCGCGACACGAGCCTTGGGATGGTCCGCACTGAAGTGCGCTCGACCCATGGTGACAGTCATCTCGGCCATGTGTTCCCCGATGGCCCGACGGATCGGGGCGGTCTGCGGTATTGCATCAACTCCGCAAGCCTGCGGTTTGTGCATCGCGATGACATGGAGGCCGAAGGATACGGCGACTATATCAACCAGGTGGAGGGCGTGGCATGAAGACCGAACGCGCAGTTCTGGCGGGCGGATGCTTCTGGGGCATGCAGGACCTGATCCGCAAGCGCAAAGGCGTGATTTCGACCCGGGTGGGCTACACTGGCGGCGATGTGCCAAATGCGACCTACCGCAACCACGGCACCCATGCCGAGGGGATCGAGGTGATCTTCAACCCGGATGAGATTTCTTACCGTGACCTGCTGGAACTCTTCTTTCAGATCCATGACCCAACCACGCCAAACCGGCAGGGCAATGATATCGGTCTGAGTTACCGGTCCGCGATCTACTACGTGGATGAGACCCAGAAAGCTTGCGCGCTGGAGACCATCGCGGACGTCGAAGCCTCCGGCCTCTGGCCCGGCAAGGTGGTGACAGAGGTGGAGCCCGTTGGCGCGTTCTGGGAGGCAGAACCGGAGCATCAGGACTATCTTGAGCGTTTCCCGAATGGCTACACCTGCCATTTTCCGCGCCCTAACTGGGTCTTGCCGAAACGCAGCGCGCCCGGCACAGCGGCGGAATGACTTATGGTTGGGCGGCGCTGTGCTACCTGTCGACGCTTTCTCAGACAGTGGCATTGGCACCGCCGTCGGTCTGAACCCTCAGGACGCGGCAATACGCGGGCGGCCAGAGGCTTCGACGGTGATGGTGGCTTCCACAAAGATTTCGCGCGCTTCAACCCGGGCGACCTGAACGTCGCGCGTCACACTGGCCTGAATGTCAGCGGCCCCCGCCGCAACGGCTGCGGTCTCGGCCTCCTTTCTGAGCCAGGTCTCCAGCGCCGACATCGCCGCCTCCCGGTCGCCATGGTCCTGCGGACCCCCCGGCAAATGGACACGGTATTTCCCTTCGCCCGGTGACGTGACAGACCCTGACCGCCGCATGGTGACGCGGCCCACAACGGCACCGATGGCATTTGCGACGCCGGCGTTTTCCGGCAGGATCATGTCACCCCGCAAGGCTGTCCCCACGGCGGGATAATATGTGGCTGCTGACGCCCCGAGGCCGATCACCGGCACGTTCAGCCCCGCGTCAAGCCGCATCAAGCCGCTATGACCGGACAGACCCCGTTGCAACAGGACATGCCTTGCCAGTTCCTCCGGCGGCTGGTCGAAAGCGGGGGTCTCTTCCGCAAAGGCAGCCTCCAGCAGCGCCAGCGCGGTTTGCTCGGTCAATTGCGCTACAATCATCCGCGCCATCTCTTCGACGGACTTTGCCAGCACGTTGCCGGAGCCCGCCCGCCGCCGCGCCAGCAGCGCCAGGGCTTTTTCAGCTGCCGCACGGTCCCATTCGGTCAGATTGCCCAGAACATGGCTGGCATCCGACGGCGTCACACCGCTGATCTGGACGATGCCACGTTCCACCAGCCGGTTCAGTGCGCTGTGCTCAATCCTCGTGCGCAGAACCTCACTCAAGGGGCGGACGTCCTCTCCGATCCGGTCCAAAAGCGCCTGATCGCGTGGCCCGAGGCCTTCCAGCGATTGCCCTTTCAACCCAAAGACAAACCGTCCGTCATGCTCACCCGGTGTCAAATTGCGCAGCGCCTTGTCCAGTGCATCATGGACCGGGCCCGGTGCCTGTTGCGCCAAAAGGCAAACCGGCACGAGGCGGCGGGGGCCAAGAATGACACGATGGTCGAGCCCGCCCTGCACCATCTCAACGGCGCTGTCGCCGCCCAAACCTGTCGTTCGCATGGCCACCGCTTCCACCATGGTTCTGTAAGGGCCGACACGCGCACCGCTCGGGTCGATCGAAGGTCGCCCGTCCCGCAGCAAGGCCACATCGGTCGTGGTGCCGCCAATATCGCTCACCAGCCCGTGTTCCGCGCCGGTCAGCCATTGCGCCCCGACGATGGAGGCCGCAGGCCCGCTCAGGATGGTTTCAATCGGGCGCTCCTTGGCTTGCGCGGCCGAAATCAGGGCGCCATCCCCGCGCACCACCATCATCGGCGCCGTCACTCCAAGCGTTTCCAGCGTTCGTTCCGCCCGACCGATCAGGCGGTCAATCATGCCCACCAATCGCGCGTTCAACAGAGCCGTCATTGCCCGCTTCGGCCCGTTGAGCTTGGCTGACAGAAGATGGGACGCAGAGACCGGGCACCCGGTCATCTCCCTCACGCGCGCTGCGGCACGCAGTTCGTGCGCCGGGTTGCGGGTGGCGAATTGCGCCGCAACCGCAAAAGCGCTGACATCTCCCGCGTGTTCCGCCAGAAACGCCCGCAAACCCGCTTCGTCCAACGGCTGGCTTTCAGCACCGGCGTGGTCGTGCCCGCCCGCGCAAACCAAAACCGGGTCACCCCTGAGCGCATCAAGCAGCCCATGCGCCTCCAGATCACGCTCTCGGAACCCGATGTAAATCAGCGCAATGCGCCCGCCTTGTCCTTCAACCAGCGCATTTGTGGCCAGTGTCGTGGAAAGGGAGGCCATGCTGATCTTCGCCGGGTCCACCGCCGCCTCCGACAGGACAGCGCCGACCGCGCCGCCGATGCCCACTGCCAGATCATGCCGCGTGGTCAGCGATTTGGCAGAGGCGACGACATGTTTTTCGTCACGGATCAGCACCGCATCCGTGTAGGTTCCCCCGGTATCAACACCCAGCAACAGCGACATGTGCCTCTCCTTACAGCTTGATGCGATGTAACAAGGGGAGCGGCGGCGTCCAGCCCATGCGCGGCATCAATCGCTCAATTGCGCCAAAGCCCATCCAGCCGCATCAGAAACAGCAGGATCGGGATCACTTGCCAGTTCCGCTGCCACGGGGCGCAATCCGGGGTCGGCAGCGTTTCCGATGGCGTAAAGGACATTGCGCACGAACCTGTCGCGACCAATGCGCTTGACCGCTGATCCTGAAAAGAGCGCCCGAAAGCCTGCGTCATCCAAGCGCGCCAGATCCGCCAGTTTAGGGGCAACCAATTCCGGGCGAGAGGTCAGGCGCATATCCCGCGCCGTCACGGCGAACTTGTTCCACGGGCAAATCGCCAGACAATCGTCGCAGCCATAAATGCGGTTGCCCAACAAGGGGCGAAGCTCTTCGGGAACAGGTCCCTTATGCTCAATCGTCAGGTAGGAAATGCAGCGCCGGGCATCCAGTTGATAGGGCGCTGGAAACGCGTCCGTCGGGCAGATGTCGAGACAGGCGCGGCAGGACCCGCAATGATCTATTTCCGGCGCATCCGGGGCAAGGTCCACGGTCGTAAAAATCGAGCCGATGAAGGCCCAGTTCCCCCAGCTCCGGCTGACCAGATTGGTATGTTTGCCCTGCCAGCCCAGCCCCGATGCCTGCCCCAGAGCTTTCTCCGGCACCGGGGCCGTATCGACAAAGACCTTGACCTGCGGATCATGCGCTGCCGCTTCAGCCATCAGCCAACGAGCCAGCCGCTTCAGGCGCTTTTTGACAACGTCGTGGTAGTCCCGGCCTTGCGCGTAAACGGAAATCGCCCCCCGGTCGCGTTCCTCCAGTACCGCCAGCGGATCGTGTGAGGGCGTGTAGCTTTCGGCCAGCAGGATGACGGACCGCGCTTCGGGCCAGAGCGCCACGGGATTACCCCGCCAGTGCATCCGTTCCGCCATCCATGTCATCTGACCATGATAGCCCGACGCCACAAAGGCCCGCAGACGGCCTGGAACCTCCGGAACCGCGTCAGGGCGGCACACCCGGCATTGGATGAACCCCACCGCTGATGCCTCAGCTCGCAGCCGTTCTTTCAGGCCTTCCATGTCGGGTCCGTCCCCGGATCAAAAGTCGAGATCATTGTAGTGCCTGGGCGGCGGAAATCCCGGCACCTGATCGGCCAGAATGGACCGGAAGGCGGGGCGGGATTTGATCTTGGCGTACCAGTCCTTGACCACGTCAGAGCGGTTCCAATCCACGTCCGAGATATAGTCCAGCGCGCTGAGATGCGCCGCAGCGGCAAAATCCGCGAGCGTCATGACGTCGCCCGCCAGCCACCGGCGATGATCGAGCAACCAAGTCATGTAATCCAGATGGTACTTGATGGCCTTGGCCCCGGCCTTGACGTTCGTGCTGTCCGGGTAGCCCTGTTTCATCACCTTCTTGTTGACGCGTTCATAGAGCAGTTTCGATGTGACTTCGCTGTGGAACTTATCGTCAAACCACCCCACCAGACGGCGGGCTTCCTGCCGGGCAACCGGGTCCGTGGGCATCAGGGCAGGCTCGGGCCGCGTCTCTTCGATGTATTCGCAAATGGCGGCACTTTCCGCCATGACCACACCGTCGATCTTGAGCACCGGGACTTTCCCCGCCGGGTTGCGCCGCATGAAATCAGGGTCTTCCTCCCAATAGCGTTCTTCCACCAGTTCCACTTCGACCTTCTTTTCGGCAAGGCTCAGCCGCACCTTGCGGCAGAAGGGGGAGAGGGGAACGTGATACAACCGCGCCATCAGAGGCTCCATTTTCCGGAATACGCCCCTTCAATGCCTGCAACCGCGCGCGGATTCAACTCTCGAAACAGGCCGCACGCCCGTCTTTGCGGATCGTTGCGGCACCATCCATGATCGAGGCGGCACGTTTGCGCACGAAAGCCGACGGTTTTGACGCAGAGCGCCCCTTGGGGTCCGGCAGGATCGCCGCCAGCCGGGCCGCCTGCCGCGCGGTCAGATCGCCGGGCTGGACGCCGAAATAGTGCTGCGCCGCGGCCTTGACCCCAAAGACGCCGGTATCGAATTCCGCGATGTTGAGGTAGACCTCGATAATGCGCCGCTTGGGCCAGATCGCTTCCAGAGCGGGCGTCATCAGAGCTTCCAACGCCTTGCGCGTGTAATTCCGCCCATGCCAGAGATAGACATTCTTGACCGTCTGCTGGGAAATCGTGGAGGCACCCCGCGCGCCGCCGTCCTCGATGGCCTCGCGGATGGCGACCATGTCAAAACCCCAATGGGTGCAAAAATTGGCGTCTTCCGCCGCAACGACCGACCGGGCCATCACCGGGGCGACGCTCTCCAGCGCGACCCACTCATAGTCCACACCGCCAAGCTTGCGCCCTTCGCTGAACATATAGGGCGTCGTCCAGACCGGCAGAAACCGGCCCAGCGCCATCAGCGCAACAACAAGGACCACGACAAGCAGAGCACCCCGCAAGACCCAGCCGAGCGCGCGCCTGACGACGTTGGCGGGACGTGTCGTCCGCTTCGATTTCTTTCTGCTCGACCGTCTGGAGGTTCTTGCCATGGCGCGACCTTATGCGCGCCATGACAGGTTGTGAACCACCGATGCCACCGCTCTATTCTGCGGGAATAGCGCCTTCCTCTACGCTCAGAGGTGCCGGGAGATGGACCAGCATTTCCTTGGGGCAAATCTGCAGGAAGTGATGCTTTTCGGTTTCCCAATGTTGCAGGATATCCGCAACGCGTCGGCTGCCGGTCTCGCTCAGGTGCAACTCCAGAAGCTCTTTCAGCTCACCAAGCCAGTGATCGACGGTGACAGGGCAGGTGACCAGGGTCTCCATGTTCATCAGCGCCGGGGCTTTGCCCTCCGGGTCATAGAGATAGGCCATGCCGCCTGTCATCCCGGCCCCGAAGTTTGCGCCGATGTCACCGACAATCACCGCAACGCCGCCGGTCATGTACTCACAGCCGTTGGAGCCGCAGCCCTCAATCACCACTTTGGCGCCGGAGTTGCGCACGGCAAATCTCTCGCCCGCGCGGCCCGCCGCAAAGAGGTATCCGTCGGTCGCCCCATAAAGCACCGTATTGCCGATGATCGTGTTTTCGCCAGCAGTGATCGGTGAGGCCATGGGCGGGCGCACGACGATCCGCCCGCCGGACAATCCCTTGCCGACGTAGTCATTGGCGTCGCCCGAGACTTCCAGCTTGAGGCCGGGTGCCGCAAAAGCCCCCAGCGACTGGCCCGCGGACCCGCTGAGTTTCACCGTCAGATGGTCCGGTTGCAGCGTATTGCGCATGCCGAACTTCTTGACGATATGGCTTGAGGTGCGCGTGCCCACGGTGCGATGCGTGTTCTGGATCGCGTAGGAAAGCTGCATCTTTTCGCCTTCCTCCAGGAACCGCTGCGCGTCCCGCACGATCTCCGCATCCAGCGTGTCAGGCACCGGATTACGGTCCTTGTCGCGGTTGTAGACAATATCCGCCGCGCCATCGACGGTGATCAAGAGCGGGTTCAGGTCCAGATCGTCCAGATGGGCCGATCCACGGCTGACCTGCGTCAGCAGATCAGCACGGCCAATCACATCGTCAATGCTGCGCGCACCGATGCTTGCGAGGATCTCGCGCACTTCGGTGGCATAGAAGGTAATGAGGTTCACCACCTTGTCCGCGTTACCAGTGAATTTCTCACGCAGGGACTCGTCTTGCGTACAGACGCCCACGGGGCAGGTATTGGACTGGCACTGGCGCACCATGATGCAGCCCATGGCAATGAGGGCCGCCGTGCCGATGCCGTATTCCTCGGCCCCCAGCATCGCCGCCATGACAATATCGCGGCCGGTGCGCAGCCCGCCATCGGTCCGCAGGGTGACGCGTTCGCGCAGGTGGTTCATCGCGAGCACCTGATGCGCTTCGGTCAGGCCCATCTCCCACGGCAGGCCCGCATATTTGATCGAGGTCGCGGGCGACGCGCCGGTGCCGCCATTGTGGCCGGAGATCAGGATGACGTCGGCCTTGGCCTTCGCGACACCCGCCGCAATCGTGCCGACTCCACTTGAGGCCACCAGCTTGACCGTCACCTTGCAGCGCGGGTTGATCTGCTTGAGGTCGTAGATCAGCTGCGCCAGGTCCTCGATGGAGTAGATGTCGTGGTGCGGCGGCGGTGAGATCAGCGTCACGCCCTTGGTCGAATGGCGCAGGCGCGCGATCAGGTCGGTGACCTTCATGCCGGGAAGCTGCCCGCCCTCACCCGGCTTGGCCCCCTGCGCCACCTTGATTTCCAGCTCTTCGCATTGGTTGAGATATTCCGCCGTCACGCCAAAGCGCCCGGACGCCACCTGCTTGATCTTGGCAGAAGGGTTGTCCCCGTTGGGTTCCGGCACGAAATGCGCCGGATCTTCGCCCCCCTCACCGCTGTCGGATTTGGCACCGATGCGGTTCATAGCGACGTTCAGCGTCTTGTGCGCCTCGGGGCTGAGCGCACCCAAACTCATGCCCGGCGTGACAAAGCGTTTACGGATCGAGGTGATGCTTTCCACCTCTTCCAGCGGGATCGGCTTGCCCAATGGCTTGATGTCCAGCAAGTCGCGCAGATGAATGGGCGGATTGCTCTGCATCTTGGCGGAATACTGCTTCCACATCTCGTAGGACGCCTTGTTGCAGGCCATCTGCATCATGTGCATCGAGGTGGCTTCCCAGGCGTGGGTCTCACCGGACTTACGGGCCTTGTAGAACCCGCCGATTGGCAGGACCTGACCCGCGCTCCCCCATGCCTTGGCGTGAACCTCTTCAACCTTGTGCTGGATGCCGTGGATGCCGATGCCGCTGATGCGGCTGGTCATGCCGGGGAAATACTCCGCACACATGGCACGACTGAGGCCCACCGCCTCAAAGTTCAGCCCACCGCGATAAGAGGAAATCACCGAAATCCCCATCTTGGCCATGATCTTCAGCAGGCCCTGATCGATGGCATTACGGTAGCGGGCAACCGCATCCGTCAGGTTGCCGTCCAACAACCCGCGCTCGATGCGGTCTGCCAGCGAGTCTTCGGCGAGGTAAGCGTTGACGATCGTCGCACCTGCCCCCACCAGCACCGCGAAGTAATGCGGGTCGATACACTCAGCCGAGCGCACGTTGAGCGAGCAGAAGGTCCGCAACCCTTTGCGCACCAGATGGCTGTGAACCGCTGATGTGGCGAGGATCATGGGCATGCCCACTTTGCCCTCCCCGCTTTTGTGGTCGGTCAGCACGATATGCCCCGCACCAGAGCGCACCGCGTCTTCGGTCTCCGCCCGGATGCGCTGCAGGCCTGCGTTCAGATTGCCCTGACCCGGTTCAAAGGTGCAATCGATCTCCATCAGGTCGGCATTGAAATGCGTGACCAATTCGTCAAATTGCGCATTCCCGACAAAAGGGCTGTCGAGCGTGATGATCTCGGTCTGGCTGCTGTCCTCATCGAGCACGTTCTTGAGGTTGCCGAACCGCGTCTTGAGGCTCATCACGCGGTATTCCCGCAGACTGTCAATTGGCGGGTTGGTCACCTGGCTGAAGTTCTGACGGAAGAAGTGGCTCAAGGGGCGATACTTCTTGGACAGAACCGCGGAGGGTGTGTCGTCGCCCATGGAGGCAATTGACTCTTTTCCGTCCTCCGCCATCGGCGCGAGTATCTGTTCCAGCTCTTCGATGCTGTAGCCTGCCGCGACCTGACGGCGGCGCAATTCCGCCCCCGAGAAAACCGCTTTCTCGGTCACGCTGGACAGCGCTTCGTCAAGGTCATTGATCTTGCTCACCCACTCGCCAAAGGGCTGTGCTGCCGCAAGCCTGTCCTTGATTTCCGTGTCATGGAACAAGGCGCCCTCGGCCATGTCCACCGCCAGCAACTGACCCGGGCCCAACGCGCCCTTTTCTACCACATTGGCCTCGTCAAGGGGCACCATGCCCGCTTCGGACCCGGCGATCAGCATATTGTCCCCGGTCACGACATAGCGCATCGGGCGCAACCCGTTGCGGTCCAACCCCGCGCAGACCCAGCGCCCGTCCGTCATGGCCAGTGCGGCAGGCCCGTCCCAGGGCTCCATCACGGAGTTACAGTAGGAATACATGTCACGCCAGGCCTGTGGCAGTTCGATCGCCTGTTTCGACCAGCTTTCCGGAACCAGCATTGTCTTGGCCATCGGTGCATTGCGCCCTGCGCGGACGAGCACCTCAAAAACCGCGTCCAGCGCGGCGGAGTCGGACGACCCTGACGGCACGATAGGCTTGATGTCCTCTGCCATCTCGCCAAATGTCGATGACGCCATGCGGATCTCATGGCTCTTCATCCAGTTCATATTGCCCTTGAGCGTATTGATCTCACCGTTGTGGGCCAACATGCGGAAGGGTTGCGCCAGCCACCACTGCGGGAAGGTATTGGTCGAATAGCGCTGATGATAGATCGCAAAAGCGCTCTCGAACCGTTCGTCCATCAGGTCCGGGTAGAACTCGGCCACCTGTTCGGCAAGCATCATGCCCTTGTAGATAATCGACCGGCAGCTGAGCGACGCGATGTAGAGCGACGGTACCTGTGCAGCGGCGGCCGCCTTTTCGATGCGGCGGCGGATGACGTAAAGCTCGCGCTCAAATGTTTCCTCGTCCACCCCTTTGATGTTCGAAATGAGGATCTGTTCGATCTCGGGGCGGGTCGCGTTGGCTTTTTCGCCCAGAACGGAAATGTTTACCGGCACATGCCGCCATCCGTAGATGTAGTAGCCCATGCGCAGCACTTCGGTTTCCACGATGGTCCGGCAGGTCTCTTGCGCGGCAAAGTCGGTGCGCGGCAGAAACACTTGCCCCACGGCCATCAGCATATCGGTCTTGGGCTGGTGGCCTGTCCGCCGCACCTGATCGTAAAAGAAACTCGCCGGGATCTGCACGTGGATGCCCGCGCCGTCACCGGTCTTGCCATCCGCGTCCACAGCGCCCCGGTGCCAGATCGCCTTGAGCGCCTGAATCCCGTTGTCCACGACCTGCCGGCTGGGCTTGCCGTCGATGGAAACAACCAGACCGACGCCGCAGGAGGAGTGCTCTTCGGACGTATCATAAAGCCCGTGCTCGGCCATATAGGCGCGTTTGGCTTCTTCCCGTGCAACCCATGCATCATCATATTTTGTCATCAGGTCTCTCCCTCGACGAATCTGTTCTTTGCTTCGTATTGCGCGCGCGTCGCTGTCGGGTGGTCCCCCGCGATCCGCGCAATCGCATCATCCGTGTAAATCTCCGAGCGCATGTTCCAGCCCCGTGCTTCATCGAAAAGACCGGGCATCAACTCGTAATCTGTGCCCGGTTTGTCCGTGTCGCGCATCCAGAGGTGTGATCCACAGGCCGGACAAAACGCGCGCTCCGAAAAGGTTGACGATCTGAACCGGGTCACATCGCCCTCGACAGTCACGGCGGCGGCCTGCGCCTCGAAACACATGAAAACGCCGCCCGACCAACGCTGACACATGCGGCAGTGACAGACGCCGGGTTCCGGGACATGCGCCCCGGCTACTGTCACCTTGACGGCCCCGCACAGGCATTGGCCTTTCAAAACCCCGCTCATGCGCCTGCCTCACCGCCACCTTCAAAGAACGCGATGGTCTCTTCGGCGCTCAGACGTTTTTCAACAGTCTCCAATCGGTAGCCGTGCGGGCATCTATCGGCAAAGTATTCAACTGTGACCGTGCCCCCGGCCGCATTGTCAAAAAGCCCGGCTGCCAGATACCGCGCGCCGTCATGTTGCGTGCCATACCAAAGCGTTGATCCGCATTCGGCGCAAAACCCCCGTTCCGCCCAGTCAGACGACCGGAAGCTTTTGGCCGGGCCCTCTACCTTGAGGCTGGATTGCTCCGGTGCCACGCCAACGAAAACGCTGCTCGTGTGGCGGCGGCACATGTCGCAATGGCAGGACGTGAGCCGGTCGTCGCTGAGCACGGCCTCAACCGTGACCGCGCCGCAGAGGCAGCGGCCCGCGATATTCCGGGGCTCACTCACAGCCGATCTCCGGTTCCGCCAGCGCTTGCCGCCGCAAAAGGAAATAGAACGCGCGACGCCGCAACGAGGCATTCAGCATACGCCGTTCCAGCCAGCGCGGTCAGGCTCAGCAGGGAATATATCGGCAGTTGCTTTATCATCGTTGCACTCTCTTTCGGTCAAAGGGACGGATCCCAGCCCGCCTATTCAGCTGCGATCGCGGTGTTTGAACCGAATTTCTTGAGGATTGCCTCGGCGCAATCGCGCCCGTCACGAATCGCCCAGACCACAAGGCTCGCCCCCCGAACGATATCCCCAACGGCATAGACACCTTCGAGGTCCGTTTCACCGGTTGTGAAGGCCGCCTTGACCGTCCCCCAGCGCGTGACCGGAAGGTCGGGTTGGCCCCAGAGCGTCGGCAGCGCTTCGGGTTCAAACCCCAGCGCCATGATGACAAGATCGGCTTCTTCGACATAATCCGCGCCCTCTATCACTTCGGGTGCCTGACGACCTGTCGCGTCAGGTGCGCCCAGACGCATCTTTTGCACCATCACGCCTGTCACCGGATCACCGACAAAGCCTTTGGGGGCCGAAAGCCATTCGAAGACGACACCTTCTTCTTCCGCGTTCTGCACCTCCCGTTGGGAACCCGGCATATTGGCCCTGTCCCGCCGGTAAAGGCATTTCACACTTGTTGCCCCCTGCCGGACCGACGTGCGGACACAATCCATCGCCGTATCGCCGCCACCGATCACGACGACCTTTTTGCCGCTCGCGTTCAGGTCTCCATTGTCAAATTCCGGCACGCTGTCGCCAAAGCTCTTGCGGTTGCTCGCGGTCAGAAAATCAATGGCGCGCACAAGACCTGACGCGCCCACGCCGGGGGCTTCGATTTCACGGGATTTATAGACGCCCGTGGCAATGATGACCGCGTCATGCGCCGCCCGTATGTCCTCAAACGAGATGTCCTTGCCCACGTCGCAGTTCAGCCGGAAGGTCACGCCACCAAGTTCCAGCTGTTCGTTCCGGCGCATGACCACGTCTTTTTCCAGTTTGAAACCCGGGATGCCATAGGTCAGCAACCCGCCCGCACGGTCGTAGCGGTCATAGATGGTCACTTGCACACCCGCGCGGCGCAGCACATCCGCAGCGGCCAGACCACCGGGCCCCGCGCCGATGATGCCCACCGATTCCGCGCGCTCGCTCGACGGTTTGATGGGGAGAACCCAGCCTTCCTCCCAGGCGGTGTCGGTGATGTACTTCTCCACCGCGCCAATCGTGACAGTGCCATGGCCGGATTGCTCGATCACGCAATTTCCTTCACACAGTCGGTCCTGCGGGCAAATGCGACCACAGATTTCCGGAAAGGTATTCGTCGCCTGGCTGACCTCATAGGCTTCCCGAAGCCGCCCCTCGGCAGTCAGGCGCAGCCAGTCAGGAATGTTGTTGTGCAACGGGCAATGGCTTTGGCAGTAGGGCACACCGCATTGGCTGCACCGGCTCGACTGCTCCTGCGCCTTTGCTTCCGCATATTCTGCGTAAATCTCGTTGAAGTCCTCGCGACGCACATCGGCAGCCCGTTTCTGAGGCATGTCTCTTTCGACGGTCACAAATTTCAACATCTGCTGGCCGGCCATGTCGCGGTTCCTCCCAAATCTGCTCAGAGATACCCCCTTAAGGCACTTCGATCGGGAAATAAAGTCAGTATATGTTACCTAAAATCAATTTTTTTTCTTGCCATATCGGGGCTGATCCGAAAATCAGCGCTATTTATATCCGAAACGGACCTAAATTCGCACTTTCCATTGATTCCCCTCGCTTATACCACAAGGGCGAACACTGCTCAGCGGGACTGGTCATGACAATTCTCTATCTATTCCTCGTGGCCGTGATTCAGGGCGTGACCGAGTTTCTTCCAGTCAGTTCGTCCGGCCATCTGGTGCTGCTGCCCAAATTGACCGGGCAGCCGGATCAAGGCCTGGCCATCGATGTGGCAGTGCATGTCGGGTCGCTGTTTGCAGTGATCCTCTACTTCTGGACGGATGTGAAGATCGCCGCAGGGGGCTCTTTGCGGCTGCTCAAGGGTCGTGTGGATACACAGGGCGCTTTCCTCTGTCTGTGTCTTGTCATTGCGACCGTCCCGGTTATGGCTGTGGGCCTCATCATAAAGCTTGCCGGATTTGACGAAGCGTTGCGCTCCATTGCCGTAATTGGATGGGCCACGCTTGGTTTCGGCCTTTTGCTCTATTGGGCGGACAAGACGGGACCGGAGGACCGCAAGGCCGAAAGCTGGACGATCCGCGATGCGGCGCTCATGGGGCTCGCGCAGGTTTTTGCGCTGATCCCGGGGACATCCCGCTCCGGCGTGACCATCACCGCCGCGCGCCGCTTGGGGTACAAACGCGAAGACGCCGCACGTTTGTCCATGCTCATGTCAATCCCGACGATCTTTGCCTCCGGTTTTTTGCTGAGCATTGACGTCGTGGGGGACGCGGATTGGCAGATGGCGCGTGATGGCCTCATTGCCGCCGCTTTCTCTTTTCTTGCAGCGCTGATGGCGCTGACCCTGATGATGCGCCTGCTCAGGAGCATCAGCTTCACGCCCTACGTGATCTATCGAATCGTACTTGGCCTGATCTTGCTGACCATCGCGTATCGCTAGGTTCGCAGGTTCTTGGCTGATTTCTTGATCGCATCATATTGGCCGGAAGGACGAAAACGCCACAGGTATTCCGGCAGGACAGATGCAAGCGAGGTCGGTGTGATCCCCAGTTCAGCAAATCCACGATCGCCGTCTGAGACGACATTGTCCTTGGCGAGGTTCCGCACTTGATCCCTTGTGATCATCCCGTTGGTAATCAACCCCGCCGAAAGCGTCTGCACCAGGTCGAACCCCCAGCCCATGATCCGGGCCGCGAAAAATGGGATGTTCACGATCAGCCGCCGCCGGTGAATTGTCTCCAGCATGACCTGCATCAACGCGCGGAAGCTCGCAACGTCCGGCCCCCCGAGACTGTAGACGCCGGGCTCCACCGTATCGGTCAGTGCTTTTTCGGCTGCCTTCGCCACGTCATCAACGTAAACGGGCTGAAATCTGGTCTTGGCGCCAACGACGGGCAGCACCGGTCCGAGTTTTGTCATCGCTGCAAACCGGTTGAAAAACTGATCTTCGGGACCGAAGACGATGGAGGGGCGCAGGATAACCGCCGAGGGCATATGCTCCACAACCCCTGCTTCGCCCAGGGCCTTTGTACGTGCATAGTCACTGTCTGAATCTTCGTCGGCACCAATCGCGGACACATGGACCATTTTGGGCACACCAAGTTCGGCGGCGATGCGGGCGATGCGTTCGGCCCCTTCCGCCTGCACCGCATCGAAACGGTTTTTCCCGGCCTCGGCCAATATACCCACACAGTTCACGACCGCATCGGCCCCGGTCATCACCTCCCGAACCGACGCATCATCGCGGATATTGCACAAAAGCGGTTCGACCTGGCCCACAACACCGTATGGTTTCACGAAAATCGCCTCATTGGGCCGGCGGACGGCCACGCGCACGCGCCATCCAGCCTTCGCCATTCTACGGGCGATATAGCGCCCAACAAAGCCCGATCCGCCGTAGATTGTGACCAGTTTTGACATCGATTGCCTCTTTCGTGCTGCACTTAACTGGATGTACCCGTGTCATTCGCACGAAACAAGGCGCAAATAAGCGCAGGACAGACGGCCCAATCGTCCCCGACAGGCCCAAATTTCGTTTGACACCACCCTGACTTCGTCTTAGAGGGCTGTCCCACGACACCGGCCCAGGTGGCGGAATGGTAGACGCGCTAGCTTCAGGTGCTAGTGTCCGTATGGACGTGGAGGTTCGAGTCCTCTCCTGGGCACCAGTCAATTCTCACGTCGGCAGGTTTTTCGTTCTGGAACGATTGGAACGGATGGTGCTTTCGGAACCGATAGTCCACACTGAAGCCACGCTTTACCGTTTGATCAAGCCGGGCAACGTGGGTATGATCAGGGCATCCGACCCATTGAGCAAGGCCGCAGACCGAGGGGCTTGATAGGGCTCATCCGTCGATTGCGCCGCGCAGTTGATCCGTCGCGATTGTCAGAGCATTCCACGCCCGCATCCGCGCGATCGTTGCTTGCGGGCTCATGTCGTCAAGACCGGGTGCGTTCGCGAGGACAGGCACGGGCTGCAGCGACCTGGCCGGATCCTGGACATGCGCCGGGCCCAAAGCGAAGTTCAACCTGACCAGAATGCGCGACACCTTTTTCAAGAGCCTGTTCGCGCTGTGGCTGGAACGCCCATGGCGCTCCAGCGCCTCAGAGAGCCGGTCCGCGGCATTCTCAAGATCCGAGTCCAGTTTCGCGACCTGAGCCGGCGTGAAACGCGCGGGAGCCAGTTTTCCTATCACTTCCCGCAATTCCATGAGCGTTTCAGCGTAATCAAGCGGCAGTCCAGGCTCGTTCGCCAAACGCGCGACAACGATTGCATAGAGCCTGATGTCGTTTTCAAGTACGTCGCGGCTTGCGACTTCAATCGTATCGTATTCGCTGTGCCAGGCAGGGCTACCGCCGCAACCACCAACAGGATACCAGCCGCGCCGGTCGCGTTCCTCGCGCGGCACCATCGAACTTGTCAGCATCGTTCCCGGGATCCCCAGGTTATTGAAGGAATAATCCCCGGCCCTGCCCGGGCGTGTGATCTCGCACTGCTGACCGAACAGTTCTGCGACACTGCGTCTCAACAGGGGGCCCGCCTCGCGCATGCTTCGGATCACGTGATAGCTTGTGGCGTCCGCGCATCCTGGTGAGTCGCAGTTCACATGCGCGACACAGTTTGCTGAAAGCTCTGATCCGAAGGCGTCGGCATACCATGCCGATCCCGCGTAGCGGCCGGCGCTGTGTCCAGGCCACCAGGCAAATCGCACGGTACGGCGCATGGGAGTTTCGAATTGATTGAAAAGGCGCGCAACCTCAAGCACCACCGCGTTCCCGGTTGCGTTGTCGCCGACACCATAGTCCCAGGAATCGTAGTGCGAATGCAGCAGGACAAAATCCTCCGCCTCTGGCCCGAAGCCCTTCACTTCTGCCGTGACGACGGGTTGCCGAAACCAGCCATGCAGGGCCTCGACGTCCAGGCTCACAGATTGGCCCGCGGCAGCAAGATCACGCAGAACATCACCTTCGGCACGGGACACCGCGACCGAGGCGATCTTGGGCAGATGGTGAATCTCATCGCCCACCGGCGACCCCCAAATCACTGAATTCGTTCCCCAATGGGACCGATCCCCCGGGTTGATGACAATGACGGCCAGCGCCCCCCAGGACTGCAAGAGCTGAGTGCGCGCCGGATTTGACAACCCTTCGGTCAGAACGATCTTGCCCGCAACTTCCGCGATGGCATCCTCGGTGTTTGCAAAGCGGCGTTCGAAAAGGGACGCGGCATCGCCGGGATGAACCCCCTGTTGTGACGGTTTGGCCTTGAGGTGCAGCAACGGCGCGGTCAACCCGCTGACACCGGGAGACAAGGCGCTCGCCTTTGCTGCAATCGTCTTGCCATTTGTCGAAACAGATGCGCTCAACGGGATGCCGAGGTAGATCTCCGGGTAATGAACGACTGGGTCCAAACCCGATTTCCTGAGCATCTGCTCGATGATCTCCGCGCCGCGTGTCACGTCTTGCGGCAGGCAACGCATTTGCTTCGAGAACGCCTCGACAAGCTGCCATCCCGTCTCGCTAGATACAGCTTGCAGCAGTTTCTCTTCCCAATGATTCACAGCGCTTCCCTTACGGATCCAGAATTTTCTTGCGTTACCCTTACCGGTGTGTATGTTTATAAAACATCGTTTTATTAAATAAAACAAGAGAGGAAAACCATGAGCCGTTTCTCAGCAGTCTGTGCAGCAGCAATCATGGCGTTTGCAGGAGCGGTTTCGCCGGTAAGCGCTGAGGATTTGACGATTGGCGTCAAGGCCGAAATATCTGCGGCGGACCCTCATGTCCTGTTTGGCCCCAACCGCAACATCGGCGGCCAGGTTTACGAACCGCTCTTTGCGACGGACAATTCACAAAACCCCATGCCCGGCCTTGTCGAGTCGTGGTCTGCGGTTGAGCCTACGCTCTACGAATTCAAGCTCCGCGAAGGTGTACTTTTCCACGACGGCTCGACACTGACGGCGGAGGATGTGAAGTTCTCGTTCGAACGTGCCCTGACCCTTGATGCACCAAGGACGTTCAAAACCTACCTCAAGAATGTCGACACGGTCGAAGTCGTTGACGATCTGACGTTCCAGATTCGCACGAAAGCGCCGACCGCGATCCTGATCAACAACCTCACCACGTTCGGTATCGTCTCCAAAGCCAGCGCAATGAACGCCGATGAGAATGCCTTCGCCGCCGGTGAAGTCGCCGGAACCGGGCCTTACCGCTGGGTGAGCTACACGCCCGGCGACAGTGTTGTGCTGGAAGGTCACGACGACTATTGGGGGGGTGCACCTAATTTCGATCAGGTGACGTACAAGTTCCTCAAGAATGAATCGACCCGCGTCGCAGCGCTCCTGTCCGGAGATGTGCAAGTCATCGACGAAGTGCCGCCAAATCTCGTCAAGCGGCTCGAAGACGACGAGGCGATCGAAGTCACCGCGGCGACATCCTATATGCTGAACTACGTAGGTCTGGATCAGCACCGCGAGGTCTCGCCCTATGTCACCGGGCTGAACGGCGAGGAGATTCCCAACCCGTTCCTCGATGTCCGTGTCCGGACCGCGATGTCGCATCTGCTGAACCGTGAGCTCATCTCCGAGCGGATCATGGACGGCCTGTCCACCCCGGCGGGACAGTTCGTGCCAGAAGGCATGGTGGGCCACGTCGAAGGGCTCGAGCCGGTTGCCTATGACGTCGGACGGGCGAAAGAGCTTCTGGCAGAGGCCGGGTATCCGGACGGTTTCAAACTGACGATCCATTGCACCAATGATCGCTACATGAACGATGGCAAGGTCTGCGAGGCCATGGGGCAGCTTTTGTCCGCAGGTGGCATCCCTACCGAAGTTCAGACGCTGCCACGGTCGGTCTATTTCAAGCGTGCCTCCTCCGGCGGCGTGAATGGCGAGCCGGAGTTCAGCTTCTACATGGTAGGTTTCGGAGCAGCAAACGGCGTTGCTGACGCGGCACTGACAGCCCTTGTGATGACATATGACAAGGCGGCGAAAACCGGGGCGAACAACCGGGCGCGCTATTCCAACGCCGACGTTGACCGTCTGGCGAATGAAGCCGCAGCCGAGATCGACGAAGCCCGCCGTCTTGAGCTTCTGGAAGAGGCCACCCGGATCGCGATTGACGAGGTTGGCGTATTGCCGATCCATCACCTGAGTGCCGTCTGGGCGACCCGCGACGGATTGGTGATCGAACCCCGCACGGACCTCTTCACACGGGCCCAGAACGTGTCCCGACCCGGAAACTAAAGAACCCGGCCCGCGGCAGGTCTTGCCGCGGGCCGCTTTCAAGCAGCCCCGATTGGGGGCTCACTTTCCCGATACGCGCAACAGGGGGTTTCGATGACAGAGTACCTCGTCAGACGATTTCTGACGGCCGGGCTGATTGTCCTTGCCATGATGATCATCGTCTTCTTTGGCCTCAATGTTGTAGGAGACCCGGTCTATCTGCTCGTTGATCCCTCCGCCACTCAGGATGAGATTGACGAGGCGCGCAAGCTTCTCGGGCTCGACCGGCCCATCATCATCCAGTTCTGGGAGTTCTTCAAAAACGCCATTCGTGGCGATCTGGGCGAGAGTTTCGTGTTCGGGCGGCCGGTGCTGGATGTCATCTTCGAGCGCCTGCCCGCAACACTTGAACTGGCCTTTTGCGCATTGATGATCTCTCTTTTCGTCGGCATCCCGCTGGGTCTTTATGCCGGTCTGAAACCTCAGTCGCCTGTTTCAAAGACAATCATGGCCGGGTCCATCCTTGGCTTTTCGCTCCCTAGTTTCTGGGTGGGCATCGTGTTTATCCTGATCTTCTCGGTCTCGCTCGGCTGGCTGCCCGCGACGGGTCGCGGAGACACCGTCGACGTTCTGGGGATGCAGGTCAGCTTTCTGACGTGGGATGGCTTCACACATATCATCCTGCCCGCCGTCAATCTGGCGCTTTTCAAGGTTTCGCTCATCATCCGTCTGGTCCGGGCAGGCACGGTGGAGGTCACGGGGCAGGACTACATCAAATTCGCCCGCGCCAAGGGGGTTCGCGGTCTGCGCCTTATCGGCTTGCACATCGGCAAGAACGTCATGGTGCCGGTGGTGACGGTCATCGGAATCGAGTTTGGTCACCTCATCGCCTTTGCGGTTGTTACGGAGACGATCTTTTCATGGCCCGGCGTCGGCAAGCTGATTATCGAAAGTATCCTGAACCTCGATCGCCCCGTTGTTGTCGCCTACCTGATGATGATCACTTTCCTCTTCGTAATCATCAACCTGATCGTGGACGTCCTTTACGTCTGGCTCGACCCGCGCATTCGTCTCGGCGATCAGGCGCAGTAGGAGGATTTCATGCAGCATTCTTCATCCTTCTCCGACAAGCTCCGGCACTACGCGGAAAGCCCGCTGGCCGTTGGGGCGCTCATCTTGTTGATTGCTTTTCCGTTCATCGCGCTTTTCGCACCCTATATCGCGCCACAGGACCCTTATGACCTGTCCACCGTGTCGATCATGAACGGGCGTCTCGCGCCGGGAGCCACGGATTTCACCGGTGAAATGACGTTCATTCTGGGCACGGATGAGGCCGGGCGTGACCTGTTCAGCGCGATCCTTTACGGGCTGCGCATCTCGATCTTCGTCGGTGTGCTCAGCGCCGTGATCGGGGCCGCGATCGGCACCAGCCTCGGTTTGATGGCCGCCTACTTCGGTGGGCGCGTGGACACGGTCATCATGCGGCTCGTGGACCTCCAGCTCAGTTTTCCATCCATCCTGATCGCGCTTGTCCTGCTTGCAACGCTGGGCCAGGGTGTCGACAAGGTCCTGATCGCGCTGGTTGTCGTGCAATGGGCATACTATGCGAGAACCGTGCGCGGCGTGGCGCTTTCCGAAAATGCCAAGGACTATGTCGCCGCCGCGAAATCGCAGGGATTGCCGCCCATTCGGATCATGTTCCGCCATGTTCTGCCCAACTGCCTGCCGCCGCTTCTGGTGATCCTGACCGTGCAGACCGCACATGCGATCACGCTGGAAGCAACGCTCAGCTTCCTCGGCCTTGGCCTGCCCAAGACCCAGCCGTCGCTGGGGCTGCTGATCGCCAACGGGTTCGAGTTCATGCTGGGTTACGAATACTGGATCGCGATCTATCCCGGCGTCGCCCTGCTGATCCTTGTCCTGACCATCAACCTCGTGGGGGATCGCCTGCGGGACGTCTTCAACCCAAGGATGGCACGCTGATATGACCGAGAACGCTTTGGAAATTCGCGGGCTCAAGACCCAGTTCTCCGGACGCGGTTGGCTGGCCAAGGCCGTTGACGGGATTGATCTGACCGTCAAGAAGGGCGAGGTCGTGGGCCTTGTCGGCGAAAGCGGATCCGGCAAGTCGGTGGCCGGGTTTTCCGTCATGGGATTGATCGACGCCCCCGGCAGGGTGGTTGAAGGTTCGATCAAACTGTCCGGAGAAGAACTGTTCGGAAAATCCGACAGCGACATGGCCCGGCTGCGCGGCAACAAGCTGGCCATGGTGTTTCAGGACCCGCTGATGACGCTCAACCCGGTGCTGCGCATCGACACACAGATGATCGAAGCGATCAGGTTGCACCGCGACGTGACGAAGGCCGAGGCGCTCAGACTGTCGGAGAAAGGGCTGGCCGATGTTGGCATTCCCTCCCCGGGGGAACGTCTGAAAAACTATCCGCACGAATTGTCCGGCGGTATGCGCCAGCGCGTGGCGATCGCCATCGCACTTCTGAACGAACCAGAGCTCATCATCGCGGATGAACCTACGACGGCACTTGACGTGACGATCCAGGCCCAAATCCTCTATCTGATCCAGACCCTCGCACGAGACCGCGATACGGGCCTGATCTGGATCACGCATGACCTTGGCGTTGCCGCTGAAATCTCTGACCGGATCGCGGTGATGTATGCCGGACGGATTGTCGAGGAGGGACCTGCTGACGAGGTACTGGATCGACCCAAGCACCCCTACACTGTGGGTCTGTTGCAGTCCTTGCCCGAAGGTCAGGAACCCAAGGGGCGGCTTTTTCAGATCTCCGGCATGACACCCTCGCTGACCAACCTGCCCGCGGGATGCCCTTTTGCCCCCCGTTGTGACCGGGCAACCGACATCTGCACCTCGACGATCCCCGATGAAACCAGCCTCGGCGCGGTGCGGTTCCGCTGTCACCACCCGTCCCATATGCCCGACACCGCGGAGGTCTTGTCATGAGTTTTCTTGAGGTCACCGACCTGAAAAAAACCTTCGCGAAAAAGCCCGATCTGATTGCGCGTGGCCTCGGAAAGCTGGGCGTAAAGACCAATGTCCCTCCGGTCGTGCAGGCGGTTCGTGACGCGTCTTTCGCCGTGGAGAAGGGCGAGATACTTGGCCTGATCGGCGAGTCCGGCTGCGGAAAATCCACCATCGCGCGGATACTGGCGGGGATTACATCCCCCACCGAGGGGTCAGTGACGCTCGACGGACATGATGTCGTGGCGTTGCCCGATGCAGCAGCCCGCGCCGCCGCGATGGATATCCAGATGGTCTTTCAGGATGCCGCCGCTGCGATGAACCCGCGTTACAAGGTGCAGGATATCATCGCCGAAGCGCCGGTTTTTCACGGGCGGATGAAAGCGTCAGAAGCCCGCGACAAGGTCGCCGAAGTGCTGGAGGCCGTGAGCATGGGCGCGGATGTCGCGGACCGGTATCCGCACCAGTTTTCCGGCGGGCAGCGCCAGCGGATCGGGATTGCCCGCGCGCTGGCCATGAACCCAAAGCTTCTGATCTGCGATGAATCCGTTGCCGCGCTTGATGTGTCCATCCAAGCCCAGGTGATCAATCTGTTCCTTGATCTGCGCGACAGGTTTGATCTCACCTATGTCTTCATCAGCCACGACCTGTCAGTGGTACGCCATATCTCTGACCGGGTGGCGATCATGTACCTGGGTGAAATCGTCGAAAGCGCTCCGACAGCCGAGATTTTCGCGAACCCTCAGCACCCCTACACCCGGGCGCTGATGAGCCAGAATCCGTCGATCAAGAACCGCAAGAAAGTCCACACGCCGCTTGAAGGTGAGGTTCCGTCGCCCATCAACCCGCCATCGGGGTGCTATTTTCACCCGCGCTGCGCGCTTGCGACCGATCGGTGCCGGACAGATCACCCGGTTCTGAAACCGACCGCACAGGGCCGCCTGACCGCCTGCCATCTGGTGGGGGCGCGTCCATGAACGTCGGGGAATTCCTGCGCGAAACCACCAAAGCCTTTGACCTTGTCCGGCCAGCCGTTCCAACGATCCCGCTCGTTGTGGACAGTCCGCACAGCTGGCGCCATTATCCCGAGGGGTTCAAACCGGCCTGTCGTGAAGACGACCTGCTGACCAGCTGGGATGCCTGGGTGGACGAGTTGTTCGGTTGTACGCCGACCTTGGGCGCCCCGCTCCTCAGCGCGCGCTTTCCGAGATTTTTCATCGATCCCAACCGCGCAAGGGATGACATCGATTCAAGTCTGGTGGACGGCACTCTGCCGTTTTCGCTCAATCCGACACGAAAGACGGAAAAAGGGTTTGGGCTTTTGCGGCGGAATGCCCTGCCCGGCATCAGGGTCTACGATGCGCCGATCCCGGCCAAGACCCTGCTGGCGAACATCGAAACCTATTACGACGCCTACCACGCGCGACTTGGGGCCCTGATTGAGGAAACACAGCGGAGCTTTGGACGGGCGATTCACCTCGACTGCCATTCGATGAAATCGCGCGGCAATGCCATGAACGACGATCCGGGCGCGGAACGGCCGGATATCGTCGTGAGCGACAGCTTTGGCACGACCGCTGACCCTTCGCTCTCCCAGCGCCTTGCGACCGAATTCTCGAAGGTTGGGCTTCGGACGCAAATCAACGATCCTTACAAGGGTGCAGAGTTGATCACACGTCACAGCGATCCAAATCAGGGGCGGCACTCTATACAGATCGAGATCAACCGCGCACTCTATATGGATGAACAGACCTTCACGAAGTCAGACAATTTCCAAAACGTGCAAAACCAGATAGAGACAGTCCTCAAGGCACTCACACAAGATATGTAGATCACGTGGCACAAAAAGACCCGGACCAAGACCAATCCAGATACGTTGTAGGCGCCGTGGACTCCGCTCTGGATGTGCTCGAACTGGTTGCGCGTCAGTCGGGCAATTCGCTGGTCGAAATCTCAAGACTTGCAGGGCTGAACAAATCCCGGACAATGCGGTTTCTGGTAACGCTGGAACTGCGCGGATTTGTTCGAAAGGACAGCGCCGGAAACTATCATCTTGCATCAAAGGCACTGATCCTCGGAGACCGCGCACGCGCGCAGATGGACCAGTTGCAATTGCTTCAGCCGATCCTGGATCGTTTACGTGACGAGACATCCGAGACCGTCCAGTATCGCATCCTCGATGGGCTGCAAACGGTCTGTCTCGCCAAGGCGGACTCCCCGCTTGACATCAGGGTTCACACCGAGACAGGCCGGCCCCGAGAGCTTTATGTGGGGTCGTCGAAGTCCATTCTGGCATTCGGTGGTGAGCCATTGCTTGATCGTGTTCTCGCACAACCCAGAGCACATTTTACCGAGAACACGCTTGTTGATGACAATGCTCTCAGGCGGCAGTTGGGAGAGATACGCCAAACCGGTTACTCGGTTTCCCGCAGTGAGAGAATTGAAGGCGCCGTCGCCATCGGCGCGCCAATCGTCAACGCCGATGGCAGTGTCACAAGCTGTCTGTCCCTGCTGGGCCCGGAGTATCGAATCCAGGATAGGATTCAAGAGCTGGCCCGGCGCTTGTGCCAGGCGGCTGAAGAAGCAAAGAGCGTTCTCGCTTGATCTTGCCCAAGAGACCGGAGCACGTGGCATTCTGAAGGACTGGCCGCAAGAGACACTGGCCTTCTTGAAACGCATCAGGGTGTTGGCCGAAACACGATCATCAACGTGGCGACCGTAGCGCTAACACAGAAAACGTCCAGAGCGGGATCGGTTTCATCTGCAATACGACCCCTTATAACTGTGGCCAGGTCCCTCCCGGGGGAGGGTCGGGGCTGGCTGGCGGAGCAGGCCGGGTACACTCAGTAACGGCGGTGGTTCAAGTTTTCAGGTCGGTGCTCTAGCGCAGACGACTTCGTTGTCATCCTAGGTGTTCTGTGCGGACAGGGCTTGCCGCCACAAGCTCGCATAGTCCCGGTACGCGCGGCGGTTCCCGATACAGATCGATACCGGGTTCTTGTCGGCGGCTGGCGGCAGGGCCGCACCCCGCGTCAACATTGCAGCCCCAGCGCTCGTTCCTGTCGCACCAAGCGCCGGAAAAACCTGCGCGCCCGCGGCCACGCTCAGCATTTCGAGATAGACCTGATTGGCTGCAAAAGGGCCTTCGACAATCAGTCTTCCTTCATGTCCGATATTGGACAGACACTCGGCCGTCACAAGAGCAAGGTAGAGGGCCACAGCCGCACCGCGTTCCCCCGTCCCGATGGCTGGCGCTCCCCCAATCCACCGGGCGCTCCGGCCTTTGTAGGGTCCGGTGTCCGGCACTACCGCCGGCATCAACATGATCCGGTCGGAAAAGATGCGCTCAAGGTCCTGCGCTGACTGGCTGGGACATTCCCCCGCGGTGGCAAGATCGTGTTCACGCCCTCCCATGAAACGCGCTGAGGGTGCCGCCAAACCCGTCGCGGTCACGTTAATCAGCGTGTCGAGGTCGGGGTCAAGCGTGACGGACTTGCCGCCAATGGACATGGCGATCACCCAGGTTCCGGTGGAGACGACGCTGAAAGAGGATTTTTCGCTCAACACATAGGGCAGCAGCGAGGCGTTGGAATCGTGAATGCCGCAACAGACCGGGGTATCGGCGGGCAATCCTGTCTCATCGGCGATATGCGGCAGGATGGGGCCGAGAATATCGGAGGGCTTCCGCACCGGGGCCAGCGTATCGGCAATACCAAGGGCTTCGACAAGAGACGAGACATCACCGGCTGCGGGGTTCCACAGGTCGGTGTGGCACCCGAGCGACGTGACATCCGTGGCCGTGACGCCGGTCAGCCGCGCGCCCCAGAATTGCGGGTAGGTGACGATCTGGTGCGCCCTGTGCCTCAACTCCGGATACATCGTGAATTGCCAGTACAATTGCGCGCCAATGTTCAGCCCGCCTGCGAGCCTTGGTGAGCCTGTCTCGGAGAAAGCGGGCCGGATGGCGTCGTAATCGTCGGACAGCTCATCGGGTCCGGCATACTCGTAGTCCAGGATCGGAGCGGCAAGATTCCCGTCGACATCGAGAAGTGCAGCAGATGCGCCGTGGGTCGTCACCGATATCGCATCAATGCCGTGTGTGGCGTGAAAATCGCGCAGGCCCTCCAGCAGGAAAGCCCAATGGCCTTCCACGTCGAAATGCGGCCAGGGCGGGCCGGGACGAACGGTGTTCGGGCGCGTGATGACGGCAACCTCGGAGAGGCTTTCCCGGTCGACCAGAACGAGTTTCGCGTTGGTCTTGCCGATGTCTATGACCGCGACATGACGTGTCATGGCATGTGAAAGACGGTTTCGAGCGGCGTTGCTACGGGTTCATTGTTCGGGTGGGTTTCCATGATGTCAGCCATATGCGCCCACCACTTTTGCATCACGGGATGGTTCGGCAGATCATCCATGCCATGGTCCGTCTCACGCCAAAGGACGCCAAACAGAATGTTGGTATCATTGTCCAAGTGAATGGAGTAATCGCGCACGCCGGCCTCTTTCAGCAACTGCGTGAGTTCCGGCCAAATCTCGTCATGCCGTTTGATGTATTCGGCGCGGCACCCGGGATTGAGCCTCATCTTGAAGGCAAACTTCTCCATCAGCGCCTCCGCCACATGGACCAAAGCCGGGGGAGCGCGATCACACCGATCAGCAGCGCGCCAATGACGATGGACATCACGATGCCCGGTACGTTCAACAGCCCAAGGCCAAAGGTGACCAGCCCCATGACGAAGGCGGCGATGACGACACCGACAATGGTGCCAGAGCCGCCCAGAATACTCACGCCACCGAGCACAACCATGGTGACGACCTCCAACTCCCACCCTGTGGCAATCGACGGGCGCGTCGAGCCTAGCCTCGCGGTCAGGCAGATTGCGGCGACACCGGACATCAGGCCGGTGAGCAGGAACAGGATGAACTTCACACGTTGAACTCGGATACCGGAGAACATGGCGCCGGTGGCATTATTCCCGATGGCATAGACCGCACGACCAAAGTTCGTCTTGTGCAACAGGATCGCATAGATCAGCGCGATACCCGCAAAAAGGACAAGTTCGAACGAAATCACCCACCAGACATATCCCTGCCCAAACCAGGAAAAGCTCTGAGGATAGCCGCGAAACGCCTGATCGCCCAAAACGATGTAGCTGATGCCGCGAAAGAGGCTCATCGTCCCGATGGTAACAACGATGGAGGGCAGCCCGAGGCGCGTGACCAGCAACCCGTTGAACGCGCCGCAAAGCAGACCGACACCAAGCCCGATGAGCACAAGTCCCGGCGTCCCGACACCCATTTGCACCGCCGCGCCCATCGCCGTGGACGCCAATGCGATGATGGAGGCCACGGACAGGTCGATCTCGCCCGAGATGATCAGCAGTGCCATCGCAAAAGCAATCATTGCCTTTTCGGTGAAGTTGAAGGTGGCATCACTCAGATTCCAGGCGTTCAGGAAATAGGGTGAGGCAAAACTGTTGGCGATGAATATCCCGATGGCCACAAGCAGGAGCAGCGTCTCCCAGCTTTTCAGCCTCTGTTCGAGGGGCGACCGCAGACGGTCGGGGACAAAACGGTCCGTGGTGCTCATGGTGTCTGCTCCGCCCGGTTGAGGATGATGCGGCCTTTCCCTCGATTGGCCTGCGCATTCAGCGCAACGGCGATGATGATCGCCCCGCCCGAGATGGCCAGTTGCCAGAAGGGCGATATGTCAACGACCGGGAGCGCATTCTTGATGATGCCGAGGAAAAGAGCGCCGAGAAGCGCGCCCAGGACCGTGCCGATGCCGCCCATGATCGACACACCGCCGATCACGCAGGCCGCAACGACATCAAGCTCAAAGCCTCCGGCGATGTCGACGTAGGAAACGGCAAACCGGGAGACCCAGAGATAGCCCGTGAGCCCAGCCAATGCGCCCGAGATTGTGAACGCCCAGAATTGAGTTTTGCCGACATTGATCCCCGCATAGGTGGCGGCATTTGGGTTTCCACCGGCAGCGTAAAACGCACGCCCAATGGTTGTCCGTGTCATGATGATCGAAAAGGCAATCACGGCAAGAATGGCAATCCAGCCCAAGATGGGCAGGCCAAGAAACTCCGCGCGCGGGAAGGCTTTGAACGCGGGGCTCATCTCGTGCGAGTTCACCCACTTGCCGTCGGAGATGACAAAGATCAGCCCCCGGAAAATCGTCATGGTGCCCAGGGTGACCACGATGGGCGGGATCGCAAGCTTCCAGACCAAAATGCCGTTGACCATGCCGAGGAGCGTGCCAAGACAAACCGCAATCGCGAGGATGAACACCATCGGCAACCCGGGTGCTGCAACATTCACCATAGAGACAACCATACCGGTCAGCGCCAGATTTGCCGCGACGCTGAGGTCGATACATCTGGTCAGGATGACAATCATCTGGCCGATGGCCAGCAGGATCAGAGGTGACGTGTCGTTGAAGACATTGGCAAGGTTGCCGGGCGAAACAAAGGCCGGAAAACGCGACGCGATGAGGGCGAGCAAAAGAAGGATGGCGCCGACAAGAAGCGCTTCACGTGATCTCAGAATACGTCTCACCATGCGTTTCTCTCCTCAGATACCGGCGGCGTGGCGCACGAGTGTTTCGGGTTTCATCTCATCATCCGCCAGTTCCGCGACTATGCGGCCTTCGCGCATGACGATGACGCGGTCAGACATGCCCAGCACTTCCGGGATCTCCGAACTGACCATGATGACCGCGAGCCCTTGCGCGGCGAGTTCTGCCATGAATTCATGCACAGCGGCTTTGGACCCGATGTCCACCCCTTTGGTCGGTTCATCGAGGATGATGACCTTGGGCTGTGTCGCCAGCCATTTCGCGATCACCACCTTTTGCTGATTGCCGCCCGAAAGGTTCCCCACAGGCGTATCCAGTGATGCCGCCCGCAGGTCGAGCCTTTCGGTGTAGTCGCGGGCGAGCTTGAATTCCTCAGCGAGTTTCAGAAATCCCCGGTTGGAAATCCGCCCCAGCGAGGGGAGCGTGATGTTCTGAAAAATGGGCAGATCAAGAATAGAGCCCTGTTTGCCACGATCCTCGGGGACGTAAACGATACCGCTTTCGACCGCATCGGCGGGGGATGTGATCTGCACGGGTGTGCCGTCGATTCCAACGGTCCCCGCAGAGGGTCGGGTAATCCCGAAAAGCGCCTGCATGAATTCCGAACGGCCCGCCCCGACCAGTCCGTAGAACCCAAGGATTTCACCCTGACGGAGCGCAAAGCCAATGTCGTTGAACTCCGTTGGATGGCAGTAGTTCGTCACCTTGAGGACAGTGTTGCCGGGGTTGGCCTGTCTTTCAGGGAAAATCTGGCTTACATCGCGACCGACCATCATCTTGACCAGTTCCAGCTCGGTGGCATCAGCGATGGCACCCTCTCCGATCAGTTCGCCGTCGCGAAAGACAGTGTAATTGTCAGCGATGCGAAAAATCTCGTCAAATTTGTGGCTGATGAACAGGATCGCCTTGCCCTGCGCCTTCAGGCTTTCGACGAGTTCGAACAGTTCTTCGATTTCCTTGTGCGACAGGGCGGCCGTGGGTTCGTCCATGATGACCACCCGGGCATCAATCGACAAGGCGCGTGCGATGGCCACAATGTGCTTGCTCGCAATGCCGAGATCCTTGAGCTTGTGCTCGGGGTCGATACTCGCGCCAATGCCGGTCAGAATGTCGCGCGCTTTGGCCGTCATCGCCTTGAGATCAATCAATCCGAACGCGCCGCGTGGGGCGTGGCCCAGAAAGATATTCTCCGCAACCGACAATTCGTCAAACAGAACGGTTTCCTGATGAATGGCCGTGACCCCATGATCGGACGCGGCCTGTGGTGCGGGAAAGGCGGTGCGCTGCCCGTCGACCAGGATCGACCCGCCATCAGGTTGGTAAATGCCGGTCAGGATCTTGACGACAGTGGATTTGCCAGCACCGTTTTCACCGACGAGCGCCGTAACCTTCCCGGGGTAGAGTCGCAATGACACCTCAGACAGCGCCTTGACACCCGGAAACATCTTGGTGATGCGGTCAAGGGCCAGAACTGCTCCGTCCTCGGACGTGCCGTCAAAGACCGTCTTTTGATCTGCTGGTTTCAGCATCAGTGAACTCGGCATTGGCGCGGGCGTCCTGCGCGGCAAAAGGTGCCGCGCAGGCGTGCATGCGCTCAGAAGATCGACTTGAACTGGTCGATATTGGACGCATCGTAGATGAAGGGATCAGCCATTGCGGCCTCGTTCTTGTCATCCAGTGTGATCGTGCCGACGCGACCGATGGAGATTTCGGCCCCCGGCTCAGCGGTCGCATTGCCCGAGACCAGCGCGTGCGCGATCATCGCCGCCGAATAGCCCAGATCGATCGGGTTCCAGATCGCGAAGGATTGCGATGCGCCGCTTTCGATTGCACCTGCCATCTCGGAGGGCAGGCCGAGACCGGTCACATTGACCTCGCCGACCTTACCCGCATCAACAACCGCTTGCGCAGCAGCCACGATCCCGACGGAGGTCGGCGCGATGATGGCATCAAGGTCGGGGTAGGACTGCATCAACCCGGTGGCCTCACGATAGGATTTATCGGCAAGGTCGTCGCCGTAAACCGTCGCGACCACGTTGACGCCCGGATAGTTGTCCATGACCTTGTTCATCTCTTCGATCCAGATGTTCTGGTTGGTCGAGGTTGTCGTGGCCGACAGAACGGCGACATCACCGCCATCGGGCAGATGATCTGCGGCAAGCTTGATGATCATATTGCCGATCAGGGCGTTTGAAGACGGGTTCAGATGCATCATGCGCCCTTCTTCCGCGACACCGGAATCCCAGCTGATGACGGTGATGCCGCGTTGCATGGCCTTCTTGAGGGTCGGCACCAACGCGTCCGTGTCATTTGCCGATACGGCAATAGCGTCAACCCCCTGCGCGATCAGTGAATTGATAACCTCGATCTGGCCTTCAGCCGTCGTATCGGTTGGACCTGTGTAGATGATCTCGACACCGCCCAGTTCCTTGGCGGCCTCCTCTGCGCCTTGCGCTGCGGCTTCGAAGAAGCCGATGCCCAGGGCCTTTACCACAAGCGCGATGCGCATATCGTCCTGAGCGATGGCGGTCGTCCCGAGCAGGCTTGCAGCAAGGCTTATGCCAGCAGCGAGTTTGGCGAAAGTGCGACGTTTCATTGGAATCCTCCCTATTATACGTTCGCGGTAGAAGCCTCTCTCACGAGGCCACGTTTCTTTGGGCGGCGCCCGATGGCGCAACGATCAGGGTCACTTCCGCGGCCTCCAGCATGGCGGCGGCCTTCTCGGATATCTGATCATCGGTGATGACCGTCGTGATCCGGCTCAACGAACAGAGCACAAGGCTTGAGCGCTGATCGAACTTCGTGCTGTCGGCGAGGACAACAAGTTCATCTGCCTGGCCGATAAGCTTCTGTTCCGCCTGGATGAGCAGCGGGTCAGCCTCCATCAGGCCAAGCGGGCCAAGACCCTGCGCTCCCATGAACATGCGCCGGGCACAGAAGTTGCGGGTCACGTCATTGTCGAAGGGTGACAGGATGATATTCTGTTCCCGGTAGATTGTCCCCCCCGACAGCATGATCGTGTTCTTGGAATGCTTGAGAAGATGCTCCGCAATCGGGAACGAGTTGGTAAAGACCTGCAGGCGACGGCTGGCCAGAGGATGAACCATCTGAAAGGTCGTGGTCCCGCCGTTGATGATGATCGCATCACCATCTTCACAAAGCTCGACAGCAGCAGCGGCGATGGCCTGCTTTTCCTCGATGCGCATGGTCTCGTTTACCGAAAACGGGCGCCCGGCAAGACCGACGACCTGCGGCGGGCTCAACGCCTCCGCCCCGCCGCGGACCCGGCGCAGCTGTCCATCCTGATCCAGGGTCGCGATGTCGCGGCGGATCGTGGCCTCTGACGCGCCCGTCAGGTTGCACAGATCCGCGACAGTCGCCACAGGGCGTTCCTCCACCGCGGAAAGGATGATCGTGTGACGTTCTTTTTCGTGCATTCCGGCCTCCCTTGGCCTTGTACGCTGTCGAGATTCGCAACATCTGTCAATCAAAAACAATCATTCCCAATCATTTTTTGACGAATATCGACTACTTTTGACTGAATTTGATTGACAAAATGAGAGGCCCGGCTCACCCTTGGCACGATCAGGAATGCTGAGTGCCACGGACCCACCGGGAGAAAACATGCTGAAATCATTGGAAAACGGACTTCTGGAAAGCCGTTGGAACCAGGATCACGTCAAAGGAATGAGCGAATCGGAACTGCTGCTTTACCGCTCAAACATCCTTGGGGCTGACAAACGTGTCACGAACTACGGCGGCGGCAATACCTCGGCCAAGGTGATGGAGATCGACCCACTGACCGGTGAAGAGGTCGAAGTGCTCTGGGTCAAGGGCTCCGGCGGTGACATCGGGTCAATGAAGATGGATGGGTTCGCGACCCTCTACATGGACAAGCTGCGCGCGCTAAAGTCCCTGTATCGCGGAGTGGCATACGAGGATGAGATGGTAGCGTTTCTGCCCCATTGCACCTTCAGATTGAACCCGCGCGCCGCTTCCATCGACACGCCGCTGCATGCCTATGTCCCGCGCAAGCACGTCGATCATGTGCATGCAGATGCGATTATCGCGATTGCGGCATCGAAGAATTCGAAAGCTCTGACACAGGAGATTTTTGGCGACAGGATCGGTTGGCTGCCCTGGAAAAGACCCGGCTATGAATTGGGCCTGTGGCTGGAGAAATTCTGCCTGGAAAACCCGCAGGCAGACGGCGTGGTGCTTGAAAGCCATGGATTGTTCACATGGGCCGACACGGCGAGGGAATGCTACGACCAGACGATCGACGTCATCAACATCGCAACGGAATGGCTAGACAATCGCAGCAAGGGTATCGCGCCTTTCGGTGGCCCGGTCCACGCCAGCCTGCCGCCGGAAGAACGGCGCGCCGTCGCGGCGAAGCTTATGCCCGCGATCCGGGGGTTCGTCTCAGGCAACCAGCACATGGTTGGCCATTTCAACGACAGCGACACCGTACTGGAATTCGTCAATGCGAGTGACATGCCGCCACTGGCTGCTTTGGGGACGTCCTGCCCGGACCATTTCCTGCGCACCAAGATCCGTCCGCTCGTGGTGCCGTTTGACCCTGCAAAGGGCAATATCGACGAGGTACTTGCCAGTCTGCCGGATCAGATCGACGCCTACCGTCAGGACTATGCTGCCTATTACAATCGTTGCAAACGTGATGACAGCCCCGCCCTTCGTGACCCCAACGCTGTGGTTTACCTTGTACCCGGCGTTGGCATGATGACCTTCGCGAAGGACAAGGCAACCGCCCGCATCTCGGGTGAGTTCTACGTCAATGCGATCAACGTCATGCGCGGTTCCTCAGCGGTGAGTGAATATCAGGGGCTGCCGGAACAAGAAGCTTTTGATATTGAGTACTGGCTGCTTGAAGAGGCCAAGTTGCAACGCATGCCAAAACCCAAGTCGCTGGCCGGACGGGTCGCCGTGGTAACCGGCGGCGCTGGCGGGATCGGCGCAGCAACGGCTGAACGCTACCTGCAAGAAGGGGCCTGCGTGATGCTTGCGGATATCAACGAGGACGGTTTGACCTCGGTTCAGGAAAACCTCGCGAAGCGCTTTGGCAAAGACGTTGTCCGCTGTGTCAAAATGAATGTGACCTCTGAAGACGCAGTTGCCGCGGCCTTTGCGGAAACATCGGTCGAATTTGGAGGTATCGACATTCTGGTCTCCAACGCAGGGATCGCGTCGTCTTCTCCCATCGAGCACACGTCGCTGGCGCTCTGGAACACGAACATGGAGATTCTGTCGACCGGCTATTTCCTCGTCAGCCGCGAGGCGTTCAGGATCATGCGCGTGCAGCGCATGGGGGGCGCAGTGGTCTTTGTGGCGTCCAAAAACGGCCTGGCCGCCTCGCCCAATGCTGCGGCCTATTGCACGGCCAAGGCCTCGGAAATCCATCTGGCCCGGTGCCTCGCCCTCGAAGGGGCGGAGGCCGGTATCCGCGTCAATGTCGTCAATCCGGATGCGGTCCTGCGTGGATCAAGGATCTGGGAAGGGGATTGGCTGGAGCAGCGTGCCAGCACATACGGGACGGACAAGGAGGGCCTTGAGGAAATGTACCGCCAGCGCTCTCTGCTCAAGCGGTCGGTCCTGCCGGAGGACATTGCAAAGGCCTGCTATTTTTTCGCCGCGGACACATCGGCCAAGTCGACGGGCAACATCATCAACGTGGACGCGGGCAACGTTCAGGCGTTCACGCGGTAGGGGGTGACGGTGAGCTACGAAACAGCAAGAGCAGCCTTCGCGGAGTGGGGAGTCGACACGGAAGCGGCGCTGGCCCGGTTGAAGACGATCCCGATTTCCATGCACTGCTGGCAAGGCGACGATGTTGTCGGGTTTGAGCAGAAATCCGGTATGTCAGGTGGGGGGATTCAGGCAACGGGTAACCATCCCGGCCGGGCGCGCAATCCGGATGAACTCCGGACGGACCTGGAGTTTGCCTATTCCATGATCCCCGGAAAACACCGTTTGAATCTGCATGCGATGTACCTCGACACGGACGCTGCCCCGGATCGTGACGAGATCGAATTTGAACATTTCGCGCCATGGGTTGAATGGGCCCGTGAGCAGGACATAGGGCTGGATTTCAACCCGACGTTCTTTGCCCACGCCAAGGCTGATGATAACCTGACCCTCAGCCATCCCGACCAAGGGATCCGCGACTTCTGGATCGAACATGGGAAACGATCCCGGGATATCGCGGCCAAGATGGGCGCGGCTTTGGGGTCGCCTTGCGTCAATAACATCTGGGTGCCTGATGGCTACAAGGATATACCCGTCGACCGTATGTCGGCGCGCGCCCGGCTTGAAACCTCGCTTGACGCAATGCTGGCACCGCCGCAGGACCGGGCGCAGATGCTCGATGCCGTGGAAAGCAAGCTCTTCGGGATCGGGGTCGAGGCCTGCACCGTCGGCAGTCACGAGTTCTACATGGGCTATGCCATCCGAAAAGGCATCCTGCTCTGCCTCGACATGGGCCACTTCCACCCGACCGAGAACATCGCAGACAAACTCAGTGCGGTGTCATTGTCACTGGATGAAATCCTGCTGCATGTGTCGCGCCCGATGCGATGGGACAGCGATCACGTCATCCTATTGAACGACGACATCCTGCAAATGGCGCAGGAACTGGTCAGCGCGGACCTTTTGGGCCGCACCCATATCGGGTTGGATTTCTTTGATGCGACGATCAGCCGAACTGCCGCTTGGGTCATCGGCACGCGCAACATGCAAAAGGCACTGCTACGCGCGCTGTTGCTGCCGCTGGACCAGTTGAAGGCAGCGGAAGCCGGCCTTGATTACTCTCAACGCCTTGCGATCACCGAGGAGTTCAAGGACCTGCCCTTTGGCGCGGTATGGAACGAATTTGCCGCGCGCGAGGGTGTTCCGAATGGTCGGACTTTAATCGGCGCACTCGACAGATATCAATCCAGTATCTCGGCACGCGGATAAACTCTTTTTCCGTTTTGCCTGAACGATCCAGCGCCCCGTAGAAGCGCGTCAGGCAGCACATCCGCGCAGGATATCAGCCTCGACAGCACGTGTCGGTGAGCAAAACCTCATAAATTATACGTTTTTTCAAAGGGTTAAAAATTTTTAGAAATTTTTTGAACCCCTCTCAGCCTTGAGACGACCAATAGGCAACTCGACGGCTTGGACCGCATTGGATTTGACCAGTGAAGAGTCGGCGGGGGCCTTTTTGATTTAATCCAAGGATGGAGAAACCATGCCACTCTTTAACGTATTCAACTTGATTTTCGGTTTCGGCAATGTTCATGGCACGAACCAAAACGACTTTATCATAGGTTCATTTTGCGATGATGATATCAAGGCCGGGGACGGCAATGACATTGTTCTTGGCCTTTTTGGTGACGACAAGATCTCAGGAGGTCTTGGCAATGACCTGATTTTCGGCGGCGCAGGCAAGGACGACGTCGCAGGCGGTGACGGCGACGACTGGCTCTACGGTGGGTCCGGCGACGACGTTGTGACCGGCAACAAGGGTAGCGACAAGATGTTCGGCGGGCGCGGTGATGACCTGCTCGTCTGGAACAACGGCGACGGCTCTGACCTGATGGACGGTGGCAAGGGCTACGATACCCAGCAGGTGAATTTCGACACCGATCTGGTCAACACCGATCTGCAAAACGACGATGTGGCGGAGTTCTCGGTGACCGACAAGGGCATCCAGTTCGCCCGGATCGAGGTCAACGGACAATCCGACGCGGGCCTCTTCCAGCTCGACATTCGCAACACCGAGGTGCAGGAGACAAACTTCGGCGGCGGCGACGATACAGCCGTCATCACCGAGGACGTACTGAACAAGATCAAGCTCGATCTCGACGGCGGAGACGGTGTTGACACGCTGGACTTTGGCGGCGCATCGGGGCCGGTCAGCGTCAACCTCGCCAGCGGTGCGATTGAGATCGACAATGGGGCCGGTCAGGACGCCTCCGCCGTCAACTTCGAGAACGTGATCGGGACCGACAGCAACGACATCATCACCGGCAACGATGAGGACAACATCATTCGCGGCGGTGCGGGCAATGATATCATGTCAGGCGGTGCAGGCGCGGACACCTTTGTCTTCTTCGAGGAAGACGCAGGGGTTGACGTCATCCTGGACTTCGAGATCGGCGTGGATCAGTTGGCCTTCTTCACCACGGACCCGGATGTGACCACGGAAAACCTGCTGGGGAACCTGACCCAGGTTGGCGATGACGTGGAGCTTGCGCTCAACAACAAGGTCATCACCTTTGAGGACGCAGTGGTCACAGACTTTGGTGCCGATGATTTCATGATTGCGTGACGTTGCCCGCCCCTGATCTGCATCGCCCGAAGTAAATTTTCCTTTGGTAACAGCATACCGACGATGCAGGTCTCTCAAGGCGGCACGCGTTTGTTAAATGGTTCTATCGGTACGCAGCCCCGTCAGCACTTGCTGGCGGGGTTTGTCTTTGGCTGTGTCACGTCACCCGTTACTGCAAATACCATCTGCCAGCGCCAGCCCGTGGCCAAAGACATCATCGCGCCCCGCAGGCCCGAGTTCGGCTGTGGTTGCGGCCAGCCGGTTGCGCGTCTCGGCCACGGTTCGAGGTTGCTTGAAATAGGCGTCCGCCGCAAGCCGCGCCGTGACCAGCGGTGTGGCGATTGACGTGCCGGTGACAAAGCGAGGACGATCAGCGTTGCGCACCAACACGTCAACGCCCGGTGCCGCCACGTCCACATGCCCCCCGCGAACCGCCTTGCGGTAAATCCGACCGTTCGCGTCAACGGCGGTAACCGCAATCACGTCCGCGAATCCGGCGGGGTAAAGCGGTTCGGCGTTTGGTCCCTCATTCCCGACAGCAGCGATCAGTATGAGGCCACGCTCTGCCGCGCGTTCAACTGCAAGGTTCAACAGCTTGTTGTAGGGGCCAGCGAGCGCAAGATTGACAAGGCGCACGTCTTCCTCCGCCAACCAGTCCAGCGCACGAACAAGCGCGTCCGCCCCGGCGACGAGATCGGCATTCCCGGTCCGTCCGAACACGCTCGCCCCGTAAATCCGGACCCCGCGCAGACGGTCCGGATCAGCCAGGATGGAGGCGACATCGGTGCCATGGTCTGCCTTCGGCGACGGGCCGTCAAAGAACTGGCGGTTGGTCACATTCACAGAACGCAAAGCATGCGAGGCGGTGTCGATTGTCGTGTCGATGACCCCGACCGACACCTGTGCCCGACAGCCTCCGTTCGCCCATCGCATCATCGTGTCGGCGTAATCCAGTGTCCGGTCCGGCAAGGGCTGCTGCTGCAAACGATAGGCGTGATTGACACCAACCGTCGATCCGGGCGCCGCCCCTTCGAGCGCGGCAATGGCCTGCGGGCCGGTCACGCCCTCGGGCATCTGGTAGGTCAGCATCGTCAGGCCCAGCCCGCTCAGCCGCGTCTCACCCAGCGGGCGATACCCTTTTGAGAGGGCCTCTGCCTCCACCAGGCGGGCGCTTTGCTGATCGGGCACCAGCGCGACGATCTTGCGTGCGCCGACCACATCTGCGGGATCCGCCCCCTGTTGAATGCCGCAGCCAAGCAACGCCAGGCCGACCCCGAACACCAAAGCGCCAAGACGGAGTTGTGCAAACTGAAACATGCGGTTTTTCTTTCTCTATCACGCCTGAACTCAGCATCCAGACTCACAAATCCAAAACGTTGAACTGCGGTTTTCTTCAATCTAAAGATGAAAATAACGGATCGCGACAATAACTCTGAACCATTCTGCCCATTCGTGCGACAAAGAACTGAACACAATGACGAGATGAGCGAAAATACGTGAACCGCGATGAGGACATACTCGACTATCTCCAGGATCGGTTGACCCCGGACCGGAAGGCCGCCTTTGAAGGCGAGATGGCGCAAAATGCAGCGCTCGCAGCCGAAGTTGCCCTGATGAAAGCGGTGCGGTCCGAGCTTGCGCAGGCCCCCAGACACGAGCAGGCAGAGGCGGTCTGGACCCGTTTGTCAGCGGAAATCGACGCAGCGCCAAAAGCGGCAAACGACAACCGTCCCCTCTGGAAAGAGGCGCTGAAATATGCCGCTGTCGCGATCCTATCAGTCGCGGTGTGGCAGACCACCCTTGGCCCGCGTATCGGCATAAGGCAGGATGGGTTTCGCACCGCGAGCGAAGGGCAGGTCGACTTCAGCGTGCAGGTGAAGTTCGTCCCAACCGCAAGCTATGGAGAGATCGCCGATTTGCTCTCCTCACTGGGCGGACGGATCACGGATGGCCCGAGCGCACTTGGCCTTGTGCGTCTGTCTTTCGATGACGCCACCGCGCGCCAAGAGGCAATCTACCTTCTGGAAGCGGAAAGAGAGCTCGTGGAAATTGTTGCGGAATAGCGCCGCTAGCGCCGCAGACCCCGTTCCAGACATCGCATCAGCGCCTGTTTGGCGTGATGGATGCGGGTCTTGATTGTGCCAAGGGGCACGTCCTCGATCTCGGCCACTTCCGGATAACTCAGATCCTCCAGAAAAGCGAGCCGAACCGCAGACCTCTGCGGCCCCGACAGACCCTCAAGACAGTGGTGCAATCGCGCGCGTTCCGCAGCGGCAATGGCGGCGGCTTCCGGGTTGGGGGCGGTATCCTCCACCTCTGGCACTTCGTCGACGTAGCTGTGCTTTCCGCGCTTGCGCAGTGCATCAACCAGCTTGTTGCGGGCAATGGAGAAAAGCCAGGTCTTGACGCTCGACCGTCCCGCGAACCTGGTGGCGGAGCGCCAGACATCCAGCATCGTGTCGTGCACACAATCAGAGGCAAGGTCGGCATTGCCCGCCCGCGACAGGGCAAAGGCGAAGATGGCGTCATTGTACTTCAAATAGAGGGCATGCATGGCGCGCTTGTCACCCGCTGCAATCTGCGTGACCAGATCAATGTCATCCATGGCCGTCCTCATCCGCACCCGAAAGTCGGGCGTTCTCTCAAAGCGCATGCCATCTGGCACCAGCCTATTCAAGCCTCAGGCAGGCTGAAGGTATCAAATGGGTCTGCAGGCATGGGTTTCCCTTGTGCCCGGCCGCTGGGGTTCCGAACGACCTTGCAAGGGCCCTTCAAGACCAGTACGCTTGGCCCACGGTCGGCAGACACCGAGGCGTCGCTGCTCCCTTTGGGAGCGCTAAACCTGCCACAACCCGAAATCGACATCGCATTCACGTGGGCGTCGTTTCGTCAAGTCAGCGACCGGCGGAGCCGCACAGCGCCCGATATGGATGACCGATGACAAAAACACCGATACCGCTGCGTCTGGACGACGTGACCCCCTTTGTCCGCGCATTGTCTCAGCAACTGGGCGAGACCAGCCCTTCCCATCTTGCCCTGATGAACAAGGTCGCCCGCGCTGCCGGGTTCCAGAACATCCAGCACATGCGCGCGGCATCGGCGGCGGCAAAGCGTCTGGACGCGCGGACCGTTGAGGTGACAGCGGATGCAAGAACCGTTGAACGCGCCCTGCATCAGTTCGACCCTGCGGGCAGGCTGCTGCGCTGGCCCTCCAAACGTGCCGTCCAGACGCTGGCGCTTTGGGGCCTTTGGTCGGCCATGCCCGCCAACAGATCGATGACAGAGCAGACGGTGAACGAAATCCTCGGCGAGGAGCATCGCTTCTCCGACCCGGCGACGCTGCGACGATCCATGATTGCCTGCGGCTTGCTGACCCGGAAACGAGACGGAACAGACTACCGGAGGATCGAACGGAAACCCCCTGCCGAAGCCAAAGCGGTCATTCAAAGGCTGAGCGCCCGGCGGATCGCGCGGTTACCCGCCAGGACGGAGGTTCAGGATGCATAATGGATCCTGCTTGTGCGGCGCGGTAAGGATCACGGTTCAAGGCGACCTGCCGCGGCCCACCGCCTGCCATTGTACGGCATGCCGGAAACACTCCGGACACTACGAGGCCTCGGTCGATCTGCCGCGCGCAGCGATCACGATCAGCGGAGAAGCGCATGTCAAATGGTACCAGTCCTCGGAAAAGGCGCGCCGGGGGTTCTGCGCCATTTGTGGCTCGACCCTTTTCTCGGATCCACTCCACCAGGACTGGACCGCCATCGCGATGGGTGCCTTTGACGGCGCAACCGGCACTGCCCTGGCGAGACACATCTTCGTCGCAGAGAAGGGTGACTACTACGCCATCAACGAAGGTCTTCCGCAGAACGCGCTGAACCGACGGGCGGCTACCCCTCCCTCACCGGTTCGTTTGGGTTGCTGGAATAGAGGGCGAGTTTGTTGCCTTGCGGATCGCGCAAATAGGCCACATAGAAATTCGGCCCGTAGTTGGCCCGAAATCCCGGCGGGCCATCATCGGAACCACCCGCCGCGAGCGCGGCCGCATGCAGATCACGCACCTGCTGCTGGTTGCGTGCCTGAAAAGCGACCATCGTCCCGTTTCCGGCAGAGGCGGGGTGGCCATCAAACGGGCGTTTGACGTAAAACTCCGGCTGGCGCGGTTTCTCCGGGAGCACAAAGCTCAGATCCCCGTGGTAGAACTCCAGCCGATACCCGAGGTCCGGCAAAAAGGCCATGTAGAACCGCTCTGCCTGCTCGATGTCGTCAACGCCGATGGTGATATAGGAAATCAATTCTCGGGCTCCTTGAGTGGGCGCGTCCTGCCTGACGCGGAAAGGTCGGTGGTTTTGTTTGGGCGCCTCACAATTGACCCACGACCGCCCCGCATGTCCAGCCCCGGCCTCTTCGCGACTTGTGGGTCCGATCGGTGCGGTTGATGCCCATCGTCCCGGTGTTTCTGACCCTCTGAAGACAGCCCCGATAATTCTGAGTGCCTGAATCATCTTTTGGCATTATCGTTCTGCGGCGCGCCTTTGGCCATAGATCACGGGGAGATATCATGATGCGGATCGACAATCTCCAATACGCCAACTGGTCGGAAAAGATCTTTCGCCAGATGCGCGAAGGGAACGTGGACGCCGTGCACGTCACCATCGCCTATCACGAGAATTTCCGCGAGACGGTTCTGAACTTTGAGCAATGGAACCGCTGGTTCGAACAATACCCCGACCTGATCCTGAAGGGCCAATGGGCCAGCGACGTGGATCACGCCAAAGCAAGCGGCAAGACGGCGATCTTTTTCGGGTTCCAGAACCCCAGCCCCATCGAAGACGACATCGGGCTGGTCGAGATCGTGCATACGCTAGGCGCGCGCTTCATGCAGCTAACCTACAACAACCAGTCCCTGCTGGCGACGGGCTGTTACGAGGCGGAGGATACCGGCATCACCCGCATGGGAAAGCAAGTCATCAAAGAGATGAACCGCGTTGGGCTCGTGGTGGATATGAGCCATTCTGCGGACCGCTCAACCATCGAAGCGGCGGAGCTTTCGGAACGCCCCATCGCCATCACCCATGCCAATCCCCATGACTGGGCGCCTGCGCTGCGCAACAAGAAGGATGATGTGATCCGGGCAGTGACGGAGAATGGCGGCATGTTGGGCTTTTCGGTCTACCCCCATCATCTCAAGGACAAATCCGACTGCACATTGGAGAGCTTTTGCGAGATGATTGCACGCACGGCGGAGAAATTTGGCGCGGAGCATCTGGGGATCGGCACCGATCTCTGTCAGGATCAGCCCGACAGCATCGTTGAGTGGATGCGCGTGGGCCGATGGAGCAAGGAAATGGACTATGGCGAGGGCTCCGCTGCGGCACCCGGGTTCCCGCCGATGCCCACTTGGTTCAAGGACAATCGCGACTTCGGCACTATTGAGGCAGGATTGCGCGCGACAGGGTTCTGTGAAGCGGAGGTCGCGGGCATCATGGGGGACAACTGGTATCGGTTCTATGCCGAAAATTTCACGCCAGCGCATTGAGGGGGTAAGGGCATGAAAGCGCACAGCGAGACATCACAGGTCATTTCCAGGCGTGATCCTGCACAGGTCATGCGCCTGTCCCGGCTTGGATCGTTTCATCAGTCGCGCCTGTCGTTCATGCGCATCCTGACCCGACGGATGATCCGCGAAAACTGGACCTTCTCCCGACCGGTGTTTGAGTTTGACGGCAAGGGGGTCGGTCACGCGGTCTACTGTGCGCATACCCCGGACCGTACCTACTCCCTGATTGCCTTTGGCCATGATCTGCCGCCTGACCAGCGCTCCGACCGGGTGATTGCCGAAGCCTGGGACAGCACCTTTACCCTGTTTGACGGTATCCCGGAGGCCGCTGATATCGAGCGACTGCGCCAGAACATCCCGCTTCAGGAATCCGGTCGTGTGACGGAGACGGAGCTATCGGTTTCGCGCGCCAACCGCTCGGTCCGGCTATGGGACCATGTGGTGAACGCTTTGGCAGCGGGCCGTCAGCCGGACCCGGCAGAAATCGCCAAGGTCGGCTATCTGATGCGGACAACCGCCGTCTATGGTTCCGGCAAACTGGGGGCTGCTGACCGGGAAACGATTGCGGACCGCCCCGAGTGCAGCGCGCCTTTCCAGATCGAGATGTTATCGGTCTATCTGACCCGAACTTATGTCCGTGATCTGGTGCAGCATGTGGCTGACCGGAAAGGCGGCCCGGCAGCGGTGCGGTTGGATGCAAAGATTGCCCGCAGCATGGGGATCGGGAATTCGACGGGGCTCGGCATGGCGCCGTTTCTCATCAACCATCCCATGCTCTTCAACAACTGGATCGCGGCGCGGGAAGAGGCCATCGCCATCGTGCGGAACCGGCGCGTCGCGGCACCGGCGGAAGTTGCTTTCTTCCGTGACCTGCTGGATCGTTCGATTGTTTCGGCAGAGCTTTGGCATTCCGAACATCCCATCCAGATCGAGAAACTGGCGCGATTGCGCGCGGATCTCGGCGCGTTGGCCGCGCATGTGACGAAGGCCAATCTGGACACCGGGCAACCGTGGAACCGCCTTTTCACATGGGCGGAACAGAACCTGGGTGAAGACGCGCAGGAATGCCTCGCCTCGCTCATGCTCGAACCTTACGGGCCCTTGGTGGATCATCTCGCCGATCAGATGTCAGACAGGAACGCGCAGGCCTTCCGCATTGACGGGACGATGACGGTAGCCGCGCTGCGGTCGGTACTGGAAAGCGCCTATGGCTGGGCTTTGAACATCGACTGGCGCGATAAGGAGTGCTGTGCCCATGCCTGGTATATTTCGGAAGAAAAGCTGGAGCCGCGCCTGGGCGAACGCTTTGAGGAACCGATTGCACCCTACGAACAACCGCTGGCACCGGGCCGCGATGCCGCGGCCCTTTACGCCGCGTTGAAGGACGAGCACGATGGCGCGCCCTTGGCGGCCTTCCTTCTGGCCCATCCGGAGCATCGCCATGCGGTGCGTCGCGCGCAAATCGTGAGCCGCGCGCCCTATGCGGAAATTCGCGACAATACAATCGGATCCGACCTGCTGCCCGTCGACATGCTGCGCTGCAAGCTGTCGTTTTTCGGTGCCACGCATTTCGATCCGCGATCCGACCGCTGGGTGCGGATCTGCATGTTCGGGAATGCTCCGTACCCGGAAGAACTACCGTCCCAACGCCGGGATGACTGGTGCTACACTCCCAAACCACATGCGCCGGGATGAACTATTCACTCAATGAGATCGAAGCACTGGCCAAACGCGCGGCGCGTGGGGCTGGCCTGTCGTGGGGCATGGCCGAGGAAGCGGCAAAAGCCACGCGCTGGCTGGCCGCACATGATCTGGCGGGGCCCGCCTTGCTGGCCGATGTGCTGACCCGAAATGACCGCCGGGCGCATGCGCAGGTGGCCCCCACCACTCTGGAAAGCACATGGACCGCGCCGGGGGATGAGATGTGCCCGTTGGCCGCAGGGGCAGCGCTGAACGATTGCGCAGAGCAGCTTTCAGGCGGCCAGTCGATCGAGATGTCGAACCTCTCTTGCCCGCTGCTTGTGGTGCCTTTCGCCGCCTGGGCTGCATTGCACCTTGGGCAGACGGTCACTGTCCGCTGGGGCGATCTTCGGATCGAGACCGACGGGGACGGCCTCTGGGTGGATGATCCGGCAGGGCAGATCAATGCGCCGAGTGTGGCAAAAGTGACCTGCGCGTCCGCACCGCAACGTCAGGACGAACCCCGCAGGCCGGGCACCCGCGGCAAGGTCCCGACAGAGGTGAATGCCCGGCTAAACGCCTTTGCCGGTCGCACCTATGCCCCCGCGACGGAGGCCTCCCGACGCCTCGGGGCAGGCGCAGGCGTGTCAGACAACGATTGAGGCGATGAGGCCACGGCCAAGCGCGCATCCTCAGCCGGCCTTCGTGTGGACCCAGATGGTCTTGGTTTGCAGGTACTGTTCCAGCGCCTCAGTCCCGTTATCCCGCGCCATTGATCCCGATTGCTTGTAGCCGCCGAACGGGGTCTTGATATCCCCTTCGGAGTATCCGTTGACCGAAACCGTCCCGCAAGGAAGCGACCGCGCCATGTGGATGGCCTGGTCAATGTCCTGCGTGAATACGGTCGCATGCAGGCCGTAGTCGGTATCGCAGGCGATGGCGAGCGCCTCCTGCGCGGAGCTGACCGGCATGATGCCCAGAACCGGGCCAAAGATTTCCTCGCGCGCGATCTTCATCTCAGGCGTCACGTTCTGAAAAATCGTGGGTTCGATGAAATGACCGGGCAAATCGCTGTCGCCGCCCATCACCATCTTTGCGCCTTCGTCGCTGCCGCTCTGAATGTAGCGCATGACCATTTCCTTGTGGGCCTTGGTGATCATTGAGCCGATGTCCGTGGCCGGGTCGAGGGGGTCCCCCAGTTTGAGGGCCTTGACCCGCTCCACGATCCGGCTGGTGAATTCCTCCACCAGCGGGGCCGCGATCAACTGGCGCATGTTGGCAGAGCAGTTCTGTCCCCCGTTCCAGAAGGCTGACATGGCTGCGTGATCGATCATCTCGTCGTCGATCCTTGCGTCTTCCAGCACGATAAACGGGCTCTTGCCACCCATTTCCAGCCCGACGCCCTTGAGGTTGCTGTCACCCGCATAGCGCATGAACAGGCGCCCGACCTCGGTCGAGCCGGTGAAGGATACCGTATCAATATCCTTGTGCAGGCCGATGGCCGCCCCGGCGGTTTCGCCAAAACCGGGCACGACGTTGATGACCCCGGCGGGCACGCCCGCTTCCTCCATCAGTTGCGCCAGTCGTATCGTGCTGAGCGGCGTCTGTTCCGCCGGTTTGATGACCGCCGAACACCCCACAGCCAGCGCGGGCGCGATTTTCCACGTGGCCATGACCAGCGGGAAGTTCCAGGGCAGGACGGCACCGGCAACGCCCACGGGTTCGCGGGTAATCAGCGCCAACGCGCCGGGTCCGGTGGTGGCGATTTTGCCAAAGTATTTGTCGGCAAGCTCCGCATACCACTGGAAGAAATTCACCACATCGCCACCGATCTCGGCCATGCAGTCGTTGATCGTCTTGCCGGTGTCGAGGCTTTCCAAGACCGCAAGTTCATGCGTGTGCTCGCGCACCAGCTGCGCCACTTTCAGCAGGACTTCCTTACGGTCTTCGGGTTCCGCGCGCGACCAAGTACCGTCGTTGAAGACCCGGCGAGCAGCCGCCACGGCACGGTCGACATCGGCGGCCTTGCAATGGGCCACCTCGGCCAAGACTTCGCCCGTTGCCGGGTTGGTTGTCTCGAACTTTGCGCCATCCGCTGCGTCGCAGTAGGCACCATCGATATAGGCCTGGCCAGAGGGTTTCAGTTTGGAAGCAATAGCCTGATAGTCGGCGTGCGATAGGGTCATGTCTGTCTCCGTCGGATTAGGGGCGCAGGCTGCGGGCAAATTGGCGAATGTCGTTCAAGAGCATCTCGGGTTCTTCCATCGCGGCGAAGTGACCGCCGCGCGGCATTTCGGTCCAGTGCTGGATATTGTAGATGCGGTCGGCATAGCTGCGGGGCGGCCAGCGCAGCATTTCCTTTGGGAACACGGCGCATCCCGTGGGCACTTCCACGCGCTTGCCTTCGGGCGAAAGCACGCGGCCCCCTTCCTCGCGCCGTCCGTAGTAGATCCACGAGGCCGTGTTGAAACAGCGCGTGGTGATGTAGATCATGATGTTCGTGAGCAGGTCGTCCTTGGAATGGGCTTCCTCGATGCCGCCCACCGGGACGTCGGACCAGTCGTGGAATTTCTCCACCAGCCATGCGGCAATCCCCACGGGGCTGTCCATCATCGCATAGCTCAGCGTCTGCGGGCGCGTGGCCTGTTGCGTCCGGTAGCCGTTCTGCATGATCTGGTCCCGGTCGAACTGCGCGGCCCAGGCTGTCTCTTCCGGGGTCTGAGGCCCTTCCGGGTGGCGCATGGTCAGCACATTGATGTGGATCGCCGAACAGGCCGGGGCGTGGTCATATCCAAGCCATGAGCAGACCGCGCCACCCCAGTCGCCACCCTGCGCCAGATAGCTGTCAAAACCCAGCGTATCGGTCATCAGGGAATTCAGCACACCAGCCATCTTGCGCGGCCCGTAAGGCCGGGTTGGCCGACCGGAAAAAGCAAAGCCGGGCAGAGAGGGCGCGACGACCGTAAAGGCATCTGCAACGTCGCCACCAAAGCGTTCGGGATGCGCGAGCGGTTCGATAATCTCGAAGAATTCCGCAACCGAGCCCGGCCAACCGTGGCTAATCATCAAGGGCATCGGATTGGGACCGCTTCCGGGCTCAAAGATAAAATGCATGTCGATGCCGTCGACATCTGCATGAAAGTTGGAGAACCCGTTGATGCGCGCTTCCTGAGCGCGCCAGTCGAACCCGTCGACCCAATAGGCGCAAAGCTCGTGGAGGTAGTCCATGTTGGTGCCGTAATCCCAGCCCCCATCATCAGGCATTTCGTGCCATGGATAGGCGGCAACACGGGCCAGTATTGTGTCCAGAACATCGTCTGGCACATGGAAGTGAAACGGAGCCACGTTCGGATTGGAGGTAACTTGATCTCTCAAAACTCGGGTTCCCTGATCTTGCTGAGTTCATTGCCACGCCCCTCGCCAAAGGGCAGGTCGCACTCAAGTAACTGGAGTTTCCGGGAGACCGCGAGGGACAGGCGGACCATTTCAAAGGGACAGATGACCTTGCGACGTCTGATGCGCCCTAAAGGAGGTCACCGACCTCTTCGGCGATCAGCTTTATGCCCGGCTTGAACTTGGAGACGGGCAAATAAGCGAAGCCAAGACGAAAACTGCGCCGGTCACTGTTGCTGAGGAAATACCGTTGCCCCTTGTCAATCAGCACGCCTTTCTCGCTCAGGCGCGCGGCCAGGACATTGCTGTCGAAGCCCTCGGGCCCCGTCAGCCAGAACGATGTGCTGCCTTCTGTCCGGGATCGGTGCAGCATGCCAAGATGCGTGTCGATGGCATCGTTCATCGCATGCCAGCGTTCATTGAAACGTTGCCCGATCTTCTGGACATGGGCCTCATAATGGCCAAGGCGAAAGAACAGCGCGAGGATCTCCTGCACGATTGTCGGCGGATGACGCATCATGACGCCACGGGCAATCCGGGCCTGCCGGATGATGTCGCGATGCGCGACGATGAAGCCCACGCGCAGGCCCTTGGAGACAATCTTTGACAGGCTGCCAACGTAGATAACCCGACCTGTTTCATCCATTGAGCGCAGGGAAAGCGGCGTATTCGCAATATAGTTCATCGCCACGTCGTAGTCGTCCTCGATAATGATGAGGTCCTTGTCGACCGCCGTGGCGATCAGTTCTTCCCGGCGGGCCTGGCTCATCGTGACCATGGTCGGGAACTGGTGGCTGGGCGTGGTGAAGACAAGCTGGCAGCCTGCCGGAATCGCAGACGGGATCAGCCCCTCCCCGTCAACTGGTACGCCAATGAGCGTGTTGCCCGTCTGCACAAAAGCGTTGCGGGCGCCGAAGTACCCGGGGTTTTCCATCGCCACCGGGTGGCCTTGACGCGCAAAGATCGACCCCAGCAGGAAGAGGGCATTCTGTGCCCCCAGCGTTATGAGGATTTCATCCTCCTCGGCGTGAATGCCGCGTGTGGTCAAAAGGCGCTGACGCAACTGCTGCACCAGTTGCGGGCTGTCACTTTCCACAGCATCGCTGGCCCAGACCGGCATACGCGCCCGCCCCAGAACCTGCCGTGAGCATTCCCGCCACCCATCGACCGGGAAGAGATCGGGATCGGTCTGGTTGTAGATAAACGGGTAGGGATAGCTGCGGTAGTCCACCGGCATAATGATCGGCTCAAGGGTATTGGGCTTGAAGTCGACCGGACAGGCCTGCGTCTCGCGCTCCGCCGCTCGAGCTTTGCCGCGCGCCTTTTGCATGGCATCCATCTTCGGGTGGACAAAATAGCCCGAGCGGTCGCGTGACACCAGAAATTCGATATCCACCAGACGGTTATAGGCTGCAAACACCGTGTTCCGTGATACCGAAAGCTGTTCTGCCAGCTCCCGGCAGGACGGCAGGGGCCGGTCATAGGCAAGTGCGTCCGACATGATCGCCGCACTGACAACTTCGCATATCTGGTCGCGCAGACTGAGGCGCGAATTTTCCGGCAGCCTCAAGAAACGCAGCGCTGTCGAACTCACACCCGGCCCCCTAACCCTGTGCCCGGACCTTTGGAACAACAGGCCCGCGCGCTACCCTGTCAGAAGTAATCGGAACTGTCACCTTCTTTCGATCCATCTGTCACTTTCTCGGATCAGGGCGCCCGTCAATGATGGTGCCAAGAATAACAGATCAACGGGAGACCCTGTCCATGAAATTGTCGTCCATTCTCAAGGCCGCGTGCCTTGCGTCGGCCACGGCCCTCTTCGCCCAAACAGCGGCGGCGGAAAAAGTACTCAAGCTCGGCACGGTGGGCTTCATCGGCATGCCCATCGGGGACGCCATCGATCAGGCTCTGATCCCGACACTTGAAGAGGTGTCGGGCGGGCAGTTGAAGATCGAGCCGCATTACCGCCGCTCTCTTTGCAGCGAACAGACCTGCGGCGAACAGGCAAATCAGGGCCTTCTGGCGCTCTGGACAAGCTCCACCGCAAATTTTGGCAACTTCGGGACAGCGCTCGCCATCTTCGATCTGCCCTATATCTTCAAGAGCATCGAGGACGCAGACCGCATTTCCTCTGAATGGCTGGCCGAACAGCAATGCCAGATCGCGGCAGAAGAAGCGGGTCATGTTTGCCTGACGGTCTATTCTTCGGGCGGCTTCCGCCAGTTGGGCAATGCCCATGGGCCGGTACGCGTCCCTGCTGACATGGAAGGGCTCAAATGGCGCGTGACCAAGAGCCCGATCGAATACACCCTCGTCAAGAACTGGGGCGCTGTTCCGGTGCCTTACGATTGGGCTCAGCTCTATCAGGGCCTACAAACTGGCGTTGTTTCGGGCCAATACGTCGCCACGCCCTGGCAGCACGTCGCCAAGCTGCACGAAGTCGCTCCTTATTTCACCGAGATCGGCGGATCATGGTCCGGCAACCAGTTGTCCATCGACAAGCGGCAGTATGATGCGCTGACCGATCAGGAAAAGGAATGGTTGCGCACAGCAGCGAAGGCCTTTGGCCAGAAGGTGCAGGAACTCGACCGCGCCTGGGTCGAAGCCGGCGAAGCCGCAATCAAGGAAACCGCGAAGGACTGGTATGAGCCTACAGAGGAGGAGCTGACACTCTGGCGTGCGGGGGCGATTGACGCCTGGCTCAATGCCAAGGGCACCTACGATCCCGCGGTGGCACGCCGCGTTCTGGAGGAACAGGGCATGGATGGCTTCATCGCCCAACTGGAAGAAGCGGGCGCGCTCTAGACCGCGCCCATCATGATCGAAGCAGCCAAGGGCGCGGGACGAAGTTCCGCGCCTTTGCATAAACCAACAAGCCGCAACGGGGCAGATTGAATGGAAAGCGTCGCACTTCTGACCATCTTGGTCGTGATGATTATGCTGGGCGCACCGGTGGGGTTCGTGATGATCCTGATCCCGGTGGTCTACATCCTGATCACCGACGCAGCCCCGATGATCCTGATCCCGAGCCAGATGTTTCAGGCCATTGATTCCGTCCCGCTGACAGCGATCCCCTTCTTCATGCTGACCGGTGAGCTGATGACATCGGCCACGATCACCGACCGGCTGGTGGACCTCAGTCAACGCATCATCGGACGCATGCGCGGCAGCATGGCACAGGCGAACGTGCTGGTGAGCATGTTCTTTGCCGGTATGAATGGATCGGTTGTGGCCGATACCGCGACGGTCGGCTCCTTGCTGGTGCCGGGCATGAAAAAGGCAGGTTACCCGCCCGAGTTCGCCGCCGCGATCACTGCTGTCAGCTCAACCATCGGCGGGATCATCCCGCCGTCGATCATGATGATCGTGCTGGCGAACGCGGGGGGTATCTCTATCGGGGCGCTTTTTGCAGGCGGCATCGTCCCGGGTCTGATGATCGGCGGCCTGCTGATGGTCATCAACCACATCATCGCCAAGCAAAAGGGCTTTGAGCGCAGCGAAGAACCTTTCAGCCTGAAGGGGATCGCCGTTGCTGGCTACAAGTCGTCTTTTGCCCTGCTCATTCCGCTTGTCCTCGTCGGGTCGGTTGTCTTCGGCATTGCAGGCGTGGTGGAGGCCGGCGCCCTGACCGCAACCATCGCCCTGTTTGTCGGGCTTTTTGTCTACCGCACGATCACCTGGACCAATTGCAAGAGCGCTTTTGTACGCGCCTTCCGGAATTCTGCGATGGTGTTCATCATCATTGCCGCCTCCGGCCCGTTCAGCTGGCTGCTGACCTCACTTGGTGCGATCGGGCAATTGGAAGAATGGCTGCTGAGCTACACGTACAACCCGCTGATTTTTGCCCTGGTGCTGGTGTTGTTTATCTGCCTGTTGGGCATGGTGATGGATTCAGCCGCGAACATCATTGTTGCGGGCCCCGTGTTGGTCGATGTGATGGTCAAGGCAGGCTACCCGGATGTGCAGGCGGCTCTCGTTGTCGTGGTGGGCTTTCTGATCGGGTCGGTCACACCGCCAGTCGGTGTCGCCTTCTTCACGGCGGGGGCTATCGCCGAGGTTCGGCTGGAGAAGGTCGCGCTTGCCATGCTGCCATACCTAATAGCACTCTTCGCGCTGTTGTTTGTGCTCATTGTAGCACCCGACATCACCATGTTCCTGCCGCGGGCCCTGGGCTTTGCGAATTGACGGAAAGGAAAGAGATGATCTCTGCCATCAGGTTTATCGACCGCGCCGTCAAAAAGACGCTCACTGCCTTCTGCGCGGTTCTGCTTCTGGCGATGGTGGCCTTTACGGTCTACTCTGTCGTCATGCGTTATGTCTTCAAGGATCCGCCCATCTGGGGCGACCTTTTGACCGTTCTCAGCAACATCTGGCTGGTCTTTTTCGCCCTCGCCCTGACCGTTCGGGACAAGGATCACATCGCGCTCGATCTGATCTATAACTGGCTGCCCCAGAAAGCTGCGTTCCTCATTCAGCAATTCTGGACCGCAGTCATTTTCTGCCTTGGTCTCGTGATGATCATCTGGGGGATCGAAGCGGTGCAAACCATGGGCGGCAAGTACTGGGAGATGTGGTATTTCGCCTTGGAAGACGGCGGCATCGTCTTCAAGCCCAACTACATGCCCAAGAAATACGCTGTCGCAATCGTCCCCATTTCCGGCATCCTTGTCTGTGTTGCGGCCGTCGCCTCGATCACAGAAGACAGCCTGCGTCTGAAAGCGGGCACCTATCGCCAATCGACTGACCTCGATCCCGCCGAGTAATCTCTCACCCGTCTTCTGGGCTTCTGCCCGCTTCACTCTAGGTCTAGAGTGAAAAACTCTGGCGGGTTCAGATTGAAAGGGTGCCGTGCAGGCTTATTGTCAAACGACGGATACCGCCAGTTGCCTGGACGGAAGCCACCTGGAAAACTCAGCAAATCGCAATCACCTGACGATGAACTCTGCATGGAGCGCGCCCGCCGCCTTTATGCTTTTCAAGATGTCGATCATATCCCTTGGGGAGACACCCAGCGCATTCAGCCCGGCAATCACCTCCGAGAGGGATGTTCCTTCGGGTATCTCTGCCAAGCCGATACCGGGCTCTTCCTCCAGCTCCGCCCGCGTTCGTGGCACGATCACGGTCTCACCCTCTGAAAAAGGGTTGGGTTGCACAGCGATTGGCGCTTCCTGTATTCTAAGCGTAAGGTTGCCCTGCGAGACCGCGACACGCGAAATGCGGACATCTTCGCCCATCACGATCGTTCCGGAGCGTTGGTCAACGACAACGCGCGCTTTCCGTTCCGGTTCAACCGCAATATTCTCGACCCGTCCCAAAGCGTGAGCAACCGAGATCATCCGCGTTCCAGCGATGTCCAATTGCACGGTGCCGGAATCCAGCATGCGCGCCACCGGTCGGCCAAAGTCATTGTTGATTGCGGATTCGATGCGGGCAGCAGTCGTGAAGTCAGCATTTCTGAGCGCCAGCCTGACGTCATTCAGGCTGGACAGGTCGAACTCTATCTCTCTCTCGACACGGGCGCCAGAAGGAATGACACCGGAAGTGGGCACTCCCTGAGTCACATTCGCCCCGTCACCTTCAGCGACCGCACCCCCTGCGATGATCGTGCCCTGAGCAACTGCATAGATCTGACCGTCAGCCGCGTTGAGCGGGGTCATCACAAGGGTACCACCCAGCAAACTGTTTGCGTCCCCGATCGCCGACACCGTCACATCAATCTGGCTGCCGCCCCTCGCAAAAGGCGGCAAAGCGGCTGTCACCAATACCGCCGCCACGTTCTTTGGCCTGAACTGCTCTCCTGTCACGTTGACACCCAGACGCTCAAGGATGTTGGACATGATCTCTTCGGTGAAGGGTGCGTTGCGCAAGCCATCGCCCGTCCCATTTAATCCTACCACTAGGCCGTAACCGACAAGGTCATTCCCTCGAACGCCGTCAAATTCCACGAGGTCCTTGATGCGAACCGGGCCGGACATGACGGCTGTTACGCTCATGATAACGAAGAGAACGGCTGTCAGAACAGACCTCATAGGAAATTCACCAAGGATAGTTGAGAGTTACGGACGGTCACCGAATAGAGGCTCTGAAGTTGGAACTGCACGGTCTCCAACCGGGTTGCCGTCTCAAACGGATCGGCTTCCAGCAGGGAATTCCGGGCAAATTCCGCGCTGGTTTCTTCGGCCTGATTCCGGACCGCAATCTGATCGATACGCGCTTCGGTGAGCCCGACACGCGCCCGCAAATCCGTCACCTGGTCCTGGTTGGCCTGAAGTCTCAGACCGGTAATGCCAAAGAGTTCAGATTGCTGTTCAACGGTCAATCCCAAGGCGGGGTCACTGGTCAGGGCTGCAACTGCGGTGTTCTTGAGCACCTCCTTCAACGCTGGATCATTTGCGCGGACGTCGAGCGCTACGTCTTCTGTCTCAGACAGCACGAAAGGTGCGAGCGCCGTAGTCGATCCTGTGTAAATCAACGCGTCAAATCCCGCCGGATCATCAAACCAGGTATCCGCCGCAGCAATGATATCTTCGGGCGTCGTTTGCCCGGTGATCGCTGTCATCAGTTCGGTCAAAAGTCGTTCGGCGCCTTCGAGCGCAGGGCCGTCGGTTGCCGTTCCGGCAAACATGCTACGACCGGCGACCGCGCCGTTGAGTGACCTCATGAAGCTCTCGAGTTGTTTTTCCGCGTTGAACGACGGGCTCCCGGCGGTCACACCGACGGGGCCACCACTTGCCATCAACAAATCGATTCCCAACTGGCCGCTAGAGCCCTGAACACGATCGAGTGTCGTTTGCATCGCACCTGTAAATAAAGTGGCTTCGGTCGTGGCAACGGAATACCCTTCAAGCACCGCGATGGATCGCTCCAGGCCGGACAGATAGTTGTGGTTGCCGGAAAGCACGTCCCGCACATCGGCGACGCGGCCGCTGGAGAGTTCATCGGTCAATCGCGACAGATCCTGACGCAGATTCACGCTGCGCCTTTGCAGCATGAACGAATGTGAAAGGTCACCCAAAGATACCGAGCTCATGATCTAGATCCTCAAAATGGTTTTCATCATTTCGTCAGCGGCCTCGATCATTTTCACGTTCGCGGCATAGGCCTGTTCCACAATCAACAGCCGCTGCAATTCTTCATCCGTATCCACCCCGTCTGCGAGGATCTGCTGCCGCAACTCGTCATATTGTGACGATGCAAAAGTCAGGGCCTTGTCTGCTTGATAACGATCTGCACCGATCTGAGACGTCATCGTGGAGATGAGATTGGCAGCCGAAAACGCACCAACACCAAAATCCCCGGAAAGTGGGGTGCGTGTCGTGGTCAAGGCATTCGACAGGTTTTGAATAAGGCGTGCATCGCCCACGTCACCCGGAGCCACCGCGTTGATGCCATCACGGATCCGCCACGGTTCTCCGCCCTGACGTTCATCAACTGCTGCATTCAACTCGAGCCGTGACGAAATACCGACTTCGTTCAACGGGTCAAACGCCAATCCCTCATCCGTGAACAGCCCAGCATCTCCGGGAAGCAGCGTCGGATCTACTGCCGGATCCTGAAATCGCTCAATAAGATCCCTTGCAAAAGCATCAAGCTGTGACTGTGCCTGGGTCGCAAGCTCGTCCCGGATCTCAAATTGAGCGCCAAGCGAACCTCCGCTCAACGCGCCGCGATCACTGTCGGTACGGACCGGATATCCGTTGATGGTCAGGCCTGACAGCTGTCCTCCCCCGATCGACATGTAGGGAGTCACCTGGTTGACCGCGCCGAATTCGATTTCCGCGACGGTGCCATCGAGTAGGATCGCGCCGCCTGTTGAATAGAGCGCAACATGCCCGTTTTCCCGCGGCACCTGACGGAGCGGCACAATCTCGCTGATCTCGTCGACGAGCGCCTGGCGGTTGTCAAGCAGAGCAGAAGGGTCACCGCCACTTGTCATCGTGCGGGTAATCTGGATGTTCAATTCCCGGACGTTTTCCAGCGATGCGGTTAACCGGTTGACCTGGCTCTTTATCTGCTGATCCGCATCACTTCGCGCGCGTTGAATATCGTCAGATGCCTGCGAGATGAGCGTCACCATATCCCTTGCGGCATCTGCCACGATCTGCAGACGCTCAGGTGCGTCCGGGCGGCTGGTTGCGGCGATCAGGCTGTTTTCGAAATCCGACATCCGGCCCAAGAGCGAATCCGGTTGGTCCGGCGTGCCTAACGTGTTTTCCAGATCAGTCAGGAACCGGGTGCGGTCGGTTGCATTCGAGAACGCTGCCCCGGCGAGGCGCATATCGGCAACCAGACCAGCATCAACCCGCCGTGAAATGCCATCAACCGCGACACCGCCCAATAGCGCAGAAGACACGTTCAGGTCGCGGACGCCATATCCCGGTGTCATGGCGTTGGCGATGTTGGCCGAAATGACTTCTGAAGTACGACCCGCTGCGCGCAGTCCGGTCATTGCGTTCGAAAGTGCACTTGAAATTGTCATTTCGACCTCTTCGGTTTAACGGCCATGAAACGGTGAGAGTGGATTACCGTTTGATGTTGGTGGTTTCCTGCAGCATCTCATCAACGGTCTGGATCACTTTCGCGTTGGAGGAATACGCCCGCTGCGTTTTGATCATATCTGTCAGTTCACGGGCCACATCGGTGGTGGATTCCTCGCGCGCGAAAGAGGCGATGCCTCCCGTCGGGCCATCACCCGCGTCCCACAGAAAGAACGCGCCGCTTTCCCGGGAGGGCATGTAAGTCTCACTGTCAAAGGCCTGCAAACCATTCAGGTTCGCCACATTTGCGAGCGGGACCTGATAAATTGTCCTGACCTGCCCCGTGTCGAAGGTGGCGCGGACGAAGCCATTGGGGTCAACGTCGAGCCCCACAAAGTTGCCAATCGCGGAACCGTCCTTCTGCACCGAGATTGGGGCAAAACTGTAGGAAAGCTGAGAAAGCCCTTCGGTGTCACCGATCGCTCCTATATCGACCTCAATCGGACCCGAATCCACCGTGATCGTCAGGAGGCCCGTGACCGGGTCGTAGGGCGGGCTCGCGCCGATTGGCGTCACATTCAACAGGGTCCCGCCGCCCACCCGCGCGTCGTTGAATTCAAGGGTATATGATCCGAGCGATACAAGCGGGTTGACGGAATCGAACATCTCCATTGTCCAGGTGTTCGTGGCGGGGCTACCGAGCGCTGGCACATCCGGCGTAAAGGTAACCCGGACGTTCTGGGAATTGCCAAGATTGTCAAAATACTCCACTGACAGCTGCTCAACCAGACCGGCAGAATCATCCTGCGTCTCTGTTGAAGGCAGGTTGACACCCAGGGACATTGACGTGGTTGGGTTACCCGCGAGCTGTCCGGTGTCGATTTGAATAGGCTCCAGCCCCACGGACGTGTCACGGGGGAAGTTCGGAATGGTACCGTCCGACGCCGCTGGCCAACCCATAAGGACAAGCCCTGACTGGGACGTCAGATACCCTTCGGCGTCGGTTCTGAAAGAACCGGTGGGAGTCAGGAACATCTGTGCATCAGCACCGGAAGACTGCACTTGAGCGTACTGCGCGACAGGCAGCAACCCGGAACCGCCACGAACGGCCAGATCAGTCGCGTTGGAGGTGGAAATCAGCGTACCACGTTCATCGACCAGACGCTGGGTATTGGCGCGCACGCCGCCTGCAACATAAGACCCGCCGCCCTCCGAAAGAACCATGGACTCAAAATCGGTTTCGACGCGCTTGTAACCATAGGTCGAAGAGTTCGCGATATTGTCCGATATTGATGCCAGTCGTTGGGAGTTGGTCTGCAATCCTGCAACACCCGCGTTTAGCGAGGATGAAATCGACATGGGCACGCCTTTCTGATGTGTTGATCCAATGTGCAACCATCAGATAGACCGACGGGCTTAACAGCGCGCTAACAGATAAAATCCGCCGCATTTCTGCCATCATTTCCGCAAAAGCACGATCTCCACCCTGTCGTTGCGCGTGGCCATGGGGTTCACATGAACGGGTTCGCGGTCCGCGTGCCCTGTCACACGATGCATTCGCTGCGGGCTGACCCCCCTCTCTTCGAGCATCAACCGTGCCCGTGTTGCACGCTGGGCTGAGTTGTCCCAGACCGGATTTTGCGCCAGCACGACCGGCTGAGACCGAACATGCCCGCCGATTGCGACCTCATTGGTCACCATCACCGAAACACCCGCGACAATATCCATCAGTTGCGTCATCAGGTTCGTGGGGGCGTCTGTGTTTGCTTCAAAGAGCGGCATACCGTCCAATGCAAACACCTCGATTACAAGTCCTTCGTCGGTGATGCGCGTGACAACATGCTCAAGCAGGTTTTCCATGACCGCCGACTCGCCACCGCGGCCCATCAGTTCCTCGACCAGGGCCTGAAACTCCTCGTCCGCCGAATCGCGTTCGCCGCCGTCCGCATCGTTCCCGCTATCGCCACGTGCCGCCTCTTTGCGCGTCGCGTGTTCACTGCTTGCGCCCGTACCATTCTGCGGCAAGGTTTCTTCGGAGAAGATGCTATCACCCCCAAAAGAACCGTCGCCACCACCGGAGACCCGGTTGATCGGAATCGTCGGCGAAAAGTAATCGGCCAACCCCTGCCGTTGTTGTTCCGTCGTCGCATTCAACAGCCACATCATCATGAAAAAGGCCATCATGGCAGTCACGAAATCCGCATATGCGACTTTCCAGGCGCCACCGTGGTGGCCATCGCCCGAGACTTTTTTCTTTTTCTTGATGATGACTGGTGCCAGATTGCTCTGCGCGCCCATATCTCCACCACTCTTTTAATCACCCACGGTGGTCTTAACGTGCAATTGGTTGCGGTTCGCTTAACAGCGGTGCGAATTCTCACCCTTGCAAGCCTTGAGGTGATACGTGCAGGTTTGTCACCGGAGGAATGCCCTTGCGACCTGAACCGATCACAGACAGCCGATATGCCTGGGGAAGGCTTTGCATTACCCTCTTGGTGGCCGTGATCGCGAGCGCCGGCATGTGGGCCGTTGTGGTCATCATGCCAGCCGTTGAAGCAGAGTTCGGGTCCGGACGCGCCCAGGCGTCGATCCCCTTCACGCTGACGATGATCGGATTTGCCCTTGGCAATTTCGTGATCGGTCACACCGTGGACAGGATCGGGGTGACACGATCCCTGATCGGGGCCGCCGTTGGGATCGCAGCGGGGTTCACCCTGGCCACGTTCAGCCAATCCGTCACCATGCTTTCAGCTGCACAGCTCCTGATCGGCTTTGCCTCCGCGGCGGGGTTTGGTCCGTTGATCGCAGATATCTCCCACTGGTTTGTCCGCCGACGCGGGATTGCCGTGGCGCTCGTGGCAAGTGGCAATTACCTCTCGGGCGCCTTCTGGCCGATGGTTCTGGCCGGGATGCTTGAGACAAGCGGTTGGCGCAGCGTCTACCTGTTCATGGCACTGGTCACATTGATCGGAGTAATCCCGCTCGCCATGACCCTGCGCCGCCAGATCCCGGAAGATGTTCAAGTCTCGGCACAGACCACAGCGCTTCTGAACGCCCAGTCCTCGGGCCTGTCACCTCGCACCCTGCAATATCTGCTGGGGCTGGCGGGCATCGGCTGTTGTGTCGCCATGTCCATGCCGCAGGTGCATATCGTGTCCTATTGCGTCGATCTGGGATATGGGCCCGCGGTCGGCGCGGAAATGCTCGCCATCATGCTTTTGGGAGGTGTCGGGTCACGCATCGTCTCGGGGCTGGTCGCGGACAGGCTGGGGGGCGTCAAGACACTGCTGATCGGGTCAACGCTGCAATGCCTCGCCTTGTTTCTCTATCTCCCGAGTGATGCGCTTGTCTCCCTCTATGTTGTCAGCCTTGTCTTCGGGCTGAGCCAGGGCGGCATTGTACCCAGCTACGCGCTTATCGTTCGGGAATACATGCCATCCCGCGAAGCGGGCGCGCGGGTTGGCATCGTGCTTGCGGCAACAATCCTGGGCATGGCCCTTGGCGGTTGGATGTCGGGGTGGGTTTACGACATCAGCGGCAGCTACCGTCTGGCCTTTGTCAACGGCATTCTGTGGAACGGGCTGAACATCGTGATCATGCTCTGGCTCCTGCTGCGCAGCAGGCCCCGTGGCGCAATGCCTGCCGCTGCGGCCTGACGGCTCAGGTCTCACCGCGCTTGCGTGCCAGTTCGATCTGTTTCTGGCGCTCGCGAAAACGGTCCTTGTCCCAGTCGGTCGTCTTGTCGAAACACTTGTGACAGCTCACACCCGCCTCGTATTCCGGGCGTTTGGTGTCCTCCGGCAAGATCGGCTGGCGGCATCCATGGCAGAGCAGATGAGGTCCTTCTTCGAGGCCGTGTGCCACGCTGACACGGTTGTCGAAGACAAAGCACTCTCCCCGCCATGTGCTCTCTTCCTGCGGCACCTCTTCAAGGTACTTCAGGATGCCACCTTTCAGGTGGTACACATCCTCCACGCCTTGCCCCAACAGAAAATTCGTCGATTTCTCACAGCGAATGCCGCCTGTGCAGAACATCGCGATTCTCTTGTTGTGGAAACGATGTTTGTTCTCTTCCCACCACGCAGGAAATTCCCCGAAACTCTGTGTCTTGGGGTCGATGGCGCCTTCAAAAGTGCCGATCTCCACTTCGTAATCGTTGCGTGTGTCGATGACGGCAACGTCCTGCTGCGAAATGAGATCGTTCCAGTCTTCCGGGGCCACGTAGTGACCGACCCGCGCGCGGGGGTCCACGTCTGGCTGGCCCATGGTCACGATCTCGCGCTTGATACGGACCTTCATCTTGCCAAAGGGGCGACGATCACTTGTCGCTTCCTTCCATTCAAGGTCACGGCATCCCGGCAGGGCGCGGATGTGATCCAGAACCGCATCAATACCGGCGCGAGGCCCTGCGATGGTACCATTCACGCCTTCCGGTGCCAGCAGCAGGGTGCCCATGACACCCTGATCCTTGCAGAGCGCCGACAGGTCAGGTTTCAGGGCAGCCGGGTCTTCAAAACGGCTGAAGTGGTAGAGAGCGGCGATCACGTACATGCGCGGTGCAATACGCCCGGCGGCGGGTTCAGGCAAGCCCTCTTTGGCACCTCCTCGCCCATGCCATTGACCTCATGGTCCGGGCACCTTAGCCATATTGAAAAGGGAGTGACACCATGGGACAGGCTCTGATTGTCATTGACGTGCAAAACGACTTCTGCCCCGGAGGTGCTCTGGCGGTGCCGGAGGGCGACAGGATCGTTCCCGGGATAAACCAACTGATGGAGGGGGCCGACGCCGTCATCCTGACACAAGACTGGCATACGATCGGGCATTCGTCCTTTGCCTCTTCGCACAAGGGCAAATCGCCATACGATATGACCGAAATGCCCTACGGCCCTCAGGTGCTCTGGCCGGATCATTGTGTGCAGGGCACCGATGGCGCACGGTTTCATGCGGACCTGAACAGTGATCGCGCGGACCTTATCATCCGCAAAGGCTATAACCCGGCAATCGACAGCTACTCGGCCTTTTTCGAAAACGACCACACCACGCCCACTGGACTGGAGGGATACCTGCGCACGCGCGGTATCGACAGTCTGATTATGGTTGGGCTGGCAACGGATTTCTGCGTGAATTTCTCTGCCGTGGATGCAACGAAATTGGGGTTCAGGGTCGCCGTGCATCTCGATCTGTGCCGGGCGATTGACCTCGATGGCTCATTGGCGGCGGCGATGGCTGGCATGCAATCTGCCGGTGTCGTTCTGGAGCAAGGCGATGGTTGATATCGCGACCCGGGTCTGGCAGCACAAATGGAAGATCGACCCGATTGTCCGGTCCCTGATCGACACGGATTTCTACAAGCTTCTGATGTGCCAGTCGGTCTTTCGCAACAAACCCGATACACGCGTGACCTTCAGCCTCATCAACCGGTCAAAGCATATCCCACTGGCGGAACTGATCGACGAAGGCGAGTTGTGCGAACAGCTCGACCATATCCGGTCCCTTTCGCTGTCGCGGGGCGAAAGCACCTGGCTGCGCGGGAACACGTTTTACGGCAAGCGCCAGATGTTCCGGCCAGACTTCATGGAGTGGTTCGAACAGCTGAAACTGCCTCCCTATCACCTCGAACGCAAAGGCGATCAATACGAGCTGACGTTTGAGGGCAGCTGGCCAGAGGTGATGCTGTGGGAGATCCCGGCGCTCGCCGTGCTGATGGAACTCAGAGGCCGCGCTGTGCTGAACGAAATGGGCAAGTTCGAACTGCAAGTCCTCTATGCCCGTGCCATGACCCGCGTGTGGGAGAAAATCGAGGTGCTGCGCGATATCCCGGAACTGTCGATTGCGGATTTCGGCACACGGCGGAGGCACAGCTACCTCTGGCAGGATTGGTGCGTGCAGGCCATGCAGGAAGGTCTGGGCAATGCGTTCACCGGCACCTCCAACTGCAAGATCGCGATGAACCGCGAGTTGGAGGCGATTGGCACAAACGCCCATGAATTGCCCATGGTTTACGCGGCTCTTGCCGAAGATGACCAGGCGCTGGCATCTGCCCCTTATGATGTGCTTTCCGACTGGCACGACGAACATGACGGGAATCTGCGCATCATCCTGCCAGACACCTTCGGCACAAGAGGTTTCCTGAAGAACGCGCCGGACTGGCTGGCTGGATGGACAGGCATTCGCATCGACAGTGGTGATCCCGCCCGGGCAGCAGAAGAGGCGATTGACTGGTGGCACGACCGGCGTGAGGACCCAAGTGACAAGAGGATCATCTTCAGTGATGGTCTGGACGTGGACAAAATACGCAGCCTTCATGAAAAGTTTGCCGGCCGTGTGAACGTGTCTTTCGGCTGGGGCACCCTGCTGACCAACGACTTTCGCAAGCTGGTGCCCCAAGACGCGCTTTCGCCCTTCTCGCTTGTCTGCAAGGCCGTGGAAGCAAACGGCCACCCCACCGTCAAACTCTCGGATAATCCGAACAAGTCGATGGGACCGGCAGGTGAGATCGAACGTTACAAACGGGTCTTTGATGTCGGTATCCAAAAAGCTCAGGAAGTCGTGGTCTAGAGCGGCATCCATCTAATGTGCCACACGAACCCTTACAACTGAGGCCAGCCGCTGACCCTAGGCGGGGGTGAAGCCCCCTCCCGGGGGGGAAGGCCGGGGGTTGGCCGGCGGTGCAGGCCGGGTACACTCGACAAGACAGGTGAATCAGATTTTCGGGCCGATGCACTAGCGTCCGAAAAAAACAAGCAGGCCAGCGCGTAGGCTACGCTGGCCTGCTGCGTTCAGACCGACCCCCGGCGCAAACACACACGCCTCGGTCTGAACTAACGCGAATTTTTCAGGCCGGGTTGGGCATGATGACAACTTCTGCTGCCATGGGGCGGACGGTGCTTTCGTTTGCCACGATCTTTGGGCGCGGATAGAGGTGCCCTGACCCTCCGGGCAGAACCAAGTGCATCTTCCCGTCGCCCCTGCGGATACCGACCCCGGATTTCTTGGCCACCTTGTAAAGGTTCACGATGACCGTCGCTTTTGACCAGCCCGTCTCTTCTTCAAGCTGTTCGGCGGTACATCCGTGGCCCAAGGCGTCGATCAGATAGGCCGCGACCGTACCCTCATCGGGCAAGCACACCTGCGCATGGTGGGCTGCTGGTTTCACCAGAATACGGTCGGCGGCTTTGCCTTCCAATGCTTGCAGTCTGCGGGTTCTGGCCAAATCCAATGTCATCATGAAGTCCTCATCGTTAAACGCGGGCAAACAACGCCCGTTCTCGTTACTACTGCTCTCGCCAGGATCATTTTCCCAAGGGCGGTTTATCCTGCCCGGTGGATGGCGCGTGATCCACGCGGTCGGCGCCTTTTTTCCTTTTCAAGGGGGTCTCCTTTTGAGGTTTAGCAACCGCTCCGGCCAATGGAGACCTCGTGACGTAGACCACCTCGCGCGAAGGGGTCAGAAGCGCTGTTCGCACATCACCTTCTTCAGGTGAGGCGGCGTATGCACCACTTGCTGCCAAAAACCATACAAGGCCTACCAAGAAACCATGTTTCATACGCGCCAGCATTTCCAACTCCCCAAGCGTGCCCCCACCCAGGTCTGAAACGGCGTGGCTGGTCTTCATCACAACCAACGATGACAGAGTTACGCCATAATTCTGCTCGATTTCAAATTTTCCCGGCGTTCGTCGCCCCTATGGAAACATTGATTAAAATCTTAGAGGATTGCGTATTTTTTGTGGGCTGGAAACGGTGCGCCGAATCCAGGAGTTCTTTAATAACCAGTTGTTATTAAATATATTTCCGAACTTCTCTCACAGATGTCGGCGTTCTTCCACGCATGGTAGAAAACACGCGAATCAAACGCATTTACGCCTGAAAACGAGGTCAGAAATCCAGGTTCTCGACACTGAGTGCGTTCTGCTGAATAAACTCGCGGCGTGGCTCCACCACATCTCCCATGAGTTTGGTAAAGAGATCGTCCGCTTCAGCCATGTCGTCCACCTTGACTTGCAAAAGCGTCCGCGCATCCGGATCAAGGGTCGTTTCCCAAAGCTGGTCGGGATTCATTTCGCCCAGTCCCTTGTACCGCTGAAGCGACAGGCCCTTCTCACCTTCCTGCAGGATCGCATCCAAGAGGTCCATCGGGCCGTGGATCAGCTGCGTCCGGTCCTTGCGGACCAATGTCGCGGGCAGGTTGTAGACCTCCTGCAAGTGCTGGGTAAACGTGCCACTTCGGTTCGCCTCCCCTCCGCGCAGGATACGGCCATCGAGGGTGCGCACCTCTTCGACGCCGCGCAGGATACGCGCAAGCCTGATGCCGTGATCCTGCGTGATCCGCCCTTGCCAGCCCCTCTCATATTCCAGCGCGATGAGGTTCAGGCGCGCGGCGACCTTATCCGCGACCCCCTGTAAGTCCTGATCGACGGCTCCCGGCGCAAAGGCCCCTGCAATTGCGGCCTGTTCAAGAATGTGGCGGGGATAGTGGGTTGGGAAGGCCTCCAACACCCGGCGCATCTGACGTGCCAGTTCCACCACGCGTGCAAGGTCAGCCCCGGTGATCTCTTCGCCGTTGCCCTGCCGCAGCATTGCACCTTCGATCCCCTGATTGACGAGGTATTCCTCCATCGCCGCCTCGTCCTTGAGGTAGACCTCTGACTTGCCGCGCGACACTTTGTAAAGCGGCGGCTGCGCAATATAGAGATGGCCCTGCTCGATCAACTCGGGCATCTGGCGGTAAAAGAACGTCAGCAGCAACGTCCGGATGTGCGCGCCGTCCACATCCGCGTCCGTCATGATGACGATCTTGTGGTAACGCAGCTTGGAGATGTCGAATTCGTCGCGCCCGATGCCCGTCCCCAGCGCCATCACCAGATTGCCGATTTCCTGGCTGCCCAGCATCCGGTCAAACCGGGCCCGTTCAACGTTCAGGATCTTGCCTTTCAGCGGCAGGATGGCCTGTGTCTGACGGTCCCGCCCGGTTTGCGCCGACCCCCCGGCGCTGTCTCCCTCGACAAGAAACACTTCCGTCTTGGCCGGGTCTTTCTCGGAACAGTCCTTGAGCTTGCCCGCCAGGAAGTTGACATCCATCGCCGTTTTGCGCCGCGTCAGGTCCCGCGCCTTGCGGGCCGCCTCACGCGCGAGGGCAGCTTCGATGATCTTGCCCACGACGATCTTGGCCTCATTGGGGTTTTCCTCAAACCATTCGGCCAGTTTCTCGTTCATCAACCCTTCAACCGCGGGGCGGACCTCGGACGATACCAGTTTGTCCTTGGTCTGTGAGGAGAACTTTGGGTCAGGCACCTTGACCGACAACACACAGGTCAACCCTTCGCGCGCATCGTCACCGGTAAAGCTGACCTTCTCCTTGCGGGCGATGCCCGAGGACTGCGCGTAGTTGTTGATCGTGCGGGTCAGCGCACCCCGGAAGCCCGCCATATGCGTGCCGCCATCGCGCTGCGGGATGTTGTTGGTAAACGGCAGAACGTTCTCGTGGTAGCTGTCGTTCCACCACATCGCCACTTCGACGCCAATGTCATCCCGCTCGCCCGTGATGAAAATCGGTTCCGGCATCACGGATGTTTTGGACCGGTCAAGGTATTTCACGAATTCCTTGACCCCGCCTTCATAGTAAAGCTCCGAGCGCAACTCCTCAGCCGGGCGCTCATCCACGAGGATGATCCGCACGCCGGAATTCAGAAACGCCAGTTCGCGCAGGCGCTTCTCCAGGGTCTCAAAGGAGTAATTGACGTCCGAGAACGTATCGGTGGAGGCCATGAACCGGACTTCCGTCCCTGTCCGGTCGGTATCGCCCACAACTTCCAGATGCCTTGTGGTGAACCCACCCTCAAAGCGCGCGACATGTTCCTTGCCTTCCCGCCAAATGCGCAGTTCCAGCCAGTCGGACAGTGCGTTCACGACCGAAACACCAACACCATGCAGGCCGCCGGACACCTTGTAGGAATTGCTGTCAAATTTGCCGCCCGCATGCAGCTGGGTCATGATGACCTCGGCGGCGGAAACGCCCTCTTCCTCGTGAATTCCGACCGGGATTCCACGCCCGTTATCGGCAACGGAAACCGAGCTATCCGCGTGAATTGTGACCGTCACCGCATCCGCATGGCCCGCCAAAGCCTCGTCGATGCCATTGTCGACAACCTCATACACCATATGATGCAATCCGGACCCGTCATCCGTATCACCGATGTACATTCCGGGCCGTTTTCGGACAGCCTCTAACCCCTTGAGAACCTTGATGGAATCGGCACCGTATTCTTCGGCGGCCAGTTCGTTATCGGACATGCGGTCATACCTTCGTATTTTCACATTTTTATACGATTTTTCTGCGGCATTGTCACGCAGATGACACAAGATTTTGTGGTCAAACGCCCTGCCCCACACAGCCGACAGCGACGGCTCAACCGTCCGCGACAAAAGAGGCGCCGTCCTCCTCGGACACTTTGAAATACTGGGCGCGATCACCCATCGCGGAGAAAAGGTCTTTCTCTGTCCCGGTCATCCACGCCTGCGCGCCCAGGGCGACAATCTCGTCATAAAGTGCTGCGCGGCGGTCCGCATCGAGATGTGCCGCGACCTCATCCAGCAGCAATAGCGGCGCAGCCCCATAAGTCGCCGCAATCGCGCGCGCATTTGCGAGGATCAGAGAGACCAGAAGCGCTTTCTGTTCCCCGGTGGAGCAATCCTTTGCCGGCAGGTCCTTTGCCGCATAGGTCCCGATCAGGTCCGCGCGATGCGGCCCCACCAGCGTGCGCCCCGCCGCCATATCCCGCTGGCGGGACTCTGCAAGGGCACTTCGCAAGGCTTCTACCGTGTCCGGAAGCGTCATCTCATTATGCACCAGTTCAAGATCAGCGGTCGGGAAGGCTGTCGCCGCGTTCTGCTGTGCCTGCGACAGGTGCTCAAGCGCGTGTCGGCGGTTTTGGTCAATGGCATGACCTGCCTGGGCCATCTGGTTCTCAAGCGCCATATACCACGACGGCTCGCTCACCATGTTCTTGAGCAGGCGGTTTCGTTCCCGCATCGCCTTTTCATATTGCAGCGAAACCTCCGCATGGGCGGGCTCAAAGCTCAAGGCCATGCGATCCAGAAACCGCCTGCGCCCTTCTGCTCCTTCGATCCAGAGCCGGTCCATCGCGGGAATGAGCCATAGCACACGCAACACCCGCCCCAGAGCCACCTGCGCCGCTGCCTTGCCATCTATGCGCACCAGCCGTGCCGCACCCTCCTCGCTCCACGTCTCCAGCTCATGCGCGTGCCCCGACGTTTCCAGGACGCTCGTAAGCTTCCAGCCAAGCGCCTCCGGTCGCCGCGTCATATCAGCGGCGCTGGCTCGTCGCACGCCACGTCCGGGGGAGAAAAGGGATACCGCTTCGAGAATATTGGTCTTGCCCGCACCATTCGGCCCGTAAAGCGCCACGGGGCGCCCATCAAGCGCCATGCGCGCGACGCGATGTGATCTGAAATGCGAAATCGTCAGTTCGGTCAGGCGAAGTGCCACGGAACGCTCCTCCTCCCGACCCGGTTCTATACCCGCCAAGTTGAAAAGCGTTTAGACGCGCATCGGCATCACGACATAGACGGCCGATTGATCGTTACCTTCCCGCATCAACGTCGGATCGCCCGAGGAGTTGAACATGAAGACGGCGTTTTCGCGATCCACCTGGCTGGCAATTTCCAACAGGTATTTGGCGTTGAACCCGATCTCCAACCGCTCGTCTCCGTAGGCCACGGCGAGCTCTTCCTCAGCCGCGCCGCTGTCAGGCGCATTGACGGACAGGACAAGCCGGTCTTCGTCCAGTTGCAGTTTCACCGCGCGGGACCGTTCCGAACTGACGGTCGCAACGCGATCGACCGCTTGGGCGAAATCCGCCGCATCCACCTCCAGTTTACGGGTGTTGCCCTGCGGGATCACGCGGGTGTAGTCCGGGAAGGTGCCGTCGATCACCTTCGAAGTGAGCGTGATATCCGGTGTGGCGAAGCGCACTTTGGTCTCCGACACGGACACGGCGATCTTCATTTCATCATCGTCCAGAAGCTTGCGCAGCTCTCCCACGGTCTTGCGCGGCACGATCACGCCCGGCATCTCGGCAGCCCCTTCGGGCAGGTCCGCGTCGATCCGCGCAAGACGGTGCCCGTCCGTGGCAACGCAGCGCAGAACACGGCCGCCATCCGCATCCGCCACATGCATGTAGACGCCATTCAGGTAGTAGCGCGTCTCTTCGGTGGAGATGGCGAATTTCGACTTGTCAAAAAGACGCCGCAACACCGGTGCTGATGCAGAAAAATTGGATTGGTATTCCGAAGAGGCCATCACGGGGAAGTCCTCCTTGGGCAGGGTCGCAAGCGAGAAGTTCGACCGCCCGGCCTCCACCGTCAGGCGGCCCGTCGCACTATCCGCCGTCAACGTGACCAAAGCACCATCGGGCAGTTTACGCACGATCTCATGCAAGGTCGTGGCCGCCACTGTCGTTGCACCGGCACGCTCCACCTGGGCGGGAGCCTTGTCCACAACTTCGATGTCGAGGTCCGTGGCGCGGAACGTAACATCGCTCCCTTCCGCTTCGATCAGCACGTTCGCGAGGATCGGAATGGTGTTGCGCCGTTCTACAACGGATTGCGCCTGAGACACGGCCTTGAGCAAGGCTGCGCGTTCGATGCTTATTTTCATTGTGCCACTTCCTAATCCACCGCCGGGACAGGCAAATTACCCTGTTTGGCCGACTTCACAAGCTTTTTATGGATTTGTCGTTGGATAAGGAGGGAGCGTCAAGGTCTGCGCGGTATTTCGACACGCGCAGACCCTATTCCGTCACTCTTCCAATGCGCGGCGCAGCATCTCAAGGTCTTCGGCAATCTGGCCGTCCTGCACCTTGAGCTCTTCGATCCGTTTGACGCCGTGCATGACCGTAGTGTGATCCCGCCCACCAAAGCGCCGCCCGATCTCAGGCAGGGAGCGTGACGTCAGCTTCTTGCACAGATACATCGCCACCTGGCGCGGGCGTGCGTAGCTGCGCAGACGTTTGGGGCCGATCATGTCACTGAGACGGATGTTGTAATGATCCGATACCTTGCGTTGGATTTCTTCGACCGTGATCTTGCGCTCGGAGGCGCGCAGGATGTCCGACAGACAATCCTGCGTCAGGTCCATGTCAATGTCCCGTCCAACCAGAGACGAGAAGGCGCAGAGCCGGGTCAAGGCCCCTTCCAGAACGCGCACGTTGGTGGAGATGCGATGGGCGAGAAACTCCAGCACGCCTTCCTCGATCTTCAGGCCCGCATAGTTCTGACGTTGTTTTTCGATCTTGCTTTGCAGGATACCAAGGCGCAATTCGTAATCCGTCGGATGCAGGTCGACCACGAGGCCGCATTGCAACCGGGATTTGACGCGTTCTTCCATATGCTTGATCTCACCCGGCGCACGGTCCCCCGAGATGATGATCTGTTTGTTCTGATCGACCAGCGCATTGAACGTGTGAAAGAACTCTTCCTGCGTGCTGTCCTTGCCCGCAATAAACTGCACATCATCCACCATCAGAACATCGACCGACCGGAATATCTCCTTGAAGTCCATCATCTTGCGGTCGCGCAAGGCTTGCACGAACCGATACATGAACTGCTCCGCCGACAGGTAGAGCACGTTCATCTCCGGACGCCGCTGGCGCAACTCATGCGCGATGGCATGCATCAGGTGCGTCTTGCCAAGGCCGACACCGCCATAAAGGAACAGCGGGTTGAAGGTGACCGGGCCCCCTTCGGCGACGCGTTTGGCTGCCGCATGGGCCAGTTCGTTCGGCTTGCCGACGATGAAATTGTCAAAGGTGAAGCGTTCGTCCAGCGGCGCGGTTGTCAATGCGCCACCCGAAGGCTTCCTGGCCAGTACCGGTTCCGCCGGTTTCCCCGCCGCCCGAGACGGGACCGACGACGCATTGACATGCGTGGGCACCGCAAAACGCAAACGGCGCACTTCGGGGGCCTCGTTGCGAACCTCGTGCAGGATGAGATCCGCAAAGTTCTGACTGACATAGTTTCCAAGGAAGTTCGTGGGTACCTCGAAAGTGGCTATGCCGTCCTGGGTATTGCTGAATTCGATTGGTTCGATCCAGTTCTTGTAGTTGCTCTGCCCGACTGTTCGGAGCAGTCTTTGCCTGACCTGTCCCCACTTTTCTTTCGTCATCTTCGACCTGCGTTCCTTTAGCGTTTTCAATTCATGCTCCGGTCAACCTGTTGTTGATCGGGCCCCAAGCAGCTCCGCAGAACACAATTCCACCGTTCCCTTCCCACAAAGAAAAAGGTGTCGTCCCACGGACATTTGACGAAAAGAGCGCGGCCCGAAATGAATGCGGCGAAACAAAGCTCACATTAAAAGACCGGGTCACCCCAACCGTACTCATTATTTTGACAGGGCAAAACGCTGACGTAGCACCGCTTGCAGACTGTGGTAAGGCGCTGCCACCCTACCCAGCCCCCGACTCCAAAATGCCGCTGCAAAACGACTGGAAATCGAGGCCCGTCCCCCCATGCGAAATGAATCGCTGTACTTTGGTAGCAACTTCCAAAGCCGCTGAGCAACCTATCTTCATTCTTGACTCTGGGTATTTGAAAAAAGAATCTCCCGGCTTTTTTTCGAGTCTCAAAAACACAAAAAAAACGCCGCAGAAGCGGCGTTTTCCCAATAATCGTTAACGTATGGTTAACGTTAAATTATCCCAGCGCTTTGACCCGGGCGGACAGGCGCGACATTTTCCGGGCGGCCGTATTTTTGTGAAAAACACCTTTTGTGACGCCGCGCATCAATTCCGGCTGTGCGGCGCGCAGTGCAGCGGTTGCGGCGTCCTTGTCACCCGATGCAATCGCTTCTTCGACCCGCCGCAGATAGGTGCGGATTCGCGAACGGCGTGCTTTGTTGATCTGGTAGCGCGTTTCGTTCTGACGGGCGCGCTTCTTGGCTTGGGGCGAATTTGCCATGCGTGAAAAACCTTTTCCTTGGTCTGTTGTCTGTCTTCAAAAAGCGCGACGCCAAACCAGGGCAGGACCATGGATCCTCTAGGTGATTCTAGCCTGGGCGGGCTGCACGCGCATGTCTGGCGGTCGCTATACGCAACTTTTTCCCCGGTGCCAACATGTAATCACGCAACGCGAAATGCCGCACTGCCCTTTGATCTAAGACAATGAACACCCGTTTCGCGTGTATTAGGTTGCTTTCATATTGCTCAACCGATCCGGGGTTCTGTGCGTCGCGTTGTATTTTGACCCCTGGTCGGTGAGCCGGCCAAAGGGAGAGAGACCACATGAAAGTTTCGATTGTATACGCGACCGTCGAGGGTCAGACCGAGAAGATCGCCCGCTTTCTGTCCGAAAAGACCTGCGCTCTAGGCCATGACGCCCAACTGATGGACGTGGATGATCCAAGCAGGATCTCGCTGGCGGACAGTGATGCCGTGATACTTGCCGCTTCGGTTCACCAGCGACGGCACCCCCGCAATTTCGAAGCCTTTCTGGGGCTGGAGAGCAACGAACTTGCGAACAAGAAGACTCTATTACTTTCTGTCAGCCTGAGTGCGGCATTCCCGGACGGCCTGCAAGAGGCACAGGAATACGTTCTGGAAATGAAGATGCGCACCAAATTCGAACCGGACCAGACCGAACTGGTCGCGGGTGCCGTGAGACTCGGTGAATATGATTACTTCGCGCTACAGGTGGTGCGACATGTCGTGCTGCGGGACCACGACTATGATGTTCAGGCAGGCAACCACGAGTTCACCAATTGGGATGATCTGACCAAGAAGGTCACGGCGTTTCTGGGATAAAGCGCGCGCCGCGCGCGTGATCCGGATCAGTCCGCGTCGCGTTGCCTGAGCGCCAGGACCTTGTCGCCGGTCGCGTTCATCAGCATCAGAGTTGCGCCCGCGCGCTCAAATTCCCGAACGGTCATCAGGGCATCGAGGAACGCGAACTCCTGCCGCGAGATGTCATCAGGGCAGGCCATCATGGTCGCCGCAGCGGGTCCAAGCAGAATGGCGGACCCATTGGTGACGAATGCACCGCGAAACATATTGCAGCCACCGTTTCCGAAATAGCGGCTATCCGGTCCGAAACGCAGAAAAATCTCCGCAACTGGGTGGAAGGTTTCGGACCCAAGTTCAGTTGGCTCCCATTCGCTCCCGGGCAGATTTTCAGCCTGTGCCAGACCTCCTCCTGTCACGGCACAAAACGCAATCAGTTTCACGAATGGGCTGACCACGACGCCCCCCTGGAAAACTCAGCGATCCCGGAACTGCGCTTCACGTTTCTCGACGAAAGCCGCCATGCCTTCTTTCTGATCCTCGGTCGCGAAAAGCGCGTGGAACATGCGGCGCTCGAACAGCAGACCTTCCCGCAATGTCGTCTCGTAGGAGCGATTGACAGCCTCTTTCACGACCATCACCGAGACGGTCGATTTCTCGACGATCTTCTGGGCCGCGCTGTGCGCTTCTTCCAGAAGTTTCTTGCAGGGCACGATCCGGCTGACCAATCCGGCACGCTCGGCTTCTTCGGCGTCCATGAAACGGCCCGTGAGGTTCATGTCCATCGCCTTTGCCTTGCCGACAACGCGGGTCAGGCGCTGCGTCCCGCCAAGGCCCGCGACGACGCCAAGATTGATCTCCGGCTGGCCGAACTTGGCCGTGTCAGAGCAGATGATGAAGTCGCACATCATCGCAAGCTCGCAGCCACCCCCAAGCGCATAGCCCGAGACCGCCGCGATGATCGGCTTGCGGACACGCAAAATCTGATCGGTCTCGGCGGTGAAAAGGTCGCCCGCGAACACGTCGACAAAGCTTTTGTCCTTCATCATCGTGATGTCCGCACCGGCGGCAAAGGCCTTCTCGGACCCTGTGATGATGATGCAGCGGACCTTGTCGTTTTCCTGAGCGGCCGTGAGTGCGTCTGCTAATTCGCACATCAACTCATCATTCAGTGCATTCAGCGCGTCGGGGCGGTTCAGTGTGATCTGTGCGACATGGTCTTCCACGTCCACGATGATCGTCTCATAAGCCATGGAGAAGCTCTTTGATTGTTGCTCTGAGATGGAAGTGAATAACACTCCCTTCCGGCTGTTCAAGCTATCTTTGGCATTGCGCGCAGTAGAAAGATGAGCGTCCCGACTGCACGATTCGGCGGATGACGCCGCGACAGCCCGGCGCGCGACAAGGCTCGTTTTCGCGACCATAGACATCAAAGCTGTGCTGGAAATATCCAAGTTCTCCATCGGCTTGCCGGAAATCGCGCAGGGACGATCCGCCTGCCTCGATGGCCTCCCCAAGCACGTCCCGGATGATCGGGACCAGGCGGTTTACCCTCTGTTTACTGATCTTACCCGCTTTGCGTGCAGGGTGGATTTTTGCCCGGAAAAGGGCTTCGCAGACGTAGATGTTCCCCAAACCGGAGACAATCCGCTGATCGAGCAGTACCGATTTGACGGGGGAGTTCTTGTTCTCGAAGGCACGACTCAGGTGATCTTCGTGGAAATCGTTACCCAGGGGCTCAGGCCCGAGCACGGCCAACAGTTTGTGGGCCTCCGCCGTCGCCGTATCGAGCAAATCCATCGCCCCGAAACGGCGCGGATCATTAAAGGTAATGCGTGCGCCATTGGCCATGTGAAACACAACGTGGTCGTGTTTTTCAGGCATCGGATGCTCATGCACAAAGTGCCCCAAAGGATCGCCGGAAACCAGCATGCGCCCAGACATGCCCAGATGAATAAGCAGGGTCTCTCCACCATCCAGATCAGCCAGAATATATTTCGATCGCCGCCTGAGCCGCTCGACCCGCCTGCCGGTCAGTCGATTTGCCATATCTGGCGGAAACGGCCAGCGCAAATCGGGCCGGTTCACATCCGCCCGGGCGATCACGACGCCCTCCATCGCAGGCGTCAGGCCCCGTCTTACAGTCTCTACTTCAGGAAGTTCCGGCATTCACTTTCCCTGTGACGAAAGGGACGCATTGTGCATGGGTCCCGGCGCTCTATAACAAAGCTCGAAACGTAAGGATCACAAGAGCCGATGAGCGATCAAAACGACAAAACCACGCATTTCGGGTTTGAGACAGTACCAGAAGGCGAAAAGGCCGGACGGGTGCGGGGGGTCTTTTCCTCTGTCGCCAGCAAATACGACATCATGAATGATGTGATGTCCGTTGGCATCCATCGGCTCTGGAAAGACGCGATGATGGATTGGCTGGCCCCACGCGGCGGGCAGAAACTGCTCGACGTGGCGGGGGGCACGGGCGATATCTCTTTCCGGTTCTTAAAACGCGCGGGTTATGGGCATGCCACGGTGCTGGATCTGACCGAATCCATGCTGTTGGAGGGACGCAAGCGTGCCGAAGCCGAAGCCATGTCCGAACAGTTGGACTGGATCACCGGCGATGCAATGGCGCTGCCTTTCGCCGACAACACCTTCGACGTCTATACAATCTCCTTTGGCATCCGGAACGTCACCCGCCCGCAGGATGCCCTGAATGAAGCCTTCCGCGTGCTGAAGCCCGGTGGCCGCCTGATGGTGCTGGAGTTCAGCCAACTGCCGAACCCGGCCATGCAAAAGGCTTATGATCTTTACAGTTTCAACGTGATCCCCCGTATGGGACAGGCCATCGCCGGAGATCGCGACAGCTACCAGTATCTGGTGGAATCGATCCGCAAGTTCCCGGATCAGGAGACATTCTTGCAGATGGTGCGCAACGCCGGCTTTGAAAATGCCAAATATCGCAATCTGAGCATGGGCATCGCCTGCCTGCATTCCGGCTGGAAACTTTAAGAATGCGCGGACCTCACAATATCTGGCGGTTGATCCGGACCGGCGCGACGCTTGAGCGGACCGGCGCCATGAACGTGGTGCTTGATGCATTCGAGGCCCCGCCCGCCTTGCGGTTTGTCGCCCGTGCCCTTGGTTTGCCGTTCAAGTTTCTCGGCTACAAGGGTGATCCCGAGATGCCACCCGCCACCCGCGCGCTGACAGCACTGGGGCCCGCTTATATCAAGTTCGGGCAGATCCTGTCGACGCGGCCCGACGTGGTCGGGGACGAACTGGCGGTACAACTCCGGGTCTTGCAAGACAAATTGCCCCCTTTCTCCGTGGCAAAGGCCAAAGCTGAAGTTCAAAAGGAACTTGGCGTGGCGGTCGACAAGGTTTTTTCGGAGTTCAGCGAACCGGTGGCAGCCGCATCTATTGCGCAGGTCCATAAGGCGAAGCTGTCGGAAACCGGAGAATATGTCGCCGTAAAGGTCTTGCGTCCGAACATTGAGCGCGCCTTTGCCAAGGACGTGGATGCCTTCTACCTCGCGGCCCGGATGGTGGAGATTTTCGCGCCGGGCGCAAGGCGCTTGCGCCCCATGGAAGTGATCGAACACTTCGACGGCGTCGTGCAGGGTGAGCTTGATCTGCGGCTGGAATCCTCCGCCGCCTCAGAGTTTGCCGCCAACACCAAGGACGATGAGGGGTTTCAGCTTCCCGAGATCAAATGGGAGTTCTCCGCCCGCCGCGTCATGACGCTCGGCTGGGCGGACGGTGTGCCGCTGGGCGATAACGCGGCCATTGATGCTGCCGGGCACAATCGGGTCGACCTTGGCAACCGGGTTTTGCAGCTTTTCCTGAACCACGCTTTGCGGGACGGGTATTTCCATGCGGACATGCATCAGGGCAACCTGAAGGTCGCGCCAAGCGGCGAGATCATTGCCTATGACTTCGGAATCATGGGGCATATCGACGAATACACCCGGCGGGTCTATGCTGAAATCCTGTTCGGATTTATCCGCAAGGACTACAAACGGGTTGCCGAAGTTCACTTTGAAGCGGGATACGTGCCAGCCGACAAGGACGTAGACGAGTTTGCCCGGGCTCTGCGCGCGGTGGGTGAGCCGATCTTCGGGATGGATGCCACCAAAATCTCCATGGGCCGTCTGCTGAACTACCTATTCGAGGTGACTGAGCGTTTCGGGATGGAAACGCGCACGGAGTTGATCCTGCTGCAACGCACGATGGTTGTGGTTGAAGGCGTGGCGCGCTCGCTCAACCCGCACATCAACATCTGGGAAGTGGCAAGCCCGATCGTTACGAGCTACATCTCCAAATCCATCGGGCCGCGCGCAACCCTGACCGATCTGGCCAAGACCGCCCGTGTCATGGCGCGCTTCGGACCGCGCCTGCCGGTGCTTGTGGAAGACGCGTTGATCCGTCAGGCCAACCCCGAACCGCCGAAACGCGACCGCGAATGGGCCAAATGGGTACTCGGCGGCGTCGTGCTTGGCGTCTCAATCGGCGTGTCGGGGGCGCTGACCCTGATCCTGATCGACCTTGCGCTCTTTTGATCGCGCCCCGCCCGATCAAATCCGCTCAATGGCCAGCGCGATGCCCTGACCGCCACCGATGCACATGGTAATCAGACCTTTCCCGCCGCCGATACGTTCCAACTCGTAGAGTGTCTTGATGGTGATGATCGCGCCGGTCGCGCCAACCGGATGGCCAAGAGCGATGGCACCGCCGTTGGGATTGACCTTGGCCGGGTCGAGCCCCAGCTCCTTGCTCACGGCGAGCGCTTGGGCCGCGAAGGCTTCGTTGCTTTCGATCACATCGAAATCGCCAACAGACAGACCCGTGCGCGCCAGCAGGTTCTGAACCGCGGGGACCGGCCCGATGCCCATCACCTCCGGGCGCACACCGGCGTGGGCATATCCCAGAACGCGCGCCTTGGGTTTGAGCCCGGCTTTCTCCGCTGCCTCCGCAGTCGCCAAGACCACCGCCGCCGCGCCGTCGTTGATCCCGCTGGCATTGCCTGCGGTGACCGAGCCGTCTTTCTGGAACACCGCCCGCAAGCCGCCAAGCGCTTCGAGAGTCGTCGCCTTGGGGTGCTCATCAACGTTAAAGTCAACCATGTCGCGCCTGACCCGCACCTGAACTGGCGCAATTTGCCCTTCGAAATGTCCAGCTGCGATGGCTGCCGCCGCGCGCTCCTGGCTTTGTAACGCGAATGCGTCCTGATCCGCGCGGCTGATCCCATGTTCCGCTGCCACGTTTTCGGCGGTGACACCCATATGTCCTGTCCCGAAGGGGCAGTTCAGCGCGCCCAGCATCATATCGAGCGATTTGACGTCTCCCATCTTTGCGCCCCAGCGTTGCTGCGGCATGATGAAAGGCGCGCGAGACATATTCTCCGCTCCGCCCGCAAGGCCGAAATTCGCGTCCCCCAACATCAGGGACTGGATCACGGAAACAATCGCCTGTGCGCCAGACCCGCAGAGGCGGTTGACGTTCATCGCGGGCACGGTGTCTGGGATACCTGCCTGCATCGCCGCAACCCGGCTGAGATACATGTCGCGCGGCTCTGTGTTGATTACATGCCCAAAGGTTACATGCCCGATTTGCCCGGCCTCGACGCCTGCGCGCGCGAGGGCCGCTTTGCTGGCCGCTGTCGCCAGTTCGATAGGGGGTGTCGCCGCCAGCGCGCCGCCGAATGTGCCAATCGCGGTGCGCGCGCCGTCCAGAATTACGATGTCGTGTGTCATGCTGTCCTCCGGATATGTTATTGTTGCTACTATGCGCCGATCGCGCCGGATTGTCAGCCGCTGCCAAACGTCACAGGGTGTCCATCGGTTGACAGCTTCCCCTATATCGGCGATCAATCCGGGATGACGGAAGACGCAGACAGCATCCTTGAACAATTGCCAACCCGCCTCAGAGAGGCGCGCCGCGCACAGGGGCTGTCGCTGGACGCGGTGGCCAAACTGTCGGGTGTGTCACGCTCCATGGTGAGCCAGATCGAGCGGGGGGAAAGCAGCCCGACAATTTCAACGCTTTGGAACCTGACCCGCGCCTTGCAAGTGGATTTCGCGGGGCTTCTGGATGTTGCCGCTGCGGCGGAAAAGATCGAAACGCTGCGGGCGGATCACGTCCCAACCATTGATAATCTTGGGAAAAACCTGCGTATTCGCATTCTCTCGCCACCAGAGGAAGCGGGAAAACACGAAGTCTACGAGTTGCTTTTTTCATTGGACGGCGTGCTTGACAGCCAGCCACATGCCCGTGGCGCGCGCGAGCATCTTACCGTGATTGAAGGTGTCCTCGACGTGACCAGCGGAGAAGCGACAACCCGTCTCGAAGCGGGCGATACGGCGCGCTATGGCGCAGACGTGCCGCATCGAATTTCAGCGGTTGGTGCCGCAAGGGCATTTCTGGTGGTTCAGGATGCCTGATTTCCGGTATATTGGAATTCATCCCATATAATGAAATTCTGCTATTCCGGAATCAACTCCGGTATGATAGAGGCTTCTCCAAAGGGGAGAACGCAGATGACCGACGCCTATATTGACCACATCACCGCAACCCTGGATCGGATCGCGGCGGATGGGATGATGAAGCGTGAACGGTCCATCACCTCGCCACAGGGGAGCACAATCGACGTTGGGGATCGGTCCGTCATCAACCTCTGCGCCAACAACTACCTCGGTCTGGCAGATCACCCCGATCTGATCGCCGCCGGCCGTGACGCGATGGAGCCGCGTGGTTTCGGCATGGCCTCGGTCCGGTTCATCTGCGGAACGCAAGACCTGCACCGCAAGCTGGAAAGCCGTCTGGCCGGTTTTCTCGGAATGGACGATTCGATCCTGTTCGCCGCCTGTTTCGATGCCAACGGTGGTCTCTTTGAACCTCTTCTGGGGCCGGAAGACGCGGTCATTTCCGACGCCCTGAACCATGCCTCGATCATTGATGGTATCCGGCTCTGCAAGGCGCGGCGGTACCGCTATGCAAATACCGACATGACCGATCTGGAAGGCCAGTTGCAGCTTGCCCGCGACGAGGGCGCGCGGTTCATCATGATCGCCACCGATGGCGTTTTCAGCATGGATGGCTATCTGGCCAAGCTGGGCGAGATCAAGGCGCTGGCCGAGAAATACGACGCGATGGTCATGGTGGATGACTGCCATGCAACGGGCTTCATGGGGCCACAGGGGCGTGGCACAGCTGCCCATGCGGGCGTGTCGGTCGATATTCTCACCGGCACTTTGGGCAAGGCGCTTGGTGGTGCCATCGGCGGGTATATCGCAGGACCACAACCGATTATCGACCTTTTGCGGCAACGCGCGCGACCTTATCTGTTTTCGAACTCCTTGCCTCCATCAATTGTGGCGGCGGGGATCAAGGCGCTTGATCTGGTTGAAGCCGGGGACGACCTGCGCACAAAGCTCTTTGAGAACACGCGTCACTGGCGCGCCGGACTGGAAGAGCTTGGCTTTGATCTTCTGCCCGGTGAGCATCCCATTGTCCCTGTGATGCTTGGCGAGGCACAACTGGCACAGGATATGGCGGCGCGTCTCTTTGATGAAGGCGTCTTTGTCTCGGGGTTTTTCTACCCGGTTGTGCCGCGCGGCCAGGCCCGGATCAGAACGCAGATGAGCGCGGCCTTGTCCACGTCCGAACTGGACCGGGCACTGGGCGCATTCGAACGTGTTGGCAAGGCACTGGGAGTGATCGCATGACCAACGAAATGATCGCATTGTCCAAACTTCACCCACGCGAAGGGATGTGGCAGGTGAGCGCGCCGGTGCCGGAGATCGGCCCCGACGATGTGCTGATCAGGATCAACAAGACCGGCATCTGCGGCACCGATATCCATATCTGGAACTGGGACGACTGGGCGGCCTCGACCGTTCCGGTGCCGCTGATTACGGGCCATGAATTTGCCGGTGAAATCGTCGAGCTGGGCCGGAATGTGACTGACCTGAAGCTGGGCCAGAGATGTTCCGGCGAAGGCCATCTGATCGGCAAGACGTCGCGACAAAGCCGCGCTGGCAAGTTTCATCTGGACCCGGCAACGCGTGGGATCGGCGTCAACGAGCAGGGCGCTTTTGCGCAATACCTGAAGCTGCCGGCCTTCAATGTGGTGCCTTTGCCGGATGATATCCCCGATGAGATCGGCGCTATTCTGGACCCGCTCGGCAACGCCGTGCACACCGCCTTGAGCTTTGATCTGATCGGAGAGGATGTGCTGATCACAGGTGCGGGCCCTATTGGCATCATGGCCGCAGCCGTGGCCCGTCACGTGGGCGCGCGCCATGTGGTCATCACGGACGTGAACCCCGACCGGCTGGCACTGGCAGCCCGCGTTGCGGACGTCACGCCGGTCAATGTGGCCGAGGCGGAGCTTTCAGAGACGGTTTCCGGTCTGGGCATGAAGCAGGGCTTCGACGTGGGGCTGGAAATGTCCGGCAATCAACGCGCATTGGATCAGATGGTCGAGGCCATGACCATGGGCGGGCGCATCGCGATGCTGGGCATCCCACCCGGCAAATCCCCTGTGGACTGGAGCCGGATTGTCTTCAAGGCCATCACCATCAAAGGCGTCTATGGCCGCGAGATCTTCGAGACCTGGTACAAGATGATCGCGATGCTGCAAAACGGTCTCGATGTGCGGGGTGTCATCACGCATGAATTTCCCGTCGCGGATTTCGAGGCAGGCTTTGCCGCGATGAAATCAGGGAAATCCGGCAAGGTCGTATTGGACTGGACCTGACGGGTCAGGGGCGTAAGGGAACGCGCCCTGCGTCCGTCAGAAGCCAGCAATCCGCCCCTTCGAAGACGCCAACCTGTAGCGGGCGGAAGTATCCCGCGCCACCGTCGAGGTTCACGCGGTTACCTGCATGCATCGGGTAGTCGAGCGCGGTGTGGCCATGCACGACAAGCTTTCCGAAGCTCTCCGTATGTTCCAGAAATCCGTCACGAATCCAGACGAGGTCATCCTCCGCCTGATCCTGCAAGGGCACACCGGGGCGTATCCCCGCATGCACGCAGATCAGATGAGCCGTCTCGTGGATGAGGGGGAGCCCTTTCAGGAACGCGATGTGCTCGCCGGGCACCAACTGCCGGGCCTGCGCATGAAGGGGCTCCAGCGGGGCACCTTCCTCCGCGGCAATGCCATATGACCGCAAGGTCTTGTCGCCACCAAGGCGCGGGTTGAACCAGAGCAGACCCGTCCGTGTATTCGGATCATAGACGGTCATATCATCGTAAAAGCGCGTCAGATACCGGTCGTGATTCCCGCGCACCAGGTGCCAGTTTTTGCCCGCAGCGCATCCGTCGATCAGGGTCTGTACGACAGCCTTGCTGTTATATCCACGATCCACGTAGTCGCCCAGAAACACCGTGTAGGCCTCCGGCCCACCGTCCTGTTCGATCAGATGCAGCACGCGCTGCAGCTCTTCCAGTTGACCATGGATGTCGCCAATCACGTAAACCGGGTTTGTCATAGCCTGGCCTTTCGGTGTTCATAACAACGGGCAGGAAATGGAAAAAGCGCTGACGCGCAGCGCTTCAACCGATCTCTTGCATTGCGGTCAGGCGACGTCGAAGGCAAGTGGCTTCACTTGCGTGAACATGCCCGTCGCCTCAAGCTTCCTGATGACGGGTTTTGGCACCTGCTCGTCCACGTAGAGCAGCGCGATGGCCTCGCCCTTGGCCTCTGCCCGTCCAAGGGTAAAGTTCGCGATGTTCACGCCGTTCTCGCCCATGGTCTGGCCCAGAGCACCGATAATGCCCGGCACGTCTTCGTTGGTGGTATAAAGCATGTTCGCGCCCACTTCGGCGTCGATGTTGATACCCTTGATCTGGATGAAGCGCGGCTTGCCGTCGGAGAACACGGTACCCGCCACGGAACGCTCCCGTTTGCTCGTCACCACCGTCACCTTCACATAGCCGTCGAAAACGCCTGATTTGCTCTGGTTCGTGGTGGAAACGGTAATGCCCCGCTCCTGCGCGATAACGGGTGCTGAGACCATGTTCACATCCGGGTTGGCCTTTTTCATGATCCCCGCGATCACGCCACAGTTCAGGGCGGAGAGGTTCATCTCTCCTACCGAGCCATCATAAAGAATGTTGATCGCCCGGATCGGCTCATCGGTCATCTGGCCAATGAAGGACCCCAGATGCCCCGAAAGTTGCAGCCAGGGGCCCATCACCTTGGCCTCCTCTGCCGTCACGGACGGCATGTTGAGCGCGTTGGTGACGGCACCGGTCAACAGGTAGTCCGACATTTGCTCGGCAACCTGAAGGGCGACGTTTTCCTGCGCTTCGCTGGTGGCCGCGCCCAGATGCGGTGTGCAGACCACGTTGGGCAGGTTGAAAAGCGGATTCTCGGTGGCCGGTTCCTTGCTGAACACGTCGAAGGCCGCACCGGCCACATGGCCGGATTTCAGAGCCTCAGACAGCGCTTCCTCATCCACCAGACCGCCGCGCGCGCAGTTGATGATCCGCACGCCGGGTTTCATTTTCGCGATGGCGTCAGCACTGAGAACATTCGCCGTCTGCTCCGTGAAGGGCACATGCAGGGTGATGAAGTCGGATCGCTCCAGCAGCCCGTCCAGTTCCACTTTTTCGACACCCATCTTCTTGGCCTTTTCCTCGCCAAGGAACGGGTCGTAGGCCAGAACCTTCATTTTCAGACCCCGCGCCCGGTCGCAGACGATACCGCCGATGTTGCCCGCGCCGATCACGCCAAGGGTCTTGCCGGTCAGTTCAACGCCCATGAATTTGGACTTTTCCCATTTGCCCGCATGGGTCGAGGCAGAGGCTTCGGGGATTTGGCGCGCCACGGCAAACATCATCGCAATGGCATGTTCAGCCGTCGTGATCATATTGCCGAAGGGCGTGTTCATCACGATAATGCCCTTCTTGGAGGCCGCATCCTTGTCGATGTTGTCGGTGCCGATTCCGGCGCGCCCAATCACCTTGAGGTTTTCGGCAGCGGCGATGATCTTTTCCGTCACCTTCGTGGCGGAACGGATCGCAAGGCCGTCATAGTCACCAATGATCGCGGCGAGCTTTTCCTTGTCCTTGCCCAGATCGGGCTGGAAATCCACGTCGATGCCACGATCCTTGAAGATCTGCACGGCAGCGGGCGAGAGTTTGTCAGAGATAAGTACTTTGGGGGCCATTTACTTGGTCCTTTTGGGTCTGTTCGGGAGCAGCGCGAGCGCGCCTTTATTGGCTGGAAATCTCGGTATCGAATGCCCATGCGAGCCAGGGCAGCATGGCTTCAATGTCCGACGTCTCGACCGTGCCGCCACACCAGATCCGCAGCCCGGCAGGCGCATCGCGGTAGGCGCCAATGTCGAAGGCCACGCCTTCGTCTGCAAGGCGTTTGGCGACGGCTTTCGCAAAGGCTGTGCCATCGGTGATCCGGTCATCCGTGAATCTCAGACAGACCGATGTGTTGGACCGCGCGGCAGGGTCCACCGCCAGAAAATCAATCCAGTCATGCGCTTCGACAAAGGCCGTGATCGCGGCGGTATTGGCATCCGCCCGGGCGATCAACCCTTTGAGCCCGCCTACCGACTTGGCCCATTCAAGCGATTGCAGGTAGTCTTCAACACAGAGCATCGAAGGGGTGTTGATCGTGGCACCGGTGAAAATCCCGTCGATCAGCTTGCCCCCTTTGGTCAGGCGGAAGATCTTGGGCAAGGGCCAGGGCGGCGTGTAGCTTTCGAGCCGCGCGACCGCGCGCGGGCTGAGGATCAGCATCCCATGTGCCGCCTCACCGCCAAGCACCTTCTGCCAGCTGAAGGTTGTGACATCCAGTTTGTCCCACGGCAGGTCCATGGCAAAGGCCGCGGATGTTGCATCGCACAGCGTGAGACCGGCGCGGTCTGACGGGATCACATCGCCCGAAGGCACCCGCACGCCCGAGGTTGTGCCGTTCCAGGTGAAACACACATCGTTGTCGTAATTCAGCGTCGCCATATCGACGATCTCGCCGTAGTCGGCGGTATGAACGGTGTGTTCGATCTTGAGCTGCTTGGCCACATCCGTGACCCAGCCTGCACCGAAACTCTCCCAGGCGACCATCTGAGCCGGGCGCTCCCCCAGCAAAGACCACATGGCCATCTCGAAAGCGCCCGTGTCCGAGGCCGGAACGATCCCGATGCGGTAATCCGCAGGCACGCCGAGCACCTCGCGCGTGGTCTCGATCGCGGCCAGCAGCTTGGCCTTGCCTTCTGCCGCGCGGTGCGAGCGGCCCAGCGGTGCGCCTGCCAGCTTTGCAAGATCGAATGTGGGAGGTTTGGCACAAGGGCCAGAGGAGAAACGCGGGTTCGCCGGGGTGGCGACAGGTTTATTGTCCGGCCGCGTTGCCGGTTGTTGAGTAGCCATAAATGCTATCCTTCCAGATATGCGCCCTTCGTTGGGGAAGGGTGTCCCACGGACGCGTGTACGGGTGTGAACCGTCTGGTGCAACCGGCAAAATGCCGCTAGAACGGCGCCCGGTCGCTTTTTTTCGACACGGGTGAAGCGGATCGGAAACTTACCTCATGCACATGGTGACTTTGTTGAGCGCGCCGGACGGGCGCGCGCTGGACCGGGCGCTGGTCGAAAACCTCCGCAACGCCTGGGGCGGCGGCGATGCCGTTTGGCTGTCGCCCGACGTGGCGGCTGAATTTCCGGTTGAACGCCGTCCTGACAATTTCTGGCAGGTCTGGGCGGATATTCAGGGACTCGGGATTGATCTGGTGATCCAGCCTTCGGAGGGTCGGCGCAAGAGGATGCTGCTCGCGGATATGGACAGCACGATGATCCAGCAGGAGTGCATTGACGAACTGGCCGATGAAGCAGGCGTAGGCGACCACGTCAAAGACATTACGGCCCGGGCGATGAATGGCGGGCTGGAGTTCGAGGACGCGCTGAAGGAGCGGGTCGGGCTGCTTGCAGGCCTGCCGGTTGCCACAATCGACAAGGTCCTGCGTGAGCGGATTACCCTGATGCCGGGCGGTCAAGTCCTGTTGACCACGATGAAAGCGGCGGGGGCCTATGCCGCGCTTGTGTCCGGCGGTTTCACCGCCTTTACCGAAGCCGTGGCAGCAAAGCTTGGCTTTGACGAGAACCGGGCAAACACGCTTTTGTCAGAGGGCAGTACGCTTAACGGCAAGGTTGGCATGCCCATTCTGGGGCAACAGGCGAAGGTCGAGGCGCTGCAGGACATCTCCAACCGGCTGGGCCTGTCCGAGAAAGACGTGATCGCCGTGGGCGACGGGGCAAATGACCTGGGCATGCTGAAACGCGCCGGCAGCGGCGTCGCGCTACATGCCAAGCCGTCGGTCGCCGCCCAATGCGACATCCGCATCAACCACGGGGATTTGACGGCGTTGCTGTACCTTCAGGGCTATGCAGAGAGCGACTTCGTAACACCTTGAACGCGAATCGCCTGTCTGTGGTATATGCCGGGTAGCCAACAGGGAGGGAACCGATGCCACAGTTCATATTTGCCTATCACGGTGGCAAGATGCCCGAGACCGAAGAAGAGCAGGCGCGCGAAATGGCGCTTTGGGAAAAGTGGTTCGGGGAAATGGGACCGGCGGTGGTGATCCCCGGCAACCCGGTGGGAGAGTCCAAGACGGTCTCCGCCTCAGGGGTCGAAGATCATGGCGGGGCCAACCCGCTTGCCGGGTTCACCGTGATTGACGCCCCCGACATGGACGCCGCCATCGCCATGGCAAAAGGTTGCCCAAGCGTGAGCGATGGGTCGGGGTCGATTGAGGTCGCCCCGATCATCGAAATGTAGCGTCACATCAGGCCGGGTGCAGGGCGGATATGCCCGGTCGTGATCTCGCGCCGGTTCCGGATCGGCGCGTTCGCATAGCTGAGCGTGGCCGGGTGGTCAGCCTCCAGCACACCGAGTTTGACGAGGATCGCCGCCATGGCGCATTCGGCGGCGCGGGTCGTTCCGTCCTCGATCTTGAGCGCGATGCCCAGCTTTTGGTCCGGCAGAATGGCTGTGTAGAACCCTTCGGCCCCGGTTTTGAGCGCCACCCTGCCGCCCGTCGCCCGCATCAATTCCGTACATGCCCGCCGGTCGCCCGCCACATATTCGGGATGTTGCCGCATCGCCCCATGCAACCGGGCCTCTGCACTGCCTTCGGGGCTGGCGGCGAAACGGGCCATTGCGCGGGCCATGCCGTGAAGGCTGGATGCGAAGTTGGGCGCAGAACACCCGTCAACCCCGAAGCCCGGAGAGGTTTCGCCCGTCACCCGTTCGAACTGTTCCAGCACGGCCTTCTGCACCGGATGATCTGCCTCGACATACTCGGGCCCCGCCGCCAGATGGCGCGTCAGGGTCAGAAACCCTGCATGTTTGCCCGAGCAATTGTTGTGGCACTGCGTCGGCTTCTCCCCCGACGCTATCATCGACACTTCAGTCTCACGGTCCATGGGGTAATGTGCACCGCAGCGCAGGTCTTTTTCGGACAGCTGCAAAGCGGCCAGCCAACCCTCAACCAGCGAAACATGGACCGGCATCGACGAATGAGAGGCACAGGCCAGCGCAAGCTGCTCTGCGCTCAGGCCAGCGGCATCCGCTGCCCCCGACTGGATCAGCGGCAAGGCCTGGATCATCTTGGACGCGCTGCGGGACAGGACAATCTTGTCCGGATCACCCCAAGCCTCGACGATCTGGCCGCTGTCATCACAGATCACCGCATGCCCGCGATGCTGGCTTTCCAGAAAGGGCCCGCGCCAGATTTCAGCCATTGGAACAGATTGGAGCATATTTTTCCTCGCGATCTGGCAAAATGTTGCCAATCAGTCTTTCGCCTGCTGTGGGGATTGCGCTACTGTGACATGTGTCGGGACACAAGACCGGATGTGCAAAAGAGAGGGGCAACAAAGAGCCTCCGCGCAAGTTCGGGATCAATTGAGGTTAGGACAGCTGGAGGCTGTAAAACATGCAAATTTCCAAATCCTTCATCGGGGTTTTGAGCACCCTGGCGCTGACGGGCACTGTTGCTGTCGCTCAGGAAGTCAGCAACAACCGGGTGGCGGCCAAGACCGATTGGAGCGTCTTTGTAGAAGACAACCCAAAGGAGTGCTGGAGCGTTTCCGTTCCCACCGAGACGGTCAATACGCGCGACGGGCGCGTTGTCGCCGCCAATCGGGGCGAAATCCTGTTGATGGTCTTCTACCGCCCTGATGCGGGCGCTGCGGGTCAGGTGGCCTTTACCGGCGGCTATCCGTTCCGGGACGGCAGCCAGGTCAGCGTGGAGATCAGTGGCAGCGAATTCTCGCTCTTCACGGATGGTGACTGGGCCTGGCCCGCGAGCCCTGCGGATGATGCCAAGCTGGTGGCCGCGATGAAACGCGGTGCCAATGCGGTTGTGACAGGCGTATCGAGCCGTGGCACGACCACAAAGGACACCTTCTCGCTTCTCGGCTTTACCGCCGCGACGGAAGACGCTGAAAAGCGCTGCGCGGGCTGATCCACTCAAACTCGCGTTGAAAGCCTCGCCTTTTTGCGGGGCTTTTTCTTTTGATCTGGCCTGAAACTTCTATATAGAGCGGCATCCACCGCCGAGAGAGTTCCAATGCCCGCCAGCGCCCCGATCACGCAAGATGTCCACACCATTCCCCGCAAACTGCCGGAAGGGCCGGTGAACCTTGTTGGGATGACACGGCCCGCGATGCGGGAGGCGCTCATTGCCGCTGGCACCCCGGAGAAACAGGCCAAGATGCGGGTGGGGCAGATCTGGCAGTGGATCTACCAGTGGGGCGTGCGCGACTTCGACGCGATGACCAACCTCGCCAAGACCTACCGCGCTGATCTGAAAGAGAAGTTCGTGATCGACGTGCCCAAGGTCGTGACCCGGCAGGTGAGCGATGATGGCACGCGCAAGTACCTCGTCCGGATCGCGGGCGGGCATGAGGTCGAGGTGGTCTACATTCCCGAGGAAGATCGCGGCACGCTTTGCGTGTCGAGCCAGGTGGGCTGCACGCTGACATGCTCTTTCTGCCATACGGGCACGCAGAAACTCGTCCGCAATCTGACCGCGGCAGAGATCATCGGGCAGGTTATGGTGGCGCGCGACGATCTTGGTGAATGGCCGCAACAGGGCGCCCCCAAGAACGAAACCCGGCTCTTGTCCAACATCGTGCTGATGGGGATGGGAGAGCCGCTTTACAACTTCGAGAATGTGCGTGACGCGATGAAAATCGCCATGGACGAGGAGGGCATCCAGCTTTCCCGGCGGCGCATCACGCTGTCCACCTCCGGTGTCGTCCCTGAAATCGAGCGCACCGCAGAGGAGATCGGATGCCAGCTGGCCGTCAGCTTCCATGCCACAACGGACGAGGTGCGCGACAAGCTTGTGCCGATCAACAAGCGGTGGAACATCGACACCCTGCTGGCGGCCCTGCGCGCCTACCCGCGTGGGCGCAATTCAGAGCGGATCACCTTTGAATATGTGATGCTACATGGCGTGAACGACAGCGACGAAGACGCCCACCGGCTGGTCAGGCTGATCGACGGTATTCCGGCCAAGATCAACCTCATCCCCTTCAACGAATGGCCGGGAGCGCCCTACAAGCGCTCCTCGAATAACCGCATCCGCGCCTTCGCCGATATCATCTACAAGGCGGGATACGCGTCGCCCATCCGCACGCCCCGGGGCGAAGACATCATGGCCGCCTGCGGTCAGTTGAAATCGGCCACCGAGCGCGCCCGCAAATCCCGCAAGCAAATTGCCCAGGAGGCCGGGCTGGCCGGCGAGTAATGCGGCGTCGGGATGCGCTGGTTCTGGGCGGCATCGTTGCGACAGCGGTCGCCCTGCCGCCGATCCTGCGCCGCCTGCCATCTGATTTCGAGTTTCAACCCATCGCCGGGACAGAAGGCTTTCGACGGTTGGTCACAGGCAGTTTCTCGGGCGGCGTTGATCCTTTCTTCGGCTTGGGGGAGGACCGCCTACCGACGCACCGCAAACCGCTCTGCACGTCTCTCTTTGGTGCCGAAGGCTGGTCTGGCCAAAGGGTACCGGTGGCCTTTTTTACGGACGCGAATTGCCCCTATTGCAAGGATATCGAGGGCCGTCTGGTCAAGATGCGCGACGGCGGTGCCCCCATCCGGCTGATCTGGCACGAGTTGCCGCTGCTCGGCCCCTCATCCATCCGGCATGCACAGGCCATCCTCGCGGCACGGCTGATGGGCGCGGAGGAGGCCGCACGCGACTACCTGTCCAACCGCGCCCTGCGCCCCGGAGCTATCGCGCTCAAGGAACTCGCCCGCGCACTTGGCCTCGATGAAGAGGTTTATCTGTTGTCGGTGCGAAGCCCGCGAGTCGAGGCCCTGATTGCCGAAAGCATCGCCTTGGGCCGTCGGTTGGGCATACCGGGCACACCCGGCACCGTCATTGGCCGCACGCTGGTGATCGGGGCGATCAAGGATGCCGATCTGCGAAAGCTGATCGAGCTTGAGCGCAACATGCCACAGACCGTTTGTGACTAGCGGCCCGGTATGGCCGCGCGGGCGGGCTGTTCCTGCCAGCCATCAATGATCTCCATGGCCTCTTCCGCCGACTCCACAAAGCTGAAGAGGTCCAGATCCTCGGCAGAGATCGTGCCCGCATCCGCCAGCCTCTCCCAATTGATGATCCCCTCCCAGAAGGCGCGCCCAAAGAGCAGAACCGGAACCGGCTGCATGCGCCCGGTCTGGATCAGGGTCAGCGCTTCGAAGAGTTCATCCAGCGTGCCGAACCCGCCGGGAAAGACGCAGATCGCCTTTGCGCGCATCAGGAAATGCATCTTGCGGATCGCGAAATAGTGGAAGTTGAAGCAAAGCTCAGGCGTCACGAATTCGTTCGGCGCTTGCTCGTGGGGCAGCACGATATTCAGGCCGATAGACCGCCCGCCCGCGTCCACGGCACCGCGGTTTCCTGCTTCCATCACGCCGGGGCCTCCGCCCGTGACGATGACGTTCTCCCTGCCCTGCTGCTCCATGCTCTTGAGCGTCATGAGGCGGGAAAACGCCCGCGCTTCCTCATAGAAATGCGACAGCTCCGCCAATGTCTGAGTGCGTGCCTTGTCTTTGTCCGCCGGGCGCGGAATACGGGCACCGCCAAACAGAACAATCGTGCTGTTGATGCCCAGCGCGTCAAGATGCATCTCGGGTTTCAGCAGTTCCAGCTGCAAACGGACAGGCCGCAGTTCCTCCCGGCACAGAAAATCTTCGTCCGCAAAGGCCAACCGATACTCCGGCGCGCGCGTCTGGGGCGTATCTGGCGCTTCCTGAATGGCATTTCGATCCGCATGAGCGTGACGCAGGGGATGACGGCGGTTCATACTAATCACCTTTGAAGTTAATCATTTTCTATAGGGGGACATGATCCCGCCCAAGATGCAACGACGTTCTCTGTCTGGCAGTTTCACCTTTACGTTCCGTCAACGCATTGCGCGGCAGGGCGCGGGCTAGTATAGGCGCTGCCAACAACACACCCAAAGGGAGACACCGATGTCCAACGCTCAGCTTGAAACCGCAATCGAGGCCGCCTGGGAAGACCGCGACAGCATTACGCCCGCCACGGGCGGAGAAACCCGTGACGCGATTGAGACAACGCTCGCGGCACTTGACGGCGGCACCCTGCGCGTGGCCGAGCCGCGCGAGGATGGCAACTGGCACGTCAACCAATGGGCCAAGAAAGCGGTTCTGCTGGGCTTTCGCATCAAGGATATGGAAATGCAGTCCGGCGGGCCACAGGGTGGCGGCTGGTGGGACAAGGTCGACAGCAAGTTCTACGGCTGGGATGATGCGCAGTGGAAATCAGCCGGGTTCCGGGCCGTGCCGAACTGTGTGGTGCGCAAGTCCGCCTATATCGCGCCTGGTGTGGTCCTCATGCCGTCCTTCGTGAACCTTGGCGCTTACGTGGATGAAGGCACCATGGTCGACACCTGGGCCACGGTCGGGTCCTGCGCCCAAATCGGCAAGAACGTCCACCTTTCCGGCGGCGTCGGCATCGGTGGCGTATTGGAGCCGATGCAGGCTGGCCCCACGATCATCGAGGACAACTGCTTCATCGGCGCGCGATCTGAAGTTGTGGAAGGCTGCATCGTGCGTGAAGGCTCTGTGCTGGGCATGGGCGTGTTCATCGGCAAGTCCACCAAGATCGTGGACCGCGAAACAGGCGAATTCACCTACGGCGAAGTCCCTGCCGGATCGGTGGTTGTTGCAGGCTCGATGCCGTCCAAGAACGGTGTGAACCTCTATTGCGCAGTGATCGTGAAAAAGGTTGATGCGCAAACCCGTTCGAAAACCTCGATCAACGATCTTTTGCGTGACTGAACGCACACGCCTTAACAAAGCCTTAGGACTTGGGGCAGCAATGCCCCAATAATTCCCGCCAAAGGTCGGGAAGGCGGTCTATTCATGCCCGGAAGTTCTCCTAACGGTTGAGCATGCAGCAACCGGGCGCTCCGATGAATTTTTCAACCTTGCAGGTTCTGTCAGATTTGCAAAGCGCGGCCGTATCGGGGTTCAGCGATCTTTGTCAGGTGGTCTCAAACGGTCTTGATACAGCGCTGCGACGGGTTGTCTTTGAGCAGGAGTGCAGGATGACGCCGGAGGATGTCGAGGCCCTGCATGCTGAACTGATGATGCTCGCGTCGATGCCCGATCAGGATCATGCGAGCTTCATGACCGCCACGATCATCCTGCTGTCGGATCGGTTGCAAAACGGGGCTGGCGAAGATGATCTGTTCTGGAACTGGGACGCCTTTCAGGAGCGGTACCGCGAAGCGCCCTCGCCCGTGCGCGCCGCCGTCATGAACGGGTTTCGCTGCGCGCATCTTTTGGGCCGCGTGAGGCTGGATCGGCTGCCGGACCGCGCGGATCTGCGCACCTATGATGAAGAGGATCTGATCCGCCTTCTCTTGATCATCGCCCGCTCCATGACCGATGAGACGCGTAACCTTGTCTGTGCGCTGGCCCCCAGAGAAACCCGCAAGGTGCACCGCCGGGCCCTCGATAACTGCCTCAAGAGCAGCTGTATCCTTTCGGAATTCGGCGGCTGGTTTCCCTGCGAGGTGGTCGACCAGGTCTCCTTGGACTCGTCGCATCCGGCCTATGCGGCCTGCACCGCCCTGATGATCCTGGATGCCATTGCCACGCAGGATGCTGCGGGAAAGATGGCACACCGCTACAAGGAGCAGGCAGATGACTACAATCTGCTCAGTCCCGAATTCAGGGTCCCGTTGCTCGCCGGTCTGCGGCACCTGCACGAAATGGGTGATGATTGGGAGCCCTACGCCGACTGGCCTGCGGAAAAGCGGATCGACAAAGCCATTGTGATGCCCTTCCCTAAAGCCTAATGAGGGGCATGGCGAAGGACAAGAAACCATCGAAACAACAGGTCTACACGCTGGTCGTCCAGATCGGGCGCAAAGAGGGCGATGGCTTGCCAAAGAAGGCGACCGGTGCCGGGCTGGTTGTCTTTGCAAGTGGCGTGGATGAGGCTGAAGCCGTCCGCGAAACCGTCGCCATTCTGAAGCAGGCTGACACGGCCCCGCTTGATGTGACGGGCTACGGCACGGTTGACGAACGCCTTGCCGAGGGGCACGAGATTTCCGACGAAGAGCGACAGCTGATGCAGCGGGCACTGGAAGAAAACGCCGTGATCGTCGCCCAGATGGAACCCTTTTATGGGACGCATCCCGCCACCGAGGCGGATTGACGATCCCCCTTCAGGGCAGGCACGAAAATTGCAAGCCCGCTTGCAGGTTTCTCAGCGACATGTAGGAAGGCAGCAGCACATGCGCTGCAAGGAGCCAGAATGACCAAGATCGACCCCGTTACCCTGACCGCTGACCTTGTCCGGTGTGCTTCCGTGACGCCCGCTGATGAGGGGGCATTGGATATCCTGCATGATCTGCTGAATGCGGCTGGATTTACCTGCACATGGGCGGATCGGCGCGGTATCCGCAACCTGCTGGCCCGCTGGGGCGACAAGGCGCACCCAAAGACCTTCGGCTTTAACGGTCACACGGATGTGGTGCCTGTTGGTGACGCGGCGGACTGGAGCATGCCGCCCTTTGGTGCCGACGTCAAAGACGGCGTGATGTACGGGCGCGGCACCACTGACATGAAGTCGGGCGTGGCGGCCTTTGCCGCCGCTGCGGTGGACTTCGTGCGCCAGGCGCCGCCGGACGGGGCCATCCTCCTGGCGATTACCGGTGACGAGGAAGGCGATGCGCTGGATGGCACCACCGCGCTTCTGGACAAGATGGAAGATACGGGCGAGCGGATGAGTGTCTGCCTTGTGGGAGAGCCCACCTGCCCCAATGAAATGGGCGAGATGATCAAGATCGGACGGCGCGGCTCCATGACGGCCTGGATCACGGTGACGGGCAAGCAGGGCCACTCCGCCTACCCGGATCGCGCCGTGAATCCCCTGCCCGCGATGGCGCGGCTGATGGACCGTCTCGCAAGCAGGGAGTTGGATCAGGGGTCCGAGTATTTTGACCCGTCCACCCTTGCAATAGTGACAATGGATACCGGCAATCCGGCAACCAATGTGATCCCCGCCGCCTGCAAGGGCACGGTCAATCTCCGCTTCAACGACCTGCATAGCGGGGCGACTCTCTCCGACTGGATCAGAGAGGAAATCGCCAGAATTGAGACGGCGTTCGGCGTCAAAACCGACGTTAAGATCAAGATCTCCGGCGAGAGCTTCATCACACCCCCCGGCCCCCTGTCGGACCTTGTGGCACAAGCAGTCAAGGCGGAAACGGGCCTTGATCCGGTGCTGAGCACAACGGGGGGCACGTCAGATGCACGCTTTGTCCGGCACCATTGCCCGGTCGTCGAATTCGGGCTCGTGGGCCAGTCCATGCACCAGGTGGATGAGCATGTGCAGGTCAGGCACATCCAGCAGCTCAAGTCGATCTATACCCGTATTCTGCGTGACTATTTCGCGTGAAACGGACCCTTGTCGTGATGCTCAAGGAACCGCGCCCGGGCCGGGTGAAAACGCGGCTGGGCCGGGAGATTGGCATGACAAGTGCCGCATGGTGGTTTCGACATCAGACAAACCGGTTGCTCCGACATGTGCAGGACCCGCGCTGGCGGCTCGTTCTGGCGGTCACCCCGGACCGTGAAGGCGCGACCAGCCGGGTGTGGCCCGCGCATCTGCCGCGTATGCCGCAAGGCACCGGCAATCTGGGCGACCGGATGGCCCGCGCGTTGACGCAGCAGCCACCGGGGCCGGTTTGCGTGATCGGCGCGGATATTCCCGGCATCACGACCGCGCACATTGCCCGAGCGTTCAGAGCCCTGGGTTCCGCCGACGCCGTATTTGGCCCGGCACCTGATGGCGGCTATTGGCTCATTGGCCTGAAGAATGCGCGCCCGGCACCAAAGAGCCTCTTTTCGGGTGTCAGATGGTCGACACGCCATGCCCTGGCGGACACGGTTGCCTCCCTGCCTGACCTGCGCCTGGCGTTTGTCGACGAATTGCGCGACGTGGATGAGGCGCGTGATTTGCGCATGACGGCACCGCGCCCCCGTGATACCTCAACGGGATGAGCAGGCTCCCAACCAAACCCGAAATCCTCGAATGGATCGAACAGAACCCCACCCAGACCGCCAAGCGCGACATCGCCAAGGCCTTCGGGATCAAAGGGGCCGCGCGCATCGACCTCAAAAGGCTGCTGAAAGAACTCGAAGCAGAAGGCCATCTGGAAAAGCGCAAGCGCAGCTATCAGGACCCCGACCGACTGCCTCCGGTCAGTGTCCTCCAGATCACCGGGCCAGACGCGGATGGCGATCTTTTTGCCAAGCCGATGGAATGGTGCGGCGAGGGTCAGGAGCCCGTGGTGCTGGTCATCCCCCGCGCGTCAGACCCTGCCCTGGGCGCAGGGGACCGCATTCTCGCCCGTCTCACCTTGATCCGGAACGAGACCCACAGTTACGAGGCGCGGTTGATCCGACGTATTGGCACAAACCCGCGCCGTGTCGTCGGCATCTTCCGCACATCGGCGGAAGGCGGGCGCATTCAGCCTATCGACAAGGGGTCGGACAAGGAATGGCGCGTCGACAGCGGTGCCACCCACGGCGCGCGGGACGGTGAACTGGTGGAGGCGGAACAAGCCGGGCCGAAAGGCCGAATGGGCCTGCCCCGCGCCCGGATCGTCGAACGTCTTGGCGACCCCTCCGCGCCCAAGGCCGTCTCGCTCATTGCGATCCATCAACATGGCATCCCCGACAGCTTTCCCGATGACGCAATCGCGCTTGCCGACAAGGCCAAACCCATCGGGTTGAAAGGGCGTGAAGATCTGCGGAACACGCCGCTCATCACGATTGACCCGTCGGATGCACGGGATCATGACGACGCCTGCTTTGCCCAAGGCGATGAAGACCCGGCAAACGCGGGCGGGCATATCATCTGGGTCGCGATTGCGGATGTGGCAGCCTATGTGACGCCAGAGAGCGCGCTCGACCGTGAGGCCCGCAAACGTGGCAACTCGACCTACTTCCCGGACCGGGTCGTGCCGATGCTGCCGGACCGGCTGTCCGGTGATCTTTGTTCCCTGCACGAAGGCGTTGACCGCCCCTGCATCGCCGTGCGCGTTGTGCTGGATGCTCAGGGCGAAAAGCGCGGCCACAGCTTTCATCGCGGGCTGATGCGGTCGCCGGCGTCGCTGCACTACGAAGAGGTGCAAGCAGCAATCGACGGCACCCCGAACGATCGCACCGCCGACCTGTTGGAGCCGGTCATAAAACCGCTTTATGCGGCCTACGAGGCCCTCAACCGCGCGCGAGAGCGGCGGCAACCGCTTGACTTGGACCTGCCCGAGCGGCGCATCGAATTGGCCGAGGATGGCACGGTGACCTCCGTCCGGTTCAAGGAGCGTCTCGATGCCCATCGCCTGATCGAAGAGTTCATGGTGCTGGCGAACGTCTGTGCCGCGGAAACCCTGATCGAAAAGAAGGTGCCGCTGCTCTTTCGTGTGCATGAAGAGCCAAGCCCCGAAAAGCTGGATGCCCTGCGGGAAACCGCCAAGGCCAGTGGCTACACGCTGGCGAAAGGTCAGGTGCTCAAGACCGCGCATCTCAACCGCCTGTTGAACGACGCGGCGGGCAGCGACGAGGCGGAACTCATCAATATCTCGACGCTTCGGTCCATGACGCAGGCCTATTACAGCCCGATCAACCTGGGACACTTTGGTCTGGCCTTACCGCGTTATGCGCATTTTACCTCGCCGATCCGGCGCTATGCGGATCTGGTTGTGCACCGGGCTCTGATCGCCGCCCACGGGTGGGGCAAGGACGGGTTGCGGCCCGAAGACCATGAAACGCTGGAGGCCACGGGCGAGCATATTTCCGAGACCGAACGACGTTCCATGGTGGCGGAACGCGATACCACGGACCGTTACCTCGCCGCCTATCTGAGCGAACGGGTGGGCAATGAGTTTACCGGCCGGGTCAGCGGCATCGCGCGGTTCGGTATCTTCGTGAAGCTTGATGAGACGGGCGCGGACGGGTTGGTGCCGATGCGCGCCATCGGCAATGAGTATTTCCACTATGATGCCGAGGCGAACACGCTTATGGGCGCGGACAGCGGCCAGATCATCGGCCTTGGACAACGCGCGACGGTACGCCTTGCCGAAACCGTGCCGGTCACGGGGGGCATTGCGCTCGACCTGTTGTCGCTTGACGGTGCAAGGATCGCGCAGGGCCGTCCTTCACCAGCGGGCCGGTCCCCCCGGCGGCGCAACGTCAAGGCGAGGCGCAAGGCCGACAAGATCAAGCGCAAGGTCAAACGCAGCCGGCGCTAGGCGCAGGCCTCGTCCACCCGCTGAATGTACTGCATGAGCACATCGTTGCCCGCGATCAGGGATTTCAGCTTTGTCTCGCCCGGCGAGACCACCGCAGCGGCCAGCATCGGCGCCACCGACGCGTCCGCCGATGTGGGATGCGCGCCAAACAGGAAAGAGCCGTGCCAGAGCCGCGTGGTCAAGGCCTCCAGATCAGGCGTGATCCGCTGCAATCGCTGGTCTTCGCTCAACCGCCCCAGACCCTGACTGTGCAGACCGCGCAACGTCTTGCGCCGGATACTGCCCGCGATCAGCTGTCGCAGCCCCGGCGGCATGGTGCCGAAATAGACGTCCCGCACTTTGGGCCAGACCAGGTCATTGCCCCAACGATCCAGCACGATATGGAAATAGAGGTGCTCCTCCGACAGGCGGATGAAGGCCCGTGCGTTTGCCCGGTCGAGATCCGACAGCCCCTTGTCGAATTCGTGCCCCTTTGCTTCCAGATAATGCTGTATCTGATCGCTATCCGCGATGAGCTGCCCGTCTTCCCGGATCACGGGCAGCTTGCCATGCGGCATTTTTCTGGGGTCGGTGATGTCTTCCCGCGCCCAGGGCAGCCCCGTCATGTTCAGAAGGTAGGCCGCTTTTACGCAGAATGGGCTTGAGGCGAAAAGGCCAAAGGCGGGCGGGAATGTCAAAAGCTGTATCATGGTTTGGACCTTTCGAAACGCGTGAAAGAGCTAACCGAGCCTGCTGACAGATTTTGTCACGATCTGTGTTATGGTGATTTCATGAGCCGTACACACCGCCTCTTTCAGATGATGCAAACCCTGCGGCGTCTGCAACCGCCGATCACGGCTGCCGTGCTTGCGCAGGAAATGCAGATGTCCGCCCGCACCATCTACCGCGACATTGACGCGCTGCGGAGCATGGGCGCCGTCATCGACGGCGAGGCGGGTTTCGGATACACGCTGATTGAAGACGCCACACTGCCGCCGCTCGGTTTTGAGGATGACGAGCTGGAGGCGCTGGTTCTGGGTCTGCGTGATGTTTCGGTAATCGGTGACCCGTCTCTGGCCAAGGCGGCGCGATCCGCGCTGGCCAAGATCAAGGCGCGTGTCCCCCCGCGTCAGGCGCACCGGCTGCAACATGCGGTGCTGAGCGCGCATCGTTTCACCCCGCCGCACGCGGTCCGCATTGACGTCGCCGCACTGCGCGCAGCGACCTGGGACGAGGTGGCGATTACCTTTCGATACACCGATGCGAAAGGGGCCGAAACCGACCGGCGGGTGCTCCCACTTGGGCTGGTCTACCTCGACAACAGCAACGTCCTGATGGCCTGGTGTACCCTGCGCACGGACTACCGGACTTTTCGCCTCGACCGGATGCGCGATCTTGTGCGCACGGACGAGAGCTTTCGCCCCCGCCGGGTGCCGATGCTGCGGGCACACCTTGAGCGTATCCGGGCGCATATGGAGCAATCGGCGGAGCGTCGCGAGGCCTGAGCAAGAATCCTTTTGCTGAAAGCCAACTCGCGCTACACTTGTTTCAATCAATAAAAACCGCAGCAGGACTTCATCATGAAACCCATGGTCTTTCTTTCAGGCCTGATCGCGGCATCCGTGGCCGCGCAGACAGCATCGGCTCAGCCTCCTCTCTATTCACCGCGCCCCGAGGTGCGGCCCCTTGAGACGCGGGCCATCGAAGTGGTTCAGGTGGCGTCTGCCGCAACGGCGCTTGAGCAGGCATTGCGCCCCAAGCTGCGCAGTGCCGTCGCTAAGGATCAGGCAGCGGCAGCGCTGCAATTGGCTGCGTCGCGCGCCGGGTTCGACCAGTGGGTGCAAGGTTTCATGGGCCGCGCCCAAGCGCAGGGGATCAGACAGCAAACACTGCAAAGCGCGTTCCGCGGGGTCCGCTTTGACGAAGACGTCATCCGGCGCGACCGCAACCAGTCCGAGTTCACCAAGACGATATGGGAATACCTCTCCAGCGCCGCCTCCAGCAATAGAATTGCCAATGGGAAAAAGGCGCTGGCCAGTTACGACAAGACCCTGACCGCCATCGAACGCCGTTACGGCGTGGAAAAAGAGGTGGTGGTGGCCGTCTGGGGGTTGGAGAGCGGCTACGGCGTCTTTCGCGGGTCAAACGATGTGGTGCAATCCATGGCCACCCTCGCCTATGAAGGCCGACGCGGCGCGTTCTTCGAAGAACAGCTGATCGCGGCGCTGAAAATCCTGCAAAACGGCGATACTGCCCCGCGCAATATGACCGGAAGCTGGGCGGGTGCGATGGGGCATACGCAGTTCATCCCGACTTCCTATCTGGCCTATGCCGTGGATTTCAACGGCGACGGACGGCGTGACATCTGGTCTGACGACCCGACAGATGCACTGGCCTCCACCGCCGCCTACCTCAAGAAATCCGGCTGGACGAAGGGCCAGCCCTGGGGGGTCGAAGTTCAACTGCCAAGCGGCTTTGACTACATGCTGGCGGACCGCAAGATCACCAAAAGCCCCCGCGCCTGGGCACGTCTGGGCATCAGGGACATGCAAGGCCAGACCGTACCAAACCATGGCAATGCGTCTATCCTGCTGCCTGCCGGATCAAAGGGGGCCGCCTTCATGATCTTCGACAACTTTGCAGCCATCGAAAAGTACAACACGGCCGATGCGTATGTGATCGGCGTAGGCCACCTGAGCGACCGGATCACCGGCGGCGGGCCAATCCGGGCCAGTTGGCCAAAGGGGGATCGCGCGCTGTCTTTTGCCGAGCGTAAGGAAATGCAGCAAAGGCTGACGCAGGCCGGGTTCAGCACCCAAGGCATCGACGGGCGGGTCGGCCCCAAAACGATCGACGCGATCCGGGCCTATCAGAAGAACCGTGGTCTGGTCCCGGATGGCTACGCGTCGCTCGCACTCTTGCAGGAGCTGCGCTGACAGTCGTCAAGAGCGGTCGTTGAAGCTTTTAGCCCGGCGACATCCCGCGCAGCCGTTCCGACCGGCGTCGCAGCATCTCAACCACCGTCAACAGCGCGATGGAGATGATGACCAGGATCGTGGCAACCGCCAGAATCGTCGGGCTGATCTGCTCACGCAGGCCGGTGAACATCTGCCAGGGCAGCGTCTTCTGACCGGCGGACCCGACAAAGAGCACGACGACCACCTCGTCAAATGAGGTGATGAAGGCAAAAAGCCCGCCTGAAATCACCCCCGGCAGGATCAGCGGCATCTGGACCCGGAAGAACGTTGTCACCGGGTTCGCGCCCATATTGGCGGCGGCACGGGTCAGCGAGTTGTCAAAACCGACCAGCGTCGCGGTCACGGTGATGATTACAAAGGGGATACCCAGGGCCGCATGCGCCAGAACCACGCCGATGTAGGTGCCCTGCAGGCCAATCCGGCTATAGAAGAAATACATGCCCGCCGCGGAGATAATGAGCGGCACGATCATGGGTGAAATCAAAATCGCCATGATCGCTCGCCGGAACGGCACATGGGGCTGGCTCAACCCGATGGCGGCGAGGGTCCCAAAAGCAACGGAGAGCAAGGTGGCCGCTGGCGCGATCTTGACCGAGTTCGCCAGCGCGCCCTGCCAGTCGGAATTGGTAAAGAAATCCTCGTAGTGCTTCAGCGAATAGCCCGCGGGATCAAACCGCAGCATTTCCGGCGTGAAGGTAAAGAAATCCTGGGCATTGAAGCTCAAGGGCATGACCACGATGATCGGCGTGATCAGAAAGATCAGGATCGCCCCGCAGATCACCCGGAACATATAGTGCCAAAGGACCTGACCGGGGGTGAGATAAGGCACCAGATGCTGGCGGTAGCGGGATTCGTAGAGCCAGAAGCTCATCCAACCGAAGAACCAGCCGAAAGCCGCACCGATGATCCCGGCGGCGACCCCGCCCATCGAAAAACCGGCGGCGGCAAGCGCGACCAGCAGGGCCAGGCGCCCGCGTCGTTCATCCTTGATAAGCTTGGTGAGCACATAGGCCACCCCGGCCATCAAGGCAGCCCCGATAAGGGCCCCCAACAAGGAGCTGCCCTGCGCCGTGCCGACGATCAGGCCAGCAAAAGCGCCGAACACTGCGACGACCGAGACGTAAAAGGAAGGCTCAGTACGTTCTACGGGTGTCAAAGCAACCATTGCCTCACCCTCCCAGTTTCACGTTGTCGATGCCGACGATCTTGTCATAGGCCCAGTAGAGCCCCAGCACGACGGCCAGCAAGATCGCCCCTAGTGCCGCGGCAAGCCCCCAGTTGAGCGAACTGGAAATATGGTAGGCAATCCGGTTCGAGATGAACGTACCCGTTGTGCCGCCCACGATTTCCGGCGTGATGTAATATCCGATGGCAAGGATGAAGACGAGGATCGACCCTGCACCAATCCCCGGTACCGATTGCGGAAAGTAGACCCGCCAGAAGGCCGTCCAGTTCGTGGCCCCCAGCGACTTGGCCGCGCGCAGGTAACTGGGCGGGATGGTTTTCATCACCGAATAGAGCGGCAGGATCATGAAGGGCAACAGGATATGCGTCATCGCGATGATCGTACCCGTCTGGTTGTTGATGAGCGCAAGCCTGCTGTCATCCGCGACGATCCCGAGCCAGACAAGGGTGTCGTTCACCACGCCCTGCTGCTGCAACATCACTTTCCACGCGCTGGTCCGGACCAGCAGGGAGGTCCAGAACGGCAGCAGCACGAGGATCATGAGCAGATTGGCGGTACGCGCAGGCAGGTTCGCCAGAATCCAGGCCACGGGATAGCCCAACAGGATGCAGCTTCCCGTAATCACCAGCGACATGAACATCGTGCGGATGAAAAGCTTGATGTAGATGCGCTCGTTGTCGGGGCGCATGGCAGGGCCGTCGGGGGTCTTTTGCATGTCCACGGCGTTGAGGAAATACCCCGATGTGAAATCCGGGCTGTAGGTCTGGATCGTCTGCCAGACCTCGATATCGTGCCAATCCTTGTCGATATCGGCAAAGGCCGCCGTGTAGTCCACGGTCTCGAAATTGGAGGCGGCGGCTTCCGCCTCCTGAAGCTCCGCCGCACCCGCGCCGTTCACAACGGAGAGATCAGCACCGTTGGCCAGATCCTCGTAAAGGGCTGCATAGACAAGGGCCCAAGGGTCCTCGGTCAGCGGGTTGTCATTCTCCGAGAGGGCAAAATCCACAAACTCGCCGTAGATGGCAACGGTTTCCGGCAGCGCCAAGGCGACATCGCTGCGCGGCTCGAAGGCAGGCGCGGCGCTGCCATCCTGCCCGTCCCAATCACTCATGGAGGACAGCCAAGCACCTGACCCCATCAGGGCGCTCCAGCTTTCGCCGTCTTTCCAGAAATCGTTCAAATCCTCGAACTGATCCTGATAGACCTCGCCCATATCATCGACCCGGCGGCCCGACTTGCGAAAGAGCGATGAAACGCCGGTCAGTTCGTAGTTCAGACGGGAGCCAAGACGTGTATGGGCCTTGCGCTCGGTTGCGATGAACATGTCCTTGAAGAGCGCGTCAAAGACCTCGGGCGGCGGCAGTTCGCCCGTGTCAGCATCCCAGCTGGCAAGCTCGCTCGTCGTGCGCGGCAAGGTATCCGACACGATCTGGTTTTCGATGGAGCGAAAGAGCATGTCCGCAATCGGCGCGATGAACGTCACCAGCACAAAGAGGAGCAAGGGCGCGATGAGCATCAGCGCGCGCAGTTTCTGGCGGCGGAGCGCGCGGTTCAGACTGCGCTTGAGCGGCGTGCCGTCGGCTGCCAGCATCGGGCCTGTGGCGGCTTCATCGGCGCGACGGTGCTCGGCGGGGGTCATGGCGGCATCGGTCATTCCACGCCCTCCACGACCATGATGGCGCCTTCCGAATTGGCCTGCCGGATCTTCAGGTTTTCCTGATAATCGGGGTCATTGTAGAAGGCGAGCGCGTCCTTATAGGACGGAAATTCAATTATGACGTGGCGGGCGCGGGCCTCGCCTTCGACGACCTGTGAGGCACCGCCGCGCGCCAGAAACCTGCCGCCATACCTTGGCAACAGTTCGTCATTGCGCGCGCTGTAGGGTCTGTAGGCTTCGGCATCGTACAGGTCGATGTTGCCTATGATGTAGCCTTTGGGCATGGCATCCTCCGGTCGTTGGGTGGGAAGGCAACTTTGCAGCGGCCTTCCCTGTCTCACGCGTACGCCGCGATTATTGTGCCAGCCACGCCTGGAATTTCGCGTCGATGTCGTCGCGATAGTCAGCCCAGAACTCGTAGTTATAAAGGAAGGTGTTCTTGGCGTTTTCCGGGTCGGTCGGCATATGCGGTGCCATTTCGATCCCCAGTTCCGCATGTGTGCTCACGAGCGGGGCCGAGGAGGCACGTGCAGGGCCGTAGCTGATGTACTTGGACTGATCCGCCAGACGCTGGGTATCCGTGGCAAAGTAGATGTAGTCCAGTGCACGGGCCAGACGGTCTTCGGGCAGACCCGCCGGAATGATCCAGCCGCCAAGGTCAAACACCTGCGCGTCCCAGAGCATGGCGACCGGCTGCTTCTGCTCTTCAATGACCGAGAACAGGCGACCGTTGTAGGTGGAGCCCATGACGATCTCGCCATCCGCCAGAAGCTGCGGCGTATCCGCACCGGCGGACCACCAGATCACATCGTCCTTGATGGTTGCCAGCTTGTCGAGCGCCTGCTGCTGGCCTTCGTCGGTTTCCAGCACGTCGTAGACATCGTCCTTGGCCACGCCATCACAGAGCAGCGCCCATTCCATGTTGTTGATCGGGCGCTTTTCCAGAGCACGCTTGCCAGGATAGGTTTCTGTGTCGAATACGGCACAGACGGAAGTTGGCGGCGTGTCTCCAACCATATCGGTACGGTAGCCGAATGTCGTGGAGTAGACGATTTGCGGTATGAAGCAATCGCCGACCAACAGATCGCCAAAGTCATCTGCGGCAGAGGTGCCATCCGGTGCAGGTGCCAGATGCTCGTCAGGGTCGATTTCCATCGCCAGACCTTCGTCGCACAAGCGCAAAGCGTCCGCTGCTACAACGTCAACCACATCCCAAGTGATGTTGCCGGCCTCGTTCATGGCCCGCAGTTTTGAAACCGCCTCGGCAGAGCTTTCGTCGTTGATGATGTTGACGCCGGTCTTTTCCATGTAAGGGTCGTGATAAGCCTTTTGCTGCGAGTTGGAGTACGCCCCGCCCCAGCTGACGATTGTCATCTCGCTGGCCATATGGCCATCTGCAGCGGCCATTCCAGCCGCAACGGTCAGCGCGGTTGTCGCCAAAAGCGTTTTGGTCAGTTTCATGTGTAGTCTCCCAGTTTATGTGCCCGCTTGGGTGGTGAGATGGGCAGCAACGGGCTTGGCCCCCACCTCTTTGTGATCGCGCGGCCCGCAGGACCCGCGATGAAGTCGCGCATGAACAGTCAGGCGTCCAACGCGCGGCAATCCTCTGGCAGCCAGCCGATCTCGATGGACTGGCCGGGCCTCAAACGCTCCACGTCCGGTGCGTTGCGTGTCTTGATGACGAATTCCTCCGTTCCCGCCACTCTGAGCCGGGTGCGGAAGATGTCTCCCATGTATATGAACTCCAGCACTTCTGCCTTGAGCGTATGCGCGTCCGGGCTGAGACGATCCTTATTGTATTCAACACGCTCCGGCCGGATCGAAACACGCGTCCGGTCCCCTGCTGCACTCACATTGACGGGTTTGGCGTCGATTAATTCTCCATCATCAAGCTCAATCAAGCACTTGTCGCCGGCGATTTCTTTGACAATCCCCTCCAGCGTGTTGTTCTCACCAATGAACTGCGCGACAAAACTGTTTTCCGGCTCTTCATAGAGCTTGTCGGGTGGTGCCAGTTGCTGAATGCGCCCATCGTCAAAGACAGCCACGCGGTCCGACATGGTCAGGGCTTCGGTTTGGTCGTGCGTCACATAGACCACGGTGATGCCCAGATCATGCGCAAGCTTGGTGATTTCGAACTGGAGCGTTTCGCGCAGTTGCTTGTCCAAAGCGCCCAGAGGTTCATCCATCAAAACCAGTTCCGGCTCGAACACGAGCGCACGCGCCAGGGCGATCCTTTGCTGCTGGCCGCCTGACAACTGGGCCGGACGGCGCCCCCCAAAGGCCCCCATCTGCACCATGTCGAGCGCGCGTTTGACCTTTGCCTCCCGGTCAGACTTGCCCATCTTGCGCACTTCCAGCGGGAACGAGAGATTCTCCGCAACGGTCATATGGGGAAAGAGCGCGTAGTTCTGGAACACCATGCCGATCCCACGCTTATGCGGCGGGATATTGTTGATCGACTGGCCATCCAGCCGAATGTCGCCATGGGTCGCCGTCTCAAACCCGGCCAGCATCATCAGGCAGGTGGTTTTCCCTGACCCGGATGGCCCCAGCATGGTCAAGAACTCCCCCTTCGGCATGAAGAGGTTCAGATCCTTTACGACCAGGTTTTCCCCGTCATAACTCTTTTGCACGCGTTCGAATTCGACGAATGCATCCGCCAGCTTGTCTTGCGCCAATGGTGGCTCCCCGTTTTTTGTCTGCGGTTGACCGCATGTGTTCTGCGTTATGTAAAGCCAGACCGTTGCAGGTTTGCAAGCAGATAGCACTGATTTGCGCCTGTTGCCTGGGATTCCGGCCCCATTTCATGCTATCACGCCAATCCCGCCATTTTGACAGCGATATGCGACGTCATTGCAGGGACGCCACCATCTTGAGACATGCTGCACTCGTTTAGGCTGCGACTCCGCTGGCCGGTCAGGAGGCCGCCTTCAACAAACCCTGCTGCTTTACTTCAACATAGGTTTCGTCGAGCGCCTTGCGGGCGCGGCTGACCAGCGTTGACACATCATCCTCGGTCATGATGAGCGGCGGTGACACGACCATCCGTTCTCCCACATGGCGCATCACCAGATTGTTGGCAAAACACCGGTCCCGGCACATCAGGCCGATGGTCCCGCGATCCGCGGCAAAATGCGCACGGCTTTCCTTGTGCGGCGTCAAGGGCATGGAGGCCATCATGCCCTTGATGCTGACCTCACCCACCAGCGGGTGGTCCGCCAGTGTCTCCAAACCGGCCTTCAAAGCGGGTGCGGCGACCTGTTGCACATGGTCAATCAGGTTTTCCTCCTGCATGATGCGCAGGTTCTCAAGGGCCACCGCCGCTGCAACCGGGTGGCCGGAATAGGTGTAGCCGTGATTGAATTCGGTTGAGCCGATCACCTCGGCGACTTCATCGCTGACGACCGACCCGCCGATAGGCTGATAGCCGGAAGACAGCCCCTTGGCGATGGTCATGATATCGGGGCGAATCCCCATCGTCTCGGACCCGAACCAGTTGCCGGTGCGACCAAATCCGCAGATCACCTCATCGGCGATCAGCAGGATTTCATACTTGTCGCAGATGCGCTGGATCTCCGGCCAATAGGTCTCCGGCGGGACAATCACGCCCCCCGCCCCCTGCACCGGCTCGGCAATGAAGGCCGCCACGTTCTCTTCGCCCAGTTCCAGGATTTTCTCTTCCAGCTCCCGGGCCCGGGCAAGGCCGAATTCTTCGCGAGTCATCTCGCCACCCTCGCCCCACCAATCCGGTTGGTTGATATGGTGGATGCCGGGGATCGGCATGCCGCCCTGCGCGTGCATATAGGCCATGCCGCCGAGGCTACCGGAGCCGACGGAGGACCCGTGGTAGGCGTTCTTGCGGCTGATGATGTGGCTTTTCGCGGGCTTGCCCTTGATCGCCCAATAGGTGCGCACAAGTCGGATGTTGGTGTCATTCGCCTCCGACCCCGATGCAGAAAAGAATATCTGGTTCATGCCCTCCGGTGCGAGTTTCGCAACCTCCTGCGCCAGCGCGATGGCGGGCACATGCGTCGTCATGAAAAACGTGTTGTAGTAGGGCAGCTCCTTCATCTGCCGGGCGGCAACCTCTGCCATTTCGTGGCGCCCGTAGCCAATGTTCACGCACCACAGGCCTGCCATGCCATCGAGAATCTGGTTTCCGTCACTGTCCGTCAGATAAACGCCCTCAGCCCGGGTAATGACGCGCGCGCCCCGTTCGGCCAGCGCGTGATTGCCGGAAAACGGATGCATATGATGCGCCGCATCCAGCGCTTGCAATTCGGCAGTCGGCATATGGTTGGAAATCACGGACATGACGCACCTGATCTGATGAAAAACTGTGATTGGCAGAATATGATCAAATTATACGGAGTCAATCGAATCGATTGGCGTGAGCGGGGTCGTTCAGTGCGGCTCTGATCTGTTGCATCCCCTGTTCGACATCCTCAGCCATTGCAATTTCAACGGCGCATCGGTCCCGCGCCGTAAGCGCCTGCAAAAGGTCCGCGTGTTTGTCCGGTAGGTTGGCGGTGCCAAAACGACCGCAGACAACCCGCAATGACGGACCGAATCGCAACCACAGCCGATCAACCGTCAACGCGATAATCGGCGCTTGCGCCGTTGCGTATAATTTGGCGTGGAACCGGTAATTATGGGCCAGATAGGCGCTGATGTCGCCGTTTGCGATTGCCTGGTTCAGCAGGGTATCCTCGGCGGTGAGCGCGCCAAGCACATCTGGTGTGATATGTTCGGCGGCCCGCCCGGCCAGTTCTGGTTCCAGGTTTCCGCGCATGAAATCAAGCTCTTCTATGCATCCGCCAGTCAGAACCGGGACGATCACCCGTCGGTTGCCCATCATCGTCAGAGCCCCTGCCGACAGCATGCGCCGGATCGCCTCGCGCACGGGCGTCATCCCTGCGCCGAGCGTTTGCGCGATGCCCTGGATCGTGACAGGTTGCCCCGGGGCCAGATCGCCAAAAAGGATCAGCGCGCGCAACTCTTCGTAAACGGATTGGTGCACGGGCTGTTTTCCGACGATGTATGTCCTGGCCTCTGCTGACTTTACAAGCATTTGTGTCCCACTGGAAAAACCCTTTGACCCGTTGGAGCAAGGCATTGCTTGCACAAGCCCACCCCGCGTGGAAGCATAATGCATCTTGCCAAACAGGGCAAAAATTGATCAAATTTGCAAAACCGGGAAAAATGCCCGGACCTAGAAACGGGAGTAAACAATGAAGAAGTTCATGGTGAGCAGCGCAGTGCTCGCGCTGATGGCCGTTTCGGCCAGTGCCGACGAAGTGCGCGTCTACAACTGGTCCGATTACATCGACGAAGACCTGCTGGAAAAATTCGAAGCGGAAACCGGGCTGGAGCTTGTTTACGACGTCTTTGACAGCAACGAGGTTCTGGAAACCAAGATGCTCGCTGGCGGGTCCGGATACGACGTGGTTGTGCCCACCGGTACGTTTCTTCAGCGCCAGATCTCGGCTGGTGCTTTCCAGAAACTGGATAAATCGAAGCTTCCCAACATTGAAAACATGTGGGACGTCGTCTCGGACCGAACCGCGCAATATGACCCCGGAAACGCATACTCCATCAACTACATGTGGGGCACCACCGGTCTTGGGGTGAATGTTCCGAAGGTTCAGGAAATTCTCGGAACCGATGCCCCGATCCAAAGCTGGGACCTCGTGTTCAAGCCAGAAAACATGGAAAAACTGGCCGAATGCGGGGTGCACTTCCTTGATGCACCCACGGAAATGATCCCGGCAGCGCTCAATTATATCGGAGAGGACCCCGACAGCCACGATCCGGATGTGATTGCAAAAGCTGAACCGCTGCTCATGGCGATCCGCCCGCATATTCAGAAGTTCCACTCGTCCGAATACATCAACGCACTGGCGAATGGTGACATCTGCGTCGCCGTAGGCTGGTCCGGCGACATCCTGCAGGCGCGCGACCGCGCGGCTGAGGCCGACAACGGCGTGGAAATCGCATACCACGCGCCGAATGAAGGCGCTCAGATGTGGTTTGATCAGATGGCCATTCCCGTCGATGCGCCGAACCCTGAGGGCGCACATGTGTTCCTGAACTTCATCATGGATGCTCAGAACATGGCGCAGGCGTCGAACTATGTGTACTACGCCAACGGGAACGCTGCCTCCAAGGAATACCTCATCGAAGATGTCATCGGTGATACCGCCATTTACCCGGACGAGGCGACCCTGAATAATCTCTTCACGACAACGCCTTATCCGGCCCGGACACAGCGGGCCGTTACCCGGCTGTGGACCAAGATCAAGTCCGGAACCTGAGCTGACATTTTCGAAGGCGGCGCCGCAAAGCGCCGCCTTTCAACTTTTGCCTGTCAAGGCAACGCAAAGGGTATGTTGTGACCGAGGCAATCTTTGCACCGTGGGATGATCCTGCCGAAAAGCCGCTGATCCGCTTCAAATCTGTGACCAAACGTTTTGGCGGTTTCACGGCAATCGATGACCTGACGCTCGATATCTTCGAAAAGGAATTCTTTGCCCTGCTGGGGCCATCCGGGTGCGGCAAGACCACGATGATGCGCATGCTGGCGGGATTCGAGACACCGACCTCGGGCGTGATTGAACTTGCCGGGGAAGACATCGCGCCCATTCCACCCAACAAGCGCGCTGTGAACATGATGTTCCAGTCCTATGCTCTTTTCCCGCATCTGAGTGTTTACGAGAACATTGCGTTCGGCCTGCGCCGGGACAAAATGCCAAAGGCCGATCTTGAAACCCGTGTGGCGGAGATGCTCAAGCTGACGCGGCTTGAGAAGTTTGCCAGACGCAAACCTCATCAGATTTCCGGGGGTCAACGCCAACGGGTCGCCCTGGCGCGCAGCCTCGCCAAAGCGCCGAAACTGCTTTTGCTGGATGAGCCTCTGGGTGCGCTTGACGCCAAGTTGCGGCAGGCGACCCAGTTCGAACTGATGGATATTCAGGAGAAAACCGGCACGACTTTTGTCATCGTCACCCACGATCAGGAGGAAGCGATGACCGTTGCCAGCCGGGTTGCAGTGATGGACGAGGGCCGTGTGATGCAGGTGGCCACGCCCGAACACATCTATGAAGCGCCTGATAATCTTTATGTTGCCGACTTCATTGGCGACGTGAATATCATATCCGGGCAGGCCCGTGCCAAAGGGGACGACGCCTTTGACGTCTCGTGGCATGATGGCCAGACGCCGCTGCGAGCCACAAGTAAACGGGCATTTGCGGACGGGCAGTCCTGTCACCTCGCCCTGCGCCCGGAAAAGGTCTCGATCCATGCCGAAAAACCCGGTCAGATCGACAACGTTGTGCCGGGGAAGGTCATAGACATCGCGTATCTGGGCAACCTCTCCACCTATCATGTGGAGATTCCGGGGGGGCAGATCATGAAGGCGCAGGTCGCCAACACCCGCCGCGTCTCGCGCCGCAGTTTCACGTGGGAGGACAACGTCTGGCTGAGCTGGACCAACACCGCAGGGATCTTGTTGGAGCAATGAGACGCGGGCCGATGGGCATAAGACGGGGCGTGTGCTGATGCAGAGGTTTGTTCTGATCGCGGTGCCCTATGTCTGGCTTCTGGCGCTCTTTTTGGTGCCTTTTGCCATCGTTTTCAAGATTTCGCTGTCTGACATCGCACTGGCCATTCCGCCCTACACGCCCACGCTCAAGGACGGTATCGCAGCCTTTCTGACCGGTCTGGATTTTGAGAATTTTGTCTTCCTGACCTCAGATGACCTCTATTGGAAAGCCTATCTGAGCTCCTTGCAGATTGCGATCCTGTCGACCGCCTTCACCCTCTGCGTGGCCTATCCGATCGCCTATGGCATGGCCCGGGCCCCCGAAGAGTGGCGACCGACCCTGATGATGCTGGTCATCCTGCCCTTCTGGACGTCCTTCCTGATCCGGGTTTACGCGTGGATGGGCATTCTCAGTCAGGAAGGATTTCTCAATCAGTTCCTGTTGTGGTCCGGCCTTATCAACGAACCGCTGACCATTCTGAATACGAACACCGCCGTCTATATCGGGATCGTTTACACCTACCTGCCCTTCATGATCCTGCCGATTTACGCGGCGCTGGACCGGTTGGACGGCTCACTGATCGAAGCGGCAGAAGACCTGGGCTGTTCGCGGTTTCAGGCGTTCTGGCTGGTCACGATACCCCTCTCCAGGAATGGCATCATCGCCGGGTGTTTCCTTGTTTTCATTCCCGCGCTGGGTGAGTTTGTGATCCCCTCCCTGCTCGGCGGCTCGCAAACGCTGATGATCGGCAAGGTGCTCTGGGAGGAATTCTTCAACAACAGGGACTGGCCCGTCGCCAGCGCGGTCGCGGTGATCCTGCTGCTGATCTTGATTGTCCCCATCGTGCTCTTTCAGCGAAACCAGCAGAAGCAGGCGGAGGAAGAGCTATGAACCGCCTGAGTTGGTTCAACGTCACCTCGCTGACACTGGGGTTCGCATTTCTCTATTTGCCGATGCTGATCCTCATCACCTATTCGTTCAACGAAAGCAAACTTGTAACCGTCTGGGCCGGTTTCTCGACCAAATGGTATGGCGAGTTGCTCCAGAACGAGGCGTTTCTGGATGCAGCCTGGGTAACACTCAAGGTCGCGGTGATGTCCTCGACCATCGCGACAATACTGGGGACAATGGCCGCTTACGTGCTGGTGCGCGGTGGACGGTTCATGGGGCGCACCCTGTTTTCGGGGATGATCTACGCGCCGCTGGTCATGCCCGAAGTCATCACGGGTCTTTCCCTGCTTTTGCTCTTCATTGGGATCGGGCTTGATCGCGGCGTGTTGACCATCGTGCTGGCCCACACAACGCTTTCCATGTGCTTCGTCTCAGTTGTTGTCTCTTCGCGGCTGCTGACCTTTGACCGTTCGCTTGAAGAAGCGGCGCTGGATCTCGGGTGCTCAAGTCTTGAGGCGTTTCGGCTTGTCACCCTCCCGATCATCGCGCCCGCCGTCATCTCAGGCTGGCTGCTGGCCTTCACGCTTAGCCTTGATGATCTGGTGATCGCATCCTTCACAGCCGGACCGTCCGCAACGACACTGCCCATCAAGATTTTCTCTGCGGTGCGCCTGGGCGTCTCGCCCGAAATCAACGCGCTGTCGACCATCATGATTGCGATTGTTGCGATTGGCGTGATTACCGCGTCGCTGGTTACAAAGCGTAACCTCGTGCGGCAACAGCAGGACGAACGCGCCGCCGCGCAAGCCGGATGAGCTTGCGACGTATATTTGACGACTATGCCTATGGCGATGGTCCCCGAAACGGCTGCTGGTGGGATGAGACCTGTTCGCTCCCCAGATTCCCAAGACTTGAAGAGGAGATCACAGCAGATGTAGCGGTGATCGGCGGCGGTTTCACCGGGGTGTCGGCAGCACTTCGACTGGCGGAGAAAGGTGTCGATGCGGTCTTGCTCGAAGCGCATGAGGTGGGATGGGGCGCATCGGGGCGGAATGGCGGGTTTTGCTGCCTCGGCGGTGGCAAGATCTCGGACAAGGCGCTGGATTTACGCTTTGGCAGAGAAGAACGTCTGGCCTATCGGAGTGCAGAGAAAGCCGCAGTCGCGGGGGTTGCGGAATTCATCAGCGCAAACGGTCTTGATGTGGATCAGCATTCACGAGGCGAGACGGCGCTGGCGCACCGCCCAAAGGACATGGAGCAGTTGCGACGTGACGCTGAGGCGGTTTCGGAGAACTATGGCGTCGACCCCCGGCTCATCGAACGCGGGGATTTGGAGCGGCACGGGATGCAAGGCGGCCCCTTTTTCGGTGCGATGACGATACCGATCGGATTTGGCCTGAACCCCCGAAAGTACCTTGCCGGACTCGTCGCCGCGGCAGAGCAAGGCCGTGCACGGTTTTTTGCGTTCAGCCCGGTTCATGCAATTTCCAGGCGTTCAGGGAAGCACCGCCTGTCAACGCCCGTTGGAAAGGTCATGGCAGATCATGTCATCGTGGCGACAAACGGGTATTCCTCCGAGAACCTGCCGCCCTGGGTCGCCGGGCGTTACATGCCCAGCCAATCGACGGTGCATGTCACACGACCGCTCACCCGGAACGAACTGATCTCGCAAGGGTGGACGACGCGGCAGATGAGCTATGATACCCGTCACCTGCTGCATTACTTTCGGCTCATGCCGGACAATCGGTTCCTGTTCGGCATGCGGGGTGGCTTGCGGACGGGCGTCCGACCCGAAGCGGCGGCACGGGCCAAGACCCGAGCGGATTTCGAACGCATGTTCCCCGCTTGGTCAAAGGTTGAAACCACGCATTGCTGGTCCGGCCTGGTCAGCCTCGCGCGTAACCGGCTGCCGTTTGTCGGACAGGTGCCGGAAAACCCGGGCCTCTGGGCCGCCATGTGTTACCACGGCAACGGGGTTGCGATGGCAAGTTACGCGGGCCGGATGGTTGCGGAACGTGTGATGGGACGACCGGCATCGGAGTACCCGTTGCCGCTTCAGGCACCGATGAAACGGTTCCCGCTGGGCAAGGCACGACGACTTCTGATGGGGCCGCTATACGCGGGCCTGGCTCTTCAGGATCGCGTCTGAACGTCTTCAAAGGCCCGCTTCGCGCAGCGCGGTGATTTCACCCGCTGTCACCGTGGCTCCGCTGTTCAGGACAAATACGGTGTCTTCCCCGGTGCGCCGAGCTTCCGTGATTCTGGTGTAGGTTTCAGCGCTTGATGTGCCCGTTATCTCGCCCAATTGAAGGCTTTCGACCTTGAAGCTGTAGTTGCCTTCGGGCGCAAGGCTGCCATCGTCAAGTATGCCGGTCCATTCGAGCGCTTCGCCGTCGGTTTCGATCTGGCGGCGTTGTACCACTCTACCATCCGGATCGTAAGCGACCAGCATCGCCTGATCCGCACCCGGTTCAATCTTGGGAAGTATGGTGACTGGATCGCCCGCAAAGGACGTCGCGGCAGTGCTGCGTGCCTCCATGCCAATCCACGCGGCCATCTGACCAATGCTGTTGGCACCAAGCTGATCACCAAGCCCGGTCAGGAGGTCGTTTGACAGAACCTGCTGTTCGACCATCGAAAACTGGGCCAGCTGAGCCGCATATTCGGAGGAATCAATCGGCTCCAACGGATCCTGATACCGCGCCTGAGCGGTCAGCATCTTGAGAAAAGTCTCGAAATCCGAGGCGAGAGCAGCAGTGGTCTGGGTTTGCGTTGCCGCAAGCTGACTGGTGGTCTGCACGCGCTGCGTGTTGGTTACATCCATGTTCTTTCCTTCACAAACGAATATCGATGCCGTTGGTCGCAGATGTCATCGGCTGTATCGGCTCCGCCGTGTCCTCTTCCGCGATCACCAGCCGTGAGAGGTCGGCGGGGCCGTCATCAGACTGGTGTTCGGTATAGGCGCTGTTTTGCTCACCTTCGGCAAAGGCAAAGGCAATATCCTCATAGCCGATCGACTGGAATTCGCGGGTAAGATCTTCGATATGGCGCCGCATCAGATCAAGGGTTTCCGGGCGTTCGGCCACGATACTCACGGTGATCCCTGCTTCCGCGGCAGAGATGTTCATGCGCACCCGCCCCAGTTCCTTCGGGTTCAGCGATATTTCAACTGGTCGGTCCGGTAACTTCTGAAGCGCTTCGGCCATTTGGCGCGCAATCATCGATGGTGTCTCCGGGCGGTTGAGAACCTGCCCCAACGCGCTTGAAGGCGCCTGAGAGGACGACCGCGTTTCCCACGTCGCGAAGGTTTCACCATCGCTTGCAAGTAGCGGTATCAGATCTGCCTTCTCTTTCCGGCTTTCAGCGACGGAAAGGGTTTGCGGCTTTGCGATCAACGTTGCGCCCTGTCCGGCCGAAAGCACCGACGCTTTGGGTTTTGAGTTTGCCGGTCGCACTTCGGTATCTCGGGGTATGCGATCATTCTTCTTGGCCTCGGTTGACTTGGCCTCCGCCCTTGCGATGCTGGCAAGCGATGGTTGAGTGGGGTGTTGCTTGGCTGCATCGGCAGCAGCCCCCTCCGGCCGTGGTGCTGACGCCGCCTCGGGCGTTGATCTCTGGCCGGTATCAGCCGCTTTCGACAAGACAATTGCTTCTGCGGGTGTCTTCCGCGGCGCCTCTTTTGCTGACGCTGCTGCATCCTCGGGTCCCGCTGCCGCCGGACCTCCAGGTTTCACGATGGCATCAGGGCCTTTCGACTGATGGTCCGAGGATGGCGCCATTTGCGCCGAACCCGCGTTTTCAGGACGGTTGCGTCCCGCTTGACCATCCGCCGTTATATGCGCGGCGTGCCCCTCCTTGGAAGCCGTTTTGCCGTCCTGGGCCTTGCTCTGCCCTTCACCCACAGCGACCACAATATGCACCTCATCCGTGGTGGATTTATCGGAATTGGGCCGCTCTTCCGTCGCCGCGGTGTCGTCTATCGGAGCCTCACCCGTCGTCTCGCCCCGCTCTTGTAGGTCTTTGGTCTTCTCGGCGGCACTATCATAAGCTGACTGGAATTCCTGTTCCGGCCCGTTGTCGGACCTGCCATTCACTGGCTTCCTGTCAGATTGGGACGGCGCATCTGCTGCCCGCGATGTCGGTTTTACTGCTGCTAGATCGAGCATTGAACTCTCCGGGATTTCTTCCACGTTCTCGCCCTCCTTATGGCAGACGTTGGTTACTGCTTCTTTACCGCTTTGGTGCAGGATCACGGAAAGTAGTTGCAATTGGAGACAGTTCGGATGGTTCATATTCCACCGGTTGATACGCAAGCCCCGCCGGCATCGGCCCGGGATCAAAAGCTGCGGTCTGCCGCTGAACAGCTCGAAGCGGGTTTTTTGGCGGAAATGTTGAAAGCAGCGGGTCTTGGCAAATCGCGCAGCGGGTTTGGCGGCGGCGCGGGCGAGGACCAGTTTTCATCCTTCCTTGTGCAGGAACAGGCCATGCAGATGGTCCGTGCCGGGGGGATTGGTCTCGCCGAATCACTTTTTGAATCCCTGAAGGAAAAAGCAAATGACACTTCAAAAAAGTAACAGACTCTTCGACGCCCTCGACGATTTGCTAGAACAGGAACGCACCGCCCTTCTGACCGGTGATCTTGAGAAGGTCGGGCGGTTGTTTGACCGTAAGGAAAGCCTGGTTGAAGAACTTTCCCAACTGGAAAGCTTCGAATCAGATGCGCTGAATGAACTGCAGGGCAAGATGAAACGCAATCAGGCGCTGCTCGACAGTGCGTTGGAGGGCATCAGGGCGGTTGCAGGGCGGCTGTCGGAGCTGCGCCGCGTCCGCAGCACGTTGGATACCTATGATTCCAATGGGGCAAAACGCTCCATTGAAGTCGCAAAAGACGGCGCCGTCGAGAAACGAGCCTGATCCGGATTTAGCTAAAATCTGCCATACTGAGATGAGGTTGCTTTAGGAGTCATTAGGGTTTTCGACGGCATGTTGCCCTTGCATCCGAGAGCGGGTGGCGCATTGCCAAGGTCGGCAAATGCATTGGTCAGAAAGACAGTTTTTGTCCGAAGGAAGGTCCTTCGGACGCTAACCACGCAAAGCGTGAATGATCAAAGGAAAAATGCTAATGTCGAGCATTCTTACGAATAACAGCGCAATGGTCGCGCTTCAGACTCTGAAATCCATCAACATGAATCTGGGAAAAGTCCAGAATGAGATTTCCACAGGTAAAACCGTGGAAAGTGCGAAAGACAATGCCGCGACCTGGGCGATTTCCAAGGTCATGTCTTCGGACGTTGAAGGCTTTAAAGCCATCTCTGACTCCCTGTCGCTGGGTCAGGCCACTGTCGGCGTTGCGCTGAATGGTGCAGAGGCGATCACTGACCTGCTGACCGAAATCAAAGGCAAGGTCGTCAACGCTCAGGAAGAGAACGTTGACCGCGCAAAGATCCAGACCGATATCGAAGCGCTGACCAATCAGATCAAGTCGATTTCCGGTGCTGCGCAATTTAATGGTCTGAACCTTCTGTCAAACAGCGAATTTGATGCCGGTAGCGGCACATCCAGTGTTCTGTCATCGCTCGACCGGTCTTCTGATGGCGTGACAGCTGCCAACATCGACATCGCCAAACAGGACCTTTCCACGACAGCGGGCGTCTTTGACGATAGCGGTACAGCGACAGCTGCGAACGCTATGGTCGGAAACACCGTTGCTGTTGGTGCAGCACCGGCGGAAGCCTATACCGTAATCGCGGCCGATGCCACTGCTGGTGTGATGTTCTCCATCGATTCACTTGAGGGGGATGCTCTTGCCGAGTCCATCATCGTCAGTGTCGGTGATGGCGACACGGTCGAAGATGTTCAGAACCGGTTGATTACCGCTCTGAACTTTGCGGCTGACACACTGGGTAAAGAAATCACTTTCTCGGCTGACGACACCACCGCCGGTCAGATCAACGCATCAAACGATAAAGCAGCCGGCGGAGCTCCAAATGCGCTTGCTGCGGCAGACATGCAGAAACTGACCGGTGCCACCGACGACAACACGGCCAAAATCGGTGGTTCGTTGTCCTTGCTGAACTACTTTGACGTATCCACAGAAGCAGGTGCCGAAGCAGCTTTGGGCGCGATGGAAGGCTTGATTCAGTCGTCGATCGACTCCGCTGCTGCACTGGGTTCTGCTGGTCGCCAGATCGACACCCAATCTAACTTCGTCAGCAAGCTGACCGACGGGCTGACATCGGGTGTCGGCGCGCTTGTCGACGCCGATATGGAAGCTGCTTCCGCGAAGCTGCAGGCACTGCAGACGCAGCAGCAGCTTGGTGTTCAGGCTCTGTCGATTGCCAACCAGGCACCGCAGACGATCCTGTCGCTCTTCCGGTAAAACCAACTCTGAAGGCGCGGTTCGCCGCGCCTTCAGCACCCTGATTGAATTCAACACTGTAAAGGTCGCACCGTGAACGCATTCGCACAAGCTCAACGCGCATATGCGCCCACCCAAGCGCCGATCAAGACTGCCCGCAGCACTGAATATGAAATCATCGCGAGAATTTCACATCGCATAAAGCGGGCCATACAGTCAAATGATTTCCCGGATTTGGCCGAAGCATTGCATGAGAATAACAAGCTTTGGACCACGCTTGCTGCTGATGTTGCCCATCCCGACAATCAGCTTCCAAAAGAGCTGAAGGCGCGGGTTCTTTATCTCGCTGAGTTCACGCGACAACACTCTGCTAAGGTCATGCAAAAGCAGGACAATGCGGTTCCATTGCTCGAAATCAACGCTGCAATCCTGAAAGGATTGAAACAGGAGGTATCCAATCAATGAGCGGCCTTGTCCTGAAACTGAGCCCCAAGGAGCGCGTCCTGATAAATGGGGTCGTGATCGAGAACGGTGATCGGCGCAGCAGGCTCTCCATCATGACACCGGATGCCAATATTCTTCGGTTGAGGGATGCTATCCATCCAGAGGACGCAAAAACACCTGTCCGTCGGGCGTGTTTTGCCATGCAGCTGGTTTTGTCGGGTGACAAAAGCCCGGACGACGCCCATTTGCCTCTGCTCCGTCAAATTGAAGAACTCAGCCAGGTCTTCACGGACCCGGACAGCCGAAACGTTTTGGCGGAGGCAACAAAAGGTCTGGTAGAGCAGCAACACTATCGCGCACTCAAGGCGCTTCGGGCACTTATCCCTCGCGAAGATCGGTTGCTGGCGGCACGACCGAACTGAAAACCTATCCCTTGACGCACTCCTCCTCAAAGCGGGCCGGACGCTGGAAAGCTTTATGGGCACGCCACACAGTATGAGGGCTAAACTGACAAAATCCGAACCCAATGGACCATTTTCCATCTCGGAAACTGGTCCAATGACAGCGACCCGAAGCCACTCTCCAATCCTTGGACAGTTCTTGCGTGACTAAGGCTACACCTTGCTGCCGATTGAAACGGCTCTGTTGCATGAGTTTGCGCTTGGCTGGTTGAGCAATGCCTTCGGCCTGTCAGGCTGCCGCTTTGAACAGGTTTGCGACGAAGGTTATCTCGTTCAAAACGCCTGGCTCATGGTTGGCAAAGCGGCCTTTCTTGATGGCGCGATGGGTCTCGATTCTCTTCAGTGTGTTCTTGGCCGCTGTCAGTTTTCGGAAGCTTCGTTTGGGTCTGATGAGCTGTTTCAGCGCTGCGCGGCCCGCCTCGATCCGGTTGTTGAGATATTTTCATTCGACGTGGCGGATCCTGTCATCGGGCCCGCTGCCAAAGTTCATTTCCTCGATCACTTTTGCATAGCTGTGCGCCTTGTCGGTAACAATGGTTAGAGGGAAATAGCATCGTGCCGTCTCACTCGCCTGGCGCATGAAGGCCCTTGCAGCACTGGCGTTTATGCGGGCGGTGAGCCGAAAATCGATCAACCGTCCACGTTACTCTACCGCCCGCTATAGATAGCACCAACGGCCGTTCACCCTTACGTACGTTTCGTCTACGTGCCACTGCAATCCGCGCCAGGACCGATGCTGACCGCAGGCGCGTTTGCCAATCTCCGGTCCAAACTTCTGCACCCATCGGTAGACCGTCGCCGCATCAACCGTGATCCCCCGCTCGGCCAAAAGATCACGCACATCGCGAAAAGATAGCGGGTACCGGCAGTACCAACGAACCGCCAGCAAGATCACATCTCTTGGAAATCCGTGCTGCTTGAACAGATCCCGGCGTGACATGAGTACCCTCCCAAAAATCTTTGCACCGCAGCTTCGCTTTCAGCAGACACTAATGCAACAGAGCCCTAAGAGCATCCAAAGCTATTCAATGCTCTGGAATGATAGCTGCACCTTGAGTGCGCTGCTTCGATCACTAGCAGCAGCAAAGGCTGCCGCAACGTCGCTGGCATCGAATGTACGGCTAATGATTGGAGTTACGTCGATCAACCCTGCATCAATCATCTGAACGGCATCGGAAAACTCTGGGTGGAAGCGATGTGTACCGACCATTCGTACTTCTTTGCTGACCACAACGTTCAGAGGTAACGCCACTTCACCAGCCACTCCGACAAGTACCATCGTTCCGCCTGGGCGCAGCATCTCCAGCGCTCCCCGAATGGCCGCAGAAGCTCCGGTACACTCGAAAACCACGTCGAAATGCCCTTTGCCTTTTGTAAAAACATCGGTCTTTTCGCTTTGGTTCGTGACGTTGATCGTTTCCATCGCACCCAGTTTTTGCGCTATCGACAAGGGGTGATCATGCAGGTCGGTAACGACCAGCTCAGCCGGGTTGGCTTGCGCCACAACGGAGGTCATTAAGGCTCCGATGGGCCCCGCTCCGGTGACAAGGACACGGGCCCCGCCAAGTTCCGGAGCACGGGAGGCTGCGTGAAGGCAAACTGCCAGGGGTTCCGCGCAGGCGGCTTCCCGGAGGGGAACAGGATTGGAGAAACGATGCGCCCTAACAGCAGGAATATTAATAAGATCGCGAAACATTCCCTGTTCATGCGGCGTGCGATAAGCGGAGCCCATGAATTTCATTTCCGCGCAATGATTTTTTTCACCCTTGCGGCAGAATTTGCATCTGTTGCAGGGCAGGCTGGGATTTATGGCTACGAGATCCCCAACGGAAAGCCCTTCAGCACCTTCGCCAACTTCGACGACTCTTCCGGCTGCTTCATGACCGAGAATGATAGGTTCGCGAACGCGGATCTGACCGATTCCGCCATCGTGATAGTAGTGTAGGTCTGATCCGCAGATGCCTCCTGCCCCGACCGCAACTTGCACTTCCAAACGTCCCGGTGCTCGGAGCGTCTGTTTTTCCAGTCGGAGGTCATGCGCGCTGTGAAGTCGACAAATTCTGGTATCCATCGTTAAGTTTCCTACGGGTTGAGAACGCCCGGCAACCAGGTGGCAAGCGCGGGAATGTAGGATACCAAAAGCAATACGATGATGTTCGCTAACAGGAACGGCATTATCGCTTTGACGACTGGCATCAACGGCAAACGGGCGATCCCCGCGCAGACAAACAGGCAGACGCCGACCGGAGGCGTTGTCAGGCCGATCATGAGGTTCAAGACAGCGAAAGTTGCGAAATGAAGAGGCTCAATTCCCACGGCTTGCGCCAGTGACAGAAGCGGGACGAACAGGATGATTAGCGCCGCGATAGTCTCCATGAACATGCCGACGAACAGCAAAAGGAGGTTGATCAGAAGGATCACGAGAAACTTGTTGTCCGTGACCGACAGGACGCCATCTGCGATAGCCTGCGGAATTCGCTCCGAGACGAGAATCCAGCCGAAGACATTGGCGAATCCCACCAGAGCCATAATGCCAGCGGCCGATACCGCGCTGTCCACGACAATGCCCGGGAGTTTTCGGATCGGCAACTCACGGTATATGAAAGCTCCTACAACGAAGGCATAGACCGAGGCAACGACGGCTGTTTCCGTCGGCGTCGACAGCCCGGACAGTAGCCCATAGATGATCAGGAAAGTCATCGCTAGCGCCCAGAATGCTCCGGCGAATGACCGGCCAACCTCGCCAAACCCCTGCCATTCTTGGCGGGGGAAGTTCTTTCGGACTGAAATGATATAGGCCGTCACCATCATAGCGACCCCCATCAGGATGCCTGGAACCGCGCCGGCAAGGAACATCTGTCCGACGGAAATACCGGATAGCGCTCCGACAATGATCATCGGAACAGAAGGCGGTATGATAGGACCAACGGTCGAAGACGCCGCTGTCACAGCAGCCGAGAAGTCGCCTGGATAGCCGGCTTTCTTCATGCCCGGGATCATCACGCCACCAATGGAGGCGGCGTCGGCAACAGCGGTGCCCGTGATACCACCGAACAGCATCGAGGCAGCGATGTTTGTCAGGCCCAAACCGCCACGAATCCAACCGACCAACGCATTGGCAAACCGGATGATCCGTTCGGTGATACCGCCTTGATTCATCAGATTTCCGGCAAGGATGAAACCGGGAATCGACAACAACACGAAGACGTCCATGCCTGCGTACATCTTCTGCGGCATTACCACTGCTGGGATTCCAGTGAGAAGCAGATAAGCAAGAGACGAAAGGCCAAGGGTGATCGCAACCGGAATCCCGATTATCAATCCAGTTACGAATACGGCAAAAAGTACGGCGACTTCCATGCCCTACTCCTGTTCGATCGGCTTGGATGGCAAACCGTTTTCTGCACCGGTCAGCATTCCAAAGATGCGAAGCAATGCGAAAATGGTCAGGAAGATGAGCATGAGCCAAACGGAGGCATGGATGAAGTCCATGCGCACCCCCAGTGCGGGAGAGGTCTGCATCTTGCCGATGCTGACGTATCGCCACGCCTGCGGAAGCAAAAACAGCGCAAGCGCGGCGGTTGCAATCGCAGCAAACAGCCGCAGCGCCCAGGGTGCCTTGCCAGGAAGAGCTTCGCAGATGACATCGACATTGACGAGATCGCCAGTGCGCAAGGATAACCCGGCACCGAATGCGACCGTGAACAAAAGCGCAAAACGCGTCAATTCTTCAGTCCAGACAGGCGCTGTATCTGTAAGTCGGCCAATGATCTGAACGAGAACGGCCACGAGCAAGACCGTAAATGAGATACCCGTTCCCAGCCGGGCAACGAATGTGACCAAAGAGACTATCTTTTCCGCACGCGACATGGCTGCCCCACAGTTAATAGCTGCATCTGCACCGCCGTGAGCGGCGCAGATGCGTTATGACGGCTAGTTCGAGAACAAGCCTTCAACGATTGGCTTGATCTCATCGTTGACGTTGGCCAAGACGGCATCCTTTGCGGCGGCTTGGAAGGCCGCAGCGTCAACATCGACGAATGTCATGCCCTTACTTTCAAGGAATGCACGATCAGCGGCAAGGCTGGCCTCGAATAGGCCACGTTCATAGGCTTGAGCGCGTGCAGCGGCTTCCATGACTGCGCCCTGATCTTCGGCGGACAACTTGTTCCAGGTGCCTTCGGCGATGGTCAGGTAGATCCAGGACCGGACATGATCCGTCAGGTTCACGTGGCTCTGCACCTCGTAGAAGCTGGCCGATTTGATCAGTGCCAGTGGGTTTTCCTGGCTTTCGATTGTGCCGTTCTGCAGAGAGGTAAACACCTCAGAAAACGCCATCGGGCCCGGGTTTGCGCCGAGTGCTTTCCAAACATCCACAAAGAGAGGCACATTCGGCACACGCATCTTGAGACCGTTCAAGTCGTCAGGATGTGTGATCGGACGGTTCGACGTCAAATCACGGGCACCACGAGCGAAATAGGCGATCGGACGAATCTGCACATTCACAATGATCTGTTCCTTGATCTCATCGCCAATCGGACCGGATGCAAATGCGTCCATATCCTCGATTGTTTTGAAAGCGTATGGAACGGCCAATAGCGCGGCCTTTGGTGCCCAGTTCTGTAGCGATTCACCGGTGATCGTCATATCGACGGTGCCAAGTTGCATGCCGTTGATCAGGTCAATTTCCTTGCCGAGCGACTCGTTCGGGAAAACCTCGACAGCGATACGGCCATCAGTCAGCGCGGAAAGTTCTTCACCGAATTTCACGGCGGCCAGATGCCAGGGGTTCTCTTCATTTGCCAGATGACCCAGTTTCAGCGTCATTTCCTGGGCAAACGCCGGTAGCGCGGCCAATGCCGAAACTGCAGCAGCAGCCAGCGTGTTTTTCAAACGTGTCTTCATCGTTCTATACCTCCTTGTGATTCAGATTGGTGTGTTCACCGGATCAGGAAGACCTCCGTCCGGGATTTCGAATACGTCCGGGTGTGCGGCGTAGACTTCGGGAAGAGTTTTCAGCACTTCGCGCAGATGCAGCCGAATGGCACTATCGGCTCCCTCTCGATCCCCTGCCTCGATCCTGTTAACGATTGTGGTGTGTTGATCGATCAATGTGTCAACGGGAAAGGCCGACAGGGTCAGGTGGCGTACCCGATCCATCTGGGATTTGAGCCCCTCAATCTGCCGCCATGCGCCGGCTTTGCCGGCGGCGCTTGCCAATGTGCGGTGAAACTCTTCATCAAGCTCGCGAAACTCCAAAGGTGCATCAGAGGCGACAGCATGCTGTGCGACTAACTGCTTGCGAAGCTCTTTGATTAACCGTGCATCAGGGTTTGATACGACAATCCTTACGATGTCCGCCTCAATCGCTTCTCGAAGAAAGCGAGCATCAAGAACAGTAGTGTATTCGATCTTGGAAATGACCGTGCCCCTTTGCGGAAGTATCATCAGAAGCCCTTCACCGGACAGCTTGATGAAAGTCTCGCGAACGGGTTGGCGACTGACGTCGAATGCCTTGGCGATTTCGCTTTCGGAAATCCGGTCGCCGGGCGCGAACTCATTTCGAATAATCGCATCGCGCAGCCACGAATGCACTTGGCGCGAGATCGGTGCAGTTGGGTCGAGCTTTCCGACCTTGATGCGAACATTATTCATGATTCGCTTTCCTCCCAGCCAGACATTAACATACTTCCATACTAGTATAATAAATAATTTTTGTTGTATGATAGCAAGAAGCTTGATTCCGGGAGTGATTTGGAATGCGACAGACATGGCGTTGGTTTGGCCCCCAAGACAGAGTTTCAATTGATGACACGGCACAGGCCGGGGCCGAAGGGATCGTTTCAGCGCTGCATCATGTCCCAACGGGCACAGTCTGGACGCCGGAAGAGATATCGAAACGACAACATGAAATAGCCACTCGCAGAAATGGGGGCCCGTCTGGCATCAAATGGGAGGTCGTTGAAAGCTTGCCGGTATCGGAAGACATCAAAAAGCAGTCCGGCAATTGGCGTGATCACATCGCCACCTATAAAGAAAGCCTGCAAAACCTCGCCGCAGCAGGTATCGAAGTCGTCTGTTATAACTTCATGCCTGTGCTTGACTGGACCCGGACTGACCTTGCCTGGGAACGGTCAAATGGCGCAACCTGCATGCGTTTTGATCTGGTCGATTTCGCCGCTTTTGATTTGTTTATCCTAGAGCGCCCTGAAGCCGCCATCGAATTTGATGGCGAGCTGCGCGAAAAGGCGGCGGCACGCGCAATGCAAATGAGCGATGCGGACAAAGCAGCTTTGACCAAGAATGTCGTTTTCGGCCTGCCGGGTGCAGCCGAAGAGTACTCGCTCAGCGACGTTCGTCACCACATCGCCGCGTACAAGGGAGTGGATGAAGACAGGCTGCGCCGAAATCTGATCGATTTTCTCTCGGAGGTCATTCCGACAGCGCAAAAGCTGGGGCTGAGACTTTGTTGTCACCCTGACGACCCACCAGTACCTTTGCTTGGTCTTCCCCGGATCATGTCAACAGAGGCACACTACAAGGCGATAATGGATGCCGTTAATAGCCCGGCCAATGGGATCACCCTTTGCTCCGGTTCGCTCGGCGCACGTCCTGACAACGACCTTCCTGGCATTATGCAACGTCTTGGCGATCGAGTTCATTTCCTGCATTTGCGCAATGTCCATCGAGAGTCATCTAATGTTCTCGGGTCGTTTTACGAAGATGAGCACCTTGGCGGGGATACCGATATGGCCGCGCTCGTCTCTGCGGTCCTTGACGAAGAAGAACGCCGCCGAAGTGCGGGTCGGGCGGATGCGTCGATCCCCTTCCGCCCTGACCATGGTCAAGACATTCTTGATGATCTCAAAAGACAGGCCCAACCTGGTTATCCCGCTATCGGTCGCTTGAAAGGGCTAGCAGAGCTTCGGGGTCTGATTGTCGGTCTGCAACACGCAAGAGCAATCAATTGATTGCAAGGTTGAACAAGGAATCAGCACTGCCCGACGAAGTGGCGGGTCCCGCGTAAGACCCGGAGCAGCTTGACGCGGGCATCGTGCATATCGGCCTAGGCGCGTTTCACAAGGCACATCAGGCTGTTTACACCGATGACGCTCTGGCCGCTTCCGGAGGAGATTGGCGGATCATCGGAGTCAGCTTGAGAAGTCGACAGCCTGCTGCCGAGCTTAGCCCTCAAGACGGGCGCTTCACACTCGTTGAACAGGACGTTCCTGGTAGCAAAGCACGCGTGATCGGTGCCATTGCCGATGCCATTTGTTTTGCAGACGCCCCCGAAAAGGTCATGGACGCGCTGATTGCTCGGAAATCCCGGATCGTAAGGCTCTGTTGCATTAGTGTCCGGATCTCGGGAGGGGTAGCTCGCCCGGTATCCTCACGAACGTCCGGTCCGCCCCCGTCAAGAATGTGTCAGTCTGGCTTGGTTAACCGGGCCCCTATGCCGCCGGTTTCGGCCGCGTTTTGGCAGGCAAGTTCCCGTCAGAAATCATGACCTTGTTCCTTTTCATCAACAACTCCAATTGCTTGAAGCTGTTTTCAAGGCCCATTGTTTCCGTTTTCGACAGAAAAGCATCAAGTTCGGGCCAGAGCTGAACCGCGGTGTCAATCTCCGGGTCTGATCCCTGTGCATAAAGACCTGACCTGATCATCATGACGTTCTGATCGTAGATCGACAGAAAACGACGGGCAGCCGATATCAACTGGTTTTCGGTCTCGCTTGCCGCGGCTGGCAAGCTTCTGGACACTGATTTCAACACATCAATTGCCGGATATCTCCCACGTTCGGCAATTTCGCGGTCCAGCACCACATGCCCATCCAGAACACCGCGCAAGATATCAGCGATCGGTTCTTCCATGTCGGACCCCGCAACAAGGACACTAAAGATCCCAGTGATGTCGCCTTGGTCATATTCACCGGGGCCCGCCCGCTCACAAAGGGACATGATGAGATGGGCCGTGGAGGGGGGATAGCCCCGCAGAACCGGCGCTTCTCCTGACGCAACCGCAACCTCACGATGCGCTTCCGCAAACCTGGTAATCGAATCGGCCAACAACAGAACGGATTTGCCCTGATCCCGAAAATGCTCCGCCACTGACATGGCGGCCCAGGCACAGCGCCTGCGTATCAGGGGCGACTGATCTGAGGTCGCACTGATTACCACAGCGCGTTTCAAGCCGTCTTCGCCGAGCACGTCATCAATAAAATGTCGAAGTTCACGCCCCCGTTCGCCAATAAGCGCGATCACAACTATGTCCGCGCTCATGTTTCTTGCCAGATGCCCAAGCAGGCTCGATTTGCCGACCCCGGACCCTGCAAAGAGGCCAATCCGCTGACCCCTGACAACCGGCAGCATCGTGTTCAGGATTGACATGCCGGTATCAAGCCTTTCACCCATGGGCCTGCGCTTTGCCGGCTCGGGCGGGCTTGCCCGCAGGCTTTTGGCCAAGGCACCACGCAACAGGGGCTTTCCATCCAAGGGATGCCCGAACGGGTCAATGACCCGACCCACCCAGCCGTCTGACGGAGCGATACCGCGCGCGTCAAGCAAGGCCGCCCGGTCATTGAGCGCTACCCCCTCGGCATCCTGATCCGGCAGAATGACCAGTGCATTACCATCAAGTTGCAGAACCTCGCCCGACAGTGGCTCGCCTCGTCGATAGACGATCACCAGGTCACCGATCCGCGCTTTTCCCGCAAGACCCGAGATATGGATGACGCCGCCTTCGACGCGACACACGCGCCCGATAGAGCGTACCGGGTTCAACTCGGCGATCTGGGCGGTCAGGCCATCAAAGGGAATGGACGTGTTCATATCAATCCTTCGGTCTCTGCACACTCTTTCTAAAGGAATCAGAGTTAAGCCTTGATGAAATCACATGAGGGAGAATCCCGGATGTTTGGAAATTTGGAAGTCTTCAAGATGTCATATGCGATGGCCGTCCATGCTGGCCAAAAGCAGGCAGTGACAGCACAGAACGTGGCAAACTCGGATACGCCTGATTACAAGGCGCGCGACACTATTCCCTTTGCCAATACCTACAGAAACGATTCGAGCACCATAGGGTGGCATTCCCAAAAATCGACGCGGGCAACGCATTTGAACGGCACGGCGTCGGACCAGATGCCGGAGCCGATTATCGACCAGGATGGGGTTGGCGCGCCCAATGGCAACACTGTTTCATTAGAAAACGAAATGCTGAAGTCACTCGATGCCCGGCGTCAGCATGATCGCGCTCTGGCGATCTACAAGTCCTCCATAAACATTCTGCGCACCTCGTTGAGGCGTACGTAAAAGGAAGGAGTATCGAATGAGCGAATTTTCCAAATCCCTGAACGTCACAACCAGCGGCCTGAAGGCTCAAGCGACGCGTCTGCGGCACCTGGCCGAGAACATTTCGAACGCAGATACACCTGGATACCGGCGGAAACTGGTGTCCTTTGAAACCGACTTCAATGCCGGGCGTGGTGTGTCAGGCGTTGAAACCAGCAGGGTGCGCTTGGACCAGTCAACCCTTGAGCGCGTGTACGACCCCTCTCATCCCATGGCGGATGCGGATGGGTACTTCGACGGATCCAATGTTGATCTGTTGATCGAGCTCAGTGACGCCCGCGAAGCTCAGCGCAGCTATGAAGCAAACCTGAAGGTTTTTGAACAAACGAGAAAAATGTCCAGTGGCCTGATGGACTTACTGAAGAAATAGAAGATAGCCGCGTTCGGCGATGCTGAACGCACCTAAAGGAGATCCAGAATGGATATGAAAGCCATTGCCGCCGCCCAGAGCTTCAGGAGCCCGGGCACATCAACCGCGATCCAGAGTTATCAACAAGCGCGGCCCGCGACAGAGCCTGAACCGGAATACACTTCCGTCTCGGACACCCTTGGACGCGTGGCCAAGGATTTCGCGACCACGCTTGCCGAAAGCGAAAAAGCGTCCAAAGCGGCGATGATCGGGGACGCCGACCCGCACGCACTGGTGCAAGCGTTGGCGCAGACTGAATTGGCCGTGGAGGCCGCCGTTTCGGTCAGAAACAAGGTTGTCGAGGCCTATCAGGAAATTCTGCGGATGCCGGTCTGATATGGCTGACCAGATCATTTTCTTTGACACCTTGCGGCACGGATTGTGGATTGCCGTCCTGATCTCCATCCCGATCCTGACGGCTGCGCTGGTGACGGGTGTTTCGATCGGTCTGGTCCAGGCCCTGACGTCGATACAGGAAATGACCCTCACGTTCGTGCCGAAACTGGCTGCCATCGTGCTCGTTTTCTGGTTGTCGATGAGCTTTATGACACAAACGCTGGTCTCCTTTTTTCATGACCAGATCGTCCCGCTGATTATTGGAGGGTAACAATGGAAAACGCTGGATACACGACGATCACGCGGCAATCCGGCCTCATGCGAGAGATGCGGGTGGTTGCGAACAACATTGCAAATGCGGCGACTTCCGGGTTTCGGCAGGAAGGGGTCGTCTTTTCTGAATATGTGAAATCCGTCGACCATGCTTCGGGCCTTTCCATGGGTCAGGCGGACGCACGGAAGACATCCTTTGCGCAAGGGGCGTTGACCCAGACGGGGGGACAGTTTGATTTTGCCATCGAAGGTGACGGTTTCTTTCTCGTTCAGACGCCGCAGGGTGAACGGCTTACCCGCGCCGGGTCCTTCACACCCAATGCTGCAGGCGATCTTGTCACGCCTGACGGGTTTCTGGTCCTTGATCCTGGCGGTGCTCCGGTGTTCATCCCGCCAGGGGCTGCCGATATCGCCGTTTCAGCGGATGGCACGATATCCAGTGAAGGGAACCCGGTCGGTCAGATGGGTGTGGTCCAGCCGCTCAATCCCCAACAACTCGTGCGCGAAGATGGCGTGATGTTTCGCGCCGATGACGGCTACGAGCCTGCCGAGGACGCACGGATATTGCAGCGCTTCATTGAAAACTCAAACGTGAACCCTGTTCTGCAGCTGACCCGGATGATCGAGGTTCAGCGCGCCTACGAACTGGGCGCTAGCTTTCTGGAAGCAGAAGACGAACGGGTGCGTCAGGCCATGCGCGCGCTCTCTCAATAGTAACCCGTAAACACGAGGAATTCTGACATGCGTGCCCTAAAGATTGCTGCCACAGGTATGAGCGCACAACAACTGCGTGTGGAGACCATCTCGAACAACCTTTCGAACATGAGCACCACCGGATATAACGCGAGGCGGGCCGAGTTCGCGGACCTTCACTACCAGCAGATGACCCGCCCCGGCACCATCAACGCAACGGATGGCACGGTTTTGCCGACCGGCGTGCAATTGGGGCTGGGCGTCCGCCCGTCCGCGGTTTCGGTACAGCTTCAACAAGGATCGTTAAGTGCCACGGGAGGCGATCTCGATATCGCAATCGAAGGGAGCGGCTATCTGGAAATCACGCTTCCGAGCGGCCTGTCAGCCTACACGCGCGATGGCGGTCTGAAACGGAACGGCGAAGGATTGATCGTCACATCGGACGGCTTCCCGGTGCAGCCGGAGATCGTCATTCCAGATGATGCCCGCCGAATTTCTATCAATGGTGCGGGCGAGGTTTTTGCATATTTCACGGACGCCCCTGATGCGCAATTGCTCGGCCAGTTCAACCTCGTCGGCTTTACCAATCCAAAAGGTCTAGAAGCGCTTGGCGGTAATCTGTTTGCCGAAACCGAAGCCTCAGGAGGAGCCTTGGTGTCGACCCCGGGCGAAGATGGGTTGGGCACCGTGCGACAGGGCTACCTGGAAGACAGTTCGGTCGACGCCGTGCGTGAGATCACGGAGCTGATCGAAGCCCAGCGCGGTTACGAAATGAATGCAAAGGTCATCTCCGCCGCTGACCAGATGATGGGCGCAACGACGCAGATCCGATGAAACAGCTCCTGAGCCTGATCCTGCTTTGTGTCATGTCCTCCGCAGTCTGGGCAGAGTCCGTCGTGCCAACGCGGACCATCCGCGCCAATGCCACGATTTCCGAGACAGACGTCACGCTGAAATCCATTCAGAACCCGAATGCCTATACCCGCATCGTGGATGTCATTGGCCAGGAGGCAAGAACAACTCTCTATGCCGGCAGACCGATCCTCTATGATGATATCGGCCCCCCCGCGCTGGTGGATCGGAATCAAATCGTGCCGCTGATCTACGAAACCTCGGGGCTCGTCATCATGACCGACGGCCGTTCATTGCAACGTGGGGGGATCGGCGACCGCATCCGCATCATGAATCTGGATTCTCGTGCGACCCTGTTTGGTCAGGTCCAGGAAGACGGCTCTGTCCGGGTCCATAATTAGGAAAATGATATGAAGAACGCTGCTCTTGGATTTCTTTTTGTTGCGGCAGGCCTGTCCGGCTGTGCGCGCTTTGACCACATCGGAAAGCCGCCGACCTTCACATCCGCAACGGCAACCAAAGAGCATAGCGCAATGCTCTCTCCGGGACTGCCGCTGCGGGTTGATCCCGAAACACCGACCGAGGCAGCCTCCCTCTGGTCCGGCGCGCGCCAGTCGTTGCTGGGAGACAGGCGCGCGATCCAACAGGGCGACATTCTGACAGTAGTCATCGAGATTGATGAAAAAGCCGAGATATCGAACGCAACGGATCGTTCCCGATCAGCCTCCGAGAGCCTCGGCATGCCTCAATTGTTCGGCTTGCCGCAACGCATTAACGAACGCTTACCCGAAGGCGCGACACTCGGAAACGCCGTTTCCGTCAACTCCTCCAGCGAATCCGCGGGCGATGGGTCGGTCAAACGTAACGAAAAGCTGACGCTCAGGGTCGCGGCGACCGTCGTGGATGTACTGCCAAACGGTGTTCTGTCGATTTCCGGCAGTCAGGAACTGCGTGTCAATTTTGAAATGCGCGAGCTCTTGGTCTCCGGTTACGTCAGACCGGAGGACATCTCCCGCCAAAACGAGATCACATATGACAAGATCGCAACCGCGCGGGTCTCATATGGCGGTCGCGGGCAGATCACCGATGTGCAGCAACCCCGGATTGGTCAGCAGGTCCTGGACGTCATTCTTCCCTATTGAGGCAGTAATATGAAAAAGATCTTGCCAATAATCATGCTCCTGATCGGAACGGGTGCAGGGGTCGGAGCCGGAGTGTTTCTTCGGCCCGAGCCTGCTCCGGAAGCCGTGCCAGACGAAGCGGTTGAGGAAAAGGAAAGTGCCGAAAAGACGGAAGAGAACAAAGACGACGGCCTTCCCATCGATGGCAAGGAATACCTTAAACTCAGCAACCAGTTTGTCGTTCCCATTGTCGAGGAAGACAGGGTCGCATCCATGGTCGTCATGACGCTGAGCGTCGAAGTGCAGGCTGGTCAAAGCGAAGAAGTCTACAATCTGGAACCCAAGATTCGTGACGTTTTTTTGAGGGTTCTATTCGATCATGCGGCGATTGGCGGCTTCGGGGGCGCATTTCTGACGACTGACAATCTCGACTCCGTCCGGCTCAACATGACTAACGCTGCCCGTGAGAACTTTGGCCCCGATTTGATCAGCGATGTTCTAATCTTCGAGATCGCCCGGCAAGACTACTAGTTTTGCCGGTCATCCACCGGCGTTTGATCGCGCGGTCCTTTGGATCGCTCTCCCCAGCTTGAACGACTGACATGGCTGTCGATTGCAGTGTCGAGCGTCTGTTTTTTGCGCGATGCTTTCTCCTCCAGGAGCTGTTTTTCCAACATCTCCCGGCCCACGAGCAATTTCCCGTATTCCCGCCTTACACCCGCCTTCAGTGCCTCCTTTTGAGCCATGATCTGCGCGAGCTCCATATTGAGCGATCGCTTGGTGCGTTCCAGCCAGGATTTCCAGATCACATCGGCCCCGATGGTCCGCAACTGGTGGTCCTGCGACCGCTCGGCCTCCCTGGCTTGATCGTCCAGCTTTCGGAGTTGCTCGCGCAGGCGCGCTTCTTGTGACACGATCTTTGCATATCCCATCTGTTTCTTGCGAAACCTGAGGTCGAGCATCTGCTCAAGATCTTTCAACGTTCGGGTCTTCAAAACCCACGCCCTTTCGCCTTCTGCCGAATTGCCTCGGCAAATCGTATTGCGGCGGCCACGGCCTTGTAATGCTCCGGCGCGATCTGTTCCCCAATCTCGGTTGTGGCGTGCAACGCTCTGGCCGTCGGCGGGTCACTCCGGATAGGGATATCATGCTCTGCGGCAATTTGCCGGATGCGCAAGGCCACCTCGTCGACACCTTTCGCCACGCATTCCGGCGCCTGGCCGGGTTTGCGATCCCATTTCAGCGCAACCGAATAATGCGTCGGATTCACAATGATCACGTCCGCGGTCGCGACCTCGGCCGCCATTTGTGTACCGGCAAGCGATTGTGCCCGTTGCCGGCGTTCCTGCTTCATATAGGGATCACCTTCGGCATTTTTCGTCTCGTCCATAATCTCTTTCCGAGACATCTTGTTTTTTCTCAGATGCTCGAAGTGTTGCCAGACAACGTCCACGCCCCCGATGATCGCGGAAACGATGACCACCACGATCAGGAAATCCAGACAAATCTCCGCAAGCAGAACAACAGTCGTCTGAGGATTGGTCTGGAGCGCCGCTACCATCTCTTCGAGACGGAGGTACAAAAAGAGCGCAAGGCAACACGAGTAGATATTTAACTTCAGGAAGCTCAGCAGAAACTGAAACAGCCCGTTCCGGCCATATTTGTTCTTGGCGTTCGTGATGATTGAAATCTTGTTGAGCTTGGGCTGGATTTTGACCGGTGCAAACACAATCCCACGGGTTGCAAAAAGCGCCAAAAGCACCGCGATTGCCGGAAACGTAAAGATCGGCAAGGTCGACCAGGCAACCGCTTGTAGAATTCCCCCAGCTGGTGCACCGGCGGCTCCAGCAAAAAAAAGGGGCGCAATTTGAGCCGACTGACCGATAATCACGCTCATGCTGGAGCCCAGATACGTGAGCCCTGAATACCCCGCGACGGTAAACGCGATGAACAATCCCGCATATGAAGCAGCGGTCAGAAGTTCGGTAGACCGTGCAATCTCGCCTTTTTTTCGCGCTTCCAGAAGCTTTTGAGGGGTTGCCTCATACGACTTGTCAGATGCGTCGTCCTGACCGCTCATCGCGCCACACCAAATGGATCAGCCATGAAAGCGTCCATCGCGTCCAGCCAGACTGTCAACATGAAGGGTGCGGCCACAAAGAGCAGCGCGAGCCCACCAAGTGTAATGACCGGCGCGCCAACAAAGGCAACCATCAGTTGCGGCATCGCTCTGTTGATTGCACCAAGTGCAAAGTTGTAAAGTACGGACAGGATTACGAAGGGGGCTGCAAGCGTGAAGGCCAGCGAGAACGCCTGCGCCACTTGCCGCACACCCCAGTCGGACACCTGCGTGGCCTGGACAAACCGGCCGACAGGCAGGAATTCATACGACAGAATAATCAGCTGCGCTGCTTTGACATGTAAGCCCGCCATGGCTGCCAAGGCCATTCCGGCGACGATCAGGATGTAGCCCATCGCCGGCAAAGGATCGACCGACGCGCCGCCAAGCACCTGCGAAAGAGACGTGGATTGCGCCGCGATGGACCCTGCCGTCTGCAAAGCAAGTATAAACAGCCGCAATCCGATTCCCATCGCCAGACCAGAGAGCACTTCGGTGAAGACAAGCAGCACCATCCTGTCGAAACCGGGGTCCGGAATGGAGATCGAAACCGCGGGGGCAACGATCGCAGTGAACGCGAGCGCAATGACGAGTTTGACGCGGGTGGGGATCGATTGTTCGCCAAAAGCCGGCAATAACGCGGTGATCGCGGCCACACGCAGGAAAACCACAAAACCTTGCCATAAAGCCAGGTTTACAAATGGTATGAGATCGCCCAGCGCGCTCACGCGGCGACAACCCCGACGAGGGAAGGTCTTGCGTCAAGTCCGATCTCTTCAAAAGACAAGACCGGGTTGTTGATCCCCTTTGCCCGCATCACCGTACGCAGGAACCGCCGTCGGCGTGTGTTGGTCACAAGTGCTGCATTAATGCCGTTCTGGTTCGCATCCTTCAGTTTCTCGGAAACACTGTCGGCGAGGTGATTGAAGAGATCAGGCGGCAACGCGATATCGAGACCACGGTCCGCTTCTACCTGGTATGTGTTAAAGGTGTCCTCCCACTCAGGCGCAAGCTGAATGAGCGGCAAGGTTCCATCCTCACGGCGCATCTCGGCGACGAGTTGGAACCCGAGGCGTTGCCGGACGTGTTCACAAATGGCTTCGGGCTGGGGATTGAGGGCGCGCGCCTCGGCGGTGGCTTCCAGAATGAGCGGCATGTTGCGGATCGAAACCTGCTCGTCCAGAAGAAGCCTCAGGACAGCGTGAAGCGAATCGATCGGTACCTTGTCGGGGATCATCTCATCAAGGAGTTTGCGGTTGGCCTCAGCCCGCGCGGGATTTGAGATATTGGTCATCTCAGTGAGCAACCGCCGCAACGCCTTCAGGGTCAACAGGCGGCTGAAATTGCGCTTTACGGTTTCGAGCAGATGCGTCGCGAGGATTTCGGCGGGGGTCACCAGGGTAAGGCCGTCCAATGCCGCTTGCTCGCGATCCTTTGTGTTTATCCACCGTGCCGGAGCACCATAAACAGGCTCGCTTGTATCAGTGCCGTTTGGCAAGCTCATGGGACTATCGGGAATAAGTGCCAATATCTGGTCCGGGTTCAATGACGCGCGGGCCTGTTCAACACCCTGAATCTTCAAAAGATACGTTCCTGTTGGCAGGGCTGCGTTGTCGGTTAGTCGGATTTCCGGCAAGATCAATCCATAGACCGAGGCGACATGCGTTCGCATATTTGAAATACGCGCATCAAGGCCAGTGCCCGGGTCCAGAACCATATTCACCAGATCCGCGGCGAATTCCACATGGATGTCGTCAATCTCCAGAATGTCGCCGAGCGCTTTCTCCTTCGGGAGATTTTCCTCTTCAATCTCGCCAGGATCGACCAGCGGGGCCTGTTTCGCCTTTCTGTGCAGATAAAACGCAGTCGTCGCCAGCGCAGCACTTCCGAAAATGAACGGAGCAAAGGGCAATCCCGGGAACAAAGCAAAGAGCGCCATCAGCACGGCGACTGTCGCGATGGCCGCAGGGTGCCTTCCGAGCTGTCCGAAAACCGCAAGATCCGTTGCGCCTTGTGCACCACCGCGCGCCAGCAACAGCGCCGATGCAATCGAAATAATGACGGCGGGTATCTGGGATACAAGCCCGTCACCTACTGTTAGAATCGCATAGGTTTCGAAGGCTTGACCTATCGGCATGCCATGGATCGCAATACCCATAATCAAGCCGGCCACTAGGTTGAGCAACGTAATCAGCAGCCCGGCAACTGCATCCCCCTTTACGAATTTCGATGCACCATCGAGTGATCCGAAGAACGTCGTTTCCTGCTGTTCGCGCTCGCGTCGCTCCTTGGCCTCCAGATGTGAAATCGCACCCGCCGACATGTCACTGTCGATGGCCAGTTGCTTGCCCGGCATGCCATCCAGCGCAAATCGGGCGCCCACTTCGGCCATCCGCGCAGCACCTTTTGTGATGACCATGAAATTCACGATCAGAAGAACGCAAAAGACCACCAGTCCCAGAAAAACGCTCCCGCCCATTATGAATTGAGCAAAACCTTCGATCACGTCACCCGCAGCATCGGTTCCTGTATGGCCCTGGCCGATGATCAATTTCGTCGAGGAAACGTTGAGCGAGAGACGCAGCATCAGTGACGCCAGCAGGATTGTTGGAAAGGCCGAAAAATCGAGAGGTTTCTCGATGAAGAGCGTGATCGTAAAGATCAAAATTGCCAAAGCAAAGGATGCAGCCAAACCGATGTCCAGCACCCATGCAGGCATTGGCAAAATCATCATCACGATGACCGCCATAAGCGCGATGGCCAGTAGAATCGTGGGGTTGAAAAGCGCCTTCACGGAAAGGTTTTGCATATCAACCTCGAGCGCCTGATCGCGTTAGCAGACTTTTCCCCAGGCCCTCAGCAAGCGGAAATAAGGAGCCGTTCGAACGGCTCTTGGAGGTGCCGTGCAAAAGGGGGAACCGGTTTTGTCGCTTGACGGTTCGCTGGGCGGGTGCGCCTTCGGTCTCTTCTCCGGTCAGATTACGAAGGATCGGCGTGTAGCGGGCGAGATATTTCTCGGAAAACTTGGCAGTGCGAGAGTGAAACGCACCCACTGCCATCGTCCAGTTGCCGAACTCCCTATGAAGTTGCTTGAGAAATCTTGCAGCGTACCGTGCGTTTGTCCTGGGGTTGAGCATATCGGCGACCGATGAAAACTGGTCGCCGTGCCATCGGTGGTTCACCTGAAAGCACCCCAGATCAATGTTGCGTGCACCGTTCGAATAACTGTGTCGAAAATACTCTACCGCCTTGGATTTTGATGAAAACCTGAGGCCTCTGCCTTCGATATTGATGGTCCATGGCCAGGGAACAAACAATCCGCCAACCGTGATGCCGCTTTCCGTGCGAGCAACCGCTTTGAGGACGTCTCTGGGCACACCGAATTCTTCGGCGGCCGTTCTGATCGCTTCGTCACAGACACGCGCATCGTTGGCGGGCTCGGTACTGGCGAAAGCTCTCGTAATGGGTGTAGATGCAAGGGTCAGAAAACTCAGCAGGACCAGTAGTCCACCCAGATAACCGAAACCCTGCATTTGTCTCTCCGCTCCAACCACATTCTGTAGGCAGTCAACGGATATCCACACTTGGTTTATTTAAGGTAACCAAAGACCAAACGGGCAGGCGTTTGTTTATTCTTCTGTCACTTCCAGCGCTTGCAGGGCCTGTTCAAGCGTATCGCGAACGTCAGCGCTTTCGGACAGAGCGGCTTGTGCATTTGCGATCATCCGATCGTCAACGTCAATCAGCATTGGATCTTCGTTTGTGATTTCCGAAATCGGGCCAAATACCGGCGTTTTCTCATCCACAAGTGTCGACCAGTTGCTTGAAAGCCAACGGCTGGATACGGCGCGCTCAGGCATATCGGCGGCGTCAAAAAGACGGGCAGCATCTTCGTTATTTCCAAGTCGCTCAAGAATTTCTGCCCTTAATTCTGCGGTATCTCCATCTTCAAGCCCTTCCAGCTGCTTGAGCGCATCTTGATATTGTTGCTGGTCAAGCAGGATACCAGCGCGCAAGACCCGCAAGTCGTCGGCCACATAACCTGTGGGGAAGCTCGATGAGATAGCGTCAGCTTCGTCCGTGAATCCCATTGCCAACAATCGATCGGCAAGTCCCACCTTCACGCCATTGCTGACAAATTGGCTCAAAGGCGGGAAACGGGTGAAGTAGGTGCTCACAAACTCGGCGTCCGTGGTCTTGTCAGTGACTTCCGCGAAGAGGTGGCTCGTGAGTTCCATGCGCGTTTCCTGCTCGAAAGGAATCTCCTGCTGTTCCAGGATCGCAAAAGACTTTTCGAACTGCCCGGATTGCGTTGACGCGAGGACGGATGCTCGCAGCATTTCATCGCCCAGCTGCGTGTTTTGGAGTTCGAACGAAAAGGATTCCGCCAAGAGCGCAATGTCAGCGGGAACCGGCTGATCATCATCGACGAGCTTTTGGATCAACCTGATCAGCGCTTCAGGGGCGTCCGGCGTATCCTCGTTGATGATTTCACCAAAGTCCGCTTTGGCTTCCTTGTTGTCACCGGTCATCAGCTTGGCTTGCGCCTGGGCAATTTTCGGAGGCTTCCCCGAGTGTTCCAAAAGGGTTTCGAAACTTCTCAGAGCCAGGTTCGCGCTTTCGGCTTCACCGCGTTCCAGCAGTTTCTCGCTGACGACAGGACCAAAGATATACCGAAGATGGGAGGGCAGATTCTGTAACGCTCTGAGCACCGCCATCGTATCAACTGCATTATCGTTCGGAAAATCCTCAGCAGCCAGGAATGCCCAAAGAGAAACGTCCGAGTTGCAATCCGCAAATCGGTGCAGGCTCCTTGGGTTCTTCGCGAAGCCGTATTCCAGAATATTTGCGAGATCGAACAGCTCGGGAAAACGCAGAGTCAGGTCGGGGACAAGCGACAATGCCTGACGCGCTTCCGCACCAAACCCGTAATGCAGGTAAAACCGCGTCAGTTCGACGACTTTTTCCGTCTCGATCTCGCCAACCTCATCGTATAATTCACGATGCAGGACGCCGAGCTGGCTGTTGAACGGCTGATCGGTGCTCCAGCTTCCGACGTCAACCCGTTTCGGATCCAGGCACGTCGCACCGGATAGCGCAAGGTCAGCAAGTGTATTGTCGTGAGGTATGTCCTTGCTGTTGGTAACGCGGATATTTCCAGTGGCAGCAAGTGCTTCATCATCAAATTGCTCAGATGAATCAAATATATCCACCTCCGGTTCGTTGATTTCAACCTCCTGCGCTGGTTCTGGCAGTGGCTGAACAGGGTCAAGAACCCCTCGAGACGCGGCGTCTGCAAAAGCTTCCAGCAAACGTGTCTGCGTCTCTAGAACGAGATCGGGTTCCGCGATCTGATCGTCCGGCAAAGACTCAGCAACGGGTTCTGTGGCCGGTACTTCGACTGGGCTTTGAACCTCTTGCTCGGGGCGGTCCTGCCTCCATAGTAATTGTCCGGATGAAAATTCGGAAACCGGGGGGGCTGTTGTCACAAGCTCTTGAGGGGGTTGCACGGCGGGCCGCTCGGCAAAGGGAAGATCGCCACCATCGCCAATATCGATGACCAGAAAGTCACCTTGCTCGACGAAGGCTGTGACAGGACAATCGCAGGCAAGTTGCAGTTCGAGGACAGAATCCTGTGCCAACATCGCCGAGAGCCGTGTTCTTGGAATGATTTCAAAGGCCAGGCTCAGGTCAAAACCCGCGTCATGGTTCGCTAAGATAACCTGACTGTTCCCTGGTTCATTCTGCAATTGCCAGATTGCGTCTTCGGGGAGGGGCAGGACAATTCGGGTAAATGTCTCATGTTCTCCCGACCGGACGACGATCGGCTCAGCGCCAGCAGGGGCTGAACCGAACGCAGCAGCAAAGATGGTCGCTGCCGTCAGATTTCTCATGCGGCACCCTGCTTCACGGCCTTCAGAGCTTCTTCCAACTCTGCAAAACTCGGGCGATGGTGCGACGGGGTATTCTGTCGCCCGACCTCGATACAAATATTGGTTGCATGGGCATGTAGGTTGGCAACAAGGACCTCACGGATCAACTGATAGAAGTGCCCATCTTCTTCTGTCACACTTTTTACTTTTGCCGCAAACGGACCCACAAAACCATAAGCGAGAAAGACCCCCAGAAAAGTGCCAACCAGGGCGCCGCCAATCAGTTTGCCGAGCACTTCCGGCGGCTGATCGATCGACCCCATGGTCTTGATGATGCCCAGAACCGCCGCGACGATTCCCAAAGCTGGCAGGCCGTCGGCGACCGTCTGCAGCGCATGGCTGGAGTGCATGGCGTGATGCATGTTTGCCTCCATGCGTTTTTCCAACACTTCTTCCACCTGATGCGGGTCATCGTAGTTCATCGAGGCAGACCGCAACGTATCACAAATCAGCGCGACGGCCTCTTTATCCGTCATTATCTTCTCGTATTTGGAGAAGATCGAAGAGTCTTCCGGGGCTTCGATATGTTCTTCGATCGCGACCGGGTTCTGGCGTGCCAGCCGGATCAATTCGAACAGTAGACATAGCAGGTCGCGATAGTCGTCATGAGACCACTTCGGCCCCTTGAAGACCCGCCCCATATCCTTCAACGTGTGCTTGACGGCGGAAAAATCGTTACTGATCAGAAACGCGCCTACGGCCGCGCCGCCAATCATGGTCATCTCGAAAGGCAAAGCCTTGATGATAATGCCCATCTTGCCACCGGCGGCAAGATAGCCACCAAATACCATCGCAAAAACAGTTATTATGCCGATGATTCCGATCATACTCGTCCCCAAAAACCTTTGCCGCCAGATGATGGCAAAAGGAGGTTAAGAAACCATCACGCCAATTAGCCTTTTGGGGCCTCCGCGTTCCGGCCCGCGAGAATTACGCTGATTGAATAGGCTTTTTGCGGTGAAAGACCCGCCATGATGCCTGCTGCGGAATCCGGGCGCATACGGCCTAGAAAACCTGCGGCAAAGGCTGGTTCCATCTCTTCAAACAAGGCCGCTGCGTCTTTCGGTTTCATGTTTTCGTACACAGAAATAAGCGTGGTGATGTCTTCTTCCGCAGCAGTATCCGCGACTGCCAGTAAGGAGCGCAGCGACTCTTCGGCATCTTCCAGCACTTTGAGCCGTTTCTCGATCTCTTCGTCCGCAACGCGCAGCGCCTTTTGCCGGATCTCAATCTCACGCTCCATGCGTTCGATGCGCTCCTCACGCCTCTGGAAAGCCATGAGCATTTCGGACAGTTCTTCCTTTTCGAGGCCGGGATTGACGGTATCCTGAGGCGGGTCCACCTCTTCGGCCACCGGAAACGGGTTTTCGGTCGCGACTGCCTTGCCCGCTTCGCTGCCCACACGAATCGCGGCGGACCCAAGCAGTAAGCAGCAAATCAGGAACAATGACCCCCGACCGTTGCGGCGGGGCGGGAACCGGAATTTCATTTACTGGACCTCCGCTGCTCGATGGCGCACGAACATCGGTTCGCCCGATGTTGGCTGCGGCGGGGCCTGAGCAGGCTTCGGGGCGGGTTTGGGCTGGGGATTTGGAATGTCATGCAACGACGCCATCTGGAGTTCAAGACGCTGCGAAATGGCCTCCGCACGTTCTGTCAGTTCCGTCAGGGTCTCGGCGGAGGTGGCGGCGGTGGTCTGGGCGGAGGACAACGTCTTGGTCAAATCATCAACCTGGGCCGAGAGCACAGCCACCGCACCGCCTACACCCTTTTCAAGGTCATTGAACCTGTTGAGGCGGCGACCAAGGATGAAACAGTAGATGCCTGCACCAATGGCGCCTGCAGCCAGCAGAATGTCAGCGATCAAATCCATGTCGCGCTCCTTAATTCAGTACAAATTCCATGATGAGAAGGTCATTGATGCGGCCAGGGCCCGCAACGATCTGGACCCTGCGCAGCATCTGAGAGCGCAATCGCGCAAGTGATGCAGCCTGTTCGATATCGGAGATTTCAATGGCCCTGAGATAGCTGTTCAAGACATCCACGATTCGCGGCAAGACCATTTTGACCTCCTCCGCGTACTGCTTCGCGACCTCCAGCTCTCCGCGAAAGCGCAAATGACTGTAGCGGCTGCCCGGCGGCATGGAGATTGTCAGCGGATCCATCGGAACGAAAGAAATGTTATCGAACTTGCCGTCTTTCGCCGGTTCGTCGCTCACCTCTTCCTTTTTTTCCGATTCGGGTGCCAGAATGAGGCCCTGGCTGGTGGCAAAGAATCCTCCGCCACCCCCTGCAAGTGCAAGAACAAGCCCAATGATTAAGGGCATTTTGCTGGATTTTGGACTTTCCTCAGCTTCTTCAACTGTCGCGTCTGCCATTCTCGACCCATCCATGTTTACGAAACTTGTTATAGACGCATTTGCACTAACCGATTGTTAAGGCAGATGGTCCATTGCTGTTGCCAACGTTGAACAGAAGGTTCAGCTCGACGGAGGCAGTTTTGCAGCAAATTGTAAAAGCGTGGACAATGTTACCTTTGAGACGGCAGATCATTGTCGTCCTGGCAACCGGCGCAATGTTCTTTGGTATCCTCGCGATGTCGCGAATGGCAACTGCGCCCAGCATGACGCTTCTTTATGCGGGCCTCGAAAACGGGGCCGCTGGTGATGTCGTCCGGGCACTTGAGCAACGGGGGGCGGCCTTCGAGGTGCGGGGCGGCTCGATCTATGTCGATTCGAACGAGCGGGATCAACTCCGCATGACGCTTGCCAGCGAAGGGCTGCCCGCAAATTCGAGCCGTGGGTATGAACTGCTTGATTCTCTCAACGGGTTTGGCACGACGTCGCAAATGTTTGACGCGGCCTACTGGCGCGCCAAGGAGGGCGAGCTTGCACGCACGATCGTTTCCAGCCCTCATATTTCAATGGCCCGCGTCCATATCGCAAGCACGGGATCAAATCCATTCCAGCGTGGCGTGACGCCGAAAGCGTCTGTCGCGGTAACACCAACCGGCGCGGCGGTGACGCCCCAGCAGGCAAAGGCCATTCAGTTTCTCGTCTCCTCTGCCGTCGCGGGGCTCGCTTCGGAGGATGTTGCGGTCATTGACGCGAACGGTTCGCTGATCGGCACCACGGACGAGGTTGCACCCACGGTTGGCGGCGAGGATAAGGCCGAAGTGCTGAAAGCGCGGGTAGAGCGGCTGCTGGAGGCGCGCGTTGGATTTGGCAATGCGGTTGTCGAAGTCAGCGTGGACACGGTAAACGAAAGCGAGGCAATACGGGAACGCATCTTTGACCCTGAAAGCCGCGTGGCAATCAGCACCGATACCGAAGAACGCAGCACATCGTCGTCGGAAGCCGGGGGTGGTGATGTGACCGTCGCATCGAATCTCCCTGACCAGGAAGGCAATGGCGGCGAAAACAGCACTTCGGAAAACAGCGAGACCCGCGAAAGGGTCAACTACGAGGTATCCGAGACCGAGCGTGAAATCGTCCGCGTACCCGGTTCCATCAAGCGGGTGACCGTCGCGGTTCTGGTGAACGAGGCGGTTGTGATTGACGAAAGCGGTCAAGAGGTGCTCGCCCCGCGCGAGGAAACCGAGCTGAATGCCCTGAAGGATCTGGTGGCCTCCGCGGTCGGCTTTGACGAGTCGCGCGGCGACATCATCACCATCAAATCCATGGAACTCCAAAGCGTGTCGCCTCAAGGCACGGAAGTGACGAATTCGTTCTTGAGCGGCATGCATATCGACCTGATGTCCGCGATCCAGATGGCCGTCCTGGCAGCGGTGACGTTGATACTGGGTCTGTTCGTGGTGCGTCCCTTGCTCACCAAACCGGTTGTTGCCGATCAAAGTGCCGTGGCCGCGTTGCCCGGGGTGGAGGACGCGGGTGGCCTCACGGGCCAGGTGGAAGGCGATGGCGCGGACCTCCCCGATTTGCCTGCGATCCCGGGTTTTGACAATGCGGGCGCCGCGCTCCCTGACATCGGGGCGGAACTTCCGTCCGATCAGGATCCGGTAGAGCGGCTCCGGTCGATGATCGGCGAGCGGCAGGAGGAGACGGTCGAGATCCTCCGGACGTGGCTGGAAGAAGATAAAGAGGAGAGCGCATAGTGTCCGTATCGCACAGGTATCGAAACTTCGGGGGCAGCCAGGGTGCCGTCAACGGCGACCTCGACACCTCTTCCGAAGCACTGGAGGATCAAAAACTGCAGGCTTTTGAAGCGGGTTACCAGGCGGGATGGGACGACGCGACAAAGGCGAAAGCGGAAGAGAAGGAAAAGCTGACCGCCGAATTCGGTCAGAACCTGCTCGATATGTCGTTCACCTACCAGGAGGCCCTGTCGAAGTTGACGCTCTCGCTCGAGCCGACGATGCGCCAGATCATCGACAAGCTGCTCCCCGAAATCGTCAGGGCGGCTCTCGGGGCGCATGTCTTCGAACAGGTTCAGCAACTTCTGAAGACGCAAGTCGGCAAACCGGTCGAAATTGTCGTCAACCCGAAAAACGTCGAAACTGTAAAGACGATTGTCGGATCAAAACTGCCCGATCCGTTCAAAATCGTTGGCGAAGACTCGCTGGGCGAAGGGCAGGCCTTTGTTCGGATCGGAGATGACGAGCGCCAGGTCGATCTGGACAGTCTGGTCTCCGATGTATCGAAAGCAATGACCGCATTCTTCCATGAATCCGGGAAGGAACAAAACGATGGATAACCCCGAAACGACACCCAGCAGCGGCCTTGATCCTAAAAACCCGTTCACCTCCGTGCCCATCGAAATCACGATTTCGGTCGGCAAGGCGCGCCCCCTGATCCGCGATCTGGTGACGCTGGGCGAGAATGCGGTTCTGACCCTCGATAAATCCGTTGATGATCCGGTTGATCTCTATATCGGCGACAGGCTGATCGCGCGCGGCATGCTGGAAGAGAAAGAGGGAGAGCAGGAGGGTCAGCTCGTCGTTCGGCTGACGGAGGTCATCGACTTACAACCGGGTGCCTAAAGAAATGCGCGCCTTCTGGCTTATCGCCGCGTTCTTCATCCTGGCGTTGCCGAGCGGCGCCATTGCACAGGACTTGTCGATCTCACTGGGTGAGGACGGCTCGCTTGGCGCGCGGACAATTCAGCTTTTTCTCTTAATCACCATCCTGAGCCTGGCGCCGGGGTTGGCGATCATGGTGACTTGCTTTCCGTTTCTTGTCACAGTCCTGTCCATCCTGAGACAAGCGATCGGGCTTCAGCAGTCGCCGCCCAACATGCTGATCGTCAGCCTGGCGCTGTTCCTGACGTATTTCATCATGGAACCCGTGTTCACCCAGGCCTGGACGACGGGCATCCAGCCCTTTACCGCCAACGAGATTGACGCCGAGGCGGCGTTTACGCGCACGCTTGAGCCGTTTCGGAACTTCATGGCCGCCCGCCTGGACCCCGAGACGTTCTTTGCCCTTGCCGAGCTCCGCACAGAGACGATTGACGCCACCCCCACCCCGGATGCGCCGCTTTCCATTCTCGTGCCCAGTTTCCTGCTTTCGGAAATCGCCCGCGCGTTCCAGATCGGCTTCCTGATTTTCCTGCCGTTCCTGATTATCGATCTGGTGGTTGCAGCTGTCCTCATGTCGATGGGCATGATGATGGTGCCCCCGGCAATTGTCTCCTTGCCCTTCAAACTGGCGTTCTTTGTGCTGGCGGATGGTTGGAACCTCATCGCTTCCAGCCTGGTCCGCAGCTACTTTTGAACAGGTTATCGTCCGGAACGCCGAATGCCGCATGTCGAAAAAGACAATTGTGCCGGGGCAATCTGAACGGCACGGAGCCCTTTACGGAGCATAACGGCGCATCATCATCTCGACACTGCTTTCGATCAGCGCCGACATTTCGTCCCGCGTGACCACCGGCGCGCCAAAGACCACCGGCCAGAACGCCTTTCCCTTGATGAGAGAGATGAACTCTTCGGCAGCCTGACGCGGGTCCTCAATCGAAAGCTGTCCGTCCGCATCCGCCGCGCGCAACATCTCCTCAAACGAGACCTTGAAATCGGTTTTCGCCTGGGTCTCTTCCACAAGTTCCGGGCTTCGAAGCAACTCGCTCATGACCATTCGGGTCGTCGCCATCACTTCAGGGGAGGTCAGCAAACGGCCCTCGGCCTGCCCCAGTTCGATCAATTGCGCGCGAATATCCCGGCCCTTCTCATAGGTCACGTCGAGACTTTCAGCGAATCTCCCCCAATGCCCCGCGATCAGTTCCTTGAAGAGTTTCTCTTTACTTTCAAAGTACTTGTAGACCGTACGCTTTGACACACCGGCGCGGGCAGAAATACGATCCATATTTGTGATGGCAAACCCGTGCTCTTGAAACTCAAGCTCCGCCGCGCGCAAGATCTGATCCCGTTTTGCCTGCGAGGGCGTCTTTTCTACTGTATCGGCCATTTACTCTTCACGCGCTATTTCACCGAGAAGTAAACGAACGGGTTTACTCATGTCAAATTCCCGTCTAGTGTAAACTCGCAAGTTTACCAAAGTATCACCCGTCCAGATCCCCAAGGAGGTCCAGATGAGCCATACCCTGAAGCTGAATGGTGTCGAACATTCCATCGACGCCGAACCCGGCACCCCGCTGTTGTGGGTGATCCGGGACGAACTGAGGATGACCGGCACGAAATTCGGCTGCGGCGTCGCATCCTGCGGTTCCTGCACCGTGCACATTGATGGTGCGCCCGCCCGATCCTGCCAGACCTACATCGAAGATCTGGAGGGGGCGGAGGTCACGACGATCGAAGCGATCGGAGAGACCGAAATCGGAGCCGCCGTGCAGCAGGCATGGAAAGAGCTTGATGTGGTGCAATGCGGATATTGCCAATCGGGGCAGATCATGTCCGCCGTCGGATTGCTGAGCGAAAACCCGAAACCATCGGTCGAGGAAATCCACGACCACATGAACGGCAACGCGTGTCGCTGCGCCACGTATCAACGTATCCGCGCCGGCATTCAGCGCGCATCCGAAATCATGGAGGCGTAAGGCATGACAGTTTCAACATCCCGCCGGGGGTTCCTGAAAGCCGCCGCTGCAACCGGCGCGTTGCTGGTCGTTGGCCTCAATGCCAAAGGCGCTCTGGCCGCTGCGGATGGCACGGCGCAGATCAACCCCTTTGTCAAAATCTCGCAAGACGGTCGCGTGACTGCCGTGATCAAGCACTTTGAAAAAGGTCAGGGGCCCGCAACTGGCCTGTCGACACTGATAGCCGAAGAAATCGGCGTTGGCATGGACCAGATCGACTATGAGTTCGCGCCGTCGAACCCGGAGCTTTATGCAAACCTCGCCTTTGGTCAGTTTCAGGGTACGGGGGGCTCCACCGCGATGTCCAATTCGTTCCTGCAATATCGTTCGGCCGGGGCAGCAGCCCGTGAGCTGTTGAAGGCCGCCGCAGGAGAGGCTTGGGGCGTAGATGCGAGCACGCTCGATATTGTGGAGGGGACGATCATCGGCAATGAACAGTCTGCGCCGCTGGGGGAATTTGTCGGCCGGGCTGCGGGCCTGGAGGCCCCGGCGGAGCCGCCCTTGAAGTCGCCCGACCAGTGGCGTCTGATCGGGAATCCTGACGTGCGTCGCCTCGACAGCGAGATCAAGGGCAATGGTCAGGCCATGTTCGCAATGGACGTCCATCTGCCCAATCAGATGATTGCAATGCTCGCACGCCCGCCGCAGACAGGCGGCATGGTCGCCGGTTTTGATGACAGCGCGGCAAAATCCGTCAAAGGCTTCATTCGCGCGGCGACATTGCCGAACAATGCGGCTGTGGCAGTCTATGCGGAAAACACTTGGGCCGCGATGCAGGCACGGGATGCGCTGACGGTCGAATGGGACCTGTCACAGGCGGAGACACGGGACAGTTCGCAGATCAAGGCGGAGATCCTCGCCGCGCTGGACGCGGAGGCAGAATTCAACGTGCTCAAGAACGACCCGGCGCCTATGGAAAAAGCAGCCAGGGTCGTCGAGCAGACCTTCTATTTCCCGCTGCTGGCCCATGCCCCGATGGAGCCTTTGAACTGCACGATCGAAGCAGACGAAGACGGCGGCATCACGCTTCACGATGGCGCGCAATTCCCCACAGGGCCGCATATGGCGCTCTCGCAGATCTTCGAGCTGCCCATGGAGAAGGTCCGCATCAAGACGATGCTGGCAGGCGGATCCTTTGGACGCCGCGCGACACCCACGGCGGATTATCAGGTCGAGGCGGCGCTGGCGTTTGTCATCACGGATCGAAGCCGGCCTGTGAAGCTGGTCTGGAGCCGCGAAGACGATATGCGCGGCGGGTATTACCGCCCGGCCTTCGGGCACAAGGTGCGTGTCGGTCTCTCGGATGAGGGCAACATCGTTGCCTGGGATCACAGGATCGCAGGGCAATCCATCATGAAAGGCACCGCCTTCGAGGCCTTCTCCGTCCGTGACGGGGTCGATCATTCCTCTGTCGAGGGTGTCGCCGATACGCCCTATGACATTCCCGGTTTCCATGTCGGTCTGACGGACACGAAGAAGGCGACAAGCACGCTTTGGTGGCGCTCCGTCGGGCACACGCATACTGCCTATGCGATGGAGGTGATGATGGATATGGCCGCACGCGCCGCAGGGCGAGACCCGGTTGAGTTTCGACTGGCGCATCTGGGGGACACAAAGGACCAGCAACGAAAGGCTGCGGTGCTGAAACTGGCGGCTGAAAAGGCCAACTGGGGCAATCCGCCCGCCGGGCGGACGCAAGGGATCGCCGTGCATAAGTCCTTTGGCAGCTTTGTTGCCGAAGTGATCGAGATATCAGGCGGCGGGGAAGACGACGTCCGGATCGAGAAGGTCACCTGTGCGGTCGATTGCGGCATCGCGGTCAATCCGGATGTCATCAATGCGCAGATCGAAGGCGGCGTCGGCTACGGTCTTGGGGCTGCCATGCGCGATGAGATCACCTTGACCGGGGGCGTGGTCGATCAGTTCAATTTCCCGGACTACGAACCGCTGCGGATCGGCGATATCGGCGCAATAGAGACGCATATCATACCCTCCGCAGAACCGCCGACGGGGATCGGTGAGCCCGGTACGCCGCCCGCAGCGCCCGCGCTGGCAAACGCGATTGCGGCTGCCGGACAGGTTGTGGCCATCCTGCCGATGGTGAATGACGGTGTCTCCTTCGCCTAAAACATCACCCTCCCGCCGGTCTGACAAACCGGCGGGAGGCACGTCCGGTTGCCGTGTTTCGTCTCTTCGGGCCTCAATCAGAGACGTTGGGATTCGGTGCCAGACCCCATGGTGGCCATGGGTTGAACACTGCAAATCGGTTCCCTGCCCCTGAAATCCACCGGCCCACAACACCAACGCCGATCACAACGCGCGAAAAGGAAAATCGAAGCCTCTTTGGTTAATCGGAGCTTACCGACACGCGCGACCCTCTAAGGGGGTCGCAAACCTTTTGCTGAAGGATGTCCCGCGATCAAACCTTTTACGTGGGAATTCAAATGGCCGATATCTCCAGCAGCTTGTCCTTGCCCTTTATCCAGCCAAGTCAGGCACAAAAACACGTCACCCATAACGAAGCCTTGCGAATTCTTGATGTCGTGACGCAGCTTGGTGTTGCGGCAGACGATTTGACGACACCGCCCGCCTCACCCTTGGAGGGCACCCGCTTTATCGTCGATACCGGTGCGATGGGCGATTGGGCCGATCACGAAGGCGAGGTGGCGCTGTTTGAAACGGACACCTGGCGCTTTTTTGTCCCCCGCGCAGGATGGCGTGCCTATGTCATCAATCGCGATGCCATGGTCGTTTACGACGGGGCGGAGTGGATTGATCTGGAAAGCCCGGAACTGGAAGAGATCGAGACCTTTGGTCTCGGCATGACGACCCTGCCCGGCACGCCGTTTTCAGCCAAGATCAACGCCGCCCTCTGGACCGCGCTTTATGCCGCAGACGGCGGGACCGGCGACATGATGATCTCGCTGAACAAGGAAACAACAGGCGATGATACCGGCTTTGTCTTCCAGCAGGGTTTTCAGACACGCGGTCTGTTTGGCCTCTTTGGCTCGGACAATCTGCGGCTGGCCACATCCGCTGATGGCACGAACTTCCTTGATGGGTTGATCGTGAACAATGCCACCGGTGTTGTCGATCAACCGCGCCTGCCCCGGTTCAAGGGCACAACGAATTTCGACAACTTCGGTGCTGTGGATACCTGGACCCGCATTGCGATCAATGATCTTGCCAATAATGATCAGGGCAGCTTTGACGCCGTGACCAATGAGTTTACCGCACCTGTGGACGGCACCTATTGCTTGGGCGCGCTCCTGACCTTCAAGCAAGACAGCAGCACCGCCGCACGGATGGGCGCGCAACTGGTTGTCAACGGCGCGACCGTCATACCCGGATCGCAGGTTGAAAACACCGCTGTCCATATCACGGAGCGCACAACCCTGACCTTGCACACCATGGCTGTGCTCAACGCGGGCGATACGGTGGAACTACAGGGAATCATGCGGGCCCAGCCAGGCTACTTCATGGCTGACAGGACCGACTTCTGGGGCTTTAAGGTCGGATAAGACCTGAGCCCCCTTCCGGGCTCAGTCTCCGGTCCAGTCCGGCATGGGTTGCTTGTTGATGAAGGCGTCGATCCCGGCTTTGGTATCCCGCGCCATCATGTTCTCTGCCATGGCTGCTCCGGCGTAGGCATAAGCGTCGGCAAGGGTCATTTCCGCTTGTTTGTAGAAGGATTCCTTGCCGATCTTGATCGCAACGGGGGCTTTCCCGACAATCGCGGAGGCCATCCTGCGGGCCGCATCAGCCAATGTGTCGTTGGGGACAGCGCGATTGATAAGGCCGATTTCGGCGGCCTGCTGCGCGGGCAGGAAATCACCGAGCAAGAGCATCTCCATCGCCTGCTTGCGCGTTACATTGCGGGAAAGGGCGACCATCGGCGTGGAACAAAAAAGCCCGATGTTAACCCCCGAGGTCGCAAAACGCGCATCCTCCGCCGCCACGGCCAGATCACAGGTCGCGACAAGCTGGCATCCGGCAGCGGTTGCGATCCCCTGCACTTCCGCGATGACAGGCTGCGGCAGGTTCACAATCGACATCATCATCTTGGAGCAGGTCGCAAAAAGGTCGTTGAAATAGCCCGCACCACCATCCGGGTCTGACCGCCTCGCCGTCATTTCCTTGAGGTTGTGGCCCGCACAAAAATGATCTCCCGCGCCCCGCAGGATGACCGCTTTCACGTCGCGATTGCCCTTCAGATCGTCCCAAACCGTTTGCAGCGCGCTTAGCATGTCTTCGGACAAGGCGTTCATGGCACGCGGCCGGTTCAACGTCACCGTCGCAATACCGTCCTTGGTTTCCAGCAAAACCGGCGCTTCGGGCGCGTGGTACATCTTGGCCTCCCTGGCTGCTTTGCTCCATCAAAGCGCCAAGCGCTGCGAAGTTGCAAGCCTCCTGTGATCGGAAAGCCCCCCTTTCGCCAATGAACCGGAAGCGTTCAGCTGTTTCACAAGCGGGTTTGCCCTTTCACGATGATCGACAGTCCGATTTGGCATCAATAACAGATCGAACGAGCGATCATCGGGGCCGGTAAGAAACAGGAAAACGCGTCAGGACCCAGCGGACATGGTCTGGTACCCTGCGGTCAACCCCCTGAGCCGAAGCGCGTTTGTCAGAACAAAGATGCTGGACAGTGCCATGGCGGCTGCCGCCAGAACCGGCGACAAGAGTAGCCCGAATGGCGCGAACAAGGCGCCCGCAGCCACGGGAATCAGGGCGGAGTTGTAGCTGAATGCCCAGAACAGGTTTTGCCGGATGTTGCGCATGGTGGCCTGTGAGACATGGTGTGCTGTACCGACGCCGCGCAAATCGCCGGACATCAGGACCACATCGGCGGACTGGATGGCCACATCGGTCCCCGTGCCAATCGCGACCCCTACATCCGCTGCGGCGAGGGCGGGGCCGTCGTTGATGCCATCGCCCACAAACGCGACTTTGCCCCAATCCGCCTTCAGCCGATCAAGCGCCGCGACCTTGCCGTGGGGCAGAACCTCGGCAACCACCGTGTCGATGCCGATGCGGGTCGCGATAGTTTGCGCGGTCTCTTCCTTGTCGCCGGTGATCATCGCAACGGTCAGCCCTCGGGCATGGCAGGCAGCGACCAACGCGGCGGCATGTGGCTTGATCGGATCCGTCACGCTGATGAGGGCGGCGGCTTTTCCATCAACCGCGGCAAAGAACACCGTGTCGCCTGCAAGTGCCGCATCGGACATGGCCGCCGCAAAACCGGAGACATCAATGCCGTTGTCCCGCATCAGACGATCCGACCCGACCAGAACCGCGCGCCCCTCCACCTGCCCGGCGATACCAAGACCGCTTTGCGCGGCAACCGCCGTGGCTGGCGCTAGGTCAAGTCCGTCAGCCTCTGCCGCCGCGACAATCGCAGCGGCAATCGGGTGCTCTGCCCGCGCCTCAACGGAGGCCACAAGGCGCAGGACGTCAGCGGACGCGAACCCATTGGCGGGGATGATCTGATGCAGCGCAGGCGCGCCTTTTGTCAGCGTGCCGGTCTTGTCGAAGGCGATCACGTCCACATCCGCCAGCGACTGCAAGGCATCGCCTTTCCGGAAAAGCACTCCAAGCTCCGCCGCGCGCCCGGTTGACACCATGATGGACGTGGGCGTCGCGAGCCCCATGGCGCAAGGGCACGCAATAATGAGAACCGAGACGCCCGCAACCAGCGCATAAGAGATGACGGGCTGTGGCCCGAGCACCAACCAGATCAGAACCGTGAGCGCTGCAACCCCAAGAACGACCGGCACAAACCAGAGCGTGATCCGATCCACCAGCGCCTGTATGGGGAGTTTTGCGCCTTGCGCGTCCTGAACCATGCGCACAATGCCGGCCAGCACCGTGTCCCGCCCGACCCGTGTTGCCCTCACGGTCAGGCCACCGTTGCCGTTTACCGTACCACCCGTCACCACATCGCCGGGGTGTTTTTCGACGGGCATGGGCTCACCGGTCAACATGCTTTCGTCTACGTGGCTGCTGCCTTCCGTGACCTCGCCATCGACCGGCACACGCTCCCCCGGACGCAGCACGATGATGTCGCCGGGAACGAGATTTTCGACAGCGATCTCGCAGGTCTGCCCGTCTTGCAGAACCCGGGCAGTCTTGGGCTGAAGCCGGATCAACGCAGAGATCGCAGCGCCGGTTTTTCCCTTGGCGCGGGCCTCCAGCCAGCGCCCCACGAGGATCAGGACGACGATCACTGCAGCGGCCTCAAAGTAGACCGCCCGCGCCTCTGCCGGGAGCACATCGGGTGCCAGTAGAACGGTCATCGAATAGAGATAGGCCGCCAGCGTGCCGACAGCGACCAGACTGTTCATATCCGGCCTGCCCTTGAACAAGGCGGGCAGACCGTCCCGGTAGAACCCGCGCCCGGGACCCAGCAGCACGCAGGTGGTCAGCACCGCTTGCAGCAGCCAAAGGCTCTCTGCGCCAAAGCTCTGGTGCAGGAAGTGGTGAAAAGCGGGGACCATATGCCCGCCCATTTCGAGGACAAACACAGGCAGCGCCAGCACCGCCGCCAGCAGGGTGCGCCGTTTCAGGGCAAGCGCCTCCGCATCGCGCTTGTCCTGCTTGTCGTAATCCGCGGCCCGCGCCAGATGGGCCGGAAACCCAGCCGCTTCGGAGGCGTCAATCAGCGCGTCAGCGAGGCCCTTGCCGTCGCCCCGAACCACTGCCGTTTCCGTTGCGAGATTGACGGCCACGGCCTCCACCCCGGCAACTGCGGCAAGCGCCCGGTCCACGCGCCCCACACAAGACCCGCAGTGCATTTTCTCAATGGAGAGAGTGACGGTTTTTGACACGACCCAAACACTCTTAGAGCAATGACAGATCCCATAAGCGGGCGCAGCCTGCCCGCGTCAAGAGACAAACCGGCGCATCAGCTGGCCTTGGATGTCTGCTCACCTTCTGCGGTGCCGTCCACGACGCTTGGTTTCTCGTCTGTGACCAGTTCCGCATCTTCGATCTCGGGCTCCTCCGCTTCGGCGACGGGCAGGTCGGATTTGTCCTCCAGCGCACCGACGATCAGCGGCAACATCTGAACGCCGCCGGGCATTGCCATTTCCGTTACGGGCGGTGTTTTCCACGCCAGCGTATCAAAGCTCTCGCAGTTTTCGCAGAAGGGTGCCCAGTCCGCATGGATATGCTGGCAATTGTCGCAGATCCACTGCGGGCCGCGTGGCACGGTCAGTGCCTTTGCAAGCCAGCCGCGCACCACGGCGTCAGCGGCCCCCTCCCCTTTCTCGATGGCCGCCATCAGGGTGACGGATCGTGCCGTAGGGTCGCTTTCGGCCAAGCCGCCCAGGGCGCGCCGCGCCTCGGGGAAATCTTCGTTGGCGATGTGCAGTTCCGCCAGCAGCATCATTGTTTCCGGATGATCCGGCTTCAGTCGGGTAAGGTGAGTAAATCTCTTGATCCGCTCGAAGGGCGACTCATCCGGGGCAATCGCCGCAAAGGCCGAGGCCAGATCGGGATGCGGCTGCACCTCCCAGGCTTTCTTGAGCAGGCGAACCGCCAGTTTCGGACGCCCTTTTTCGACATGCCCGCCCGCCGCCATGACCGCCGCCGGTATGAGATCAGGCGACAGCTTGTTCGCCTCGATCGCCTTTTCCTGCACGTCGATGGAACTGTCATCCGACAGGATGTCCTTGGCCTCCGACAGGGCCAGCACCGCATCGCGACGCTTGTGCACATCGCGTGGCAGCGCACCGTATTTCAGCTTGGCATTCAGGGTCTGGCGAGCCCCCGACCAATCCTCCGACTGGGCCTGAAGACGCAGCAGAACGTCCTGTGTCTCCTCGTGCTTGGGCTTCAATGCAAAGGCCTTTTCGGCCAGTTTCAGGGCGGTCTCTTTGTCGCCATCCGCCAGTTTCTGCTTCATGATGCCACGCACCCCGACAAACCGCGTCGCGTCTTTTGTGACAAGCTTCTTGTATGTCTCCTCGGCCTTGCGGCGGTCTCCCGCCATTTCGGCCGCCTGCGCGACCAGCAGGTTCGTCAACTCGGGCTTGTTGAGGTATTTCTCCGCCTTGGCGGCCTTTGTCATGGCCACGCGACCTTCGCCACTGGCCAGCGCCATCAGCCCCTCGGACAGCGCCTGAAACCCTTTGCGTTCGCGGTTGCGGTCAAAGTAGCGCGACAGCGCCGTCTCATCCCCGTTGAGAAACCGCCAGCTGGCCACCAGCAGGGACAGCAGTTTCAACAGCAGCCAGACCGCAAAAACCAGAACGGCGATGGCGATCACGGATTGCAGCGGCCCGAAGGTGTATTCGCTGCCCATGACCTGAACCTGAACCCCGCCCTCGCTTTCCAGCAGGTAGCCCGCCCCCAGCGCCAAGGCAGCAACGGCGGCAACAAAAAGAAGAATCTTTATCAAAGACCAAAGCATAAAATATTCCTTAGTTGCTGTTCAGGCTGTCCGCCAATTCGTTTGCCGCATCCTGGGCAGCTTTCCGGGCGGTTGCCGCGTCCAGCCAGTCTGCCATTGCTGCACGCGCAGCCTCCGGCAAGGCCTCCATTTCGCTCAAGGCAGCGCCGAAATCACCTCCGCGCACAGCCGCCTGCGCCCGCGACAGGATCGCGTCCGCATCGCTCCCTTCGCGGGGCGTCACGGATCGCACGTTCAACTGACGCTTGAGGAACCCCGTGATGCCCTCCACGTCGCTTTCAGGCACTTCGCTGCGGGCCGCTGCCAGTGCCGCACGTGCCGCGTCTGGAAAGCTGTCCTGCAAAGCGGCCATGGACGGAACACCCGATTCAGCCGCCTCGCGCAGGGCGGCGGGCACTTCGACCGGGGTCACTTCTTCCAAATCCGTCAGCGCGGGCGCAAAGGACTGGCCGCTCTCTACTGCGGTCACAACGCGGGTCAGCGCCGCACGCGCAAGGATCTGTGACGCCTCCGCGGCGGCGCGGGCCTCCACGGCCTCTGCCCGTTCAACAAGGTCGGCAATCTGGGCCTTTTGCGCATCAAGCGTGGCTTTCAGACCTGCAACCTCTTCAGCCGATGCGGCGTTGGTTTCGGCAACCGCCCCGGCGTCAGCGGCAACAGGCCGTGCCTCCAGCGCCTCAAGCCGGGTTGCAACCGTTTCAAGATCAGCTTCAAGACCTGCAACCGTTTCCAGAATGGCTTGCGCACTCACAGCTTCCAGCGCGTCGATCCGCGACACCTGCGTCTCTGTCTGGGTAGCAAGGTCTGCTGTCTGTGCCGCGAGCGCTTCGGTTTGCGCCGCAAGATCATCCACCGCCGTCAGGTCCACAGCAGGGCGCTGAAAGGCAGCGGGCAGGAAGTCGTCAAGGGCGTCTCCACGTCCGACGATAAAGCCGATCAATGCCGCAATCACACCGCCAAAAACCCCGGGCCATATGGAGCCGCCCGGCGCTTGCGGCGCGGGCTTCGGCTCTGCCTCGGGCTTGGTTTCGACAGGTTCGGGCTCTGGCTCCTCGAGGACCTCCTCCTGTTCCTTTTCGTCCGAAAGCGCGTCTTGCGCCTCCGGCTCGGTCAATTCCTCCGCCTCCGGAACCTCCGTCCCGGTCTCGTCGGTTTCCGGCTGCTCCGCGTCTGACCGATCATGTTCCGGTGATGTATCGTCGGGGTCGGTATCCGCCTCGTCTGCAAGCGCCTGCTCTGTCTCGGCATCGGTATCAGGCGCGGCGTCGACGGCCTCTTCTTCGAGCAACTCCGCGACGGTTTCAGCCTCTTCTTCTATCTGAGGAGTGTCCGACGGCGGAGTCTCTGTGGCGCCATCCTCTTGCGACAGCTCGGTTGTTTCCTCTGCTTTCGACAGCTCCGTTTCCAATTCGGAAACGACCTTTTCTGCATCTTCCGGCTTTTCGACGCCCTGTTTGTCTTTGTCAGTTGCCTTGTTGGACTTTCCAGATTTGGCCAAATCTTCCACCTTTTCGAATCTTCACAGGCGCGCGCTGTTAAGGAACCTTACTCGTGAGCGCCCCGCCTCTCAACCCAAGCGATGCGCGAGCGTAAGGTTTTCAATAGCCTCCAGCATGGCGTTTGCAGTGGGATGGGCGCACGTGACGGTCTTCAAATCAGAGGTGCTCCGCACGGCCTTGGCAACGGCATCGCTCATCGCGATGACGGTGGCACGCGGGCTCTCCGGCACCTGCCCGGCAAAATGCGCAGCCCCGCGCGGTGAAAAAAGCGGCACAATCGTCGGGGTGTCGCGTTTGAGGCTATCCAGCACGCCGGCCGGCACAGGCAGAAGCTGCTGATCGTAGAGCACCACGCGTTTTGCCCGCATGCCCTTGGCTATCAGCGCCTCGACAACATTTCCCCGCTGGTGCTTGCCGCAGAGATGATAGAGCGACTCTTTGGGGTCTCGGGCCGCGATATACTCGATCAACTCCACGGCGTTCTTGCCCGCATGGACCGAAAACCAACCGGCATTGCGCGCCGCTTCGGTCGTGCGTTCGCCCACGCAATAGGCCAGCCGCCCAAGGGACGGCGGCGCAAACCGGACACCGTTCGAAGACGTGAATATCGCCTGCGCGTCCCCTTCCAGCCCATTTTGCCCCTGAAGCGAGACGATCCGTATCAGCGGGCAGTCGATGAATTGCAGACGGTGCGCAAGGTCTTTCGGGAAACGCGCGGCAAATTCGGCGTTCATGCCCAAAGGCCGGGTCAGGAGCAATTGCGGCTTTTGCATTGAACTCACGGCCTCCCGCCATTGTTTGCGCGCCTCTTCGGTGTTACCTGCCCTACCTGTATCATGCAACGGGAAGACATGGTGGGCCGTATTCAGACCGTCTTGGCATTGGAAAGCAGCTGTGACGATACCGCGGCGGCGGTCGTGCGCCTTGATGCGAGGGGCAAGGCGGATGTGCTGGCCTCGGTTGTCAGGAACCAGAACAGCCTGCATGCGGCTTTTGGCGGCGTGGTCCCCGAGATTGCCGCGCGGGCGCATGCCGAAATGCTCGATCATTGCGTTGAGGAAGCTCTGGAGATTGCAGGGCTCGACCTTCGGGCCATTGATGCCATTGCGGTAACGGCCGGGCCCGGATTGATCGGCGGCGTCGTATCGGGCGTGATGTGCGCCAAGGGGTTGGCGCTGGCGACCGGCAAGCCGCTTTACGGGATCAATCATCTGGCGGGCCACGCGCTGACCCCGAGGCTGACGGATGAGGTTGCCTACCCCTACCTGATGCTTCTTGTGTCGGGCGGGCATTGCCAGTTCCTGTTGGTTGCCGGCCCGGATGACTTCACGCGCCTTGGCGGGACGATTGACGACGCCCCGGGCGAGGCCTTCGACAAGGTCGCGCGCCTGCTGGCCCTGCCGCAACCCGGGGGGCCGTCGATCGAAGAGGCGGCACTTTCGGGGGACCGAAACCGCTTTGCCCTGCCCCGACCGCTGCTTGACCGGCCCGGGTGTGACATGTCGTTTTCCGGGCTGAAGACAGCCGTCCTGAGGGCGCGCGACAGCCTGACCCAGACGCAGGGGGGATTGCACCGCCAGGACCAGAACGACCTCGCCGCGGGCTTTCAGGCCGCCGTTGTCGATGTCCTGGCGGAGAAAACGCGCCGGGCGCTGGCGCTGACCCCAAGCGCGACAACCCTCTGTGTCGCCGGAGGTGTCGCGTCCAATATGTCGATCAGAGCCGGGTTAGAGACTGTTTCCGAAGGGTCAGGCGTCCGGTTCACTGCACCGCCCCTGGCCTTGTGCACCGATAATGCGGCGATGATCGGATACGCCGCACTGGAACGCATGGACGCACATCCACCCGACGATCTGAGCCTCTCCGCCCGGCCGCGCTGGCCTCTGGATCAGCACAGCCCGTCGATGCTTGGCAGTGGCAAGAAGGGGGCAAAGGCATGAGCGTTTGTGTGCTGGGTGCAGGTGCTTTCGGGACGGCCCTGGCCATCACCTTGTCGGAGAACGGGCCGGTCACGCTCTGGGCGCGTGACGCGGCACAGGTCCGCAACATGGCCAGCACCCGCAGGAACGCGCGGCACCTTCCCGAGGCTACCCTTCCAACGGCCCTGACCGTGACGTCAGAGATAGCTGCGGCGCGTGCGGCGGATGTGGTCCTGCTCTGCGTGCCGATGCAAAAACTGCGCGGGTTTCTGGAAACCCACAACGCCACCCTCGACGGTTTGACCCTTGTCGCCTGTTGCAAGGGGGTGGAGCTTGGCACAAGTGCCACCGCGCCCGACATTATCAAGGCCTTGTGCCCCAAGGGCCTGAGCGCACTGTTGACCGGCCCGAGTTTTGCCGCGGACATCGCAATCGGGTTGCCCACCGCCTTGACGCTGGCCTGTGCTGATCCGAAGGCCGCCGTGACGCTGCAACAGCAGCTTTCAACTCCGGCACTCAGGCTCTACCGCAGCGCGGATGTGGTGGGCGCCTCCCTTGGCGGCGCACTGAAAAACGTCGTGGCCATTGCCTGCGGGGCGGCGATCGGGGCCGGCCTGGGCGAAAGCGCGCGGGCCGCCCTGATGACCCGTGGCAACGCGGAGATGCAACGCCTCGCAGCACAGATGGGCGCTGATCCGGCAACGCTTGCGGGCCTGTCGGGGTTTGGCGATCTGGTTCTGACCTGCACGTCCGACCAGTCCCGCAACTATCGCTTTGGCCTGTCCATCGGATCGGGCGAGGCCTTTGACCCGGCCACCACCGTGGAAGGGGCCGCGACCGCCGTGGCGGTATCCGCCTATGCAGGGCAGCACGGTCTGGACCTGCCTATTTCGACGATGGTTGCAGCGCTCGTCGAAAAACGCTTGGATGTCGGTGACGCGATGACCGCGCTGCTCTCTCGTTCATTGAAGGAAGAATGACATGCTTGTCGCCCTGATTGCCCGCGATAAACCGGGCGCCCTGCCAGTTCGGCAGGAAAACCGGCCTGCCCATGTGGAATACCTCAAGTCCAGCCCTGCAGTGCAACAGGCGGGGCCCTTGCTGGATGACGCCGGGCAAATGTGCGGCTCTCTTATCATTCTGGAGGTCGCAGAGATGGCCGATGCGGAAAGCTGGGTCGCCGGGGACCCTTACGGCAAGGCCGGGTTATTCGCCTCGGTAGAGCTGATCCCCTGGAACAGGGTCATCGGCTGATGGCCTATTGGTTGTTCAAATCCGAACCCTCCACCTGGAGCTGGGACGATCAGGTCGCCAAAGGCGATCAGGGCGAAGAATGGGATGGCGTGCGCAATTATCAGGCCCGCAACTTCATGCGGGAGATGAAAATCGGCGATCAGGGCTTTTTCTATCATTCCCAGAAAGAGAAGGCGATTGTCGGCGTGGTGGAAGTCATCGCCGAGGCGCATCCCGACAGCACAACCGATGACGACCGCTGGGACTGCGTTGATATCAAGGCGGTGCGCCCGGTACAGACGCCTGTAACCCTCGATATGGTGAAACAGGATGAACGGCTTGCCGAGATGGCGTTGATACGTTCCTCGCGCCTTTCAGTGCAGCCCGTCCGCCCCGGCGAATGGGCGATCATTTGCGAGATGGCCGGTATCCCTGCTGGATAAACCGCGCTACTTCTGGCTTCATGGTCCCCAGACGTTGATGGGAGGATGACCATGAGCTTTGTAAGTGTGATCGTTGCAGGGATTGCCGCCTTTGGCTTTGGGGCGATCTGGTACACTGTGCTGGGCCAGAAATGGATGACTGCATCCGGTGTGCCGGTGGGCGAAGACGGCCAGCCGGCAAATCAGAAAGATCCGGTTCCCTACGTCACCAGCCTGATCTGCGCTGTTCTGGTGGCAGGCATGATGCGCCACGTTTTTGAACTGAGCGCGATTGATACCTTTGGAAAAGGCCTCATGTCGGGCTTTGGAATCGGTCTCTTTATGGTCAGCCCGTGGATCGCAACCTTCTACGGGTTCAGCGCACGCCCCAGACAGTTGCTGTGGATTGACGGTGGATATGCCACTTTCGGATGCGCATTGATCGGCGCGGTGCTGACACTGTTCTGAAGCTGATCCGACAAAAAAGGGGTTCTGACCAAAAGCCAGAACCCTCTTTTCCCCACGTGCTCCCAAGTCCACCGCACGGATATGAAATCTGGCTCTGGCCGTACTGGCCGCTACCATGTTTTATGCCTCAAGCAACCAAGAATTTCAATCTTTCGATACGGCAAAAGCAAGGCAAAAAAGAAACGCCCTCTTAACCAAAAGAGAACGCTTCTTTCCATTCTCCCCAGAGAATTACGAATAGATCGATTCTTTGCCGAAATGCTTGGTCAGCATGTAATAGACAACGGCGCGGTATTTGTTCCGCTCGGACTTGCCATAGGTTTCAACGACCTTGTTGATGGCCTCCATCAACTCCGGGCCGTCCGACAGGCCAAGCTTTTTCACAAGAAAATTCTGCTTGACGGTTTCGAGCTCCGATTGCTGGCTGGCGGCAACCGTCGCGGCATCTGCATCATAAATCGCAGGGCCGCAACCGATTGTAACCTTTGTAAGAAGGTCCATATCGGGATCGACACCGCACTTGTTTTTCAAATCGTCCGCATACTGCGCAATAAGATCGTCTCTTTTGCCCATACTTAAATCTCCCTCTGTATGTCAGGCCAAGCAACTCGACCTAAACCTCACAGTAATCACGAAAATTGCCGCACAAAAGGAGTTTTTCCGGATCGTTTTCCCCGTGGCGGACTTCAACCTATGCGGTTAGTCGGGAATGTTGCGCAAGTTGGCAGTTGCCCCGCGCCATTTTCAGCACGATGTCACAGCCCGGCGGACGGAAAAAACCGGTCAGCCGGGCCATGAGAAAGCTCGCGATCAGTAGCGGTAATGCTCGGGCTTGAACGGCCCTTCGGGTTTGACACCGATGTAGGAAGCCTGCTCCACGTCGAGTTGCGTCAGTTTCACGCCGATCCGCTCAAGATGCAGACGCGCGACCTTCTCATCTAGATGTTTGGGCAGGATATAGACGTCGTTCTTGTACGCTTCGCCACGTGTCCAAAGCTCGATCTGCGCCAGCACCTGATTGGTGAAAGACGCCGACATCACGAAAGAAGGATGCCCTGTGGCGTTGCCAAGGTTCAGCAGGCGGCCTTCGGAGAGCAGGATCAGACGATTGCCGTTCGGCATCTCGATCATGTCCACCTGTTCCTTGATGTTGGTCCATTTGTGATTCTTGAGCGCTGCGACCTGAATCTCATTGTCGAAGTGGCCGATGTTGCCGACAATCGCCATATCCTTCATCTCGCGCATGTGCTCGATGCGGATCACGTCCTTGTTGCCGGTCGTGGTGATGAAGATATCCGCCGTGTCCACAACATCTTCGAGCAGCACAACTTCAAACCCGTCCATCGCCGCTTGAAGCGCGCAAATCGGGTCGACTTCGGTGACTTTCACCCGCGCACCTGCGCCCCGCAGGCTCGCAGCCGAGCCTTTGCCCACGTCGCCGTAGCCCATGACCACGGCAACCTTGCCCGCCATCATGGTGTCAGTAGCGCGGCGAATGCCGTCAACCAGCGATTCCTTGCAGCCGTATTTGTTGTCAAACTTCGACTTGGTGACAGAGTCGTTCACATTGATCGCCGGGAAGGGCAGCTGCCCGTCGCGCACCAATTGGTAAAGACGGTTCACGCCGGTGGTGGTCTCTTCCGACACGCCCTTGATCTGGTCACGGACCTTGGTGAACCATCCCGGGCTTGCGGCCATGCGCTTCTTGATCTGTTCCTTGATGACCGCTTCTTCCTCGGAGGTCGGGACGGGGATGATCTCCTCCCCCGCTTCGGCACGGGCACCCAGCAGAATGTAAAGCGTCGCGTCCCCGCCATCGTCGAGGATCATGTTCGGGCCGTCCTCGAACAGGAAGGACTTGTCAAGGTAGTCCCAATGCTCTTCCAGCGTCTGGCCCTTGATCGCAAAGACTGGCGTGCCGCCTGCCGCTATCGCGGCCGCCGCATGATCCTGGGTCGAGAAGATGTTGCAGGAGGCCCAGCGCACATCCGCACCCAGCGCAACAAGCGTTTCGATCAGAACAGCCGTCTGGATCGTCATGTGAAGCGAGCCGACAATGCGCGCACCCGCCAGCGGTTTGCTGTCGCCATATTCGTCGCGCAGTGCCATCAGACCCGGCATCTCGGTTTCAGCGATATCCAGTTCCTTGCGGCCATATTCGGCCAGCGCGAGGTCCTTCACAATATAATCTTTAGCCATCGAATCTGGGTTCCCGTGTGTGTAAGTCGCGGTGCAGATACCACCGGTCGCCAAAGGTGACAATGCGGCTTGCGTTGCAGTGGTGCGCAGGGCACATCTTGGGGCAGGCAGCTTCACGGAGGGCAGATGGCAAAGACAGCACGGGCATGGCAGCGGATGCTGTCCGGGCGCAGGCTCGATCTTCTGGACCCGACGCCGGTGGATGTCGAGATCGAAGACATCGCCCGGGGGCTTGCCTTTGTCGCGCGCTGGAACGGGCAGACGGTGGGCGAACACGCCTATTCGGTCGCCGAACACTCCCTGCTGGTGGAGACTCTGTTTCGCAGGATAGCGCCCAAAGCACCTGCCAGGTGGCAAATGGCCGCCCTTTTGCATGACGCCCCGGAATACGTGATCGGAGACATGATTTCCCCGGTGAAAGCCGCGGTCGGCCCCGGGTATGAAGCGCTGGACGTCCGTCTGACGGCGGCGATCCACATCCGGTTTGGCCTGCCTGCCGCATTGCCTGCGCCGATCAAGAAACAGATCAAGAAAGCCGACAGGATCAGCGCCTGGATGGAGGCCACCCAGATCGCAGGGTTTTCCGACGCGGAAGCCACGCGGTTTTTCGGCAGACCGGACAAGGCCTTGACCCAAGGTTTGAGCATCACCCTCCGCCCGCCGTCCGAGACCCGCGACGCCTTTACCCGGCGCCACGATACGCTCTTGGAGGCGATGGGCTGATGCACATTCGCAAGGCCGGTGATCTGGATACCCGCGAGATGGCGGACCTGCTGAATGCGATCATTCGGAAAGGTGGCACCACGGCCTTCACCGAAGAGATTACCGGTGACACGATCAAGGCATGGTTCCGGCAGGCCCCCGATCAATCGGTCTGGCATGTGGCCGAAAGTGACAGCGGCGACATTCTGGGGTTTCAATCCATCGAGCCCCATCGCGACCTGCCACCCGAGGCCTGCGACATCGCCACCTTTGTCCAGATCGGGCAAACCGGGCTGGGGGTGGGATCACGGCTTTTCGAGGCCAGCCGCAGGGCCGCGCGGGATCTGGGATACAAATGGATCAACGCAACGATCCGGGCCGATAACACCGGCGGACTTGCCTATTACCAAAGCCGCGGCTTCGAGACCTATGCGCACCATCCCGATCAACGCCTGACGAATGGCATGATCGTCGCCAAGGTCAGCAAACGCTTCGATCTGGACTGAGACCAGCGGGTCAGCGCGGGCTGCGTTTCGCCAGAATGCGCTGCAAGGTACGGCGGTGCATGTTCAGGCGGCGGGCTGTTTCGCTCACGTTGCGGTCGCATAATTCATAGACCCGCTGGATATGTTCCCACCGGACGCGATCCGCGCTCATCGGGTTTTCGGGCGGCGGTGGCAAGTCATCGCCCCGGGCCAGCAGCGCGTTCACGATATCCGTCGCGTCAGCGGGCTTTGAGAGATAATCAACCGCGCCGATCTTGACCGCTGCAACCGCCGTCGCAATGGCCCCGTAACCTGTGAGCACCACCACGCGGGCGTCCGGGCGCTTGTCCCGCAGCACCTCGACCACATCCAGCCCGTTGCCGTCCTCCAACCGCAAATCCACCACCGCGTAAGCCGGAGGGCGCGCGGTAGCAATGGCGCGCCCGGCTGTGACGGAACCGGCGGTTTCCACCTCGAACCCGCGCTTTTCCATGGCTTTTGCCAAACGTCTCAGGAAAGGCTCGTCATCATCCAGCAACAGGATGCTCTTGTCCTCACCGATTTCCAAAGGCTCTGTTTCCGGCATATCGCTCTTCTCCCCGCGCACTGGATCACCGCTTTGACCATTTATGTGGGGCAAAATTCTACAGGTCAAACTGCAATCGGTCAGAAGGGTCTAGAGACTCAGGCGTTTTCCACGAAGCAGGCCACCGTCTCCGCCATTTGTTCGGGCGAGATTTCCCGGCGGAAAAACTGGACAAATCCATGTTCGGGCAGGACGAGGTAACTGAAGGTCGAATGATCGACGAGGTAATAGTCGTCGTCCCCCTCCTGTGCCCGGTAGTAGGTGCGATAGGCCTGGCTCGCTGCTTTCACCTGTTCGGGGGAGCCGGTCAGCCCGATCATCCGCTCATGCATGTTTGCCGAAAAGTCGCCCACAACCTCCGGCGTGTCCCGTTCCGGATCAATCGAGATGAAGACCGGGGTGACCGATAGGCCCTTCTCATCGAGAACATCGACCGCCAGCACGTTGCGGTTCACGTCCAGCGGGCAGACATCGGGGCAGAATGTATATCCAAAGTAGAGGATGGAGGGTTCTGTGATGACATCCGCGTCCGTTACGGTCTCTCCTGCCGCATTGACAAGCTCAAACGGTCCGCCCAGCGCACCGGCACCGCCCGCGACGGCGCTCGCGCGGCATTGGGCAAACTGGTCATCGCCTTTCGAAAACTGCGTCCAGAACCACAGACCACCCATCAGCCCGACAAGCGCCGCACCTGAAAACAAGGCAATCAAACGGGGATTCATTTACCACTCTCCTTCATGCTTTCCTTGATCCTGCCTGACCGCAGTCCTAACGTCTTTTCTCAACTGTGCAACTCAACAAGCGGTGAACTTTTGGCGGACCTGAACCTGCGACCGGCTTCCGGTGACACCCGGGCAAACTGGATACGGTTACGCTCGCTGATTCTCCTGCGGTGGTTCGCGATCGCGGGCCAGCTCATCGCGATTACGGTGGCGCAACACTTCTATGGGCTGCGGCTGGAACTGGGGCTCTGTTATCTCGCCATCGGGGCCTCGGTGATTGCCAACCTCGTCGCGATATTCGTCTTTCCGGAAAACAAGCGGCTGACGGAAACGCAGAACATGCTGACGGTGCTTTTCGACCTGCTGCAACTGAGCTTTCTGCTTTATCTGACGGGCGGTCTTCATAATCCGTTCGCCCTGTTGATGCTGGGGCCGGTGACGATCTCGGCGGCGGTGCTGACATTGCGGTCGACCGTGGTGTTGGGCGGCACCGCGATCCTGCTCGTGTCGCTGCTGACGCAGTTCCACTATCCGTTGCGCACCGACCAGGGGCTTGTTCTCACGATCCCCGATCTTTTTGTTTTCGGCAACTGGATCGCTCTCATCATCGCGATTGTCTTTATCAGCGCCTACTCCGTTCGGGTCACCTCCGAGATCAACTCCATGTCAGATGCGCTGTCGGCCACGCAGATGGCGCTTGCCCGCGAGCAGAAGCTGACCGATCTCGGTGGTGTTGTCGCCGCCGCCGCGCATGAGTTGGGCACACCGCTTGCAACCATCAAGCTGGCCAGCAGCGAGCTTTTCGAAGAGCTTGCCGACCGCCGGGACCTACAGGAAGATGCAGCGCTGATCCGCGAACAGGCGGACCGCTGCCGCGACATCCTGCGGGACATGGGGCGTGCGGGGAAAGACGATCTGCACCTGCGGCAAGCGCCCCTGCGCGCCGTGCTGGAAGAGGCCGCCGAACCCCACATGGATCGCGGCAAGGAGATCACCTTCCAACTGGTCGGACCAGAAATCCTTCAGCCCACGATCCTGCGCAAACCGGAGATCATCCACGGCGTGCGCAACCTGATCCAGAACGCTGTAGATTTCGCGCGGCAGGAAATCTGGGTCGAGGCAAGCTGGGATGACGAGGTCATCTCGCTCCGGATCATGGATGACGGGCGCGGGTTTCCGCCGCAGGTGATCGGGCGCATCGGCGATCCGTTCATGAAGCGGCGCAAGTCTTCCTCCGAAAGGGGTCGGCGACCGGGGTATGAAGGGATGGGCCTGGGGCTGTTCATTGCGAAAACACTGCTGGAGCGGTCCGGAGCGGAGCTGAGTTTTGCCAACGGACGTGAAGACACAAGCAAACCCATCTCTGACAAAACGAAAGGCATTGGCGCTGTGGTCGAGGTAAAATGGAGGCGGCGCGAGGTTGACGCCATACTCGGCGACACACCGGTTCCGACAGGTGAAAACAAACGTATTCCCATTTAAAGTTACGCTTCCGATGCCTGCGTTAACGAGGTGTTAACCCTGATCGAAGCACTCTCTCGCAGTCGTCACGGTAAAAGGTTTCCCTAAAGATGGACTTTTTTGATGTCGCCGCCATCGCGGGCGCGGCAACAGCGAGCACCGTTTTTGCTGTCGCTTGGATGTTGAAAAACCAGAATCAAGGTCTTCAGGAAACCGGCCAGATTATGGCCGAGCCTGATCGCGTGGTGTCGTTCCTGTTCGAAGATGAAAACCTGCAACACATCTCGGATGCGGCGGCGCGGCTGTATCAGTTGATGCCGGGCCGCGACGACTGGACAGGAGTGCGGGAAAGGCTGATGAACCGCTTTCCCAATCTGCCCGAAGTGCCCGGGGACGCAACACCGGGCGAGACCACGATCACCGCCAGAGACGCCGAAGACGCCGCAACCCTTTCGGTGACGCGGGATGGCGCGTTCACCCGGATCCACATGCTGGAAGACGGGGAGCAGTACGCCGCCCAGCCAGAGCGGATCAAAGCGTTGCAACACGAAGTCGACCACCTCAAACGGGCGAGCGACACGACCACCCATGCCATCTGGCAGGTAAACTCCGAAGGGCGCGTGATCTGGCACAATGCCGCCTACCGCACGCTCTACCAGCGCTTGCGACAGTCAGAGCCGGATGAAATCGCGCCGATTTTTGCCATCCTGCCCGATTTTGAGGAAAAGAATGAACGCCAGAGGGTGTCGATACAAACCGCCGACGAAGGACAGTCCGACTGGTACGACGTCAGCGCCGTCAGTGTCGGAGACATCACCGTGTTTCACGCGATGGACGTGAACGCGCTTGTGAAATCGGAGGTCGCCCAGCGGAATTTTGTCCAGACGTTGGCCAAGACCTTTGCGCAGCTTTCCATCGGCCTCGCGATCTTTGACCGAAATGGCCAGCTGGCCTTGTTCAACCCGGCACTTATCGACCTGACCGACCTGCCCGCTGATTTTCTGAGCGGGCGGCCGACGCTGATGTCCTTCTTTGACCGTATCCGCGAAAACCGCCGGATGCCGGAACCCAAGAATTACCAGTCCTGGCGACAACAGATCACGGATGTCATCGCTGCCGCGACAGACGGCCGGTATCAGGAGACATGGACGCTGGAGACGGGGCAGACCTACCGCGTGAACGGTCGCCCGCACCCTGACGGGGCAATCGCCTTTCTGATCGAGGATATCACCGCCGAAATCTCCCTGACCCGCAACTTCCGGGCCGAACTGGAACTGGGGCAATCCCTGATGGATTCGTTCGAAGAGGCGCTTGTTGTCTTCTCGTCCTCCGGCGTGCTGACCTTTTGCAACCTTGCTTACCGCGAAATGTGGGGAACGGATCCGGACAACAGTTTTGCCGATGTCACCATTGCGGATTGCATCAATGACTGGAGAAGACGCTGCGCGGATGGGGCGGACTGGACCAGCCTGAACGAATTCGTGCTGGATTTCGGGGAAAAGACGTCGTGGGAAATGAAAGCGCGCCTCAGTGACGGGCGTGACCTGCGGTGTGTTGTGTCCAGAATTTCATCCGGGGCCACCATTGTCCGCTTCGTGAAGGCCGAAACGCCGTCAATCGCCGCCCGAATACCCGATACAGAAACCAAACACATCTGAGACCCACGCATATCTGCTTGCAGCGCCCGATGCGCAGGGTAAGCATGCGGCATGCAGACGTCTCGCGCCCCTATTGACCTGATCTCTCCTTACGACACTGCCCGTGCGGCGAAAGCGCTGGGCGCGATCTTGCGGGCAGGTGACACCATCTTGCTGTCGGGGCCCGTAGGCGCAGGCAAGACGCATTTTGCCCGACACCTGATCCAATCCCTCCTGATCGCACACGAGGATGTGCCCTCCCCTACGTTCACGCTGGTCCAGACCTACGAGACCGGAAACGGGCCGCTCTGGCACGCGGATCTCTACCGGGTCGGGTCGGTGCATGAGATCGAGGAACTTGGCCTGACAGACGCCTTCAAGGAGGCCATTTGCCTGATCGAATGGCCGGACCGTCTGGGGCCGCTCACGCCAGAAGGGGCACTCTCGCTCCTGTTGGAGGCGGGCAAGGCAGAAAACGCGCGCCTGCTCACTGCAAGCTGGAACGATCCTCTCTGGTCGGACCGGCTGCAAGGCTGGGGGGGGGTATGACGCGCGACGCACACGCCTTTGTCACGCAAGCGGGCTGGCAATCCGCGAGCCGTGCACCGCTGGCGGGGGATGCCTCCAATCGCAGGTACGAACGGCTCACCGCCCCCGATGGCCACACCGCTGTCCTGATGGATGCGCCGCCAGAGACAGGCGAAAACACCCGTCCCTTTGTGCGGATTGCGCGCTATCTCAAGGGCGTTGGTCTCTCCGCCCCCGAGATCCTGCACCACGACGATGATGCCGGGTTTCTTCTGATCGAGGATCTGGGAGACCGGCTGTTCGCCCGTGAAATGGCGACCGACCCTGCGCAGGAGAGACCGCTCTACCATGCGGCAGCCGGGGTGCTTTCGGTCTTGCATAGAGCAGAGCCGCCGGGCCTCCTTCCTTATGCGTCAGAAACGACCGTGCCCCTCGCGGCCCTTGCCTATGACTGGTATCTCTTTGGCGCGACGGGCGCTGAAGGCACCAGCCTGAAACAGGCGTTTTCGCGCGCGTTCAAGTCTGTCATCGCCCCCCTGGACAAGGACCTGAATGTCCTGATCCAGCGTGACTATCATGCGGAGAACCTGCTCTGGCTCCCGGACCGTGAGGGCGCGGCGCGGGTGGGCCTGCTGGATTTTCAGGACGCGATGCTCGGCCACCGCGCCTATGACCTCGTTTCTATTTTGCAGGATGCCCGGCGTGACGTGTCAAGGGCCGTGGAGGCGGAGGTGAAATCCGCCTTTGTGGCAGGTCAACAGCTTGATCCCGTTGCCTTCGATGCGGCCTACGCGATCTTCGGCTTCCAGCGGAACATGCGCATTCTGGGCGGGTTTTCCCGGCTCTGCATGCGCAACGGCAAAGCACATTACGTCGATCTGATCCCGCGCGTCTGGGGACATATCCAGACCAATCTGGAGCATCCCGCCCTGCACCCGGTGAAAGACCTGATCGCCCGCGACCTGCCTGCTCCAACGCCCGAGATACAGGCCCGGCTGAAAGAGGAGTGTGGCAAATGGGCTGGCCGGTGATGATCTTTGCGGCAGGGTTAGGGACCCGCATGAAACAACTGACCAAGGACAGGCCCAAGCCCATGATCGAGGTCGGCGGCACACCTCTGATCGACCATGCGCTGGCACTGGCGGAGGGTCTGCCTGCCGAAAAGGTGGTCATCAACCTGCACTACAAGGCAGAGGTTTTGCAGGCCCATCTGAAGGACCGCCACGTGACGCTGGTGGTCGAGACGCCCGACATCCTCGACACGGGCGGGGGGCTCCGCAACGCCCTGCCGGAGCTGGGCACTGATCCGGTCTTCACGCTGAACAGCGATGCGATCTGGGGTGGAGGCAACCCGCTGCATCAACTGGCCGCGGCCTGGGACCCGGACAGGATGGACGGTTTGCTCGCCTGTGTCAGCAAGAAGAACACGGTCGGCTATGAGCGGCCCGGGAGTTTCATCCCGGACGCGTCGGGCCGCATCACCAGAGGCGATGGGCTGGTCTATGGCGGTGCGCAGATCATCAAGACCGACCGGCTGTGCGAGATAGCCGAGACGACGTTTTCCCTGAACCGGCTTTGGGACCTTCTGATCGCGGAAAACAGGCTCTACGCGGTGGAATACGACGGGAAATGGTGCGACGTGGGGCATCCTGCCGGCATCCCGCTGGCGGCCTCGGTCCTGGCGGCGCAAGATGTTTGAGCCGAGCGACACACCGCGCCTTTTTGGTCTGGCCCCCGGGGTCGATTTCCCGAAGGGCTTGATGGAGGGCCTGCTCGCGCGACTTGACGGGCACCCGCCGGAGGCGATGGCCCGCGTTGATCTGATCGTCAACACGGCCCGGATGGAGCGACGGCTCAGGGAGTTGTTCGATGATGGCCCGGCACGGCTGCTGCCACGGCTGCACCTTGTCACGCGGCTGGATGATCTGGACCCCGCCGTCACCCTGCCCCCGGCCGTGAGCCCCTTGCAGCGGCGGTTGGAGCTTATTGCGCTGGTGGCCCGGCTGATCGACCAGCAGGTCGAACTGGCCCCGCGCAGTTCGCTCTATGCGCTGACCGACAGCCTCGCCGGTCTGATGGATGAAATGCAGGGCGAAGGTGTCACGGCAGAAGACATCCGCGCCCTCGACGTCTCGGACCAGTCAGAGCATTGGCAACGCGCCCAGACCTTCATCGACATCACGCATCGGTTCCTGCAAGAGACGACAACCGAACCCGACAAGGAGGCCCGGCAACGCTCCCTCGTCCTGACTCTCGCGGAACGTTGGGCCAGGACCCCGCCGCAGCACCCGGTGATCCTTGCAGGCTCCACCGGGTCACGCGGCACAACCCTGCTACTGATGGAGGCAATCTCTCGCCTGCCGCAGGGGGCGCTGGTTCTGCCCGGGTTCGATTTCGACATGCCAGCAGCGGAATGGGCGCATCTGGACGAGGCGCTCGCCTCGCAGGATCACCCGCAGTATCGGTTCCACAAACTCATGTCCCTGCTTGGCGTGTCCCCCCCCGAGGTCACGCCATGGCATCATCAACCACCGCCGCAGGCCGCGCGCAACGCCCTGATTTCCCTGTCTTTGCGCCCTGCTCCCGTAACCCATGCCTGGCTAACGGAAGGCCCCGCCCTTCAGGACCTGGGCGCAGCCACCCGCGATATCACGCTTTTGGAGGCGCCGAACCCCAGAGCCGAAGCGCTGACCATCGCGTTGCGGCTGCGCAAGGCCGTGGAGGATGGCCAGAAAGCCGCCGTCATCACCCCGGACCGGATGCTGACGCGGCAGATCACCGCCACGCTGGACCAATGGGACATCCTGCCGGACGATTCTGCGGGGGCACCGCTTCACCTCAGCCCGCCGGGGCGGTTTCTGCGCCATGTGGCGGCGCTCTTTCACCGCAGGCTCGACGCCGAAGCCCTGCTGACCCTGCTGAAACACCCGCTGACCCACAGCAGCGCCGACCGTGGAAACCATGTGCTGAACACCCAGCGGCTGGAATTGCGCATTCGCCGGGAAGGGCTGCCCTATCCGGACGCGGAGGGCATCGAGGCCCGGATGCAGGCCGCCGCCAAAACACCGGATCAACGCGCGGGGGCAGAGAAATGGGCGCGCTGGGTTGGTCAGACCTTCACATCGCATCTGGAGCCCGCCGACCTGCCGCTCTCTGACTGGGTGGAACGCCACATCGCCCTGGCTGAAGCCGTCGCGGCGGGGCCGGACGGGGCGGACAGCGGTGAGCTTTGGCAAAAGAAAGCCGGTCAGGAAGCCTTGAAAACCATGGAGAACCTGCGCGCGCACAGCGCCCATGGCCATCCGATGTCTGCTGCGGATTACGCCAGTCTCGCCGGTGCGCTGCTGTCAGAGGGCGAGGTGCGCGACCGCGATGCCCCGCATCCCGGTGTCATGATCTGGGGCACGCTGGAAGCCCGCGTCCAGGGGGCGGATCTAGTTATCCTCGCAGGGCTCAATGATGGAAGCTGGCCCGAAGCACCTGACCCTGACCCGTGGCTCAACCGCAGTCTCAGGGACAAGGCGGGGCTGTTGCTGCCGGAACGGCGGATCGGTCTTTCAGCCCATGACTTCCAGCAGGCCGTCGCGGCCCCCGAGGTCTGGATCACCCGCGCCATCCGGTCCGAGGATGCCGAAACGGTGGCCTCCCGCTGGATCAACCGGCTCAGCAATCTGCTTGCGGGCCTGAAATCGCAGGATGGCCCGGAACTGCTGGCGCAGATGCGGGGCCGGGGCGCGCAATGGATCGAAAAGGCCCGGCTCTTTGAGCAGGTAGAGGCGATAGCGCCTGCGGAGCGCCCCTCCCCCCGACCGCCCGCCACGGCCCGGCCAAAGCAACTGGCCGTGACCGACATCAAGCACCTCATCCGCGATCCCTATGCGATCTACGCCAAACATGTCCTGCGGCTGCGCAAACTTGGCCCGCTGGTGCAAAACCCCGATGCGCTGTCACGCGGAACCGCCTTGCATGATGTGATGGAAAGCTTTGTGCGCGAAACGCTCAAGGACCCCAGCACGCTGAATGCCGAGACGCTGTTGGAGGTCGCGCGAGGTATTCTGGCCCAGAATGTGCCGTGGCCCGCGGCCCGCGCGCTCTGGAATGCCCGGCTTGATCGCATCGCGCCGTGGTTCGTCACCCGCGAGACCCAGCGGCAAAGCATCGCCACCCCCATCGCCTTCGAGGACGACGCCAAAGGCACGTTGAAATGGCCTGAGCTGGAGTTTACCCTTGTCGGCCGCGCTGACAGGATCGACCGACAGGAGAACGGCGCGATTGTCCTTTATGATTACAAGACCGGCGCGGTGCCTAGTAAGAAAGAGCAGAAGAGTTTCGACAAACAGCTTCTGATCGAAGCCGCGATGATCGAGGAAGGCGCCTTTGAAAACATCGGCCCACGGGAGGTCGCGCAAGCCGTTTTCATCGGGTTGGGGTCGAAAATGGTTGAGGTCGAGGCCCCGCTGGCGGAAGAAAACACCGCCAAGGTCCTGGGGGAGCTTCGCAGATTGATCGAGGCTTACAAGGACGCGGACCAGGGCTTTACCGCGCGCCGGATGATGAAGGAGGACCGCTTCGGCAGCGATTACGATCTGCTCTCTCGTCACGGCGAATGGGACATCACCAGCGATGCGGTGCCGGAGGATCTGACATGAGCCTGCAGGATGATGCAACCGCCGCACAGGTGACAGCGGCGCGGCCCGATGCTTCCACCTGGCTCGCGGCCAATGCCGGGTCTGGCAAAACGCGTGTGCTGACCGACCGGGTTGCCCGGCTGTTGCTGAACGGTGTGGAGCCGCAGCATATCCTCTGCCTCACCTACACCAAGGCCGCCGCCTCCGAGATGCAGAACCGCCTGTTCAAACGTCTGGGCCAATGGGCCATGCTGGAGGAGGACGCCCTGAAAGCCGCGCTCGTCGAATTGGGGGCCGGGTCGGAATTCGACGCCGCAAAGCTGCGCGATGCCCGCACCCTCTTTGCCCGCGCCATCGAAACGCCGGGCGGGCTGAAAATCCAGACCATCCATTCCTTTTGCGCCTCGCTGCTGCGACGCTTCCCGCTCGAGGCGCGTGTGAGCCCGCAGTTCACCGAGATCGAAGATCGCGCCGCCGCCCTGTTGCGCGCCGAGATCGTGGATCAGATGGCCGAAGGCGCGGAGGCGGCGGCGGTCGCTGATCTGGCGCGCCACTACGCGGGCGATGATTTCAACGCGCTGACCGGCGAGATCGTGCGCCACCGGGAGGGGTTTGCGACGCCGCTGGATCGCGGCACAGCGTTGCACCTGTTCGGCCAGCCCCCCGATCTGACCCTGAACGACATCGCAAAGAGTGTCTTTCTGGGCGGCGAGAATGATATTTTGTCCCGGTTAGAGCCTGTTTTGCGCGGCTCCGGCAGCACGGATCAAAAGCTGGCTGAGCGGCTGTCCCGGATACAAGGCTTCGACGCCACGGACCTGCCGGAACTGGAAAACTGCTTTCTTTACGCAACAGGGCAAAACGCGTTCCTGGCCAAGACCGGCGGCACATCGCGCCCTGCCCCGACGAAATCCGCCCGCAAGCAGCTTGCGGAGGTGGAACCGGAACTCGACGCCTTCATGCAACGCGTGGAGGCCGCGCGCCAGCCGCGTCTGGCGCTGCTCGCCGCAGAAAAAACCGCCGCCCTGCACCAGTTCGCCGCGCGCTTCCTGCCCTTGTACGAAGCGGCCAAGACCCTGCGCGGGTGGCTGGATTTCGATGATCTCATCGACCGCGCCCGCGCTCTTTTGAGCGACGAGAAGGTCGCCGCCTGGGTGCTCTTCCGCATCGACGGCGGCATCGACCACATCCTCGTGGATGAGGCACAAGACACCAGCCCCGCCCAATGGGACGTGATCCGCAAGCTGGCCGCTGAATTTACCAGCGGACAAGGGGCGCGGGAAGAAAACCGCACGATATTCGTGGTCGGCGACAAGAAACAGTCGATCTATTCCTTCCAGGGGGCCGATCCGCGTGAGTTCGACCGCATGCAGGCGGAGTTTGCCGAAAAGCTGACAGCCGCCGAACGGGCGTTTCAGGCCCATACCCTGCGCTTTTCCTTCCGCTCTGCCGCGGCGGTGCTGGATGTGGTGGATCGCACCTTCGAGGGCCGGGAGGACGCCGGGTTCCTGGCCGCTGAGGGCGCACGCCACATCGCGTTCAAAGACGCCCTGCCCGGCCGCGTGGACCTCTGGCCGCTCGTCGCCCCGGAACCGGAACCCGAAGAGACACCCTGGTACACGCCGCTCGATATCCCGAGTCCTGAGCATCACACCGTTGTTCTGGCCAATCGCGTCGCCGCGCAGATCAAATGGATGATCGACAGCGGGCAAACTGTACCGGATGAAGATGCAGACGGAAGGCTGATCCGCAGACCCGTTCAGGCGGGGGACTTCCTGATCCTCGTGCAGCGGCGCGGCACACTTTTTTCCGAGATCATCCGCGCCTGCAAAACCGCTGATCTTGAGATCGCGGGCGCGGACAGGCTCAAGGTCGGGGGCGAATTGGCGGTGCGGGATCTGGCCGCTTTACTGTCTTTCCTGGCGGTGCCGGAAGACAGCCTGTCGCTGGCCTCGGCCCTGAAATCCCCGCTCTTTGGCTGGAGCGAGCAGGCGCTTTTCGACCTCGCGCATCGCCGCACCGAACCCTACCTTTGGGAAGCGCTCAGAGCGCGGGCGGAGGAGTTCCCCGAAACCATGGCAGTGCTGCGCGACCTGCGTAACAATGTCGACTTCCTTCGGCCCTACGATCTGATTGAACGCATTCTGACACGGCACAAGGGGCGCAAACACCTGCTGGCGCGGCTCGGGGTCGAGGCGGAAGACGGGATCAACGCGCTGCTCTCTCAGGCGCTGGCCTATGAGCGCACGGCGATCCCCAGCCTGACCGGCTTTCTCGTCTGGATGGAGACCGATGATCTGGAGATCAAGCGCCAGATCGACAGCGCCTCCAACCAGATCCGGGTGATGACGGTGCATGGTGCCAAGGGGCTTGAAGCCCCGATCGTGATCCTGCCCGATTGCGGCAAGCGCGACCTGCGCGTGATGGATGATATCCTCACCGTGGCAGGCAAACCGGTCTGGAAAATACCAACGGACGACATGCCCACCCCCATGGCCGAAGCGTTCCAGGCCCGCAAGACCGCTGATCTCGAAGAACGCCTGCGGCTGCTTTACGTGGCAATGACACGGGCGGAGAAATGGCTGATCGTGGCCGCTGCCGGCGACCTGCCCAAGGACGCATCGTCCTGGTATCAGATGGTGGAAAGCGCCATGGACGCGGAAGGTGCCAGGTTGACGGACGTGAACCACCTGGCGGTGAAACGGCGCGACTGCGGCGACTGGAACAGCTTGCCGCTGAGAGCCCCGGAGGCGCCATCCGACCCTTCGGCCTTGTTAGAGCCTTATTTTGCCGAACGGATCACCTCCACGCCCGAGACGCAAACCAGTGTTCAGCCCTCCGATCTTGGCGGTGCAAAGGCGCTTCCCGGTGAGGCCGGGCGCGACGAGGAGGCGGCAAAGGCCTACGGGACGCTCGTGCACAGGTATCTGGAACATATGGCTGCGGTCCCTCAATCGGCGTGGTCAAACATGGCGGCGATGCTGGCAGATGCGGCGGACAGTGCTCAAGCCTTTGAAGAGGCCAAAGCCATCCTGTCATCACCCAATTTGAGGTCTCTGTTTGGCCCCAATACGCTGTCGGAGATTGCGGTTTCAGCACCACTTGGGCCTGCCCGGCTTCACGGTGTCATTGACCGGCTGATCGTGGAAAGGGACCGCGTGCTCGCGGTTGATTTCAAGACAAACCAGACGGTCCCCGACAAAGCGGACCACTGCCCCGAAGGCCTCTTGCGCCAAATGGGGGCCTATGCCCATGCATTGGCTCAGATTTATCCGGATCGTCGGATTGAAACCGCGATCCTGTGGACAAAAACTGCTTCGTTGATGCACTTGCCGCACGACATCGTGATGGCGGCGTTACAGAACACTCTATATCTTGACGATTATGCGGCGGGTTCTTAGGTTCACCGCTCAGATGATGCGTCTTTAGGAGAACAAGATGGCCACCCAAGCTGTTACGGACGATACGTTCGACGCCGAAGTGAAGAATTCCGACATCCCCGTCGTGGTGGATTTCTGGGCTGAATGGTGTGGCCCCTGCAAGCAGATCGGCCCCTCGCTGGAAGAGCTTTCCGCCGAGATGGAAGGCAAGGTCAAGATCGTCAAAGTGAACGTGGACGAGAATCCCAACTCACCGGCTCAGATGGGTGTCCGTGGTATTCCGGCGCTCTTTATCTTCAAGGACGGTCAGGTGGTCTCCAACATGGCGGGGGCAAAGCCCAAGGCGGCACTGCAAAGCTGGATTGAAGAATCGATCTGAGCCCGGCTCAGACCGTGACAAAGGCGCTCTGAACAGGGCGCCTTTTTTTGTTGGCCCTTGAGCATCGGCCTGAAAATCTGAATCTCATTCCCACCGAGTATCCCCGGCCGGCACCGCCGGTCAGCCCCCGACCCTCCCCACGGGAGGGGGCTTCACCCCCACCGGAGGGGGGGCTGGCCTCAGTTCAAAGGGGTCGTGTTGCAGATTAAATGGCTGCCGCCCTTGGTGATGTGGCGGTGGCCATCGCCAAGGTCGGCGCGCGTGAAAACGCCCGCATGGGCAGCGGGCGTTTTGCCATTCGACAGGCCTGGGATCACTCCGCCGCGGGTGCCGGTCCCCGGTGGTCGAGCGCGGGCTTGGGCTTGTCGGCAGCTTTACCGTCGTTTGACGCAAGACTGTTCGCCAGACCAGCGACGCCATCTTCCATCGAGACGCCCAGATCCTCACCCAGTTTCTTCAAGGCCGGCATCTGAACCGCCATGCCCATGATCGAATCCAGCGCCTGGTTGATCGGCGCCTTGTCGCCACTGCCGCGGCCCGCAGAACCGGGCAGGCCATTCATGCCGCCGACATGGTGGATCTTGATCGAATCGATCTTTTCTGCCGGTTTGACCATCTGCGCAACAACTTCGGGCAGTTTCTCAAGCCGGGCAAGAGCCACCTTCATGTTGACGATTTCTTCGGCGATGGCGTTCTCTGCCTCGACAATGGCGCGACGGCCTTCCGCTTCGGCAAGCAGGTCCGTCTTTTTCGCATCCGCACGGATGGTCAGCGCATCAGCATCGGCGCGCGCCTCTTCACGGTGCGCTTCCGCGCGGTCTTGCGCGGCATCCCTTTCGGCCTGCGCAGCCAGACGAATGCGTGTCGCTTCCCGTTCGGCTTCTCGCTCCGCCTCGATCAGCGCGATGCGTTTGGCCCGTTCGGCGGTCGCAACGGAGCGCGCGGTTTCGATCCCTTCGGACGCCTTTGTGGCTTCGGCACGCGCCTCATCGGCAGAGGCCCGCGCGCGGCTTTCCTCTTCGGACTTGGTCGCGATGATGATCTGCCGGTCCTGATCGGCCACTTCCAATTCGCGGTCCCGGTTGATTTCGGCCTCACGAATGGCGCGTTCGCGGGCAATGTCCGCCGCGCGAATGGCCTCTTCGCGTTTGATCCGGGCCTGCTCTTTCTCGCGCTCGGCATCCTCCTGACGGCGGGCGATTTCAGCTTCCTGTGCGGCCTCAAGGGTGGCGATCTCCTGACGCTGCGCGATGGCCGCCTGCTGCTCGTCCTGTTCGATCTTCAGCTTGAGACGTTCCGCTTCCATCGCCGCCCGGCGGACCGACACATCCGCATCCGCGTCAATCTCGGCGCGCTCTTTCTTGGACAGAGCAATGACCTCTGCGAGTTTCCGCATCCCCACGGCGTTAAATGCGTTGTTTTCATCGAGCGCTTCAAAGGGGGTCTGGTCGAGGGCGGTCAGGGAAACCGATTCCAGTTCAAGACCGTTCTTCAGCAGATCTTCCGAAACCGCATTCTGAACTTCCTGCACGAATTCGGCACGGTTTTCATGCAGCTCATCCATCGTCATCTGCGCCGCCACCGCGCGCAGGCCATCGACCAGTTTACCCTCGATCAGCTCACGCAGCTGATCCACAAAGAAGGTCCGGTCGCCCAGCGTTTGCGCGGCACGACCAATGCCTTCTTCGGTGGCATTGACCGACACGTAGAACTCCACGCCCACGTCCACCCGCATCCGGTCTTTCGTGATCAACGCCCCTTCATGGGACCTTTGCACCTCAAGGCGCAGGGTCTTCATATTGACCGGGCTGATTTCATGCAGCAGCGGCACAACGACGGTGCCGCCATCCATGATGACCTTTTTCCCACCAGCACCAGTTTTCACAAGGCTGACCTCGCGGGTCGCACGACGATAAAGCCGCCCCAGCACAAGGCCCACAAGTATCAAAAATCCAACAACACTGGCAACGATGATGCCGATTGTAGTGAGGTCCATATCAGTCTCCTTTGAAAGCAATGGTCGGGTTGGGGGCGTCAGTGTGGAGGTTCTGTCACGGGTCAGTGGCAAGAGGCACCAGCCGGTAGCCCTCCGCCGCCCGGTGCCGCAGCACCAGCACAGAAGTGCCTGCGGGGATTGCCTCCGCGTCTTTCAGGGGTTCGGCCCGCAAGTAGTGAAAATTGCCATGCCGGTCGGTGACGCGCACCTCGGCAGGGGCACCGCGTTTGGCAGTGCCTTGCGTCACCGTGCCGGTCCGCCGCCCCAAATGACGGTTCGACAGGGCGCTGGTTTCGGTTTTTGGCAGCAGGCGGGCAAAGACCACGCTGAAGCTGCGCGCAAACCACAGGCCCGCAAAAGCGGCAGGCACAATCGCCAGACTCGCAGGCAATGCAAAGCCCAGAACAGAGGTCAGAAGCTGTTGCAGGATGAGCCCCGCAAGGCCAAACCCCAGCAGCAACGCCGCGATCCAGATCATCACCGGGACCTTGCCCATCCCCAGCCATGAGAGCGGGCCAGCACCCCCTGACGGAACGTCACCCGTGTCGTAATCCGCATCCAGATCGGCAAGTTCGACATCCGCAAGATCGGCCGCGTCGAGATCAAGGTCCAGATCGCCAAGATCGGCCACGTCCAGATCCACATCCCCGTCCGCGCCCATGCCCAGCAGCGTCCCGCCCAGCAAGGCCAGAACAAGCTCCAGTGTCAGCAAGCCAAACAGCAGCGCGAGCGAAAGTGTAAACGGAACAAAGGGTTCCGTCAGGAAAACATCGAACATCCGTCCGTCCCGTAATTGTGTACGATAGTATACATTATATGGTGACTTCACCGCCACGTTACAAGTCGTGATCCGGTCAAGCCACAGCAAAACCCCGGAAATCGGTCAGAAGTATGGCCCTCAGAGGTGCATTTTGCAACATGATCCCGGGGAGACAAAGCCTTGTACCTGACCGGGCTGCGGGCCATATACAGCCCGAGACAGACAGGAGACCCTCATGGCACGCGAAGAATTCCCCGGCTGGCACGGCACCACGATCATCGGGGTCAAGAAGGGTGGCGAAGTGGTCATCGCCGGTGACGGTCAGGTGTCGCTGGGCCAGACGGTCATCAAGGGCACCGCACGCAAGGTGCGCAGGCTCAGCCCGGGCGGATTTGACGTGGTCGCAGGCTTTGCCGGTTCCACGGCGGACGCCTTCACGCTGCTGGAGCGTCTGGAGGCGAAGCTCGAAGCGACACCGGGGCAACTTGCCCGCGCCAGCGTGGAACTGGCCAAGGACTGGCGCACGGACAAATACCTGCAAAAGCTTGAGGCCATGCTGATCGTCTCGGACGGAAAGGACATCTTTGTCATCACCGGTGCGGGCGACGTGCTGGAACCGGAACACGATGTGACGGCTATCGGATCGGGAGGGAATTACGCGCTCGCCGCCGCGCGCGGGATGATGGACAGCGACCGCTCCGCCGAAGCGGTGGCGCGGGACGCGATGGCGATTGCAGCAGACATCTGCGTCTACACCAACGGCAACCTTACGGTCGAGACGATCTCGGCATGATCGACCGGGACGACCTTCGCGCTTCGGTCAGTGCCGGTATCGTGACGGAGGCACAGGCCGCGGCACTTCTGAGCCTCGCGCAGAGCCGCAGCGGTGCGCGCGAAAACCTCAGCCCGGATGACGAACCCTTTGAACTCTTCAAGGGGTTCAACGAAATCTTCATCGTCGTGGGGCTGAGTATCCTGACATTGGGCTGGATCGGCATCATCACCTTCTGGGTCGAAAGCGACCCGTTGGAGATAAGGAACACCCTGGGGCTATCCGGCCTCGCCGGGTTCATCGTGCTTTGGGGGCTCTCGGAATACTTCATCCGCCGTCGCCGCATGGTCGCCCCCGCCATCGCGCTGGCAATCCTCTTTACCGCAAATGCGGCCTATAGTCTGGCCGGCATGTTTTCAGAGCTTTTCATGGTGGCCCAGGGTGACAACAGCAGCCTGCCGCTGCCGTTTGCTCTGGCCACGCTGGCGCTTGCTGTCTTCTGGGTCCGGTTCCGCGTACCATTTGCCCTGGCGCTGATCTCCCTGGGGGCCTTTGTCGTCGCCATCCTGATCGCGGGCAACAGCAGCGGCACACCACAATCCATGGATCAGTTGTTCCTGCTTTCGGCGGGCGGCCCCTTCGCCTGGATCACCCTCGCGATCGGCTTGGCGGTCTTTGGGGTGGCAATGGCCTTTGATATGTCCGACCCGCACCGCGTCACCCGGCGCGCCGCCAATGGCTTCTGGCTGCATGTGGTCGCCGCCCCGGCCCTGGTGAATACCATCGCGCTCAGCCTGCTGGACCGCGGGGAAAGCTGGTCCAACGGAGTGCTTGTGGCCGTGCTGGCGCTCTTTGCGCTGGTGGCGATCATCATCGACCGGCGCTCCTTTCTGATTGCCGCCATCGGTTACACCGTAATCCTCTCCGCCACGATTTTCGACGGGGACGGCACGATCTTCACCGTGTTCTTCCTGGGTGTCGTGCTCCTCTTGCTTGGCGCAAGGTGGGAAAAGATCCGCGCGCGCCTGCTGGCGCTGTTGCCGGGCTTTGTTCCGCTCCACCGGCTGCCGCCCTCACATCTGACAAAGGCCTGACAAATGACTGACCTGACCCCCCGCGAGATTGTTTCAGAACTAGATCGTTTCATCATCGGACAGAAAGACGCCAAACGTGCGGTGGCCGTGGCCCTGCGCAACCGCTGGCGGCGCAAGCAGTTGGGAGATGACCTGCGGGATGAGGTCTACCCCAAGAACATCCTGATGATCGGCCCCACCGGCGTCGGCAAGACCGAGATCAGCCGGAGGCTCGCCAAACTGGCCCGCGCGCCCTTCCTGAAGGTCGAGGCGACAAAATTCACCGAGGTGGGCTATGTAGGCCGCGACGTGGAGCAGATCATCCGCGATCTGGTCGATACGGCCATCATCACCACGCGCGACTACATGCGCGAAGACGTGAAGGCCAATGCCCATAGCGCCGCCGAAGAGCGGGTCATCAGCGCCATTGCAGGCGAGGATGCGCGTGCCAGCACCCGCGAAATGTTCCGCAAAAAGCTCAAGGCGGGGGAGCTGGATGATACGGTCATCGAACTTGAGGTCGCGGACACCTCAAACCCCATGTCGATGATGGACATCCCCGGACAGCCGGGTGCGAATATGGGTATGATGAACCTGGGCGATATCTTCGGCAAAGCCTTTGGCGGGCGGACCGTGCGCAAGAAGCTGACCGTTGCACAGAGTTACGACATCCTGATCGGGGAAGAGGCTGACAAGCTGCTGGACGATGAAACCGTCACCCGCACCGCCATCGAAGCGGTTGAGCAGAACGGCATTGTCTTCCTGGATGAGATCGACAAGGTCTGTGCCCGCTCGGATGCGCGCGGGGCGGATGTGAGCCGCGAGGGTGTGCAGCGCGATCTCTTGCCGCTGATCGAAGGCACGACCGTTTCCACCAAACACGGGCCTATCAAGACCGACCACATCCTCTTTATCGCTTCCGGCGCGTTCCACATCGCCAAACCCTCTGATCTCTTGCCGGAACTGCAAGGCCGGCTGCCGATCCGGGTGGAGTTGCGGGCGCTGACCGAAGAGGACTTCGTCCGCATCCTGACCGAGACCGACAATGCCCTCACCCTGCAATACACAGCCCTGATGGGGACGGAGCAGGTCACCGTCTCCTTCACTGAAGACGGCATCGCAGCACTCGCCAAGATCGCCGCCGACGTGAACCAATCGGTCGAGAATATCGGCGCGCGCAGGCTCTATACGGTTATGGAACGGGTTTTTGAGGAGCTGAGCTTCTCCGCCCCGGACCGCGCCGGTGAAGAGATCGTGGTGGATGCGGGCTTTGTCGACGAAAACCTCGGCGCGCTCACAAAATCCACGGATGTCAGCCGCTACGTGCTTTAAGGGTTTCCAAAGGGCCTGACGCCTGCGACAGGTAGCGGATGGGCTACCTGCGCTTTCTCGTTGAAAACAGACTGTTCCTGCTGGGCGGGTTCGTGCTGTCTTTCACATCTTCTTACGGGCAGACATTCTTTATCGCGCTTTTCGCGGGCGAGATCATGGCGGCGTTTGGCCTGACCGACGGGCAGTGGGGCGGGCTCTATACGCTGGGCACAACGGTTTCCGCGATCACGATGATCTGGGCGGGCGTGCTGACCGATCGTTACAGGGTCCGGCTGCTGTCCTTCTGGATCATGTCCCTGCTGGCGCTGGCCTGTCTTGCGATGGCGGTGGTGCAGCACTGGGTCTTGCTGGTCGTTGTGCTCTACTTCTTGCGGCTGCTTGGGCAGGGCATGATGTCCGAGATTGCCTATATCGCGATGGCGCGATGGTTTGTGGCCGCGCGGGGGCGCGCGATTTCGATTGCCTCCATGGGGTTTGCCACCGGGCAGGCCATCCTGCCGATCATCTTTGTGGGTTTGCTCACGCTCTTGGACTGGCGGTGGCTCTGGGCTGTTGCCGCCTTGTGCATTCTGGCCACCATTCCCGTGATCCAGCGCCTGCTCCGTCAGGAACGCACGCCGCAGTCGCTTGCCGAAGAAAGCTCAAGCCTGGGCATGGGTGGCCGGCATTGGTCGCGGATTGATATGCTGCGGCACCCTCTCTTCTACCTGCTTGTACCGCTGATGCTTGGACCCCCTGCATGGGGTACGGCGCTGTTTTTCCAGCAAGTGCACCTGACCGAGACAAAGGGCTGGAGCCTCGTTTCCTACGTGTCGCTGATGCCGATCTTCACCCTGTCGATGATTGCCACGACCTTTGTGGCGGGCTGGGCCGTGGATCGTTTTGGCGTCAAATGGGTGGTGCCCTTTCAGCTGATCCCTTTTGCCATTGCCTTCGTCCTGCTGTCCTATGCGGAAACGATCTTTACCGCCGGGATTGCCTTGACCGTTTTTGGCATCGGTCAGGCTATGCACAGCACGGCGATCACCGCCTTCTGGGCGGTGTTTTACGGGACCCGGCATCTGGGTGCGATCAAGGCAGCGGCGGCGGCACTGATGGTCTTTGGCTCCGCCATTGGTCCGGGGATCACCGGCGCGTTCATTGACTATGGCATTGATTTTACGGGGCAAATGATACCCATCGCCGCCTTCTTCCTGTTCGGGAGCGTGCTGGCAGGCGCTGGGATCCTGCGGTACCAGCGGGACCTCGTCACCGCTGCCGCCTGAGGTAGACGTAATAAGCCCCGCCGCCGCCGTGGCTCACATGGGCCTGTGCCACCTGCAACACGGATGATGACAGCGGCGGTGTCGATAACCACTGCGGCACCTGATGGCGCAAGACCCCAAAACGGGTCGGGATCGGCCCGCCCTCGTCGCGGTCCTTGCCCTTGCCGGTGATCACCAGCACGAGCCGCTTGCCACCCCCGTGCGACGACAGGATAAACCGCGTCAAGGCGCCATGCGCCCGGTCCAGCGTCATGCCGTGAAGGTCTATCCGGGCCTCCGGCTTTACCTTGCCACGGTTCATCCGGGCAAAGGTCTTTCGATCCATCTGAACCGGCGCTTTCTGCAACCGGTCCGGCAGTGAGGGCACAAGATCATAGCTGGTTCTGCGCGCCATCGGTTTGGGCGGCGTTTTCCCGTCGAGCGTGACGCGCAGACGTTCAGGTTCTTTTCGCGGCGCGGGCTTGGGGGCGTAGGCATCCGGGTCAAAGGTCTGGGCACGATGCAAGGCGTCGGTGTTTTTCGTCACCTCCCGCCAAAGCTCGATCTCTTCAGGTCTCAGCTTTCGGCGCGTCATTCCGACCCCTCGGGCAGCATCGCGTAAGCACGCTGGATCGGCAGAAGGACGATCAGGCGACCGGGATCTTTCAGCCGACCCGCGGCCTTGCCTGCCGCATCGCCCGTGCCAAAGAAGATATCGGCCCGTTGCGCCCCTTTTATGGCTGATCCGGTGTCCTGCGCGACCATCAGGCGGCGCAGCGGGTCGCGCCCGTCTTTCTCGACCCAGACCGGGGCGCCGAGCGGGATGTATGCGGGATCCACGGCGACAGAGCGCAGCGCCGTGACAGAGCGGTTCATGGCCCCCAGCGGCCCCAGATGCGCGGGCACCTCGCTCACCTCGCGGAAAAAAACATAAGACGGGTTGTGATAAAGCAGTTCCTGCCCCGGGCCGGGATTGCGGCGCACCCAGTTCTTGATGACCTCGGCGCTGACCTGATGCGGCTGGTAGACCCCCTGCCGGACCAGCTCCTGCCCGATGGAGCGGTATTCATGCCCGTTCTTGCCGCCGTAGCCGACGCGCAGTTTTGTCCCGTCCGGCAAATTGATCCGACCAGACCCCTGGATTTGCAAAAAGAACTTCTCAACAGGGTCATCGACCCAGGCGATCTCAAGCCCCCGGCCTTCCAGCTTGCCCTGTTCCAGCAGATCCCTGCGGGAGAACCACTGATCCACGCCTTTCGCTTCCGGGGGCATCTTGTAGAGCGGATAGCGGTATTTGGCCGACGGGCTGCGCGAGCCGTTCAACTCCGGCTCGAAATAACCGGTAAACAGTGCGTCCTTCCCATCCTCGATCAGGACGGGACGAAACAGCAGCTCGAAGAACTGCTTCGGGTCCGGTTTCGAGGTCGCATAGGCGCAGACGGCCTGCCAGTCCGGATCGTCCAGATCGACACAGGTGTTTGTGAAAACCTCAAAGGCCGCGGCGTGGTCATCCGCCGCCCAGCCCTCCAGATCGTCGAACGAAAGAACGGTGATCTCGGGTTCAGCGAATGCTGCGCCAGCCATGGTCATCAGCCCCGCGCAGCAAACCGCCGCAAGTGCCTGCTTCACCCGTCTGTGGAGACCAGCATCCAGTTCGGATCGTCCGATCCCATATGGCGCGAAAATGTCCATGTGTCTTTCTGGCGTCTCACTTCGGTCAGGCTGCCCTCGATGATTTCACCTTCACTATTGCGCACGGCGGAGGTCAACTCTCCGGTAAAGCGAATGGTTAATTCAGCTTCATTTGTATCCTGATCCAGCCGTGCATCCATCAATTTGATCTCGCGCACGCCGATAAAGCTCGCCTCCACCGTGAGGCCCTGATCCTCGCGGGCGGCGACGCCATCGACAAAGGAATCGTAGAGGTCTTCAGCAAGAAATGGCTGGATCTGGTCCAGCTCGCCGTTCTCGTAGCCCATGACGATCATCTCGTAAGCGCCCCGCGCGCCACCGAGAAACTCCGTCACATTGAAGGATGGCTCGATCCGTTTCATGTTCGCGAGCGCTTCGGCAGCATCAGACCCCTCGTCCACATGGTCCGTGATGTCGAGGTCCGGGCCGCCCTCAATCACTTCGAAATCACGTGACGGCCCCCGGTCCGGCAAAGGTGCCTGTGACGGTCCCGGCTCGAATCCATCCCGCGTCCCCAGCACATTCTTAAGGCGGAGAATCAAAAAGACAGCAATACCGGCAAGAACCAGAAGCTGTATCAAAGGCGAATTCTGCATTAGGACCTCGTGTCAGGCAAAATATGGAAACCGGCTGTCAGAGATCTTATGTAGGGGCAGGACCCCGTCAAGTCCACCGCAGGCCGTACGAAAGGAACTACCAAAATGTGGCTGTTTATCACCTTTCTTGCGATACCGCTGATCGAAATCGCATTGTTCATCCAGATCGGCGGGGCGATTGGCCTGGGCTGGACGCTGGCGACGGTGGTTGTCACCGCGATCCTTGGCACCGTGCTTGTCCGCAATCAGGGGGCGCTGGCATTGGGTCAGCTGCGATCCTCCTTCGATCAGATGCAGGACCCGACGGAACCGCTGGCGCATGGGGCGATGATCCTGTTTTCCGGCGCTTTATTGCTGACACCGGGGTTTTTCACCGATGCGGTCGGTTTTCTGCTGCTCGTGCCCGGGGTGCGCGCCGCCGCGTTCCGGGCGATCAAGGCCCGCGTGAAGGTGCAGAGTTTTTCAACGGGGCAAGGGCCGCAGCAGGCCCATCGCCCCAGTGGACCCGCCCGCGGCGATGTGATCGACGGCGAATACTCTGAGGTTACAACGGATCGTGATCCGGGCAGGAAGCCCTCCGGCTGGACCGACCATTGAGAACCCATCCCCAAGCTGCTAAGGCTCCCGGGATTTTTTAATTCCAGGAGCGCACCATGGCCGAAGAAGAAGCAAAGACCGAAAAACCTGCACAACCACTCGCACCGCAGATGCGGGTACTGGGCCAGTTCATTCGGGACATGTCTTTTGAAAATATCATGTCACAGAAAGGTGCGCCGGCGGATACGCAGCCCGATGTGCAGGTACAGGTCAACCTTGATGCCAAGAAACGCGCCGCCGAGAACCAGTATGAATGCGCCATCAAGCTCAACGTGACCTCCAAGGCCAAGGAAGGCGATGCCACGCTGTTCGTTCTTGAGATCGATTACGTCGGCATCTTCCACATCGAAAACGTGGTCGAAGACCAGTTGCACCCGTTTTTGCTGATCGAATGCCCGCGCATGATCTTCCCGTTCCTGCGCCGTGTGGTCAGCGATGTGACTCGTGACGGTGGCTTCCCGCCGCTGAACCTCGAAAACATCGACTTCCTGTCGCTTTACCGGAACGAACTGGCGAAACGTCAGAATTCCGAAAAGCCCAAGATGGACGCCTGATCAGGCTTTCTTCCACAACGCGTTGTCGCCCAGCGTTGCCACAAACTCCGCATGGGCGGCGGCCTCTTTCGGGGTGATCCGCGAAGCAAGCGGAGTGGGGCGCGGGCGCGGCGCCCATGTTGTCTCCGCCGATCCGCCGTTCTGGGCCTGAGAGGTCGACAGACCAAAATCCGGCTGTCGCCCGCCGATCAGCTCCAGATAGACTTCCGCCAGAATTTCACTGTCGAGCAACGCCCCGTGCAACGTCCGGGCGGAGTTGTCGATGTTGAACCGGCGGCAGAGCGCATCCAGCGAAGCGGGCGATCCCGGGAACCGCTTGCGGGCAATCTCCAGCGTATCAATCGCCTGGTCATAGGGGAGCTGCGGCAGACCCATCCATTTCAGCTCCGCATTCAGGAATTTCATGTCAAAGGCCGCATTGTGGATCACAAGCTTCGCATCGCGGATGAAATCGAGGAACGCCTGCCCGATTTCGGCAAATTTCGGCTTGTCGCGCAGGAACTCATCGCCCAGGCCATGCACCTCGAAAGCTTCTTCCGGCATTGAGCGTTCAGGGTTGATGTATTGGTGGTAGGTCTTGCCCGTGGGCACGTGACCCATCAGCTCAACCGCCCCGATCTCCACGATCCGATCCCCGGTTTCCGGATCAAAACCCGTGGTCTCGGTGTCGAGCACGATCTCACGCATGTTTCAAATCCTCCCTGATCTCTCTGACGATACCCTGGACCTGCGCCCGGGCGTGTTCAACCGTATCCGTGACAATCACATAGTCAGATCGCGCGGCTTTTTCAGCGTTTGGCATCTGTTTCGCGTTGATCTGCTCAAACTGGCCTGCGGTCATCGTCCCGCGTGCCAGCACACGGCGCTTTTGTTCCTCGCCATCAACCGACACACAGGCAACCGCATCCATCTGCACCTCACCTCCCGTCTCGAAGAGCAGGGGGACATCCAGAACGGCGATATCCGTTTCCGTTTCCGCTAGAAACTGCGCGCGGTCAGCCGCCACCAGCGGATGCACGATCTTTTCGATCTTCGCCAACGCGCCCGACTCCTCTGCGATGACGGTCTTGAGCCTGTCGCGCGACACGGCGCCGTTTTCAATGACATCCGGGTAAAGGCGCGCAAGGGGCGGCACTGCCTGCCCGCCTTTTGCGTAAAGCCTGTGCACCGCAGCATCTGCATCCCATAGCGCACAGCCTTCATCAACAAACATCTGCGCCGTCGTCGATTTGCCCATCCCGATGGAGCCGGTGAGTCCAAGCTTGAACGTCACGCCAGAACGGCCTTTCGGGTGGCATCGGTCACTTCGGGGCGTGGCCCGAACCAGCGTTCAAACCCGGGTACCCCCTGATGCAGCAACATGCCCAGACCATCGACCGTCCGGCAGCCCTTTTCCTCGGCCACTTCCAACAGCTTTGTCTTCAAGGGGTTATAGACCAGATCCGTCACCACCGCGTCACGGCGCAAGCCTTCAAGGGGGACCTGCATCTCCGGATGGCCGACCATGCCCAGCGAAGACGTGTTCACCACCAGCGCCGCTTCCTCCAACGCATTGCTGGCCTGCTCCCAATCCACCACCTGCACCCGGTTGCCAAAATCCGCCTGGAGCTTTTCGGCCCGGCTTCGGGTGCGGTTGGTCAGGATGATCTTGGGCACACCGACATCGAGCAAGGCGACAATCACGGCCCGCGCCGCGCCGCCCGCCCCAAGAACAACCGCAGGACCGTCACTGGCCTTCCAGTCCGGGGCACCTGCCTTCAGGTTTTCCATAAAACCATACCCATCGGTGTTATCCGCGTGGATTTTTCCGTCGGTGCGAAAGATCAGCGTGTTTGCGGCACCGATCAGGGTGGCCCTGTCCGTGACCACATCCGCCAGACCAAGCACCGCCTCCTTATGGGGAATCGTGATATTGACCCCCACAAAGCCCATCTTTGGCAACGTGCGGAGCACGTCTTCCAGATCAGCCGGGGCCACGTCCATCGGAACATAGAACCCCTGCACACCATAGGTCTGCAACCAGTGACGGTGCAGTTGCGGTGAACGGGAATGCGCAATCGGGGACCCGATCACACCTGCCAGCGGAATTCTGGTGTCACTCATCTTTTCAAATCTCCCCGCAGTGCCAGATAAGACAAGAGCTCAAGCAATGGCAGGCCAAGCACCGTGAAATAATCACCTTCGATCCGGGAAAACAATCGCACCCCTTCCTCCTCAAGCTTGTACCCTCCGACCGAATGGCGAATGCTCTCCCAGTTGCGGGTCACGTATTCGTCGAGATAATCGTCGGAAATCTCGTGCATCCGCAAGCGCACGACGCCGACATGCCGCCAGATCGGTTGCCCGTTTTCGCAGATCACCGCTGCCGACAGCAAGGCATGCCGGTCGCCCCGCAGTGCGCGCAGGTGTTCCTTGACCTCCTCCGGGGTTTGCGGCTTTGAGAACAATGTGCCACGATGGTCCAGCACCTGATCGCACCCCAGCACCAGCGCGCCGGGGTGTTTTTCGCTCACCTTTCGCGCCTTGAGTTCCGCCAGGGTGTCGGCAATATCACGGGGGCGCGCGTTCTCGGAAAGCAGCGCCTCGCGGACCATTTCCTCGTCCACGCGGGCTTTGGAAACGGTGAAATCCACGGCAGCGTTGCGCAGGAGCGCCGCCCGAATTTCGGAACCCGAGGCAAGGATCAACGGCTGTGTCATGTGTATAACCCTGTGAGCAGCATTAAGGATTTGTTAGGGGATGGTATCCGGCATAAGTGACACCAAGGGCAAGCCTGTTGGCACCCGCTTCCTCTCACCTCATTAACCCTTATTCGTACCCCGGGGCAGAAGCATAAGTTTTTTCTGGGGATAAGGAAAAGCTTTCGATCTTATCCACAAAGATATTCAAATTCACTTTTACCCGGGTATCCCTATACTATTGTTTTAAATAATGAATTTTAGTTTAATCAGATGATGCAAAGGTTTCTGATCAAAACTGTCCGACCCGGACAACTTCCCGGATAAACCGATAATCCACAGATCAGGACGCCCCTACCTAATCATCATCTTTTTATCTTTCTTTAATTATTTATAAGAGAACCTGGAAACGGAGCATGCAATGTCTGACTTTTTGGCAAACGGGTATCTTTGGTTCAAAGCTTTGCATATCATCTCCGTGATTGCATGGATGGCGGGGTTGTTCTATCTGCCACGGCTCTTTGTCTATCATGTGGAGCAGGTCGGCCAAACCGGTGCCACCCACGAGATGTTCCAGACCATGGAAAGGCGGCTGTTTCGTGCGATCATGAACCCGGCGATGATCGCCACATGGGTCTTTGGCCTTTGCCTCGTCTTCACGCCGGGACTTGTCGATTGGGGGTCGTTCTGGCCCTGGACCAAGGCCGCGGGTGTCCTGGGAATGACGTGGTTTCACCATTGGCTTGGGCGCAGACGCAAAGAGTTCATCGCGGGTGAAAACAGATTGACCGGGCGGCAATATCGCATGATGAACGAAGTGCCGACCGTCCTGATGGTGGTGATTGTCTTCTCCGTCATGCTGAAGTTCTGAAATATTTGACTCTGGCGGCCCGACAGCGTAATCCGCAGTTACCGCCCCGTCCGGGGATGGCGCAGACCTGACATCTTTGACGTTCAATAGGCCGATGCGTGACATCGCGCCGATACGGGTATTTCCATGGCATCTGAACACGGCGACATCGTAACCGAAAAACTCAACCTCGCGGATCTGAAACGGAAGAGTCCGAAAGACCTTTTGTCGATGGCCGAAGATCTTGAGATCGAAAACGCCTCGACCATGCGCAAGGGCGAGATGATGTTCCAGATCCTGCGCGAGCGCGCGGATGAAGGCTGGGAAATCTCGGGCGATGGTGTGCTAGAGGTGCTGCAGGACGGGTTTGGTTTCCTGCGCTCGCCTGAGGCGAATTACCTGCCGGGCCCCGATGATATTTACGTCTCGCCCGACATGATCCGCAAATACTCGTTGCGGACCGGCGACACGATCCAGGGTGTCATCAAGGCACCTGACGATAACGAGCGATACTTCGTTCTGATGGACGTGACGCAGATCAATTTCGAGAGCCCGGAAAAAGCCCGGCACAAAGTTGCCTTTGAAAACCTCACGCCGCTTTACCCCGATGAACGGCTGACCATGGAAGTTGATGACCCGACGGTCAAGGACAGATCGGCGCGCATCATCGATCTGGTTGCGCCCATCGGGAAGGGTCAGCGGTCACTGATCGTGGCCCCGCCACGGACGGGTAAGACGGTGCTGCTCCAGAACATTGCCAACTCGATCGAGCGCAACCATCCGGAGTGTTATCTGATCGTGCTGCTGATCGACGAACGGCCGGAGGAAGTCACCGACATGCAGCGGTCCGTCAAGGGGGAGGTGGTGTCCTCCACCTTTGATGAACCGGCGACGCGTCACGTGGCGGTGTCTGACATGGTGATCGAAAAAGCCAAGCGGCTGGTTGAGCACAAACGGGATGTTGTCATCCTGCTCGATTCCATCACCCGGCTGGGTCGCGCGTTCAACACGGTCGTGCCATCCTCCGGTAAAGTTCTGACCGGTGGTGTGGATGCGAATGCCTTGCAACGCCCGAAGCGCTTCTTTGGCGCAGCGCGGAACATCGAAGAGGGCGGGTCGCTGACCATCGTCGCCACGGCCCTCATCGAGACCGGCAGCCGGATGGACGAGGTGATCTTCGAGGAATTCAAAGGCACGGGTAACTCTGAAATCGTGCTGGATCGGAAGGTCGCGGACAAGCGTGTCTTCCCGGCGATGGATATTCTCAAGTCCGGCACCCGGAAAGAGGATTTGCTGGTGGACAAGATCGACCTTCAGAAAACCTTTGTCCTGCGCCGTATCCTGAACCCGATGGGCACCACGGATGCGATCGAGTTCCTGATTTCGAAGCTGAAGCAGACCAAGACAAATTCGGATTTCTTCGATTCAATGAACACCTAACTTATTGTTTAAAAACAGTGGGTTAAGTAATGGATACGATCTTTGCACCTGCGACTGCCCAGGGCCGGGCAGGCGTTTCAGTTGTCCGGGTCTCCGGCACGGATGCACATGCGGTTGCGAAGACTTTATGTGGGCATTTGCCTGCACCGCGCAGTGCTGGCCTTCGAACGCTGAGGTCGCCGGAAGGTGAGGTTCTGGATCAGGCGCTCGTGTTGTCTTTTGCGGCACCGGCGAGCTTTACCGGCGAGGATGTCGTTGAGTTTCATCTGCATGGCAGCATCGCGGTCACCAAAGCGGTGCTTGCGGCCCTCGGGTCGCATGCGGCAGCGCGCATGGCGGATCCCGGGGAATTCACACGCCGGGCATTGACGAATAACAAACTTGATCTGGCACAGGTCGAGGGCTTGGCTGACTTGATTGAGTCAGAAACCGAGGCACAAAGACGCCAGGCGGTTCGAGTTCTGTCCGGGGCGTTGGGGGAGCGTGTTGAGCGTTGGCGTAGGGATCTGATCCGTGCCGCCGCCTTGTTGGAAGCGACGATTGATTTTGCGGATGAGGAAGTACCGGTTGATGTGACACCAGAAGTTGACGCTCTGCTCGCCGGTGTGTCACGGGATATCGACGGTGAGATCAAGGGAACCTTTGTCGCGGAGCGGATCCGGAACGGGTTCGAGGTCGCCCTTGTGGGCGCTCCAAATGCCGGGAAGTCGACGCTGCTCAACAGACTGGCAGGTCGGGATGCGGCGATCACCTCAGAGATTGCAGGCACGACACGCGACGTGATCGAAGTTCGGATGGATCTCGGTGGGCTGCCGGTGACCTTTCTCGACACGGCAGGCCTGCGAGAGAGTAGCGATCAGATTGAGAGCATTGGCATTGAACGGGCCATGGACCGAGCGAAACAGGCAGACTTGCGGGTCTTTCTGGCAGATGATGGTGAAGAACTGATTCTGCGCCCGGGATCCGACGATATCCAATTGATTCCAAAGGCGGATTTGCGGTCGGATGTGAAGGGCGGTATTTCCGGAAAAACGGGCGCTGGCGTTCAGGAGTTGATTGAGAGAATCCAAGAGGTTTTGTCGTCTCGCGCGGAACAGGCGGGCCTTGCGACGCACGAACGGCATCGGATTGCGCTGGATCGGGCGTCGAAGGAGCTTGATGCAGCGCAAGAGGTGCTGGCGCGGGGTCCGGAATACTATGATATAGCTTCAGAGGAACTTCGATCCGCGATTCGAGCGCTTGAGGCGCTGGTAGGGCGGGTGGATGTGGAAAACCTGCTGGATGAGATATTCTCCAGCTTTTGCCTGGGCAAATAATGGAGTGTTTCACGTGAAACATTTTGACGTTTTGGTGATTGGGGGCGGTCATGCGGGGATAGAGGCGGCGCATGCTGCCGCGCGGATGGGTGCGAAAACGGGTTTGATTACGCTGTCCGAAAGCGGGATTGGCGTCATGTCATGTAACCCAGCGATCGGCGGGTTGGGGAAAGGGCATCTGGTTCGTGAAATCGACGCGCTTGATGGTGTGATGGGGCGTATCGCTGATCTGGCGGGTATTCAATTTCGGCTGTTGAATCGGCGAAAAGGACCGGCCGTGCAGGGCCCGCGCGCGCAGTCGGACCGTGCCATCTACCACAAGGAGATGTTGGCGGCGACAGTTCAGCAACAAAATATGGATATTGTCGTTGGCGAAGCGGTTGACTTCAAAATGACAGAAAATCGCGTGAGCGGTGTCATTTTACAGGACGGCTCGGAAATTGGCGCAAGGGCAGTTGTGCTGACCACGGGTACGTTCCTGCGTGGTGTCATTCATATCGGAGATGTGTCCCGTTCCGGCGGGCGTATGGGGGATAAAGCCTCGATCCGGCTTGCTGACCGCATAGACAGTTTTGACTTGCCGATGGGTCGTTTGAAGACCGGCACACCACCGCGGTTGGACGGAAAAACGATCCGATGGGACGATTTGCAGGAGCAGCCGGGGGATGAGGACCCAACGATGTTCTCCTTCTTGTCGAATGGCGTGAGCGCGCGGCAGATTTCCTGCGGAATCACGCATACGAACGAGAAAACCCATGATATTATTCGGAAAAATCTGGAACGATCCGCAATGTATGGTGGGCATATCGACGGAGTAGGTCCACGGTATTGTCCTTCGATCGAAGACAAGATCGTTCGGTTTGCGGATAAGGAGTCTCATCAAATCTTCCTTGAGCCCGAGGGTCTGACCACGGATACCGTTTACCCGAACGGGATTTCCACGTCTTTGCCGGAGGATGTGCAGCTTGACTACGTGCGTTCGATTTTCGGTCTTGAGAACGCTGAGATTCTTCAACCTGGATACGCCATTGAATATGACTATGTAGATCCGCGGGCCTTGGACGATAAGCTGGCGGTTCGGAATGTACCCGGTCTATATCTTGCGGGTCAGATCAACGGCACCACAGGATATGAGGAGGCGGCAGCGCAAGGCCTGGTCGCAGGGCTGAATGCTGCCAGTGAGGCGCGGGGCCGGAGCCCTGTTACATTCTCTCGATCAGAGAGCTACATCGGCGTGATGATCGATGATCTGACGACCCGAGGGGTGACAGAGCCCTACAGAATGTTCACCTCTCGCGCGGAGTTTCGGCTTTCACTCCGGGCAGACAACGCCGATCAGCGGCTGACGCCGAAGGGGATCGCCCTTGGCTGCGTTGGCGATGTCCGGAGAAAGGCGTATCTTCGGAAGAGTGAACAGCTGGACAAAGCTCGGGACCTTCTGACGTCTCAGTCCTACACACCATCCCAGGCTGCAGAGGTCGGAATTCGCATCAACCAGGATGGAACCCGCCGGACCGCCATGCAATTACTGGCCTTCCCGGGCGTCTCTTTTCTGGAGGTCGGTCGCCTGGATTCGTCATTTGCGGCGCTTTCGGAAGAAACACGCGAACAAATGGAGCGTGAAGCGCTCTATGCAAATTATATCGCGCGCCAGCAGAAAGATATCGAGTTACTGCAAAAGGATGAGGCTCAGAGAATCCCCGCAGATTTTGACTATGAAGGATTGGACGGACTATCGAACGAGTTGACGTCAAAACTGAGCGCCATTCGACCGTCAAGTCTGGCACAGATGAGCCGCATAGACGGGATGACCCCGGCTGCCTTGACGCTGATCCTTTCGAGAGTTCGCCAGCTTCAAAAGAAGAAAACCGCGTGATGAGATCCCAGAATTCTGGCGAAAGTGTTTCACGTGAAACAATGGAAGACCTCAGACGGTTTCAGGATTTGTTGCTCAAGTGGACTCCAAAGATCAATCTGATCTCCAAATCTAGTATTGAAGCTGTATGGGATCGCCATATATTGGACTCGGCACAACTTGTTGATTTTTCGAAAGACGCTGAGAATTGGGTGGATATCGGTAGCGGTGGGGGCCTCCCGGCGCTGGTCGTTGCGATCCATGCAAAACACAGTTTACCGGAACGGTGTGTCACGATGGTCGAGAGTGACAAACGCAAAGGCGCTTTTCTTCGAACGGCCGTTCGAGAGCTTGGCTTGAATGCCAGAGTTCTGACCCAACGGGTCGAAGCGGTGTCCCCCCTGAATGCCGATGTGCTGTCGGCGCGGGCGCTGACCGATCTGACCGGTTTGCTGACTTTTGCCGAGCGGCACCTGCATCCGGGTGGAACAGCGCTTTTTCTCAAAGGCGAAACATGGGAGAAAGAGGTCCAAAGCGCGCGCGACTCGTGGTCCTTCAGCCTCAACGCGCACCGCAGCAAAACAAATGAAGCAGCAGCCATACTAGAAATAAAGGAAATCATGCGTGTCTGACCTGTCGCGCCCCTCCGGCCCCAAGATCATTGCCGTTGCCAATCAGAAAGGCGGGGTTGGCAAGACGACGACCTCGATCAACCTCGCGGCGGCGCTGGCCGAGGCGGGCGCGCGTGTTCTGGTGGTGGATCTTGACCCGCAGGGCAACGCGTCAACCGGGCTCGGGATCGACGCGGACGATCGGGATTTTACCACCTACGATCTGCTCCTGGGGGAAGCCGATCTGAAATCGGTCATTCTGCCAACCATGATGCCCGGCCTGATGATCGTCCCGGCAACGGTTGATCTGAGCTCGGCCGACCTGGAGTTGATGTCCAACGAAAAACGCAGCTTCTTGCTGCATAACGCGCTGCGCCAGCCGCAGATCGCCGCGTTTGAGTTGGATTACATCCTGATCGACTGCCCGCCTTCGCTGAACCTGCTGACAGTAAACGCGATGATTGCTTCCCATTCCGTGCTGGTGCCACTGCAAAGCGAGTTCTTTGCGCTGGAGGGTCTTTCGCAGTTGATGCTGACCATTCGCGAGGTGCGTCAGACCGGCAACAAGGACCTGCGGATCGAAGGTATTGTGTTGACCATGTATGACAGACGCAACAACTTGAGCTTGCAGGTCGAACAGGATGCGCGCGAAAACCTGGGCGACATGGTGTTTCGGACAAAAGTGCCGCGCAATGTACGGCTCAGCGAAGCGCCGTCCTTCGCTATGCCGGTTTTGAGCTATGATACCATGTCAAAGGGGGCGCAGGCCTATCGCGCGCTGGCGCAGGAAGTGCTAGAAAAGAACAGAGTGAAGGTCGCTTGAGGGGGCAGTGATGGCAGGCATTGATCGCAAGAGAGGATTGGGGCGCGGGCTGTCCGCCTTGATGTCCGATGTGGCCGAGACCGAAGCAGTCGTCAGCGCAGGCCCCGCTGCTGCGGAACGGACCCTACCCATTGAGCAGATCGCCCCAAACCCGGATCAGCCGCGTAAACGGTTTGCGGATGGTGATTTGGATGACCTGACCGCTTCGATCCGGGAAAAGGGCGTGATCCAGCCGCTGATTGTGCGACAGGTGGGCGATGCCGCCTTCGAGATTGTCGCGGGCGAACGCCGCTGGCGCGCCGCACAGCGGGCGCAGCTGCATGAGTTGCCCGTGGTGGTCCGGGAGTTCACCGATGTCGAAGTGCTGGAAGTCGCGATTATCGAAAACATCCAGCGCGCGGACCTGAACCCGATCGAAGAGGCGGCAGGGTATCGCCAGCTGATGGACAGGTTTGGCCACACACAGGAGAAAATGGCCGAAGCGCTTGGCAAGAGCCGCAGCCATATCGCGAACCTTTTGCGTCTGCTGCATCTGCCGGACGCGGTGCTGGAGATGGTCCGGCAGGGGACACTGAGCGCGGGGCACGCACGGGCGCTGATCCCGGCGGAAGATCCGCTCAAACTCGCGCAGCAGATCATCAAGGGCGCGCTTTCGGTGCGCGCGGCGGAGGCGCTGGTCAAGAAAGAGCGCCCGGGTCAGGGGACAGAGACCCCCAGGCAGCGCACCAGCCCGGAGAAAGACGCGGATACCAAAGCGCTGGAGGGCGATCTTTCGGCCACGCTGGGCATGAGGGTGGCGATCAATCACAAACCGGGGCAAGAGGGAGGCCAGATGACACTGACCTACAAGAGCCTCGAAGAGCTGGATGAGCTTTGTCGCCTATTGAGCGGGCGTTAATCGGTCAGCAGTCTGGCGATGACCGCGTTTAGGATCATAAACCCTTGATCTGAAACGATTAATCTATCCTTTGCCAGCTTGACCATGCCGATGTCCTGTAATTCGTCGACGGCAATCGGGTCAAGGGGCCTGCCGCGCAAGGCTGCGTAACGTTGCAGGCTGATGCCTTCTTTCAGGCGCAGGCCCATCAGCAGCATCTCCTGCGCCTGCGCGCTGCGCGACAGGGCTGACCGGGGTTTTTCACATGCTGCCGTTTCAACAGCGTCGAGCCATTTGCCGGGGTTGGAATAGCACTCTGTTGCCCACCGCGTGCCGTCGCGTGTCAGACGCCCATGGGCACCGGGGCCAATGCCAAGGTAATCACCATACCGCCAATAGATCAGATTATGCCGGGATTGTGCACCGTCCCGCGCGTGGTTTGAGACCTCGTAGGCGGGCATTCCGGCACCCCCGCACATGTCCTGCGTCAGCGCATAGAGATCCGCGCTCAGGTCCTCATCCGGCAGGTCGCGCAGTTTCCCGGCCTTGTAGCGATCGCCAAAGGCCGTGCCGTCTTCGATGGTCAGTTGATAGAGCGACAGGTGATCCACCGCCAGGTCAAGCGCGCGTCGCAACTCCGCTTCCCAGTCCCGCAGGCTCTGACCTTGCCGGGCATAGATCAGATCGAAACTGACACGATCAAAGGTACGGCGCGCAATGTCGAAGGCCGTCATCGCCTCTGCGGCGGTATGGATTCGGCCCAGCCGCCGCAAGTCCGTATCGTTGAGCGCCTGCACCCCCATGGAGATGCGGTTCACGCCTCCCGCGCGATAGGCGGCGAAACGCCCTGCCTCTACCGAGCCGGGGTTGGCCTCCAGCGTGATCTCCAGATCATTGGCCACGGGCCAGAGGCGTCGGATCGTCTCGATGATGGCGGCAACGGTATCCGGGTCCATCAGGCTGGGGGTGCCGCCGCCAAAGAACACGGAGCGTAAGACCCGCCCCTCTGTCTCAGCCGCCGACCGGGTGAGTTCGGCGAGATAAGCGTTGCGCCAGGCGGTCTGGTCTATGCTGCGCGAGACATGGCTGTTGAAGTCGCAATAGGGGCATTTTGCCTCGCAGAACGGCCAGTGGATATAAAGCCCGAAGCCGCCCTGTTCCCAATCCTCAGCCAAAGCAGCCCGCGATCAGCTTCGCAAAGGCATCCGCGCGGTGGCTGATGCGGTTTTTCTCGGCGGGGTCCATCTCGGCAAAGGTGATGTCATGGCCGTCTGGTTGAAACATCGGATCATAGCCGTGGCCAACCTCACCCCGGATCGGCCAGACCAGCGTGCCATTGACGCGCCCGTCAAAGATCTCCTCGTGCCCGTCGGGCCAGGCCAGCACCAGCGTCGCCCGAAAGCGGGCGCGGCGCGGGTGGGGGGCGTCGATGGCTTCGAGCATGTCATGGGTCTTGGTCATCGCCATGACAAAGTCGCGCCCGTCGGGGGTTTCCGCCCAATCCGCCGTCACAACCCCCGGCGCATCATTCAGCGCCTCAACCTCGATCCCGGAATCATCCGCCAGCGCGGGCAGGCCGGTCGCCTCCACCGCGGCGCGGGCCTTGATCCGGGCGTTGCCCACAAACGTGTCTTCGGTCTCTTCCGGTTCGGCAAGGTTCATCTCGGCAGCGCCCACGACCTCGACCCCGTGCGGGGCGAACAACTGGCGCATTTCGTCCAGCTTCCCCGCGTTGTGGGTGGCGATCAGGATACGGGAGCCATCGAACCGTCGGGTCATGCGGTGGCAGCTTTCTGTGCAGCGGTGAGTTCGGACACGCCTTTTTCCGCAAGGTCCATCAGCGCGTTCATCTGATCGCGCGAGAAGGTCGCGCCCTCGGCGCTCATCTGCACTTCGATCAGCTGCTTGCTGCCGGTCATGATGAAGTTGCCATCCACGCCTGCCTCTGAATCCTCGGGGTAGTCGAGATCAAGCACCGGCTGGCCTGCGTAGATGCCGCAGCTGATCGCTGCAACCGGGTCCACCAGCGGGTCAGAGATCACATCGCCTGCCTTCATCAACTTGTTCACCGCAAGGCGCAGCGCGACCCACCCCCCGGTGATCGAGGCGCAGCGGGTGCCGCCATCGGCCTGCAACACGTCGCAGTCGACCGTGATCTGCCGTTCACCAAGAGCAACGCGATCCACGCCTGCGCGCAGGGACCGCCCGATCAGCCGTTGAATCTCGACCGTCCGCCCGCCCTGTTTTCCGGCAGAGGCTTCGCGGCGCATGCGGGTGTTCGTCGCGCGGGGCAGCATGCCGTATTCCGCTGTCACCCAGCCCAGCCCGGACCCTTTGATAAAGGGCGGCACGCGGTCCTCAATGGTCGCGGTGCAGAGCACATGGGTGTCGCCCATCCTGATCAGCGCCGAGCCCTCGGCATGTTTCGTGAACCCTGTTTCAATGGAAACAGTTCGCATTTCGTTCAGTTCTCGACCGGAAGGGCGCATGTTCTATCCTTTGCTCTGTGCGTGATGTCGATACAAGGCGAGACGGGAAGGATGCAACCCCGATTGAAATCCGTGATGTTTATGCTTTTATGCCATGCGGTGTAGGAAGCTGATATGAACGACGTGCCGAACATATTGGGTGAAATGAACGAACGCTCGCGCGAGGTGTTTCGCCGGGTGGTCGAAGGCTATTTGCAGGATGGCCTTCCCGTGGGCTCCCGGACCCTCACGCGTGATTTCAGTGAAAAGGTGAGCGCTGCCACGATTCGCAACGTCATGCAGGATCTGGAGTTCCTGGGTCTGCTCGACAGCCCGCATGTAAGCGCAGGGCGGGTCCCGACGCAGCAGGGGTTGCGCATGTTCGTCGATGGGCTGTTGGAGATTGGCGACCCCGATGACCTCGACCGGGAAAAGATCGACGCCACGATGGCGTCGAATTCCGAGGATGTGAGTGGCATTCTTGACCGTGTTGGCTCTGCCTTATCGGGGGTGACGCAAGGGGCGTCGCTTGTGATGACCCCGAAACACGAAGCCCCGATCAAGCACATCGAATTCGTGTCCCTGTCGCCCGACCGCGCCCTTGTGGTGCTTGTCTTTGCCGATGGCCATGTGGAGAACCGGCTTTTCACGCCGCCGCCGGGCCAGACACCCAGTTCAATGCGGGAGGCTGCGAATTTCCTGAATGCCCTGATCGAAGGCAAGACGTTGAGCGAATTGCACGGTTCGATTCGCCGGGAAATCGCGGCGCGTCGTCAGGAAATCGACTTGCTGGCGCAGGACCTTGTCAAAAGCGGGCTGGCCGTCTGGGAAGGGCAGGGCGATCAATTTGAAAGGCTGATCGTCCGGGGGCGCTCGAATCTGCTCAACGAGGAGGGCGAAGGAGAGAATCTGGAGCGCATCCGCCAGCTCTTTGACGACCTCGAACGCAAGCGTGACATCGCCGAATTCCTCGAACTGGCCGAGGAAGGCGAGGGTGTGCGCATTTTTATTGGTTCTGAGAACAAACTTTTTTCACTTTCGGGTTCCTCTCTGGTGGTTTCCCCATATATGAACGCTGATCGAAAGATCATTGGTGCTGTTGGTGTCATTGGTCCGACGCGACTGAATTACGGCCGGATTGTTCCGATTGTGAACTATACGGCGCAACTGGTTGGCAAGCTGGTGTCCGACCGGAGCTAGAGGGTTAAGATGGCAGAGCCTAAGAACGAAGAATTCCTCGACGATATCGAAGATGCGGAGGCTGAAGCTTTCGCCGAGGAGATGGAAGAGATTGATGACGAAGCGCTGGAGATTGACCAGCTCCGCGCGGAACGGGATGAGCTGAAAGACCGCTTCATGCGGGCGCTGGCGGATGCGGAAAACGCGCGCAAACGGTCCGAACGGGATCGCAGGGAAGCCGAAAACTACGGCGGCTCGAAACTCTCGCGCGATATGCTGCCCGTCTATGACAACATGAAACGCGCGCTGGAAACCGTCACCGACGAGCAGAAAGAGGCCAACAGCGGCCTGATCGAAGGCATCGAACTGACGATGCGCGAATTGCTCAGCGTGTTCAAGAAACACGGGATCGAGATCATCGCGCCCGAGGTCGGCGATCCTTTCGACCCGCAGCAGCATCAGGCCATGTTCGAGGCACCTGTACCCGGCACCAAGGCGGGCGACATCATCCAGGTTGCGGCGGAAGGTTTCATGCTGCACGACCGCTTGTTGCGGCCTGCGCAGGTTGGTGTGTCATCGACACCTGCAAGCTGACGTCACATTTTCGGACGTGAGGAGGCGGTCAGGATCTGGCCGCCTCTTTCAGTTTGTAGAGCAGATCAAGCGCCTCTTTCGGCGTGAGCTCATCGGGGTGGATGCCGGCCAATGCGTCTTCGACCTGCGATGTCCTTGCGGGTTGTGGCGGCGGCGCGGGCGTTGCCGCAAACAAGGGCAGATCGTCGATCAGGGTTTTCTGGGTTGCCCCGCCTTCGCGTTCGCCTTTCTCCAGCGCGTCGAGCACCACGCGCGCTCGCGCAATCACGGCAGCGGGCAGCCCGGCAAGTTGCGCGACCTGCACGCCATAAGACCGGTCCGCCGCACCCTTGCGCACCTCGTGCAGGAAGATCACCTCGCCTTCCCATTCCTTCACGGTGACCGTTGCGTTCTCGACACCTTCCAGTTTACCGGCCAGCGCGGTCATCTCGTGGTAATGCGTGGCAAAGAGCGCGCGGCTTTTGTTCACGTCGTGCAGGTGTTCCAGCGTGGCCCAGGCAATCGACAGGCCATCATAGGTCGCGGTCCCCCGGCCGATCTCATCCAGGATCACCAGCGCGCGGTCATCCGCCTGATTGAGGATGGCTGCCGTCTCGACCATTTCCACCATGAACGTCGAGCGCCCGCGCGCCAGATCGTCCGAGGCGCCGACCCGGCTGAACAACTGGCTGATAAGGCCAATCCGGGCCGATTGCGCGGGTACGAAGCTCCCCATCTGGGCGAGCAGGGCGATGATGGCGTTTTGCCGAAGATAGGTTGACTTGCCCGCCATGTTCGGCCCGGTGAGCAGGTAGATCCGGGCGGCATCACCTTCAGCGCTCAGATCGCAGTCATTGGCGATGAAGGGCGCGCCCGACTGCGTGCGCAGCGCGTGTTCGACCACCGGGTGGCGCCCGCCTTCAATGGCAAAATCGCGGGAGCGGTCTACCTGCGGGCGGCACCAGTCTTCATTCGCGGCCAGTTCTGCAAGCGCCGTGGTCAGGTCAAGCTCTGCCAGTGCGGCGGCACATTGTGCGACTTCACCTGCATGGGCCAGGATGTCAGCGCGCAGGGTTTCAAAGAGCCGCTTCTCGATCTCCAGCGCCCGGGCGCCCGCATTGAGGATTTTGGTTTCCAGTTCCGAAAGCTCCACGGTCGTGAAACGCACCTGATTGGCGGTTGTCTGACGGTGGATGAAAGTCTCGGACAGGGGCGGTGAGAGCATCTTCTCCGCATGGGTGGCCGTGGTTTCGATGAAGTAGCCAAGCACGTTGTTGTGCTTGATCTTGAGAGACGAAATCCCCGTAACAGAGACGAATTCCTGCTGCATCTGGGCGATGATGCCCCGGCCCTGATCGCGCAGGCTCCGCGCCTCATCAAGCTCCGCATCATGGCCATCCGCGATGAATCCGCCGTCCCGCGCCAGAAGCGGCGGCTCGGCAATCAGGGCAGCGTCCAGACGGTCGATCAGCGCATCGTGGCCTGCAAGGTCTCCAGCCGCATCGGCCAGCAAGGAGGGCAGCGACTGGGGCGCAAGCTTTTCGTGCAACAGGGCGGCTTGGGTGAGCCCATTGCGGATCGCCGCCAGATCCCGAGGCCCGCCCCGGTCCAGCGAGAGGCGGGACAGGGCCCTGTCCAGATCCGGCACTTTTCTCAGTTGATCGCGCAGGCCATGGCGCTGGTCGCTGTTTTCATGCGCAAAGGCCACCGCATCAAGGCGCTGGCTGATCTTGTCGAGGTCGCGGGAGGGGCTTGCCAGTCGTTGCGCCAGGAGCCGCGCGCCCCCGGCGGTCACACTGCGATCCACCACTGACAGCAGCGACCCTTGCCGCCCACCCGACAGCGCTTCGGTCAGTTCAAGATTGCGCCGGGTCGCGGCATCAATCTGCACCGTGCGCGTTTCGCTTTCCTTTTGCGGCGGGCGCAAGAGGGGCAGCTTGCCCTTTTGCGTGATGTCGAGATACTGGATGATCCCGCCCATGGCAGAGACTTCGGCGCGGGTGAAACTGCCGTAAGCGTCCAGCGTTTCGACCCCGAACAATGCGCAGATGCGCGCCTCTCCGGCGGTGCTGTCGAACGACGCCCGCGAGAGTCCCGTCAGGGCAATGCCGAAATCCTCTGCCGTTTCGCGCAAACCCGCCTCGGCGCTTTCCGAGCAGATCAGCTCGGAGGGTGCAAGCCGTGCCAGTTCCGGGCCAAGCTTGACGCTGGCCAGAGGCATCACGCTGAAGGCCCCGGTAGAGATATCGACCCAGGCCAGCGCCTGCGTATCCCGCACCTGCGCAAAGGCCGCGAGGTAATTGTTGCGGCGTGCTTCCAGCAGCGCCTCTTCGGTCAGGGTGCCGGGCGTCACCAGCCGCACCACGTCACGTTTGACCACGGATTTCGAGCCGCGCTTTTTCGCCTCTGCCGGGCTTTCCATCTGCTCGCAGACGGCCACCCGGAACCCCTTGCGAATGAGCGTCAGCAAATACCCTTCGGCAGAATGCACCGGGACACCGCACATCGGAATGTCCGCGCCATCGTGTTTGCCGCGTTTGGTCAGCGCAATGTCCAGCGCCTCGGCGGCGGCCACCGCATCGTCGAAGAACATCTCGTAAAAGTCGCCCATGCGGTAGAACAGCAGCGCGTCCGCATAGTCGGCTTTCAGGTCGAGATATTGCGCCATCATTGGCGTCACTGCACCCATGGGTCCCCCTCAGAACACTGGGGCGACCTTACAAATGCAGCGCTGGGCCGGAAAGGCGAAAAGTGGTGCTGGCCGGGCGGGCCTACGGATTTGCAGAACTGACATGTTGAGGCTCCCTGCGGCATCCGATAAGCGTAGACCGTCAGGAATGGGGGAGCCGCTGATGTCAAAGAACCGTGTGACCGCCGAGGAGGCGCTCGCTTTCCATCTGGAACCTCAGCCGGGCAAGTTCGAAGTGACGGCAACCGTCCCGATGACCACGCAACGTGACCTGAGCCTTGCCTATTCGCCCGGTGTTGCTGTCCCCTGCGAAGCGATTTCCGAGAACCCCGAGACCGCCTACGACTACACCAACAAGGGCAACCTTGTGGCGGTGATTTCCAACGGCACGGCGGTTCTGGGGCTTGGCAATCTTGGTGCGCTGGCCTCCAAGCCGGTGATGGAAGGCAAGGCGGTTCTCTTCAAGCGGTTCGCGGATGTGAACAGCATCGACATCGAGCTTGATACCGAAGATACCGACGCCTTTGTCGATGCGGTCAAGCTGATGGGTCCGACCTTTGGCGGGATCAACCTCGAAGATATCAAGGCGCCCGAGTGTTTCATCATCGAGCAGCGGCTCAAGGAAGAGATGGACATTCCCGTCTTTCATGACGACCAGCACGGCACGGCGGTGATCTGTGCGGCGGGGCTCATCAACGCGTTGCACCTGTCGGACAAGAAGATCGAGGATGTGAAGATCGTCCTGAACGGCGCGGGGGCGGCGGGCATTGCCTGTCTGGAACTGCTCAAGGCGATGGGCGCGCGGCACCAGAACTGCATCATGTGCGACACCAAGGGTGTGATCTACCAGGGCCGCACCGAAGGCATGAACCAGTGGAAATCCGGCCATGCGGTGATGACCGAGGCCCGCACGCTGGAAGACGCAATGAAAGGCGCGGATGTGTTCCTCGGTGTCTCCGTCAAAGGCGCAGTGACCGAAGAGATGGTTCTCAGCATGGCGGAAAACCCGGTTATTTTCGCCATGGCCAACCCGGACCCTGAGATCACGCCCGAAGAGGCGCATAGCGTGCGCCCCGATGCCATCGTCGCGACCGGGCGCAGCGACTACCCCAATCAGGTCAACAACGTTCTGGGGTTTCCTTACCTCTTTCGCGGGGCGCTCGATATCCATGCCCGCGCCATCAATGACGAGATGAAGATCGCCTGTGCCCATGCCCTGGCAAACCTCGCCCGGGAGGATGTGCCCGACGAGGTGGCGCTGGCCTATGGCAAGAACCTGTCCTTCGGGCGGGACTACATCATTCCGACGCCGTTTGATCCGCGCCTGATCTACCGCGTTCCGCCTGCGGTTGCGAAGGCCGGCATGGATACCGGTGCGGCCCGCCGTCCGATCATCGACATGGAGGCCTATGAGCTGTCGCTCAAGACCCGTATGGACCCGACCGCGAGCATCCTGCGCGGGATCAACGCCCGGGCGCGCGCCAATCAGGCCCGGATGATCTTCGCCGAAGGCGACGACCCGCGTGTTCTGCGCGCTGCCGTGATGTACCAGCGCGCCGGGTTTGGAAAATCGCTGGTTGTGGGGCGTCTCGATGATGTGAAAGAGCGGCTGGAAAAGGCGGGACTGACCGGTGCGCACCGCGAAATCGAGGTGGTGAACGCGGCCAATACCTCGCATCTCGAAACCTACAAGGAATTCCTCTACAACCGGCTCAATCGAAGCGGCTTTGACGTGCAGGATGTGCACCGTCTGGCCGCCCGCGACCGGCATGTCTTTGCGGCACTGATGCTGGCCCACGGCCACGGCGAAGGCCTCGTCACCGGGGCCACGCGCAAGTCAGCGCACATCCTCGACCGTATCAACCATGTGTTTGATGCGTCGAAACATGACAAGGCTGCCGGGATCACCGCGCTGTTGCACAAGGGCCGCATCGTCTTCATCACGGATACGCTTGTGCATGAATGGCCGGATGAGGAAGACCTTGCCAATATCGCGGAGCAGGCGGCAAGTGTCGCGAAAAACATGGGGCTGGAGCCGCGCGTCGCCTTCGTGAGCTTTTCGACCTTCGGGTATCCTCTCTCGGAACGCGCGATCAAGATGGCCCGCGCGCCCGATGTGCTGGACGCGCGCGGTGTGGATTTTGAGTACGAAGGCGAAATGACCGTCGATGTGGCGCTCAACGCAAGCGCGCAGGCCAATTACCCGTTCTCACGGCTGACCGGACCGGCGAACATCCTTGTGGTGCCCGCGCGCCATTCCGCCAGCATCTCGGTCAAGCTGATGCAGGAAATGGCAGGGGCAACCGTGATCGGGCCAATCCTGTCCGGTGTTGATGGATCAATCCAGATTTGTTCGAGCGTATCGACCGCCAATGACATCCTGAACATGGCCGTTCTGGCGGCCTGCCGGGTGGGCTGATGACCGTCTACAACCTCGGGTCCATCAACGCCGATAACGTCTACGGGGTGTCGCACCATGTTGCACCGGGCGAAACGCTGGCCGCGACGGCGCTGACGCAGGGCCTCGGCGGTAAAGGCGCGAATATGTCCGTGGCAGCCGCCCGGGCCGCGGCGCGGGTTGTGCATATCGGGGCCGTGGGATCAGACGGGCGCTGGGCGGTTGGGCGGCTTTTGGAATATGGCGTCGACACGCGGCACATCGCAGAGGTGCAGGTGCCCACCGGCCACGCCAATATCTGCGTTGACCCCACCGGCGAAAACACCATCGTTGTTTTTTCGGGCGCAAACCACGCGATTTCCGACAAGATGATCGGAGCGGCGCTGTCGGAAGCCTCGGCCGGGGACATCTTTGTCACCCAGAACGAAACCAACGGGCAGGCTCAGGCGGTGAAAACCGCCAAGGCGCTGGGGCTGCGTATCGCCTATGCCGCCGCCCCGTTCGAGCCTGCTGCGGTGAGTGCGGTGTTGGAGAATCTGGACCTGCTGGTCCTGAACGAGGTAGAGGCCGAACAACTGGCCCGCGAAACACGATCAGACCTTGGTGATTTGGCCGTAGCCGACGTGGTTGTCACCCTTGGGGCCAAAGGCTGTCGCTGGCTGAGAAAAGGGGCGGAGGCGCAGGATTTTGCCGCGATCAAGGTTGACGCGGTTGATACCACCGGCGCAGGGGACACCTTCACCGGGTATCTGATAGCGGGGCTGGACCGTGGCATGCCGATGCCGCAGGCGATTGATCTGGCGACACGGGCAGCGGCACTGATGGTCACGCGGCTGGGCACTGCTGATGTGATCCCCGACCTCAAGGAGCTTGAAGATCAGCGCCTTGGTTAACCGCCCGCAAAGGGCGCTGCGGCGCCCCAGAGTTCCTTGACCCGTGCATCACGGCCACAGGCCTCGCGATAGGCCTTGTAGGCGGAAGCCTGCCGTTTCGGGCCAAAGCGCGTGATCACCAGCTTGGTGCCTTTGTAATAGTCCTGATGGTAGTCCTCTGCGGGGTAGAACGCTGATGCCGCAAGGATCGGTGTGACAACGGTTGCGCCCAAGGCCGCCTGCGCCTCGGCCTTTGCTGCCTTGGCGGCATTTGCCTGCGCGACGGAGCTTGTGAAGATGGCGGTGCGGTAGCTGTCCCCGCGATCACAGAACTGCCCGCCCGCATCTGTCGGGTCAACGGAGCGGAAGAACATCGCATAAAGCGTATCACGGCTGACGACGGACGGATCAAAGGTGATCTGGACCGCCTCGAAGTGTCCTGTACCGCCGCCTGTCACCTGCTTGTAGCTGGGGTTGGCCACGGTGCCGCCGGTAAAGCCCGATGCCGCTTCCTTGACACCGGTCACCCGTTCGAAATCCGCTTCCACGCACCAGAAGCAGCCGCCCGCGACGGTGATTGTTTCAAGATCAGCCGCCTTGGCCTCTTTGACCTGGGTGCAAAGCCCAACTGCGATCATCCCGGCGAGGGCGATGGATTTGAGGGTCGAAAAACGAGTCATCTGTGCCTCCTTTTTTCCAAGGATGCCGCAGTCTTCGGGTTGTCGCAATTGGCGGGGCCTGCATCTCACACGGTGGTGAATACAGTTTACGGCTTGGCACGCCGCCGCCGCCTGCGTAGCGTGCGTCGAAACAAAGGGCGGGGGCGATGAATCGTCCCGTGAAACAAAGCGGAAAAGGAGTGCTGAGGTGCGCATAGCGATGTGGTCGGGGCCGCGTAATCTGTCGACGGCGATGATGTACAGTTTTGGCGCACGGGATGACTGTGCGGTGATGGATGAGCCGTTCTATGCGCCTTACCTGAGTGCCACAGGTGTCGATCACCCGATGCGGGATGAAATCCTGGCCGCCCATGAAACGGACCCGCGCGCCGTGGCCAATGGCTGCCTTGCGCCGCAGGAGACCCCGCATCTCTACATGAAGCACATGCCCCACCACATGGTGGATGGCTTCCCGCTCGACTGGGCGCAGGACTGCATCAACGTCCACCTGATCCGCCACCCCGCCCGTGTCATCGCGAGCTATTCGGCCAAGTGGGATGACCTGACACTCGACCAGATCGGCTTTGCCCAGCAGACCGCGCTTTACGACCAGTTGGGCGGCGTGGTGATCGACAGTTTCGACATCCGCCAAGACCCGGAGAAAATGCTGCGCAGTCTCTGCGCCGCGATTGATCTGCCCTTTGACCCCGCGATGTTGCACTGGCCCGCAGGGCCGCGCGCCGAAGATGGCACCTGGGCGGCGCATTGGTATGGCGCGGTGCATCGCAGCACAGGGTTTGCCGGGGCGGAAGGCCCCCTGCCGGAGGTAGACGCCCGGCATCGCGGCGTCCTGGCCGACGCTTTGCCGCATTATGAGAACATGCGCGCCGTTGCGTTGCGCTAGCCTTTCAGGCGACGGTCCCGGGCGGCGAGCAGTTTCAGGCGCAGGGCGTTCAGCTGGATAAATCCGGCGGCGTCCTTCTGATCGTAGGCACCTGCATCGTCCTCGAAGGTGACATGCGCTTCGGAATAGAGCGAATGGTCCGACCAACGCCCGACAGTGCGCACGTGGCCCTTGTAGAGCTTGAGCCGGACGGCGCCCGTCACATGGGCCTGGCTTGCGTCGATGGCTGCTTGCAGCATCGTGCGTTCGGGGCTGTACCAGAAGCCATTGTAGATGAGTTCGGCATAACGCGGCATCAGCTCATCCTTGAGGTGCATGGCGCCTCGGTCGAGCGTGATGGATTCGATCGCGCGGTGCGCCTCCAGCAGCAAGGTGCCGCCGGGCGTTTCATAGATGCCGCGGGATTTCATCCCGACAAAACGTCCCTCCACCAGATCGAGCCGCCCGCAGCCATGCTTGCCACCCAGTTCGTTCAGCCTGGTCAGGATCGTCGCGGGTGACATCGCCTCGCCGTTGATGCTGACCGCATCGCCTTTCTCAAACCCGATTTCCACATATTCGGGCGTATCAGGCGCGTCTTCGGGGTTTACCGTGCGCTGGTAGACATAATCAGGCGCATCCACGGCGGGGTCTTCCAGAACCTTGCCCTCGGAGGAGGTGTGCAAGAGGTTGGCATCAACGGAGAACGGTGCCTCCCCGCGTTTGTCCTTGGCGATGGGAATTTGGTTTTTCTCTGCAAAATCAATCAGTTTCGTCCGGCTGGACAGGTCCCATTCGCGCCAGGGGGAGATAACCTTGATCTCCGGGTTGAGCGCATAGGCGGCCAGTTCAAACCGCACCTGATCGTTACCCTTGCCCGTGGCGCCATGGGCTACCGCATCGGCACCGGTTTCCTCAGCAATCTCCACCAGACGTTTGGAGATCAGAGGTCGCGCAATGGACGTGCCCAGCAGGTAGAGCCCTTCATAGACTGCATTGGCACGGAACATCGGGAAGACGAAATCACGCACGAATTCCTCGCGCAGGTCTTCTATGTAGATGTCGGTCGCGCCCATCATTTCGGCCTTTTTGCGGGCGGGTTCCAGTTCTTCCCCCTGACCGAGGTCTGCGGTGAAGGTCACGACCTCGCAGCCGTATTCGGTTTGCAGCCACTTGAGGATGATCGAGGTATCAAGACCGCCGGAATAGGCGAGCACAACTTTTTTTGGCGCGGACATGAGAGCTTCCTTCCTGGTTCCGGACGCGCCCTAACGGTTTTTCACGAGCGGGGCAAGTTTTGCGAATTGACGCGCTCTTAATATTCCGATCATACCCTTCCAAGGCTAACTGCTAGTGCCATGAGGAGATCGGGTTGTGTTGGGTTGGACGATCTTCGTGCATTCGGTGCGCATGGTGCTGGGGAACTTCAAGCAGGTCTTGCAGATCACCATCGGGCCCGCGCTGATCGCGACCGCTGGCGTTGCAACGCTGTTTCTCATCTTTGGGCCTCCGGCAGAAGTTTTTGACGAGACCGCCGGGGTCATCGCGCATGAACCCAGCGTAGGTTTCATTTTTCTGACCATTGCCATCTTCGCCATCGTCGTGCTCTGGATTGCTGTGTCCTGGCACAGGTTCATCCTGCTGGAGGAATATCCCAACCGGCTGCTGCCACCCTTCCGGTTTGACAGAATCCTGGCCTACCTCGGGCGGTTCATGCTGCTGGCGCTGGTTTCGATTGCGTTCATGTTTCCCGTCATGTTCGTTTTGATGGCCTTTGTGCAATCAATGCCGCCGCTCGGTGTGCCTATCATGTTTGTCGCCCTGCTGGTCTTTGTCGCCCTGCTGGTCGTTATGGTGTGGTTCTATCGTCTGTCCGTCACTCTTCCGGCGGCAGCCATTGGAGAGCCGATCCGTCTGGGTGAGGCTTGGGCGGCGACGAAGGGAGAGAGCTGGACATTCATTGTACTGATGATCGTGACGATTCTGTTTCAGTTCGTCGTGCAAATGGTCTTTGCGCTACTTGCGTTCATACCGTTGCTTGCTGTGCTTTTCGTCATTTTCGCCTCCTTCCTTGTCCTGCCGATGATCAATGTCAGTATCCTGACCATGCTTTACGGCGTTTACATCGAAAAACGGGAACTGACCTGACACGGTAGACCGATGTATTCCTTGCCCTTCCTAAAGGGATGCGGCAGGGAAGCAGGATGACCCATTCTTTCCGGAACAGCGCTGACACCGCCACTGCCGCCATGCGGGATGTCTTCCCCGCGACGCCCCTCATGCGCAATGACCTTTTGAGCGCGCGGTATGATGCGGACATCTGGCTCAAACGCGAAGACCTGAGCCCGGTGCGCTCCTACAAGCTGCGCGGGGCGTTCAATGCCATGCGCAAGGTGATCCCGGGCCACAGCCTCTTTGTCTGTGCCAGTGCGGGCAATCATGCGCAGGGCATGGCCTTCATGTGCAAGCATTTCGCGGTCAAGGGCGTCGTCTTCATGCCCGTCACGACGCCGGATCAGAAGGTGATGAAGACGCGGATGTTTGGCGGCGATCATGTGGAAGTGCGTCTGATCGGGGACTATTTTGACCAGACCCTTGCCGAAGCACAGGCCTTCTGTGCCAGGGCCGATGGGCATTTTCTGTCGCCCTTCGATGACGACGACGTGATCGAGGGTCAGGCCTCTGTCGCCTCGGAGGTGCTTGAGCAACTGGGCAAATCGCCTGACCGGATTGTCCTGCCTGTGGGCGGGGGCGGCCTATCGGCTGGCGCGCGCAGCTATTTTGCGGGTGACGTTACCTATACCTTTGTCGAACCCTCGGGGGCCATGAGCCTCGCCGCCGCGGTGGCCGAAGGAACACCTGTCGATGTCTCGCCCATTGACAACTTCGTCGATGGCGCCGCCGTTGCCCGAATCGGTGAACGCACCTTTGCCCGGCTTAGAGACGTTTCGCCGGAGGATATTCTCAACCTGTCGGAAGACCGGATTTGCGGCACCATCGTGGAAATGCTGAATGTCGAGGGCATCGTTCTTGAGCCCGCAGGGGCCATGGCCGTCGAAGCCTTGAGCGAGATCAGCGGGCGGATCCGGGGTAAAACGGTTGTCGCGGTCACATCGGGCGGGAATTTCGACTTTGAGCGTTTGCCGGAAGTCAAGGAGCGCGCCCAGCGATATGCGGGCCTCAAGAAATACTTCATCTTGCGGCTGCCGCAGAGACCCGGGGCGTTGAAGGACTTCCTGCAAATGCTCGGCCCGAACGACAATATCACGCGGTTCGAGTACATGAAGAAATCGGCGCGGAACTTCGGGTCTGTCCTGATCGGGATCGAAACCGATGATCCGCGCAACTTCCCCGCGATGTTCCGGCGTATTGATGAGGGCGGGTTCACCTACACCGACATCACGAATGACGAAACGCTTGCGCAATTCGTGATCTGACCGATGCAGTTGCGCGGCAAGAACGTCATTGTCACGGGCGGCGCGAACGGGATCGGCAAGGCGCTTGCAGAGGGGTTTGCCCGCGCCGGAGCGACAGTTTGCATCTTTGATCTGGATGGTCTCGACAAAGGTGATCCGCATCAGGTGCTTTGCGATGTCTCGGATGAGGCAAATCTCCGGCAGGCGATTGCAAAGGCCCGGCGATTGATCGGCCCGATTGACATATATGTCTCTAACGCGGGTGTTTTGTCCGATCAGCCGGACGGGGCCGCTTCTGCTTCAAATGAGGAGTGGGCGCGCTGCTGGTCGGTGAACGTGATGGCGCATGTCTTTGCTGCGCGCGCGCTTTTGCCTGACTTCACGGCGCGGGGCGGTGTGCATTTTGTCATCGTGGCATCTGCCGCCGGGCTCCTGAACCAGATCGGGGACGCGGCCTATTCCGCGACCAAACATGCTGCGGTCAGTTTCGCGGAATCGCTGGCGATCACGCATGGTCCCGACGGGGTCGGCGTATCGGTTGTGTGCCCGCAATATGTGGCAACCGGGATGATCGGGTTGACAGAGAAGGACGCCGGATCAAGCGAAACCTTGCTGACCACCCAAGAGGTGGCGCAGACTGTTTTGCAGGCGGTGGAAGAGGACAGCTTCATGGTTTTGCCACATGAAGAGGTGTCGGAATATGCCCGGTCCCGCGCAAAAGATCATGATGCTTGGATCAAAGGGATGAAACGCTTGCGCCAACGTTCCTTGACCCGTTTCGGGGACGCCCGCCCGGAACGGTTCTATCGTTTGCTTTAGCTTGCGAAGCGCTGCGGCAGATCGGCGAGGAAAGTGCTGCGCGATGTCTGGTAGCTCGATTGCAGGCCCTCGACGTCGATCACTGCCCCGGGATCTGCGGTCAAGGCGGATTCGCCGGTCTGGCACAGGCTTGAAAATTCGCGAAACCCGAGGCTGAGCGCGCTGCCTTTCAGAAAATGCAGCTTATCTGCCAGCCCCTCTTGCTGAGCGCTGCCGTTGAGCGCGCCGATCTCTTCGTCAACCTCCTGAAGAAAAAGTTCGACAACCTCGTCAAAGTCTTCGGGGCCGACTTCTTCCCTGAGCGCGGCCACGCGGTCCCAATCTATCATGTCTTCACCCCTTTCAGCATATTTCAGCTACGCAATAGGTGCTAAAATTCGGTTTATCGAAGTGGCGAATTTCCTCAAATTTTAGCTTTCATCGGTCCTTAAGGCTCGGCGGTTAGTTGGGTCTCGTCACACGCCGCTTCATGGATAAAGATGCCAGCACTGCCGAACTTTGACCCCTCTGGGGGACCAGACCAGAAGAAGGTGCGAAAGCGCCTCATCCTGGTCGTGGATGACAGCCGGTTGCAGCGCAAGATTCTGTCCAGTTCGCTCACGCGGTGGGGGTATGAGGTGGTGGAGGCTGAATCCGGGGCCGAAGCGATCGCGGTGTGCCTCGAACGCCGGCCTGAGCTTGTCATCAGTGACTGGATCATGCCCGGGATGACCGGCATCGAATTTTGTAATAAATTCAGAGAGATAACGTCAGACAGCTATGGGTATTTCATCCTTCTGACCTCCAAGAGTGAAAAAAACGATGTGGCGGAGGGTCTGGACGCGGGCGCCGATGATTTCCTGACCAAGCCGGTCAACGGCAGCGAATTGCGCGCGCGCATCACGGCGGGAGAGCGGATCATCGAAATGCAGCGGGAGCTGAAACAGAAAAACCGCGTGATCACGCAGACGCTTGATGAATTGCAGCGCCTTTATGATTCGCTCGACAGCGACCTCATGGAAGCCAAGAAGTTGCAGCAATCGCTTGTGCCCGAACGGTTCAAGGAGATTGAGGGCAGCCACCTGTCCCTCATGCTACGCTCCAGCGGGCATGTCGGGGGCGATCTGGTCGGGTATTACTCCGTTGGCGAAGGGCATCTTGGCATTTACGGGCTGGATGTCTCGGGGCACGGGATCAGTTCGGCTTTGATGACAGCGCGGCTCGCAGGGTATCTTTCGAGCAACGCGCTGGATCAGAACATCACGCTGGAGAGATCAGAGGATGGCACCTATCGGTCGCGGCCGCTGGATGAGGCGATTGAAAGCCTCAATGAAATGGTGCTGGGTGAAATGGAAACGGAGCATTATTTCACCCTTATGCTCGCGGATATTGACCTCAAGACCGGCGCTGTGAAACTGGGTCAAGCGGGCCACCCCCATCCGGTCATCCAACGCAGCAACGGAGAAATCGAGCAGGAAGGGACGGGGGGCTTTCCCGTCGGGCTGCTGTCCGGGGTGGGCTTTGATGTTTTTGAAACGCAGCTCGCCCCCGGGGATCGGCTTATCATCTTTTCCGACGGTGTCACGGAATGCCCCAACGGCGGAGAGGAAATGCTGGGAGAGGAGGGTCTGGCGAAAATGCTGAGCGAACTGGCAGACGTCAAAGGGCCGGCCTTGCTCGAAACTGTGATCTGGAAACTCAGCGAATTTGCGGGCAGTGGCGAATTCCCCGATGATGTTTCAGGGATCGTTTTCGAGTTTCAGCCAGAGGTCAAAGAAACGTAACGCGCCAGAAATCGCCGGTCGCCGTCATTCCCCAGTGCCTCGATCGCCCGGGGCGCAGACAAAAAAACCGTCTCGTGATCCGGTTCCGTTGGTTCCGCAATCTGCAAGACCGGGCGCGCGACGTAGATCTGGCAGAGCTTTTCCGCCCAAAGGTCATATTCCGGCATGTAGACAAACCGGCGAAACGCGGCGAACCGTCGCGGATTGGCAATGCGCCAGCCGGTTTCCTCCAGAACCTCCCGATGCAGTGCCTGCAGCGCGCCTTCACCGGGATCAATGCCGCCCCCGGGCAATTGGATGTCGGCGCGGTCCGCGATTTGCAAGGTCAGCAAAAACTGTCCCCTGAGCGGTAGGATGGCGTAGGCGCCCGGGCGCATGGTATACTTACGCCTTGCGTCCGGTGCATGGCCGACTCGTGGTATCATTCTGGCTGGTCCTCTTTTTATCGGGCTTGAGGCCCTTATATGGACGCGGTATGCCAAGCGGCCAGGCTTAAGGAAACCCCAATGACACTCGGACATCAGATCGCATGGGACGATACCGTGCTGCCCTTTCAGTTGGACAACAGCGATATGCGCGGGCGCGTTGCCCGCCTTGATGGGGTGCTGAACGGTATTCTGAAGCAACACGACTACCCGCCGCAGGTCGAAGCGCTGGTGGCCGAGATGGCATTGCTCACCGCATTGATCGGGCAGACCATCAAGCTGCGCTGGAAGCTGCAATTGCAGGTCCAGTCCAAGGGCGCTGTCCGCATGATCGCGACCGATTACTACGGCCCCGAGGAAGAGGGCGCGCCAGCGCGGATCAGGGCCTATGCAAGTTATGACGCCGACCGGCTGACCGACGGACCGGCCTTCGATCAGGTGGGGGAGGGGTATTTCGCCATCATGATCGACCAGGGCAAAGGCATGACGCCTTATCAGGGCATCACGCCTCTGGCGGGGGGGTCGCTGTCGGCCTGTGCCGAGGCTTATTTTGCGCAGTCCGAGCAGTTGCCGACGCGCTTTTCGCTCAGCTTCGGCCGGTCGACCGAGCAAGGTGCGGCGGAACATTGGCGCGGCGGTGGTGTGATGTTACAGCACATGCCCAAGGCTTCTCCGTTCGTGGCGCAGGGTGAGGGCAGCGGTGAAGTCTTGCAGGCCTCTGATCTGGTGCAGGGCGATCAGGAAGAGAATTGGAACCGTGTGAACATCCTGCTCGATACGGTCGAGGAGATGGAACTGATCGGACCATCCGTAGCCCCCAACGACCTGCTGTTGCGGCTGTTTCACGAGGAGGCGCCACGGGTCTATGACGCGCAGCCGGTGCGCTTTGGCTGCACGTGTTCGGAGGACCGCGTGCGCCAAAGCCTGTCGATCTATTCGGCACGGGACATCGAGAAGATGACCACGGATGAAGGCCGGGTCACGGCGGATTGCCAGTTCTGCGGCGCGCATTACGATCTGGACCCGAAAACCGTCGGGTTCGAGGCGGCAGAAGACGCCCCCGATGTCTGATCTGGGCACAATTCGGGCCGCTCTTGCGCGGCCCGGCAGACCGTCATCCGACTTTGACCTGAACCCGGATACGGTTCTTCCAGCAGGGCGCAAACTGCGTCCTGCCGGGGTTCTGGCGGCACTCATGGACAGCGCTGACGGATTGCAGCTGCTTTTGACAAAGCGCTCCTCCGGCCTGAAGCATCATCCGGGCCAGATCGCCTTTCCGGGCGGCAAGCAGGACGAGGGCGATGACGATGTGATCGCCGCAGCACTCAGAGAGGCGCATGAAGAGATCGGGTTGCCGCCCGCGCAGGTCAAGATTCTGGGGCAGTTGCCCGCGCATGAAACGGTCACGGGCTTTCTGGTCACGCCGGTCATTTGTCACGTGACAAAGCCCTTCAGGATCATACCGGAACCGGGCGAGGTGGCGGAGGTTTTCTCTGTCCCGCTGGCCCATGTGCTGGACGCGTCCAATTTCATCATCGAAGGTCGGCGGTGGCGCGGGCAGAGGCGGTCTTACTACGCGGTGCCTTACGGGCCCTATTACATCTGGGGCGCGACTGCGCGTATGTTGCGGGCATGGACCGACCAGATGACATAATGCTCCCGCCCGAGACGGCGTGGCTGAAAGATGCCGATGCGCAGTTCCTGGCGGAGGCGCTGGGCGGTGCTGTGTTCTTCGTTGGGGGCTGTGTGCGGGATGCGCTGTTGGGGCAGGCGGGTTCTGACGTGGATCTGGCGACACCCCTGCCGCCGGATGTGGTGACGGCGCGTGCGGAGGGTGCAGGCCTGAAAGCAGTGCCGACGGGGATCGACCACGGCACTGTCACGGTGGTGGTGAACGGCAAAGGGTTTGAGGTCACCAGTTTCCGCCGTGATGTGGAAACCGATGGCCGCCGGGCGGTTGTGCGTTTTTCCGACGACATGGGTGAGGACGCCCGCCGCCGTGATTTCACGCTCAACGCGCTTTATGCGGCTCCGGACGGTCGTGTGTTCGACCCGCTGGGAAGCGGATACCACGACTGTCTCCACCGGCGGATCCGGTTCATCGAAGATGCCGATAGGCGCATCCGCGAAGACTACCTGCGCATCCTGCGGTTTTTCCGGTTTCATGCCAGCTTTGCCGATCCCGAAGAAGGGTTCGAGGCTGAGGCGCTTGACGCGATTTCCCGAAATACCTCCGGGTTAGAAACGCTTTCGGCAGAACGTGTCGGCGCAGAGATGGTAAAGCTGCTGTCTGCTGCCGATCCATCCCGTGCCGTCGCGGGAATGCGCCAGACCGGATGCCTTTTTCGGATTCTGCCGGGCAGCGATGACCGGTTTCTTGGGGCAACGGTCGAGGTGGCGTCGCAGTTGGGCTTGCCCCCGGACCCGATGCTGCGTCTCGCCGCGCTGGGGGGAGAGGAGGTTGCCGACCGTCTGCGGCTCAGCCGGGCAGAGGCGCGCCGCCTGAATGACCTCATGGAGGCCGGATATGGTGCTGAGCCTTTGCCGGAGGTGGCCTACCGCAAGGGGGTGGATGTCGCGAAATCGGCAGCGGCACTTCGGGCCGCAATGGGTGCAATGCCGGTCTCGCGCAGGGACGTGGACAAGATCGAGGTGGCAGGAGAGGCGACATTCCCCGTCACGGCAAAAGACCTGATGCCAGCCTTTGAAGGCCGCGCGCTCGGCGCGGAACTCGCGCGCTTGGAAGCGCTCTGGATCGGGTCGGATTTCACGCTCAGCCGTGAAGAATTGATGACAGGTCGCTGACCCCCTCGACAGACGGGCCTGTTTTCTGCTACCTGAGCGATATGAACATGGAGGAATACAAAATGTATCGCGGGATCTGGGACAGCTGAGGCTGTAATACCCCTTCCCCGCCGGACTGCCCCAATGGCGTCCGGACATTTTTGATATTCTGTCCCAAGGCTACCGCCCATGTTCCGCTTCTTTGAAAACCTTATTGACCCTTATGCCGTCTATCCGGCCACCGACACGCCCCCGCGTCGGATCTGGCCGTTTTTGTGGTCCTTTGCCGAGCAGTTCCGCCCGCTCTTTGTGCTTGCCACACTCATGTCCATCCTTGTCGCCGCGATTGAGGTGGGGCTGATCTTTTACATGGGGCGGGTGGTTGACCTGATGGAGGGGGATCCCGCCCGTGTCTGGCAGGAATACGGGGTCGAGTTCATCCTGATGGCGCTGTTCATCGTCTTCCTGCGCCCTGTCATACAGGCGTTGGATGTGCTGCTGCTCAATAATGCGATCCTGCCGAACTTCGGCATGCTGATGCGCTGGCGGGCGCACCGGCATGTGCTGCGGCAGTCGGTCGGGTGGTTCGAGAATGACTTTGCCGGACGTATCGCAAACCGGATCATGCAGGCCCCTGCCGCCGCCGGAGAGGTCATCTTCCAGATTTTCGACGCGATTTCCTTTTCGCTTGCCTATTTCATCGGCGCGGCGATCCTGCTGAGCGTTTCGGACCCGCGCCTGCTGATCCCGCTGCTGGCGTGGTTCGTGCTTTATGGCTGGCTGGTGCATTGGACCGTCACGCGGGTGGGCCCTGCGTCCGAGGCGGCATCCGATGCGCGCTCGCAACTGACGGGTCGGCTGGTGGATGCCTATACCAACATTCATTCGGTCAAGATGTTCGCGCATCATGAAAAGGAACTCGATTACGCCAAGGAGGCCATCGAACAGGCGCGCCAGACCTTCCAGAAGGAGATGCGGATCTTCACGACCATGGACTTTGTGCTGGTGATGCTGAACGGGTTGCTGATTGTCGGCGTCGTGGGCTGGGCCTTTCTGCTGTGGATGCAGGGCAGTGCCAGTGTTGGCGTTGTGGCTGCCGCATCTGCCCTTACCCTGCGGCTCAATGCCATGACCGGATGGATCATGTGGGCATTGACCAGCTTTTTCCGGGAATTGGGCGTTGTCCGTGAGGGCATGCAGACCATCGCGCAGCCGATCACCCTGACCGACGCGGATCAGGCCAAGCCCTTGCAGCTGACGCATGGCGAGATCGTGGTGGAAGAGCTGAGTCATCACTACGGGCGGCGCACCGGCGGCCTTGACCGCGTGAGCCTGACGATCCCGTCGGGGCAGAAAGTTGGCCTGGTCGGTCGCTCCGGTGCGGGCAAGTCGACCCTGGTCAAGCTGCTCTTGCGGTTCTACGACCCGGAGAATGGCCGGATCCTGATGGATGGGCAGAACATCAATGCCGTCACGCAGGACAGCCTGCGGCGGGCCATCGGTATGGTGCAGCAGGACAGTTCGCTGCTGCATCGGTCCGTGCGGGACAACCTGCTTTATGGTCGCCCCGATGCCAGCGAAGCGCAGATGATCGCCGCCGCCAAACAGGCGCAGGCGCATGACTTCATTCTGGACCTTGAAGACCCGGAAGGGCGGCAAGGATATGATGCGCATGTAGGCGAACGTGGCGTGAAGCTTTCGGGCGGTCAGCGCCAGCGGGTGACGCTGGCACGGGTGATCCTGAAGAACGCGCCGATCCTGCTGCTGGACGAGGCGACCTCCGCTCTCGACAGCGAGGTGGAGGCAGCCATTCAGGATACGCTTTATGGCATGATGGAAGGCAAAACGGTGATCGCCATTGCACACCGGCTCTCGACCATTGCCCAGATGGACCGCATTCTGGTGCTCGATCAGGGCCGCATTGTCGAAGATGGCCCGCATGACGCGCTTTTGGCCAAAGGCGGGCTATATGCTGATTTCTGGGCCCGCCAGTCGGGCGGATTCCTGACCATTGAGGAAAACGCGTGAAGATTGAAAGCTGGATCGACGCCTTTCGCACAGCCGAAGGGCCGCCGCCACAACGCCTTGGGGCGTTCATGCGGTGGTGCTTGTCGGGGTCGTGGCCTGCGTTGATCCTCGCGGGTTTCCTGTCAGCGCTTGCAGGCGCGATGGAGGCGGGCACGGCGCTGATCCTTGGCCTGGTCATAGACGCCGCCGCGAACCTGGGGCCGGAACAGTTCTTCAGTGCCGAAAACCTCGCGGTTGTGGCCGGATCGGTCGCGTTCTTCCTGCTGGCGCGCCCGGTTTTCTTTGGCCTCTCGGCGTCGGCCAATGCGATCATCGTGCAACCCAATCTGAACCCGCTGGTGCTGTCGCGTCTGAACCGCTGGACCCTGGGTCAGACGGTTGGGTTCTTCGACGATGACTTCGCGGGCCGGATTGCGCAGAAACAGATGCAGGCGGCGCGGGCCGTGACCGATGTTGTGTCGGAGATCATCAACGTCGTGGCCTTTGCGCTGGCTTCCTTGTTTGGGTCGGTCCTGCTGTTGCTGGCCATAGACTGGCGCGTGGCGATCGGCTTTGCGGTCTGGCTGATCGCCTATTTCGCGCTCATCAACTGGTTCCTGCCACGGGTCCGCCAACGCTCCGCCGGGCGGGCCAACGCGCGCGCAATGGTCTCCGGGCAGGTCGTCGATACGATTACGAATATCAAGACGGTCAAGCTTTTTGCCCATGCGGAATTTGAAGACCGCGCGGCGCTTGGCGCGATGGAGGTGTTCCGCCAGCGGGCGGTGGCGTTTGGCTATCTTGCCGCCGGGTTCCGCTTTGCCCTGATGTCGCTGGCGGGGGTTTTGCCGGTGATCCTGATTGGCGGGACGATCCTGCTCTGGCAGTCGGGTCAGGCGAGCCAGGGGGATATTGTGGCCGCCGGTGCGGTTGCGATCCGCATTGCCCAGATGACCGGGTGGGTGAGTTTCACGCTGATGCAAATCTACGCCAATATCGGCGAGATCGAGGATGGTATTCGCACCCTGACGCCGCGCAACCGCGTTGACGATGAGCCCGGCGCGCACCCCTTGCAGGTCCCGCGGGGCGAGATCGACATGCGGGGCCTGAGCTTTGCTTACGGCCGCGATGTGGGTGGCGTGCAGGACATCAACCTGACCATCCATCCGGGTGAAAAGCTGGGCATTGTCGGTGCGTCGGGCGTCGGGAAATCAACGCTCGTGTCGCTGCTTCTCAGGCTCTATGACGCGGAAAAAGGCGACATTCTGATTGATGGCACGGATATCAGGACCGTCACGCAGGAAAGCCTGCGGCGCAATATCGGCATGGTCACGCAGGAAACCGCGATGTTCAACCGGTCGGCGCGGGATAATATCCTTTACGGTCGCCCCGACGCGTCAGAGGCCGAAGTGATTGCGGCCGCCCGCAAGGCGGAGGCGCATGAGTTCATCGAGACCTTGCAGGACCACAAGGGGCGGACCGGCTATGACGCCCATCTGGGCGAGCGTGGCGTCAAGCTCTCCGGCGGGCAGCGCCAACGCATCGCGCTCGCCCGGGCCATTCTGAAAGATGCGCCGATCCTGGTGCTGGATGAGGCGACAAGCGCGCTCGACAGTGAGGTGGAGGCAGCGATCCAGACCGCACTTGAACGGGTGATGGAGGGCAAGACGGTGCTGGCCATTGCGCATCGGTTGTCGACCCTCACGGAGATGGACCGGATTGTCGTGATGGATGATGGCCATATCGTCGAGGATGGCAGCCACGATGCGCTATTGGCGCAGGGTGGGCTTTATGCGCAATACTGGGAACGGCAATCGGGCGGCTTTATTCGCACGCAGGCGGCGGAGTGAGACTGGCCGCGGCGGTCAAATCACCCTAAAGCAGGACCATGACCGAAGTAACCATCACACGACTGGGCCTGCACGGAGACGGCGTTGCAGAAGGCCCGGTGTTCGTCCCCCGCACCCTGCCGGGTGAGCAGGTCGCAGGGCGGCTTGAAGGGCAGTCGCTGGTGGAGGCGCGGATCCTCACGCCGTCAGACCGGCGCGTGTCGGCCCCTTGCAGGCATTACAAGTCCTGCGGCGGCTGCCAGTTGCAGCACGCGGATGATGCCTTTGTGGCTGACTGGAAGGTTGACGTGGTGCGCCAAGCGCTTGCTGCGCACGGATTAGAGACTGTTTTCAGACCCATAGAGACATCGCCAAGCCGGTCGCGCCGCCGCGCGGGATTTGCCGCCCGGCGGACCAAGAAAGCGGCGATGGTGGGGTTTCACGGGCGCGCCTCGGGCACGATTGTGCCGATCCCCGAGTGTTTGCTGCTTGACCCGGACGTGCTGCAAGGGATCTCTGTGGCGGAAAAGCTGGCGGTGACGGGCGCGAGCCGCAAGACCGCGCTATCCGTGATGGTGACGGCGAGCAAGACCGGGCTGGATGTGGCCGTCCGCGATGGCAAACCGCTCGACGGGCCGCTGCGGCAACACCTGGCCGCGATTTGCGAGGCGGCGGGTCTGGCGCGGCTCACATGGGGGGATGAGGTGATCGGTCTGCGCCACCCGCCTGTTCAAAGCTTCGACGGGATTGATGTGGTCCCGCCGCCGGGCGCCTTCCTTCAGGCCACTGGGCATGGGCAGCGGGTGCTCACCAACGCGGTGCGCGAGATCACCCAAGGTGCGGGTCGTATCATCGACCTCTTTGCAGGTTGCGGCACTTTTGCCTTGCCGCTGGCGCGGCACGCAGAAGTCCATGCGGTCGAAAGTGAGGCGGAGATGCTTTCAAGCCTTGATGCGGGCTGGCGCCATGCGGAGGGTTTGAAACAGGTCACAACAGAGACGCGAGACCTCTTTCGTCGCCCCTTGATGCCGGATGAGTTGACGCGCGCAGATGCGGTCGTGATCGACCCGCCCCGCGCGGGAGCGGAGGCGCAGATCGCCGAATTGAGCCGCGCCCGCGTGCCGCGCATTGCCTATGTGTCCTGTAACCCGGTGACATTCGCCCGCGATGCGGCGGCTCTTGTGGGCGTCGGTTACGATTTGGAATGGGTTCAGGTGGTAGACCAATTCCGCTGGTCCGCCCATGTGGAGCTTGCGGCCTGCTTTGCCGCGCACCATATCGCTTGAGTCGCAACGAGGAGACCCCGATGGGAATGAGAGAGAAGCTTGATGTCTGGCTGGACCAGCGCTGGGTGACCAACCTGGTCATCGGTGTGATCATCTTCAATGCGGTTCTGCTGGGAATGGAAACCTCGCCCGACCTGATGGCCTCGGCAGGCGGTTTGATCGTTTCGCTGGACAAGGCCTGCCTTGCGTTTTTCGTGGTCGAGATTTTCCTCAAGCTGGTGGCCCGGGGCAAGAGGTTCTTTCACAGCGGCTGGAACATCTTTGACGTGCTGATCGTGGGTGCGGCCCTTGTGCCCGGATCGCAGACCATGTCGGTGCTGCGGGCGCTGCGTATCCTGCGGGTCTTGCGGGTCATTTCCGTCGCCCCCTCCCTGCGTCGCGTGGTGGAGGGGTTCGTGACGGCCCTGCCCGGGATGGGCAGCGTCTTTCTGCTGATGACCATCATCTTCTACATCGGGTCGGTCATTGCCACGAAACTCTTTGCTGCGAGCTTTCCGCAGTGGTTCGGCTCCCTCCCGGAAAGCGCCTATTCGCTGTTTCAGATCATGACGCTGGAAAGCTGGTCGATGGGCATCGTGCGCCCGGTGATGGAGGTCTACCCCTATGCCTGGGCGTTCTTTGTGCCCTTCATCATGGTGACGACCTTTGCGGTGGTGAACCTGCTGGTGGGTCTGATCGTCAACTCCATGCAGGACGCGCACCAGCAGGAGGCGGGTGAGCAGACGGATGCTTACCGCGATGAAGTTCTGAAGCGTCTTGTGGCCATCGAAGAGAAACTGAACCAAAAGCCGCCCTCCTGACGGTTTTGTGACCTTGCTTAACCGCCTGCTCATGATAGGAGGTGGATAAAAGAGCAGGCAAATAAACCGATAAACAGGACAGCATGAAATGCGTCGACGCGACTTGATGATGAGCACCGCAGCGCTAGTGGCGCTCAGCGGATGTGCGGGGTCCAAGTTCAAGAAATATAACGGCCCGGAAATCACCTTTGTGGTGGTGAACAAGGAAGACAGGCGCATGTATCTTTTCCATGAAGATACCGTCTTGCGAGCCTATGACATCCAGCTTGGATTCGCGCCGGAGGGTCACAAGCAGTTCGAAGGCGACGGAAAAACGCCCGAAGGGCTCTACCGGATCGACCGTCGCAACCCGAACAGTGAATTCCACCTGTCGCTTGGGATATCCTATCCGAATACGGTAGATTACGCCGCGGCAAAGGCCGTGGGGAAATCACCCGGTGGCGATATCTTTATCCATGGGCAGAAGTCGCCGTTCCGGAAGCTGTCGGGCGACTGGACATGGGGCTGCATTGCCGTGACGAACCCGGAGATGGAAGAGATCTACGCGATGGTCAAGAACGACACGCTCATCAAGATCAATCCCTGAAAGGTCTGAAAATCAGCTGTTTATCTGGATCGGTGCGCCGCCCCTGTCGCCCAGGATCAGCGTCCACCAGATCTTGCCGTTGGATTCCTGGTGCCAGGCAAAGCCCATGGCATCGGCATCCGGTGACAGGATCACGCGCCGTGTGTCGGGCTTTTCCATCCACGCAGCCAGCGTTTCCAGCTCCGTCTCGTAAGTTTCCGAGATATTCTCGCCCACAAGCGACCCGATAAAGCCCACGCGCTGCACCCGTTCGATGGGCGACGACCCGTCGGACCCGAAATGCCAGGGCCGGTTCTGCACCGCCATGTCTTTCGAATGTGTCGCCGCGGCGGCGTTCAATTGCGAATCGAGGGCAACCGCCGGTTGGCCGGAGGCGCTGCGCAGGGCATTGATCGAATCGAGCATTCGGAACTGGATGTCCGACGTGTCGCGGGCCCTGATCTTGTAGACCTGCGGCACCGCCTTGCCATCTGCACCGTAGCGCGGCGCGGGGGGGTCGGACGTACAGGCGGACAGTGCCACTGTGAGCGCTGCAAGAATGGAAATCAGTCGGTGCATTGATGTCTCCTAGACGTTGGAACGCCACATATCGCGCAATTTCCGACTTTTCAAACCCACAGCTGCGTGAACGCCCTGATGACATCTCTTTAATTTGCGACTGCGGCATTCTCGCAATAAACTGTCGCGGAGTTTTATGCGGATTCACGCTTAGGGAGACATCAGCATGTCTGGAAACAGCTTCAAAACGCCGGGGCGCCGGGCCTTTCTTGCCGGAAGTGCGGCCATGCTCGCTTCGCCCGCTATCGCGCAGGATCTGGGGTCGGTGAACTCCCCTGCCACCACGCAGGGTGAACGGGACATCACCGAAACCGTGCGCCGGAACATCTCCAGCTTCCGGACGCTGGACTGGAGGCCGTATTTCTCCGACCTGCGCAAGGGTGCGATCCTCGTCGATATTGACAGCCGGGTCCTGCACTATTGGGCCGAAGGGGGTGATTTCTATAAGCTCTACCCCTCCAGCGTCCCCCTGACCGAAGAGCTGACCCGCCGGGGCCGGACCCGCGTGACCCTCAAGGATCCGGAACCGGACTGGCGTCCGACGCCGTCCATGCTCAAGCGCAACCCGGACTGGCCGGATTACATCCCGCCGGGACCTGACAATCCGCTGGGGACCCGGTCGCTGCACCTCAGCTGGACCTACTACCGCATTCACGGAACCCACGATACGCGCAAGATCGGACGGCAATCTTCAAACGGCTGCATTGGCCTTTATAATGAGCACATTGAAGAGCTTTACGATATGGCGGAAGTCGGCACGCAAGTGTTGCTAATTTGACGACATATCCGCGGTTACACGCCGGATTATAAGAATCTGGTTTGCAAAGACGGACTTATGATGTTTTACATCTACCCACGAGGTAAGTCTTGGGCGTGCGCTATCGCTTTGCGAAGCATGCCTTTTCTGGAGGTTATGAAATGAAAAAACTCGTTCTCGCAGCAGCTCTTACAGCCGCAGCATCCACAGCGTTCGCTGGTTCCTTGGAAGAGCCGATTGTTGAAGCACCTGTCGTTGTCGAAGAGACACAAGGTTCTTCCGCAGGCATCATCCTGCCGCTGATCCTGTTGGTCATCGTTGCAGCAGCTGTAGCCTAAGCGCTGGCGACAAATATCTTAAAAGGCGGTGTCTTGCACACCGCCTTTTTTTATGCGCGGGTCAGCTTGTCCAGCCGCTCAGGTTGTCGTCGATGACATTGCAAAGCGCATCGATATGCGCATCGTCATCGTTGAGGCAGGGGATATAGGTGAAGGTCTCGCCGCCCGCTTCCTCAAAGCTCTCCTTGATCTCTTCGTTGATCTCTTCGAGCGTCTCGATGCAATCGGCGGAAAACGCAGGCGCGCAAACCGCGATGTTCTTTTTGCCGGATTCCGCCAGCCGGGCCACTTCTTCCACGGTATAGGGTTTCAGCCATTCCTCCGGCCCGAAACGGGACTGGAAGGTCGTGGTAATCTCCGTATCGGCCCAGCCCAGGCGTTCCTTCAGCAGGCGCGTGGTTTTCTGGCACTGGCAGTGATAGGGGTCGCCCTCCATCAGGTAGCGAATGGGCACCCCGTGGTAGGAGCACACCAGAATGTCCGGTCGTTTCTCCAGCCCCGCATAGGCCTTTTCAATCGACTGGGCGAGCGCCTCGATATAGTCGGGCCGGTCGTAGTAGGGATCAACCGTGCGCGTCGTGGGTTGCCATTTCTCATAGGTGAGCGAGCGGAAGAATTCGTCATTCGCAGTGGCGGAGGTCGCCCCGGCATAATGCGGATAAAGCGGGAAAAACAGGATCTTGCGGCACCCTGCGGCAGTCATCTCCGCCACTTTCGAACGTGTGGAGGGGTTGCCGTAGCGCATGCAGAAATCGACCATGACCTCTTCGCCATGCCGGGCTGACATCACCTCCCTGATCTTGGCGGTCTGCGCCTTGGTGATGGTCATGAGGGGGCTTTCGCCTTCTTCCTCATTCCAGATCGACTTGTAGGCGGCACCACTGGAAAAGGGCCGCTTTGACAGGATGATGAGCTGTAGCAGGGGTTGCCAGATCCACGGGCTGTAATCAATCACGCGGCGATCCGACAGGAATTCGTTCAGATACCGACGCATCGACCAGTAGTCGTAGTTGTCCGGCGTTCCGAGGTTGGCAATCAATACGCCAATTTTCGGTTCGGCAATCGCTGGATGGTCCGCTTCGGCATGCGCGGGCTTTACCATGGCATCTTTGGTCGAGCTGCTGTCCAGCATGTAGGTTTCCTTTAACTCGGGTCCTGTCGTGAGATAGACGGTTTTCAGCGAGGGTCAATCACGCAAAGGGTGCTCCGGCACCTTGAGCGCATCGGCCAGCCTCGATTTCGCGGAGCCGGGGCGGAGCGGTTGCTGCTGGCTGGGGTCGGGCGCCCAGCCGGTCAGAAAGATCATCTCGAAACTGGCGAAGATGCCGCCATCTTCATTGGCAAAGGCCTGCCCGTAAAGGCGGGCAGTCTCAAAAAACAGGGATCTTGGGGGGGGTGTGCGATGGCGTGAGGACAGCACGTTTGTCTCCCCCATCTCGCGCAGGTCCCGCATCAGGTGGAAAGCGTCCCTGTAGTGGGCTTTCAGCGGCAGGCTATCGGCTACGGGCAAGGCGAATCCTGCGCGTTGCAGCAAGGCGCCATAGTCGCGAATCTCTCCCATCGGGGCCACCCGTGGGGACAGCCCCCCGGTGATAGACGCCTCTGCCTGACCGAGGCAGCGGCGCAACTCTTCCAGCGTTTGACCGCCCAGGGTGGCCGCGATCATCAGCCCGTCAGGTTTCAGGGCACGGCGGCACTGGATCAACTGCCCGACCGGGTCGTTCGCCCAATGCAGTGACATCGCGTGCAGGATCAGGTCACAGGAGTGCGGCTCCAGCGCGAGGGTGTCCGTATCCGCGACAATCCGAGCCCCGGGAAACCGTGTTGCCCAGACATCCCGGTAGGGCGTGACCACGGCGGTTTGCGTAAACGCCCTGTTAACCAAGCCCACGCGATCCTTGATCTCATCCGCTGCCGATTCTTGCAGAACCATGCCTTTGGCCGTCGCACGTTTGCGGCGCAACGAAAGGGCGTGGGAATCGGTCAGCGGCGGTTGAGTGGTCATGGAGAGGTCAGATAAGGTGGCGGAGCTTGGATTTCAAACGGCAGTTTCATTGGTGTATCCGCCGCGTTGCCTTGGGTGCGGCGGGCAGGTTGTCAGCGATTTCGGCCTCTGTGGCGACTGCTGGCGCGAGACGCCTTTCATCGGCGGCTCCATTTGCGACACCTGCGGCACGCCGCTTCCGGGTGACGACCATGGCGATACACTGAAGTGTGACGACTGCATGATTACGCCCCGGCCCTGGGCCAAGGGGCGCGCGGCCTTGCTTTACAAGGACAATGCGCGGCGCCTGGTGCTGGGGTTGAAACACGGGGACCGACAGGAGATCGCGGAGCCTGCCGCGCTCTGGATGTCGCGCGCCATCGAAGACCTGCCATTGGAGAACATGTTGATTGCCCCTGTGCCGCTGCACTGGATGCGGCTGCTCAAACGTCGTTACAATCAGTCGGCGCTGCTGGCGCAGGCCCTGGCGCGTCATACCGGTCTGCCCGTATGCCCGGACCTCTTGCAGCGCCAGCGGCGCACCCAACCGATGGATGGGTTGACCAAGGAGGTCCGCTTTACCTCTGTCAAAGGGGCCATTCGCGCGCACCCGCGACGGCGGCACCGGATGGCGGGTCGACCCGTCTTGCTGGTGGATGATGTGCTCACCTCGGGGGCGACCTTGTCCTCTGCGGCGGACGCCTGCCTTGCAGCCGGATCAGGGCCGGTTTACGTCGTAGCCCTAGCGCGCGTGGCAAAAGATACCTAAATGCCTTTTCAGCGCACCAGTTGAAAAGGACTTTTCCATGAAGACCGTTGAAATCTATACGTCTCCGCTGTGTGGTTTCTGTCATGCCGCCAAGCGGCTTTTGTCACAAAAGGGTGTCGATTTCGCCGAAGTTGACGTCTGGGCCAATCCGGATCGCAAGCCGGAGATGGTGCAACGTGCCAACGGGGGCCGGACCGTGCCGCAGATTTTCGTGGGCGAAACCCATGTGGGTGGCTGTGACGATCTTTATGAGCTTGAACGAAAGGGCGATCTCGACAAGCTGCTCGCCGCCTGATGAAGACCGCCCTGATCCAACTCAACGTAACCGATGACCCGGCGGAAAATCTGCCGGTCACCCTCAGCTACGTCCGTGAGGCGGCGGACAAGGGGGCGGCCTTTGTCCTGACCCCGGAGGTCACGAATTGCGTCTCCACCAGCCGCGCACATCAGAATGACGTGCTGCAACTGGAAGAAGAGGACCAGACGCTCGCCGCGTTGCGCGATGTGGCCCGTGATACGGGCATCTGGCTGCTGATCGGCTCGCTTGGTCTCAAGACCCGCGACGAGGACGGGCGTTTCGCCAACCGGTCCTTCATGATCGACCCGCAAGGCGAGATCGTGGCGCGCTATGACAAGATCCACATGTTCGACGTGCAGGTCACACCGGAGGAGACCTTTCGCGAATCTGATGGCTACCGGCCCGGCATCGAAGCGGTGCTCGCCCCGACGGATTTCGGCAAGGTAGGCCTGACCGTCTGCTACGACGTCCGCTTTGCGGCTCTTCACACCGCGCTGGCGCGGGCGGGTGCCGACATCCTGACCGTCCCTGCGGCGTTCTCACCCGTCACGGGGGCGGCGCATTGGCATACTCTGTTGCGCGCGAGGGCCATCGAAACCGGGTGTTTCGTTCTGGCCCCGGCACAGACCGGAAAACATGCCAGCAAACGCCACAAGACCCGGTCGACCTATGGCCATTCGCTGGTGGTCTCCCCCTGGGGGGAGGTGCAATTGGACGCAGGGAGCGAACCTGGCGTTTACATCACGGACCTCGATATGGAAAAGGTAAGAGAAGCGCGGGAGAAAATCCCAAGCCTTTCGAATGCCAGACCCTTTGACGGACCCTGATGAACGAAGACCAAAACGCCCTGGCGATATCTCTGTTTTCGGAGATCATGGCGACGGACCAGCTTGTTCGTGCCCGTCTGAGCCGCGTTTTGCCGAAAGGCATGGAGATTTCGCATTTCTCCGTGCTCAACCATCTGGCCTGGGTCGCCGATGAACGCACCCCCGCCCAACTTGCCGAAACATTCCACCTGACGCGCGGGGCGATGACCAACACGCTGAGCAAGCTGGAATGGGCAGGCTATGTCCACATCCGCCCGGACTGGGACGACGCGCGGCGCAAGTTCGTGGCGATCAGCCCGGCGGGCCGGCAGGCGCGGGATTATGCGGTGGGGACTGTCACCCCGCTCATCAATCAGATGGTGGAGAAAGTGGGCGCTGACGAGGTACGCGGTGCCTTGCCCATCCTGCGTGAGTTGCGCATTCAACTGGGCAGGGCCTAGAGCATCGGCCTGAAAATCTGAACCGCCCCTACCGAGCATACCCGGCCGGCACCGCCGGCCAGCCCCCGACCCTCCCCCCGGGTGGGGGCTGGACTCAGTTTTCAGGGGTCGCCTTGCAGATTAAGCGGATGCTGCTCTAGTCGCCGGGTTTGAGGCTGGCTGTCACGTAGTTCACGCTCAGGTCCCGGTCCGAGAGCCGCCAGGACCAGGTGACCGGGTTGAAGACAAAGCCCTTGCGGTCCACCGGATCAAGGCCCGCGTCGCGCATCAAATCATAAAGCTCATCGGGCGTGATGAACTTTGACCACTCATGGGTGCCTTTGGGCAGCCATCGCATCACATGTTCCGCGCCGATGATGGCCATCATGTAGGATTTCGGGTTGCGGTTGATGGTTGAACAGATGTGCAAGCCACCGGGCTTCAGGAGCTTTCGACAGGCGGTCAGGTAGTCGATGGGCGAGGCCACATGCTCCACCACCTCCATGTTCAGCACCACGTCGAACTGCTCTCCCGCATCGGCCAGCGCCTCTGCGGTGGTGTGGCGATAGTCGATCTTCAGCCCTGACTGTTCGGCATGGATTTGCGCCACGGGGATATTCCGCTCTGCCGCATCGGCGCCGACAACATCCGCCCCCAGCCGTGCCATGGGCTCGGCCAGCAAACCGCCGCCACAGCCGATGTCCAGAATGCGCAGCCCTTCAAAGGCAGAAGGAGCCGTCAGGTCCCGGTCGAATTCGCCCGCAATCTGACTGGTAATATAGTCCAGCCGACAGGGGTTCAGCATGTGCAGCGGCTTGAATTTCCCATTCTCATCCCACCACTCAGCCGCCATTGCCTCGAATTTTGCAACTTCAGACGGATCAACAGTTGTTCGTGGCGCTTGCATTCTGGGCTCCATGTGCTCAATTGCGATTTCGTACTATATAGGCCTCTAATGGACAAATTCTCGGACCAAAAGCGCGCAGTTCAGTATCTTTATCCGCCGATTGATCCCTTCGATCAGCGGATGCTGGACGTGGGGCAAGGCCACCGCATCTATGTGGAGCAATGTGGCAATCCCGATGGCATTCCCGTGGTAGTGCTGCACGGCGGACCCGGGGGCGGGTGCAGCCCGGCCATGCGGCGCTATTTCGATCCGGAGATTTATCACATCGTCCTGTTCGATCAGCGCGGATGCGGGCGGTCGCGACCCCATGCCAGTGTCACTCAGAATACCACTTGGCATCTGGTGGAGGACATCGAGCGTATCAGGCGCGAGTTCGACATTGACACGTGGATTGTTTTTGGCGGCAGCTGGGGGGCGACGCTGTCGCTCATCTATGCGCAGGCCCATCCGCATGCTGTGCAGCATCTCGTGTTGCGCGGGGTTTTCCTGATGACCCAGGCCGAGCTGGACTGGTTCTACGGGGGAGGGGCCGGGAAGTTCTGGCCTGAAGTCTGGGAGAGATTCACCTCCCTCATCCCCGCCGACGAACACGGAGACCTCATCGAGGCCTATCGGCGCAGGCTGTTTTCCGGCGACATGACGCAGCAGACACGCTACGCCAAGGCCTGGTCGGCATGGGAAAACGCACTGGCCTCGATCCATTCCTCCGGCACGACGTCCGACAGCCCGGGAGACTACGCGCGCGCCTTCGCGCGGCTCGAAAATCACTATTTCTCCAACGCGGGCTTTCTTGAATTCGATGGTCAGATCCTCGCCCACGTGGGCCGGATCGCGCATATCCCGGGCGTCATCGTCCAGGGCAGATACGATATGATCTGCCCGCCCGACAATGCCTACAAGCTCGCGCAAGCCTGGGACAACTGTGAACTGAAGATGGTCAGGAACGCGGGGCATGCTTTATCTGAACCGGGAATCAGTGCAGAATTGGTGCGCACGATGGACAGGATAGGCGGACGGTGACAGGGCGGCCACAGATTGATCGACGGGCGCTTTTTGCCTCCGGTGCCGCGGCAGCCTTGCTGGCGGCAACCGGTGTTTCCGTGCAGGCCAGTCCGCAGCGCGGCGGGCGGCTGCGCGCGGCCCTGTCCGGTGCGGCGCGCGAGCATCGCTTCGACAGCCGCCAGAACCATGGCCTCTTCATGAATGTCGCGATGGTCGGGACGGTGTTTGATACGCTGACCGAAATTGCGGCGGATGGCACCTTGCGGGGGGAACTTGCGACACAATGGACGGGCTCACCCGACGCACGAAGCTGGGTGCTTGAGCTGCGCGCCGGTGTGACGTTCCATAACGATCAAGCCTTTGGCCCTCTGGACGTCATGGCCTCCTTTGATCTGCACCGCGACACATTGCTGGCCGACGTGACACAAATCCTGCGGGTGGGTGAACACCGCGTCCGTGTGGAATTGAGCAAGGGCGACCCCGATTTCCCCTATCGCCTGTCGGATCCGCGTCTGGTGATCTACCCGGCGGACAGCATGGAAACCGCCATGCGCGACGGGATCGGCACCGGGCTCTACCGTGTCCACAAGTTCCAGCCCGGGCGGCAGCTCCTGGCGCACCGCGTCGAGAGGCACTACAAGGACGGTCTCTCCGGATGGTTTGACGAGGTCGAACTGGTAGGATTGTCCGCCGACGCTGTCCGCGCCGAAGCGCTGCGGGAGCATTACGTCGATGTGGTCGATTTGACCCATAGTGCCGATCTGGGAGAGACCGAGACGATCACCATGTTGCCCGAAGAAGCTTTCATGAACACCGCGGTCGACCGTGGCATCGCCCTGCCCAGCCAGATTGGCAGACGCTGGCCGCTCGACAACCTGCGCGCGGCGGAGCGTTGGTGGATGGCCTGACACGATCAGGGGTTGCGGTGGCCGTCCGGTAGGTCTATATCGCTCTTAACAGCGGCGCTTTCGGGTCCACACCAAAAGCTCCACCGGATAGTTCAACGGGCCGCGCGCCCGTTTTTTTGTGCTTGAATGAAACCAGCAGGACAGATGACCAACGACCTGATTGCCAAAGCTGCCATCGACCGCCGCATGGCCGAGATCATCACCCCGGTGATCGAGGATATGGGGTTTGAACTGGTACGTGTGCGGCTGATGTCGGGCAAGACGACAACGCTGCAGATCATGGCGGACAAGCCTGAGGGCGGCATCGAGGTCGATGACTGTGCAGAGATCAGCCAGGCCGTGGGGGCCGTGCTGGACGTCGAGGACCCGACTCTGGATGAATACACGCTGGAGGTGTCCAGCCCCGGGATCGACCGGCCCCTTACGCGGCTCAAGGATTTCGAGATGTTCGAGGGCTATGAGGCCAAGATCGAAACCGCCGAGATGATCGACGGACGTCGCCGTTTCAAAGGCGCGTTGGCCGGTGTCGAAGAGGATGAAGTGCTTATCAATGTCACGGAAGGCACCATCGGCTTGAAATTCGACTGGCTGTCGGACGCCAAGCTCGTGCTGACCGATGATCTGATTAAGGAAATGCTGCGCCAGCGCAAAGCCGCCGGTGCCATTGACGAGACAAAATTTGACGAAATAGAGACTGATACGCCTGCTGAGGGAGACCAATAATGGCGATTACATCCGCAAACCAGCTGGAGCTTTTGCAAACCGCCGAGGCCGTGGCCCGCGAAAAGATGATCGACCCCGCGCTGGTGGTCGAAGCGATGGAAGAATCACTCGCCCGTGCGGCAAAGTCCCGCTACGGCGCGGAGATGGACATTCGCGTGTCGATTGACCGCAAGACGGGCAAGGCGACCTTCACCCGCGTGCGCACCGTGGTCGAGGAAGAAGAGCTCGAGAACTATCAGGCCGAATTCACCGTGGAGCAGGCCAAGCAGTATCTGGACGACCCCAAGGTGGGCGACACCTTTGTCGAGGAAGTGCCCCCTGTCGAGATGGGCCGGATCGCGGCGCAATCCGCCAAGCAGGTGATTCTGCAGAAAGTGCGCGAAGCCGAGCGTGATCGTCAGTACGAAGAATTCAAGGATCGCGCGGGCACCATCATCAACGGTCTCGTCAAGCGCGAGGAATACGGCAACGTCATCGTCGATGTGGGCGCGGGCGAAGCTATCCTGCGCCGCAACGAAAAGATCGGCCGCGAAAGCTACCGCCCCAATGACCGCATTCGCGTCTACATCAAGGACGTGCGCCGCGAACAGCGCGGCCCGCAGATCTTCCTCAGCCGCACCGCGCCCGAGTTCATGGCCGAACTGTTCAAGATGGAAGTGCCGGAGATTTACGATGGTATCATCGAGATCAAAGCCGTGGCCCGTGACCCCGGATCGCGCGCCAAGATCGCCGTGATCTCCTATGACAACTCGATTGATCCCGTCGGCGCTTGCGTCGGGATGCGCGGCAGCCGGGTGCAGGCCGTCGTGAACGAACTGCAAGGTGAGAAAATCGACATCATTCCATGGAATGAGGACCAGCCAACCTTCCTTGTGAATGCATTGCAACCGGCGGAAGTGTCCAAGGTTGTTCTGGATGAGGAAGCGGGCAAGATCGAAGTGGTCGTCCCCGAAGAGCAGCTGAGCCTTGCTATTGGGCGTCGCGGTCAGAACGTGCGTCTGGCCTCGCAGCTGACCGCGCTCGACATCGACATCATGACCGAAGAGCAGGAAAGCCAGCGCCGTCAGGCCGAGTTCGAACTGCGCACCAAGCTCTTTGTCGACAATCTGGACCTTGACGAATTCTTCGCGCAACTTCTTGTTTCGGAAGGGTTTACGAGCCTCGAAGAGGTCGCCTATGTGGAGTTGGACGAACTTCTGGTCATTGACGGCGTCGATGAAGACACGGCAAATGAGCTTCAGGCCCGGGCCCGTGATGTGCTCGAAGCGCAGAACAAGGCCGCGCTTGAAGCGGCCCGCGCCCTGGGGGTCGAGGACAGTCTGGTGAACTTCGAAGGTCTGACACCGCAGATGATCGAAGCGCTGGCCAAGGATGACGTGAAAACGCTTGAGGATTTCGCGACCTGTGCCGACTGGGAACTGGCAGGCGGCTGGACGACCGTCGATGGAGAGCGTATCAAGGATGATGGCGTGCTTGAACCCTTTGAGGTCACTCTGGAGGAAGCACAGGACCTCATCATGACGGCCCGTGTGATGCTCGGTTGGGTTGACCCTGCTGAACTTGAGGCGGAGGCCGCTGCCGAAGACGAAACGGGTGACCACGCGGAGGAGGCCGAGGTCTGATCTCAGACCTCGGGGTCTCACGATGGGTCGCGGTGGCGTTCCCAAAGACCGCAGTGACGGTCCTGACCGCAAGTGCATTGCAACGGGCGAAGTCCGTCCTAAATTTGGACTGATACGGTTTGTTGCGGGCCCGGACGGCCAGGTCGTGCCGGATGTCTTGGGAAAACTGCCCGGTCGGGGTATGTATGTATCCGCAGACCGGAACGCCATTGACAAAGCGGCCACCAAGGGTTTGTTTGCGCGCTCGGCGAAAGCGCCCGTCAAAGCAGCCCCGGGGCTTGCGGATGAGGTGGAACGCCAGTTGGCGCGTCGTGTTGTCGATCTGATTTCGTTGCAGCGCAAAGCTGGAAAGGCCGTCGCTGGTTTCGAGAAGGTCAAAAACTGGTTGCAGATGGAAGAGGCTGAAGTCCTCATTCAGGCGGTCGATGGTTCGGGCCGTGGAAAATCGAAGCTGAGTACGCCGCATTACGGGTCATACATTGGCTGGTTGACGGCAGACGAATTGGGTTTGGCATTTGGACGCCAAACTGTGATACATGGGGCGCTCGCCTCTGGTGGACTCACTCAACGTGTTGTAGAGGAAGCCCAACGACTTAAAGGCGTGCGCGTGAAAGAGGATGGCGAAAGCCGTCCGAAAGGATAGACGAGCTACATGAGCGATACTGACGGCAAGAAAACATTGGGTCTGCGCGGCGGCGCGCGTCCGGGCAACGTAAAGCAGAGCTTTAGCCACGGGCGGACCAAGAACGTCGTGGTTGAAACCAAACGGAAACGCGTTGTGGTGCCCAAGGCGGGTGCCGCAAAGCCAAGTAGTGGTTCGGCAGCAGGTGTGGGGGATCCGTCGAGACGGCCCGCTGGAATATCCGATGCGGAGATGGAACGCCGGCTGAAGGCGGTCAAGGCGGCGAAAGCGCGTGAAGCCGAGGAGGCCGCCGCGCGCGAGGCGGAAGAAAAAGCCCGCGCCGAAGAGCGTGAGCGGCGCCGGGCTGAACAGGAAGCCCGTGAGCGCGAAGAACGTGAGCGCGAGGAAAGCCTCAAGGCGAAGGCCGAGGAAGACAAGCGGCGTCAGGCTGAAGCGGAGGCCGCGGCGAAAGCTGCGGCAGCGGCCCCGGCGGAAGCGCCGGTGGTCCAGCGCCCGTCAGGCAAGGCAACGCCCGAGGCCACCCCGCGCAAGCAGCAGGATCGTGATCGCGACAACAAGCGTGGCGGCAAAGGTGGCGAGGACAATCGCCGTTCCGGCAAGCTGACGCTTAACCAGGCGCTGGCGGGTGGCGAAGGTGGCCGTCAACGTTCCATGGCTGCCATGAAACGCAAGCAGGAACGTGCCCGCCAGAAAGCCATGGGTGGTCAGGTCGAGCGTGAAAAGGTCGTGCGGGACGTTCAGGTGCCCGAGGCGATTGTCGTCTCCGAACTGGCAAACCGCATGTCCGAAAAGGTCGGCGCGGTCGTCAAGGCGCTGATGCAGAACGGCATGATGGTGACGCAGAACCAGACCATCGACCAGGACACGGCGGAACTGATCGTCGAGGAATTCGGCCACAAGGTTGTTCGCGTGTCGGATGCCGATGTGGAAGACGTCATCAAGGAGATCGAGGACGATCCGAAAGACCTTCAGGCGCGTCCGCCGGTCATTACCATCATGGGGCACGTCGATCACGGCAAGACCTCGCTGCTGGACGCCATCCGGAATGCCAAGGTTGTGGCGGGCGAAGCGGGCGGGATTACGCAGCATATCGGGGCTTACCAGGTTAAAACCGATGCGGGCCAGGTGCTGAGCTTCCTTGATACACCCGGCCACGCGGCCTTTACCTCCATGCGGTCGCGCGGGGCTCAGGTCACGGATATCGTGGTGCTTGTGGTGGCGGCTGACGATGCGGTGATGCCGCAGACGATTGAGGCCATCAACCACGCGAAAGCGGCCGAAGTGCCGATGATCGTCGCGATCAACAAGATCGACCGCCCGGCGGCGGACCCCGACAAGGTGCGGACCGACCTGTTGCAGCATGAGGTGATCGTCGAAAAGATGTCCGGCGAGGTGCAGGATGTCGAGGTTTCCGCGATCACGGGGCAGGGTCTGGATGAACTCCTCGAAGCCATTGCGCTGCAAGCCGAAATCCTTGAACTGAAGGCCAACCCGGATCGTGCCGCACAAGGTGCGGTGATCGAAGCGCAGCTTGACGTGGGCCGTGGCCCGGTCGCCACCGTTCTGGTTCAGAACGGGACGCTGCGCCAAGGGGATATCTTTGTTGTGGGCGAGCAATACGGTAAGGTCCGCGCGCTCATCAACGACAAGGGCGACCGCGTCAAGGAAGCGGGACCGTCGGTTCCTGTCGAGGTGCTTGGTCTCAATGGCACACCCGAGGCGGGTGACGTTTTGAACGTGACCGATACCGAAGCACAGGCCCGCGAGATTGCGGCCTACCGCGAGCAGGCGGCCAAGGACAAACGCGCGGCTGCCGGTGCGGCCACCACGCTTGAGCAACTCATGGCGAACGCCAAGGCGGATGAAAACGTCAGCGAGTTGCCGATCCTGGTCAAGGCCGACGTGCAAGGCTCTGCCGAGGCGATCGTGCAAGCGATGGAGAAGATTGGCAACGAGGAAGTGCGTGTCCGGGTGCTGCACTCCGGTGTGGGGGCGATCACGGAAACCGACGTGGGTCTGGCCGAGGCGTCGAATGCGCCGATCATGGGCTTCAACGTGCGGGCCAACGCCTCTGCCCGCAACACCGCAAACCAGAAGAGTGTCGAGATTCGCTACTACTCGGTCATCTATGACCTTGTGGATGACGTGAAGGCGGCTGCCTCCGGCCTGCTGTCGGCGGAAATCCGCGAGAACTTCATCGGCTATGCGACAATCAAGGAAGTCTTCAAGGTGACTGGCGTCGGCAAAGTGGCTGGCTGTCTCGTGACGGAGGGCGTCGCCCGTCGCTCGGCCGGTGTTCGTCTGCTGCGCGATAACGTGGTGATCCACGAAGGGACGCTTAAGACCCTGAAGCGCTTCAAGGACGAAGTGGCCGAGGTTCAGTCGGGACAGGAATGCGGCATGGCGTTCGAGAACTACGACGATATCCGCGCAGACGACGTGATCGAGATCTTCGAGCGCGAGGAAGTCACGCGGACACTGGCCTGAGATAAACCAGACTTGGAGCGGCATCCGCTTGATCTGCAACACGACCCCTTACACCTGAGGCCAGCCCCCCCGGGGGGAGGGTCGGGGGCTGGCCGGGTACACTCGGTAAGGGCAGCGGTTCAGATTTTCAGGCCGATGCTCTAGACACTCAGACCTAAAGCGTCATGCGAAAAACCTGAATTCTCTAACGCTGCCTGAAATCAGGGATTGGGGCGCGTTAGAGGATCAGCGATGTTCTTGGTATTTCGTCAGACGCTCTAAACAAAAAAGGGGGCAACCTGCCGGTGCCCCTTTTTTCTTCGTTGATTTGACCCTGTCAGGCGGCTTTGGTGACCGGTACGCCTGCAAAGGTTTGCTTGTCAACTTTCACGACGATACGCCCGTCGGGCAAAGCGCGCACGAATATTCCCTGCACGGATATTGCACTTCCAAGAATGATCGTCCTCAACATGTCGGTCCTCCCCAGGATTAGGACATGATAGAAATTCAGCTCATGGTTAACAGTTTGCCTCAATTTAAATAACAATGTGTTAACGAATGCTAAGAAATGGGCAGCAATCTTCCTATTTGGCTACAATAAATCCCGCAATACGGGAATTAGTGGTAAATCTGCCGCAGGCATCGGGTAATTCTTGAGATCATTCGCCCGAACCCATTTCAGGTTTTGGCCTTCCCGAGACTGCGGCGTGCCTTCCCATTTCCGGCAGGCAAAGAGTGGCATCAGCAAATGAAAGGTATCGTAGCTGTGGCTCGCAAAGGTCAGGGGTGCAAGACAGCTTTGCCAGGTGTTGATGCCCAACTCCTCCTCCAGTTCACGGATCAGGGCGACCTCTGGTGTCTCGCCGGGTTCAACCTTGCCACCCGGAAACTCCCAAAGCCCCGCCATCGACTTCCCTTCGGGGCGCTGTCCCAGCAAAACACGCCCGTCGATGTCGATCAGGGCGACGGCAGAGACAAGGACGGTTTTCATCACAGGGCGCTCAAGACCGATAGTCGGCATTGATCGAGATATAGCCATGGGTCAGGTCGCATGTCCAAACCGTCGCCGCGCCGGACCCCAGACCGACATCGACGAGAATGTCGATCTTCTCGCCTTTCATATGCGCTGCGGCATCAGCCTCGCTGTAGGAGGGGCTGACCCAGCCGTTTTCGGCCACCAGCACTTCCCCGAACCGTATTGACAGTTTGTCCCTGTCGGCGGCGGCACCTGACTTGCCGACGGCCATGACCACCCGACCCCAATTGGGATCCTCTCCCGCGATTGCCGTCTTGACGAGCGGTGAATTCGCAATCGAAAGCGCGTGGGTCTTGGCATCCCTTTCGGATAGCGCGCCCGTCACCGTTATCTCGACGAATTTCGTTGCACCCTCACCGTCTTTCACGACCTGGTGGGCGAGATCGAGCATGACCCCGTGCAACGCGTCGCTGAAAACCGCACTCCCGGTCACATCGACCCCTGACGCGCCGGTTGCCGCAACCATCAGGCTGTCTGATGTCGAGGTATCGCTGTCGACCGTGATGCAGTTGAACGTGCGCTCATTGTGTTTCGACAGCAGGTCTTGCAGATCGGCTTGCGCGATCACGGCGTCGGTAAAGATATAGACCAGCATCGTCGCCATATCCGGCGCGATCATGCCCGACCCTTTGGCGATCCCGGCGATGGAGACAGTCTTGCCGTCAATGTCAATCTCCGCGCCGGCGCCCTTCGGAAAGGTGTCTGTCGTCATGATGGCGCAGGCGGCGTCCTCGATGGCGTCTGCCGAGGCGCTGCGCGCAAGCGTTTCCAGATGCTGTGTGATCCGATCAAAGGGTAATGGTTCCCCGATGACCCCGGTGGAGGCTGTAAAGACCCGGTCCACGGGCGTGTCGCAGGCCGCTGCCGTCGCTTGGGTTACGGCGGCCACCGCGTCCAGCCCGTTGCGCCCGGTAAAGGCGTTCGCATTGCCCGAGTTGACCAGAATGGCGGCTGCCTTTTCGGGGTCGCTGCCGAGCTTGGCCTGACAGTCCAGAACCGGCGCTGACCGCGTTGCAGACCGCGTGAAGACGCCCGCCACGGCCGTGCCGGGCCTCAGCCTCGCAAGCATGACATCCGCACGGTCCTTGTATTTGACACCAGCGGAGGCTGTCGCAAAGGTGACGCCTTCGATCAACGGAAGCTTGGGGAATGCTATTGGTGCCAGCGGCGATACCGGTGCTGCCTTTGCCATCTTCTACTGATCCAGAAGGTCGCGCCGGGTCAGGATTTCCGGATCAATGTCGCCATTGTCCGGGATCACCAGCTCTGCCGCATTGGCGGCGGTGTCGATGATGTCGCGCGCTGCGGCGTTGTTGAGCTCTCCGGTCAGCTCCTCCCGCACGCTGTCGATTGAGGGCGGTTCGGTCTTGCGCAGGTCGTTCAGCTTGATGATGTGCCAGCCGAATTGCGTCTCGACCGGATCAGATACCTCATCGACTTCGAGCGCGATCACCGCCGCCTCGAATGTGGGCACCATCATACCGGTGCCGAACCAGCCCAGTTCGCCGCCATTGGGACCGGATGGGCCGGTGGACTTCTCCCGCGCGGTTGCGGCAAAACTTGCGCCCCCTTCAATCGCTTCCTTGACCGCCAGCGCTTCTTCCTCGGTTTCGACGAGTATATGGGAGGCGTTGAACTCCTCCTCCGACACGAAATCACTGTATCGCGCGTCGTAAAGAGCCTTGAGGTCTTCTTCCGACACCGCACCCTGCAAGGCCTCTTCAACCGCTGCGGCCGCCTTCAGGGACCGCGCTTCATTTTGAAGTGTGAAGGCCACGATCCCCGGCAGGGTATCGATCTTTTGTGCCAAAGCGGTCTGCTGAATAAGCTGCTGAAGAATTCCGGCAAAAAGCTGCTCGGGCGGGGCATTGTCATACTGTTGCGGCAGCGTCGCGCGCGCCGCGATCATGTGTCCCAGCGTGATGTCTTCACCATTTACCGTTGCCATCACGGTGTCGGCACTTGGCGCTTCGGCCTCCTGGGCGACGGCAGGAATGGAAAGACTGGCCGCAACCAGTGAAACAGCCAGAAGTTTGAGGTGTTTTTGCATGGATCTGTCCTACGAAGGGGCTGCTGCGGGGCGCAACATTGACACGGTTTGGCGTGACCCTTACATCCCGCGTGGGGCGCTGCAAGAGTGTGGCGTTCAAATAGTTTTTATGGGTTGCGGCGCGCGCGAGCAAGCAGATCAGCGCCAACCCCCGGACCTTCGGCTGGAGAGCGCATGCTGGGCATTGGAACAATCACGAAAAAGATCTTTGGCACGCCCAATGACCGAAAAGTAAAATCCGTCAGACCGCTGGTCGCGCAGATCAACGCGCTTGAGCCCGAGTATCAGGCGCTCAGCGATGAGGGGCTGAAAGAGAAGACAGAAGCGTTTCGCAAACGCGCAAAGGGCGGCGAAAACCTTGACGACATCTTGCCCGACGCTTTTGCCAACTGCCGGGAGGCTGCGCGCCGGGCGCTGGGGTTGCGCGCCTTTGATACGCAGCTCATGGGGGCGATCTTCCTGCATCAGGGAAATATCGCCGAGCAAAAGACAGGTGAAGGCAAGACCTTGACCGCGACCTTTGCCGCCTATCTGAACGCGCTGACCGGCAAGGGCGTGCACATCGTCACCGTGAACGAATACCTCGCCAAGCGGGACGCAGCATGGATGGGCAAGGTGTTTGAGGCGCTGGGGCTGACCACGGGTGTTGCCTATTCCGACATGCCGGAGGAGGAGAAACGCGCGGCTTATACCAGCGACATCACCTACGCCACGAACAACGAACTGGGTTTCGACTATCTGCGCGACAACATGAAACCCGAACTCGACCAGATTTATCAGCGCTACCACAATTACGCGATTGTGGATGAGGTCGACAGTATCCTGATCGACGAGGCGCGGACGCCGCTCATCATCTCCGGCCCCGCGCAGGACCGCTCTGAGCTTTACAAGACAATCGACGAGGTGATCCCGCTGGTGCAGGAAGACCACTTCGAACTGGATGAAAAGACACGCAACGTGACCTTCACCGACGAGGGCAACGAATTTCTCGAAGAGACACTGCACAGCCGTGGGCTGCTGGAAGAGGGGCAATCGCTCTATGATCCTGAGAGCACCACTATTGTGCATCACATCAACCAGGGTCTGCGGGCGCACAAACTGTTCCAGCGAGACAAGGACTATATCGTCCGCGATGATAATGTCGTTCTGATTGACGAATTCACAGGGCGCATGATGCCGGGGCGCCGCTTGTCGGACGGGCTGCATCAGGCCATCGAAGCCAAGGAAAACGTCGCGATCCGGCCTGAGAACGTCACGCTGGCATCGGTCACTTTCCAGAACTATTTCCGTCTTTACGACAAGCTGGCTGGCATGACCGGTACGGCTGCGACCGAAGCGGAAGAATTCATGGAAATCTATGGGCTCGGCGTTGTCGAAGTGCCGACAAACATGCCCGTCGCCCGTGTGGATGAAGACGATCAGGTCTACCGGACCGCGCGCGAGAAATACGAGGCGATGCTGGAACAGATCAAGGAAAGCCACGAGCGCGGCCAACCTGTTCTGGTGGGGACAACCTCGATCGAGAAATCCGAAATGTTGAGCAATATGCTGAAGCAGGCCGGGATCGAACACAACGTCCTGAACGCGCGGCAGCACGAACAGGAAGCGCAGATCGTCGCGGATGCCGGTAAATTCGGGGCCGTAACCATCGCCACCAACATGGCCGGGCGCGGGACCGACATCCAATTGGGCGGCAACGTCGATATGCAGGTCATGAACGCTCTGGCGGAAGACCCCGAAGCGGACCCGGACGCCCTGCGCGCCAGGATCGAGGCGGAGCACGCCGGTGAGAAAGCCAAGGTGCTGGAAGCAGGCGGGCTTTACGTTCTGGCGTCCGAGCGGCACGAAAGCCGCCGCATCGACAACCAGCTTCGGGGCCGGTCCGGCCGTCAGGGGGACCCGGGCCGGTCGTCCTTCTTCCTGAGCCTCGAAGATGACCTGATGCGGATCTTCGGGTCAGAGCGGCTGGAAAAAGTGCTCAAGACGCTTGGCCTGAAAGAAGGGGAGGCAATCGTGCACCCCTGGGTCAACAAATCACTTGAACGCGCGCAGGCAAAGGTCGAAGGCCGTAACTTTGACATCCGCAAGCAACTGCTGAAATTCGACGATGTCATGAACGAACAGCGGAAGGTGATCTTTGGCCAGCGCCGCGAGATCATGGAAGCATCGGACCTCTCCGAGATCACGACCGACATGCGGGAACAGGTGATCGACGATCTGATCGAATTGCATCTGCCGCCCAACACCTACGCGGACCAATGGAATGCTGAGGGCCTGAATACGGATGTGACCGAAAAGCTGGGCATCGAGGTGCCGATCCTCGACTGGGTCGAAGAAGAAGGCGTTGATGATGAGGTGATCCGCGAACGCCTTGTCGAAGCTACCGCTGCCTTCATGAAGGACAAGGCGGAACAATTCGGCGCTGAAAACATGCGCAACATCGAAAAGCAGCTTCTGTTGCAGGCCATCGATTCGAAATGGCGCGAGCATCTGCTGACGCTTGAGCATCTGCGCTCGGTGGTTGGGTTCCGGGGCTATGCGCAACGTGATCCGCTCAATGAATACAAGAACGAATCGTTCCAACTGTTCGAAGGGCTGCTCGATAGCCTGCGTGAGGATGTGACGCAAAAACTGTCGCAGATCCGTCCGATGACCGAAGAAGAGCAACGCGCCATGGTCGAGCAGATCCGCGCGCAGCAGGCGATGGCGCAAGCCGCGGCTGCTGCTGCGGCCGCGCCCGCGTCTGAGGCGTCCGCGCCTGCGGCACCGCAAGGCGAGGCGAAGGCTGAATTTGTCGAAGATGACCCCAGCACTTGGGGCAACCCGGGACGAAACGAGACCTGTCCCTGCGGGTCAGGCAAGAAATTCAAACACTGTCACGGGCGGCTGATCTAGACCGTTCGATCCGGACTTGCCCAAAAGCGTTCGGGTCGCTTTCCGGTGTTGAACAATTTGCCCCAAGACCTGACAGTTGCCAGCATCTGAAACTGGCAAGGGGGCCTGTCCACATGCGGTTGCGACATCTGGCGGTTTTCGCGGTTTGTCTTTTGTGGATCGGGGGGACGAGCGCGCAGGCACAAGATGTGACGCTCACCTCGCAGGATGGTGACGTCGAGATCGCGGGCACGCTGCTTGGCTACGATGGCCAGTTCTACCGGGTTCAGACCATCTACGGCGAACTGACGGTCGATGGCTCCGGCATCATTTGCGTGGGGCCCGGCTGCCCGAACCTTCAGGATTTCGTCGCGGAAGTGTCGATCTCGGGCAGTGCCACGATGGGCGCGGTGCTGATGCCTGCCCTGCTGGAAGGATTTGGTCAGCGAAACGGGTATCAGACGGTGCGTCTCGACGCGGATGCGACGCATTTCCACTACGTCCTGACCGACAGCCGTACAGAGAAACCGGTGGCGGAGTTCCGGTTTCGCGTGACGAATTCCGATGAGGGCTTTGCCGATCTGCTCGCCCATGAAGCGGATGTGGTGATGTCGCTGCGCGAGATCCGGCCTGACGAAAAGGACCGGGCCTTCGAGGCGGGCATGGGGGATATGACGGCGCGGAACCTCTCCCGCGTCGTGGCGCTTGATGCAATCGTTCCGGTGGTCTCGCCGCAGAACCCGGTGCGGGAAATCTCTCCGCTTGATCTGGCGCGGGTCTTCGCGGGTGAGATCAGGAATTGGTCGGTGCTGGGGGGTGCGGATGCGCCCATTGCCCTGCACGCGCCATCCATCCGCACGGGTTTGGGGCAGGCCACTGAAGACCGTATTCTGGGGCCGGTCAGCCTTCAGATGGAAGAAACAGTAACGCGCCACGCCCGGGGCGCTGCATTGGCGGAAGCTGTCGCCAAAGACCCGTTCGCGTTGGGCGTGGCCAGTTTCGCAGAGGTGGGCAGAACGCAGCCGCTGATCCTGAAAGGGTCTTGCGGCAGAGTGCTGCGCGCCACGAGAAGGTCCATAAAAACAGAGGATTACCCGCTAACCGCGCCGATGTTCCTCTATACGCCCGCGCGAAGGTTGCCCAAGATCGGGCGCGAGTTTCTGTCCTTTGTGCGCGGTCAGACCGCGCAAGTCGTTATTCGCCGTTCGGGTTTTGTGGATCAGGCGCTGGAGGAAGTGCCGGTCAACCAGCAAGGTGACCGTTTCGCCAATGCCATTGCCGCCGCTGGCCCGCAAGTCTCAATGTCCGAGCTTCAGCGCATGGTCGACCGTTTGACCCCGATGAAGCGGCTCACCATCTCGTTCCGGTTTGAGGCGGGATCGTCCGGGCTCGACGCGCAATCACGGTCGAATATCGTCCAATTGGCGCGCGATCTGGAACAGGGGCGTTTCGACGGGCGGCAGTTGTTCTTCATCGGTTTCAGCGATGGGGATGGACCCGCCGACCCCAACCGGCAGATCGCCCTGTCGCGCGCGGAAGCCGTCCGGGATGCGGTTCAGCAAGCCGCTGAAACGGCGGATCTTGCCCAGGTCGATATGCGGGCAGACGCGTTTGGCGAAGCGATGCCGCTGGCCTGTGATGACAGCGCCTGGGGCCGGAAGGCAAACCGGCGGGTCGAGGTCTGGGTGCGCTAGGGTCAGAGGTAGCCTTCCGACCTGAAGCTCAACTCGTTTGATTTCCCGATGATGAGGTGGTCGTGCAAGGTGATCCCCAAAGCGCCGCAGGCGACATTGATCTGATCCGTCATGGAGATGTCCGCATCCGACGGGGTGGGGTCACCTGAGGGGTGATTATGCACCAGAATCAAGGCGCTGGCGTTCAGCTCCAGCGCGCGTTTGGCGACCTCGCGCGGGTAGACGGGCACGTGGTCGACGGTTCCCTTGGCCTGCTCTTCATCGGCGATCACGGTGTTTTTGCGGTCGAGAAACAGCACCCGAAACTGTTCCGTTTCGCGGTGGGCCATGGTGGTGTGGCAATAATCCAGCAAAGCATCCCAGCTGCTCAGCACATGCTGCTGAAGGATACGGGCACGGGCCATGCGGTGCGCGGCGGCTTCAACGATCTTGAGCTCGGTAATGACCGCTTCGCCGATGCCGGGAATGTCGCGCAGCCGCTGGGGGGGTGCTGTCAGCACCCGGTTGAAATCGCCAAAACGTTCCATGAGCGCGTGCGCAAGGGGTTTTACATCACGCCGGGGGATCGCCCGGAACAGCACCAGCTCCAGCATTTCGTAATCGGGCATGGCAGCCGCGCCCCCGATCATGAAACGGCTTCGCAGACGTTTACGGTGATCTGCGATGTAGGAGGGCGGTTTGCCGCGCGACAGCGGCAGCGGCTCCGCCTCGTCCAGCAGGTAGGGCAGCGGCGCTTCGGAAAAGGCGTTCGGGTCCTGGGTCATCCCGGCAGCCTAGCGGCGACATGGTTTCCGGATGGTTAATCCCGGAGCAACCAGCCCGCCAGAATGGACCAGATAACGCCGCGCGGGCGGCGTTACCCTTTCATACTATCCCAGAAATTCTTGACCGAGGAAAAGAAGCTGGAGGTTTCGGGGTTGTTGTTCTCCGCCAGGTCATCAAATTCCGCCAGTATCTCTTTCTGGCGCGCGGTCAGATTGACCGGCGTTTCGACCGCCAGTTCGATGAACATGTCACCGGCGCTGTTGCCGCGCAGCGCGGGCATCCCCTTGCCGCGCAGCCGCATTTGGCGGCCGGATTGGCTACCAGCCGGGATCTGAACGCGGCCCCTGCCGCCGTCGATCGTTGGCACTTCGATGGAGCCCCCCAGTGCCGCCTTCGCCATGGAGACCGGCACGCGGCAGAACAGGTTGGTGCCCTCGCGCTGGAAGAGTTTGTGCTCTGCCACTTCGATGAAGATGTATAGATCACCCGACGGGCCGCCGCGCATGCCCGCTTCGCCTTCACCGGCCAGACGGATACGGGTGCCGGTCTCAACGCCGGCGGGGATATTCACCGACAGGGCACGATCTTTTTCGACCCGACCGGCGCCCTGACAGCTCTTGCAGGGGTTCTTGATGATCTGACCAAGGCCGGAGCAGGTCGGACAGGTGCGTTCAACGGTGAAAAAACCTTGCTGTGCCCGGACCTTACCCATGCCGGAACATGTCGGGCAGGAGGAGGGTTCTGACCCGCCTTCCGCGCCTGATCCATTACAGCTTGTGCAGCTGATGGATGTCGGAACATTGATGGTCTTTTGCAAACCGCCGAAGGCGTCTTCGAGGTTGATCCGCAGGTTATACCGTAAATCGGAGCCGCGCGCCGCGCGATTGCCGCCGCCGCGCTGTCCACCTGCGAAGTTGCCAAAGAGATCGTCGAAGACATCGGAAAACGCGGAGGAGAAGTCGCCGTGCCCGCCGCCGAAACCGCCACCGGGACGTCCGCCGCCACCCATGCCGCCTTCAAAAGCCGCGTGGCCGTAGCGATCATAGGCGGCTTTTTTCTCCGCATCCTTCAGGATTTCGTAGGCTTCATTGGCCTCTTTGAATTTTGTCTCAGCGTCCGGGTTGTCTTTATTGCGGTCGGGGTGCAGCTCTTTCGCCTTGCCGCGATAGGCTTTCTTGATTTCGTCCGCCGAGGCCCCTTTGGAGACGCCCAAAACGTCGTAATAATCACGTTTTGCCATTCAATTTCCCCTTATTGGAACGTGACGGGCCGACCCGGAGGTCGGCCCAATCAGTGGTTCCGGGTTTCGCGCGCTCAGGCGCGTTTGTCGTCGTCGAGGTCTTCGAACTCGGCGTCCACGATGTCATCGTCATCGCTGCGTGGCTCGTCCGCCGCTTCGGCAATGTCCTCGCCTTCTTCCTGAGCGGCCTTGTAGATCGCCTCACCCAGTTTCATCGCAGCTTCCGTGACGTTCTGGATACCGGATTTGATCTTGTCCGCGTTCTCGGTTTCCAGCTCGTCTTTCAACGCAGCAATGGCCAGTTCGATCGCTTCGATCGTGGTCGGGTCAACCTTGTCCGAATGCTCTTCCATGGACTTCTCGGTCGAATGGATGAGGCTCTCGGCCTGGTTCTTCGCCTCGATCAACTCGCGGCGCGCCTTGTCGGCTTCCGCGTTCTCTTCGGCGTCCTTGACCATTTTCTCGATGTCGTCGTCGCTCAGCCCACCGGAAGCCTGGATCGTGATCTTCTGCTCCTTGCCGGTGCCCTTGTCCATCGCACCAACTGAAACGATACCGTTGGCGTCAATGTCAAAGGTCACTTCGATCTGCGGCATGCCGCGTGGGGCGGGCGGGATATTCTCAAGGTTGAAGGCACCAAGGATCTTGTTGTCCGCGGCCATCTCACGCTCACCCTGGAAGACCCGGATCGTCACCGCGTTCTGGTTGTCTTCGGCAGTGGAGAAGATCTGGGACTTCTTCGTCGGGATCGTGGTGTTGCGGTCGATGAGACGCGTGAAAACACCACCGAGCGTTTCGATGCCAAGCGACAGCGGCGTGACATCGAGCAGGACCACATCCTTGACGTCCCCTTGCAGAACACCCGCCTGAATGGCGGCACCCATGGCCACAACCTCATCCGGGTTCACGCCCTTGTGCGGCTCCTTGCCGAAGAACTTGGTCACTTCCTCGACGACTTTAGGCATCCGGGTCATACCACCGACCAGAACAACCTCGTCGATGTCGGAGGCGGAGAGGCCGGCGTCTTTGAGCGCTTCCTTGCAGGGCTTCAGCGAGGATTTGATGAGATCACCCACGAGGCTTTCCAGCTTGGACCGGGTCAGCTTCATCACCATGTGCAGGGGCTGGCCGTTGGCACCCATGGAGATGAACGGCTGGTTGATCTCTGTCTGGCTGGAGCTGGAGAGTTCGATCTTGGCTTTTTCAGCGGCTTCTTTCAGACGCTGAAGCGCCATCTTGTCTTGTGTCAGGTCAACCTGATGTTCTTTTTTGAACTCTTCCGCGAGGTAGTTGACGATGCGCATGTCAAAGTCTTCGCCTCCGAGGAATGTATCCCCGTTGGTGGATTTCACTTCAAAGAGGCCATCGTCAATCTCGAGGATGGTCACGTCGAAAGTACCGCCGCCAAGGTCATAAACGGCGATGGTTTGCGTGTTTTCCTTGTCGAGACCGTAAGCCAGCGCCGCCGCGGTCGGCTCGTTGATGATCCGCAGGACCTCGAGACCGGCAATTTTACCTGCGTCCTTGGTCGCCTGACGCTGCGCGTCGTTGAAATAGGCGGGCACGGTGATGACAGCTTGGGTGACGTCTTCGCCCAGATAGCTCTCGGCGGTCTCTTTCATCTTGCCCAGGATGAAGGCGGAGATCTGGCTCGGGGAATACTTCTCACCCTTGGCTTCGACCCATGCGTCGCCATTGCCGCCGTCGATCACGGCGAAGGGGAGGTTCTTCTTGTCCTTGGCCAGATCTGCATCGTCATTACGACGACCGATCAGGCGCTTGACGCCAAAGATGGTGTTGTCCGGGTTGGTGACGGCCTGCCGCTTTGCGGGCTGTCCGACGAGACGCTCATCATCAGTGAACGCAACGATGGAAGGTGTCGTGCGTGCGCCTTCGGAGTTTTCGATGACGCGGGGCTGCGATCCGTCCATGATGGCGATGCAGCTGTTAGTGGTTCCGAGGTCGATACCAATGACTTTCGACATGTTTTGATCCCTTTTTATTTCAAGGCGATGACACGGAGCTTGGGCCCGTTATGGCGCCGTTGCACCGAAGCTTTGGCCACACGAGGCAATGTGCCTAATGAGGTTCGCAGCGTATATAGGGAGGGGTCAGGGGTGCTGCAACCTTTCACTTCTTTATGCAGGCGGATTCTTTTTGTAATTTTTGATACTGCGGCAGAAGGGGCGGCGCGGATGACAAAACTGAGCGTTTTGGGCTTTGACATCTACAAGGGCTATCTTGGAGCGGCGGCACAGGCCGAGTTGCTTGAGGCGGTGCGCGATGTGGTGCAGCGCGCGCCGCTGGTGCAGCCGGTCACACCCCGTGGGAAGGCGATGTCGGTACGGATGACGGCGGCGGGCCCCTATGGGTGGATCACGGATCGCAAAGGCTATCGCTACGCAGCCCTGCATCCGAACGGGGCGCCCTGGCCGCCGATCCCCGCGCCTGTCCTGAGGATCTGGGAGGAGGTCAGCGGCGTCCGTCGCGCCCCGGAGTGTTGCCTCATCAATTTCTACGGTGAGGGCGCGCGGATGGGGCTGCATCAGGACAAGGATGAACAGAGCTTTGACTGGCCGGTGGTGTCGATTTCCCTTGGCGATGACGGGCTCTTCCGGATGGGTGGCTTGGCGCGCAACGACAAGACCCAATCGACCTGGCTTGCCTCCGGGGATGTGGTGGTGATGCAGGGCAAGGCGCGCATGGCCCATCACGGGGTCGACCGGATTCGATTCAGGTCAAGCGCGCTGCTTTCAAACGGGGGGCGTCTGAACCTGACGCTGCGGGTAGTGAGCTAAAGCGTGAGGCGAAGATCCCCCGACCCTGAAGCGCTCAAAAACGAAAAACCGCCCGATCAGCGAGCGCTTCTAGAGATTTTCTAAGTGGAGCTTACCCGGCATGCGTCGCCATGTTTCAGTGCGACCGATTCGCCAAGTCCTCCGACCAAAAGCAGCCTTGCCGCAGGCTCTGCATCAGAGCAAGCAGCGCGGTGTCCAGTTTCAAGAAAGCATCGAAAGCCGCCCCCAGATCGCTGATGGCATAGAGCTTCGGTCCGGTTCATTCTCTGACCCTGCTTTGACAAATGCTGGCGGAACTTTTTGGCGTTGCCAATGCTGGAGCATCGGCCTGAAAATCTGAATCACTTACGCTACCAAGTGTCCCCGGCCGGCCCCCGCCCCTTCCCCCGGGAGGGGACTGGCCTCAGCTGTAGGGGGTCGTGTTGTAGACCAAACGGATACCGCTCTAGCGCCACCCCAACCTCGCATTCACACCAGAGAAGGCGTGTTTCCTCTGTCAATGTCGAGGATCAGAGAAACCCGAAGGAAGTTGCCAGCCTGCGCGCATCCAGAACCTGTTGCAACGCCGTGCGCAGGCCGCGGGCATCGGTAAACTGAAAGGCCCTGTCAATGTCCGGGTCGAGTCCCGCAGGCACGATGGCTCCTTCGGCGACGTCGGGATTGTTCCGCAACAGGCGCTCCGTCCCGCGACTGCGCCTCGTGTGGTCATGCACGATATGCTTGTAGCCCCGGGTGTTGTTCACGGTGTGCAATGTCACCTGAAAGGCGTGAAATGTCGGGTCCACAAAGCTCGGTTGTCGTTGGCCGACCTTGCGATGCTGCACCTGAAAAGGGTTGCGGTGGTACCCGTCGCCAACAACAAAGGCCAGTCCGGCGGCCACATAGGTTTTGTAGAATTCGGTGTGTTTGGCTTTTCCGTCATGAAAGAAACCCGCCACCCCCTTGGGAAAGGAGATAGCTGTGCCGGGGTCGAGTTCCGCGCGTTCAACGATGTTGCGGAGGCGCGCAATGTAAGTGCTGCACAGCGCGTCATCGTCGTCGATGCGGAAATGCAGCGCCTTGGGGGCCATCTCAAGCGAGCCGTCGAGCGCGGGCCGCAATGCGCGGGCGATGTCACGCTCAGCGGTGCGCAGAATCCTGACCATGGGAGTTGTTCTGGTGAGCATCGCCAACCGGTCGTGGTAAACCTGTGGCATGTCCTCCGATACGATCAGATACAGAAAAAAGTCAGCGTCCGTCTGAGCGCGGATCGACGGCAGCATAATCGTCTCAAAAAGGTGGAAGCGCACGGCCATCCGCTCCGGATGCCACAGGATGTTTCGGGCGGTCTCAAGGTCGGTGATATCGCGACCCGTGTCCGAGATACCGAACCAGGAGAAACGGCAATGACCATAGATGCGCATGTTTTGCCTCTAACGCCGCGCGCCCCAGCTGATCGAGGCACGACGGCGGGTATAGAATTCGCCCATCAACCCGATCGTCACCAGGACGAGTCCTACCCAGAGCGCATAGTGCCAGTTGGTATGGTGCGGATTGTAATTGATGAAAATGAACCCGCGCGCCTGGTCGATGCAGTGAAACAGGGGGTTCCAGTCGAACATGGCCAGCATGTACCCCGGCAGCATGTTGGCAACGAACATCTTGCCGGAGGCGATCATGTTGGCGCGTTGATAGATGGTCGTGAAGATGCTCACAAACTGCGGGAACCAGGGCTTGATCGCCAGAAGAACGACCCCCAGCGCTGCACCGGTAAACCATGAAATCAGAAGCATGCCAAAGGCGGCGGCGGGTTCTTCGACAACCAGCGGCGTAAACCCGACGTGATAGACAAACAGGATCAGCGACATCGTCAGAACCTGAATGTAAAGACACCCCAAAGCTGCCGATGCAATCGCCACAATCGTGTTCATCGGCGCATGTTTCATCATGGCGCTGGCCGGACCTTCAGAGCCGACAACTGCGCCCAAGGTCTTGGTATGGGTCATGAACAGAAAGATGCCGGACATGATGTAGAGCAGGAAATCCCCGCGAATGGCGGCACCGCGCAGACCCAGCAGCGAGAACATCACGTAAAAGGTCGCGACAAATATGACCGCTTGCAGCAGGTTGATCCCGATGGCAAGGAAAGCGTTGTTGTGGGACTTGCGAACGGATCTGACAATCGAATGATATGTCAGCTCTAAAAGGGTCAGCGCCGAGCCGAGCCCGCTATTTCTATTGCCAGTGGCCTGAAACATGACTGTCTGATTCCGCGATGAGTTGCCACTCTTGCACGGATTTCTTGCCGTTTCGTTAGTTGCACCGCATAAGGGGCGGTGATTGGTTTCTCAACGAGGCGGCCTCTGCCGGTATATCTATGAATTACAATATGTTAACTGAAGTAATGCGCCGTCTCTCGCTCGAAGCGGGCGCACGGATCATGGAGATTTACGAAGCGGATGACTTCGACGTCAAAGTGAAATCAGATGAGAGCCCGGTGACAGCGGCGGATGAAGCCGCAGACGCCATTATCTCCGCCGGGCTGCGGGAGGCCTTTCCCGAAGTACTGCTTGTCACCGAAGAGCAGGCAGCGACACACAGCACATCGGGAGATACCTTCCTGATCGTGGATCCGCTTGACGGGACCAAGGAATTCATCCAGCGGCGCGGTGATTTCACGGTCAATATCGCGCTTGTCGAGAACGGCACACCAACGCGGGGTGTGGTCTATGCACCGGCACGGGGGCGCATGTTCTTCACGGATGCGGCGGGCCGATCGGTCGAGGAAACCGGTGCCTTCGCGACTAAAGAAGTGGGCCCCTTGAGCCCAATCTCTGTCTCGAAACCAGACAACGACGGGCTTCTGGTGGTCGCATCGAAATCTCACCGGGATCAGGCGACGGATGATTACATCAACCAGTATGCTGTCAAGGACATGCGAAGTGCGGGCAGTTCGTTGAAGTTCTGCCTCGTCGCCACCGGAGAGGCGGACCTTTACCCCCGTCTGGGCAGAACGATGGAATGGGACACAGCGGCGGGCCATGCGGTTTTGGCAGGGGCGGGGGGTGATGTTGTCCGCTTTGACGACCATTCCCCGCTGCGGTACGGAAAAGGCGGATATGCCAACCCCTTCTTCATCGCCTATGCGCCCGGTGTGGCGTTGCGGGGGGCCTGATGTCCGTTCTGATTGTCATCCCGGCCCGATATGCCTCAACGCGCTATCCGGGAAAACCTCTGGTCGGTCTGAAAGGGGCCACGGGCAAAACCCTCAGCCTGATCGAGCGAAGCTGGCAAGCCGCGATGTCTGTCGCAGGGATCGACCGTGTGGTCGTGGCAACGGATGACGCACGGATCAGGGAGGCCGCCCTTGGCTTCGGTGCCGAAGTTGTCATGACCTCCGATCAATGCGTGAACGGGACAGAACGCTGTGCAGAAGCGCATCGGGCACTGGGTGGCGGGTACGAGATTGTGGTGAACCTGCAGGGGGATGCGCCCCTGACACCCGCCTGGTTTGTCGAAGACCTAGTGGCCGGATTGCGCGCCACGCCGGAGGCTGAGATTGCAACGCCCGTGTTGCGGTGTGACGGCAAGACCCTGAAGGGGTTTCTGGACGACCGCAGGGCGGGCCGTGTCGGCGGTACGACCGCCGTTTTCTCGCGCGACAACCATGCGCTCTATTTTTCCAAGGAAGTGGTGCCTTACACGTCAAAGCCTTACGCAGATGAGGAAGAGACGCCGGTTTTCCATCATGTGGGGGTCTACGCTTATCGCCCCAATGCACTTGCGGCTTATCCTGCCTGGCCTCTAGGTCCGCTCGAACGCCTCGAAGGGCTTGAGCAGTTGAGATTCATGGAAAACGGGCGGGCGGTGCTCTGTGTCGAGGTGCAGGCGCGCGGTCAGCAGTTTTGGGAACTAAACAACCCTGAAGATGTGCCACGGCTTGAAAGAATGATGTCTGACATGGGCATCGCTTGAGCTCATGTGCGGAAATTTACCTGAATATTTAATCAGTGTGGTAAAGTCTGCGTGAATGCTCTATTGCTGCGGTTGCTCGGTCGTGTGCCCGGGAAACAACTTATGCGGTAATCAATTCTCACTGTTGTTTCCAGATGGCGCGGCTGGCGGTTTTTTTGAGGGGTGTGTTTCATGCCCGTATTTGTGAAAAGAAGTGTTTTTGATTGGTAAGCAGGAGCAGTAGGATGACGCGACGAGTGACCAAGGCGATTTTTCCGGTGGCTGGTATGGGTACAAGGTTTTTGCCCGCCACGAAGTCGGTCCCGAAAGAAATCATGACATTGGTCGACCGTCCCCTGATCCAATACGCTATCGATGAGGCGCGCGCCGCCGGGATCGAGGAGTTCATCTTTGTGACGTCCCGCGGCAAGGGCGCGCTGGAGGATTACTTTGACCATGCCCCGCAGCTGGAACAGTCGCTGCGCCAGAAGGGCAAGACCGACCTTTTGAACACGCTTGAATCAACCAATATGGACAGTGGCGCGATCGCTTACATCCGCCAGCACAAAGCGCTTGGCTTGGGCCATGCGGTGTGGTGCGCGCGTCGCCTGATCGGGGATGAGCCCTTTGCGGTGATCCTGCCGGATGACGTGATCGCGGGTGAAAAGCCCTGTCTGCAACAGATGGTTGAAGCCTACGAGGAAACCGGCGGCAACATGGTTGCCGCGATGGAAGTGCCCGCCGAAAAGACTTCCTCTTACGGGATGCTGGATATCGAAGCGGACATGGGCGCGATGGTCCGGACAAAAGGCATGGTCGAGAAGCCGAAAGCTGAAGATGCCCCGTCCAACCTTGCGGTCATTGGCCGTTATATCCTGTCGCCCTCCGTGCTGGAAAACCTCAATAACATCAAGCAGGGCGCTGGTGGAGAGATTCAGCTGACGGACGCCATTGCCGCAGAGATCAAGAACGGAAATGGCGTTTATGGTTACCGTTTCCGGGGTCAGCGGTTCGACTGCGGCTCGAAAGCAGGGTTCCTGCAGGCGACTGTCGCCTTCGGCCTGGCGCGCGATGATCTGAGAGACGATCTGTCCGCCTATCTGCATGACGTCGTCAATATGGGCAAAGCGGCGGAGTAATCGTTTTCTGGTTTTGACCGCTGTCCTGTGCAACACAAGGGGCAGCGACAACCTGAAGGCGAAGAATGTCTCACACTCCGGGAGCCTTGGCGCGATACAAGCTGCGCCTTCGACGCAAGCGCTTGCTCTGGCGCGCGTTTCGCAAGAGAGGTGAGATCAGGGCCGTCTCCCGCAAGACCGGGTCCATCACGCCCACGGATATCCTGCTCTTCGCCACCATCCGCAACGAGATGCAGCGCTTGCCGCATTTCCTGTCCCATTATCGCCAGTTGGGCGTGGGTCATTTCCTGATCGTCGACAATGCCAGCGAGGATGGTGGCGACTCCTACATTGCGGCTCAGCCTGACGTTTCGGTATGGCAGACCTCTGCCAGCTACAAGGCATCGCGTTTCGGGATGGACTGGCTGACCTGCCTTCTGTGGCGGTATGGCCGGAATCGCTGGGTCGTCACGGTCGATGCGGACGAGGTGCTGATCTACCCGGATTGGGAAAAGCGAGACCTGCATGATCTGACGCGGGCGCTGGATCTTGCGGGGCTGGATGCCATGGGAGCCACCATGCTGGATCTCTACCCCAAAGGCCCAATCGACGATCAAACCTATACCCCGGGGCAGGACCCTGTCGAAACGCTCCCCTGGTTTGACGCCCATGGCTACCGGGTGCAGCGCCAACCCAAAATGGGTAACCTCTGGCTGCAAGGTGGCCCCCGGGCACGGGTCTTCTTTGCGGATGACCCCCGCAGGGCACCGACCCTCAACAAGATTCCACTGGTGCGTTGGCACCGCAGCTTTGTCTACGTCAATTCCACCCATAACGCCCTGCCGGCGCGGCTGAACCGGGTCTATGACGAAGGTGGCTGCGAAAAGCCCTGGGGTGCCTTGCTGCACACGAAATTTCTGCTCGACGCGGGCGCACGTGCCCGTCGCGAGAAAGCCCGCGGGGAACACTTTGCCGACCCGACCCTCTATGAAGCGTATTACGACAGTGTTGCGGCAAACCCCGATCTATGGTGCCCGGAGTCGATGCGTTTCGAAAGTGCGGCGCAGTTGGAGCGCCTTGGTCTGATCCAACGCGGGAACCTGCGCTTCGACCTCTAGCCCCGCGCACGAAGGCAGAATCTGCCCGTAAGACAATAAAATATAAACAAAATGCCCTTAGTTGAAAAGCTGGAGCGCGGGTCGGCGCCTGACGGCACAGACCCCGCAATGTTGTGATGAGACAAGTAAAAAGGGGCAGTGGCTTGGGTATGCTGGGGTCTTACCGGATGCGATGGGCGCGCAAGCGTCTGCGCTTTCGTGCCCGCTTCAAAGGTTATGAGCTAAGGAATCTCACTGACCGTACGCAGGCCATCAAAGCCGATGACATCCTGCTTTTTTCCACAATCCGCAACGAGAAGGTCAGACTGCCCTATTTCCTCGACTACTACCGCAAGATGGGGGTGACGCATTTCCTCTTTGTCGATAATGACAGCGGCGACGGGTCAGGGAACTACCTTGCCGAGCAGCCGGATGTTTCCCTTTGGCATACCACGGGCAGCTACAGGAATTCGCGCTTCGGTGTGGATTGGCTGAACCACTTGCAAAGCCGGTATGGCCATGGGCATTGGTGTCTGACCGTCGATGCAGATGAATTCTTCCTGTATCCATTCTGCGAAACGCGACCGCTTGGTGCCCTGACCGACTGGTTGGAGAGGTGTTCGATCCGGACCTTTGGGGCGATGCTGCTCGATATGTATCCCAAGGGCCGCCTTGTAGATGTGCCCTATGCCGAAGGGGTGAACCCGCTGGATATTGCCTGCTGGTTCGACAGCGGCAACTACAGCATGTCCCGAAACCCCCGGTACTGGAACCTCTGGATTCAGGGGGGACCGCGCGCACGGGCGTTCTTTGCCAACGCGCCCCATCGGGCACCGGCATTGAACAAGATACCCCTGGTGAAATGGGACCGCCGGTACGCCTACGTCAATTCGACCCATATGCTTTTGCCCCGTGGGCTCAACCTGGTCTACGACGAATGGGGCGGGGAAAAGGCGTCGGGTGTTTTGCTTCATGCAAAGTTCCTGGACACATTCGCGGCCAGAGCGGTCGAAGAGGTCGCGCGCAATCAGCACTATGGTGAAAGCTGCGAATACCGCGCTTATGCCAAAGCCGCGGGCGACAACCCACCGCTTTGGACCAGTTGGTCCGAGAAATACATCAACTGGCAGCAGCTTGAGACCCTTGGCCTGATGTCAAAGGGGAGCTGGGCATGACCCTGGGGGTCGTCATGCTGGTGCACACGGCGCTGGGGCGCGCGGAACAGGTTGCGCGCCACTGGGCCCGCGCCGGTTGCCCCGTGGTCATTCATGTGGACAGGAAGGTGCCCCGCGACACCTATGGTCGCTTCGTCGCAGCCCTGTCGGACCAACCCGAGGTTCAGTTTTCAAAACGGCATCGGTGCGAATGGGGTACGTGGGGGATTGTTGCGGCCACCCAATCGGCCAGTGCGCACCTCATGGATCGTTTCCCGATGGTGCGCCATGTTCTCCTGAGTTCCGGTGCCTGTTTGCCACTCCGCCCCGTGCGGGACTTGCAGGCCTACCTGGCGGCGCGGCCACGAACGGATTTCATCGAAAGTGCGACCACCGCCGACGTGCCCTGGACAGTTGGCGGGTTGGATGAGGAACGTTTCCTTTACCGGTTCCCCTTCGCCTGGCGCCGTCATCGCGCGCTTTTTGACACATGCACGCAGGTACAGCGGTCCTTGGGGCTCCGGCGGAAAATTCCCGCTTTTCTGGTGCCCCATATGGGGTCGCAATGGTGGTGCCTGACCCGGCGCACCTTGATCGCAATTCTTCAGGATCCGGCGCGCAAAACCTATGACAGGTACTTCCGAAAGGTTTGGATCCCGGATGAGAGCTATTTTCAGACGCTCGTCAGGCTCCACTCCGACACCATCGAAAGCCGTTCGCTCACCCTGTCGAAGTTCGATCATCAGGGAAAGCCCCACATCTTCTACGATGACCACCTGGAACTCCTGCACCAGTCCGATTGCTTCGTGGCCCGCAAAATCTGGCCCCGCGCAGATCAGATCTACGATCACTTTTTGGCCCCGCGCCCCGGTGCCGCGCGCCAGCAGGAACCCCGCCCGGGCAAGACTGATCGGGTCTTTGCCAAAGCGGTCGCGCGGCGCGTTCAGGGCAGGGCGGGCCTCTACATGCCAAGCCGTTTTCCGCGCGAAGACCGGATCACTGCCGCGCCCTATTCCGTCTTTCAGGGTTTCGCGGAGGTGTTCGAGAATTTCGAGAGTTGGCTTGCCGGTGCGACAGGCGCGCGCGTGCACGGACATCTTTTCGCGCCGGACCGCGCCCATTTTGCACAGGGTCAGACGACTATGACCGGCGCGCTTAGCGACAATCCACTCTTGCGGGACTATGATCCGGAAGCGTTCCTGCAAAACCTGATCTGGAACACCCGGGGGCAGCGGCAGTGTTTTCAGTTTGGCCCGGAGGATAACCAGGCCGTCAATTGGCCCATCGCCAAAGACCCCAACGCGCAGATTTTGGTGATTTCCGGCGCGTGGGCGGTCCCGCTTTTTCGGAGCACGGCCGCATTCCCGGAGGTGCGGCAGAGGGCTGCAAGGTTGCAGAAAATCGAGCGGGCGCATCTGTCGGTGCTGCGATCACCCCAGGTGAAGGCCCGGATTCGGGTCTGGACCATGGCGGAGTTTGTCGAGGCACCGATGACGCCTTTACAGGCGATTCTGAAAGACATCGGCACTGAGCCGTCCCGACGGTTGTCGGAGGTGCCGCGAATGGTGGACTTGTCGGGCTTTGGCGCGTTCCTGCAAAACCTGAGAAATCAGGGCATGCATCCAGACCTGATGGGGGATTTCCCGGTCGGGCCCAGGCAAGAGCCTGTCGTTGAGCCCGCACCCTCGCGCCCCTATCTGGTGCGGTAAGGCATGTCGCGACCGTTTCACAGCTTCGTCGTCTTTGCAGAGATGCGAACCGGGTCCAACCTGCTCGAGAGCAACCTGAATGCCTTTGAGGGGATAGACTGCCTGGGTGAGGCGTTTAATCCGCATTTCATCGGTTATCCAAACAGGTCTGAACTGCTCGGTCTCACGGTACAGGAGCGCGAAAAAGCCCCCGAGAAACTGCTTGACCGGGTCGTGAGCGGCGAAGGGCTATTGGGCTTTCGCTTTTTTCACGACCATGATCCACGTATCCTGCCGCTTGTGCTCGATGATCCGCGCTGCGCCAAGATCATCCTGACCCGGGATCCCGTTCAAAGCTATGTGAGCTGGAAAATCGTACATCAGACCGGCCAGTGGAAACTGACCGATGTTCAACGCCGCAAGGCTGCGAAGGTGCGGTTCGATGCCTTGGAATTTGCCGAATACAGCGCGCGGCATGCCAGCTTTCGGCAACAGGTGATGCGACAATTGCAAGTCAGCGGGCAGTCAGCCTTTCACGTGAGCTACGATGATCTGCGTTCGGTCGAGGTGATGAACGGGCTGGCGCGGTTTCTGGGGGCCAGGGCCCGGATCGAAAAGCTGGATCACCGGCTCAAGGTGCAGAACCCCGCGCCCCTGACGGAGAAGGTGAGCAACCCGAAGGCCATGGAAACAGCACTGTCGAGGTGGTCAATTGAACGTCTCGACCTTGCCTCGGACTGTGAGCCGCGCCGGTCTGCGGCGGTTCCCACTTACATCATCGGGCCAAAGACGCCGCTGATCTTCATGCCGATCAAGGGAAGTGCGGAAAGAGCAGTCAGTGCCTGGATGGCGCGGCTCGACGAGGTCCGTGGGGAGGCGCTCCCAAGTCAGTTTTCGCAAAAGGCGTTGCGTCAATGGAAACGGGCGCACAAGGACCATCGAAGTTTTTCGGTGGTCGCTCATCCGCTTGTGCGCGCCCACCGTGCCTATTGCGCGCATATCCTGGGGCTTGGCCCCCGGCCCTATCCCGCCATCCGCCGGACCCTCGTGAAACGATACGGGCTGCCGATCCCCTTGCAGGGGCCGGATGAAAACTATGATTTTGCAGCGCACCGCGCTGGTTTCGCCGGCTTTTTGACATTTCTTAAAGGTAATCTCAGCGCGCAAACCGCGGTGCGTGTTGATCCGGCCTGGTGCACGCAATCGCGTGCAGTTCAAGATTTTTCCGGGTTCATGCAGCCTGATTTCATCCTGCGAGAGGATGAATTATCGCAAATGCTGCCGGATCTTGCGCGGCGTCTGGGCCACTGCGCACCGCCAGATTTCGAGAGCGCACCGCCGGAGGCACCGTTTGATCTTGCGGAGATATACGACGACGGCATCGAAGCGCTCGCCGCCTCGGCCTACCAGCGCGACTACATGATCTTCGGGTTTGACCGGTGGCGGTAAGGGCTCAGGCGGCTTGCTCTGACTGTGCGGAGGTCAAAATCGTATAGAGTGTCGCGGGATTGCGATTGGCCCTCAGTTTGGCGCAGATGCTGGTGTCGCGAAGCGTGCGCGACACCAGTGCGAGGGCCTTGAGGTGGTCAACACCGGCATCTTCCGGCGCGAAAAGGGCAAATGCGATATCGACCGGCTGGCGGTCCACGGCCCCGAAATCAATGGGCTTGTCGAGCAGGACAAAAACGCCCAGCACCCGGTCCAGATCCAGAAGGCGTGCATGCGGCAAGGCGATGCCATGGCCAACGCCCGTGGGGCCAAGCGCTTCCCGCGCCAAAAGCGCATCCAGAACCACGTCCGCGTCAAGCCCGTGGACCTGTTCCGCCAGTTCACTGATATCCTGCATCAGGCGCTTCTTGCTGGAGGCCGAGGTGAGAACCTTGACGGCCTCCGGCTGAAGGAGTTCAGAAAAATCCATAACTTCCGCGCTTTTGTGACGCTGGGGCGCCGGTTAACTTTACTGCGGGTCGATCCATCCGATGTTTCCGTCATCCCGACGGTACACCACGTTCACACCCTCTTTTCCTTCGTTCCGAAATACCAATACGGGGGCACCCGCCAATTCCATCTGCATAACAGCCTCGCCGACCGAAAGAGAGGGGATTCTTGTCTCCATTTCGGCGACGATCATGGGTTGGAGGGTTTCCGGCTCCTGATCTTCCGACTCGTTTTCTGAAGCGAGGATATATGAGGCCGCGCCGTAGATTTCAACCGGTTCCGGTCGATCTTTGTGGTGATCTTTCAACCTGCGCTTGTATCGGCGCAGCTGCTTCTCCATTTTATCGCAGCAGGCGTCAAATGCCGCATAAATCTCGGTCTGATGTGCTTTTGCCTGTGCGGTGAGGCCGGTCGAAAGATGTACGGTCGCCTCGCAGACAAACTCATGCGCGGACTTGGAGAATACAACCACCGCTTCGGTCGGGCGTTCGGCATACTTCTTGACGGCCTCCCCCAACTCTTCTTTGACGTGGGTTTGCAGTGCTTCACCAATGTCGATCTGTTTGCCGCTGATTTGATACCGCATAGTCTCTCCTTGTTTTTCAGACCACACCTGCAGGTCCGCACGGGCGCGCGGGATAACACAGGCTGGCTACGGAAGCTGGCGTGTTGTCAGGTTGCTTTTCTTCGCGCTCTGATGAGCTGTTGGGCGGGGCGCGAAGCGGAAACTGACACATTCCATGAGAGTATTGAGACCGAAAAGGGGGGCAGGAGTCAAACAAAAGGATCGCGTTCCGATAGAAATTTCGCCCACGACCAAGTCAGGATATCTTGAACTTTTCACCCAGATAGACCCGACGCACGTTCTCGTTCTCTACCACGTCTTCCGGCGTACCAGACATCAGCACGCGGCCGTCATGCAGGATGTAGGCGCGGTCCACGATTTCCAGCGTTTCACGGACATTGTGGTCGGTGATCAAGACACCAATCCCACGGTTTTTCAGATCGGAGACCAAAGCGCGGATATCGTCGACCGAGATCGGGTCGACACCGGCAAAGGGCTCGTCAAGCAGCAGATAACTGGGATTGGCGGCAAGGCAGCGTGCGATCTCGACCCGGCGTCTTTCACCTCCAGACAACGCCATGGCCGGTGCGCGCCGCAGATGCTCGATGGAGAATTCTGACAGCAACTCCTCCAACCGTTCCCGCCGCTTGTGGCGGTCCGCTTCGGTGATATCGAGAATGGCCGAGATGTTGTCCTGCACCGACAGTCCGCGAAAAATGCTCATCTCCTGCGGCAAGTAGCCAATGCCAAGCTGCGCACGGCGGTACATCGGAAAGGTGGTGATGTCCTGTCCGTCGATCAGGACCGTCCCGCCCTCTGGGGTCACCAAACCGGCAATGGCATAGAAGGTTGTCGTCTTGCCTGATCCGTTCGGACCCAGAAGGGCAACGACCTCGCCGCGCGCAAGCTCCATCGAAAAATCCCGGATCACGGTCTTTTTCTTGTAGGCTTTGCGCAGGTGTGTCACCCGCAGCCCGGCTGAGCCTTCGGCGACCGTAAGCACTGGTTTGGCCATCAGTTGTCGCCGGACTGAAGTGTTGTCTTCACGCGGCCCGACATCTGCGCGGTGCCGTCTGACATCTGAACCGTCATCCGGTCGGCGGTCAGGGCAGAGGGGCCTTGCGCCACAAGCACATTGCCGGTCATCACAATCGTGCCATCGTCCACGTTGTAATCGGCCCGCTCGGATTCCGCCGCGTCTTCGCCCGATATCAGGATCACATCACCGATAGCCTCGATACGTTCGATGCTTTGCGCTTCGGTGTCGTAGAAGACCGTGACTTCGTTTGCCGACAGGCGCATCTCACCCTGGATGATGATGACGTTGTCGGTGAAGGTCGCCGTGCCTGCGTTCTGGTCCACCGCGAGGCTGTCCGAGGTGACTTCAACCGGCAGACCGTCATTTTGTTGTATCGCGCCAAAGGCCACCTGCGTGCCCTGGGCCGCCGCGCCGTCTGACAGGCCTGAGATGAAAAAAGGTACAAACAATAAAAATCTGAAAATTGTCACAGGTCACTCTTTCGATGCTTTGGGTTGGTATAACAGTTTAACGCCACCCGTGAAATGGATTTGGCTGCCTTCAGCGCCCTCGGGGGTGAAAAGGCGCATCGCACCGGCTTCAAGGTCGCCGACGGGCGTGGTGGCGGTCACATGGTCCGGCGAGGTCATCTCAACCCGGGACATTCGCAGGTTCAGGAGGTCCGAGCGCAAAATATACCCTCCGGACATGACCACAACAACATCTCCCGTCAGGTCGGTCTGATCTGCCGCGATGCTCACATCCGCCCTGAGCGCGGTGACATTGACCTGTCTGCCGCTCGGTGTGTCGATGGTGACATCTACGTTTTCGGCGATATTCACACCGGGCTGACCGTCCGGCGTGGTCACGGTTTCGGCGATGAACGCGATCTCGTCGCCGTCCATGGTCGTGGCAGAGTAATAGGGGCCGGTGACCTGCTGGTTGGTCAGCCGTTCCTGAACTTCGGTATCCGCAAAAGGGATGGTCGAGGGCGGATCAACCGCCCGTGAGATCAGGAAAAGTGTCGACAGAATCCCGAGGGCCAGCAGCGGCAAGGTTACCTTGAGCCACGCAATCATGCGGGAATAACGGTCGGGCTGCATCCTGTCTCAGCCCAGCCCGACGCGCAGGCAGTCGTGGATGTGGATCAGCCCGGCCACGGTTTGCGGCTCCTTTGGGTCGACGACCAGCAGGCAGGTGATCTGTTTGTCGTTCATGATGCCAACGGCTTTTTCCGCCAAGGCGTCTGGTTCGATGGTGATCGGTGAGGGTGTCATCACATCACGTGCAGTGGACCCCGCAAGCCCCTCCATATGCCGCCCGATGTCACCATTGGTGATGATGCCTTTGAGGGCACCCTCTGTGTCCGTCACGGCCACGACGCCAAAGCCCTTCTCGCCGATCTCGGTCAGCGCCTCCGACATGCTGGCGGTCTCCACCACCAGCGGGATGGCCGTGCCGGTGTGCATCAAATCCGCCACGCGGCTGAGTTGCGCACCCAGCTTGCCGCCCGGGTGAAAGGTGCGAAAATGCTCAGGCGTGAAGGCGCGGTGTTCCATCAGGGCAACCGCGAGAGCATCCCCAAGGGCCAGCGTCATGGTTGTTGACGAGGTGGGGACAACCCCTGTCCCGCAGGCTTCCTCCGCCTGGGGGAGCACCAAAGCCACGTCCGACTGTCGCAAAAGGGTTGACCCGGGGCGGCTTGCGACCCCGATCATCGGGATGTCGAAACGCCTTGTATGCGCGATGACATCTGCCAGCTCCGGCGTTTCTCCGGAATTGGAGAGTACGATCACCACGTCCCCTTTGCCCATCATCCCCAGATCGCCGTGGCTCGCCTCTGCCGGATGAACGAAATGCGCGGGCGTACCGGTGCTGGCCAGGGTCGCTGCGATCTTGCGCCCGATATGGCCTGATTTTCCCATGCCGGAGACGATCACACGGCCGGTCGCGCCAAGGATCATCTCGACCGCAGCGGCAAAGCTTTCATCCAGCGCGGTTTCCAGCGCGTTGAGCGCCTGAGCCTCGATCCGGATGACCCGGCGGGCGGTATCAAGAAACGAGGTGGTCATGAATGCGCAAAGATATCCGTGTCGGGCCAGCCCATGAGGTCAAGCCTCGCCCGCATCGGCAGGAAATCGAAGCAGGCTTGCGCCACTTCCTTCCGCCCTTCACGCTCCAGCATGGCATTCAGCGCGTCCCGCAATTGGTGCAGGTAGAGAACATCCGACGCGGCATAGTCGATCTGGGCGTCGGTCAGGGTCGCGGCCCCCCAGTCGCTGGATTGTTGCTGCTTGGAGATGTCGATTCCCAGCAACTCCTGCAACAACTTCGCCAGACCGTGGCGATCCGTGTAGGTGCGCACCAGACGGCTGGCAATCTTGGTGCAATAGACCGGGCTGGTTGTCGCCCCGAAGGTCTTGAGGAGGGCGGCAATATCGAACCGGCCAAAGTGAAAGAGCTTGAGCACAGCAGGGTCTTCCAGCAGACGGCAGAGGTTGGGGGCTTCGGTCTGGCCCTTTGCAATCTGCACCAGATGGGCGACCCCGTCACCGCCAGAAAGTTGCACGACGCACAGCCGGTCACGGTGTGGCTGCAGGCCCATGGTTTCGCAATCAATGGCAACCATCGGGCCAAGGTCGAGCCCGTCGGGCAAATCCTGCTGATAAACGTGATGTGTCATGAGCGTCCTGTTTCCTGCGCGGGGTACCTGTCAAAAGTTGCGCCAGCGTTACCGCTCCCGTGCGTTATTCACAAGCCCACGGGTGCCAGCTTTAAGTCGGCGCTCTCGCCAGATAATCAAGAGGCCGCCCGCCGCGATCAGGAACGCGCCGGGAAAGAGCGCGTCCCACGGCGTTTCATCAAAAAACAACCAGCCGAGCAGAAAGGCGAGGGGAATGCCGAAATAGCTGAACGGGGCCAGATTGCTTTGTTCGGTCATCCGGTAGCTGGCGACCAGAAACAGCACGGCGGTCCCGCCGAACGCACCCATGGCCATGATCCAGCCCAGATCGCCCCAGCTTTGAATGGGGGTGAAGCCGTCCCACGACAGAGCGACAAGGGTGGAGACCAGAATGGCTGTCACCTGCGCGTAAAGGCTGATGAGCGGGCTGGGAACGTCCTCATCAAAGAGCCGGGCCGTTACGCCAACGAGGGCGTAGAAAAACGCCGCGCCCAGCGGGAGCAGCGCATAGGGCGTGAAGGCATCCGTACCCGGCTGCATGATTAGAAGGACGCCGACGAAACCGATCAGCACGGCGCCCCAGCGCATCCATCCCACGTGCTCCCCCAGAAGCGGAACCGCCAGTGCCGTCATGAAGAGCGCATTGGCGTAGGTGATGGTCGAGGCGGTGGCAAAGGCCAGAACGCCCAGGGAGATGTAGAAACAAAGCTGCGCAACCGTCACGATGGCTCCGCGGGCAAATGCCAGTTTCCATTGCCGGATGCGCAAGGGCCGCCCCGCTGCATGCCAGGCCCGTGAGGCAAATACCGCAATCAACGCAGGGAAAAGGCCAAAGAAGTTTCGCCAGGCGGACAGTTCCATGGCTGAATATCGCTCAGAGAGTAGTTTGATCACCAACCCCATGGCGTCAAAGAGCGACAGGGCAACAAGGCTGAGAAAGATGGCGAGACCGGTCCGGTCGTTCGGGCGCATGGAAAATGTCCTGAGATTACCCGCCGGAGAGTATGCGCCCGGCGCGGAAAGTCACGGGAAATTCAACGGGATCAGCTTTCAGGGTCTACCTTGCTGCGGAGCGATTTTATCTCTCCGCGCTGTTTTTTGGATTTCAGACGGCGCTTTTTTGACCCTAACGTGGGTTTTGTGGCGATCCGCCGCTTTGGCGCAACCAGCGCTTTTTGCACCAGTTCCGTCAAGCGCTGGCGAATGATCTCACGGTTGCGGGCCTGGCTGCGCGTCTCGTCACATTGCAGCACAATGGCACCATCTGTCGTCCACCGCCGCCCGGCGAGCCGTTTCAGCCGGGTCTTTACCGGACCGGGCAGGTTGGGCGACCGCGCCGCCTCAAAGCGAAGCTCCACCGCAGAGGACACCTTGTTCACGTTTTGCCCGCCGGGGCCAGAAGAGCGCATGAAGCTCTCTGTCAACTCCCAATCCTCTATGGCAATTGTGTCATCTATCCGCAGCATCTGCCCTACCTGCCATGAAATGCGCGCACGAAAAAGGGCCGCACATTTGCAGTGCGGCCCAATCGAATGGTTGCGGAGGTGGGATCGGTTAGACGATCAAGTCCACCTTGGGGTCTGCCCGACCAAGGGCTGCCTCAGCAGGCGACCTCCAAAGCTGTTCCGACACCTCTCTCCAATACCTTTCTTGACACTGGATCACCTCCTTTACCTATCTGTTGACGTTGAGAGAATCGTCGCACAGGTTCCGGGAATCTCCAAGCGTTTTTTCGTTAATGCGTCGTGCGAAAAACCTGAATCAGCTAACGCTGCCTGAAATCACTGATTTCAACGCTTTTGCTGATAAAGGACGCGACAGATATTTCGTCAGACGCGCTAATGCGCGACAGAAAGCCGGGCAGTGATGACGCGAAAGGGGATCAGCGCAATCAGCGCGAGGCCCAGTTTCACGCCCCAGTCTGCGACCGCAAGCGACACCCAAAGCGGTGCCTCGGGCCCAACGCCCAGCAGAGGCAGGATTTCTCCGGCCCAGGAAACGTCATTGGCAGGCTCCAGGAAAACGAAGGACGCGGAAAAGGCGATGCTGAAAAACAGGGCAGTGTCCACCGTGCTGCCAATGAGCGTCGAGGCCAGCGGCGCGCGCCACCACGCACCATTCCGGAGCGCCGAAAAGATCGCCACGTCCAGCAGTTGCGCCGTCAGGAACGCGATGCCGGAGCCCATCGCGATACGAAGGGTGACCAGCGGGCCGAACTCTCCGACGATCTGCGTCCCGATCAAAGAGCACAGAATGCCGACGATGAAGCCCACAAACACCACCCGGCGCGCGGCCTGAGCGCCATAAGTGCGGTTCATGATATCCGTCACCAGAAAGGCCAGCGGATAGGTGAACGCGCCCCATGTCAGCCAGTTTCCGAACAGAAACTGCACGAGGATATTGGAGGCAACGACAATGGCTGCCATGGCAATGATGCCGGGAAGGTGAGTGCGGGTCATTTGATGTTGTTCCGTTTTGGCAAGGGTGCGGCACTTGGCTGGCGACGATGGCCAACGCGCGGTCTCTAGGCCTATTCCGTGTCTTTGGCAAGCCCGTGGGGCAGAACATATTCCACGATCTGACCCCGCATGAAGGGGTAAAAGTTGTCGTCGGACACCATCGTCAGACGGATGTCTTGGACCTCATCGCGCCAGACCGCGAGGCCCTCGAGATTGCCATGGTCAAAAAGGCCGGTGTGCAGGACGGTCACGATGTCGGCAAAACCCTGGTCGGAGACTGTCATGGACCTGACGCGACTGAAAAACCCGAACGGAAAAAACCCGCGCTCCAACACATAAAAGCGCCCGTCGGGGCCGAAATCCGCGCCCACCGGTGCGAACTCAGAATCGACCGGCAGCGTAAAGGCCTGGGTCCACCCTTCGCCTCGCCGCTTGCGATAGACCAGAGCCTCCCACGCCCCGAGGTTGATCTCTTCCGGGATGGCATAAAGCGTGCCGTCCGGCGCGACGGCCAGCGCTTCGAGCCCCTTGTTGTTGGAAAGCGCGCGCCAGGCGCGGGTGTAGGACGGCCAGCGCGCCGCAGCGTCCCATCTGTCATAGAGCAGAACGCGATGCGCATGCTCGAAGGACACAAAGACCTTCCCGCTCTCATCAAGTGCCACGCCTTCCGCGTCGGTGAACGGGAACTTCCGTACCTCGCCAAACCGGTCTGTCAGGGGTTGATGGTCGGTGATCTCAAGGGAGACGAGCCGACCGTCATCACGAATCAGGCGACCTGTCGCCCGTTGGCCGCGATCCGTGACCGCATGAAACGTTTGGCCATCGGCGGTCAGGTCCAGCCCGGACAGACCCCCGAGCCAGTCCCCCGCATCGGGAACATCTACAATGGCGCTCAATTGCGCGGGCAGACCATCGGGCGCTGGATCAGGATAAAACCACAGCCAGGGCGCGGCCCCGACGGCGGCAATCAGGGGGATTGCAAGACGGCGGCGCATTGGGATGGCAGATCAGCAAGACGAATTTCGCGCCGTGGTTTTCGCGGCTTGGCATTGGGATCGGGCGGCGGCGGGTTGAGGATGTTGTTCACCCAGGCTTGCGCATCTGCACATCCATCACCGGGCGGTGGCGGGGCCTGATCCACGCAGCCTTCCGATCCCGCGGGGCAGGCGAGGCGCACGTGGAAATGGTAGTGATGCCCATACCACGGCCTGATCTTGCGCAGCCACGACCTGTCACCCGTGGCGGTCTTGCACAGTTGAACCTTTGCGCCCGGGAAGATGAAGATCCGCGCCACACGCGGGTCGGAGGCAGCAGCCTTCAAAATGGCCTCATGCTGCGGGGTCCAGTTTTCATTGACGAAAGCGCCCTTGTTACGCCGCAGCGAGATGGAGGAGATATTCTCGCGCTCGGCCACGCTCAGGTTCAGGTTGTCCGCCGGACGCAGCCAAATATCCGCATCAAGCCCGATCTGGTGACTTGCATGACCCGAGAGCATCGGCCCGCCGCGCGGCTGGCTCAGATCCCCCACATAAAGCCCATTCCAGCCCGGTTGCCTTGCCGCAATGCGGCTCAGATCCTGCACGTAATCCACCGTTTCAGGATGCGCCCAGTTGCGGTTGCGCGACAGGCGCATTGCCTGCCAGGTTGGCCCGGTTTCAGGCAATTGAGCCGCCCCCGCAACACAGCCTTTGGCGTAGCTTCCAAAGGGCGCGGGCGCGGCTTTCGAGCTGACGTTCTTGGCTCCGAAGAGCTGTTTTGCGGGTTTCTGGCTGTCTTTGTGCCCGGAGGTTCCAATTGTCGGCAGCGGCGCTTGTTGCACTTTCGGGGCAGGTGCGGGCGCACAGGACGCAAGGCCGAAGGCCAAAATGAACAAGGGAATGAACCGATGTCGTCTCATGCGAAATCTCCTTTCGGTTTGACCCAGATGAGCAGGAATAGACCCAGCATGAAAAGCCCTACGACGGGTGCGATGCCAAGCCGCTGGCTCTGCGTGACATCGGAGACGATTGCGATAAGCGCGGGCGCAAGAAAGGCCGTGGCCTTTCCCGACAGCGCGTAAAGCCCGAAGGCTTCGGTCATCCGGTCCGGGTTGGCCTGAAAGGTCATCATGCTGCGGGAGGAGGCCTGCAACGCGCCGCCTGCCGCCCCGATCAGGGCGCCAGCGACATAAAAGGCAATGTCCGGCACGGAGGACCCCTCAGCAAGGGCGATGCCCATGATCGACGTGGGCGTCAGCGACAGGATCAGCCCCGCCGTCAGGATCAGCGTGACACAGCACCAGACGATCACCGGTTTGGGGCCAACCCGCCGGTCAACCCGCCCGCCGATCCAGCAGAAGACGGCACCGCTCAGCGCCGCCAGAATACCGAATATCCCGATCTGCATGATGCTCCAGCCGAGTACCCCCAGGGCATAGATGCCACCAAAAGTGTACATCCCGTTGAGCGCGTCGCGGTAGAACATGGCCGAGAACAGATAGGCGGTCAGCGAAGGGTGTTTCGGCAGGCCTTTCAGGGTGCCAATGAGGTCCCTTATGCCCGCGCTCAGATTAACGGGCGCGCCTTTGTCCCGTGGTGTGTCGCGCACGAAAAGAAAAAACGGGATCATGAAGACGGCAAACCAGATCGCCGTGAGCGGCCCGACGATGCGCGTGTCCGCGCCCGTTCCCGGGTCAAGGCCAAAGAGAGGCTGCAATCTTGCCATGGTCAGCCCGCTGTCCCCCGCCTGAAAAAGCAGCAGCATCACGACCAGCGCCAGGACTCCTCCGAGATAGCCAAAGGCCCAGCCTGATCCGGAAATCCGTCCCCGTTCGTCCGGGTCCGGGTGCAGCTCGGGCAAATAGGAATTCGTAAAGATCGTGGCAAACTCCATCCCGATCAGCCCGATGCCAAAAAAGAACAACGCCCAGAGGACCGAGAAATCGTCCGGCGCCGTCCACCAGAGTCCGGCTGACCCGATGACGTAGAGCAGGGAAAACACCCTGATCCAGGGCAGTCTTTTGCCGCTGCCATCCGCAATTGACCCCAGGATCGGCGCAAGGACGGCGATGGAAACGCCTGCCGCGGTCAACCCGTACCCCCAATAGGCCTGAGCCTGCGCGCGCGCCGCCGCCTCGTCCATCCCCTCGCCAATAAGGACCTCTGTGGCTGTTTGTGCGAAATAGGGGCCGAAGATGAAGGTCAGCAACAGGGTGTTGTAAGGCTGGCTTGCCCAGTCGAAGAAGTACCAGCCCCAGATGCGCTTGCGCGTGGACGTCATGCCGCTGCCTGTTCTGCTCTGCCTGTCGCAAGTAGTACAGGCTGGCGTGGCGCAGGCAAGCAAAGCTTTGGCGGCGATCCCCGATAGATGCCGCGCAGCCTTGCTCTTTGGCGAATGCTTGCTTACTTCATCAGGGCGCAAGGAAAGGGTCTGTGAATGCAATCTCTGTTTCAAATTCTGATGCTGCTGCTCAACGTGCTGTGGTTTTTCATCATTGCCCACGTCATTATGAGCTGGCTCATCAATTTTCAGGTGCTCAATACCCGCCAGCAACTGGTTGCGCAGATCTGGTATGGGCTCAACCGCCTGCTGGAGCCGATTTACAGCCCCGTTCGGCGGTTCCTGCCCGCCATGGGCGGAATTGATCTGGCACCGCTTGTGGTCCTACTGGCGGTCGCGGCCCTGCGCATCATTCTTGTGAACAACTACGCGCTGTTCATCTAGCGCCGTCTCGCACCGGCCCGGAATGGCCTGCCAATGATCGAATAAGCCTTGTCCCGGAATCCTGAGTGTGGGAGTCTGCAAAAAAGACCAGAATTCAGCACAAGGAAAGAAATGACAGGCGCTTCCGCATTGCTTGCCGATGTCTTTGGCTTTGACGCCTTTCGGCCCGGCCAGGCCAAGATTGTCGAGGCCGTCACCGCAGGTGAAAACGTGCTTGCGATCATGCCCACGGGCGGCGGGAAATCCTTGTGCTTTCAATTGCCTGCGCTCTTGCGGGACGGCGTGACCGTTGTCATTTCACCGCTGATCGCACTGATGCGGGATCAGGTCCGCGCCTTGCAGGAAGCGGGGGTTGCGGCGGGTGCCTTGACCTCGGGCAACACGCCGGAAGAAACCGATGAGGTTTTTGAGGCGCTGGAGGCCGGTCGGCTCAAACTGCTCTACATCGCGCCGGAACGGTTGGCTGCGGGCTCTGCGGTGGGGCTGCTGCGGCGGGTGGGCGTATCGCTGATCGCGGTGGATGAAGCCCATTGCGTCAGCCAATGGGGGCATGATTTCCGCCCTGATTACCTCAGAATTGGGGCATTGAGGCGCGATCTCGGGGTGCCGCTTGCGGCCTTTACCGCCACGGCGGATGCAGAGACGCGGGCGGAGATTGTCTCAAAGCTCTTTGGCGATGACACCCCACGCAGCTTTTTGCACGGGTTTGACCGCCCGAATATCCATCTGTCCTTCGCGGCCAAGGACGGACCGCGCCGCCAGATCCTCGACTTCGCCGCTGCCCGCAAAGGCCAGTCCGGGATTGTCTATTGCGGCACACGGGCCAAGACCGAGACCCTTGCGGCGGCCCTGCGCGAGGCGGGGCAGACGGCCCTGCATTATCACGGTGGTATGGACGCCGAAGACCGACGCATCGCCGAACGCAGGTTCCAGCGCGAGGACGGGCTGATCGTCGTGGCGACCGTGGCTTTTGGCATGGGGATCGACAAACCGGATATCCGCTGGGTGGCCCATGCCGACCTGCCCAAGTCGATCGAAGCCTATTACCAGGAGATCGGGCGCGCCGGACGAGACGGCGCACCTGCCGAGACGCTGACATTGTTCGGCCCCGAGGATATCCGCCTGCGGCGCAGCCAGATCGACGAAAGCCTGGCCCCGCCGGAACGTCGCGCCGCGGACCATGCGCGGCTCAATGCCTTGCTCGGGCTGGCCGAGGCGCTGAAATGCCGCCGCCGGACCCTGCTGGGCTATTTCGGAGAGACGGAAGTGACCTGTGGGTCCTGTGATCTCTGTGACCGTCCCCCCGAGGTGTTTGACGGAACCGTTGCGGTGCGCAAGGCCCTGTCGGCGATCCTGCGCACCGATGAACGCTTTGGGGCGGGGCATCTCATTGACATCCTGCTTGGCCAAGACACGGACAAGATGCGCCAGCACGGGCATGGGACCTTGCCGACCTTTGGCGTTGGGAAGGAATATGACCGCCGGCAATGGCAGGCGGTGTTTCGGCAGATGATGGGCCATGACCTGATACGCCCGGACCCGGAACGGCAAGGTGCGCTGCGCATGACCGATGCCGCCTTGCCGATCCTGCGCGATCAGGCGACCATCGAACTTCGCAAGGACAGCATTCGCCAGGCGGGGTCGCGACGGGTGGCGATCAAGATGATGGTGTCGGAAGAAGATGCGCCGCTGCTCTCGGCCCTGAAGGCCAAGCGGCGCGCCTTTGCGGAGGCCGCCAAGGTGCCAGCTTACGTTATCTTCAACGACAAGACCTTGATTGAAATGGCTGAAAAGCGCCCGCAGACGGTCGACGCACTGGCCCAGATCAGCGGCGTCGGGGCCAAGAAACTTGAACGCTACGGCGATGCTTTCCTTGAGGTGATCGCGGGCGAAGTGCAGCCCATGCACCCCACCCGCCGCAGACTGGCGGGCCGGTCTGCGGGTTCTGTCTACGATCAACTTCTGGAAGTGCAGGCCACACTCGCCCGGGGTGAAGCAGGGCAGGACAAGCCGCTCAGTTGCTCATCCTCGCAACTTGCAAAACTTGCGCAGATGCGAAATGCAGACGCACAAACGCTTGAGAAACTGCTGGGCGATCGCCGCGCGGAACGATTTGGCCCGGCCTTTCTGGACGTGCTGAGAGAGGCGGGCTAAGTAGCTGCCAAGGACGCTCAACAAAGGGGGAGTGACGACATGCTGGTGGTGATTTCGCCCGCAAAACGCCTGGACTGGACAGAACGCGACGCGCCCACCACGGCGCCCGATTTCCAGGAAGATGCGGTGCGGCTGGCCAAGACCGCGCGCAACCTGACCTTGCGCAATCTCAAGGGGCTGATGGATCTGAGCGATGATCTCGCACGTCTCAACCGGGATCGTTTCGCGGCGTTTTCCGAAGAGCCTGACGCAGAGATGACCCGCCCGGCAGCGCTTGCCTTTGCGGGCGATACCTATCAGGGGCTTGAGGCCGCCAGCCTTGATCCGGACGAGATGGCTTGGGCGCAGGATCACCTGCGGATTCTGTCCGGCCTCTATGGCCTCCTGCGCCCGCTTGACGCGATCCAGCCCTACAGGCTGGAAATGGGCAGCCGTTTGAAGACGCGGCGGGGTCAGTCGCTTTATGATTACTGGCGCGACGGTTTGTCCAAAGCCCTCAACGCACAGGCCGAGAGTGTTGGAACGGATACGCTGGTGAACTGCGCCAGTCAGGAGTATTTCGGCGCGGTGGCCCCCAAGGCCTTAAAACTAAATGTCATTACCCCGGTCTTTATGGAAGACAAGGAGGATGGCAAAGGCCCCCGTATCGTGAGCTTTTTTGCAAAGAAGGCCCGTGGCTCAATGGCCCGTTACATTGTCCAGAACCGCTTGGTCGATGCGGCGGCATTGCTTGATTTTGACACGGGTGGCTATGTGCACCGTCCTGAACTGTCAAAGCCGGATCGCCCGGTTTTCGTGCGGCCTTACCCGGCCTGATCCAGGTCGTCCGGCAGAGGCGGGTCGGCCTCATCAGGGCAGAACTCCACGATTTGCTTGATGATTTCGGGTTTGCGCAGCGGTTTGGTCATGTATCTGTCCAGCCCGGCACTGAGGATTTCCTTGTCATCTCCGCTCATCGCATGGGCGGTGAGCGCGACGATCGGCACGTGGTTTTCGGTGCCAGCCTCAAGGTTGCGGATGGTGCGGGTGGCTTCCTTCCCATCCATGCGCGGCATTGAAATATCCATGAAGATCAGGTCCGGGTTGAAGGTCTGGTAAGCCTCCACCGCCTCCTCGCCATCGCAGGCAAACTGCAAATTGACATCCAGCGCCTTGAGCATTTTGCCAAACACAAGACGGTTTGTCTTGTTGTCTTCAGCGGCAAGGATGCGCATCTTTCTCGGTGCTTCGGATATCGGCTCCGGAACCGTCTCGGGCTCCGGCGTCGTGTCCGGTTCAGCGGCAGGTTCCTCTGGCTTTTGCCGCGCGGACGTATGGGCAAACGTGGGAATTGTGCCTTCGGGCGTGCCGTCCGCCGCCTCGGCGCGAGGTTGATTTGGCGCCTGAAACCAGCCGATAAAGTCTTCGCGCAGGTAAGGGCGTTGCGCGATCAGGTCGACGCTCTTGCTCTTGGGGTTCTTGCGCATGTGACCCTGATTGCTGCTCAACAGGATCATGTGCTGCTTGTGCCCTGCCTTGCGCGCGGTTTCCGCGAAATCCAGCCCGCCGGATTCGTCTGTCATGTGGTCGATCAAGACGACGTCGACGGTACGGTCAAGTTGCGCCAGGGCCTCGTCCGTGCTTGGACAGGCTGTCACCTTCAAGCCAAGCTGCTCCAGCTGTTTCTGGACCACTTCGCGACTGACTTGCAGGTCATTGACGACCAGCACATGGCGCAAGGCCGGGTCAATCTCTGGAAGGGGTGCTTCAGAGGGACCAGCCGCTTCAAGACTGACCTCGAACCCAAAGCACGACCCAACGCTTTCTTCGGACGTCAGCCAAATCCGCCCGCCCATCATCTTGATGAGTTGCTTGGTGATCGTGAGGCCCAGGCCGGTTCCGTCAAATTGCCGGTTGCGTTCGTTCTCAACCTGATTGAATTCACCAAAGACGTGATCGATCATATCGGCCGGGATGCCGATGCCCGTATCTTCTACCGTCACCTGCAAGGTGACGCTTTTGCCGCCTTCATCGGGTTTACCGGTGACCCGGACTGTCACCGACCCTTCGCTTGTGAATTTGACGGCATTGCCCAGCAGGTTCGTCAGGATCTGCCTGATCCGGCCCGGGTCACCCACAAGGTTAGAGGTGAGGTGCAGGTCGTAATCCACTGCCAGGGCGATGCCCTTGTCGCGCGCGGACGACTGCAACAGCATCAGTACTTCGTGGATGGATTTTTCAAGATCAAAAGGTTCGGGGTTGAGGTGCAGGCGTTCCGCTTCAATCTTTGAATAGTCGAGAACATCGTTGATGATGACCAGCAAGGCCTCACCGGAGTTCTTGATCGTATCGATGTAAAGCCGCTGTTCCTCGCTGAGCGGTGTATCCATCAGAACATCTGCCATCCCCACGACGCCGTTCATCGGGGTCCGTATCTCGTGGCTCATATTTGCCAGGAAAGCGGATTTCGTGCGGCTGGCAGCTTCGGCTTTTTCGCGGGCGGCCTTGAGCTTCTTTTCGTATTTCACCGTTTCGGTGATGTTCAGACCAAGCGAAATGATCTCGCCGTCGGGGCCGCGACGGTCAATCATTTTGATATATTCATCGTTCCACAAACGGATGACGATGGGTTCGGGCTCGGGTGACTGTACCCGTTCGATCATCATTTGCCGCCAGTCGGAGGGGGCCAGGTCACCCGGGTTGATGATCCCCTCATCGGTCAGGTATTGCAAAACGGTAATGTAGCTGACGCCCGGCTGTATTTCTTCCAATTCATCAAAAACGGCGAGGTAAGAGCGATTCGCCATGATCATTTCAAGGTCGGGGGAGTAGTAGGCAAAACCATCGTTGATCGTTTCAATGGATTGCCACAGGCGCCTTTCGACCCGTTCGATTTTCTTGTGCGCGGCGGAAAGGTCTGATTTTACGCGTTTATTTTCATCCCGCACATTGGCGACTTCGGCGCGGGTCTCGACAATTTCATTGGAAAGCTGCCGCGCATGGTGCCCAAGTTTGCGGTTTGCCGCAAAAAGCTCCGCCTGCTTGAGCTCAAGCAACCGTTCCGCAGCCAGCCTGCTTCGCCTTTCCTGAGCCAGTTTATTGGCCAGACTCATTCATTTACCCGCATAGAGACACCACCGTTGGCCCGCAAAAATGCGCGATCTAGGTGAACATCTGTTTAATTTCGATGGGGCAGTCGTTTCGATTTTGGATCAAAAAGGCGCGACTATTTTCGGCCTTCGCGCAACCACGCCGCTGTAATCAACCCGGCGGAGAGCAAGAGCACGAGCCAGGGCGGGAGAATCGCCGTTTGCCTGACATCCCGTGTCTCGTAGGCATCGCGTGGCGTGAGCCCGATCCACCCCCGTCCGGCGGCAGGTCTGCCAATCCGCACATCCCGCAACCGGGGCAGGCCGTCTTCCAGCAAGACCGTACCCCCGCGCAAGGTCGCGACAACCGGGGCGAGGATATCCGCGGTTGCGATGGTCTGTTCGAATTCACGCGGTGCCGCAGGGCCAAGGCCGATGACCGCCATCTGATCCCCGTTCGCCAGCCGGTAAAGGCCAATTTCGGGGCCTTCGAACACCGTCTCAAACAGACCCGGTTGCGATTCGGTCAATGGCAGTTCGACGACCACACCCGTCGGGCCCGTGATCGACACGGGAGGCACCGTGTCTTCGAGGGTGCGGCGCTGGATCCGCATGGTCTGGCCGGTAGCCTGCGCGGTCAGGGCTTCTTCTTCAAGCTCGGGTTCCTTCATCATCCAGTGCGCCAGCCTGCGCAACAACTCCAGCTGCGGGCCGCCGCCTTCGTAACCGCGATTCCACAACCATGCATGATCCGATGCCAGCAGCGCCACGCGCCCTTCGCCAACCCGGTTCAGCATCAACAGGGGGCGGTCATCGCTGCCTGTCATGACAACCTGACCGTCGGGTTCGGTCAGGTCGATCTGGCGCAGCCAGCGCCCCCAGTCCCCGCCGCCCGGAAGGCCGGTCGTGACAGGATGCCGCTGCCCCAGCTCGGTCACGGTCGGGCGATAGGGTTCTTCGATGACGCGCGCACTGGGTGCTGCCGGAAGCACCGGGCCAAGGGGGGAGCGATAAATACTGTCCGCCCCGGCGTAGTCCGGCCCGGCGGCGACCAGAACCGCGCCCCCTTCCCGGATGTAGTTGGCGACGTTATCGAGGTAGAGCGCGGGCAGGATACCGCGACGCTTGTAGCGATCAAAGATGATGAGATCGAAGTCATCTATCTTTTCCAGAAAAAGCTCCCGCGTCGGGAAGGCAATAAGGGAAAGCTCGCTGACGGGCACCCCGTCCTGCTTTTCCGGTGGGCGCAGAATGGTGAAGTGAACCAGATCGACAGAGCTGTCGGATTTCAGCAGGTTGCGCCAGGTGCGCCCGCCCGGATGCGGCTCGCCCGAGACCAGCAAAACCCGCAACCGGTCACGCACACCATTCATCTGGATCAGGGCCTTGTTGTTCCGGTCGGTCAACTCGCCCTCGGCCATCGGAACCGAAAACTCCAGCACGTTGCGCCCGCCATGAGGCAGCGTCACGGGCAATTCGATGTCTTCTCCCAAGGGAACCTGAAACTCCTGAACCGGGCCGCCATCAACGGAAATTTCAAGCGGTGCGACACCTGAGCCCGCAGGGGCGGCACCCATATCTTCAATCCGTAGGGTCAGGGTGACAGGCTCACCGATGATCGCAAAGGCGGGTGCGTTCCGGATGCTGAGACGCCTGTCCCAATCGGTGCTTTTCCCGGTCAGCATGACATGCATTGGCGCGGGCAGATCAAGCGGAAGGTCCGCGTCATGCACCCGCCCGTCCGTCAGGGCAATGATACCGGCAACCCGCCCGCGTGGTTCTTCCGACAGGGCTTTCGACAAAGCCGTCATCAATTGTGTACCGGCGTCGCCTTCGCCATCCGGGATCGTGATCCGGCGCACTTCGGTGTTGCTGCGGGCTGCAATCCGGTCCGCCAGCGTATCTGCGGCGCTCAGTGTCTGCTCGGGCCGGTCCGCGAGGTTCTGGCTGGCGCTCTCGTCTTCCAGCATCAGAACGATGTCCGTGAGCGGCGCGCGATCCTCCTGCTGATAGCTGGGTCCCGCCAAGGCGCCCAGCACGACCAGCGCGGCAAGTCCCCGCAAGGCCCAGCCGGACAACCCGCGCATGGCCGCCAGCACCACGCCTGATAGGGCAAGCACCGCCACAACGCCGAGCAGTTGCCAGGGGATCAGGGGGTCAAAGAGTATCTGTCCGGTCATTGGCCAAGCCTGTCGAGAAGCGCGGGCACATGCACCTGGTCGGATTTGTAGTTCCCGGTCAGCACATGCATCACCAGATTGACTCCAAAACGATAGGCAAGCTCACGCTGCCGTTCGCCGGAGAAGCCGCGCCCGATGGGCACCATCGGCCCGCCAGTGTCGGACATGGCCCAGGCCGACGCCCAGTCGTTCCCGCCAATGACAACCGGGGTCACGCCATCGTTCAGGTTGCGGAAGGGCATGCCTTCGATTTGTTCCGCATCCGGGGGGGCGGCTTCGACCCAGACATCGCGGCTGGTGTGCCGCCCCGGAAAGTCCTGAAGGAGATAGAAGGTCCGTGTCAGGACATGGTCGGCGGGCAAGGGTTCCAACGGCGGGATGTCCAGTGGTGCCGCCAGGTCCTGTAGTTTGCGCCCGTTGGGGCTGGCGGTTCCAAAGCGTGCGATATCCGCGTCGCGCGTGTCAAAAAGGATCAATCCGCCTGACCGCAGGTAGGCGTTCAGCTTCGCATAGGCCTCTGCCGAGGGGCGGGGTTGATCGGGGGTCACCGGCCAGTAGAGCACCGGGAAAAACGCCAGTTCATCCATTTCCAGATCGACGCCCACCGGCAGTGCCGGTTCGACGGAAGTGCGGAAGGTCAGCGTTTGTGACAGGCCGAACAGCCCCGCGCGCGACACATCGTCAACGCCTCTGTTACCGGTGATGACGTAGGCCAGCACCATCTCCTCCGTTGCATCGAGCGCAAAGTCGTCGGCCTGCGAGGTTTGCGCTGTGCTTGCCTGCGGCGTGAAGGCAGACAAACCAATGGCCAGACTCAGCGCGATTGTCTGGCTGGCCCGCCCCGACAATCTGCCTGAGAGCGCGAGCGATGCGATGACATCTGCCAGAAGGGCGACAATCGCAAAGCTCAGCAACCAGCCTGCAATCGGGCGTTCGGGCGCTATCGCAAAGCCCTTGACCGGGATCCGTGCAGGCCATGTGACGGGTTCCAGAACCGTGTCCGCCGTGACAACGTTGCGCGCCAGACGACGGTCGCCGGAGGCGTAGATGCCCGGCTGCATGTCCGGGCTGGGCGGCGCGCTGACCAGATCGGGACCGGGCACGCCCGGCAAGTTGCCTGCATCGCGCAGCGTGCCATAGCCGTCCATGACCTGTTCAGGCGTCCATGTGGTGCCGTCCAGTTGCGCCGCGTCGGGGCGGGTTGCAGATGAAGTCACGGCCAGTCGCTCCAGCATCTGCACAAAAAGCCCCGACAGCGGCAGCGTCGACCAATCGGCTGTGGCGGTCACGTGGAAGAGAACGATCTGCCCTTGCTCCCGCGCCTTGCGCGTCACCAGCGGTGTCCCGTCGGTCAGTTCCGCGATCACCCGTTCGGCCAGGGTGGGGTCAGGCTGTGCCATGACCTGGCTGGTGACCTGCACATCCCCGGGAATGGTCAGCCCAAAGAATGGCGAGGTCTCGCGGAAGGGGGCGAGGGTCTTGGGCTCTCCCCAGCTCATGGCACCGCCGACGGTCCGCCCGCCGGTGCGCAAGCGCACGGGCATCATCGGGTCCTCATCCACCCGGCTGATGTCGCTCGCGGCGATGCGCGGCCCCGCAAAGCGCACCAGCATGCCACCGTCGTCTATCCAGGCACCGAGGTCCTCCATCTCGCCCTCTGAAAGCGTGGCGATGTCTGCCAGAATAATCACATCCGGATTGGCGGGCAGGATGTCTGTGAGGCTGCCCTTGATGAGGTCCGCGTTGGGGGCCAGCGCCTGTTCGAGGTAATGCAGCGGCGACAGCAATTGCAGCCCCTCGCGGTCTTCGCGACCGGCGATCAGGGCTATTTCGCGCCTGCGCAGGGCATCGTCGGCCAGCGTGGTGGCACCGGCTGACCGCTGACCCAGCACGTCGAACCGGGTGATCCGCGCGCGCATCTCGGCAGGCAGGGTCAGGGCGGTTGTCGCTGCTGTTCCGCCTTCTTCAAAGGTTGCCGTGGCCGTGGCCAGAAGCGCTTCGTTTCCGACCGGATCACGCCCCAGCACCTGCAACTGAACCTCTCTTTCCGGTCCGGGTAGGGCGCGCAGGGCGGTCAATTCGATCGCGCCATCCTCAAAGCCTGCCGGGGCAAGCGCGATGACATTGGCGGAGGTCTGGTAGACCTCGACCGATCCTTTGGCCTCAAAGGCCGCCAGGGCGTCTTCCCGCCCCGGATATTCGGCCCCATCGCTGAACCAAAGCGTGTCGAAATCACCCAGATCGTCAAGGACGGTTGTGGCTTCCGCAATTCGGGCCGCATCCGGCTGCCAGGCGGAGGGCTGAAACCCGGCCAGACGGCCGCGCCACACATCTGCCGCCTGAAACACGGGCGCTTCCGGTCTTGTCAGGTCAAGGAACGCGACTGTGCGCGCGGCGCGACTGGCGCGGGTCAGCTGTGCTTCGACCGCTTCCATCTGTTCGGCCCAGCGGGTCGCACCTGCCCAACTGCCATCGAGGACGATCAGCAAGGGGCCATCGCTCTCAGCGCGGTCTTCATCGGGGTTGAGGACAGGCCCGGCGAGACCCAGGATGATCGCGGCAACGGCCAGCACGCGCAGCAGCAACAACCACCAGGGCGTACGATCCGACACGCTTTCATCATCGGTGAGGCCCAGCAGCAGGGCAACGCCTGGAAACCGGCGGCGGATCGGGGCGGGCGGGATCGCGCGCAGGATCAGCCACAGGATGGGCAACGCCAGCAGCGCCGACAACAGCCATGGGGCCGTGAACCCGATGCCACCCAGAACCGTCACCGAACGCCCCCGCCATCAATCGCCCCGTAAAGCCAGAGCAGCGCGGATTGTGCGGAATGATCCGTGTGGTGCTGGCCGAATTGCCAACCCGTCAGCTGACAGAGCGCTTGCAATTCCGCCTTGCGGTCCGCGAGCCGCTCCAGATACCTGTCGCGCAGATCGTTCGCCTTCAACGTCTCGTGGCGCAGAGTCCCGCCGACACTCTCGAAAATCGTCCGGCCCTTGAAGGGAAATTGCTCTTCCGAGGGGTCCAGAACCTGCAAGAGTACACCGCGCACACCCCGGTCCGCAGCTTTGGTGAGCGCAAGTTTGACCTCACCGACGTCGCCCAGAAAATCCGAAACGAACACGGCACGCGCCGAAGGGATCATCGCGCGATGTTCCGGCGGCGCATAGTCGGCGTCTGCGTCTTCGCTGAATTTCTCTGCCAGACGCAGGATCTGCATGTTGCCGCGCCGGGGGGGCAAGGTTGTGCCGCTCAGCCCGACGCGCTCGCCGCCGCGTACCAACAGGATTGCGATGGCCAGCGTCAAAAGTCGCGCCCGGTCCGCTTTTTGAGGCAGGTCGGCATGGCTGGTGAACCGCATTGACGCACCCTGATCGACCCAGAGCATGACGGATTGCGCAATCTGCCATTCGCGCTCCCGCACGAATTCGGTGTCACCCATGGCGGAACGCCGGTGGTCGATCATGCGGCGGCTGTCACCGGGTTGCGCGGGTCGGTATTGCCAGAAGTTGTCGCCCATCCCGGCGCGTCGCCGCCCATGGTCGCCCAGGAGCACGGCACCGGCCAGATGCTCGGCCCGCGCCAGCAGCGGCGGCAGTTTCGCGGCCTGCGTCTCCGCGTCGGCGCGCAGGGCCTGCGGTCTTGCATCCTCGGGAAGGGCGGAGAGTGAATTCACGCGGCGGCCTTCGCACCCGACAGCGCCGTGGCCGTGTTTTCAATGAGATCGGTCAGGCTGTCACCGCGCGCACGGGCAGCGAAGTTGAGCGCCATACGGTGGCTGAGGACCGGGCGGGCCATGTCGATGACATCCTCGGCCGAAGGGGCGAAGCGGCCCTGAAGCAAGGCGCGTGCGCGAACAGTCATCATCAGGGCTTGTGCCGCACGCGGGCCGGGCCCCCAGGCGACGGTTTCGCGGACAAGCTGGCTTGCGCCGTCTTCTTCGGGCCGGAAGGCCCGGACGAGGTCAAGGATCAGCTCAACAACGCTGTCGCCAACCGGCATCCGGCGCAGCAGTCTTTGTGCGGCGATCAATTCGTCCGCGGTAAAGACCTCGGTCGATTTTGCCTCACCATCGCCGGTGGTCGCCAGCAGAATATCGCGTTCCGTGTCGCGGTCGGGGTAGGCCACGTCAATCTGCACGAGGAAGCGGTCCAGCTGCGCTTCGGGCAGCGGGTAGGTGCCTTCCTGTTCGATGGGGTTTTGCGTGGCCAGGACATGGAACGGTGTCCCCAGAACACGATTCTCGCCCGCAACAGTCACTGTCTTTTCCTGCATCGCCTGAAGCAGCGCCGATTGCGTGCGCGGCGAGGCGCGGTTGATTTCATCGGCCATCAGCAACTGGCAGAAGATCGGACCCTGGATAAACCGGAACGCGCGGCTGCCGTCCGACGCCGTTTCCAGCACCTCGGACCCGAGGATATCGGCGGGCATCAGATCAGGTGTGAATTGAACCCGGTTTCCGTGCAAGCCCATCACGGTCGAGAGCGTTTCCACCAGTCGGGTCTTTCCCAGACCCGGCAGGCCGATCAACAGGCCATGCCCCCCGCAAAGCAGCGCGGTGAGTGTCAACTCAACAACACGTTCCTGCCCGATGAAGCGATTGGTGATGGATTGTCTGGCCTCCGCCAGTTTTGCACCGAGCGCTTCGATCTCGGCCACCAAATCCTCTGCTTCCGTCATGACAACATGCTCCGTTGAGTTATATATTAAGTTTAAATCTATCGCGCCCAAGGGAAATGGCAAAAGCAATGAGTGGACAAAAAACCGTTACTCCGTCGGCGGAAAGCCTCGCTGCCTCTGTATCTGCCGTAAAAACGCGCGGACTGCCGCCGGTTCACCTGTGGAGCCCGCCGTTTTGCGGTGATCTGGATATGCGGATCGCGCGCGACGGGACCTGGTTTTATCAGGGAACGCCTATCGGGCGTCCGGGACTGGTTAAGCTTTTCTCGTCAATCCTTAAAATGGAAGAAGGTAAATATTTTCTTGTCACCCCCGTCGAGAAAGTAGGAATTACAGTAGATGACGCCCCGTTTGTTGCCCAGGATTTCGACGTTGAGGGCGCGGGGCAGGCGCAAACCCTTACGTTTCATACAAATGTCGGTGACGTGGCGGTGGCCGGTCCGGATTTACCTTTGCGGGTGATACGTGACCCCGAGACTGGCGAGCCGTCGCCCTATGTGCTGATCCGTGCCAACCTTGAGGCCCTGATTGACCGAAAGAGCTTCTACCGTTTGGTTGATCTTGGCGTGCATCACGAAGGCTGGTTTGGTCTGTGGTCGTCAGGCGTGTTTTTTCCGGTGATCCCCACTTCTGAACTGCCTTAGCCGCGTCAGCACCGCAAAAAAATCGCGGTTTTGGAGAGGATACACCTTTTTTAATCTCCTTATGGTTGTTAAGCCTTACCCAATACTGAATCGGGGCGGGCATGAAACTTGCAGCTAATTTGAGCAGCTTATGGACTGAATTGCCCTATTTCGACCGCTTCGAAGCGGCCTCACTGGCCGGCTTCCAAGGAGTCGCAGTGCCCTTGCCCTATGAGATGCCTGCGAAAGAGACACAGCGTGCTGCCTTGCGCGCGGGCCTGCCAGTCATTCAGATCAGCGCCCCACCGCCGAACTACACCGGTGGCCAGCGTGGTTTTGCCGCTGTGCCGGGGCTCGAACACCGGTTTCGCTACGATCTGAGGCGGGCCTTGCGCTATTGTCAGGCGCTGAACGTCCCGTCATTGCACATCATGGCAGGCGTTGCGGAAGGGCCTGCCGCCCGTGCGACGCTCATCTCGAACCTTATGCACGCAGTTGAGACAGTGCCGGAGGGGATCATGCTGACGCTGCAACCGCAAGCACAGCAGGGCGCGTACCTGAACAGCTACAACCGGGCAGCAGATATTATTGAAGCGGTGGACCCTGACCGGGTTGGGCTGCAATTTCACAGTTTTCACGCCCAGACCCTGCATGGGGACGCGTCAGCGACCTTCGCGACCTACGCGTCCATCATCCGTCATGTCCAGTTGAGCGACGCGCCCCATAACAGCTCCCCGGGATCGGGTAGGATCAATTTCGACAGGCTCTATGACACTGTTCGGAACTGTAGCTACGCCGGGTGGCTGGTGGCCGACTATCATGCAAACGGACCGACCGGTGAAAGCCTGAACTGGTTGCCCATGGCCGACGCCTAGCCGCGCTAGTGGGCGACCGCCCAATTGGGCCCCGTGCCTGCGTCGACCGTCAGTTTGACATCGAGCTTCACGACCGGGTCTGCGGCGCTTTCCATCACATCCCGTGCTGCGTCGATAAGCGCCTCTTCGGCGCCGTCCTCCACTTCGAACAGCAATTCGTCGTGGACCTGTAGCAGCATCTTGGCGGGCAGGTCCTTGATCGCGCCGGGCATGCGGATCATGGCCCGCCGAATGACATCCGCCGCCGTGCCCTGGATCGGCGCGTTGATCGCGGCGCGGGCGGCGAACCCTGCCTGCGGGCCTTTTGCCGTGATATTCGGCGTATGGATGCGACGGCCAAAGAGCGTCTGCACGTACCCGTTTTCCTTCGCAAAAGCCTTGGTGTCGTCCATATAGGTGCGAATGCCGGGGAAGCGTTCGAAATAGCGGTCAATGAACCCCTGTGCTTCGCTGCGGGGGATGCGCAGGTTACGGGCCAGGCCAAACCCCGAGATCCCGTAGATCACTCCGAAGTTGATCGCCTTGGCGCGACGGCGAACCTCCGGCGTCATCTCGTCGAGGGGCACGTCAAACATCTCGGACGCTGTCATGGCGTGAATATCCAGCCCGTCCTGAAACGCCTGTTTGAGCGCCGGAAGATCAGCGATATGCGCCAGTATCCGCAATTCGATCTGGCTGTAGTCGAGTGCGACAAGCCTCTTGCCTTCCTCGGCCACGAAGGCTTCGCGGATGCGGCGACCTTCCTCGCTGCGCACGGGAATATTCTGCAGATTGGGATCGGTCGATGCCAGACGCCCGGTGGAGGCCCCGGAGATCGAATAGGAGGTATGCACCCGCCCGGTCTCCGGATTGATGTGGCCCTGCAAGGCATCGGTATAGGTGGATTTCAGTTTCGACAACTGCCGCCAGTCGAGGATCAGCCGGGGCAATTCATGCTCGGTGGCGAGGTCTTCGAGCACATCCGCACCGGTGGAATACTTTCCGGTCTTGCCCTTCTTGCCGCCTTCAAGCCCCATCTCGTCAAACAGGATTTCGCCCAGCTGCGCGGGCGAGCCCACGTTGAACTTGCGCCCCGTCGTCTCGTAGATTTCATCTTCAAGCGCTGCCATCTTCTGACTGAACGCGTTTGACATGCGGCTCAGCGTATCGCGATCCACCTTGATGCCTGTCCGCTCAATTTCTGCCAGCACAGGAACCATAGGGCGTTCCAGTGTTTCATAGACCCGCGTCACCTGCGCACGGTGCAGGGCTGGCTTGAACTGCTGCCATAGACGCAAAGTGATCTCCGCGTCTTCGGCGGCGTAAGGCACCGCTTCCTCCAGCGGCACCTTGTCGAAAGTGATCGCCGATTTGCCCGATCCCAATAACGGTTTGATCGGGATCGGCGTGTGGTTCAGATAGCGCTCAGACAGCGCATCCATGCCGTGCCCGTGCAACCCGCCGTGCATCGCGTAAGACATCAGCATCGTGTCTTCAATCGGGGCCACGGTAATGCCAACCCCGGCGAAAATCTTGGCGTCGTATTTCATGTTTTGCCCGATCTTGAGGATGCTGTCGTCCTCCAGCACAGGCTTGAGCAGGGCGAGCGCTTCGTCGAGTGGCATCTGGCCCTCGGCCAGGTCATCGGAGCCAAAAAGATCATCCGACCCCTGCGCCTTGTGAATGAGCGGGATGTAACAGGCCTTGCCCGGCTCGACGCACAGGGAAATCCCGACAAGATCGGCGGTCATCTCGTTCAAGCCGGTGGTTTCGGTATCTACGGCCACATATCCACGCTCATAAATCTCGTCGATCCAGCTTTGCAGCGCGGCGGCATCTCCGACCTTCTCATACCCTGCCTTGTCAAACGGCACGTCTTCGATTTCGGGCGCATCCGCCGCCTGCGCGGGTGTGTCGTTGATTTCGGGCATCTCGACGTCAAGATGGTCGGCGATCCGCTTGGTCAGGGTGCGGAACTCCATCTCCGCCAGGAACGGCATCAGGCGGTCCGGGTCCGGGTCGCGCACTTCCAGATCGTCGATGGTGAAATCCAGCGGCGTGTTTTCGTCCAGAAGCACCAATTGGCGGGACAGCCGGATCTGCTCCGCGTGATCGATCAGGGTCTGACGCCGCTTGGGCTGCTTTATCTCTTCCGCGCGGTCCAGCAGCGCGTCCAGATCGCCATATTCATTGATGAGCAGCGCCGCCGTCTTGACCCCGATCCCCGGTGCACCGGGCACGTTATCCACGGAATCGCCCGCCAGCGCCTGAACATCCACGACCCGGTCAGGGTAGACGCCGAACTTCTCAAAAACCCCATCGCGGTCAATCCGGCGGTTCTTCATGGCATCCAGCATCTCGACGCCATCGCCGACAAGCTGCATGAGATCCTTGTCAGAACTGATGATCGTGCACCGCCCCCCCGCCGCGCGGGCCTGAACCGCGAGCGTGGCGATAATGTCATCGGCCTCAAAGCCTTCCAGCTCCTTGCAGGCGATGTTGAAGGCTTCGGTCGCGCGCCGGGTCAGCGGGATTTGCGGGCGCAGATCCTCCGGCATGGCTTCGCGGTTTGCCTTGTACTGATCGTAGAGATCATTGCGAAACGTGTGGCTGCCCTTGTCAAAGATCACCGCCACATGGGTCGGCGCGTCCGGTCCGGTGTTCGCCTCCACATAGCGGTGCAGCATGTTGCAAAAGCCGGACACGGCACCAATTGGCAAGCCGTCGGATTTTCGCGTCAGAGGCGGCAGCGCATGGTAGGCCCGAAAGATGAAGGCCGACCCGTCGATCAGGTGAAGGTGATGCCCTTTTCCGAATGTCATGCCGGTCTCCTCAAAACATGTCGCCTGCCTACATGGCGCGACACCGTCCCGAAGTCCAGAACTCTCACGGCATCAGGCGGTGCTAGTCCTTGAGGATGCCCTCGAAGTCCTTGTGGATGTATTTGCAATCGCAATAGCCGCATTCGACCCAGCCTGTGTCTTTCGGGATTTGAAGCCAGACACGCGGGTGGCCAAGGGCCCCTTCGCCCCCATCACAGGCAATGCGGTAGGTCGTGACAATCTTGGTTTCTGGCGGTTGCTGCATGCGGTGCATCCTTGGCTTGGGTCGCTGTGTTTATGACCAAACCGCGCTTTGGGGGCAAGCCCACTTGCAGCAGGGTGAGGCGGGACGTTCGCTGCGGGTCAATTGGCTTGATGCACCAAAAGCGGTGCTAGGTGTCGGTGGCCCTTCACGCCATCCGATCAAGCGGCTACAAGGCAAAAAACACGATAAGGAGAGCAGAAATGCCCGCGCCCAAACCAGTCGTATTGTGCATTCTCGATGGATGGGGCCTGAGCGACAGGCGGGAGGGCAACGCGCCGTTTCTTGCAAAGACGCCCACGATGGACCGGCTGATGGCAAGCTGCCCCAACGCGACGCTCACGACCTTTGGGCCGGACGTGGGCTTGCCGAAAGGGCAGATGGGCAACTCCGAGGTCGGGCATACCAACATCGGGGCAGGGCGTGTCGTCGCCATGGACCTTGGCCAGATCGATCTCGCCATCGAAGACGGCAGCTTTGCTGAAAACGCCCGGCTGAAGGATTTTACGTCGAGGCTGCTGGAAACCGGCGGGACTGCGCATCTTTTGGGACTTGTGTCTGATGGCGGTGTGCACGGCCATCTCCAGCATATGATCGCGGCCGCCCGCGCGCTGGATGCGGCGGGCGTGCCGGTTGTCATTCACGCGCTGACCGACGGGCGGGACGTGACCCCCGGTTCCGCCTTGCCTTACCTCGAAACGCTGCAAGCCGGATTGCCCGCTGCGGTGACGATCGCGACGGTTTCCGGGCGTTATTACGCGATGGACCGCGACAACCGATGGGATCGGGTCGCAAAGGCTTATGACACCATTGCCCACGCCAGGGGCGAACGGGCGCGCGATGCGCAGAAAGCGGTTGAACAGGCCTATGCGCGCAACGAAGGGGATGAGTTTATCCTGCCAACCGTGGTGGATGGCTACGCGGGCGCGCGCGACGGGGATGGGCTCTTTTGTCTGAATTTCAGAGCAGACCGCGCCCGCGAGATCCTTGCCGCGATAGGTGCACCGGAATTTGACGGGTTTGAGACGGGCGAGAGGCCGCGTTGGGCCGCCCTCATGGGCATGGCGCAATACTCCGAGGCGCATTCGGCTTACATGACGACAATGTATCCAAAGCCTGAAATCGTGAATACGCTGGGGGATTGGGTCGCGCAACAGGGCCTGCGTCAGTACCGGCTTGCTGAAACGGAAAAATACCCTCACGTGACTTTTTTCCTGAATGGTGGCGAGGAGGTCTCTTTTGAGGGCGAAGACCGACTGATGCCCAAGTCCCCGGACGTCGCCACCTACGACCTGAAGCCGGAGATGTCGTCCGTGGACGTGTCCGATGCGCTGGTTGCGGCCATTGAAGAGGGCTACGACCTGATCGTGGTCAACTACGCAAATCCCGACATGGTCGGGCACACGGGTGATCTTGAGGCCGCCATCGCCGCCTGCGAGGCGGTGGATCAGGGGCTGGGCCGCGCCGTGGATGCGTTGGAAAAGGCGGGCGGTGCGATGATCGTGACGGCGGATCATGGGAATTGCGATGTGATGATCGACCCGGAAACCGGTGGACCGCACACGGCGCATACCCTCAACCTCGTGCCGGTGATCGTGGTGGGTGCCGAGAAGGGTAGGCAAGTGCAGGACGGCAGGCTGGCTGATCTGGCGCCCACGCTGTTGCATCTCATGGGGCTCGAAAAACCAGAAGAAATGACAGGAACCTGTCTGCTGAAATGAGGTTTCTCGCCGCTCTCGCCGTCGCTCTACTTCCGGCCCTTGCCCTCGCGCAGGCGGGTCCGGCGGAACGTGCGCGGGCGGCGGCTGAAATGCTTGACCAGGCAAGCGAAAAGCTGGGGGAGGCAGAAGGCGCGCGCGACCGTGTCCGCGCCCTGACCGAAACGATCTCCGCCTATGAGACCGGTTTGAGTGCCCTCCGCAGCGGCTTGCGTCAGGCCGTGCTGCGCGAGGCGCAACTGGCCGCAAAGCTGCAATCGCAAGAGTCCGAGATCGCGGCTTTGCTTGCGGCGCTGCAAAGGGTTGGGGGGACACAATCACCGCTCATGTTGTTGCATCCGGGCGGGCCGACCGGGACAGCCCGCGCAGGCATGCTTCTGGCCGAGGTGACGCCAGCCCTGAATGCAAGGGCCGAAGACCTGCGCCGTGACCTTCGGGAATTGCAAGACCTGACGGTGTTGCAATCGACCTCGGCGAAGCGATTACACCAGGGGCTGACCGAAGTTCAATCGGCGAGGACGATCCTAAACCAGGCCATTGCGGACCGAACCGATTTGCCCAAACGCTTTACTGCCGATCCGGTCCGGGAAGCGATATTGCTCTCCTCCAGCGAAACGCTGGGGAGTTTTGCCGCCGGGCTCGATCAGATTTCGGCGGGCGTGGCCCCCGCGGCCCCAGAGACCATAACCGGACAGAAAGGCGCGCTGGCGCTGCCGGTGCGGGGGCGTGTCCTGCGGCAGGCAGGCGAACCCGACGCTGCGGGTATCGCAAGGCCCGGGATCATCCTCGCCACTTTGCCAAACGCGTTGGTCACCAGCCCGGTGGGTGCGACACTGCGGTATGTGGGGCCTTTGCTCGACCTCGGGGAAGTGGTGATTCTCGAACCACGCGCGGATGTGCTTTTTGTCCTGGCAGGGCTGGAAACGGTTTACGTGGAGACCGGTGAGGTTATCGAGCCGGGCGATCCGCTGGGTCTGATGGGAGATGCCGGTGGCAAAACTGCATCTGAGCTTTCAACAGATGGTGATGAGACTGGCGCAGCCCGTTCAGAAACGCTCTATATAGAAGTAAGAGAGAAAAACACGCCTGCGGACCCGAACCTGTGGTTCCGGACAGATAAGGATGGATAGACGGTTATGAAGAAATTTGCCATGGCGGCACTGGGCGGGACGCTTGCAGGGGTCATCGCGACAACGCAAATCGCAGGTCCACTGCTTGCTCAGGAAGCCGCAAAATCGAGCAATGTTTACGAGCAGCTGGACCTTTTCGGGGATATCTTTGAACGTATCCGCGCACAATATGTCGAGGAGGTGGAGCCGGGCGAACTGATCGAGGCGGCCATTGACGGTATGCTGACCTCGCTTGATCCGCACTCCAGTTACCTCAGCCCGGATGATGCAGCACAGATGCGTGTGCAGACCCGGGGTGAATTCGGCGGCCTGGGTATCGAAGTCACGCAGGAGGAGGGCTTTGTCAAAGTCGTCTCCCCCATTGACGGCACCCCTGCGGATGAAGCGGGCGTCGAGGCGGGCGACTACATCACGCATGTGGACGGCGAATCCGTCCTCGGGTTGTCTCTGGATGAGGCGGTGACCTTGATGCGGGGTCCCGTGGGCTCGGAGATCATCATCACGCTGGTGCGGGAAGGCGAGGCCGAACCCTTCGACGTCACCATCATCCGTGACACGATCAAGCTGACGGCAGTGCGGTCCCGGACAGAAGGGGAGACGGTCGTCCTGCGCGTGACGACTTTCAACGATCAGACTTTCGTCAATCTTGAGTCCGGTCTGAAGAAGCAGGTCGAGGAAGCGGGCGGCATGGAGAAGATCAATGGCATCGTTCTTGATCTGCGTAACAACCCCGGCGGCTTGCTGACACAGGCGATCCGCGTCTCTGACGCGTTCCTCGAAAAAGGCGAGATCGTCTCGACCCGCGGGCGCGAGGTGCAGGACGGTGAAAGGTTCAACGCAACCGCAGGCGATCTGGCCGAAGGCAAGCCGATTGTGGTGCTGATTAACGGAGGCTCGGCCTCCGCCTCGGAAATCGTTGCCGGTGCCTTGCAGGATCACCGCCGGGCGATCGTGGTCGGGACAAAGAGCTTTGGCAAAGGCTCGGTTCAGACCGTGATGCCCTTGCGCAGCGATGGCGCCATGCGCCTGACCACCGCGCGGTATTATACGCCGTCGGGGCGGTCTATCCAGGCTTTGGGGGTCTCACCGGACATCGTGGTGGAGCAACCCCGCCGCGCACCTGATGCCGAAGGAGAGGAGGAGGCCAACAATCGTCCCTCCCGCTCCGAGGCGGACCTGCGCGGGTCGTTGAACAACGACAGCCTGTCGGAAGATGAGATCAAGCAGATCGAAGCGGACCGCGCCAAGGCCGAAGCCGCAGCGGCGCTGCGCGAGGAAGACTACCAGCTGGCCTACGCCATCGACATCCTCAAAGGTCTCTCGGCCATCGGCAATCAGGATTGATCAGCCCCGACGGAGTTTCATTCCAACCGCAGAACCCTGCCTTTCGGGCAGGGTTTTTTTGTGGACGGCTGTCAAACTCACGAGCAATGCTGCGAAGGCACCTATGGCGTCCTGTGAAAAACCTGTATTACCGAACGTTGTCTGAAATCATAACCTTCAAGGCGTTAGCTTATACGCGATGTTTCGCGTATTTCGTCAGACGTTCTAAATCAGAACCTGCCGCGGAACTGTCATGCAGCTTGGGCTTTGTAGGGATAGCGGGCTTTGAGGTTGTTGATCGGGCGCTCGAAAAACTGCCAACTCAATAGGGCAACCAGAACAGTTGCGACGATGCCGATGAGTGCTTGAAGCAGAACAGACTGCGCTGAAACATCAATGATGTACACACTCACGAAGCTGGCGACAAATGTGTGCAGGAGATACACTCCAAAACTGACTTTGCCGATTGTAACAAGGACGATGTTGCGCAGGATCCTCGACAACCGAGGCAATTTCCCGTTCAGGACAGCGGCCAACAGGAACAGGTATGCGATAGCTTCAAAGAATGGAAATATGATCCAGAAGGGGCGGTAAAGGACACCGGAGACATACCAGTAGACGCAGATTGCCATGCAGCCAGCGCAGATCATCAAAATCAAACGGATGGCCTTCGGCGGTATTTGAGGGTGCCAGCCGCCTCGGTAGAATGCAAAGAGCGCACCAATCCCGAGGGCGTCCATTTGGGCTGGCAAATACCCCACCTGTACGGGGAACCCGTATAAGAACAAGGCTGCACGAAACAGCGGGGCTGCAACGATCAACAACAGACACAGCTGGACAATACTCCGCCTGTGCATGCTCAGAACCAGAAGTGGCCAGAAAAGATAGAATTGCTCTTCCACCGCAAGGGACCAGAAATGGCTGGATTGCGCGTGTACCAGTCCGCCCGATGCCAAGGGGCCCGCATATATTGCCGATGGCAGGTTCGAAACGAAAAACAGATGGTAGGGCAATATCTCGCGAAAACCGGAACTGCCGACGAGAAAAACAACGAGGATTGTCAGGTAGTAGATCGGGAAAATCCGAAGCACACGGCGCATATAAAAAGCCTTCAGCACGCCCGTTCTGGTGCGGCCCTGGTCCACAATATCGTTGCGGCACCCAATCAGGATACTGGTGATTAGAAAGCCGCTCAGGACAAAAAAGAGCTGCACGCCCATATGTCCCAAAGGGAGCATTTTCGTGAAATGCCCCAAAGTTGGTCCCAGATCAAAATGCGACAAAAGCACTGCCAACACGGCGAATGCGCGCAAACCGTCAAACTCAGGGCAGTAATTCAATCCCCCAGCGCGCTTCGTTATCTCTTGCAATTGATAAATCCAAATCCCGTGGCATCGCCATGGAAACGTATATATCCGTCGTAACGGCCATCGCAAATCGTCAGTTTGATTGCATAAAAAACCTTGGAGCGTTTGTTGCCTCTCTGCAAAGGAAATACGGAGCCAATCTGTCGCTGGACGGTATGAAGCCACTTCGGCATGCGGTGAGATAGATCGCTCGTTCTCAAACCCGTCTTGCCGTCGCAATCCTACATCCCGCAGCTTGACGTGATGGGCGCGAAGCAAACCACGGGCATGGGCGGTTGCCAGCTTCACCGCATCGCGCCGGTCTTTCCTGGCCTCAACAGGATACTCGAGCGGACTGCGTAAAGAAGAGGTAACCGGTCCGCTGAGACCCGCATCAGTGAAAGCCGGCTAGGTACGAAGCCAGTTGGGTGAGATGCACAGACGATCTGTTCGATTTCATACAGGGTTTCGCCAACTGATGCGTCAGTGGCGCTTCATCTGCGGGGCAGGTACAACTCTTTACCAACCTATCCGCTTCTGAAAACGGTGCCACCGAACAGGTAGTCAATTGCCGCCCTAAACCGCGCAATGCGCGTCGCCCGTTTCATCATGCTGGAAACCCCCATGGTAGATTTTTTTAGCGCGGCTATTCCGCTGCCGGTTTCAGGCTGCTGAGCAGATGGTGGAACTTCTCACCCTGGACGGCCACATGTGAGCGCGCCACATCGGCTGCGCGATTGCCGTCGCCTTCCATCAGGGCCTGCACGATTTCCTTATGCTCGGACAGGGATTGCCTCATCCGTCCGCGCAACCTCAGCTGAATCCTGCGAAACGGCTTCAGCCGCCGCTGCAGCCGCAAGCATTCCTGTTCCAGAAAGTTGTTGTCAGACTGTTGGTAGAGAATGGCGTGAAAGCGTTCGTTCTCAACATAATAGCCATTGGCGTCCTGCCGTTCGACGGCGGCTTCGCATCGCGCGTTGGTGGCCTGCAAATCGTTCAGCGCCTCATCGGTGATCCGCATCGCTGCCAGTCGCACGCAGGAGGCTTCCAACTCCGCCATGAACTCGAACATATCCATCAACTCAACAGGGCCGGGTTGCCGGACGAAGGCACCGCGACGGGGGATTTGTTCCACCAGACCGGACACGCCAAGCCGCTGAAACGCTTCGCGCAGAGGTGTTCGCGAGACGCCAAACTGCTCGGCCAGCCTGATCTCGTCCAACCGGTCCCCATCCACAAAGGTGCCGTCAAAGATCATTTCTTCGATCTTCTCCGCGATGGTGTCAGCGCGTTTCTTCTCCATACTCCATTGTTCTTAGCACGGCCTCCTTGGAATGCAAGGTTAGCTTATTTTGTATACAAAATTGTTGACCTTGTCCTATCTACATGCGTACCAACACAACAGTTGCTGCCCGGAAACGGGTGGCCAAACGGGAGGAACCTCATGAAAAAGACACTTACTTCCACGCTCGCGGCACTTGCCTTTCTGGCGGGTACAGCGGGCGCGCAAGCCACCGAATTGCGGCTGTCGCACCAGTGGTCCGACAAGGACGTGCGCCATCAGGTGGCTCAGATCATTGCTGATGAAGTCGCCGCTGCAAACGTGGATCTGGATATCCGGATTTTCCCGACACAGTCGCTCTTCAAGGCGCGGGAGCAATACAAGCCCCTGTCGCGCGGACAGCTTGACATGACGGTCCTGCCGCTCAGCTACGCGAGCGGTCAGCAACCCGCTTACAACCTGACACTGATGCCCGGGTTGGTGAAAAACCACGATCACGCGGCGCGCCTGTCGGAAAGCCCCTTCATGGCGAAGCTCGAAGAGAAGATGGCCGATGATGATGTGATGGTTCTGGTGCACGGCTATCTAGCGGGCGGGTTTGCGGGCAAGGAAAAATGCATCACCAGACCCGCAGATATAGCAGGGCTTCAGACCCGTGCCGCGGGCAAGGCCTTTGAACAGATGCTGGCGGGTGCCGGAGCGTCGATTGCTTCCATGTCCTCGTCCGAGATCTACAACGCCATGCAAACCGGTGTTCTGGATGCCGCAAATACATCTTCCGCATCCTTCGTGTCTTACCGGATTTACGAGCAGGTCGCCTGCTACACGCCCGCGTCAGACGTTGCGCTGTGGTTCATGTATCAGCCGCTGCTGATGAACAAATCCACCTTCGAAGGTCTGACCGAAGAGCAGCAGGCCGCGTTGCTGGCCGCGAGCGAGAAGGCCGAGGCACACTATCTGACCGAGGCCAAGAAGCAGGATGCGGCATCGGTCGAGGTGTTCAAGGAAGCGGGTGTTGAAATTGCATCCATGACCGCTGACGATTTCCAGGCATGGCGCGCAATCGCGAAAGAAACCTCCTACAAGTCGTTCCTTGAGGAGGTGCCCGACGGGCAGGAGCTGCTCGATCTGGCGTTTGCCGTCGAATAAGGGGACCGGGGCGGTGCTTGAGCCGCCCCGAAGCTTTCCGGACACTCGGGGGAGAGGTCAATGGCAGGTCAAACCTCAACAACGGCGGCACGCACGGGCAACAACGCCTTCCTGCGCGCGGTCGCGGCCATCTCGACGGTTGCGGGCTGGTGTTCCGCCGCGATGATCCTCGCGGCTGTTTTCCTGACCTGCCAGATGATTTTCATCCGCTTTGTGCTGAACGGCTCGACCGTCTGGCAGACCGAGGCGGTCGTCTATCTGGTGATCGGCGCGACGCTCGTCGGGTTACCTTATGTGCAAAGGCTGCGAGGTCATGTGAACGTCGACCTCATCCCCCTGTCGCTGGCCCCGAAGGCCCGGTTTGTGATGTGCCTCGTCACCCTCAGCCTGTCGATTGCCATCGTCGCCGTCATGCTGTTTTATGGCTATGAGTACTGGCACTTCGCCTGGGACCGGGGGTGGCGATCCGATACGGTCTGGGGCGTGAAGCTGTGGATTCCCTATCTTGCCTTGCCCATCGGTTTCGGTTTGCTCTTGCTGCAACTTGTCGCTGATCTCGTGGCGGTTGTGCTCAGGATCGACACCCCCTTTGGTCTGGAGGACAGCTGATGGACCCTCTCCTCCTTGGCGCGCTGGTCGCGATTGCCACGATTATCGTTCTCTTCTCCGGTGTTTCCGTGGCACTTGGGCTGCTCATCGTCTCGGCGGGCTTCCTGATTGCCTTTGATGGTTTGCGGTCATTGGAGCTGATGCCGGAAATTCTCTTTGGCAAGCTCGATAACTTCGCGCTTTTGTCGATCCCGATGTTCATCATCATGGGCGCGGCCATCGCGTCGACGCGCGCGGGCGCAGACCTTTACGAGGCGCTGGAACGCTGGCTGACCCGCGTGCCGGGCGGATTGGTTGTGTCCAACCTAGGGGCCTGCGCCTTGTTCTCGGCCATGTCCGGCTCGTCGCCAGCCACCTGTGCTGCGATTGGCAAGATGGGTATCCCGGAGATGCGCAAGCGCGGCTACCCCGACGGTATTGCGGCAGGGTCGATCGCGGCGGGCGGAACGCTGGGCATTCTCATTCCGCCGTCGGTAACCATGATCGTCTACGGCATTGCCACCGAGACCTCCATTGGCAGGCTGTTTCTGGCCGGGGTTATTCCGGGGCTGATGCTGGTGGGCCTGTTCATGGCCTGGTCACTTTTTGCCACATGGCGGTCAGGGGACGCGGCGGTGCTTTCCGCGGGCCGCTACACCTGGAAAGAAAGGTTCGAGATCCTGCCGCGTGTGCTGCCCTTCATCGCGATCATTCTGGGTGTGCTTTACGCGATGTACGGCGGGGTTGCGACGCCCTCTGAAACGGCGGCTGTGGGTGCCTTGCTGTGCCTCATGATCGCGATGATTATCTACAAGCTCTGGAATCCGCGTGACCTCTGGCTGGTGCTGCGCGACAGCACCAAGGAATCGGTGATGATCCTCTTCATCATCGGGGCCGCGGGTGTTTTCAGCTATATGTTGTCCTCGCTCTTCATCACGCAATCCATCGCCGAATGGATTGGGACGCTCGATGTGAACCGCTGGGTCCTGATGGGGGCGGTCAACGTCTTTCTGCTGATCGCGGGGTTTTTTCTGCCGCCGGTCGCCGTCATCCTGATGGCGGCACCCATCCTGCTGCCGATCATCACGACCGCCGGTTTTGATCCGATCTGGTTCGCGGTGGTGCTGACCATCAATATGGAGATCGGGCTGATCTCGCCCCCGGTCGGGCTCAATCTCTACGTGATTAACGGCATTGCGCCGGACATCTCGCTCAAGACCATTCTCAAGGGATCGTTACCCTTCGTCGCCTGCATGGTTGTGGCCATCATTCTGCTCTGCATTTTTCCGGGTCTCGCAACCTGGCTGCCTGATGCCGTTATGGGGCAGCGCTTGTGACGCTTTTTGCCGATATCCTGTCCAGTGTTTTTGAGCGGCGGGTTAGGTTCTCGGGGGGATGGAGCAAGGACGACCGGTCGCTTGCGGAACTGACCACGGACCTGATCGGCACGGGTGGCGAAGGCTCCGGTCTCAATATCGCCAACCGTATCCTCGATACCTACCAGGACCTTGATATAGCCGGAAAGATGGGCTTCTTCCTGCATCTCGCGCGGGACATGAACATCGACCCTGATGCGGTCCGTCAGGCGCTTGCGGCTTATGAGGACAGCCCGGGCAAAGCGACTTACCGGGCCTTCATGTCTGCCGCCGAACCTGCCAGCCAGGAAGTGATCCGGCGGCTCAACAGGGTGCCGGGCGGGACGGAAGTACTGGTGCGGATGCGCGCGGACCTTCTGCGGTTGGGCAAAGATCACCCCGATTTGCAGGCCCTGGACGTGAATTTCCGGCATCTCTTTGTATCCTGGTTCAATCGCGGATTTCTGGTGCTGCGTCCGATCAGTTGGGAAAGCCCGGCACATATCCTCGACAAGATCATCGCCTATGAAGCAGTGCATGCGATCCACAGCTGGGACGATCTGCGGCGCAGGCTACAGCCCGAAGACAGGCGGTGCTTTGCCTTTTTCCACCCCGCCATGCCCGACGAACCGCTGATCTTTGTTGAGGTCGCTCTCGCCAAGGGTGTGCCGAAATCAATCGATAGGCTGCTTGCTCAAGACAGGGAAACGCTTGCGCAGGAGCGAGCCGACACGGCGGTCTTTTATTCGATTTCGAACTGTCAGCCAGGGCTGGCCGGTATCTCTTTCGGAAACTCCCTCATCAAGCAGGTTGCGCGTGACCTTGCGGCGGAACTGCCGCAGATCAGGAGCTTTGTGACGCTGTCGCCCATCCCGGGACTTGTGGATTGGCTGGATGAGACCGGGATTTCCGCCGATGCGGCGGACCCGGAGAGTATGCGAAAACTTGCCGCGCAATACCTGCTGCATGCCAAAAGGCCGGATGGCTTGCCCCGTGATCCGGTGGCGCGGTTCCATCTGGGCAACGGGGCCCTTGTGCATGCGGTGCATGCAAAGGCGGATGCCTCGGAAAAGGGGCGCGCGCAATCCGGCGGTACGATGGTCAATTACCTTTACGATCTGGCGCGTCTTTCAGAAAACCACGAAGGCTTTATTGCACGCCAGCCTGTGCCCGCTTCCTCTGAGGTAAGAACGCTGGCAAACTCAAAGACCCGACCCGCAGGATAAGGACAGCGCCCATGCCGAACCCTCTGTACGATCAACTCTTTGGGCAACATGCTGGGAAAGAGACGCCGTTTCTCTACCTGCCTGACGGTCGTCAGATCAGCCACGCGGCTTTTCTGGAACAAGTGGCTCAGATCGCGCATGTTTTGACCGCTGCGGGTGTCGAGGCTGGAGACCGCGTCGCCGCCCAGATCGAAAAGTCACCCGAAGCGCTGGCCCTTTACGCCGCATGCGTGCAGGCGGGGGCCGTGTTTTTGCCCCTGAATGTGGCCTACACGACCGATGAGCTGACCTATTTCATTGAAAACAGCGAGGCGCGGCTCGTCATATGCGACCCCGGACAGCGGGAGGGCTTGCTGGAAATCGTCACGTCTCTGGGCGCGCGGCTGGAGACCCTTGATGCCAAGGGTGGCGGCACCCTGATGGCGCAGGCAGCGCGGATGGATACGAGCTATCCGACTGTGAATCGTGACGCCGATGACCTCGCGGCGTTTCTCTACACTTCTGGTACAACCGGGCGCTCGAAAGGCGCGATGCTGACCCAGACGAACCTGCTGTCCAACGCGAAGACACTTATGGAGGCCTGGCAGTTTACATCCGAAGACGTGCTTTTGCATGCTTTGCCGATCTTCCACACGCATGGGCTCTTTGTGGCGACCAATATCATTCTGGCCTGCGGTGGTGCGATGATCTTTCTGCCGAAGTTCGACGTGGATCAGATGATAGCGCAGATGCCGCGCGCCACCTCGATGATGGGCGTCCCCACTTTCTACACGCGTCTTTTGGACGATGACCGCTTCACGGGTGATCTGGTGCGCCATTTCCGTCTGTTTGTGTCTGGCAGCGCGCCGCTGCTGGCCGAGACGCACAAGCGGTTCGAGGCACGGACAGGGCACCGCATTCTGGAACGCTACGGGATGACGGAAACCAACATGAACACCTCCAACCCTTACGCAGGAGAGAGGCGCGCGGGGACGGTTGGGTTTGCCCTGCCGGGGGTCGACCTGCGCATCACCGATGTGGAAACCGAAACGGTTCTGCCCCAAGGTGACGTCGGCCATATCGAGGTTCGTGGCCCGAATGTTTTCAAAGGCTATTGGAAAATGCCCGAAAAAACCGCCGCTGAGTTGCGCCAGAACGGCTTTTTCATCACCGGTGACCTCGGGCGCATGGATGAGGAGGGCTACCTCCATATCGTGGGGCGGGACAAGGACCTGATCATCTCGGGCGGCTACAATATCTACCCCAAGGAAATCGAACTGGTTCTGGACGCGCAACCCGGCGTTCTGGAGAGTGCCGTGATCGGGGTGCCGCACGCGGACTTTGGCGAGACCGTTCTGGGGCTCTTGGTGGTGGAGCCGGGCCATACCGTTGATCTGGATGCGATTGCGGAAACGGTGAAGACGGCCCTGGCACGGTTCAAGCACCCGCGAAAGCTTCTGGTGGTCGACAGTCTGCCCCGCAACACAATGGGCAAGGTTCAAAAGAACCTGTTGCGGGATCAGTATAGGGACCTGTTCAAACCGGCGTAAGTGTTCAGGGGCCTTCGTTGCAGTGGCGGCGAAAGGCGCGTTTCAGCAACTCCAGCTCAGCGCGGAGAAGGTCGATTTCAGCGCGCAGGTCCTCGTCCAGTGCGTCCCCGGCGATCAGCGAAATGGTCTGGAGGGTCAGCCCCGTTGATAGGTCAGAGATCACAAGCGTCTGTACACCGTCACCAAGTACCTCTGGCGGGATGGCAACCTCGATCTGCCAGGTGCCCGCGTCTTTGGTCGCCGTGATCGAGACGCCGGAAATCTCGTTATCGAGGTGCGTCACCAGAAGTTGCGGTGTCTCTGGCGACCCGGTCAAAAGGCCCCGCCACGTGCCAGCGGCAAATCCCGTCTTGGTCAGGGCACGCTCGGTCACATCCCGTCCCCTCACACCTGCGCGCGGGGGCGGCGGCAAAACGTCAGATCACGCAAGGTGATCTGGTTCATCCGCGGGTCTTCGAAGATGATGTCGACCCAGGCCCGGCTCACGCGCTTTTCCTTCAACTTCGCATAGGCCAGGTCGAATTCCACCGTGGCCTCGCCCGCGCCGCCCGGAAATTGACGCAGCAGTTGTTCGGTGTTCGGGCCCTGCACGACATTGAGCCGCGCAAAAACACCCAAGGGTTTCTCGGCCTCTATCGCGGCGCTGGCGCGCAGGATATGGGTTTTTTTCAATCCGGTAAGCGCGCCGTCGGGCAGGTCGAGCACCAGTGACAGGAAGGACCCTTCAAAACCGAAGACATCAAGGCGAAGCCCGTAGGGTGCCAGATCATCCCCGTTTCGGTTGCGCAATTGGCGAAGGGTCAGTTCGGACTGCGGGCAATCATGAAAGAGCCTGATTTCCTCCCCGACAGGTGACTCGGTGGTGATCATGCATTGACCCGGCAGGGGCAAGCGGCCCCGCCATGCCTGGGGTCGCCACGCCCAGTCCGCGTTATGCGGTTTGGGAAAGCTTGCAGCGCCGTTGGCGGGCAAGGCAAGGCGTTCATCTGCCTTGTGGATGAGACGGTCAAGATGTGTGCGAAGTGCTTGCGCGCGCAGGCTTTGACGCCGCACCACATTGACCGGGGCGTTTTCGGCCTCTCGCGCGGCGAGTGCCCAACGGCTGAGCGCCCGGCGATGGACGGCGGTATCGAGAAAGCTGTCGCTGAGGTTGCCCATCGCTTCTGCCCTGACCTGTGCTTCTGACTGCCTGTTATCCTGAAAGGGTTGCTTTTGGATAAACTGTCGATTGCATTTCAGCGTAGGTTTGGCAGGAAAAAGCCCCGCAGCGTTCACCTGCGGGGCGTTTGATGCTCAGAGCTCCATGTAGTCATGGCCCTCTTTTTTGCCGCCCGGATGGGTCACGGCACCCAGATAGGTCGGGCCGACCAGCTGGGCATATTTCCAAAGCGCACCAGCGCCGTAGATCGTGGGCCGGGGGCCCTTCCAGGCTTCCTTGCGGGCGGCCAGTTCTTCATCTGTCAAATCGACGGTGATGCTCCCTTCAAGTGCGTTGAGAGTAATCATGTCGCCGTCCTTCAGCAGGGCGATGGGGCCGCCATGGGCAGCTTCCGGGCCGACATGCCCGACACAGAATCCGCGCGTGGCACCAGAGAAACGACCGTCGGTGATCAGGGCAACCTTCTTGCCCATGCCCTGACCCGAGAGTGCGGCCGTTGTCGCCAGCATTTCGCGCATGCCGGGGCCACCGGCGGGGCCTTCGTTGCGGATGACAAAGACGTCGCCTTCGTCATAGGCCCGGTTCTGGACCGCCTCAAAAGCATCCTGTTCGCATTCAAATACACGTGCAGGGCCGGTGAAGAGCAGATGCTGCGGCTCCATCCCTGCGATCTTCACGATAGCACCTTCGGGTGCGAGGTTGCCTTTCAGGCCCACGACGCCACCCGTCTTGGAGAGTGGTGTTTCGATGGGATAGACGACCCGCCCGTCTGCCTCGAGGCTGACCTTGTCGATCTCTTCGCCGATGGAATAGCCAGATGCGGTGATGCAGTCTTCGTGGATCAGACCTGCCTTGCGCAGCTCTTTCATGACCACCGGAACGCCGCCCGCCTCATACATGTCCTTGGCGACATATTGGCCGCCGGGCTTGAGGTCGACGAAGTAGGGCGTGTCGCGGAAAATCTCGCAGACGTCTTCAAGGAAGAAGTCGATCCCCGCTTCATGCGCCATGGCGGGCAGGTGCAGCCCCGCGTTGGTGGAGCCGCCCGTGCAGGCCACGATCCGGGCTGCGTTTTCCAGCGACTTGCGGGTCACGATATCGCGCGCGCGGATGTTCTTCTCAATGAGGTTCATCACCGCCGCCCCGGAGGCTTCGGCATAGGCGTCGCGGCTCTCGTAAGGGGCGGGTGCGCCGGCGGAATTGGGCAGCGCCAGACCAATGGCCTCGGAGACACATGCCATGGTGTTGGCGGTGAACTGCCCGCCGCAGGCCCCGGCAGAGGGGCAGGCGACACGCTCCAGCACTTCAAGCTCGGCCTCGGACAGTGATCCGCTCTGCTGGCGTCCGACGGCCTCGAACATATCCTGAACGGTCAGGTCGCGATTGGCGAAATCCTCCGGCACCTTGGCACCCGTGGGGGCACGGCCCGGCAGGATCGACCCGCCATAGAGGAACACGGAAGGCACGTTCAGCCGGATCATCGCCATCATCATGCCGGGCAGGGATTTGTCGCATCCGGCGAGCCCCACGAGCGCATCGTAGCAATGGCCCCGCATGGTCAGCTCAACCGTATCGGCAATGGCTTCGCGGGACGCGAGCGAAGAGCGCATCCCCTCATGCCCCATTGCGATCCCGTCGGTGACGGTGATGGTGGTGAATTCGCGCGGCGTGCCGTTTTCACGTTTCACGCCCATCTTCACCGCTTGCGCCTGGCGGTTCAGCGCGATGTTGCAGGGGGCGGCTTCGTTCCAGCAGGTGGCCACGCCGACCAGCGGCTGGTGAATTTCCTCATCCGTCATGCCCATCGCGTAGTAGTAGGACCGATGCGGCGCCCTCGCGGGCCCTTCGGTGACATGGCGGCTGGGCAGCCTGGCTTTGTCGAAACGCGGTGTAGACATTGGTGATCCCCTCAAAAATCCGTGCCTTGGGAATAGCCAACAGCCCATCGGGCTGCAAGGTGCAAGCGGGCGCGGATATCGAAGCCCATGCGCTTTGTGCGCTTGTATTGGGGTCGGGGGAAAACTAGATTGTCCCTCAGGCACAAGCTGCCGTCTCCCTGCGGGTCCAGTCGGCCTGTCCACAGGCCTTTGACGAAAGCCGGTTTATGGAACCCTCAATCTTTTCTTTCATCTGGAAGTTCTCCAAGCGGGATCAGATTTTCCTGCTGTTTTTCACGCTGTTCACCTTCCCGTTTCTCTACGCGACGCTGGAACTGCCAAAACGCATCATCAACGACGCGATTGGATCAGAGTCGGCATTTGTCGATCTGTGGACCGGGGTGGAGGTCACGCAGGTACAATTCCTGATGATCCTCTGCGGGCTCTATCTGGCGGCGGTGGTGATCCACGGGCTGCTCAAGATGCGGCTCAACACGATGAAGGGGGTACTGGCAGAAAGGCTCCTGCGGCGGTTCCGGTATCAGTTGGTCGGGCGCATGATGCGCTTTCCGCGCGCCTATTTCCGCAACACCAGCCAGGGCGAGCTTGTGTCCATGGTCACCTCCGAGGCGGAGCCGATGGGCGGGCTGATGGGGGATGCGGTCGCCCAGCCGGTCTTTCAGGCGGGCCAGATGCTGATCATCGTGGCGTTTCTCTTTGCGCAAAGTGTCTGGTTCGGGCTGGCGGGGGTTGCGCTGATCCCGCTGCAAGCCTGGCTCATTCCGATGCTGCAACGCCAGATCAACCAGTTGAACAAGAAACGCATCGTGCAGGTGCGGGCCTTTGCCTCTGAAATCGGCGAGACCGCAGCGGGGATCACGGATCTGCGGACAAACGGCGGATGGCGCTACAGGCTGGCGGCTTTCACGGATAGATTGGGGCGGCTGTTCGAGATCCGCTTCCAAATCTATCAGAAAAAGTTCTTCATGAAGTTTCTCAACAACTTCATCACGCAGCTGACGCCGTTCTTTTTCTACTCCGTGGGCGGGCTGCTGGCCATTCGGGGTGACATTACTGTGGGCGCGCTCGTCGCGGCCCTTGCGGCCTACAAGGACCTCAGCTCGCCCTGGAAAGAACTGCTGACCTACTACAATCAGGTGCAGGATATGTCCCTGCGCTGGGAAATCGTGACCGAGCGGTTTGCGCCCAAGGGCATGATCGACGAGCGCCTTTTCGAGGGTCAGCCAGAGACGGTGCCCCACCTCGACGGGACCATCTCCATTCGCAACGTGACGGTGCGCAACTCGGACGGCAACCCGGTGCTGGAAAACATCAACCTCGACATTCCCGCAGGGTCGCGCGTGGCGGTCAAAACCGCAAGCCAGACGGAGCGAACGGCCTTTGCCGAACTGCTCACCCGCGAGGTGTTTCCGGCGCGCGGTGATGTCACCATCGCCGGTCATGAACTGAACAGTCTGCATCAGGCGGTCATTGCCGCACGCATCGGCTATGCGCATTCCAGACCCTATCTCTTTGAAGGAACGCTGGGCGACAATCTTCTGATGCCGCTCCGGTCCAGCCCCAAGACCGTCTTGTGGGACCCGGACCGCAAGGACCGCGATGCCATCGAAGCGGCGCGGACCGGCAACAGCCTGGACAGCACGAAGGCCGATTGGCTGGACCCGGAACTGGCCGGGTTGAACGATGTTGACGAGATCAAGGGCTGGTGGTTCCATCTGGTCGAGGCAACCGGTACCGACGATCTGATGTTTCGCCGTATGCTGGGTGCGCGGATGGACGCGGACCAGAACCCGGAACTGGCACAACGATTGGTGGCCTTGCGGGAGGCGGCCCATGAAAAGCTTCAGGAACGGGGCCTGTCGGAACTGGTCAACCGCTTTGATCCCGAGCAGTTCAACCCCTCCGTTCCTTTGGGCGGCAACCTCATGTTTGCCACGCCCAAGCGCCAGATTTCGCAGCAGGGGCTTGCAACCGAAAGCGGTTTTCTCGGGCTTCTGTCGGAACTGGGCCTGGCTGAGCAAGGCCTCGCGATTTCGCAGACCTTGATCGAAACGCTGCACCAGACCTTCGGGATGGATGGCACCAAGCATCCGTTGTTCACGGCTCTCGGGATCGAGGAGGAGCTTTACGAACAACTTGTGGACATCGCCATGCGCCGCAAGGACAAGGGTGACAAGGCCATCTCGGAAGATGAGTTCGCGCTCTTGTTGACGGTTCCTTTTGCCTTCACGGCTGAGCAGATTGGCCCGGGTTTCCCCGAAAGCTTCAAGGAGGAAATCCTTGAGATCCGGGCAGTGAAAAGTGCCGAGATGCGCGAACGCATGCAGGACCTCTTTGTCCCCATAGCGCCGGAGAACTATCTGCCGCGCCTCACCTTGATGGAAAACGTGCTCTACGGTCGTATCTCGGGGGTTGCGGGCGTTCAGGGGGAGCTGATCGAAGACATTGTTGCCGAACTGATCGTGGAGGCCGGTCTGAAGCGATATGTCTCAGAGACGGTGCTGGATGTGCCAACGGGGTTAGGCGGATCGAACCTGGCCAATGTGTTCCAGGAGCGGGCGGCCTTTTCGCGGGCTGGCATCAAACGCCCGGATATCCTGATCCTGGATACCGCGCTTGCCAGCCACGATTCGGCGTCCCGCAAGCGGACACGTGGCCGACTGCAGGAGCTTCTTCCAAAGACAACGATCATTTTCGTGGAGGAGAACTTTGCCAACCCCCATGCCTACGACCTCTTTGTAGAGATCAAAAATGGCCGGATCGATGGCGCGACCGAACTGGATGAACCCGAGGAGGAAGATAGCGGCTCCGACGATCTGCGCCGCAAGATACGGGTCATTTCACGCACGGACCTCTTTGCCGATCTTGATGCGCGCAACCAGCGGCTGCTGGCCTTTGCGGCCCAGTGGTACGATGCGCCAAAGGGCAAGACGATTTTCTCGATCGGAGAGCGGGCAGATGCGGCCTATCTGTGTTTGTCCGGGCGCGGCATGATGAGCTACCTCGACCCCAAGGGCGTGCGCCGCGATGTGACGGCGGTGGAGCCGGGGCGGCTCATCGGGGACCTGGCGATCATCCTGGATGAGCCGCGCCAGCTTGATCTGATAGCGGAAGAAGACAGCCAGTTCTTGCGGATCGGCGCGGATCAGTTCCGGTCGGTGATCGGCGAGGACCCGACCGTTTTGATGAGCCTTCTGCAAACCGTCGCAAGTCACCTGACGGGTGCGGCGGAACTGCTGCGTGAAGCGCGCATCAATGTCCGGGAAGAGGCGGAACAGAGACAGCGGGAAGACGCGGATCAGCCCGCCGATGCGCCGCCGGGTCAATGATACGTGCTACCTGTGTTTGACCGTTCGGCATATCAGGCGCATGAAGCCCTCGCGGGCCCGGCGCGCGGCAAGGCGCAGTTGTGGCGGCTGGCGATGGGCCTTGTGCTGATCGCCGGGGTTTTCCTCATCAGCTACCAATTTGTCGAACAGACGCTTTTCATGCTGCTGGGGCCTGCCGGGTTTGCAGCCCTGACCGGAGCGGACGGGCGCGCCTCACAGCTTTCCGTCCTGTTCCTGCTGTTTTCCTTCGGGCTCATCATCCTGAGCGTGCTGGTGGCCTTGCGTGTTGCCCATAATCGCGGGTTTCTCGAAGTTCTGGGGCCGCCGAGGCTGCTGTTCCGGCAGTTCTTTTCGGTTCTTGCGATGATCGTTCTTCTCTACGCGGTGCTTGCGATCTTGCCGCCGTGGGATATGGGTGCGCCGCTCAAGCCGAACGTGTCCTTCGGCGCATGGCTTTTGGTCCTGCCCTTCGCGCTTGCCGCCGTCTTGGTTCAGGTCAGCGCCGAGGAAATCCTGTTCCGGGGGTATCTGCAACAGCAACTCGCCGCCCGGTTTTCCAGCCCGCTGATCTGGATTTTTGTGCCCTCAGCGCTTTTTGGCGCGGGGCACTACGCACCCCAGACGGGCGATCTCGCGGGGGTTATTGCCCTATGGTCGATGCTCTTTGGGTTGGCCATGGCGGATCTGACCGCGCGGGCAGGGACCCTCGGGCCTGCCATTGCGCTGCACCTGATGAACAACGCGGTGGCCATTCTGTTTGTCTCGATGCCGGACAGTCTTTCAGGATTATCGCTCTACCACAGCCCCTTTGACCTCTCAGATGACGCCATGGTGCGGGCCTGGTTGCCGGTCGAATTCATGATGATTCTCGTGTGCTGGCTGGCGGCGCGGCTTGCGATCCGACGCTGATTGCACTTTACCCGGCAGAGGATTATCTAGTGGCGCAGGGACGCCAAAGGGGCAACAAGATGAACTGGATCACCAATTACGTCCGGCCAAGGATCAACTCGATCTTTTCACGCCGCGAAACGCCGGACAATCTTTGGACCAAATGCCCCGAATGCGGCACGATGCTGTTTCATCGGGAGGTGACGGACAATCTGAATGTCTGCACAAACTGCGATCATCACATGCATATTGCGCCCCGGGCGCGGTTTGAGGCGTTGTTTGACGGCGGGCTGTTCACCGAAGTCGAGGTGACGCCCCCGACGCCGGACCCCTTGGGATTTCGCGATCAGAAGAAATATCCCGAGCGTCTGAAGGCCGCGCAGAAAGAGACCGGCGAGGCCGAGGCGATGCTGGTGGCCCGCGGTGAGATCGGACGCACGCCAATCGTCGCTGCGGCGCAGGATTTCTCTTTCATGGCCGGGTCGATGGGCATGTATGTGGGCGATGCGATCATCGCGGCGGCAAAAGAAGCGGTGAAGCTCAAGCGCCCGCTGATCCTGTTTTCCGCAGCGGGCGGCGCGCGCATGCAGGAGGGCATTCTCAGCCTGATGCAAATGCCCCGGACAACCGTGGCCGTGCAGATGCTGAAAGAGGCCGACCTGCCCTATATCGTCGTGCTGACCCATCCGACCACCGGGGGTGTCACCGCCAGCTACGCGATGCTGGGCGATGTGCATATCGCGGAACCGAACGCCTTGATCTGCTTTGCCGGGCCGCGCGTGATCGAACAGACGATCCGGGAAAAGCTGCCCGAGGGGTTTCAGCGGGCCGAGTACCTTCTGGACCACGGCATGTTGGACAGGGTAACGCACCGGACGCACCTGCGGGATGAGTTGATCAGGATCACCCGGCTCCTGCTCGGGCTACCGCCTGCCGTGCGGGGGGATCTGCCCGCGCCCGAGGCGGTGGAAACGGCGGCGGATGCCGAACAACCCACCGTGGAAACAGCCCAGAAATGACCTCGCCCTCATCGGACGTCATCCTCGACCGGATGATGGCGCTGCACCCGAAAGTCATTGACCTCACGCTGGATCGTGTCTGGCGGTTGCTTGACGCGCTGGGTAACCCGCAGAATGATCTGCCCCCGGTGATCCACATCGCGGGCACCAACGGCAAAGGGTCAACACAGGCGATGATCCGCGCGGGCCTTGAGGCGGAGGGGAAAACCGTTCACGCCTACACCAGCCCGCATCTGGCGCGCTTTCACGAACGCATCCGCGTTGCCGGAGAGTTGATTGCAGAGCCTGATCTGACAGCCGTTCTGGATGAATGTTACGCGGCGAATGACGGTGCGGATATCACCTATTTCGAGATTACGACCTGTGCGGCATTGCTGGCCTTTGCCCGTACCCCTGCTGACTATACGCTGTTGGAAGTCGGACTTGGCGGACGGCTCGATGCCACCAACGTGATTGCGCGCCCGGCGGTGACGGTCATCACCCCGGTCTCCATGGACCATGAACAATTTCTGGGCGACACGATTGGCAAGATCGCCTTTGAGAAAGCGGGGATCATCAAGCGTGGCGTGCCCTGCGTTGTTGCCCGGCAGGACCCGGAGGGCATGGAGGTGATCGAAGAGGTCGCGGCCCGGCAGGGGGCGCCGCTCCTTGCTTACGGTCAGCAGTGGCATATCGGGCCGGACCGGGACCGCATGAGTTATCAGGATGAGAGCGGCCTGCTTGATATGCCGCTGCCCAACCTGCCCGGTGCCCATCAGATCATGAACGCGGGGGCGGCCTTTGCGGTCTTGCGCCAGCTTGGGATCGGAACCCACTGCTGTGAAGCCGCCGTCACCCATGCGCACTGGCCCGCCCGTATGCAACGCCTGCGCGAAGGGCCCTTGGTGGTGGCCGCGCCGGAGGCCGAGCTGTGGCTGGACGGCGGGCACAACCCCGCTGCGGGGGAGGCACTGGCGGCCCATCTGGCAAGCCTGCCCAAGCGCCCGACCTACCTGATCTGCGGCATGCTCAACACCAAGGATGTCTCGGGCTACCTCTCGCCACTGGCCTCTGTTGCTGACGCGCTTGTGGCCGTGTCGATCCCGGGGGAGGCGAACACGCTGCCTGCCGAGGCGACCGCCAAGGCGGCTGCCGATGCCGGTGTGCAGTCATCGCAAGCACCGGATGTCGCATCAGCGCTCGCCGCGATCACAAAGGAGGTGCCGCACGCACGGGTGCTGATCTGCGGGTCGCTCTATCTGGCAGGCGCCATCCTGCGCGAGAATGGTTAAAGCATCGGCCTGAAAATCTGTATCACCTGCCTTACCGAGTGTACCCGGTCGGCACCGCCGGCCAGCCCCTGACCCTCTACCGGGTAGACGACTGGCCTCAGTTGTACTGGTGCCTGTTGCAGATCAAAACGATTTCGCTCTAACCTGCCCAGTCCGCCGATTGCATCTCACGCAGGCGCGAGGCGGTGCGCTCGAACTCGAACGTGCCCTCGCCCTCAAGATAGAGCATCTCGGGCTTGGCGGCGGCAGAGCAGATCAGGCGCACCCTTGCCTCGTACAAGGCGTCAATCAGCGTCACGAACCGCTTGGCTTCGTTGAAATTCGTGCGCGACAAGGTCGGAATATTGTCGATCATCAGGACCTTGGTGGCTTCTGCCAACGCCAGATAATCCCCCGGCCCCAGATGTCGCCCACAGAGTTCATGAAACCCCGCACGCGCCACGCCGTTGCGAAAGGCGGGAATTTCAACCTCCCGCCCCGTGACCTTGAGGATGAGCGGCACACCCGGTCCGCCTGCAAGGTCGTCCCATACGCTGTCCATCGCTTCGCGGGCGGCTGCATTGACCGGGGTGAAATAAACCTGCTGACCGCCCAGCCGGTCCTGCCTGTAGTCTTTCGGGCTGACCAGTTCATGGACCACCATCCGCTCTTTCAGCAGTGCGATGAACGGCAAAAACAGATCCCTGTTCAGCCCGTTCTTGTAAAGATCATCCGGATGGCGGTTGGACGTCGTGATGACAACAACGCCAGCGGAGAACAGCGCCTCGAACAGACGCCCGACAATCATCGCATCGGTGATGTCGGTGATCTGCATTTCGTCAAAGGCCAGAAGCTGCACGGACTTCGCGACCTTTGCAGCAACCGGTGCTATGGCATCTTCGACATTGGTCTTGCGCGCCTCGTGCAGGGCGGCGTGGATTTCCTGCATGAAGGCATGGAAATGAACCCGCCGGGCCGGGATGCCATCGAGGTGCTGAACAAAGAGATCCATCAGCATGGATTTCCCGCGTCCGACCCCGCCCCAGAAATACACGCCCTTGGGCGGCTCCGGTGCCTTGCGAAACAGCCCTTTCCTCACCGGCTGAAGCAACGCGTCATGAACTCGTTCAAACTCCGGCAGGGCAGCCAGCTGTGCTGCATCTTCGTGCAGCGTGCCGTCCCGTGTCAGTTGCATGTAGTGTTCGGTCAGCGTCGTCATGATTTTCCATAGCTTGTGGTGCGATGCGAGGGAAGGGTCGGGCCCCTTCAAGAATTGTGATGTGGCCGCAAAAACTCCTGAATTGACGAACCCATGACGGTCCTTAGGGTGGCCGGTACCATAAGGACCTTAACATGCCCTCTCGTGCCCCGCTTTTTACGCCTGTCCTGATTGTCGGCTGCGTTATCATCATCGTCAGTTTTGCGATCCGTTCTGCCTTTGGCGTCTTCCAGATCCCCATCGCGGAGGAATTCGGCTGGCTGCGCGCGGAGTTTTCCATGGCCATTGCGATCCAGAACCTCGCATGGGGCATCGGACAGCCACTGTTTGGCGCATTGGCCGAAAAAATCGGGGACCGGAAGGCGATCATTCTGGGGGCGATCATCTATGCGCTTGGCCTCGTTCTGTCAGCCGGGTCCACCACGCCCATTGAGCATCAACTCTATGCGTGGCTTGTGGGGTTTGGCATTGCGGGCACCGGGTTCGGCGTGATCCTCGCGGTGGTCGGGCGGGCTGCCTCTGATGAGAACCGGTCCATGTCCCTCGCGATTGTTTCGGCGGCTGGCAGCGGCGGGCAGATTTTTGGCCCGCCCCTGTCGGAGTGGTTGCTGACCATCATGCCATGGCAGTCGGTCTTTCTGATCTTTGCGGCTTCCATCGTTTTGGTTCTTCTGTTGCTGCCCCTGATGCGTGCGCCAAAAACTGCTGCCAAGGCAGAGCTTGAAGAATCCCTGGGAGAGATTCTGACCAAGGCCTTCAAGGATCCGACATATACGTTCATTTTCCTCGGGTTTTTCTCCTGCGGGTATCAGCTCGCTTTCATCACAGCGCATTTCCCCGCCTTCGTGACAGAGCTGTGCGGCCCGATCGCGCCGGGCGGGATGCTCGATAACATGGGGATCAGCACCACCTCCGCGCTGGGGGCGGTCGCAATTTCCCTGATCGGGGTTGCGAATATCGGTGGTACGCTCCTGGCCGGGTGGCTGGGCAACCGCTACTCCAAGAAATACCTGCTTGCGGCGATTTATCTTGGCCGGACGGTCGTGTCGGTCCTCTTCATCATGTTCCCCATTACACCGACAAGCGTCATCCTGTTTGCCGTTGCCATGGGCAGTCTCTGGCTGGCGACGATTCCGCTCACGTCGGGGCTGATCGCGCATATCTACGGGCTGCGCTATATGGGCACGCTCTACGGGATCGTCTTCCTCAGCCATCAGCTTGGCAGCTTCATGGGGGCGTGGCTCGGTGGTCGCCTCTACGATCTGTCGGGCGACTACACTCTGGTCTGGTGGATCGGGATTGCGGTCGGTGCCTTCAGCGCGATCATTCACCTGCCCATTCGCGAGCGGCGGCTTGAAGGGTTGCGCACCGCCTGAGCGGGGCCGCTGGCGGGCTGCGCCTCAGGCGCTCTTTTCGAGAAACGCCTCGATGTGCTTCATGACATCGGAGGTATGGGTGTAGGTTAGCCCGTGACCGGCCCCGTCGATCACGTGATGGACTGACTTCGGATTCCAAGCTGCCAGCCTATCCTTTGCTGTGAGGGGGATGACGTCATCGCATTCTCCCCACATCGCAAGCACCGGAATGCCCTGACGATGCAGCGTGCCGTGCGCTTTTTGCAGGTCACCCGAGAGCATGCCGCGCATACTGGCATGAACGGCGGGCAGAAAGCCCCGGTAGGTGAGTTCAGCGCGCTGCATGGCGTTGATACCGGGCACCGTACCGGGCAGATCTTTCTCAGCCTCCAGCCCTTTTTTCAAGAGGCGTGGGTAGAACAACAGCATGAACCAGCCGCCAAGGATCGGGGTCCGCACCAAAGACCGCAGCCAACCGCTTGCGACAATGCCCATGCCCGCCGGTGCCAATAGCACGACCCGGCGAATATCATCCGACCGGCTGGCCGCGAATTCAGCGGTGATCGCCCCGCCCATGGAATACCCGATCACCGTCAGATCGCCCCCGACCTGCTGATCGTCGAGCAATTCGTTCAATTGCCGGATAAAGAAGGCTGGTGTCTGGCGGCCAGATGGACGATCTGAGTATCCTCGGCCAAAGAGATCATAGGCCAGAACCCGATAGCCGAGGCCCGCAAGGTGTTTTGCCGTGCTTTGCCAGACAAAACTGGGCGTTGTCAGCCCGTGGATACAGACCACGACGGGACCGTCCTTTGGGCCGGTCCACTGGTAATGGGTTATACCTTGCGACAGGTGCGCGAACTGCCCGGGGGCCTTTTCACGTTCCTTCGCGGTCATGGGTCGCCGCGCTGCTTCCATGACCCACGGGAACGCCACGAGGCCCAGGATCAGGAGTGACAGAAACCACCCGATCACGCGGCCTGCCAGCGATCGAGGATGTAGCGGCTGGTCATGAGGTCCAGATGGGCGCCGCCGCCATTCTTGAACAGCGTGATTTCCTCCGGGCTTGTCCGGCCAAAGCGGTCGGGGGTGTAGTAGTCCGAGATGATTTGATCCGCGGTGAACGTGCCTGCTTCGATAGGGATTTTCACCTCTCCGATATGGCCCACTGTGGTGTCGAGGCTGTCCACGAAGACCGACGCCCGATGGAGCGCCTCGTCATCGGCCTCGCGCATATCGGGGCGGTACGCGCCGATCAGGTCGATGTGCTGGCCGGGCTGTAACCAGGCCCCTTTCAGAATGGGGTTGGTCGACATCGTGGCGCAAGCGACGATATCCGCATTTGCGACCGCCTGCTCCAGATCATGGGCGACGTCGACGTTGCCCAATTCGCTTGCCAAGGCTTCGGCCTTCGACCGTGTTCTGTTCCAGAGGGTGAAGGTCGCTTGCGGAAACCCGGCGCTGTAGGCCTCGTGCAGGCTGCGCGCGACATTCCCCGCGCCGACGATCAGGATGCGGCGGCTGTCCCGGCGCGCGAGCCTGCGCGCGGCAAGCAGGCTGTCCCCTGCGGTCTTCCATTTGGTGACGAGGTGAAAATCTACGATGGCTGCCAGCACGCCGGTTGCATCCGAATACAAGGTCACGCCGCCATTGATGGTCGAGGCCCCTTTCTCAGCATTTCCGGGAAACACGGTGGCCGATTTGACCGCGAGCCCAAGCCCGTCGATCCAGGCGGCGCGATTGAGCAGGGTATCCGGGTCACGGTAAAGGAAGGTGTCGGCGATTTCGGCCTTGGGAAGCCTGTGCCCGGCGGCGAGCGCGTCGGTCAGGCCGATCCAGTCAAGCAGGGCCTCGCCCGCGTCAAAAGGGATGATGGGCACGTCAGTCACCGGGCCCCGGCCTCCGTCAGCAGACCCGCGGCCACAAGCCGGTTGGCCCACCCTTGCGGCCCCTCGAACAGATGTGTCTGCCAGCCCCGGCGCCCGGCCGCTTCGATATTGTCCGCCCGGTCATCCGCAAACAACAAGGCGTCGCCGGAAAGCCCGGAGGCGCGTTCGAGTGTAGCGTAGATCGCGGGGTCGGGTTTTATCACCCCGAGATGGCCGGAAATGAAGTCCCGGTCAAACTCCTTGAGGAACGGGTAATGCGTTGCCGCGTAGTCGTAACTCTGGATGCCGAAATTTGTCAGCGAAAAGACCGGGACGCCCTTTGCCTGCAGGGCTTTCATCAACCTGACGGAATGGTCGATGGCGGGCGATGCCATCTCGATCCAGCGGTCATGCCACATCCGTATTTCGGCTTCCCACTCGGGGTGCGCCTCTGCGGCGGCATAGATCGTATCGGTGAAATCTGCGCCCAGATCAATCCGCTCGTTTACCGACAGCAGGTCCACGGCCTCGAACATCGCCAGCCGCCGTTCCTTACCGATCTCGGCATCATAGAACCGGTCGGGATCCCACTCGATCAAGACGTTTCCGACGTCAAAGACCACGGCCTGTGGTTGTCTATCCTGTTCCATTCGCGACCCTTCTGAAATGAAGTTATGCAGAGCGCGCGGCTTTGCGCAAGGCGCGTTCCAGCGCATCAAGGAACCGCGACCGGTCTGCCTTGGTAAAGCCCTTTCCGCCCCCTTGGCGGAACGGGTCCGCCGCGCGCAGGTCCGCCATCAGATCGCGCGTGGCGAGGACATTGCCGATATTGGCCTGGGTCAGCGCTTCTCCATTGTGTTTGAGCACCTGCGCACCCGCCTCGATGCATTTCGCGGCAAGGGGGATGTCGCCGGTGATGACAACATCGCCCTTCCCGCACCGCTCCGCGATCCACATATCCGCCACGTCCGGCCCATCCGGGACAATCACGGTTTCGACCAGCGGGTTCTGCGATGGACGCAGCCCGCCGTTCGACACGATAAAGAGGCGCACGCCATGACGCGTCGCCACGCGTTCCGCTTCTGCCTTGACCGGACAGGCATCCGCATCCACGTAGAGGGCGGTCATGCGTAGAGCGCATCCGCGTGAAAGGCCACATGCTCTTCCATGAAGGTCGCAATGAAAAAGTAGCTGTGATCGTAGCCTGCTTGCAGGCGCAGGGTCGCTTCCTGCCGCCGCTCGTTCACCGCCTCGGCAAGTGCTTCGGGCTGCAGCAGGTCAATGAACTGATCCTTGGTGCCCGTGTCCACCAGAACCGGCCCGTCGAATCCCTTGGATCGCATCAGAAGTGTGGCGTCATGCGGGGCCCATTTCGACTGATCCTCGCCCAGATAGGCGGTGAACTGCTTGCGGCCCCAGTCGCTGGCGGTGGGGTGGCAGATCGGCGCGAAAGCCGACACGGACCGGAAGCGCCCCGGCAGCGACATCGCAATGGTCAGTGCGCCATGCCCGCCCATCGAGTGCCCGGTGATCGCCTGCCGCTCCATATCCAGCGCGAACTTCTGGCCCAGCAGGGCGGGCAGCTCTTCGGTGATATAGTCCCACATCTGAAAATGTGGCGACCAGGGCTGCTCGGTGGCGTTGACGTAGAACCCGGCCCCTTTGCCAAGGTCATAGGCCTCGTCATCCGCGACATCGTCGCCTCGGGGAGAGGTGTCCGGGAACACCAGCGCGATGCCGTGATCTGCCGCCCAAGCTTGCGCGCCGGCCTTGATCATCGCGTTTTCATGGGTACAGGTCAGACCTGAAAGGAACCAGAGCAGCGGAACCGGCCCGTCCTTGGCCTCTTGCGGCAGGAACAGGCCAAAGGTCATGTCACATCCGCAGCTTTCCGACGGGTGTGAATAAACCCCCTGTGTGCCCCCAAAACAGGCGTTTTCCGAAATCGTTTCCATTGCGCGTCTCCCAATTGTTCACGCCAGTGGCTAGCGCGTGCCAGGATGCGGGGCAAGTCCCGTTGCAATCAGACCGGAGCGACCGCGGCGATTATGGCGCTGACCGTGATGATGCTGACCATGGTCGAGACGAGGATCGTGGCGGACACCCGCTGCGGCGCGACACCGTAGTGCTGCGCGAGGATATAGACGTTGCCGGCCACGGGCAGCGCAGAGGCCGCGATCACGACCGCTGCGGTATAGGGATCGACAGGGAACAGCACCAACACGCCGATTGCCACAAAGGCCGGGTGCAGGATCAGCTTGCAAAAACTGAGCCACAACGCGACCGACAGACGCTCCGCCGATTTGGAGGCCAGTGACGCGCCAATGGCAAAAAGCGCGCCGGGCGTGGCCGCACCCCCCAGAATGGCGAGGAAGTCATTCATCGGGGCCGGGATCGGGATTTCAAGCGCAGACCAGATCAGCCCGGAGGAGATCGCGAGGATCATCGGGTTTTTCACCAACCCCAACCCGATGGTTCGCAATATCCCGAAGCTGAAACGCCCGTCCCGCGAGCCGGTAATCAGGATCACGATGAGGCTGGAGAAGACAATCAGATCGACCGCCAGCGCCATCATGATGACGCCCACGGCCTTTTCCCCCAAGAGCAACGCAAGCATCGGGATACCGAGGAACCCGACATTCCCGATGGCGGCACATTGTGCCTCCACCGCCGTGACGGCCACACTCTGTTTGCGTGCCATGCCGACAACGGTTGCAATGATGTAGACGGCGACGGTGCCCAGCAGATACCCGGCGATCAGGTCAGGGTCCCAGACCTCGTTGAAGCTCAGGTTCGCGGCAAACCGGAAGAGCATGGCGCTGAGCGCGAAGTAAAAGACGAACTTCGTCAGATAGGCCGTGGCTTCTTCGGTGAAGAACCGCGTGCGCCCCGCCCAGTATCCCACGGCGATCAACGCAAAGAACGGGACCGTTTTCAGAAAAACTTCAATCATATGAGGCACGCGATGCGTGCTGCCCCTTCCCTAGCCGGACCCGATCAGGACGCCCGCGGCAAAGACCAGCGCACCGCCCAGCACGACCTGAAGCGTCGCGCGCAGGAACGGTGTATCCATATATCTATTCTGAATCCATGTAATTGCCCAAAGTTCGATGAAAACCACAAAGATGGCCGTGACGGTCGCTGTCCAGAAGTCCGCGATCAGGTAGGGCAGCGCATGGCCCAAACCCCCGACGGTGGTCATGATGCCGGAGGCAAAACCGCGTTTGACGGGGGATCCACGCCCGGAAAGCTCTCCGTCATCTGACGCGGCTTCGGTGAACCCCATGGAAATGCCGGCACCCACGGATGCCGCAAGCCCGACCAGAAAGGTCGTCCAAGTGTCCTGCGTGGCGAACGCCGTTGCAAAGATAGGCGCGAGGGTCGAGACCGACCCGTCCATCAAACCCGCCAGCCCGGGCTGCACCCATGTCAGGATGAACTGCCGCCTCGCCTGTGCTTCCTCGTTTTCCCGGATATCATCGGTCAAATGCGTTGCTTCAAGGTCCTCGGCGGTCTGCTGGTGCCCTGCCTCTGCTGCCGCCAGATCGCCCAGAAGCTTGCGCGAAGCGGCATCCTGCGTGCGGCTTGCCGCCTTGAGATAGAAGGTTTGCGCCTCGCGCTCCATCGCCTCTGCTTCAGCGCGGGTCTTGTCGATACCGAGGTTTTCGACCAGCCAGACCGGTCGGCGGGAATAGAACCCGGCCACATGTTCGCGCCGGATCAGGGGAATGGTGTCGCCAAACCGCAGGCGGTGCAGATCAATCAAGCGCTGACGGTGGTTATCCTCTTCCCGCGCCATGCCTTCAAAGATCTGCGCGCTGTCAGGGAAATCCGCGCGCAAATGCGCGGCATAGCCGCGATAAATGCGTGCGTCGTCCTCTTCCGAGGAGATCGCAAGCGCCAGGATTTCCTGCTCGCTCAAATCGTTGAAGCGCTTGCGGTGCAAGGAGAATCGCATCTTTTGAACCTTCTTTAGAATAATTCTAAAGTATAGCAGTCACCCGTTCAATCAAAGTCGCGCGTTCAGGCGCTTTTTCCTTGGGAACTGAACTGATCGGTTTATACTGAGGCGCAGGGAGAAGAATTGCTTTATGACAGCAGCGACATTGGCCATTCGAAAAGGTCGCAAATTCGACCAGGTGCTGGAGGGCGCGCGGCAGGTCTTCATGGCCGATGGCTTTGAAGGGGCAAGCGTCGATGAAATCGCGCGGGTCGCGAATGTGTCGAAGGCAACACTTTACAGTTATTTCCCGGACAAGCGTCTGCTCTTCATGGAAGTTGCAACGTCGGAGTGTCAGCGTCAGGCGCGGGATGCGCTCGACGGTCTGGATATGGAGGCCTCACCGAGGGAAGTTTTGACGCAAACCGCCATGCACTTCCTGCGTTTCATCACATCCGGGTTCGGGCAAAGGGTCTTCCGCATCTGCGTCGCGGAATCAGAACGGTTTCCGGAACTGGGACGCAAGTTCTACAATTCGGGTCCGGAGGTGTTCAGAACGGAAATGGCGGCCTACTTCGAGCGGGCCGAGGCGCGCGGTGAGTTGCGGATCGACGATTACACGATGGCGGCAGATCAGTTTGGCGAATTATGCAAGGCGGACCTCTGGCCCCGGCTGATCTTCGGTGTCGTCAGTTCGGTATCAGAGGCCGATATCACCCGTGTCGTGGACAACGCGGTGGAGACATTTCTGGCCCGCTACGGGGCCTGATGCAGCTATGCGGCACGTCGCTAGGCGAGGCGACCTGGCTCGACAGCAAAACCCGACTGAGGAAGGCGCGCCCTTAAGGCTTGATTTGCGGCCGGATCGGCGCAACTCTGGGTCCATGAACTACCAGGTGCCGCCCTCTGACAACCTCCACGCCTTGCCGCCGACGCAAGTCGCCTTTCACAGAACCGAGCTGTCCGTGATCCTCTCGCTCTATGGGCGGTTTGTCGCCGCGGGCGAATGGCGGGATTACGGCATTTCCTGTCTGCGTGAGGTCGCTGTTTTTTCGGTCTTTCGGCGGACGGCCGAGACACCGCTCTACCGGATCGAAAAGCGGCCAAAGCTGCGCGACAAACAGGGCATGTACGCGGTGGTCGGCATGGACGGGCGGATCATGCGGCGGGGCCACGACCTGAAGACGGTCTTGCGGGTGCTCGAACGCAAGCTGATCCGCGCCGTCGAATAGAGGTTGGCGCATCGACCCAAAGATCTGGATCACTTACCCTACAGCGGGTACCCAGCCGGCACCGCCGGCCAGCCCCCGACCCTCCCCCCGGGAGGGGGCTTCACCCCTCCCAGGCTCGGGGGCTGGCCTCAGTCATATGGGGTCTTGTTGCACATTAGAGCGTGTTGTGTTTGACCGGAAACAGAAAAAGCTGCCTCTCCCTTTGGTCGAACGCGTTTTCTGTTGCACGAATAGACCAGATAAAACGCAACACGCTGTAAACGGATGCTGCTCTAGCGCAACGCGGGACGTCTGCGACCTGTCGGCAGGCCATCGCCCTGCGCCTCGATCCGGGCCAGCGCCACGTCGATCGGCTCAGAGACCGTGGCCATATGGCCCGCATTCGCATGAATGAGCGTTGCGCTATCCGCCACCAGTGCCACGTGGCCCTTCCAAAAGATCAGGTCGTTGCGCTCAACCCTTGCGTCGTCGGGCAGCGCCTTGCCCAGGTCAAGGGCCTGCTGGTCGCTGTCGCCGGGGCAGGCCAGCCCACAGGCGAGAAAAGCCGCCTGCACCAGACCCGAGCAGTCGATCCCCTTGAAGGAATTGCCCCCCCACAGGTAGGCGGTACCCAGAAACAACTGGGCCACCACCGCAGGGTCGGTGGCGAAAGTGTCCACCGGGTGCACATGCTGGCGCGGGATAAAGCCGAGATCGGTCTCTATGAAGGTCGCGGTTTCGGAGAGCGCAGCAAGACGGCTGCCAAAGCTGAGCGTTGTAAGGTCCGGCGATTTGATCGTTGCCTCATGATAGGCGTGGGTTGCGCGGGCGGTGACCTTATGCGTGGCCGTCGCTGGTGCCGCGACAGAGGGGGCCGCAACATAGCCGCAATAGCCGTCCTTTTCCGACCGGATGAGGCAATGCGTGTCCGTGCGGTTGAGGACCGTAACGGGATCGCCATAAAGCAGTTGCCGGTCGCGTGGCCCCCCCGCGCCACGTGTCAGATCAACGACCGGCTCAGCGATGCGGGCCGCCTCGGCCATCACGATCAGGTCTTTGGGGGGAGCGCTGCGCGGATCGCTCATGAGGGCTGGTAGCGGCTCAGTGTATCCAGCAGGGCCCGGGTCGCCTGACCTGTGCCGCCCTTTGGCCGTCCCGGCGCATCGGCCGGGTTCCACCCGTAGATGTCGAAATGGGCGTAAGGGCTTTTGCCCACAAAACGCCGCAGAAACAGCGCCGCCGTGATGGACCCGGCAAACCCGCCCTTGGGCGCATTGTCCAGATCGGCGATGCCCGGTTCGATCATTGCCTCATAAGCCGTATGGAAAGGCATGCGCCAGACCGGATCCCAGGACCGTTGTGCGGAGTCCTCCAGCAGCTGAAGAAAGGAATCGTCATCGCAGTAATAGGGGGCCAGATCAGGGCCAACGGCCACCCGCGCGGCACCTGTCAGTGTGGCCATTGACAGGATCAGATCGGGGTCATCCTCCTGCGCGTAGGCCAGCGCATCGGCCAGCACAAGACGACCTTCGGCATCGGTGTTGTTGATCTCAACCGACAGCCCCTTGCGGGACGGCAGGATGTCGCCGGGCCGAAAGGCGTTGCCCGATACCGCGTTTTCGACCGCCGGGATCAACACGCGCAGCTGAAGTTTCTGACCCGTTTCCATCAGCATCTGTGCAAGGCCCAGCACATTGGCAGCCCCACCCATGTCCTTTTTCATCAGGCCCATCGAGGCCCCGGGCTTGAGGTTCAGCCCGCCGGTATCAAAGCAAACCCCTTTGCCGACCAGCGTAACCTTCGGCCCGGATTGGCCCCAGCGCAGATCAATCAACCGGGGCGCGCGATTTGCCGCCCGGCCCACGGTGTGGATCAGGGGGAAGTTCTGCTCCAGCAGGTCTGCACCGGAAACGACGGTGCAGGTCGCGCCATATGTCCCGGCCAGATCACGGGCGGCAACTTCCAGCTCATCGGGGCCCATATCGTTTGCGGGCGTATTGATAAGGTCGCGGGTCAGCGTCTCCCCCGCTGCTATTGCGGCAACATGGGCGGCGTCGACGCCGTCGGGGCAGACCAGCCGTGCGCCCATCTTGCCTGTCTCGCTGTAGCGGTCGAACCTGTAGCCCGCCAAAAGCCAACCAAGGGTTTCATTTTCCGCGTGCTGCTCCGGCAGGCCGGAGATGATCCGATAGTTGCCCTTGGGGAGTTTGCTGGCTGCGGCGGCAAGGTGAAACCTGCCGCGCGCGCGGGTGGATGCCGTTCCATACCCGGCCAGAGCCGCAAAAACCGCACCATTCTCGCCGGGCACAAGCAACGCTTGACCAAGCCGGGCGGAAAATTCGTTGGCTTCGACCCAGTCGCGCACATGGGGCAGTTGCGCCGCGCACCAATCCTCCAGTGCGTCCTGTTCTATGATATGCAGCGGGGTTGCAGGATCCGAGGGGTCGGCAAATGGAGATGTCATGGGCGCCGCCTTTCCAAGCTGGGGTCGTGCGACCCTAACCCGTTCGTGGCGGGGCGCAAGATATCAGATCGTGATATCCTGCAGATCCCAGATCGCGGTCAGGGACTGTTCGCCGATGCGCAACAGCCGCGACAGAGTTGCGGCAACCGCGGGTACATCGTGGGCGTCAAGCGCCTCAAGAACGTCATGGGCGACCCGCGCCAGCACCAGCATGCCAATCTGTTCGGAGATCGCGATCAGCGAGCGCGCGCATTTGCGCAGCTCTTCCCACTGACCGGCGCTGTGCAGCCTGCTGCAATGCGACAGCCGTAGCGCCAGCTCTTCCATCGCGCGGCAAACCACGTCTTCGGCAGCCGCTTCACCTAACTCGGCATAGAGCGCGCCCAGCTTGTCCTGATCGACATGCACGGTTTCCTTCAGCCTGATTTTCAGGACCTGATCCATTGTACTCACCTTCTTACGCCCCCACGGCTGCGCAGGACTATGCGGTCAATTCCTGACCAAAGGGTTGAGAGCCGCCGATCTTTCCGCTCGAATTCTATGTAATTTGCGTCTATCCTGCCTCAACAGTGTGTGAAAGAAGATGATTATGGAACAGGCCAAGCCGCTCCCAGGATACCTGGTGCAGCGCTATCACGGGTGGAAGGCCACCGGATACGAAGACAACCAGTCCTGGTATCGCCATCTGGCGCATGGCGGGCAGCACCCCCGGGCGATGGTGATCTCATGTTGTGACAGCCGGGTCCACGCCAGTTCCATTTTCGGGGCGGACGAGGGTGAGTTGTTCATCCATCGCAATATCGCGAGCCTCGTGCCGCCCTATGAGCCGGATGGGGACCCGCACGGGACATCGGCAGCCGTGGAATATGCGGTCACGATGCTGAACGTTGCGCATGTGATTGTCTTGGGGCACTCCGGCTGTGGAGGCGTCAAAGGCTGTATCGACATGTGCCAGGGTCATGCCACGGAACTTGAAGAGAAAACCAGCTTCATCGGGCGCTGGCTGGATATCCTCAAGCCAAGCTACCCGCTTGTTGAAAGTGAAAACGATCCGGAAGTGCAGGCGCAGGCCCTTGAGAAACAATCCGTCCTGGTCAGCCTGCAAAACCTGATGAGCTTTCCTTTCGTCAAGTCGCGCGTGAGTGGCGGCAAGCTGACGCTGCACGGCCTCTGGACAGACATCGGTGAGGGCGGGCTGGAGTTTTTTGACGCGCGGGATCAGGCCTTTCATCCGGTCTGACGGGTTTCTTTGCGACTTGATAGCCCGATCAAACCCGCCTAAACGCCTCTGAACCTTACCGGAGGCGCGTGTGGAACAGATTTTGTCATTGGCGGCCAGCAATCTCCTGTCGCCCATCATCCTCTCCTTTGCCCTTGGTGTCGCGGCATCTCTGGCGCGGTCCGACCTCAGCGTGCCGGAAGCCGCCGCCAAGGCGCTCTCGATCTACCTGCTCTTCGCCATTGGCTTCAAAGGCGGGGTGAGCGTTGCGGCCCACGGGATCGACGCAAAGCTGGGGCTGACGCTGCTTGCCGGGATCATCCTTTCCGCCGGCCTGCCCCTGATCGCCTTTGGCTTGCTGAAGGTCATGACCGGGCTGAGCCGTCTGGATGCCGCCGCAGTGGCGGCGCACTACGGCTCGATTTCCATCGTGACCTTTGTCGCGGCAACATCCGTGCTGCAAAGCAGCGGTATCGCGTCCGAAGGTTACATGGTCGCTGTTGCGGCTGCGATGGAGGCACCGGCAATCCTGTCGGCGCTCTGGCTGATTTCACGGGGCGGAGACGGGCGCCGGATGGACAGTGACCTCTGGCGTGAAATCCTGCTCAACGGCTCCATCGTGCTGCTTGTGGGGTCCTTCTTCATCGGCTGGATCACCGGGGAGGAAGGGCTGACGGAAATCTCCAGCTTCATCGTGGCCCCCTTCAAAGGGGTCCTGTGTCTGTTCCTGCTGGACATGGGCCTTGTGGCCGGACGGGGGCTGCGGGGCCGCAGCGGTGCGCTGAGCCCCGGTGTCCTTGCCTTCGGCCTGCTGATGCCGGTGATCGGCAGCAGCCTTGGCGCGGTTTTCGGCCTCGTCCTGGGCCTGTCAACGGGCGGGGTTGCGCTGCTGATGGTTCTGTCCGCATCCGCTTCCTACATCGCGGTCCCCGCCGCGATGCGGGTTGCCTTGCCTGAGGCGAACCCTTCGATCTATCTGACACTTTCCCTCGGTGTTACCTTTCCTTTCAACCTGACGCTGGGAATACCGCTTTATGTTGCGGTCGCCGCAGCCCTGACAGGAGCGTAAATCATGAAGACCCATCAAGCCAAACGCGTGGAAATCACTATTGAAGCCATCATGCAGTCACGCCTGACCGATGCGCTGACCAAGGCCTCTGTGACGGGGTACACCGTTCTGCCGGTTCTGGGCGGCTCCGGTCGGTCAGGCGATTGGGTGCGGTCGGGCGAGATCGGACGCGCCAGCGGCATGGTTCAGGTCGTCTGCATCATCCGACCGGAGCGTCTGGACGCGCTTCTCGATGCGGCATTTGCGGTGGTTGAGAAACACATCGGCGTTGTCTCGATTGTTGACTGTCAGGTGCTGCGGGCGGAGCGATTTTAACAATTTGTAAACCAAGTTTAAGCAACTCTGCGCGTCATGATTAAGCGCGCCGTTACTCTCGAACTCCCTGCTGAACTGATGCAAGCCGTACAGGATCTGGCAAGTGAGCAGGAAGACACCATTGCACAGGTGGTCGAGGGTCTTGTCTCCGATCATCTGGTCAGCAAGAAGGGCATGAAACGCAGACCGCCCCCGGCCAGTGAACGCCTTGTTTTTGCGTTACAAAACCTTCTGTTCCGGGATCTGGCCGAAGCGATAAGCTGGGAAGACCTTGATGCGCGGCTGCGCCGACACGGCTATTTCCTGAAAATCTCCTGGGGCGGGTTGTCGCTGCATACGGAGACCAGCGGCCAAAAGCTTTGTCACACCCATGACATCGGATTCTCCTACGGGACTTTCCTGCGCCGATTCGGCCCCGGAAAACCCAAAGACCCGCGCGAGGTCTAGGGCGTCTGACGAAATACCTGAAACATCAGGCATCACGTAACGCGTTGAAATCTTGAATTTCAGGCAGCGTTGCGTGATTCAGGATTTTCGCATGACGCTTTAGGGCAGCACTCGTTCAATCTGCAACACGACCCCTTACAGCTGAGGCCAGCCCCTCCCGGGGGAAGGCTCGGAGGCTGGCCGGCGGTGCCTGCCGGGTACACTCCGTAAGAGTGGTTACTCAGATTTTCAGGCCGATGCTCCAATAGACGCTCCGCCCGCCAATCCTGTGTTGGCGGGTAGAGCGCACGGCCTGCCCTTAAAACCCCGGCACACACCCCGGGTAGCCGAACCCCCAGCGCCACGGCAGGCCGGAGCAGGGTGCGCCGCCGAAACGCACAGCATTGTACATCGACTCCGCGATCAGGTCGTAGGCGACCTGCACCTGATCCTCTGACACATCGTAGCGCGACGCCATGGCAGTGATCTCGGTTGCTGCCGGAGTGGCCACGCAGTGCCGCAACTCGTTGTCCGCCGCCAGCCGGGCATCGAAACTCGCCTCGGCGTCATCGGCGCCGCCCGCGTTGTGATAGGCCCTGTCGTGCACAACACAGCAGGTCTCCCACGGCGGTGTCTCTCGCTGAGCCTGTTTGAAATCGGGGAAGATGTCCGCGACGATCCGCCAGCTCCACGACATGCCGCCGCTACAGCCATCGGATTCAAACGCCGCCAGACGGGTTTCATCCTCGGTCATGACAGCCATGAGCGACCGATGCGCGGGCAACTCAAACGTCTTTTGCATGCTGGTCATCACGCTCTGGTTGTCTGCCATCACCGCGCTGGCGGCCACACAGAGGATAGTGCCCACGACCAGCCTCATATCTCATTCCCTTCCGGCGTGACGTCAAAGGTCAGCCCAATTGTATCCCCAAGCCGCAACAGCAGCCGCTCCGGCGTCGAGAGCGTCTCATAATGGCCAAGCACTTCGCGGGCGAGCGCGGGCTCATCGGTTATCAACCCGTCCACACCGACGGAGATCATGCGCGACATGGAGACCGGATCATTGACCGTCCAGGCATAGACATCCTTGCCCGCAGCATCAGCAGCCGCGATCAGCGCAGGCGTCACCCGGCCCATGCTGACCGCAAGAAAATCGCCCTCCAGCCCCGCCAGGTTGCCGACTGCCGTGGCCGCAAGCACCCCTGTTCGCCAGCCCGGCCTCAACTGGCGCATCTTCTGGACCGCCGGGTATTTCAGGGACATCGTGGCGATCTGATCCTGCATGCCCACCGCTTCCACGAGCGCGATCACACGGTTTTCAAGGTCCACGTCATGGCCGTAGTATTTCAATTCGATCAGCAGGTTGGAGCGGTCCTTGACCGCCGCCAGCACATCCCTGAGCAACAGGGCCCGCTGGTCCGCATAGGCCGGATCAAACCAGGAGCCGATGTCGATCTCTGCGACCTCCTCCATGGTCACGTCCCAGATCTTGGTGGGCACCCCGGCGGATTTCATGAAGTCGCTGTCATGCACGACGATCACCTCACCGTCTGCGGTTTCCTGCACGTCGATTTCAACCCAGTCTGCGCCATCTTCGACCGCCTTGAGCACCGCGGCCATCGTGTTTTCCGGGCGACTTGCCGCTGCCCCCCGGTGCCCGATTACCTGCACATCTTCCATGCCGCCGAACCTGTTGGAGAGCGCGCCGCTGATGGTCAGGCTGCCGACCGCCAGCACAACGGCGATGATGGGCGCGGCAAGATACCTCGACAGGGCGCGCGGCCCGTCAACATCCAGTCGGGCAGGGCGTGCCTCAAGGCAACGGTTGAACTCCTCGTTGAGCAAATCGGCAAGCGCGCCATTGGATATCGCGCTTACCCCGGCGTTGAGGATGCTCCACACCAAAAGCAGCGCGATTGTCACCACAAAGACCAAAGAGAGCCTGCTGGCAAAGAGTTGTGGCCCCTCCGCAAGCAGGAAACCGGCCACGGTCGCCAATAGAGAGGCAACCGCCAATCGAATGAGAAACCACGCCAGCAGGCGGCCCAGAAACGCGACCCGGTGCCCCTCCATCTTTGCGCGGCTTAACGCAAACGACCGCCCGGGGGCCTCAAGATCAAAGAGACAGTAATGCATCGCGACGGCCCAGGCCGTCAGACGCTCCAGCAGCAGGAGGGCCAGTGCAACACCGCAAATGCCGCCGATCCCAACTGCCAGCAGAAACGCCGGGGGACGATTGGTCAGATAAAAATTGATGTCATACTCGCGCAAAAGATAGGCGGCGGCAATTGCAGTGACGGCGGCAAAGGGCAGGGCGATCATCAACACCCGGACAACAAAATGGCCGCCGAACACAATCAATCGCGGCAAGGCCTTGCTCAGAAAGCCCAGGGCTGCCCCGAGCGGCTGGAGGATGCCCGTTGAGCGTACCCGAAGCGCACTGGTCATCACCGCGACATCGACCATGGCGGAGGCGATGACGAAGGACCCGACCACCAGGGCACCAAACGCGCCCATGGGCGTAAGCAGGAACTCTGCGATGTCCTGATCGGTCAGCGCGGATTGATCCGAGAATGACAGCGTAAAGGCCAGCAGCGCACCGATGAGCGGGACGAGGATCGCCAGTGTCACAAGCCGGACAAAAAGGTGGAGCGAAACCAAAGGCACCCAATGGCGAAGAGCTTCCCTGTAACTCGTCATTGCGTCATGGAGCATGGGCGCTGCCTCCCTTCTGCCGCGTCGCCACGCAGCACAGCAGGAACGCAGGGTTTATTCAAGCCTGCGGGTACTATTGCCCGTTAACGAGTGTGCCTAGAGCATCGGCCTGAAAATCTGGATCACCTGCCTTACCGAGTGTACCCGGCAGGCACTGCCGTCCACCCTCCGAGCCTCCCCCCGGGAGGGGGCGGCCTCAGGTGCAAGGGGTTCTGATGCAGATAAACGGATGCTGCCCTAGCCTTTTTTGAGCACGCGATTACCCAGCAATTCCGCGATCTGCACCGCGTTCAGGGCCGCCCCTTTGCGCAGGTTGTCAGAGACGCACCACAGGTTCAGACCGTTGTCGATCGTGCTGTCCTGACGGATACGGCTGATGAAGGTGGCGAAATCGCCCACGCATTCAACCGGCGACACATAGCCGCCGTCTTCACGCTTGTCGATCACCATGATGCCGGGTGCTTCGCGCAGGATCTCGCGGGCCTCGTCTTCGTCGAGATGCTCTTCAAACTCGATGTTCACCGCTTCGGAGTGGCCGACGAAGACAGGCACCCGCACGCAGGTGGCCGTGACCTTGATCTTCGGATCGACGATCTTTTTTGTCTCCGCCACCATCTTCCACTCTTCCTTGGTGGAGCCATCCTCCATGAAGACGTCGATATGCGGGATGACGTTGAAGGCGATCTGCTTGGTGAACTTCTTGGCCGGTTTGTCGTCGGTCGGGTTGTAGATCGACTTGGTCTGATCCCAGAGCTCATCAATGCCTTCCTTGCCCGCGCCGGAGACCGACTGGTAGGTGGAGACCACGACGCGCTTGATCGTTGCGCGGTCATGCAGCGGTTTCAGCGCCACGACCATCTGCGCGGTCGAGCAGTTGGGATTGGCGATGATGTTCTTCTTGGCATAGCCCTCGATGGCGTCGGCGTTCACTTCGGGCACGATCAGCGGAACATCCGGGTCGTAGCGGTAAAGGGATGAGTTGTCGATGACGACACAGCCCGCCTTGGCCGCGATGGGAGCGTATTGCTTGGTCGCGTCCGAGCCGATGGCAAAGAGCGCCATGTCCCAGCCACTGAAATCGAAGGTGTCGATGTCCTTTGTCGTCAGTGTCTTGTCGCCAAAGCTGACTTCCGTGCCCAGTGACTTGCGCGAGGCAAGCACGGCGATCTCGTCCACCGGAAAGTGGCGTTCGGAAAGGATATTCAGCATTTCGCGGCCCACATTGCCTGTGGCACCCGCAACAACGACGCGGTAACCCATCTTTTTACTCCAATGTCTCTAAGGTGATGGTGGGCGCCTCATATACCTGTTCGCCCGGCGTGGAAAGAGGGTCGGTGCGGTGCCGGATGCGGCATAGAGCGCCATGCCCAAGCTGTGCTACGGTCCGCAGGGGTATAGGGTGGAAATGGGATGTCGCGATCAGAATCACCGGATTTCTACGACGGGCTACCGCGTGAGAGCGAGTTTGCGGCGCTGACGGAAACCGCAAGGTATCACGCGGTGCCGGATGATTGGCAGATCGGGGTGTCCGACATCGTGGACTCCACCGGTCATGTTGCCGCTGGCCGCTACAAGACCGTGAACATGGTCGGTGCAGCGATTGTTTCAGCGGTCATGAACGCCCACGCCGGGCGGGCATTCCCCTTTGTCTTTGGCGGCGATGGGGCGAGTTTTGCGGTCTCGCCGGAGATGGTTGGCGCGGCGCGGGAGGCGCTTGCTGCGGTTGCGCGCTGGTCGGAGGCGGAATTCGATATGTCCATGCGTGTGGCGCTGGTGCCGGTCTCGGATGCCCGCGCGGCAGGCCATGATGTGCGGGTTGCACGTTTCCAGGTCTCGCCGGGGGCCGATTACGCAATGTTTGGCGGCGGCGGGATGATCTGGGCGGAAGGGAAAATGAAAGAGGGCATCTATGAAATTGGCAAGGCCCCGCCCGGCACCGTGCCTGACCTGACGGGCTTGTCTTGCCGCTGGGCCCATATGCCCGCGCAGCATGGCGAAATTCTCTCCCTTATGGTTGCGGCCCTGCCCGGGGCGGACCCTCAGGCGGTTGCGCAGGCATTCCATGCCGTGATCGCGCAGGCCGAAGCCTTGGAGCGGGGCGGCCATCCGGCGCCGCAACAGGGCATGGGTGCGCGCTGGCCCCCGGCAGGCGCGTCGCTGGAGGCGCATGCGGCGAAGGGGCAGGGCAGTTACCTGACCGCCAAGACAAAGGCGCTGTTTGAGTCTTTTGTGGCATGGGTGCTGATCCGCACCGGTCTGAAACTGGGTGGTTTCGATGCGCGCCGCTACGCAAGGGTGGTCGCGGCCAATGCGGATTTTCGCAAACTGGACGATGGTCTGAAAATGACGCTGGATTGCGACCCGGACACGCGGCGCAAGCTCGAAGAGATCCTCACGGAAGCCGCCGGGAAAGGGCTCTTAAAGTACGGGATTTCATCGCAGGACGAAGCGATGATGACCTGCATCGTGCCGTCCATCCTGACCGACGATCATCTGCACTTTATCGACGGCGCCGCCGGGGGATACACGCAGGCCGCGACCCGGATGAAGAACGCCTAACCCGCTTGCCACTTCTTCGCCGCCGCCTTGGCATTGCCGAGCAGCAGCGCGATGTCCATGGCAACCGCAACGAAACGCGCCCCTGCATCCAGCGACGCCTCGATCATCTTGTCGTCGGTGGTCAGAATACCGGCGGCCTTGCCGCTGGCGCTGATCTTGCGGAGCGCGGAGAGGATCGTTGCCTGCATATGCGGGTGGGACGCCTTGCCGAGGTAATCCATGCTCGCCGACAAATCCGCCGGTCCGATGAAAACGCCGTCCACGCCTTCCACCGCGAGGATCGCGTCGAGACTGTCGAGCCCGGTCTGGGTTTCAACCTGCACCAGCAGGCAAATCTGGTCACTCGCCGTGGGGCCGTAATTCTCCGTCTGTCCGAAGTCAGATGCGCGCCCCACGGCAAATCCCACGCCGCGTGTGCCAACAGGCGGGAAGCGGCAGGCGCTGACCAGCGCTCTGGCGTGCTCTGCTGTCTCGACCATGGGCACAAGAATGCTCTGCGCGCCCGTGTCCAGAACCTGCTTGATGATCCAGGTCTCCCCGATTGGCACGCGCACGATCGGATGGCTGTCGCTGCCGCGCAGGGCGATCATCTGATCCCGGATCGAGCGGATGTCATTGGGAGAATGCTCGCCGTCGATCAGGAGCCAGTCAAACCCCGCATGACCCATGATCTCGGCGGTGTAGCCTTCGGCCATGCTCATCCAGCAGCCGATCTGCGTCTTGCCTTCCAGCAAGGCCTTTTTGAACGTATTGACGGGTGCGGGCATGGTGTTTCTCCGGGCGGTCTGGTCCCGACTGACTATGCGGGCAAATCCCGAAATGACCAGAGGCCCGGCCTATGAAATTCAGGATGGAGCCGTTCAGCCATCCTCGCTAACATCTCTTGCAAGCGGACGAAACGACCAGCACTGAGAGACGCAGAATGACTGACGCCCGGCATCCCATGGCTCCCGAACACCTGCCCTATTTCCTTGCCGCCGCCGATGGGAGCGACTCTCTTTTCACGAACATGATCTTTCTGACGGTCATTGCGGTGGTTCTGCTGGGTGTGTTCTATTTCACCCTGCATTCGCTGCCGGAACGCATGGCGCACAAAGGCAACGCGACGCAGCTGCAACTCATCAGCATCCTGTGCATTCTGGCGCTCTTTACGCACAATAGCGTCTTTTGGGTGCTCGCCATCGTGTTGGCGGCGTTCAGACCGCCCGATCTTGCCACGCCCTTGAATTCCATGGCGGAGTCCCTGCAAAACCTCGTGAACAGAGGCCGCGCTGATGATTGAGTTGTTTCTCTGTTCGCTGGTGACAATCCTGCCGGACTACCTTTTCCGCCACTACGCACAGGGCAAGCGGTTTGGCGACCACATCAACTTCTTTACCGTCTGGTATGAGCTGCGCTGGGGGATCACGCTCTGCCTGATGATGACCGTCAGCCTGATTACTATTGTATTCTATTATCATCCCTCGACCTCCAGCACCATTTCTGCCTTCCGCACGGTCACGATCCTTTCGGAAGGGGCCGGCAGGGTGGAAGAGGTCTATGTATCCAACAACCAGAGCGTCGAGGCGGGGGATCCCCTTTTCAAACTCGACAGCAGTCGGCAATTGGCTGCCCTTGAAGCCGCCGAGCGCAAGATAGAAGAGGTCGAAGCCGCTCTGGCCGTGGCCCAGACCGACCGCGCCGCAGCCACGGCAGCGGTGGATCAGGCGGAAGCGGCCTTGCTTCAGGTGCGCGAGGATCTGGACCGTCGCCTGACCCTGCAAACCCGAGGCTCCACCGTCGTATCCGAGCGCGATGTCGAGGTGCTGGAGAATGAACTGGACGTCCGGCAAGGCGCTTTGGATGCGGCACGGGCGGGTGTTGCTGCGGTGGATGCCAACCTCACCGTTCTGCTGCCCGCGCAGCGCGCCACTGCCGAAGCCGCCTTGGAGCAGGCCCGGGTCGAGCTTGAGAAGATGACAGTCTACGCAGGCACATCAGGGCGGGTTGAGCAATTTGCCTTGCAGGTCGGGGACATCGTGAACCCGATCCTCAGACCGGCGGGAATACTCGTGCCGGAAGGATCCGGGCATGCAAGGTTCCAGGCTGGATTCCCGCAAATCTCCGCCCAGGTCGTCAAGAAAGGCGGTGTGGCAGAGATCATGTGCATCTCCAAACCCTTCACGATTGTTCCGATGGTCATCGTCGAGGTGCAGGACGTGATTGCGGCAGGACAGATCAGGCCAACGGATAGCCTCGTTGACGCGCAGCCGCAGAATACCCCCGGCACAATCGTGGCGTTCCTGGAGCCGATCTACCCCGGCCAGACAGATGATATCCCGCCCGGCAGCCGCTGCACGGCGAATGCCTACACCAGCAACCACGAGCGTCTGCAGGACCCCGACCTTGGGGCCGGGCACAGAATTTTCCTGCATGTGGTGGATACCGTCGGGCTGATCCATGCGGCCGGTCTGCGGCTGCGGTCACTCTTGATGCCGTTCCAGATGCTGGTCTTTACGGGGCACTGACCGTCAGATCACCTTGATGACGTCCTTGTCGATGGCCAGCATGTACCCGCGACGGGCGATGTTCTTGACCAGAAGTTCCGACACGATCTGATTGCCCAGCGTGTCGCGCAGACGTTTGATCCGCGTGGCGCCAGCGGCTTCGTCACAGTCGGCGGCATTACGTCCGGAGATGACCCCTTCGATTTCGGAGCCCGACATCACATCATCATCCATGCGGGCCTCCGCCAGCACCGACATGGTCTCCATCGCTGCATCCGTCAGCTTAAAGCCCAGGTTGTTGAGATAGACCGTGTTCTCCTCCCGGCTTATCAGCAGCGAACTCACCTGAATGCCCGCCCTTTCGATCTGCGCAAGGCGGCGGTTGTAGCTGACCAGCAGCACGAGGAACACAAGCGCCGCAACCAGCATGGCCGTCGCAAAGACCAGCAGCACGAAAATTACCATTCGGTAACTTGCCAGCGTGTCAGAGAACGCCGTGCCCGACTGGGCGAGAATTTCCAGCAGTTTGATCTCTGCCTGCGTGGTCAGGTCGTCGTTTTCGACAAACAACTGCTCCACCCGCGCGTTGAAGGTATTGGCATCCGGCAAGGTCCAGAACAGCAACGCTGCCGCCATCGCCAGAATCGCGACAATGGCAGTGATGCCAAAACCGACGATCCGTGCGCCGGATCGGCGCATTTCAATAGCGGAGGTAGTTTGGTCCTGCACTCTGTTTCCTTTCAGCCAGCCCGCTCTCGTCAAAGACCGACACGATATTCAGCAGGGTCCACCCTTGTGCCGAAAGCCGCGACGAAAGCTCTGACTTCGCGGCTTTCTTGGAACATTTCGAGATTTCCGCCACCCCATAGTGCAGCCTGAGCGGATTGTCGCGCTTGGCTTTGTAATCCGCGTAGCAATCTGCGGCCATTGTAGGCGCGGGCACGGCCAGAGCAGCCAGCAACACAGCGATGAGGCAGAGATGTTTCATGCCCCAAACCCTGGGCGCGCCGCGCGGGATATTCAATAACAAAAAGGCTTTGGGCGCGGTGATATTCGATAACAGCCCCGCGATATTGCCTGTCTTGGCGCGGTAGGACGAGGTTGGACGCAACGGAGCCGCATTTGCTCCGAGCCTCTACATCATCAAAGGACCCGCCCCATGTCTCACAAGTTCATTGCCACTGTCGTTGCCGCTGCTGTGGTCATCGCAACAATCGGAAACGCGCCCGCCCGCGCTGATGAGAATATGACCCGCGCCTTGGCTGCCATTGTGGGCGCGGCGGTGGTGGGCGCAATTATTAACCATGAGCTGAAAGACCGGAAGAAAGAGAAAAAAGAGAAAGCGGCCAAGCGCCGCAAGAAGAAGCAGGTCGCCCCGGTCCGCGATTACAGTTGGAATGATGACGCGGTCATTCAGCGGGTTGAGCCGCGCCCGCTGCCAGCCCGTGTCGAACGCAAGCTTTTGCCGGGCAATTGCCTGCGAAGCTTTGAAACCGGTGAGGGCCGCGCCCGTGTTTTTGGCAAGAAGTGCCTGAAGAAACACTACGACTACAACCGCAGTCTGCCGCAGGCCTGCGCCGTCAAGTTCCGGACCGACAACAAGAAGCGGCAAGGCTATAACGCCCGCTGCCTGCGGCGCCAGGGATACCAATTGGCCCGGTGGTAAACCGGGCCAGACCAGGGCCGTTGCTCGTGGCCCTGACCCAGGGGAGGACGTTCGGGCGTCCTCCTGTCTTTCGTAACCAGTATCGCCCTCCGGAATTCCGGAGGGCTTTTCGATGCCTTGATCTTTGCTGGCGATCGTCGGAAGAGAGAAAGCATGGGACCCGATTTCGAAATGGAGCAGGCGGCGATGGCGGCCGGAAAACTGCGCATCGCTGGCGTTGACGAGGTGGGCCGCGGGCCGCTCGCCGGGCCGGTGACGGCCGCAGCCGTCATCCTTGACCCTGAATGCATTCCCGATGGTCTGAACGACTCCAAGCAATTGTCGATCAAGAAAAGAGCCGCCTTGGCGGAGCGTCTGTTGGGTTGTGCCGAGGTCAGCGTGGGCCATGCCAGCGTGGAAGAGATCGAACAGCACAACATCCTGCGCGCTAGCCATATCGCGATGCGCCGCGCCATCGCCGGGTTGTCCGTGCAACCTGATCTGGTTCTGATCGACGGCTCGATGATCCCGCGCGGGCTGAATGTTCCAGCGCAACCGGTGGTCAAGGGCGACACCCGTTGCCTGTCAATCTCTGCCGCTTCCATCGTGGCCAAAATTGCCCGCGATCGCATCATGGTGGATTTGGCGCAACAGCACCCCGGCTACGGCTGGGAGACCAACATGGGATATGGATCAAAAAGCCACATATCCGCGCTTCAAAATCTTGGGGTCACCCCACATCATAGACGAACCTTCAAGCCGGTACACAATATGTTGTATCAAGAGAAAATCGTAAAGCCTTGATTCAAAAAAGAAATTGACCGCGAATCAGCTTTGACTCATCTTGGAGCCAACGAACGAGTGCAAAGCACCGTGCACAGAGGCAGAATGATGATGACAAAGACCAAGGGCGCCGCGGCGCTTCCTTTGAACACGATTATTGATGGCGACTGCATCGAAGTGATGAACAGCCTGCCCGAAGCGTCGGTGGACCTGATCTTTGCCGACCCACCCTATAACCTGCAACTCAAGGGCGACCTGCACCGGCCCGATAACAGCCGCGTCGATGCGGTGGACGATGCCTGGGATCAGTTCTCCAGCTTCAAGGCCTATGATGACTTTACGCGGGCCTGGCTCAAGGCCGCGCGCCGTATCCTGAAACCCGATGGGGCAATTTGGGTGATTGGCAGTTATCACAATATATTCCGGGTCGGTGCCGCGTTGCAGGATCAGGGCTACTGGATTCTGAACGATGTCGTGTGGCGCAAGTCCAACCCGATGCCGAATTTCCGGGGCAAGCGCTTTACCAACGCCCATGAGACGATGATCTGGGCGGGTCGTGACGAGACCAGCAAATACACGTTCAACTACGAAGCGCTGAAGGCGCTGAACGAAGGCATTCAGATGCGCTCTGACTGGGTTCTGCCCATTTGTACCGGTCATGAGCGCCTGAAGGACGAGAATGGCGAGAAAGCTCATCCAACACAAAAACCGGAGAGCTTGCTGCACAGGGTACTGGTGGGGGCCACGAACCCGGGCGACGTCATTCTCGACCCATTCTTTGGTACCGGCACCACGGGGGCTGTCGCCAAGATGCTCGGGCGCGACTTCATCGGGATCGAGCGTGAGGCAGCCTACCGCAAGGTGGCCGAAAAGCGCATCGCCAAGGTCCGCAAGTTCGACCGCGAGGCCTTGCAGGTCAGCGCGTCGAAACGTGCCGAACCCCGCGTGCCCTTTGGCCAGCTCGTTGAGCGTGGCATGCTGCGCCCGGGCGAAGAGCTTTATTCCCCGCGGGGACAGGTGGCCAAGGTCCGCGCGGATGGCACGCTGATCGGCAACGATGTCAAAGGCTCGATCCATCAGGTCGGAGCACATCTGGAAGGCGCGCCCAGTTGCAACGGATGGACCTATTGGACGTTCAAGCAGGATGGCAAGAAGGTGCCTATTGACGTGCTGCGCCAGCAGATCCGCGCCGAGATGACGCCCTGATTCAGAAAATTCGAACACCGCCGGTGCCTGTGGCCTTCTGAACGAGGTCGCCTGTAATGGGCACCCCCCTTGACCCCGCCCTCGTTGGCGGGGTTTTTTTGATGACCCGGGCGCCTGAGGCCTGTTTGCGGACAATTTGGTTGTTCAGGCGCATTGAGCGAATGACAGGGCTATCTCGTCGGGTGGCACAGGGGATGGCTCAAACAATCAGCCAGTCAGTTGGCGTATCCAGTTGCCAGCCGGTTTGGTGAAGGAGGGGTGTGTCACTTTCTGTCTGGGGATACCCAAGACAAAGATAACCTGTCAGTGACCAGCTTGGTGGCACGTCAAGCGCGGCGGTAACTTCGTCAGGATCGAGAATTGATACCCAACCCATGCCGATGTTTTCGGCACGCGCGGCCAACCAGAGCGTGTGAATGGCCATAACAGTCGAATAGGATAACATTTCGGGCATCGTTCTGCGTCCAAGCCCCCGTCCTTCTGCCACGTTTTGGTCCGTAAATACGGCAAGATGGACAGGTGCTTCGCGCAGCCCCGCGAGCTTGAGGGCGAGGTATTCGCGACGCGTCTTGCTGTCGTAGGTTTCCGCAGCCTCCGAGTTGCAGGTTTCAAAGATTTCGACAATTCGGGAACGGTGTTTGGCGCTGTTTACCTGGACGACCCTCCAAGGACGCGCGTTGCCGACGGAGGGCGCACGTTCCATAGAACGGCGCAGACGGTCCAAGACGGCGGGACCGATGGGATCCTGACGGAAGTGCCGAACGTCACGACGCCACTTGAGTATGTCGTCAAGCGCTCGGATATGACGGTCGGTCAGCTTCATGTTTGGCGGTTAGATCATATAGGCTGCAAGAGGAAAAGCGGTCATTCGGGCGGGCCGCAACATCTGCCAAGATGCGTTCGAAGCGGTCAGAAATCAGCGCGGCAGGGGGTTGGCGGCCTTGTTGTAGGCCTTCCAGTCGGTAATCTCCGGGTAGTGTGTCTTGCGCCATGCGCGCACGCGGGGGTTCATCATGCGGTGCCAGAGTGGTGGGACCATCGCGACCATCGTCATCACCGGGTAGCCGTAGGGCAATTGCGGGGCTTGCTCTGCCGGGTAGGTCTGCAGCAGCGGATAGCGGCGGTTCGGCTTGAAGTGATGATCGGAGTGGCGCTGCAGGTTGATGAGCAGCCAGTTGGAGGCGCGCTGATCCGAGTTCCAGGAATGATGGGGTTTCACGTGCTCGTATTTGCCGTTGCCGAGATGTTTGCGTGTCAGGCCGTAGTGTTCGATATAGTTGACCAGTTCCAACTGCCAGATGGCTGTTCCAGCCTGAATCAGGAATAGTGCGATGCCGGACCATCCCCCCAATGCGAAGGCAAGCAGCAGCATGGCCGCCTGCAACAGCCAATACCGGAAAAACGGGTTTGACCTGTGGTGCCAAGCCAACCCTTTCCGGGATAGCATGGCTTTTTCGGCCCGAAATGCGGAGACCAGAGACTCCTGCAGCACGCGCGGATAAAACCGGTGAAACCCTTCGTTGTAGCGCGCGGTGACCGCATCGGCTGGGGTGCCGACATGGCGATGATGGACCAGCAGGTGTTCGGAGCGAAAATGTGAATAGAGCACCATGGAGAGCAGCAAATCCGCCATCCAGCGTTCCGCCTTGCTCTTTTGGTGCATGAGCTCGTGGCTGTAGTTTATGCCCACCGTTCCGGTAATCACGCCGACGCCGAAAAAGAGCGCGGCTCGTTCCAGAGCGCTCAGATGCTCGGCTTTGCCAGCGTACCAGATCAGCCCGAAGAGCAGCACGAACTGTAGCGGCGCCCAGATCAGCGTGATCGCCTGATGCGCGCGCAGGGCACTGTCGGGAGCCTCTGTGCCGGGGTTGCGGTCATTGCGACCAATCGCGAAATCCAGCCCGGAAAACAGGTACCAGGTGGCAAGGGGCAGCAGCGCGAGCGTCCAGCCGCCATAGGCCGCGCTGACAAGTGCCAGAGGAGGCAGCAACACTGACACCCAGAAGGGTGCGGCAGCGGGCAGGGCGGTCGTCGTGGAATCTGTCGTCTCGGTGCGCATGCGGGCAATTATCCCTAGGCGTGGCTCATCGCCAAGCGTATCGCCACGTCATTTACAAAGATTGAAGGCCTTGCGCATGACCGTGGGCAGATCGGTCGGGCGAAAATCCTCCGGAGCAATGAATTTACCGGATTGGACCGATGTATCGTGCGGCACCTGCGCATGAAAGACATGCAGGGTGAGGTGAAAATGCGTAAAGGTATGACGTACCTCCCCGTCCAGCAGTTGCCAGTCTCCGGCGCAGGGCGGGGCGACCTCGGGCAGGGGCTGGTCCGTGGCGATCCATTCGGATCCCGGCCACCCGAGCATCCCCCCCAACAGGCCTTTTTCGGGCCGGGTTTCCAGCAGCCAGGCACCGTCATCCCGGCGGGCCATAAAAACCGTGCCATGTCGTGTGGGTTTGGGCTTCTTTGGGGCCTTGCGAGGCAGCTCTGCCGCCGTTCCTTCGGCCCTCGCGATGCAGGGGGTGCGCCAGGGGCAAATGCCGCAGGCGGGCGATTTCGGGGTGCAGATCGTCGCGCCAAGATCCATCACCGCCTGTGCATAGTCGCCCGGACGGCCCACAGGGGTTAGTGCTTCCGCATGGGACATTAACTCAGGTTTGGCGTCGGGCAGCGGCGTTTGCACGTTGTGAAGCCGCGCCATCACGCGCTCCACATTGCCGTCCAGAACCGCATGTGGCTGATCGAAGGCGATGGAAGAAATCGCGGCTGCGGTGTAGGGTCCGATCCCTGGCAGCTTGAGCAAGGCGGCGTGGTCCGAGGGGAAACGGCCACCGTGCTCTGCGACCACCTGCCTCGCGCATTTCAGGAGGTTGCGCGCGCGCGCATAGTATCCCAACCCTGCCCACTCTCCCATGACATCCGCATCCTTTGCGGCGGCCAGATCAGCGACCGCTGGCCAGCGGGTGGTAAACCGCTCGAAATAGTCCTTTACAGTGGCAACGGTTGTCTGTTGCAGCATGACCTCCGAGAGCCAGACGCGGTATGGGTCCGGGTTCTGGCCTGCCTTGCGCAAGGCCGGAGGGACACGCCACGGCATTGCACGGGCATGCACGTCGTACCAATCGAGCAATTCGCCGCTCAAATCAGCCATGGTCTGAGAATTGTCACGCAATCTTTATGCCGCTCCTCGCCTGCTTGGGCTGGTTGCGCCCAGCCACTCACGCTAAGTTGTGTACCATATCCAAGGGAAGATAGTGATGCCGCCGCGCCGCGCCAGTACAAAAGGGTTCGCCCGCACGTCCAGCCTGCTGACGCAGCGTATTCGCGCGGCCTCCGAATCGCGGGGATTTGCGCAAAGTCGCCTGCTGACGCAATGGGCTGAGGTTGCGGGCGAGGCAATCGCCGCCATGTCCCGCCCGGTTGAGGTCAGTTATGGCCGGGGCGGCATGGGGGCGACGCTGACCTTGCTGACAACAGGCGCACATGCGCCGGTGCTGGAGATGGAAAAGGAAAAGCTGCGCGCCCGGGTGAATGCGGTCTACGGCTACAACGCGATTGCACGCATCCGGATCACGCAAACAGCACCAACGGGGTTTGCCGAAGGGCAGGTGGAATTCACCCACGCACCCAAGCCGCAATCGCCGCGACCAGCGGACCCGGCGGTGCAGCAAAAGGCCCAGAGCTTTGCAAAACCGGTTGAAGACGACGCCCTCAGACAGGCACTGGCGCAGCTGGGCGAGAACATTCTGAACAGATCAAACCGATGAAAAGGGAAATTCAATGTCGCGTATGATGATTATTTCGGCTGCCGTGGCGGCTATCGGTCTCGGAGCCTATCTCTTGAGCACGCCCGGTTCAAACACCGTGACCCCGGCGGACCCGCTGGGCGCGGCAAACGCGCAGGAAGCGGCTGATATCGATACATCCAGTATCGTCGATATGACCCTTGGAAATCCGGATGCTCCGGTCACGGTGATCGAATATGCCAGCTACACCTGCCCGCATTGCGCCCGTTTCCACGAGGGTCCTTTCAAGGAGTTGAAGGCGGAATATATCGACACGGGCAAGATCAACTTCATCTACCGTGAGGTCTATTTTGACCGCTATGGGCTTTGGGCCTCGATGATCGCGCGCTGTGCGGGAACACCCGAAGCCTTCTTTGGCATGTCGGATTTGATCTACGCGGGCCAATCCGAATGGTCCCGTGCGGGCGAGCCTGCGGCCATCGTGGACGAATTGCGCAAGATCGGACGGGTGGCCGGGCTGGATGCGGAGACGATGGAGGCCTGCCTTCAGGACGCTGACAAGGCCCGGACACTAGTGGCGTGGTATCAGGAGAACGCAACCGAAGACGGGATCGACAGCACGCCAAGCTTTGTCATCAACGGCACAAAATACACCAATATGTCTTTTGCCGAGATGGCGGAGCTCATTGACGCCGCAGCGGAGTGATGAACGCCCCGCTGGACGGATTGAAGGTCGTTGAACTCGCGCGCGTTCTGGCCGGCCCCTGGGCGGGCCAGACGCTTGCGGATCTGGGGTGCGATGTCACCAAGGTGGAAAGCCCGGCGGGCGATGACACCCGCCAATGGGGGCCCCCTTTTGTGACCCGTGACGAAGATGTCTCTGCCGCGTATTTCCATTCGACCAATCGTGGCAAGAAATCTGTCACAGCCGACTTTCGGACGCCGGAAGGCGTGGCCAAGGTCAAAGCGCTGCTGGCCGATGCCGACATCCTGATCGAGAACTTCAAAACCGGCGGGTTGGTAAAATACGGGCTGGATTATGACAGCCTCAAGGAGGAATTCCCCCGCCTGATCTATTGTTCGATCACCGGGTTCGGGCAGGACGGCCCCTATGCGCACCGGGCGGGATACGACTTTATCATCCAAGGGATGTCGGGCCTGATGTCCATCACCGGAGAACCGGAGGGCCAGCCCCAGAAATACGGGGTGGCGATCACGGACCTCTTGACCGGCGTCTATGGAACCACGGCGATTCTGGCGGCGGTTCATCAGCGTCACCGGACCGGACGAGGGCAGCATATTGATATGGCGCTGATGGACGTGGCGGTTGCGATCACCTCGAACCAGGCGCTGAACTACCTGACCACCGGGGTGCCTCCGCGCAGGATGGGGAATGCGCATCTGAACCTTGCGCCCTACCAGGTCTTTGACTGTGCGGATGGGCACATTGTTATTGCCACGGGCAACGATGGGCAGTTCCAGCGCCTCTGCCGGGTGCTGGGACTGGAGGAGATGGCGACGTCCGAGCGGTTTCGCAAGAACGTCGACCGGCTCGAACATCGCGCTGAAATGGATGCCAGGCTCACGGCGGTCACGTTGACCCGCAGCAAGGCCGATCTGCAGGCGGCCTGCGAGGATGCTGGCATACCCGCAGGCGGGATCAATGACATGAGCGAGGTCATGCGGGACCCTCAGGTCGTGGCGCGGGGTATGCAGATCGAGTTGGACGGGGTGCCCGGTGTGCGGTCGCCCTTTACCTTTTCGGATGCTGATCTGGTGCTGGACCGCCCCGCCCCGAAGCTGGGCGAGAACAACTGACAGGGATGCCTTAGAGCGTCATGCGAAAAATCTGAATCACCTAACGTTGTCTGAAATCATAGATTTCAACGCGCTAGCTGATAAGAGGTGTTTCAGGTGTTTCGTCAGACGCTCTAGTCCGGGCGCCCGACAACGGCCTCAAGCTGCTCCTTGAGCGCTACGCCATCGTCTTCGAACGCGAGGCGAACGGGCAGGGTGATGACTTTTGTCCGGAAGTTCGCAGGCAGCCTCACCGCGTCTTTTTCCGTGGTGACGAGTTGTGCCTGAAGCCGCCTGGCATCGCCTTCGAGCCGGGCCATCAAGGCAGGTGTCAAAGGCTGATGGTCGTCCAGCGCCTCCGTATGGACAACCTCCGCGCCAAGGCCGCGCAGCGTGGCAAAGAACTTCTCCGGATGGCCGATGCCCGCAAAGGCGATGGCGCGCATGTCCGCCCAGTCCATGCCGGTCTGCAAAGGGGTGAGCGCCGCTTGCAGGTGGGGTAGACCAGCGGGCAAGACGGTTTTGCCAAAAGCAGCCTGCGCCTTGGCGGCGCCAATCGAAAGAATCGCATCCGCGCGCGCCAACCCCACCTGTACCGGTTCGCGCAGAGGTCCCGCCGGTATGCAGCGCCCGTTGCCAAATCCTTTTTCAGCGTCCACGACGACGAGGCTGAAATCCTGATGGAGCGCCGGGTTCTGAAATCCGTCATCCAGAACAACGACACTGGCCCCATGGGCCATCGCCTGTCTGGCCCCGGCAGCCCTGTCTTCGGCGACCCAGACTTCCGCAAAGGCCGCAAGGAGCAGGGGCTCATCCCCCACATCTGCTGCGGTATGCGTCGCGGGATCAACCCGCACCGGGCCTTTCAAGGTCCCACCATAGCCTCGCGTCACCACATGCGGCGTGTGGAACAGTCCGGCCAATGCCGTGACAACCGCAATGACGGTGGGTGTCTTGCCGGTGCCGCCCGCATTGATGTTGCCCACGCAGATGACCGGAATATCAAGCCTGGTGCGGGGGCCCCTTGCCAACCTGCGGGCCGTGCCTTTTGCGTAGAGCCAGCCAAGGGGTTGCAGCGCGCGCGCCTTGAGTGTGGGGCGATCGGGTGGCGTGTACCAGAAATCAGGCGCCCGCATTGGTCAGCTCCAACTCGCCGTCAAGCGTTGCATGCACCAATTCGATCACGCGGTCCGTCAGGTCCGCGCCCTGGCTGACCACATCCCAACCTGCCACCGCCATGGCTGCCGCCTGATCCGGCGCGATCAACCGGGAGACAGCGGCCCCAAGCGTTTCTCCATCCTTTACGATCCGCGCCGCCCCCGCTTTGGCGAGCCGTGAATAGAAAGGCATGTAGTGCCGCACATTGGGACCATAAAGCACCGCCGACCCAAGTGTCGCTGCCTCGAAAGGGTTGCGGCCGTTGTGGCCCTGCACAAGCGAACTGCCCATGAAAGTGACCGGCGCGACCCGCAAGAACAGGCCCAGTTCTCGTGGATCAGAGGAGAGAAGAACCTGGGTCGTGTCGTCAGGATCTTCCCCTGCGGTCCAGTCCGAGACATTGAACCCTGCTCTCTCACCAGCCTGCTGAAAACGCTCCGAGAGTGTTTCCTCCGCAGGATTGAGGATCAGCAAAAGCCGATGGGCAAGGCGGATGGCCTGGCGATGGGCTACCAGAACCGGCCCGATCTCGTTTTCTTGCACGTTGCTTGCCAGCCAGACCGGACGCCCGCCAAGGGTTTGCGACAAATCCGACAAATCCCTGTCTTCACAGGTCAATGCCTGACCGCCTGCCTGTAAGGGCGGCGTCACACTTATCCGGGCGGTATTGAGGCCCAATGCCTCCAGGCGCCTCAGCGCATTGCTGGACCGCACGAAGAGCGCGCAGAACGGATCGAGCAGCTGACGGGAAAGATCGGGCAGCCAGCGGTCGCGCCGCCCGTCAAAGCCGCTTTCCTCCGCATCAATCAGGGCGACCGGACAGCCGTTCTTGTGGATCAGATCCAGCAAGCCGGGTCGGAGGTTTCCGTAGGTCCAAAGGGCCATGTCCGGTGCCCAGTGTTTCCAGAATTTTCTGATCGCATCCGGATGCTCGCTTGGCACCTGATCGAAGTGAATCTGGCTTTGGGACGTTCCCCGGTTCCGGGCTGCGGCGAGACTTGATTTGTCCGGCAGTGTGACCAGTACATTCAACCCGTAGCGCGCGGTGCAGATCCGTCCCGCGAGGTCGCAGATCGCGAGAAGGTTCTCGGTCTCGGCCGCATGTATCCAGAGCAAAGGGCCCGCCGGTCTTGGCCCGCCGGGGGCATACCCGCGTTCCGCCGTTCGGCGCGCAAAGGCGCGATAGGCCGCCATTCCGAGCGAGCGGCCCATAGCGGCTCAGCCCAGTTCTGTCGTGGAAGAGACCGCCGCGACAGGCAAATCATCAAGGGTCTCGAAGGCGACCCTTCCTGGATCAACCAACGCGCGCGCCCAAACAAGGTGCAGATGTTGTGTCATGAGTTCGGCCCTCAGATCTGATCCGGATGGCGCGGAACGTCGCCGATAAGCCGGGTTCCGTCAAGCAGGCACCAGCACTTATTGACCTAGAGCACTCAACAGAGCGGGGTGCAGGTTCGGGCCCGCCGCGATCATGCCGTTCAATTGCGGGTGGGGGTTATTGAAACGCAGCAGGCCGCCTTTCTTGTCCGTGCAGATGCCGCTTGCTTCTTCTACGATCAGGCTCCCGGCGGCCACATCCCATTCCCAGGTCGGCCTGAAGGTCAGCATTGCGTCGAAGCGTCCTTGCCCCACAAGCCCCAGCCGGTAAGCCAGGGAGGGGCGGTGAGAACGGCTGAACCCGGGCACGCCCCCCGGCCAGTGTTCCGGGGCCAGCATGGGTTTTGCCGCCAGAACATCGGCTGTGGCCAAGCTGTCGTTCAAGGATGTTTGGAGAGGCATATCATTGAGCCATGCGCCTCGACCCCGCGCGGCGGTATAAAGCATGTCTCGCAACGGCAGGTAGACAGCGCCCGCAGTCACGATTCCTTTACGGGCAACGGCCACTGAATGCGCCCATGTTCTTGATCCGTCAACAAAGCTGCGCGTGCCGTCAATCGGGTCAATAATGAAGACGGTGTCACAGGAAAGCCGTGCGTCCGAGTCCTCGCTTTCTTCCGAGAGCCAGCCATAGTCCGGGCGGGCACGGCGCAAGGTCGCGTGTAAATAGTCATTCACCGCAAGATCGGCTTCGGTAACCGGACCTGCACCCCCGGGTTTGTCCCAGCGTTGGGTCGCATGTGCGGCGAAGCCCGTGGCGATGCGCCCCGCCTCCCGGATCGCATCGGTAATGAGCGCGAGATCAGGTGCCGGCAAGGGTCATTCCTTGGACAAGCAGGGAGGGCACCACGCGGCTCAGGTGCGGTCGGGCGTCGTTCGCGGGGATGATTTTTGCCAGTATTTCGCGTAGATTTCCGGCGATTGTGCATTCGTTGACTGGATAAGAGATTTCACCATTTTCCACCCAGTGCCCCGCGGCTCCGCGGGAATAGTCGCCGGTATTGGGATTGATGGTAGAGCCAATCAGCGAGGTCACAAGCAGCCCGGTGCCCATGTCGCGGATCAGGTCGTCCCGTGTCTTGTCGCCCTGGGTCAGCGCCACGTTCCAGGTGCTTGGCGATGGCCCCGAGGATGTGCCGCGCCCGGCGTTGGCGGTCGAGGGCATGCCCAGTTTGCGGCCCGTCGACAGATCGAGCGTCCAGCCGGTCAGATTCCCATTGGCAATGATATCCCTTGGCTGCGTCGGCAGACCTTCGGCATCAAACGGGCGGGAGGCTGACGCGCGGGGGCGGTGGGGGTCCTCACGCAGGGACAGCGCGGAGGGCAGGATTTGCGCCCCTTGCGCGTCGCGTAGCCAGGATGCACCCCGGGCAATGGATGACCCGTTGGCGGCAACCAGCAAATGCCCGATCAAACTCGATGCGACCCGCTCGTCAAAGAGCACAGGGTAGGCGCCGGTTGGCGGTTTGCGCGCACCGACACGTTCCACGGCCCGGGTTGCCGCACGCGCCCCGATCTCTTCCGGACTGCGCAAATCCGCCTGAAAGATTCGGCTGTCGGCGTCATAATCCCGCTCCATCCCGGCCCCTGTGCCGCTGATCGCGACGCAGGAGAGGCCGCGATCCGTGCGCGCATAGCCACCCGCAAAGCCATTGGTTGCGGCAAGGAAGACATTCCGCGCGGCATAGCCCGCAGATGCAGACTGGACCTGCGAAACGCCCTTGTTTTCAAGGGCCGTGGCTTCGGCGCGCGCTGCATCCTGCCGAAGCGTCTCGGGCGAGGGCTCCGGGGCCGGGTCGCTCAGTTGCAGGGCCTCGATATCCCAGTCTGTGCAAAGCTGCGACGGGTCTGCCAAACCGGCATGGGGATCTTCGGGCGCTTCCCGGGCCATGGCTGTCGCGCGCTCCGCCATCTCGGTCAATGTGCTCTCGCGGATGTCAGAGGCGGAGACAATCGCGCTCCGATTGCCGACAAAGACACGAAGCCCAAGATCAATACCTTCGGAACGTTCTGCCTGTTCCAGCGCTCCGCCGCGCACGTCAATGCTGAGAGACGTTCCTTCAACGGCCATTGCGTCCGCCGCATCGGCCCCTGCCTTGCTGGCAAAGTGCAGCAGTTTCTCTGTCAGGTCGCTGAGAGGGTGCGTCATCTTAAGGGCTCCGTGAACGTGCGCATGAGGTAGCCGTGGCAACCCGCCTCTGCAAGGGTTGGCCCCAAAATCGCCGGATCAGGGACTACTGGATGCGCTGACCGTTCGCCAGAACATGCCCCTCTGCGTTGATCTCGATCCGGGAATTCAGCGTATCGGGCGCGTCTCCCGGCACCGCCAGAAGCCCCATCATCATGCGCGCGCCCATGGCCTGTTCCTGTGGCAAGAGCCCCGTCGCGATCAGCCTGTCGATCAGCGCATTGGCACCTGTCAGCGTGAGGTCAATAGCGCCCTGTGGTTCTGGCGGCCCCACTTCGGGGTTTTCAAAGGTGAAAGCGCCCGTGCCTGTGAGCTTGGCCCCAAGAGCCGTCACGAGGAGTTGCCGGATATCCACGTTCTCGATTTCGGCAGGCGCTTGCCCGGTTGGCAAATCCATCGTCTCTGTCGGATCAAGGAAATCGAACAGGAGCCTCGCCTTGCCCGCCAGATCAAGGGCAATTGTCGCAGGATCGCGTGGCAGTTGTGCGGTCGGGTCGAAGAGACCCCAAAGGGCCTCGGACATTGAAAAGCCGTCGAATGTGAGCCCAAAGGCAAAATCCTCGGGCGTATCCGACTGCCGCAGGGGCATCAGGAGATTGAATGCCGTGTCTTTGATCTCAACGCTCATGGGGAACGGGACCTCTGTCCCGCTGACTTCCATCTGGGTCTGCGATTGTCGCACGTCATATTGCAGGCGGTTTTCAGCAAGCGAGACGTCAAGGCTTCCCGGTCCGGATATCAACGCGGCTGCCAAGGTTTCACCCGCTGACGAGACGTCGACTGTGGAGGCGCTTGCAGCGAAATCAAATGTCCCTTCCGTCGTCAGGCCGTTTTCGAGCATGTCATTCATGTTGCCCGGCGTGCCTGCGTCTAACGGCATCTCGGATTGCCCTTGGAAACCGAGATCCTGCATCTGTCCTGAGACGTTGAAAATGTCCTGCGTGCCGGGATCAACCGCGCTGATGGCATAGCGCAGGCTCGCCACTGCTAGGTCTTGTGCATAGGCGTAGGTGCCCCCTCGTGTGGACGTTGACGTGCCGGACAGGTTCTGGAGCGTGACATCGATGTTGGTCAGTTCCGGCGGCATCACCTCACCGTTGATCTCAACCCCGGTTGTTTCAAAGGTGAAGTCCTCCGCCGCATAGGTATAGCGCAAGGCGTCTGGCGACCCGGACGCGAGAATTTCCAGGTCCGTGTGGCGGTAGTCCATCGACATGCGCGCGGTCCTGCCTTGCGCATCCAGCGAGGTGAACGTCATCGGTGTGATGGCAGGCAGATTAATGGAAACACTGCCGTCGGATTGCTCTGTCATGACGATCCGGTCCATCGTGATGGACCCCCCGGCGACGTCATCCGTCACCATGTCCATTTTGACGCCCGTAATGATCAGTTGATCGCCCGCGCGCTGCTCCTGCCCCTGAACCGAGTAGCCAAAGCTCTTGAGATAGGTTTGCCAATCGGCCCATACATCGTCCGCCGTGATTTCTGCCAGGGCGCTGGGCGCGAAGAGAATCAAGGCGGATGTGGCCAGAGAAATCGGCGAATAACGAGACATGAAGCGTTCCTTGCAAGCGGTTGAGCGCGCATCGTCTGCCATGGGTGCGGGATGGTCAAGAGGGGTTTGACTGGACGCTTCTGACGGGCAAGACTACCACTGGGGCGAAATGATCCGAAAGGGCGAGCACAATGGATATGACGGGAAAGACAGTGATGATTACCGGCGCGAGCCGGGGCATCGGCGCGGAAACCGCGCGGGTATTTGCTGGCGCCGGAGCAAACGTGGCGTTGCTGGCGCGCGGGCAGCGTGAAATCGCTGATCTGGCGGGCGAGATCGGGGCAAAAGCGCTGGCGATCCCCTGCAACGTGGCCCGCTACAGCGACATGGCGACCGCGGTGGAGGTCACGCAGGATACATTCGGTGGGTTGGATGTTCTGATAAATAATGCAGGTGTCATCGAGCCTATTTCGCATCTCTCTGCCGCGGACCCCGACGCCTGGGGCGATGTGATCGACATCAACCTCAAGGGCGTGTTCAACGGGGTCCATGCGGCCTTGCCGGTGATGCGCGCGGGCGGGGGTGGCTCTATCCTGACGATCAGTTCCGGGGCCGCGCATAACCCCATAGAAGCCTGGAGCCACTACTGCACGTCAAAGGCCGGGGTGCATATGCTGACCCGCTGCATCGACAAGGAAGAGGCGTCCAACGGCATTCGTGCCATGGGTCTGTCGCCCGGCACGGTGGCCACTCAGATGCAGCGTGAAATCAAATCCAGCGGCGTCAATCCGGTCAGTCAGTTGAACTGGGAAGATCACATCCCGGCAGATTGGCCCGCCCGCACGCTCTTGTGGATGTGCAGCGCTGCGGCTGACGGTTGGTGCGGACAGGAGATTTCCCTCAGGGACGAAGAGATACGGCGCAAGGTGGGCCTGATATGATCGGACTGTCGCGGTCCGAAGGTGTCTGGACCGTCACGCTCAACCGTCCCGACAAGGCCAATTCCCTGACGGCGGAGATGCTGGGTGATCTGGTTTCCATCATGCGCGATGCGCAATCGGCGCAGGCGGTCATTCTTACCGGCAAGGGCAAGGTCTTCAGTGCAGGCGCGGATCTGGAGGCCGCGCGCGCGGGGCTGGCGACCTCTCCGCTCTGGGAAGAATTGTCCGCCGCCATCGCCGATCTGCCATGCATGACGCTGGCTGCGCTGAACGGCACTCTGGCCGGTGGTGCCTTTGGCATGGCGCTGGCTTGCGATTTGCGCATCGCCGTGCCCGAGGCCAAGTTCTTTTACCCGGTCATGAAGCTGGGGTTCCTGCCGCAACCCAGTGATCCGGGGCGGCTCGCAGCGCTTGTGGGCCCTGCCCGTGCCAAGCTGATCCTGATGGGCGCACAGAGAATTGCCGCAGAACAGGCGTTGCAGATGGGTCTGATTGACCGGGTTGTTGCGGGGAATGATCTGATGTCGGACGCGCATGACCTGGTTGCCGCCAGCGTTAGCGCTCCGCCCGAGGTGGCGCGAAAAATAAAGGATATGTGCCGCTAGAGCATCAGTCTGAAGACCTGAATCACATACCTGACCGAGCGCACCCGGCCCGCCCCCGACCCTCCCCCCGGAGGGGGCTTCACCCCCAAACCAGGCTCGGGGGCTGACCTCATCTGAAAGCGGTCGTGTTGCAGATGAAACGGATGCTGCTCTAGAATTTCCGCTTGCGCATGCCGCCGGGCACTTTGGAGATGAAACCCGGTGGTCTCTTGCCGACCCACTTGATGAACTTCGCAAGCCTCGGGTGCCCCCGAAGCGCCTCTATGGCGCTGTATTCGCGGGCAAGTTCCGCCTCGGTCAGGGAGGCATGGATTTCACGGTGGCAAATGTGATGCAGCAGAACCGTAGGCCCCCCTTTGCCGCCCTTCAGTTTCGGGACGAGGTGATGCAGGCTCTGTTTCACGTCTTTGGGAATGGGACGCCCGCAAAGCGGGCAGACGGGGTCTGACATTGGGCTTGCCCTGTGGCTGTGCTGCAGGCAAGAACCTAGTCGGGTATCTGGTGTGGGAAAGAGGAGCAGGCCGTGGAATTCGAGCTATCGGAACAGCCTGAAATCGTTCAGGACGCGGCTGAATACGGATTGCAGGCGTGGGAACTGGCGCAATCCTGGGCGCTGAGCCCGGCGGCCTGGTCTCAATTTGCCTTGCTGATTGCGGCATATGTCCTGGCCTGGGTCGTTGCGCGGCGGCTGCGCGGGTCACTCGCCCGGATGCTGACCCCGCCAGAGGAGGCCGACAACGCCCTTGCCCGCGCGCGCCGTACCGCTCTGATCTACCTGCCTCTCTTGTTGCCGCTCATGGCCTATGTGTTCACCGCCATCGGTGAAACGGTTGTCAGATCCCTCTTCGACAGCGGCGCGGTGATAGCGTTCGGCAAGCGGCTTTTCATGTTTCTGGCCGTTCGCACGCTGGTCCATGAGATCATCAAGGATCCGCTGCTGAAGCTCTTGGGGCGGTACGTCCTGATCCCCATCGCGGCAATCTATGCGCTCGGGCTTCTGGACGCGGTCACGGCAAAGCTGAACGAAATGACGGTTCATCTGGGCAACATCAGCTTTTCGGTGATGAGCCTTGTGCGCGGGGTCATTGCGGGCGGCTTCCTGTTCTGGCTGGGCGGATGGTCCAACCGCCAGAGCGCGCAATTCATCGAGGCGCAAAAGGAGATGCGCCCGTCGATCCGGCAACTGGTGGCCAAGGTGGTAGAGTTCGCGATCTTTGGTGTCGCTTTCCTGCTGCTGCTCAACATCATGGGCATCAACCTCAGCGCGCTGGCCGTCATTGGCGGGGCCATCGGTGTCGGCCTTGGCTTTGGTCTGCAAAAGATCGCCTCCAACTTCATTTCCGGCGTGATCCTTCTCATCGAAGGGCAGGCGACCGTTGGCGACTACGTCGAACTCGATGGCGGCGAATCCGGTCAGATCGTCAAGATGACGGCGCGCGCAGCGGTGCTGGAGACTTTCGACGGGCGATGGATCGTCGTGCCCAACGAGGATTTCATCACGACACGCGTGGTGAATTACTCCGACGCGGGATCGGCGAACCGGTATGAAGCACCCTTCTCGGTCAGCTACGACACGGATATCAACAAGGTCCCGGACATCATCGAGGCGGCGGTGGCGACCCATCCCGGGGTCCTGAACGAGCCCTATCCGCCCGATTGCGAGTTGCGCGGCTTTGGCGATAGCGGCATTGATTTCGCGGTCGAGTTCTGGGTTGAGGGGCTGGATGACGGGCCCAACAAATACACCTCCGATGTGTTGTTCCTGATCTGGAACGCGCTCAAGGAACATGACATCGAAATTCCGTATCCGCAGCGTGTGGTGGAGTTGAAAGGCGGGTTGCCGCAGGCAGACGCGTGAGCACCGCACTTGTGATCGGCGCGGGTCCGGCCGGATTGATGGCCGCCGAGACGATGGCCGCAGCGGGTCTGGAGGTCACGATCTGTGAGGCGAAACCCTCTTTCGGGCGCAAGTTCCTGATGGCGGGAAAATCGGGCCTGAACCTGACCAAGGACGAACCGACGGACCGGTTGATAAAGCAATACTTCGAGGCTTCCGGCGCGCTCGAGCCGATGTTGCGCGCCTTTGACGCGCAAGCGGTGCAGGCCTGGGCAAAGGGCCTTGGGCAGGAGGTCTTCACAGGCTCCACCGGTCGGGTCTTCCCGCGCGCGATGAAGGCGTCGCCCTTGCTGCGGGCATGGCTTGCGAGACTGGATGAATTGGGGGTGGAACGGCGCACCTGGTGGCTTTGGACCGGGTGGCAGGAGGGCCTCGCGCGATTCGAGACGCCCGACGGTGCGCAAGTCTTGCGCTCTGATGTCACTGTACTGGGACTGGGCGGGGCAAGCTGGGCGCGGCTCGGGTCTGATGGCCTTTGGGCGCAGTATTTCGAAGGTGAACTCACACCATTCCGACCGTCAAACGCGGCCGTTTCGGTCAACTGGACAGACCATATGAGCCCCTTCTTTGGGGCTGCGCTGAAGGCAGTCAGCTGGCGCGCCGGAAAGCTGACCTCACGGGGGGAGGCCAGCCTGTCCGGGAATGGGCTGGAGGGCGGTGGCCTTTACGCCCTGACGCCCGCCTTGCGGGAGGGTGCCCATTTGTTTGTCGATCTTGTCCCGGACCATGACGCCGAAAAGCTCAATGCCGTCTTGGCGCGAAAGCCCGGCAAGCTGCGTTTGGCACAGTGGCTTCGAAACACGCTGCGCTTGCCTGCGGTCAAGGTCGCCTTGTTCTTTGAGATGACAGCAGGTCGACCGCTCGACCGCTCCGGGTGGGTGGCCGAGGTCAAGAACCTGCCCATCCGCTTTTCCGGGCTGCGACCGATAGACGAGGCGATTTCGACCGCAGGCGGTATCCGCCTTAATGCCTTAACCCCGGACCTGATGCTCAAGTCCCGTCCGGGCGTCTTTTGCGCGGGCGAGATGATCGACTGGGAAGCGCCTACAGGCGGCTATCTCATCACCGCCTGTCTGGCGACCGGGCGTTGGGCGGGCAGATCCGCGCTGCGCTATCTGGCGGAGGCCGCCTGAAACGCCGGGCGGTCCCGCAGGTTCCTGGCATAGGCAAACAGCCTGTCGTCGACACGGGGGAACTTCGCCCCGACCGCCCAGTTGAGACAATGACAGGCGAGGATATCGGGGATGGTGATGCGATCACCCATCAGGAACGGCCCGTCGATCCACTCCGTCAGTTTTGCAGCAGAGGCAGAGAACTCCGCCTTCAACGAGTCCTTCACCGCCGGGACACGGAGCTCTTCCGGCAGAGCGAAACTGTGTTTTGCCGCCGCCCATAGGATCGCGTCAAACTCATCTATCAACCAGAAGGTCATCGCATCCTGCCGGGCGCGCGCGACCGTTCCGGCAGGGGCGGTCAGTTTTCCGTGTTTGTCGCCGAGATAAGTGAGGATCGCCATGGAATCCGTCAGCACCTCGTCGCCATCCACAAGCGCGGGGATTTTTCCCAGGGGATTATAGCTGCGGGTTTCATCGGAGCGGGGCGCTGCCGGGATATGCTCATAGCTTTCGCCCAATTCCTCCAGCATCCACATGACGCGCAGGGCCCGCGATTTCGTTGCGCCGATTACCTTGTAGCTCATATGTCCCTCTTCCCTAGATCACGCAGAGCTTCCCATGATCGGCACAGCCAGGCAACTGCTGACAAATACTGTCACTGCTGTAGGCTAGGCTAAGTGTAATTGTCGTTCAAAAATGGGAGTGCCCGGAGATGTCACGAAAAGGAAATTGCCTCTGCAAGGCCGTATCGTTTGAAATTACCACGAAAGTCGAAAAGACCGGCGCCTGCCATTGCGAGATGTGCAGGACATGGACGGGAGGTGTGTACCTTGGCATCGAGGTCCCTTCAGACGGGCTTGTAATCAATGGCGCGGAGAATGTGAAAACCTACACCTCATCCCCTTGGGCGGAGCGGTCCTTCTGCGGGAGCTGCGGCAGCAATCTGTGGTATCGTGTGACGGCGGAAGGGCCTTATCAGGGCACCTATCACCTTGGCATGGGTGCGCTGGAAGACACATCCGGTATCGCGCTGACCGAAGAGATTTACATCGACAGCAAGCCGGAAGGATACAGCTTTGCCGAGGATACCAAGAAGATGACAAAGGCCGAGGTGGAAGCGATGTTCGCGAGCCTCTAGAGCATCGGCCTGAAGATCTGCGCCACCGCCGTTACCGAGCGTACCCGGTCGGCATCGCCGGCCAGCCCCCGACCCTCCCCCCGGGAGGGGGCTTCACCCCCACCTGAGGGGGGGGGGATGGCCTCAGTTGTCAGGGAGCGCGTTTCAGATCAAATGGATGCCGCTTAAATGCGCCTGACGAAAATCCTGAAGACTCTCACGCGGCCGGAACTCGGAGGTTTCAACGCGTTAGATGATAAAGCGTCATGCGAAAAACCTGAATCACGCAACGCTGCCTGAAATCAAAGATTTCAACGCGTTACGTGATGCTTGATGTTTCAGGTATTTCGTCAGACGCTCTAGCTGATACCTCAGATATTTCGTCAGTCGCTCTAATCGCGCGCCAGCATGGCGAGCCGGATGAGGGTCCGCTCCACCAGTGCCATGCCGGGCGCATTCTGCCCGGCAGAGCGCAGTTTCAGATCCGTGTCGGTCAACAGGCCGATGGCCGTTTCAAGCTTTGGCGCGCCCCATTTGCGGGATTGCGCCAGCATCCGGTCCCGGTAGGGGCCAAAGATCATCGGTCTTCCGGAGGTATCACAGGCGGCGCGATGCAGGGCGCGGAAATGGCGCATGGCTCCAATGCAAAGCGTGACCGGATTGGCCCCTTGAGCCACCAGCTTCTGCATCATCGGCCCGATCTCATGCGGTCTGGCCTCGGCCACCACCATCAGGACATCATCGACGGCGGCCTCTGTCGAGGTGGGCGCGCAGGCGACCACATCTTCGACCGTTGCCGGGGCAGAGTCATTGAGCTTGTAAAGCGCGAGTTTCTCAACGGTTTGCCGAAAATCACCGGGATCAAGCGCTTGCGCAAGATCGCCCAGGGCGGCCATCACATCCCCGGTCGGCAGGGGCAGACCCGCTTCCCGCAGCGCCGCTTCGATTTCGTCCCGCGTCGGCGGGTTGTCGTAGATCGCGGCGGCATAGGCGTTGGTATGCCCCTCGAACGCCTTGCGCAGTTTGGAAGTGGGCTTCAATGCACCGGCGGTCACGATGATCTGCGCATCCCCCGGGGCCCAGTCTTCCAGCGCGGCAAGAATGGCGGGTGCTGCGTTTTCATTTGCTTCCTGAACAAAGACGGCTCGGGGCCCGGGAAAGAACCCCACCGCCTTGACCGCATCCAGCAGAAGCGCCGGTTCTTTGCGAAGGTCACTGCCGTTCAACCGCGACAGGCGCATTTCCTCTTCTGCACCGTCCCCCAGAAGCGCGGCCAGGACCTGTTGGCGTTTGAGGGCGACCCGCATCGCGTCACTGCCATAGATCAGCAAGCCGGTTTTGCTGGCATCAGGTTTTGCGAAATAGCTGTTTGCGTCCCGCGTCGACAGCTTCATGTCAGATCGGCGCTGAGCAAGCGGGTCACGATCTGATCCGCCAGGAGGGTCATCAAGCGTTCACGTGCGTCCCGCTCTGCGGCAAGCGTGGCCAGCGTTGTGCCGGTCGCGGAGGAACCTGTGAAGTTGTCGACCTCACCCGAGGTTACGATGCGGCCAGTTGCCGTTTCGACCAGCACGTAACTGGCATCGCCGATTAGGTTGAAACGGTTGGTATTGCTGTCAGTGTTTACCGCCAGGGCTTCGCGCTTGGTATCGACGTCGACGGAAAGCCGGTACGCGGGCACCGTCGCCCGCCCGAGACGCTCTTCCAGCCTGCGCGTCAGCATATAGGCATCGACATCGCCCGGGACGGACACGGAGATGCTGTTTTGCAGCGCGTTGCCCGCCCCGCCTGTGCCGTAGACCGGCTGAAAACCGCAGGCGGCGAGGGTGAGCGGCAGGCAAAGCAGGGCGCGGCGGTCAAACAACGACATTCACGATCCGTCCCGGCACAACGATGACCTTTTTGGGTGATGCTCCATCCAGTGTTCTTATCACGGCGGGATCGGCAAGTGCGATCTTTTCGACCTCTTCTTTGTTCAAAGCCACGGGCACGTTGATCTCGGCGCGGCGTTTGCCGTTGACCTGAATGGGCATTGTGACCGTGTCGGAGACGAGCATCGCCTCATCCGCCAGCGGCCAGGGCGAGGTGGTGATAAGCCCATCCTGCCCATGCCGGGCCCAGATCTCTTCGGCCAGATGCGGCGTCATGGGGGACATGAGTTTCGCCAGCGTCAGAATCGCCTGCCTTTGCGTGGCGGCCCCCGCCTTGGATTTTTGCAGCGTTGCCGTGAATGCATAGAGCTTGGCAATCGCGGCATTGAAGCCGAAGGATTCGACGCCCAGGGTGACGTCACGAATGCATGCATGCATTGCCCGCAGCAGATCGTCGTCCTCCTGCCCCTCGCCCGACATCTCCGCGATTCTCTCGCTAAGGGTCCAGACCCGGGACAGATGTTTGAAAGCGGCTTCCGCGCCCGAGGCTGTCCATTCCACATCCCGCTCCGGCGGGCTGTCGCTCAGCACGAACCAGCGGGCCGTATCCGCGCCGAAGGCGGAGATGATGTTGACCGGGTCCACCACGTTTTTCTTGGACTTGGACATCTTGGCCGAGGGAATGACCTCGACCAGCGGCCCATCGGCGCCAAGCCGCGCCCCGGCTTCGGTCCAGTGGATATCTTCGGGCAGATGGTAGACAGGACGATCATTCTCGTCGCGTGTCATATAGATTTCATGCGTGACCATGCCCTGCGTGAAAAGCGCATCGAAAGGTTCAGATGCAGAAGCAGGCAAATGTCCGCAGATATGCATGGCGCGGGCGAAAAAGCGCGAATAGAGCAGATGGAGAATCGCGTGCTCGATGCCGCCGATGTACTGATCCACATTCATCCAGTAGCTGGCATCTTCCATCACCGTGGGCGTCCCGGCCCGTGGCGCGGTGAAACGTGCGAAGTACCACGAACTGTCCACGAAGGTGTCCATCGTGTCGGTCTCGCGCTGCGCAGCCTTGCCGCAGGACGGGCAGGCGCAGTCCCGCCATGTCGGATGACGATCCAGCGGGTTGCCCGGCGTGTCAAAGCTCACGTCATAGGGCAGCTCAATGGGCAGGTTCTCTTTCTTTTCAGGCACAACACCGCAGGCGTCGCAATGCACCACGGGGATCGGGCAGCCCCAGTACCGCTGGCGACTCAGCCCCCAGTCGCGAAGGCGATACTTGGTCACGCCCTGGCCGATGCCATTTGCCTCGCAAAACGCAATCGCTGCCTCAATTGCCTCAAGGCCCGTCTGGTGTTCCTCACCGGCAAAGCCTCTGTTGTAAAAGACTTTCTCCGTCTTTGGCGGCACGTAGGCTTCGCTCAGGGTCTCGTCTGCCTCGGCATCCGGCAGGTAGGTCGAGATGATCGGCAGATCATATTTTGTCGCGAACTCAAAGTCGCGCTGGTCATGGGCCGGGCAGCCAAATATCGCGCCGGTGCCGTAGTCCATCAGGATGAAATTCGCGATGAAAACAGGCAATTCATGGGCGGTATCAAAGGGGTGACGCACGGTGATGCCGGTATCAAAGCCCAGCTTCTCCGCCGTCTCAATGGCCTCTTCGGTTGTACCGCCCTTACGGCACTCGGCACAAAAGGCCGCGACCTCGGGATTGTCCTGCTCCAACAGCTTTGCCAGCGGATGATCCGGCGAGATACCGATAAAGGACGCCCCCAAAAGCGTGTCGGGCCGTGTTGTATAGACCTCGATCCGGTCATGGCCTTCGGGCGCATCCACGGTTGAGAAGGCAAACTGCAGCCCGCGCGACTTGCCGATCCAGTTTTCCTGCATCAGCCGGACCTTGGCTGGCCAGTTCTCAAGCCCCTCCAGCGCGTCGAGCAACTCTTCCGAGTGATCGGAAATTTTGAAGAACCACTGGGTGAGTTCGCGCCGTTCAACGAGCGCCCCTGAGCGCCACCCGCGGCCATTCTCCACCTGCTCGTTGGCAAGCACGGTCATGTCCACCGGATCCCAGTTCACGACCGCGTTCTTGCGGTAGACGAGACCCTCTTTCAGAAAATCGAGGAACAGTGCCTGTTGCTGGCCGTAGTATTCAGGATCGCAGGTGGCAAACTCGCGGGACCAGTCGATGCTGAGGCCAAGGGGCTTCATCTGGTCGCGCATGTCCTTGATATTGCCGTAGGTCCAGTCCTTCGGGTGGCCGCCGATGGCCATCGCCGCATTCTCCGCAGGCATGCCGAAGGCGTCCCAGCCCATCGGGTGCAGCACATTGTGACCCGTGGCCAGCTTGTAGCGCGCGATCACATCGCCCATGGTGTAGTTGCGCACGTGCCCCATATGGATGCGCCCGGAGGGGTAGGGGAACATCTCAAGCACATAATACTTGGGCTTGTCAGCGGAGCGCACCGCCTTGAAAACCTCATCGCGGCTCCAGACCTCTTGCCAGCTGGCTTCGATCTCTGCCGGGGTATAACGCGACATTTCAGCGTCCTTCTTCACGGAGAGGTGCAAGCGCCCACTGACACGTACAGGCCCCGGCACCATCGACGGTTGGGTATTGTGCGGGCGGATGAGACGTTAAGGCACCCGGTTCGTCTGGCATTTACAATGCGTCGTCGGCAATGCGCAACTGGCGCGCACGGCTGAGAATCGCATTTTCCACGGCGCGGACAGCCGGCGCGCTGGCCGGGCCGTTGCGCGTCTGGAGCGATACGTTCAGAGAGCGCGCATCAAGTGCCGGATCATCAATCAGGATGGTTGCGCGGTAAGCCCTGCCGCTGCCCGGAGGGGTGCCAAAACCGGTAACGATCACACCCGTGAAAGGGTCCACCGATTGAACCGGCAGGAAATCAAGCACTTCCAGCGAGGCCGTCCACAGGTACTTGTTGACGTTGACGGTCGTATCCCTTGTTCCGGATGCGCCAAAAGCTTCCCAGATCGTGGTGCCGGTGGATTGCTGCACCTCGCGACCGCTCGTGTAGCCCCGGTCATTGTTGGCAACAGTTTCCGTGCTTTGCTGGGACGTGCCGCCACAACCCGCCAGCAATAGTGCGACACATCCGGTTACCGCCAAATTTTGCTTTAAATTATGCATCGAAAACCCGCCTGGAGATTACTCTTCATCGGCTTACTTCAGAAACGTGACCGTCGCAAGCGGTGGCCAAAAAGGGCGACGCTCGGGCGCCCTGAAATCGGGTGTGGCAATCTCGCACCATATTCCTGAAATCCGGGACCAATTTGCCGACTGTGCTTGAGATACCGACGCCGGTCAGACAATACAGCATCACGCCTGGGATGCGAAGACAGCCTAGGAAGCTATATGAACCTTAGGGACAATGACATGAAAAAAGTTCTCCTTGCATCCACGATGCTTATCGCGACCGGCTCCATGGCCGCCGCAGAAGTCACATTTAACGGCCTCGCCCGCTTTGGTCTGAAATACGAAGGTAACGCTGGCGCAGCGGCCGAAGAAACGTATCTCGAGCAGCGCTTCCGCCTCAACGTTCGTGGCACAGTCGAAACAGACGGTGGTGTTGAGTTCAGCGCACGTATGCGGATCGAAACAAACGACAATGGTAGCGAAGGTGAAGGCGAATCTGCCGAAGCCCGCGCACCGGAATTCAGTGTCGAAGCCGGTGGCTTCCGCCTCGACGTTGGTAACACCTCCGATGTTCTCGACTCCGGTGATGTTGTCGACTTTTATGGCTACGGCGTAGGTTTGACATCGTTCCTTGAGCAATCGAGCGGTTGGGGCGGTCAGATTCCTGCTTCCGGTATCGCTGGTAGTGCCCAAGTGAACCCAACCATCAAGGCACGTTACGCCGTCGGCGACTTCACAGTTGCTGCTTCTTACACCGATGACGCAGATGAGGATGGTCTCGGTTCTGCCAGGTCAGACGAATGGCAGCTGGGTGCTGGCTACAAGTTTGGTGACTACGCAGTGGGTGCCGCATTCGGTAGCACAGACACAGCCACCGGCGACAACGACTTCTGGGCAGCCTCCTTCGGCGGTACAGTTGGAACTGTCGGTTTCTCCGTCTTGGTTGGTGACAGCGATGCGCAGGATGATACATCTGTCGGTGCCTCCGTTGTTATTCCTGTAGGCGCAGCGACAGACATCCGTATCGCGGCTTCCGACAACGGTGTTGACGGTACAGACACCGCATACGGCATCGGTTTCCGCCACAGCCTCGGCGGCGGCGTCTCCCTCCGTGGTGGTTTCGGTGAAAACAATGCTGGTTACGGCGTTGGTGACCTCGGTGTAACCTTCGACTTCTAATTCGATCATTACATCCAGAATTCGGGGCGGTCCTTCGGGTCCGCCCCTTTTCTTATCTGTGTGGAACTTATCTATTGCCGAAACGACAAGGGGGAAATCGATGAGCCTTGAGGACATATCGGGCAGGGTAAGGGATGCTGAGTCGGAACGGGGGGCCGCTGCCGGATCGGTTCATCTGATTGCCGTCTCAAAGGTACAACCGAACGCGCGGGTTGATGCGGTGCTGGCGCAGGGCCATCGCTGCTTTGGCGAGAACCGTGTGCAGGAGGCGGCAGGCAAGTGGCCGGGTTTTCGCGAAACCTACGAAGGGATCGACCTGCACCTCATTGGCCCGCTGCAAACCAACAAGGCCCGTCAGGCGTTTGAGCTTTTCCAGTCCATCCATACGCTGGACCGCCCGAAGCTCGCCAAGACATGTGCACGTCTGGCGCAGGAGCTGGGGTATTGCCCGGACCTGTTTGTGCAGGTCAACACCGGTGAGGAACCCCAGAAAGCCGGTGTTCTGCCCGCTGAGGCGGATGGATTCATCGCTGAAGTGCGTGCGCTTGATCTGCCCTTGCGTGGGTTGATGTGCATCCCGCCTGTGGATGAGGAAGCCGCGCTGCATTTTGCGCTGCTGGCAAAGATCGCGGAGCGGAACGGGCTGGAGGGGCTCAGCATGGGCATGAGCAATGACTTTGAAAAGGCCATCGCATTCGGGGCTACGCACATACGGGTCGGCTCAGCGATCTTTGGGGCCCGCGTACCTGCCTGAGCGGGATCAGCGCACGATCAACCGCGTCTTTAATGTAATACGCGGCGCGATTCCGTGCAGATGGGCGCGGGAGAGCGCGATACAGCCTTCCGTCGGGTACCCCGGACGCCGGAATTGGTGAACAAAGATCGCGGACCCGCGCCCCTTGACCGCGTAGGGCCAATTCCAATCCGTGAGCAGGATCAGGTCATAAAGCGGGTCCGCCCGTCGCAAGGTTTCGTGGCTGTGCGGATAGGGCGCGCGCACCATCATGTTGTAGTCTTCGTGGCCAGCGTCGTCCGACCACAGATCGCCGGGCCTGATCGGCACCGCCCAGGGCGCGGGCCGCGCGATGCGATCCGGTCGGTAGAGCATGCCCACCAGCCGATGCACGCCGCGCGGCGTTGCCCCGTCGCCCTCGCGCTTGCGTCCGGTCACGCCGGTCTTGCCAATGGTGCAGGGGTAGGTCACGCCCTGAAACCGCAGCCCCCGTGGCGTGAGCACCAGATCATCTGGCGTCATTTCAAATGCCCGGATTTGGCAACTTTCGTGGCCAGATACGCGGCATTGTGATGGTTCTCGCCCACATGGAGCGGCACGCGTTCGGCAACCTCGATCCCGCTGAGCTGCATCATCTCGACCTTGCGGGGGTTGTTGGTCAGCAACCGCGCCTTCGAAAAGCCCATGCTGCGGAGAATATCCGACCCGAGGCGGAAGTCCCGCTCATCATCCTCAAACCCGAGCCGGTGGTTGGCCTCCACCGTGTCGAATCCCTGATCCTGAAGCGCGTAGGCCCGCATCTTGTTGGCAAGCCCGATGCCGCGCCCTTCCTGATTCATGTAAAGCAGAACGCCCGCGCCTTCGGCCCCCATATGCGCCAGCGCCGCGCGAAGCTGGGGCCCGCAGTCGCATTTGAGCGACCCCATCAGGTCCCCGGTGAAACAGGCGGAATGCAGCCGGGTCAGCACAGGCAAGGCGCGGTCCGGTCGGCCAATCTCGATCGCGTAATGCTCTTCGCCGCCGTCATCGGGGCGGAAGATGTGCAGACGCCCGGCCTCAGAGACTTCGAGCGGCAGCCGGGCACTGATGACCGGATGCAACGGGCTGCGTTGCGACAACAGAGGCGCCACATCGGATGCGACGAGGCAAACCAGCTGATGGCGCGCGGCGAATGCGTCGGGTGCCTGGACAGGTGTTGCCAAGAGGGCGGGTAAAAGACGCGCTGATTTGACCAGCTGGATGCCGATGCGCTGGGTTGTGACATCGCCTCCCCGCGCGGCGCTCAGCGGTCCCTTCATCGGGCGCATCAGATCGCTCGCGGGGTCGGCCACCCCCTGCACCCAGGCCAGATCCGCATCGGCGGGGAGACTTACTCGTGCCATGTCACCGTCATAGGCCCGCGCTTTCAGCGTTGTCGCCCGACGTTCGGTGATGACCAGATGCGTCTCCCCCGACAACGCACGCATATCTGCGAGTCGCGTGGGATCAAGTGTTTCTGCCGCAGCAATGACAAGCGGTTGTGGCCCGTCAATGACCACGGGGACACCCATACGCAGGTCCGCGCGGGCACGGGCAAGCCGTTCATTCTGATCGGGTGCGAAGCTCATGATGTTACAATGCCTGACAATTGCTGTCCTGATCTAGGGCATTTGGCGCGGAATTGAAACATTTGAACCGCCTTGTAACACGAGGCTGTGAGCGGACGCCGGGTTTGCTTGCCGCAGAGGCCCGGAATGCACATCTCTAGGTTTACAGAAGGGAGCGAACCTATGGCACAGATGAAGAAAATTCTGCTGGTGGATGATGATGACGATCTGCGCGACGCGCTGAGCGAACAGCTGATCATGACCGAGGACTTCGATGTTTTCGAGGCTGCCAACGGTTCAGATGCGATGGTGCGGGCCAAAGAGGCGATTTACGACCTTGTCATCCTGGACGTGGGATTGCCCGACACCGACGGGCGCGAGCTTTGCCGTTTGATGCGCAAGCAAGGGGTCAAGAGTCCGATCCTGATGCTCACGGGCCATGACAGCGACGCCGACACGATCCTGGGCCTCGACGCGGGTGCTAACGATTATGTGAGCAAGCCCTTCAAGTTCCCGGTGCTGCTGGCGCGTATCCGTGCGCAACTGCGTCAACATGAGCAATCCGAAGATGCGGTGTTCCAGCTTGGGCCATATACTTTCAAGCCGTCCATGAAGACCCTCGTGACCGAAGACGACAAGAAGATCCGGCTGACCGAAAAAGAGACCAACATTCTAAAGTTTCTCTACCGTTCCACCGATGGTGTGGTGCCGCGTGATGTGCTGTTACACGAGGTTTGGGGCTACAACGCCGGTGTAACGACGCACACGCTTGAAACCCATATTTACCGTTTGCGCCAAAAAATCGAGCCGGATCCGTCAAATGCCCGCCTTCTGGTAACCGAGTCCGGTGGATACCGCTTGATAGCGTAAAGATTTTTTACTTTTCTTGACCCATATCAAGAATAAATTAACCAACTGTTGGTACACCTTTCTTATCCCGCGCATGTCCGGGTCATGACATGCACCTCCCTGTTGGACTTGGCCGGGCCTTGTGCCCGGTCTTTTTTTGGCGTTTTCCCACCTGTAACCGGCCTCTGCCCATGGCACCTTCTGTCCGGGCTGGTTACTGTGCCGCTGAAATTGATCTGCGGGGGGCGTCATGGCGTTTTCACTGGCCACATGGAACATCAATTCGGTGCGTCTGCGCGAAGGCATCGTGCTCAAGCTCATGGCCGAGGAAGCGCCGGATGTGTTGTGCCTGCAGGAATGCAAGAGCCCGGTTGAGAAAATGCCACTCGACGCCTTTGCCGCTGCGGGATACCGGCATGTCGTGGCGCGGGGGCAGAAGGGCTACAACGGGGTTGCGATTCTGTCGAAGATCCCGATGGAAGAGGCGGGCTCCGAAGACTTTGCGGATCTGGGGCATGCGCGTCACATCGCCGGACGGCTCGAAAACGGCGTGACGGTGCATAACTTTTACGTTCCGGCGGGGGGCGATGTTGCAGACCGTACCGTGAACGAGAAATTTGGCCAGAAACTGGATTACCTCACAGGCATGCGGGACTGGTTTCACACCCAACAGCCGAAAAGCTCGATCCTGGTGGGGGACCTGAACATCGCCCCGCGCGTGGATGACGTCTGGGATCACAAGAAACTGCTGAAAGTGGTCAGCCACACGCCCATTGAGGTCGAACACCTGGCCGAGACGCAGGATGCCGGGGGGTGGGTGGATATCACGCGTAAGGATATTCCCGAAGGGCGCCTTTACAGCTGGTGGTCCTATCGCGCACGCGACTGGGATGCGGCGGACAAGGGGCGCAGGCTCGACCACATCTGGGCCACGCCGGATATCGCAAATGCAGGCCACGACAGCCGTATTCTGCGCGAGGTGCGCGGTTGGGAAAAACCAAGTGACCATGCCCCGGTATTTGCGCGTTTTGACCTTTGAAAAAACGGGTTGCCTCCCATATAACTCCAAGCGCCCATGCGGAAGGATAATGACATGATGGACCTAAATCTCGGGACGGCCCCGGCGGAAGATGATCTGATCAAGGACACAACCGAGGCCACGTTCATGGCGGATGTGGTCGAAACCTCCCAGACCATTCCGGTGATCGTGGATTTTTGGGCGCCCTGGTGCGGACCTTGCAAGACGCTGGGGCCGATGCTCGAAAACGCTGTGCGCGCGGCCAAAGGGGCCGTGAAAATGGTCAAGGTCGATGTGGATCAGGCGCAGATGATCTCAGGGCAGCTTCAGGTCCAGTCGATCCCGACTGTTTATGCCTTTTTCAAAGGGCAGCCGATCGACGGCTTTCAGGGCGCGCAGCCTGAATCCGAGATCAAGGCATTTGTCGAGCGGGTCATCAAGGCCAGCGGCGGCGAAGCACCCGGAGGCGGGCTTGATGATGCGGTTGCTGCGGCAGAAGATATGCTTGGCGAAGGGGCCGCGACCGATGCTGCCCAGACCTTCGCGGCGGTCTTGGGCGAAGACCCCCAGCACGCAGGTGCCTACGGCGGCCTTGTGCGGGCCCATATCGCCTTGGGAGAGCTGGATCAGGCCGAGGCCATTCTTAATGGTGCCCCTGCGGAAATCTCGAAATCCGCCGAGCTTGAGGCCGCCTTTGCACAGCTTGAACTTGCGCGGCAGGCGGAAGGCGCGGGGCCGCTCGATGAGCTCAGATCAGCTGTCGAGGCTGACCCCGACAACCATCAGGCCCGGTTCGATCTTGCGCAGGCGATGCATGCCAATGGGGATGTTGAGGGTGCGGTCGACCAGCTTCTTGAACTGTTCCGGCGGGATCGCGACTGGAACGAGGGTGCTGCCAAGGCGCAGCTCTTCACGATTTTTGATGCGCTCAAGCCGGATGACCCGATCATGCTGAACGGTCGGCGGAAACTGAGTTCGATGATATTTGCCTGACGCGGCCACCGGGCTAAGTCGCAAGATATGATAAAAGCCGCAGAGCTGCCTGACACAATACCGATTTTTCCTTTGCCCGGCGCGCTGTTGCTGCCGCGATCCCGGCTGCCCCTGCATATCTTTGAGCCAAGATACCTGCAAATGCTGGAGGATTCGCTCAAGACACCGACCCGGCTGATCGGCATGATCCAACCCAATGAGGTTCCGGGGCGCGGCGGGTCCGGGCTGCATGCCATCGGATGTGCGGGCCGCATCATGCAGTTTTCCGAGACCGAGGATGGGCGCTACTTGATTACTCTCGGCGGCATCTCGCGCTTTCGGGTCACTAGGGAAGTCGAAGGCTTTACGCCTTACCGCCGCTGCGACGTCACCTGGGATGGATTCGACCGCGATCTTGGGCCAGAGGAAAAAGACACCGGGTTTGTCCGGTCGGAGTTTTTGAGCCTTCTGGAACGCTACTTTGATGCGCGCGAGCTCTCGGCGGATTGGGAAACGCTGCGCGATGCGGACGATGAATTGCTTGTGAACTCGCTCTCCATGATGCTCGATTTTGACCCGGAGGATAAACAGGCGCTGCTGGAGGCGCCCTCATTGCCGACGCGGCGCGAAACACTTGTGACGCTTCTCGAGTATCAGCTGCGCGGCGGTCAGGAAACCGAGGTCATGCAATGAGCGAACATGAACCGGGGTTTGACCGCAGGATGCTTGAAGCCCTGATTTGCCCTCGGTCGCACACGGTTCTGCAATATGATGCGGAGGCGCAGGAGTTGATTTCGACACCGGCCAACCTTGCCTACCCGATCCGAAATGGCATTCCGGTGATGCTGACAGACGAAGCGCGCGTGCTGGATTAGAGGCGTTGGCCCTTCAATAGTTTGGGCAAATCGCCGGTCAGGCCCGCTGCCTCCCGGATAAAGCTGCGGCGCAGTCCCGGTAGGTTCCCCACGACGCCCATGCCAATATCCCGGATCGTGCGGACCAGCGTATTATCATTTGAAAACAGACGGTTGAATGCATCGGTCGCAAGCGCCAGCGTGGTATTGTCGAACCTCCGCCACTCCTGATAGCGGCTCAGAACCGGTGAGGCGCCGATATCCTCGCCCCGGCGCGCCGCATCGGAGAGCACTTCCGCCAGGGCCGCGATATCGCGAATACCCGCGTTCAATCCCTGCCCTGCGATTGGATGCACCCCGTGGGCGGCATCCCCCACCAGCGCCACACGCGGGGCGACAAGCTGGTTGGCCATGGAGAGTGACAAGGGGTATGTAAAGCGCGCGCCGGTCAGCGAAATCTCCCCCAGAAAGCTGCCGAAGCGCGGGCGCAGGACGTCAAGGTAATCGGCGTCATTCAGGGCATTGATCTCAGCGGCTTGCGCGGTTTTCTCCGTCCACACGATGGAGGACCGGTTGCCGGTGAGCGGCAGAATGGCCAGCGGCCCCGGCGGCATGAAGAACTGATGTGCGACGCCCCCGTGCGGTTTTTCGTGGGTGATCGCGCAGACCAAGGCGGTCTGGCCATAGTCCCAGCCCGTGCGCGTGATGCCCGCGCGGCGGGCAGTTCCCGATCCGCGCCCGTCACAGCCGACAAGAAGCCGTGTGCGCAACTCCTTGCCATTCTCCAAGGTGGCCGTGACGCCTGTGGGGTCCACGTTCTGCGCCAGCACTTCAACCCCGTTGAGCTGAACGATTTTGTCGTTTTTCTGCATGGCGTTAAGAAGTTCGGCACGCAGGTGACGATCCTCAATCATATAGCCCATCGGGCCTTCCTCGATCTCGGCGTGATCGAAGTGCATGAAGAACGGCGAAGGCCCTTCACCGGCGCGCCCGTCCGTCACCTTAATCTCCAGCATGGGCTGGGCGCGGTCTTCCAGCGCCTCCCAGACACCGATCCCCCGCAGGAGCCGCGTCGAGGTCAAGGCCATCGCATAGGAGCGCCCGTCAAACCCGGCCTTCTTCAGGGTCTCCAAGGGCCGGGCATCCGCGATTGTCACATGCAGCCCGCTCGCGGCCAGCGCCAAGGCCAGGGCCGGTCCGTTCAACCCGCCGCCTACGATCAGAATTTCCGTGTCGAAACTCATACTTGTGAATATGGCGGGGGCGGGGGGATTGTCCATGCGCGCTTGCGTCGCTACCGTCCATTCCTGCGAGGTTTCGGGAGGCGACATGCAGGATTGGTTGAAGATGACGGCAGCGGAACTGGGCCGTGGGATTGGCGCCGGGGAAATCGACCCGGTTGCGCTCACCGAAACCTATCTGGGGGTCATCGCCGACCATCCGTTTCGGGATCGCATCTATGCCCGTGTCACGGCGGATCGTGCCTTGGAAGAGGCCCGCTCGGCTGCGGGGCGCGCGGCCAGCGGCGACCGGCGATCCCTTCTGGACGGCGTACCGATCAGCTGGAAGGACCTCTTCGATACCGCTGGCAGCGGAACCGAAGCGGGCTCGCGTCTTTTGGCGGGTCGGGTGCCGGAGCGCGATGCGCTGGTGGTCGCGAATGCCACAGCCGCGGGCCTGATTTGTCTTGGCAAAACCCATATGAGCGAACTTGCCTTCTCCGGTCTGGGGTATAACCCGAGCACGGCAACGCCCCCTTGCATCAATGATGAGAAGGCGGTGCCGGGTGGATCATCGTCGGGGGCTGCGGCTTCCGTCGCCTTTGACCTCGCGGCAATCGGCGTCGGGTCCGATACCGGTGGATCCGTGCGCATCCCTGCCGCCTGGAATGATCTGGTGGGCCTGAAGACGACCGCAGGTCGTTTGAGCCTTGAAGGCGTTGTCCCCCTGGCCCTGCGGTTTGATACGGTGGGTCCCCTGTGCCGATCCGTGGAAGATGCGGCCCTGATGCTGGCGGCCCTCGAAACGGGCAGGGCGGCGGACCTTGAGGGCGCATCGCTGGCAGGCAAGCGCATGGCGATCCTCAAAACCGTGGCGCTGGAAGACGTGCGGGACAAACCGATGCAGGCTTTTGAGCAGGCCGTGACGAAGCTCTCCCAAAGCGGTGTCGAGATCTGCGAAATCGAGGTGCCGGATATCGAGGCAGCAATGCCGCTTAGCGGATGCCTCTATACCGCTGAGGCCTACGGGCTCTGGCGTGATGTGATCGAAGCAAACCCTGATGCGATGTATCATGAAATCCGCAAACGCTTCGAACTGGGGCGTGACTTCTCGGGCCCTGACTACGTGGCTGCTTGGGCAAAACTGGACGCCGCACGGCTGGCTTACGATCGTGCAACCGCAGGATATGAAGCGGTTTTGTTGCCGACAGCGCCTATTCTGCCGCCTGATCTGGCACGGTTGAACGCTGATCCTGACTACTATGTGTCAGAGAACCTGATGGCCCTGCGCAATACAAGGATCGGGAACCTGATGGGGCTTTGTGCGCTCACATTGCCGACGGACGTGCCCAGTTGCGGCCTCATGATGATGGCGCGGCCTCAGGCGGAAGCTGCTTTGCTGCGCATGGGGAGAGCCGCGGAAAGAGCCTTGGCCTAAAAGCCACATCTTTCCCTAAAACTGCGCCTTTTTGTGGACGCAAGCCATTGGCTTGGGTACTTTGGAAACAACGGGACGTGAATGATCCCGACTGAGGCAGTTTTTGATGATGTTTCCTGAGCGGTTTTCGAACCTTCCGGCTCACGCATGGCCGCGTTTGCGCGCTCTTCTGGACGTGCACGATGGCGGCGGCCCGACGATCCATATGACAATTGGGGAGCCGAAACACAAGTTTCCTCAATGGGTTACGGATGTCATTGTCGAGAACGCGGAAGGCTTCAACAGCTATCCGCCGAACGATGGCGCGCCGGAACTAAAGCAAGCCATCGCCGGATTTATCCAGCGCAGATATGGCGTCCGGCTTGATCCCGAGACACAGGTGATGGCGCTGAACGGCACGCGCGAAGGGCTCTATAACGCGGTGATGGCGCTCTGCCCGGAGACGAAGAGCGGCGAAAAACCCGCCATTCTGATGCCGAACCCATTTTATCAGGTTTACATGATCGCGGCACTTTCCGCGGCGGCGGACCCGATCATGGTGCCTGCCACGGCAGAGACGGATCATCTGCCGAATTTCGCGGATTTGCCCGAAGAACTGCTCAACCGGACAACGGCGGCCTACATCTGTTCCCCCGCAAATCCGCAAGGGGCGGTGGCGTCGCGCGCCTATTGGCAGGACCTGATTGCGTTGGCAGAGCGGTATGACTTCAAGGTCTTTGCGGATGAGTGCTATTCCGAGATCTACCGGGGCACGCCGCCCGTCGGTGCGCTTCAGGTTGCCCACGAGATGGGCGCTGATCCCGACCGGGTGGTGATCTTTCATTCCCTCTCCAAACGCTCCAACCTGCCGGGGTTGCGGTCCGGGTTTGTGGCCAGCGGGGCAAAGAGCATCGCCGAGATCAAGCAGCTTCGCAACTATGCAGGCGCGCCGTTGCCGCTCCCTCTGCAGAGGGCTGCGACAGCAGTTTGGAACGACGAGGCGCATGTTGAGGAAAACCGCGCGCTTTACGTAGAGAAATACGAAATCGCCGACCGCATCCTTGGGAACGTGCCGGGCTACGCGAGCCCCGAGGCGGGTTTCTTTCTATGGCTGCCGGTTGAGAATGACGAAGAGGCAGCGGTCAAACTTTGGCGTGAAACCGGGGTTCGGGTGCTGCCGGGTGGATATCTTGCGCAGGATTGGAACGGTGTGAACCCCGGGCAGGGGTATATCAGGGCCGCCATGGTGGCCCCAAAAGCGGAGACGGAACGGGGCGTCGAATTAATCCGTGATTGTCTCTATCGCGATAAAAATGAAGGGTAAAAAGAGTATGGCATATCAGACGCGTGGTCGCGACCCATTGTTCGACAGCAACATGGCCGAAGCGATGGAAAAACGAGGCAAGGAGTTGATCGGTCTGGTTCTCATTGCGCTTGGGATCATGGCCTGCGCGATGATCGGCTCCTATACGCCGGATGACCCGAACTGGATGGTTTCGACCGATATGCCTGCGCAAAACTGGATGGGCCGGATCGGGGCCTCACTTGCGGCACCGCTTTTCATGATTGTCGGATGGGGGGCCTGGGGGCTTGGTATCATCCTTTTGGCATGGGGGCTGCGGTTCACCCTGCACATTGGTGAAGAACGTGCTTTGAGCCGGTTGATCTTTGCCCCGATCGCCATTGCCTTCGGGTCGATCTATGCCGCGACTCTCACCCCGGCCGGCAACTGGCTGGACACCCATAGCTTCGGTCTGGGCGGCCTTTTCGGCGACACGGTCATGGGGGCCTTGCTCATGCTCTTGCCTGTTGGGTCCGCCGTGACGGTCAAGATCATGTCCTTGTTGATGGCGGTTGGAATCATCGCATTTGGCGCTTTCGTGACGGGCTTTACCCGCGCGGAAGTCACCCGCATCGGGCGTTTTCTGGTGATGGGTCTGGTGATGATCTATGCGCTTTTGATGCAACTGATCGGTCGTGGCGCGCAGAGCGCTGTTTCGGGTGTGCAGTCGATCTCCGCGCGTCATGCAGAACGCCGCGCGCAGGCCCAGTCGGTTGCTGAGCCCGATCCGGTTCCAGAGGAGCATATGTTCCAAAGCCCTGAAGAAGAGCCGAGACAGGGGCTGTTCGCGCGGATGCCGTCGCTGGTGCGCCGGGCGGAGCCGCCGCTGGAGGCTGAACTGGTGGAGCCGGAACTCTCCGGAGATTTCGAGGAGGATGCGCCCGGCGAGGATCGCATCAAGGCGCGTATCGCGGATGTCATCAAGTCGCGTGTGCGCAGCAGCACGGCGGTACATACGCAAACAACAGCACCACTGACCCGGGGTCGCGGACGTGGTCCGGACCCGCTGGTGCTGGATACAATGCCGGGGCTGCGGGCTGAACCACCGTTGACCGCGCAACCCCAGCAAGACGCGGCTGAGCCGGTTGTGCCTGCGCCGCAAGACATGCTGATTGAGCCGGAAACCACCTTTGAGGTCCCGGAAATTCCGGTCATGGCCCCCAAACGCGTGGTCCAGCAGCCTGCCCGCAAGCCGGTTCAGCCCTCGCGCCGGGCGCAGGCGGAGGCGCAGCCTGCCCTGTCATTTGATGACACCCACCCCGGTTATGAGCTGCCGCCGCTAAGCCTGCTGGAAAACCCGATCAACATCCCGCGTCTGCACCTGAGTGACGAAGCGCTGGAAGAAAACGCGCGGATGCTGGAATCCGTGCTGGATGACTACGGGGTCAAGGGGGAGATCGTCGCCGTGCGCCCCGGCCCGGTTGTCACCATGTATGAGCTTGAGCCCGCACCGGGCCTCAAGGCGAGCCGCGTGATTGGCCTGGCGGATGATATTGCCCGCTCGATGGCGGCGCTGTCGGCCCGTGTATCGACGGTGCCGGGCCGCTCGGTTATCGGGATCGAACTGCCCAACGACACGCGCGAAAAAGTCGTGCTGCGCGAAATCCTGTCAGCGCGCGATTTCGGCGACAGCAACATGCGTCTGCCACTGGCTTTGGGCAAGGACATCGGCGGGGACCCGGTTGTCGCGAACCTTGCAAAGATGCCCCACTTGCTGATTGCGGGGACCACCGGCTCCGGTAAATCCGTCGCCATCAACACCATGATCCTGTCGCTGCTCTACAAGCTGACGCCGGAAGAATGCCGGATGATCATGATCGACCCGAAGATGCTGGAACTTTCCGTGTATGACGGCATTCCGCATCTGCTCTCCCCCGTCGTGACGGACCCCAAGAAAGCGGTTGTCGCGCTGAAATGGGTCGTGGGCGAGATGGAGGAACGCTATCGCAAGATGTCCAAGATGGGTGTGCGCAACATCGAAGGCTATAACGGCCGGGTGCGTGATGCGCTCTCCAAAGGTGAGATGTTCACCCGGACCGTGCAGACCGGATTTGACGAAGACACAGGTGAACCGGTCTTCGAGACGGAAGAGAACACGCCCGTCGCGCTGCCCTATATCGTTGTCATCGTCGACGAGATGGCCGACCTGATGATGGTCGCCGGCAAGGAAATCGAAGCCTGCATCCAGCGTCTGGCGCAGATGGCGCGCGCGTCGGGCATCCACCTCATCATGGCGACGCAACGCCCGTCGGTGGATGTCATCACCGGGACGATCAAGGCGAACTTCCCCACCCGCATCTCCTTCCAGGTGACGTCGAAAATCGACAGCCGCACGATCCTCGGCGAGATGGGTGCGGAGCAACTGCTGGGCATGGGTGACATGCTCTATATGGCCGGGGGCGCCAAGATCACCCGCTGCCATGGGCCATTTGTCTCGGATGAGGAAGTCGAGGAGATCGTCAACCACCTGAAAGCCTTTGGGGAACCGGACTACGTCAACGGTGTCGTCGAAGGCCCCTCGGAGGAGGCGGAAACCAACATCGACGCGGTGCTTGGTTTGGGCGGCAATACCGACGGTGAAGATGCGCTTTATGACCAGGCCGTGCAGGTGGTGCTGAAGGACCGCAAATGCTCCACCAGCTACATCCAGCGCAAACTGGCCATCGGGTACAACAAGGCTGCGCGCCTTGTGGAGCAGATGGAAGAACAGGGCCTGGTGTCGCAGGCGAACCACGTGGGCAAGCGCGAAATCCTCGTCCCTGAGCAATAAAATCAGCGGAAATCTGATCGGGCGCGCCATGTGATATCGCATAGCGCGCCCGATTTGCTTATGTGCCTCTTCAGGAAAAACCAAACGAGGTTCCGCTGTGAGCACTATCGCGCGTCGTGTCATGTTTCTTTGCTTGTGTTTCTGGTCAGGTGTGGCGAGCGCCGCAGAACAGCTGTCGCTGGCCGAGATTTCCGCCTATCTCAACAGCCTGACGACTCTGAAGTCCGACTTTCGCCAGATCAACGACGACGGGTCGGTGAGCACCGGCACGCTCTATATCCGTCGGCCCGGCCGCATGCGTTTCGAGTATGATCCGCCCGAGCAGGCGCTTGTGATTGCCGCAGCCTCTGCCGTCTATATCATCGACCGCAAATCCAACCAGCTGCCGGAAACCTATCCGCTGCGCCGCACGCCCCTGTCGCTGATCCTGGGGCGCAACATCGACCTGACCCGCGCCAACATGGTGCGTCAGGCGGAGTTCGATGGGACTGCCACGATCGTCACCGCTGCTGATCCGGACAACCCCGAGAACGGCTTCATCGAATTGACGTTCACCGACAACCCGACCCGGCTTCGGGAATGGGTCATCCATGATGCGGCAGGCGGCAGAACCAAAGTGGAACTGGGCACTTTCGAGACGGGCCTTTCCCTGCCGAGCTCGCTTTTTGACCCGAGCCGCGAAAGGCGCAACGACCGTTAGTCTTACCGCAGGTTACAGGTCGCCAGTTGGGCCTGATAAAGGTTCGCGCGCGCGTCCACCCGGTTGGCCACGTTCAACAGCCACGACTTGCGGTTATAGCTCCCGCGGGCATAGCCGGTGTGACCTTCGTGATAAGCCAGATACTGGTTGCGCGCGTCATACAAGGGGATGCCGTTCCGCTCGCGGCTGATGTTCATGTACCAGCCCATGAAATCGGACGCATCGCGAATGCGGTCCCGTTTGGCAAAGCGCTTGCCCGTGGAACGCTGGTAGTCATCCCATGTCCCGTCAAGCGCTTGCGAATACCCGTAGGCGCTTGACACCCGACCCATGGGGATCACCCCAAGGGCGTATTTGTGGGGCGTCCGCGCGTTGCTGACAAAACGGCTTTCCTGATGCATGGTGGCCATCTGCACATGCACAGGCACACCCCATTTACGTTCCGTGCGCTGGAACGCCTTGATGTATTCCGGGCGCTGTTTGGCAATGCTGCACGCATCATCCAGATTGCGTGGTGCCGTGCCTGATCCGCCCCCACAGGAAGCCACCAGAAGCACAATTGCCATAGCGCGAAGAGTTCTGCTCATCTGCCTCTCGCTTTTTTGTATTTTTATTGTTCCTGAGGATACCGCAATTCTACCGTGTTGGGAATTCACGATTTCTACAAAACCATCGCCAGCAGAACGGGCAGCGCTGCGACCGACATCAAGGTGGAAGCAACGACCAGCCCCGCCACATCCTCTGCCTTTGCGCCATATTTTTCCGCCAGCATGTAGGAGGTCACGGCAACCGGCGTGGCAACCTGCAAGACCAATACGCCAAAGGCCACGGGTTCAAGCTCAAACATATCGCCCGCAAACCAGGCGACGCCGACGCAGATGACCAGTTTTACAAGGCTCAGGCCTGTGGCGCGCAACAACCCACCTGCCTTCAGCCGTGCGACAGCAACGCCAAGGGTGATGAGCATGAGCGGGATCACCATCTGACCAATCAGGTCGAGCGTGTTGGTCAGGAAGACCGGCGTTTTCCACCCTTGCCACAAGAACAAAGCGCCCAAGAGGGTCGCCCCGACCAGCGGTTCGCGCAGCACCTTTCCAAATGATCCCGCCCCCGCGACCAGCCAGACTCCGAAGGTAAAGGACCAGATCGCCATGATCGCAAAGACAACGATGGCATAGCTCAGCCCCACGTCGCCGAAAGCAAAAAGCGCCAACGGCAACCCGAGGTTGCCGGTGTTGCCAAAGATCAAGGGCGCGGCAAAGGTCTGCCGGTTCAGGCGGAGCAGTGCCACAAGACCCAGCATCACCACGGTTATCGCGCCATAGGCCGCAATGCTCGCGAAGGACAGTGCCGCAAGTGCCGTGCGTTCGATCTCGGTTTGCATGAGCGAGACGAAGACGAGGCAAGGCAGGGACAGGGTCATGGCCATTTGCGTGACGAACGCCATGCGGTATTCGATCCCGCATTTGACCCATGTGAAACCGACCGCTGCCAACAGGAACACAGGTGCCACGATTTCCAGCACTGTCAGCGCAAGGTTCACAGTTTGTTTCCTCTTTTTTAGCGCCCAAGGGTTGGACAAAGGTGCCCTGAAACGTCTACTAACGCAGGGAAGAGGCTGCAATGTAATGATACGAACGCGTGCAAAATATCATCTGGGCCAGGTTGTCCGACACAAGAAACACCCGTTTCGCGGGGTAATTTTTGATGTGGACCCGGAGTTTGCAAATACCGAAGAATGGTATGAAGCGATCCCAGAGGACAGCCGCCCGTCGAAGGAACAGCCCTTTTATCATCTGCTCGCCGAGAACGACCAAAGCTACTATGTCGCCTATGTGTCGGAGCAGAACCTCGTCGCGGACTATTCAGGTGAGCCCGTGGATCACCCCGACATACCCGACCTTTTCGGGCCTTTCCAGAACGGGGCCTACCCGTTGCATTTTCAGTTGAATTGACACCACACGCGGTCTTGCCACAGGGGCGCAACTGTCCTTGCGGACACTTCGCCGCCCGTGATGATTTACCATTGCCTGATCGCTCAGCCTGCCCGGAACATCCCGTTCTTGGTGCATCGGGGCCGGGGTATCAGCGGCTGCGGGTACAACGTGGGGAGCCGGGATCAGACTTGCGGACTGAACAGAAACACCGGCGCTGTTGCGTCGATGGTCTGGCTTGAGGAAGTCCTCGACGCTGCGCACTGGGTGGGGGCTATTACACGCAGCGCCGAGGGAAGCTATTTGCAGCTACAAGCCGATTTATGCAGGTTGAAGAAGGCGGCAATATGATCGCTTCTTGGCGCTTTGAGGGAAGAATGGGGAATTAATAAGGCTGAAATGGTCGGCAACCTATTTCATGCCGGTCGAAAGGACCCGATCGCAAGACGCATGCGCAGATGGTTTTCACTGCCGACACGCACGTAGCTTACGTCCTTGGCCAGATGCTGAATGAGGAACCAGCCAAAGCCTCCTTCCGGCAGGTCTTCCAACTCTACATCCAGAGAGGACAATTGCCCCAAAGGCAGTTTTCCATCCGGCATGGCGCGCCCCTGATCCTTGATGTCCACGACAAGCCCGCCTGATTCATGAGCGCAGTCGACGCAGATCGGACCGGATTGGTTGGGTTCGGGATAGGCGTGTTCGACGATGTTGTTGAGGGCTTCTGCAAGGACAAGTTCCACCGTTCCTTTTTCCTCGGCACCGAGGTTGAGCGGCCCCAACTGATCGAAGAATTTGCCCAGGGCTTCCCGGACCGCCAGTTGCCCGCTCTGGACCACGAAACTGAACGGAGGGAGTTGAATGCCCCCTGACGCAGTGGCGTCTTCAGGCTCTATCATTGTGTTTTCAACTCCGCCAATGCGCCTTCCAGGGTTGGAAAAACGCTGAAGACGGAGTCCATGCGCGTGAGCTTGAACACCCGCTCAACCGTTGGTGTGAGGCCGGCAAGGGCCAGTTTTCGGTCCTGACCCATATGTTTCATCGCGGCAACGATGGCCCCAAGTCCGCTGGAATCGATAAAGTCGACCTTGCTCAGATCCAGCACCACAAGATCGGGGGCGCTGTCCGTCTGAACCCGCATGGCATCCTTGAACTCAATCGCAACCGCTGCGTCGATGCGCGACCCTTCAACGGAAACGATGCACAACTGCTCTTCTGTTTTGCTAGCAAGTTCCATTATAAACTCCGGAAAACTGATACGGGATCATCCGTAGTCTGCAAACCTTACGATTTGATTGAATGACGCTGGAGTATACTGATGCGAGATGTGGTCATTACGGGTGCTGCACGAACGCCAATGGGCGGTTTTCAGGGAGTTTTTTCCTCTCTGACCGCCGCGCAACTGGGAGGGTATGCAATCCGTCAGGCGCTTGCCGAGGCGCGGGTGGAGACGGTTGACGAGGTTGTCATGGGCTGTGTCCTTCCAGCGGGTCAGGGGCAGGCACCGGCAAGGCAGGCGGGGTTCGCGGCCGGGTTGGGCGAGGGCGTGCCAGCAACGACGCTCAACAAGATGTGCGGCTCGGGCATGAAGGCCGCAATGAATGCCTTCGACCAGATCGCCCTCGGGCAATGCGACACAATGGTTGCTGGCGGTATGGAAAGCATGACCAAGGCGCCGTATCTGTTGCCCAAAATGCGGGGCGGGGCGCGCTTGGGCCATGGCGCCGTGGTGGATCACATGTTTCTTGACGGGCTGGAGGATGCCTATGAACCGGGCCGCCTGATGGGCACCTATGCCGAGGATTGCGCGGAGGCATTCCAGTTTACGCGGGAACGGCAGGATGAATATGCACTGGCCTCCTTGGCGCGCGCCATCAAGGCTCAGGAAAATGGCGCTTTTGACCGAGAGATCACGCCGGTCGAGATGCTGTCCCGGAAAGCGACACTCTCAGTCAGCGCCGATGAGCAACCGGCCTCTGCCCGCCCGGACAAGATCCCGCATCTCAAGCCCGCGTTCCGCTCCGGCGGGACAGTGACGGCTGCCAATTCCTCTTCGATTTCTGACGGGGCTGCGGCGCTTCTCCTGACAACGGCAGACGAGGCCAGCGCCCAAGGCGCCGAGGTGCGCGCGCGCATCGTTGGTCATGCGAGCCACGCGCAGAAGCCGGGGCTCTTTACAACCGCGCCAGTGCCTGCGGCCCAAAAGCTGTTGCACAAGATCGGCTGGGCGGTGGAGAGCGTCGATCTTTGGGAGGTGAACGAGGCCTTTGCCGTGGTGCCTATGGCCTTCATGCAGGAAATGAACATTGCACATGAGATCATGAACGTGAACGGCGGCGCATGTGCTTTAGGGCATCCCATCGGGGCCTCCGGCGCGCGGATCATGGTGACGCTGCTGAACGCGATGGAACACCGCAATGCCAAGAGAGGAGTCGCGGCGATCTGCATCGGAGGCGGCGAGGCAACGGCCATTGCCCTTGAACGTGAGTGACGCCGAAAGACTGGGGATCCCGGAGGAAGAGGTTATGACTCTGTGAAAGCTGACTATGGTGCATTGCGCAAATCCATCGCCGCCTTGACCGCTGGTGAGGACGATGTCGTGGCGCTGATGGCGACGGTCGCCTGCGAGGTGCATCACGCGGATGACCGCTTTGACTGGACCGGGTTTTACCGTGTGACGGCACCCGAGACGCTCAAGATCGGGCCGTATCAGGGCGGCCACGGCTGCCTTGTCATCCCCTTCTCACGCGGGGTCTGCGGGGCAGCGGCCCGCACGCGCGAGGTCCAGATCGTTGCGGATGTGGATGCGTTTCGAGGGCATATCGCCTGTTCATCATCAACGCGGTCCGAACTGGTGCTGCCGGTCGAGGATGCATCAGGTGCGCTGCTGGGGGTCTTTGACATCGACAGCGATCAGCCGGATGCGTTTCGCCCGTCAGATGCCGAAGCACTCTCCCGCATTCTGTCAGATGTCTTTGCCCGGACCTGATGAGGTTTACTGCCGCGCACGGGCAACAGAGCAAGCGAGTGCGCCAGCGCTCTGAGATGTTGCCTCCGGTCGGTGAAAAATTTCTGGCTTTTTTCATGCGACTCAGGCATCGTGAAAAAAGTGGGGGAATTTTCATTCGATGCAACACAGCCAACCGGATCAGCCAAAGACCTTGGGTGCGGACTTGCGGGCGCTTCGCAAGGCGCGTGGTCTGACCCTTGCGGACATGGCGGATCAACTTGGCCGGTCGGTCGGATGGCTGAGCCAGGTCGAACGGGACAAATCCGATCCGTCGATTGCGGACCTGCGCAGGATTGCGGCGCTGCTGGAGGTTTCGGTGTCCATGCTGTTTCGCCATTCTGCGGCCCCCGCCCATGAAGCGGGCTACGTCGTCCGGCACATGACGCGCCGCCCCATCGGATCGTCCATCGAAGGACTGGTGGAAGAACTTCTGTCGCCTGACCTTACCGATGATTTCGAGATGGTGCATTCCACCTTTGCGCCGGACAGTTCTATCACCGAGACGGTCTGCCGCCCCACGCAAGAGGTGGGCTACCTTGTGTCGGGCAAGCTCGATATCGAGATTGCGGGCAGGACCCACACGATCCATCCCGGAGACAGCTTTCGCATTCGCGGTGAAGCCTTTCGCTGGGCCAACCCCTATGACGCGCCCGCTGTTGCCATCTGGGTCATTGCCCCACCGGTCTATTGATGGGTTTTGAGACATGGATCATATTCGCGCTGTTCTGGCTGGTCTTCGTGACGACACCGGGGCCAAATGCCGTCAATTGCATCCAGAACGGGATGCACCTGGGGTTTGCCAAAGCCATGGTCGGTGTGCTGGCCATCCTGACACAGGCCACCGCATTTCTGATCCTGTCGGCGCTTGGGATTACCGCCTTGATCGCCGCGTCCCCCACGGGCTTCTTCATCGCAAAGCTGATTGGCGCGGGCTTTCTGATCTACCTTGGCGTTCGCGGCTGGATCACGGCAAGAAAACCGGTGCCGATCAAGGACAAGCCTGCGAAATCCGTCTACTTTCACGCGCTTGCCATCGCCACGATCAACCCCAAGAGCGTCGCGGGCTATCTCGCCGCGTTCTCGCAATTTGTACAACCGGATGTGCCGATCTGGCAGCAGATGACCGTGATCGTGCCCACCGCGCTGACCCTCACCGCGCTGAGTTACACCGGGTTTACTGCGATAGGGGCCGGGCTGGGCCGCGCGGCTTTGGGAGCCGTGTTCCATGTCTGGGTGCGTCGGCTCCTTGCCGCCTGTTTCGTGATCTACGGCTTATTGCTGGGTGCGTCGACCACCCCGGGGAGGGCGTGACATGCTGAAGGGAAGCTGCCTTTGCGGTGCCGTGACATACGAGGCCCAGGGGGACCCCGGCGCACCGGCAGCCTGTCATTGCAGCCAGTGCCGCAAGCAATCGGGTCACGTCTGGGCGTCTTCTTATGTAGCGGAGGGTGCGCTGAAGATAACCGGTGAGGTCCGCTGGTATCAATCGTCCGAGAAAGCCAGGCGGGGGTTCTGCCCCACCTGCGGGTCAGCGCTTTTCTGGGAGCATGAGGACGACGGGTTCACCTGTTTCTCGACCGGTTCCATCGACGGGCCGACGGGGCTGCACCTGCGCGGCCACATCCATACCGCCGACAAGGGCGACTACTACACAATCGCGGCCGAAGAGCCGCAAAGGGAGAATTGACATGGCAGACTTTCCAACAACCGCGCGGGTCGTCATCATTGGCGGCGGGGTCGTGGGAACCTCGACGCTTTATCACCTGGCAAAAGCCGGGTGGAAGGACTGCATCCTGCTGGAAAAGAACGAACTGACCGCCGGGTCGACCTGGCATGCTGCCGGCAACGTGCCGAATTTCGCGGGCTCCTGGGCGGTGATGAACATGCAGCGCTATTCCGCTGCCATGTACCGCACGCTTGGCGAGGACGTGGACTATCCGATGAACTACCACGTCACCGGTGCGGTGCGGCTTGCGCATTCCAAAGAACGCATGCAGGAGTTCGAAAAAGTCGCGGGCATGGGCCGGGCGCAGGGTCTGCAAATGGATATCTGCACGCCCGAAGAGTTGAAGCAATACAACCCCTTCATGGAAACCCATGATCTGGCAGGCGGCATGTGGGACCCGCTGGACGGTGATATCGACCCCGCGCAACTGACACAGGCGCTGGCCAAAGGGGCACGCGACGCCGGCGGGCGGATCGAACGGTTCTGCCCGGTCACAGGCATTGACCGGGACGGGGATGAGTGGATCGTGAAGACCGAGAAGGGCGACATCCGTTGTGAATATGTCGCCAACTGCGCGGGATACTACGCGCAGCGCGTCGGTGAGATGTTCAAGCCCTTTGGCGGGCGCACCGTGCCGATGGTGGTGATGTCCCACCAGTACTTCCTGACCGAACCCATCGCGGAACTGGAAGCCTGGACCAAGGAGAACGGCAAGAAGGTCGCGATGATCCGCGACGTGGATACATCCTACTATCTGCGGCAGGAAAAAACCGGCCTGAACCTCGGCCCGTATGAGCGTAACTGCAAGGCGCATTGGGTCACGCCCGAGGATCCGATGCCGGAGGATTTCTCCTTCCAGCTTTACCCCGACGATCTGGAGCGGCTGGAATACTACATCGAAGACGCCATGGCCCGGTTGCCGCTGCTCGGCACCTCCGGGGTGGGGCGCAACATCAACGGGCCCATCCCTTACGCGCCGGACGGGCTGCCGATGATTGGCCCGATGCCGGGGGTGAAGAACGCCTTTGAAGGCCACAGCTTCACCTTCGGGATCGCGCAGGGTGGCGGCGCGGGCAAGGTGCTCAGTGAATGGATCATGCATGGCGAGACCGAGTTGGACATGTGGGCCGTCGATCCGCGCCGCTACACCGATTACGCAGATCATGACTACTGCCTGTCCAAGGCGCTGGAAACCTACGGCCATGAATACGCCATGCACTTCCCGCACCATGAATGGCCTGCGGGACGTGACAAGAAGCTGTCGCCCGTGCACGACAAGATCGTGGAACTGGGCGGTCAGATGGGGGCCTACAACGGGTGGGAGCGCGCCAACTGGTTCGCCAAACCGGGGGACGATACCTCCGAGGAGGCGACCCACACGTGGGACCGCAACGGGCCCTGGGCGGCGCGCGTCAAGGAAGAGGTCGAGGCGGTGCGTGACGGTGTTGGTGTGCTCGACCTCTGCGGGTTCTCGCGTTTCGAACTGACCGGTGCTGGTGCCGCGGAATGGCTGCGCGGGCGCATCGCGGGCAGCCTGCCCAAAGTGGGGCGCCTGAATCTGGCGTATTTCCCGGACAGTCGCGGGCGCATCCTCACCGAGATGTCCGTGATCCGCCATGGCGAGGATGATTTTCTCCTGATTACTGCGGCCACCGCACAATGGCATGATTTCGAGGTGCTCTGGCGGGCCGGTCTGCCAGAGGGCGTGACGCTGACGGACGTGACAACGGCGTATTCGACCCTCATCGTCACCGGGCCGAAGTCTCGTGATCTCTTTCAGAGCATGGGCACCGACGCTGATCTGTCGCTGGGCTGGCTCACCCATCAGCAAACCACCACGGCAGAGTGTAAATGCCGTTTGCTGCGCGTCAGCTTCGCAGGCGAGCTTGGATGGGAAATTCACGCCCGCGTGGCCGATATCCCGAAACTCTACGCAGCGGTACTGGCGGCCGGTGCCGTCCCCTTCGGGATGTACGCGCTGAACTCCATGCGGATCGAGAAAGGGTATCGCGCCTCGAAGGGCGATCTGTCCACGGATTACTCGCTGCTCGAAGGCGGGTTGGAGCGATTCATACGCTTTGACAAACCGCAGGACTTTCCCGGCAAGGCAGCCCTTTTGGCCGAAAAGCAACAAGGTGTGAAAAAGCAGTTCGTCACGCTGGTCGTGGACGCGCCGGAGCAGGACGCGCCCTATATGGCCCCGCTTTACCTCAATGGCGAGGTTGTGGGCGAAACGACCTCCGGCGACTGGGGGTACCGGGTGAACAGATCGGTGGCGCTTGGCATGTTGCGCAAGGACCTGACCGAACCGGGCACCGAGGTCGAGGTGGAAATCTACGGTCAGCGCTGTCGGGCCGTTGTCCAGCCGGATCAGCCGCTCTGGGATCCGCAGAACGAAAGACTGCGTGCATGAGCGAGGTGATCCTTCTCGATGGTGGCATGGGGCAGGAACTGGTGCGCCGCGCCGGGGATCGCCCCACGCCCCTCTGGTCCACGCAAGTGATGATCGACCACCCGGGTCTCGTTGAGGCCGTGCACGCGGATTACTTCAACGCAGGCGCCACAATCGCTACGGCGAATACTTATGCGATCCATCATGACCGCTTGGTGGGGACAGGGTTGGAAGACAACTTCGAGGCGCTGCACCGACACGCCCTGAAAGAGGCCGCAGCGGCCCGCAAGGCCTTTGGGGCGGGGCGCATTGCCGGGGCCATTGGCCCTTTGACGGCCAGCTACCGCCCGGACCTGCACCCAGCCTCAGAGGTGGCAGTGCCCTTGTTCGCGGAAGTGGCGGGGTTGCTCGCCCCTTCCTGTGATTTGCTGATCCTTGAAACGGTTTCCTCCGTGGCGCATGCACGCGATGCGCTGGCGGGCGCGCGCGAAACCGACCTGCCGGTCTGGCTGGCCCTGACCGTTTCGGATCGCGACGGCACGCAGCTTCGATCCGGTGAACCACTGGAGGACGTCTTGCCCATCGCGGGGCAGGCAGATGCGGTGCTCATCAACTGCTCAGCCCCCGAGGCCGTGACCCGCGCCCTGCCGATCCTTGCCCGTGCGGGAAAGCCCTATGGCGGCTATGCGAACGGTTTTGTGCAGATCACCGAAGACTTCCTTCAGGAGAAACCGACGGTCGACACGCTCGAAGCGCGCCGGGACATGGGGCCGCGTGCCTATGCCGGCTACGTCATGGAGTGGGTGGCGGCTGGGGCCAAGATCGTCGGCGGCTGCTGCGAAGTGGGTCCGGATCATATCGCAGAGATCAAGTCGCGGCTGCTGGCCGCCGGACATTCAATTATCTGAGCAAAGGCTCTTTTCCGAACGGAGACGACACATGGCACACCCTCCATCTCAGGCACGCGCCGTTATCATTGGCGGCGGCGTGATCGGCTGCTCGGTGGCATATCACCTCGCAAAACAGGGTTGGAAAGACATCGTCCTGCTGGAACGCAAACAGCTGACGTCCGGCACGACCTGGCATGCGGCAGGGTTGATCGCTCAATTGCGCGCCACGGCCAATATGACCAAGCTCGCCAAATACAGTCAGGAACTTTACGGCAACCTTGAAGCGGAAACGGGCGTTGCGACCGGGTTCAAACGCTGCGGCTCGATCACGGTCGCGTTGACCGAAGAGCGCCGTGAAGAGATTTATCGCCAGGCGGCCATGGCGCGTGCCTTCGGGGTCGAGGTCGAGGAAATCTCACCGCAGGAGGTCAAGGCGCGGTACGAACACCTCAATATCGCGGATGTGACGGGGGCGGTCTATCTGGACAAGGACGGGCAGGGCGACCCGGCCAATATCGCGTTGGCGCTGGCCAAGGGCGCGCGGCAGAACGGCGCGCAGGTGATCGAGCGTACGCGGGTAACGAAGATTGCGCGGGAGGGCCGCAGGGTCACAGGCGTCGACTGGGAACAGGGCGGCGAGAGCGGCCACATCAAGGCGGATATGGTGGTCAACTGCGGCGGCATGTGGGGGCATGAAGTGGGCCGCATGGCGGGTGTCAACGTCCCGCTACATGCCTGTGAACATTTCTACATCGTGACCGAAGCCATCACCGGGCTGAAACAACTGCCGGTCCTCCGGGTGCCGGATGAGTGTGCCTACTACAAGGAAGACGCGGGCAAGATGCTGCTGGGCGCTTTTGAGCCGAATGCCAAACCCTGGGGGATGGCAGGTATCCCCGGCGATTTCGAGTTCGATCAACTGCCCGAAGATTTCGATCACTTCGAGCCGATCCTTGAGGCTGCGGTCGAGCGCTTGCCGATGCTGGCGGAAGCGGGCATCCACACCTTTTTTAACGGGCCCGAGAGCTTTACGCCCGATGACGCCTACCACCTGGGCCTTGCGCCGGAGCTGGACAATTTCTGGGTTGCGGCGGGTTTCAACTCGATCGGTATCCAGTCTGCGGGCGGCGCGGGGATGGCCTTGGCCCAGTGGATGGACGCGGGTGAAAAACCCTTTGATCTGGGAGATGTGGACATCAGCCGCATGCAGCCCTTTCAAGGGAACAAGACCTATCTCTTTGAACGGTCCAGGGAAACGCTGGGCCTGCTTTATGCGGACCATTTTCCCTATCGCCAGAAGGCGACCGCACGCGGGGTCCGTCGCACGCCCTTCCACCAGCACCTGCTGGAGCAGGGCGCGGTGATGGGTGAGCTTGCAGGGTGGGAGCGGGCCAACTGGTTCGCCCGTCCCGGGCAGGAGCCGAGTTACGCCTATTCCTGGAAACGTCAGAATTTCTTTGACAACGTGGCCGGGGAAGTCGCCGCGATCCGGAACAATGTCGGCATGTATGACATGTCCTCCTTTGGCAAGATTCGGGTGGAGGGGCGCGATGCCGTGGCCTTCATGAACCATGTGGGCGGTGGCCAATATGACGTGCCCGTGGGCAGGATCGTCTACACCCAGTTCCTGAACTCAACCGGCGGGATCGAGGCAGATGTGACGGTCACGCGTTTGTCGGAAACGGCTTTCCTCGTGGTGACACCGGCGGCCACGCGGCTTGCGGATCAGACCTGGATGCAGCGCCACGCAGGGAACTTCAACGTGGTCATCACCGATGTCACCGCCGGCGAAGGGGTTCTGGCGGTCATGGGGCCGAACGCGCGCAAGCTGTTGCAAAAGGTCTCGCCCGCAGATTTCAGCAATCACGCGAACCCCTTTGGCACCGCGCAGGACATCGAGCTGGGCATGGGCCTCGCCCGCGTGCACCGGGTCACATATGTGGGCGAACTGGGGTGGGAGGTCTATGTCTCCGCCGACATGGCTGCCCACGCGTTTGAGGTTCTGCACGCGGCTGGACAGGACATGGACCTCAAGCTTTGCGGCATGCACATGATGGATTGCGCCCGCATCGAAAAAGGGTTCCGCCACTTCGGCCATGACATTACCTGCGAGGATCATGTTCTGGAGGCCGGACTTGGCTTTGCGGTCAAGACCGACAAGCCTGATTTCATCGGGCGAGAGGCCGTGCTGCGCAAAAAGGACGCCGGGTTGGAAAAGCGTCTCGTGCAATTCAAACTGACCGATCCAGAACCGCTGCTCTACCACAATGAGCCGGTGCTGCGGGATGGGGAGATCGTGGGCTTCCTGACCTCCGGCGCTTATGGGCACAGCCTCGGGGCTGCGATGGGTCTGGGGTATGTGCCCTGCAAAGGCGAGACCGCGGCCGAAGTACTGGCCTCCCGTTACGAGATCGACGTGGCCGGGACACGTGTCGCGGCAGAAGTCTCGCTCAAGCCGATGTATGACCCCGGGGCAGAGCGCGTCAAAGCCTGACGCTTGCGCTTGGGCGTGACATCTGAGATCAGGCGGGATGAGCGCTGAATATGCCCCGCCTGATGACCCCCTGGTCGTGCTGCACGAAGACGCGGACGTCCTGCTGGTTGACAAACCGGCGGGGTTGCTGTCGGTCCCGGGCAAGGGGCCGGAGCTTGCCGACTGTCTGATGGCCCGCGTGCAGACGGCCTTCCCCGACGCGCTGCTGGTGCATCGGCTGGACAGGGATACCAGCGGCGTGATGATCTTTGCCCTGACGCCCCATGCGCAACGACATCTCGGGTTGCAGTTTGAAAAACGCATGACCCGGAAGACCTATGTCGCGCGCGTCTGGGGGGTCCTGTCCGGGAAAACGGGGACGGTTGATCTGCCTCTCATCGTCGACTGGCCAAACCGCCCGCGCCAGATGGTTTGTCACGACACGGGCAAGCCCGCGCAAACGGACTGGCGGGTGCTGAAAACCGATGGCGAGACCTCTCGCATCCGGTTGCACCCGCGCACCGGGCGCAGCCATCAACTCAGGGTCCATATGCTGGCTTTGGGCCACCCGATCCTCGGCGATCCTTTCTATGCAACGGGTCCGGCAAGGGAGTATCCGCGCCTGATGCTGCATTCGGAAGAGCTGCGCTTCAAGCATCCGAATGGCGGACGCTCCATGAAAATTCGGACACCCGCCCCGTTCTGACGCCCCTCTTGCGGTCAAGGCGCTCTTGACATGATACCGTATGGTTTCATAAAAGAGATACCATATGGTATCATAAAGGAGGCGCTATGCCAGTAGAACAGCCCACGTTTCGAGCGCTTGCCGACCCCACACGTCGCGGAATCCTGCTGATGTTGCGGGACCGCGACCTGACCATTGCCGAAGTCTCAGACAACTTCGACATGACCCGCGCCGCCGTCAAAAAGCACCTGACGGTGCTGTCGGACGGCGGTCTCATCACGGTGCAGACCCGGGGCCGGGAACGCGTCAACTCGCTGAGCCCCTCGGGCATCAAACCCGTGCTCGATTGGCTAAGCTTCTTCGACGACTTCTGGGACGACCGCCTGTCCGCATTGAAAACCGCAATCGAAAGGGATGCAAAATGACCACGCAAGCTTTACGAAAAACCATCTTCCTGCGCGCCACGCGAGATGAGGTCTGGGCCTTCCTGGCCGAGCCGGACAAACTCGCAAGATGGTTTCATGCGCCGAAAGCACCGCTCAAACAGGGCGACAAGCTTGAGCTCTTTGGTACTGAAAGCGGTGATCTGCTGATATGGGGCGATGTGCTGGTCGCGCGCAAGCCGGAGTACCTTGAATACACGTTCACGGTGAAACCGATGGGGGATGCCACAAGTCTGGTGAAATGGACGCTGACTGAGGTCCCCGGCGGCACAAAACTGATCTTGGAACATGAAGGCCTGCCCGCAGGTGCCGATGCCTTTGATCTTATCCTGGCGTTGGACAACGGATGGGACAAACACTTTGTCCAGATGCGCGAGGCCTTGCACACCGTTCCAGCCTGAACTGCACCATAGCTCTGGAACAAAAAAAGCCGCTGCACGGCGGCTTTTCCTGTGTTGCGAGCGAAAGGGTTTACTCAGCCGCCCATCCCGACACGGCCTTGATCTCAAGGAATTCCTCGATGCCGTAGAGGCCGCCCTCACGCCCGTTTCCGGACTGCTTGTAGCCACCGAAGGGAGAGCCTTTGGCCAGCCCGGCACCGTTTGTCTCGACCATGCCCGACCGAAGCTGACGCGCCACGCGCCTGCGTTTCTCCGTGTCTTCGGTCTGCACGTAGTTGGTCAGCCCATAGGGTGTGTCGTTGGCGATCTCGATGGCTTCCTCTTCCGTCTCAAAGGGGATGATCGACAAGACGGGGCCAAAGATCTCTTCACGCGCGATGGTCATCTGGTTGTTCACATCGGCAAAGACAGTGGGTTTCACGTAGTAGCCGCGGTTCAACCCCTCGGGCCGACCAAGGCCGCCTGCAACAAGACGCGCCTCTGACATGCCCACTTCGATCAGCCGCTGGATCTTGTCGAACTGCGCTTCGGAGACGACCGGCCCGATGTGGCGGCCTTCTTCCTGTGCCGGCGCCACGCTGGTAGATTCGGCCACTTCGGTGGCTTCGCGCACGGCGTCCTCGTAGCGCGACTTTTCCACCAGCATCCGGGTCGGCGCATTGCACGACTGCCCGGTGTTGCGGAAGCACCGCTGCGCCCCCTGCTTGACCGCCTTGTCGCTTGCGTCGGCAAAGATGATATTGGCCCCTTTGCCGCCCAATTCGAGGCTCACGCGTTTCAGCGTATCCGCAGCCGCTTTCGAGATCAGAATGCCCGCGCGGGTCGACCCGGTAAAGCTGACCATGTCGACATCAGGATGAGCCGAAAGCTGGCTGCCCACGCCCGCACCGTCGCCGTTCACCATGTTGAAAACGCCCGGTGGAAACCCTGCCTCATTCACGATTTCGGAGAACAGGACACCCGACAGCGGCGCTATTTCAGAAGGCTTCAGAACCATTGTGCAGCCCGCTGCCATCGCTGCAACGGTCTTGAGGATGATCTGGTTCATCGGCCAGTTCCAGGGCGTGATGAGCGCGCAGACGCCAATCGGCTCCTTTATGGTGCGTTCGGTCGCCGTGAAATCGCTTTCAAACTCGAAATCCTCAAAGGCTTCGAGAAAGCCTTCGATATGCCAGCTGCCAGCGCCGACCTGCTGCGCCCGGCTCATGTCGATAGGCGCACCCATCTCCAAGGACATCGCCTGTGCCATTTCTTCGGCGCGGTCATTATAGACCTGGCCAAGGCGCTTAATCAGCGCGGTCCGCTCTTCTTTTGATGTGCGTGACCAGGCCGGGAAAGCCTGACGCGCGGCGGCCACGGCAGCGTCCGTATCGCTTTGATCGCCAAGGGAGATGACCGCGCATTCTTCCTCAGTTGAGGGGTCGATCACGGCAAAGTCATGCGCTTTCGCGGGGGCGACCCATTCACCGTTGATGTAAAACTCTCGTTTCTCCTGCATCGGGGTATCTCCTTTAAAGGGCTTTCTGGTCTGATGTCTTCGCGCTGCTAGATGGACAAGCCAGGGCGTGCAAGGTAATTCGCTTGGGACGCACTACGGATAACTGACAGCTAAATTGCACCGGAGGATACCATGGGCTTGCGCATAAACGACATCGTTCCCGATTTTACGGCTGAGACGGACCACGGAACAATTCAGTTCCACGACTGGATCGGTGACAGCTGGGCCATTCTGTTTTCCCACCCCAAGGATTTCACCCCCGTCTGCACGACAGAGTTCGGGGCCGTGGCGCAGCTTGCTGCCGAATGGGAAAAGCGCAACACCAAGGTGATCGGTGTCTCCGTGGACGGTGTCGAGGACCACAAGAAGTGGAAAGACGACATCGAGAAAGTGGGTGGGGCCACAGCAGGGTTCCCGATCATCGCGGATGACGGGCTTGCCGTCTCGAAAGCCTTCGACATGCTGCCTGCCGAAGCCTATCTGCCCGATGGTCGAACCCCTGCCGATAGTGCCACGGTCCGGTCGGTCTTCATCATCGGACCTGACAAGCAGTTGAAACTGTCGATGACCTATCCGATGACCGTTGGTCGGAACTTTGCCGAAGTGCTCCGCGCGCTTGACGCCTTGCAGGTCTCAATCGGCAAGGGTGTGGCGACGCCAGCAAACTGGCAGGTAGGGCAGGACGTGGTAATCCCGCCCACCGTGTCAAACGAGGATGCCAAGGCAAAGTTCGGTGAATTTGAAATCGTCCTGCCCTACCTGCGCATGACAAAACAGCCAGACTAAAGCATCGTCCTGAACATCTGAATCACCGCCCTTACCGAGTACACCCGGCCAGCCATCGACCCTCCCCCCGGGAGGGGGCTTGCCTCAGCTGAAAGGGGTCGTGTTGCAGATGAAACGGATGCCGCTCCAAAGGGTCAGTCGCCGGTGATGGTCTTGTAGAGATCGGACCGGCGACCCATCAAGGCGTCGAAACGCCCGGCAATCCAGCCGCTGGTCCGCACCGCATCCAGCAGCGTGCGGCCTCCGGTAAACGGTAGGGCCACCAGCAGCCCGGCGACGATCACGATCTTGATCGGGACGCTCACCAGCACGTTGAACTTGGCGGAGGGCGCCTTTTCAAGCTTGCGGTGATAGTTGGTGGAGGATTGATCCCGTCCGCGCTTGAACTGGTAACTGACAGCGAGCCGCTCCAGCGGGATTTCTTCGTAGACCGCGGCCTTTGCTGCCCATGCCGTCGGCAACCCGGCGGATTTCACCTCGGCACAGAGTTTTGAATCGGTGCCGCCGGTGAACCGCATCTTTTCATCGAACCAGATGCCATGCTCTTCGAAAAGCGCCGTTTCGCCCAGCCAGTTGTTCGTGACGATTGTGACCCCCGGCGTGCCGCTCAGATCGGCCCGGCGCGCGGCGCGGGTTTCCTTGCGCAGGTAGCGCCGCTCGATACACCTGTCCATGAGGCGGTCCAGAACCGAAAGCTTGCGGTCGGTCTTTTTCACCCGCAACGGCCCGCCGATCAGAACGGCCTTGCTCTGGCGATAGGCGGCAATCAGTTCGACCAGCCAGTCACGCGCCACGATTTCATCGTCATCGACAAAAATCAGCAAGTCCGACCGCTTCGCAATTGCCTCTTTCGCGGCGCGGTTGCGGCCAAACGGAATGCCTGCCTCTACCTCAAGGACATAGTGCAGCGGCAGATTTTCGTGGAGGGGGGCGTTGCCTTCGACCATACCTTGCGTGACGGGTGTGTCGTCATTTTCAACGATCAGGCAGGATACCGAACACTTGTCCGGCAGCTGCATATCGCGCCAGGAGTCCAGAAGATGTCGCACCATCTCGGGCCGTTTCCGCGTCAGCGCCGCGACCGTAACCTTCAAATGTGCGTTGGCGCGATCATCTGTCATCGGGGCCGTCCGCTAAAATAGTGTTTGGCTGCCCCTCCCCTCAAGGGAAGGGGCGTGTACAAAAAAAGCAACCCGGGTCAGGCGTCGCTTTTCTCTTCTTTCTTGATCTCTTCGCCGGTTTCCTGATCGACAACTTTCATCGACAGGCGCACCTTGCCGCGATCGTCAAAGCCCAGAAGCTTGACCTTCACTTCCTGACCTTCCTTCAGAACATCTGACGGGTGGTTCAGGCGGCGGTTTTCGATCTGGGAGACGTGCACGAGGCCGTCCCGCTTGCCGAAGAAGTTCACGAAGGCACCGAAATCGACGATTTTCACAACCGTACCGGTGTAGATCATGCCTTCTTCCGGTTCCGCCACGATGGAGTGGATCATGTCGTAGGCCTTCTTGATCGAGTCGCCGTTGGGGCTTGCGATCTTGATGGTGCCTTCGTCGTTGATATCCACTTTCGCGCCGGAAACCTCGACGATCTCGCGGATGACCTTGCCGCCCGACCCGATGACTTCACGGATCTTGTCGGTCGGGATCTGCATGGTCTCGATGCGCGGCGCGTGCACGGAGAAGTCGCCCGCCCCGGTGATCGCCTTGTTCATCTCGCCCAGAATGTGCAGACGGCCGTCTTTCGCCTGCGCGAGGGCCTTCGCCATGATCTCGGGCGTGATGCCCGCAACCTTGATGTCCATCTGCAGCGAGGTGATGCCGTTCTCGGTCCCGGCAACCTTGAAGTCCATGTCGCCAAGGTGGTCTTCATCCCCCAGAATGTCGCTGAGGATCGCATAAGAGCCGTCTTCCTCCAGGATCAGACCCATGGCCACACCGGCCACCGCCGATTTCAGCGGCACGCCCGCGTCCATCATCGACAGGGAACCACCGCAAACAGACGCCATGGAGGACGAACCGTTTGATTCGGTGATCTCGGAGACCACGCGGACGGTGTAAGGGAAGTCGGTGGCAGCGGGCAGCACCGCCTGCAAAGCGCGCCACGCCAGCTTGCCGTGGCCAATTTCACGACGTCCGGGAGGGCCCACGCGGCCCGCTTCACCAACCGAATAGGGCGGGAAGTTGTAGTGCAGCAGGAAGTTAGATTTGAAGTTGCCATGCAGCGCGTCGATGAATTGCTCATCATCGCCGGTGCCCAGCGTGGTCACAACCAGACCTTGAGTCTCGCCCCGGGTAAAGAGCGCCGAGCCGTGTGTGCGCGGCAGGAAGCCTGTCTCGCAAACGATATCGCGGATTTCGTCGGTTTTCCGACCGTCGATCCGCTTACCGGTCTTGACCACGTCACCGCGCAGGATGGAGGCCTCAAGACCTTTCATCGCGGAGCCGAGGTTCGGATCTTCCGCCTGCTCCTCGTTCAGGGCTTCCATGATCTTCTCGCGTGCGGCGGCCACCGCCGCGGTGCGCTCCTGCTTGTCCGAGATCGCGAAGGCCGCGCGCATGTCCGTCTCACCGGCTGCCGCGATGGCGGCGGAAAGCTCGGAGTAGTCGGCAGGCTGGAAGTCAAACGGTTCTTTTGCCGCCTCTTCCGCCAGAGAGATAATCAAGTCTATCACCGGCTGGATGCTCTCATGGGCGAATTTCACCGCCCCCAGCATTTCGTCTTCCGTGAGCTCGTAGGCTTCGGATTCGACCATCATCACGGCGTCTTTCGTACCGGCAACAACAAGGTCCAGACGCTGTTCAGGGTTCAGGCGCAAATCCTGCATGTCGTCCACGGTGGGGTTCAGGATGTATTCGCCATCCTCGAAACCAACGCGGGCACCCGCGATCGGGCCCATGAAGGGCGCGCCGGAAATGGTCAGCGCGGCGGAGGCCGCGATCATCGCGACCATGTCGGGGTCATTGACCAGATCGTGGCTAAGTACGGTGCACATCACCAGCACTTCGTTCTTGAAGCCGGGCACGAAGAGCGGGCGGATCGGGCGGTCAATCAGACGGGCCGTCAGCGTCTCTTTCTCGGTCGGGCGCGCCTCGCGCTTGAAGAACCCACCGGGCACCTTGCCTGCGGCATAGTATTTCTCTTGGTAGTGGACGGTCAGCGGAAAGAAATCCTGACCGGGTTTTTGTTTCTTGGCAAAGGTGACGTTTGCCATGACACTGGTTTCGCCCAGCGTCGCAATCACCGACCCATCCGCCTGACGGGCCACTTTTCCTGTTTCCAGTGTGAGCGTTTCCTCGCCCCACTGCATGGATTTTTTCGTTTCGTTAAACATCTACGTTTCCTGTTTCGGCCCATTGGCCATTGCATAGGGGGCGAATTCCCCCTGACCCCGGTATCTTCTTTTGGCGGCGCTGAGGTCCGGGCGCCGGCTTTCAGATTGCGCGGGCATACACGAGAAGTGCTGCTTTGGAAAGGGATGCTTTGCACGCGCAAGTGGCGGCGACGCTTTGGATTTTGCGTGTCGGGCGGGGGTGGTTTTTGGGGCAAGAGGGCGGGCAGAGCCGCCCCCCTGCGGAAAGTTAGTGGCTGAACTTCTTGATCTCGCCCGATCTCAGGCGTGACGCGTAGCTGTTGAGTTCTTTGCGCACGATCTTCATCAGGAAATAGAGGGCAAAGATGTTGACCACCGCCATCGCAAAGATGGCCGCATCCGAGAAGTCGATGACCGGCCCGAGGTTTGCCGCCGCGCCAATCACCACGAAGACGCAGAAGATGACCTTGAACGTCAGCTCCGCTGTCTTCCCCTCACCAAAGAGGTAGGTCCAGGCTTTCAACCCGTAGTAGGACCAGGAGATCATCGTGGAGAATGCAAAGAGCACCACCGCAATCGCGAGGATGAAGGGGAACCAGCTGATGCCCGAGGCAAAGGCCGCCGAGGTCAGCGCCACGCCCGAGTTGCCATCAACTGTTGCAATCGCACTTCCGGCCTCATTCAGCACGTAGTTGCCGGTCGCTTCATCAATGATGAGCTGCTGGGAGATGATAATGACCAGCGCCGTCATCGTGCAGATCACAACTGTGTCGATCAGCGGCTCCAGCAGGGAAACAAACCCTTCGGTAATCGGCTCTTTCGTCCGCACCGCCGAGTGGGCAATTGCCGCTGAACCGACACCCGCTTCGTTGGAGAAGGCCGCCCGTTTGAAGCCCTGGATCAAGGCCCCGACAAAACCGCCGGCAACACCCAAACCGGTGAAAGCTCCTGCGAAGATCTGGCCAAAGGCCCAGCCGATCATGTCGAAGTTCACGATCAGGATGACGAGGGCGGCACCCACGTACATGATCCCCATGAAGGGCACGACTTTCTCCGTGACGCGGGCGATGGATTTGATCCCGCCCACGATCACCGCAAAGACCACGGCGGCAAAGATGATGCCGGTGATCCAGCCCGGGTAATCGCCGGTCAGTTGGGTGATCTGCGCGTGCGCCTGGTTGGCCTGGAACATGTTGCCTCCACCAAGTGCTCCCAGAATGCAGAACACCGAGAAGAGGACAGCAAGGATTTTGCCCCCCGGCAGGCCCAGCTCGTCAAACCCCTTGGACATGTAGTACATCGGGCCACCGGAGACGGTGCCATCGGGGTATTCGTTGCGATATTTCACGCCCAGCGTACATTCGGTGAACTTTGACGCCATCCCGAGCAGACCCGCGAGGATCATCCAGAAGGTTGCCCCCGGCCCGCCAATACCTACCGCGACCGCCACACCGGCGATGTTGCCCAGACCGACGGTGCCCGACAGGGCCGTGGCAAGCGCCTGAAAGTGGCTGACTTCGCCCGCGTCATTCGGATCGGAATAGTCACCCTTGACCAGACCGATGGCGTGGCCGAAAAACCGAAACTGCACGAACCCGAAGTAGAGTGTGAAGATCGTGGCGGCGATCACCAGCCACATCACGATCCAGGGGAAGCTGGTGCCCGGGAAGGGGGCAAAGATCAGGCTCACGAAGGGCCCCGTGAAGTTTGCGAAAGCCTCGTTGACCCGCGCGTCCAGCGAGTTGGCCTCCTGCGCCAGCGCCGGTGAGACCGTAGCCGCCAATGCGGTCGATGCCGCAAAAATTCTTGTTTTCATATTCATTATGTCATTCCTATCCGACAACGGTCACTGGTACTTGGGCCTGCATGACAAGGTTCGCCGTTGAACTGCCAAAGATGCGTTGGGAAATTCCCCCTTCGGTGGACCGCCCGACAATGATCTGATGCGCTCCCTGGCTTTTCGCGACGGAGTCCAACGTATCGGCCACATTGCCGTGCTGTACCATGCCTTCCGCTGCCAGCCCGCGCGCTTTGAGCGCATCCAGAGCGGGCTGCACAACACGAGACATGGCCGTCGTGATTTCCTCCTCACGGCGCTTGTGCCGTTGGGCGTTTTCTTCGGCCGTCTGGAAGGAATAGGGCGACCATTCGATGACATAAACCAGCAAGAGCGAGCAGCTCCCGATGAGTTTGGCCATCTCCTCGCCATACGCCAGTGCCCGCTCACCCGAGCTGTGGCCATCAAGGCCCACTAGCAGTTTCGTTGTCATAGTTAAGTTCTCCTGTCAGCCTGCCACGAAATAAGCCTGAGACCGACAGAGGCATGCCCAAAGGGGCAGCCGGTCGCAAACGAATGGCAGGTACATCATGACGCCTCTTGCAACTCATGATAGAACAAGTTCAGAAAGTTTTAACCCTTTTTTGCGCAGGGCTTGGGAGGTGGGATCCGTTCTGACCTGCGCTGCGAAAAAAGTCTTTGGAATGAATGACTTGAGGCGTTTGGCCTGCTCGGGCTCCGGATGGTCGGGGCCATCAGAACTCCGCCCAGGCCGCGAGCAGGACCACCATCAACATCGAGCCTGCCATCGCCATGTTGATGACCCGCTGGCGACGGGCGCTGAGGTTCATGCGCCGCACCGCGATCCCGAGCCACAGCCAGCCGAAATGAATGGGAATCCAGATTGCATTCATGATGAGGACCTTCAGCAGGATCTCAAGCGTATAGTTTTGCGGGATGAATCCGAAACCCGAAAACAGCGCTGTATTCACCGCATAGGCTTTGGGGTTGATGACTTGCAGAGTGATACCGCCCAGAATGCCCGGCGCGGCGGCGCGTTCGATGAAGGCGAGCTTCGATCCGGCGAAAGCAATCCGGGATGCCAGATAGGCGAGATAGGCGATTGAGGCGACGAACAGGAGCGCCCGCAACTGTGCATCGGCCAGAATGGCCGCGGTCAGGCCACTGACAACAGCCAGAGTGACGAGGTTCGTGCCAATGAACAGCCCGATGAGGTATCGCGTGCCCGCTCTTGGGCCAAAAGCCGCGCCGACCCCGGCAATCGAAAGCACGCCCGGTCCGGGTGTGATGATCAGAAAGAAGACGGCGGTCGCGAAGATAACCATCAGGGCCCGTCGACTCCCCAGCACATGCGAACGCAATAAAAAACGCACCCGAAATGGGTGCGTTCCGGGTGCAGGTTCTGCACGTTAAGCCCTAGCGGCGCAGACCCAGACGTTTGATAAGGTCCTGATACCGGGCTTCGTCCTTGCCCTTGACGTAATCCAGAAGCTTACGGCGCGTGGCAACCATTTTCAGCAGGCCGCGGCGACCGTGGTTGTCTTTCTTGTGCGTCTTGAAATGCTCTGTCAGCGTCGCGATGCGCGAGCTCAGAATGGCAACCTGAACTTCGGGCGAGCCGGTGTCGCCTTCCTTGGTTGCAAACTCTTTCATGATGCGTGACTTGTCTTCAGCAGTGATCGACATCGGGGTCTCCTGTCTTAAAGGTTTCGGTAAGGCGCAGGCCGGGATGTCGTCCAGCACAGGCCCGTGGAGGGTAGGGGCAGATTCTGCCCCGGGATGCGCGCGTATAAGCGGGATTGCAGGCGAAGGCAAATGCTGAATCGCGCATTTGGCCCGTTGCGGCGCGCACAGCGGGTTCTAAGCGGGTTCCAGACCAACGATGAGGGCGGAACTCAAGGGGATAACGGTCACGTCTTCCGCGCTGAGGTCGGGGTCGCCGTGGACTTCAGCGATGCTGTAGTCGTTCATCACGATGTGCATCACCTCCTCGTTGTCCGGATCATGCTCCACACGCACCTCCGGCTCATCCGCCCCCTCCGCCAGATCATCCCAAACAAGCATGAGGCTTTCGGTTCCGGACTCGTAGTCGATGTGTTCCGCCGGGGGGCCTTGCAGCACCCAATCCCCCAGTGCGACGGGTTCTGGCTGCATGTCACCAAAGTCCGGCAAGGTAAGGTCGTCGTCAAAACCGGAGTCGTAGAAGGGGCCCGCTTCCTCGTAAGGTGCCCCGGGCTTTTCTTCTGCGGCACGGGCAAATTCCCGTGTCAGGAAATCATCGTCGATGAAAAGGGGCAACGCATCCTCGGCGGTTTGCTCCTCGGTTTCGTCAAAATCGAGCAGGTTCCCTGCGCCCTCCAACTCCTGATCGGGCTGGAATTCGTCTTCTTCAGGGTCCGGGTCATCACCGTCGGCGTGCGATTGCGGCAGGACAAAAGAGGCCGCGCCTGCACCCGCTAACCCTATCATACTCGCTAACCAAAGCACGCACGGCCTCCTGTTGAACACTCTGAAACCAGCTACCGGGTTGAGAGGTATCCAAAAGAAGTCACCACCGGGTTAATGATTAAGGCCGATGCCAAAGCTCCGGCTGGCGCGTATAGGGCAGATAGAGCGGATGGCGCGGATGCCCTTCCTTGGACAAGCCAAGATGATAGAGGGGAATGCCATTTGATCGCAGCAAGGCGGCAATCTCCGGCCCCCGTCCCCGATGCACCCCATGTGTGCCCCAGGCGGCAATCACCTGATCCGCCGCCTGCGCCGCTTCGATCAGAACCGCTTCGTTCTCCGGCCCATCGGGTTCAGTCGCGCGGCGCATGGCGAAAGGGTCCGTGTCGCGCCATGCAAAGAGGTTGGTGACAATGAAACCGCCAAACCCAAGCTGCCTTGCGCGTCTTTCGCAACGCTCCACCGTTGGATCATTGCGCAACTCATCCGCGACGGAAGGGTTCAGCATGATGAAGTTCAAGAGGCCCCCCGCCTCCCACCGGCGTGTCAGCTTGTAGCGGTAGGACCCGCAGTCGGAATAAACGGCCTCGGACGTGATTTCCGATGTTTGATGTCGCCTGATTTCCATGTCCTGTCTGATGCCAGCCCGACCCCTGCAGTTCAAGAAGGCAAACGGAACCGCCCGGAAAGGACGGCTCAGAAAGCGGTTTCCCAAGAACGGAGGGAGGTCCGCGGTTCTCCGACGGCAATGCCGCACCTGCGAGGATTTCATCCCTTCGGATCAACCCGGGCGGTCAGCCGTCCTGGTTGAGGACGCGCGCAGGATGCAGTTCACCGGCCTTGTAGACTCCGATGGCCAACGCGCGACCACCCTGTGACGCCCAGCAGGTATCTCCGTATTCTACCCCGTCGGCAAGCACCATACCGGGGTTGCCGTTGCGCAGGCGGGTTGCCCCCTGCTCGGTGCATCGCACCTCCGCCAGCCCGCTCAGGGCCACCTCAAGCGGCTGGATGTGGGCGTCCAGCTCCGGTGTCTTGGCAAGCGTGTCGATCTGCTCCACCGTCAAACCGTCGGCGGCGTCAAAGGGGCCGGACCAGATCCGCCGCAACTGACGCACATGCCCAAGACACCCAAGCGCTTCGCCCAGATCCCGGGCAATCGAGCGCACGTAGCCGCCCTTGCCGCAGACCATCTCCAAGGTCACGTGATCGGGGTCGGGGCGGTCGATCAGCAAAAGGCTTTCGACGTATAGGGGTCGCGCGGCAATCTCCATGCTTTCGCCGTCACGGGCGCGTTTGTAGGCGCGCTCTCCGTCGATCTTGACGGCGGAGAATTGCGGCGGCACCTGTTCGATGTCGCCGACAAATCGGCCAAGCGCCTGCTTGATTTCTTCGTCATCGGGACGCGTGTCGCTTTCGGCTGTGACTTCGCCTTCTGCATCGTCGGTGTTGGTGGATTGACCGAGGCGGACCGTGAATTCATAGGCTTTCAGCGCCTCGGTGACGTAAGGCACCGTCTTGGTCGCCTCGCCAAGCGCCACCGCAAGCACGCCTGTCGCTTCCGGGTCCAATGTGCCCGCATGACCGGCCTTGCGCGCCTCCAGCGCCCAACGCACCTTGTTGACCACGGAAGTTGAGGTCATGCCCGCCGGTTTGTCGACGACCACCCATCCTGAAATGTCGCGCCCCTTGCGCCTGCGTCCCATGCTGACCTCTTCCCGCTCAAAAACCAGCGCGCTCTTAACGCGGCGCGCCCGTGCTGCCCAGCCCCCTTTTGGCAAATTTTTAGCTCTGCGCCTCGCCGCTACTCCAGCGGCGCGACCACTCCGATGATCGGCCCCAAGGCAAAGCCGAAGTCGCTGCGCCCCAGCTCCGGCGCGTATAGCCGCGAGACCTTGCCATCGAAATAGAGCGCGTTTGGCACCTTCAGGTGATCGCGAAAGAGGCGCCCGAAACTGTGGAAATTGACCGGCTCATCGGAGATCGCGAAAACCGCTCGGGTGCCATCCTCCGAGGTGCCGACACCATTGCGGATGAACTTGGATGTGCCGTCGGGCAGAAAGCGCGGATGCAGCGCGCCGCCAATCACCAGCATCGGGCCGGACTGGGTGGCATGGTCGCATTGCGGGTTCTGCTCCACATAGCGCAGGGTCTCGATCACTTCAGCGCGTCCGGGCCGCAGGCACAGCACGCCATTGGGCAAGAGCCCGAAGTTACCGGGCCCTGCATTGGGGATGACACGTTGAACCTCGACGCCATCCTCGACGTAGTGACCCACGGGGGCCCTGTCGTCGTGATACATGCCCGCATTCATGGCAAAGGCAAGCGCCTTGCCCTCTGTCTGCAAGCTGCGGTCAATCCGGGCGAACTGGCCAAAGACCTCACCCGCATCATCGCGCAAAAACAGCGTGAGTTCGTCCGTGCGCGGGTCGACTTCGCAGATGGTGTAGTCTGCCCCGTCAAATATCACCTCAGCACATGTGACCGCCTGCGTGGCATCGGACCACATCGTGAGCACCGAGACCGCGATTGCCAAGCGGATCATTCGGTGCCGCTTTCCCCCGCCGCGGCCTTGCCGGTGTCGCGCAGGACATCAGCACGGTTCAGCATTTCGCGGGTCTCATCCATGCGGTCGAAGGTCTTATCCAACTGGAACCTCAGATCAGGCGCAAACTTCAGGGTCAGCTTCTTGGCCACCTGACGCCGCAACTCGCCCTTGTTCCGGGCCAGAAGGTCGATAAGCTCGTCCTGACCCTGCCCACCAAGCGGCAAAACGTAGGCCGTGGCGATCTTGAGGTCCGGTGACACCCGCACTTCGCCAACCGTGATCGACAAGCGGTTCAGGTCGGTGTCATGCACGTCCCCGCGTGCCAGAACATCCGACAAGGCGCGTCTGATCGTCTCGCCCACACGCAACTGGCGTTGCGAAGGCCCCGGGCCGTCGTGAAACTTGTTCTTTCCCATGGGTTCCATCTAAGCGGTTGCAGCCCCTTTGCCAAGCAGCGCGTCGCACGCTAAGACGCAGCGTCAACAGAGGCAGAGGAGATCGGGCATGAACACGCCGATGAAAATCGCGATAACCGGAGTATCAGGCCGGATGGGCCGCATGTTGGTGGAGACGATCGATGCCAATCCGCTGACGGAGGTCAGCGCCGCCGTGGAACGTCCGGCCCATGACTGGATCGGCAAGGACCTCGGCGAAGTGATGGGTGCTGCGGCGCGCGGGGTGGCTGTCACCGACGACATCGGCGCGGCACTGGAGGTCTCGGACGCGGTGATTGATTTTACCGCACCTGCTGCCACCATCACTTTTGCGCAGGCCGCCGCGCGGGCGGGCAAAATACACGTGATCGGCACGACCGGCATGACGGCGGAGGAGATCGCACAGCTTGAGGCACCTTCCAAAGATGCGGTGATCGTGCGCGCGGGCAACATGAGCCTCGGCGTCAACCTTTTGGTACAGCTGACAAAGCGCGTGGCCGCCGCGCTCGATGAGGATTATGACATCGAGGTCATCGAAGCGCACCACAACCAGAAAGTCGATGCGCCCTCCGGCACGGCGCTGATGCTGGGGCAGGCCGCGGCAGACGGCAGAGGCGTGTCGCTCGATGCTGTGTCGGACCGGGCGCGTGACGGCATCACCGGCGCACGCCGCAAGGGAGACATCGGGTTTTCGGCAATTCGGGGGGGTGACATCATCGGGGAACATGACGTGATGTTCGCAGCCGCAGGCGAACGGATCACCTTGCGCCATGTGGCTTCGGACCGCTCCGTCTTTGCCCGGGGAGCCATCAAGGCAGCGCTCTGGGCGCGCGGGCGGGCACCGGGGGCCTACGATATGCTGGACGTGCTCGGTCTGAAAGACGACTGACACGATCAGGAAATTCTGATCCGACCATTACCCGGCTTCGTATTCTCCCTGTATTAGTAAATACGGAGCCTTTTGACATGCGCGCACTCGGAAGCCTTTCCCTTTCTGCTGCGATCTTTGCACTGGCAACGCCAGCCCTGGCGGAGTTCTCCAAGGTAGAAGAGCAAAGCGAATTCGTGAAGCTGGTGCAGGGAAAGGAGCTCAAGCGCCCCTTCGTGCGGCTAGAAGTGGACCCGAACGGAGAAATATCGGGCTATGGCGCGGCCTGGCCTGTCACGGGCGAATGGACCTGGAGCGACGGCTATTTCTGCCGCGACCTCTATTGGGATGGCGATCCGCTGGGCTACAACTGCCAGGAAGTGCAGGCGGCCGGAGATCGTATCCGCTTCACCTCTGACAGGGGTACCGGCGATTCGGCGGAGTTTCGTCTGCGCTGATCAGGCACTGTCAGAAATCGACCGCGATCCCCTTCTTTTCCCAATCCCCGTAGCGGACGGGTTCCGGCCCGTCGCGGCCTCCCAGTTCGGGGGGTAACTCCAGCGCTTTAGCGGCGCGTCTGCGCGCTTCGGCTTCCTTCAGGGCGCGCCGGGCCGCGGGCGGCAGGTCGTTGGTGCGGTCTGTCTCGTCAGCTGCGTCGTTCATTTGGCACTATCCTCCGGCTGCGGCATTGATATACGTCCCCGCGGGGACGGGGCAAGCCGTCGGCACGCACAGGAGCATCACTCAACATGGCAGATACCGGAATTCCGGCGCGTCGCAGCGCGGTCTACGTCCTGGATCAGGTGCTTGGCGAAGGCCGGCTGATGTCCGAATTGCTGGCAGCTGGCGTCTTCGACAAGCTGCCCGTCGAGGACCGTGCCCGTGCGGCGCGATTGGCCTCCGATACCTTGCGCGGGTTGGAACGCGCGGATCGTATCCTGCAAAAGCACCTGTCGAAATACCCGCCGCTGACTGTCCGCAATGTACTGAGGCTCGGGGCGGTCGAGCTATGCAACGGTGCGGCGGCCCATGGTGTGGTGAACGACATGGTTGAAATCGTCTCGCGCCACAAGAAGCTGGGACACCTCAAGGGGCTGACCAATGCCGTCTTGCGCAAGGTCGCTCAGGAGGGTGCGAAGACATGGCCCAACCTGCGGGCACCCCGCCTGCCCAAGTGGCTCCGGCGGCCGCTGGTGGAGGCCTGGGGCCCTGAGGCGATGTCTGCCATGGAAGGTGCGCATTTTGCGGGGGCACCGCTGGATCTGACGGCAAAGACGGACGCGCAGGCCGTGGCCGCCATGACCGGGGGCACCTTGCTCCCCACCGGGTCGATCCGGGTTCTGGACGCAGGGCAGGTGTCCGCCATGCCGGGATATGCCGACGGATCATGGTGGGTTCAGGATGCCGCCGCTGCCTTGCCGGTTCGGGTTTTGGCACCGTGCGAGGGTGAGACCGTGCTCGACCTCTGCGCGGCCCCCGGCGGCAAGACCATGCAACTGGCGGCAGCGGGGGCCGTTGTCACCGCCGTGGACGATTCAGAGACTCGCATGGCCCGGGTGCAGGAGAACCTGAAACGCACCGGGCTGGCCGCGACGCTCAAGGTGGAAGATGCGCGCAGAACCGAAGGGCAGTTCGACGCGGTGTTGCTCGATGCGCCCTGCTCGGCCACGGGCACGATCCGCAGACACCCGGACCTGCCCTTTGCCAAGGATGGGTCGGACTTTGGCGACCTTATCGCTTTGCAGGCAGAGATGCTCGAACACGCCTGGGCGCGGGTAAAGCCGGGTGGGCGGATGGTTTTCTGCACATGTTCCCTTCTGCCCGATGAAGGTGAAGTGCAGATCGAAGAGGCATTGTCGCGCCACACGGATATGTCGCTCGATACTGCCGCCCGGAATCTGCCGGGCGTCGAGGCAGAGTGGCTCAGTGACGAAGGTGGTTTGCGGTTGCGGCCCGACTTCTGGGCGGCCCAAGGCGGGATGGACGGTTTTTACATCGCATGCCTGCGCAAGGCGGGCTGAGACCGCGCAGAAAACAAGGGTTTCTGACAATCGACGGTGACTTGGGCCCGGACAGCGGCTATCATCGTGTAAAAGCGACGCAAGATCGCCCCAGGCAAAGAGTGACATGTCCAAAAACGCAAGCTTTGCGGCCAGAAAGGTGCGGTTCCTGAACCGGTGGCATGCGGCGCGCGCAGGCCGCATGAAGGCGCGGGCGGTCGGGTTTGTCTCTTCGCCCGAGCCGCGCACGATCGGGAGGTTTGCGCGGGGAAAGCAGCTTCTGGCCGGGAATTTCCTCTTTGCGGGTCATCTGGTCGAGCGCCGGGGCGCTGACCTGTGGGATCTGTCACCCCCCACACCCGACTTTGAACTGGAACAGCACGGGTTCCAATGGCTTGACGATCTGGCGGCGGTCGGGGACGCGCAGGCCCGCGAGGTCGCGCAACATTGGCTGTGGAGCTGGATCGCGCGCTACGGGCAGGGGCGCGGGCCGGGATGGACGCCTGACCTCACAGGGCGGCGGCTGATCCGGTGGATCAACCACGCGCTCTTTTTGCTGCGTGGGCATGATGGGCCTGACAGCGATGCGTTTTACCAAAGCCTCTACCGCCAGACCCATTTCCTGGCCCGGCGCTGGCAGGGGGCGGCACAGGGGCTCGCGCGCTTCGAAGCGCTGACCGGCCTGATCTATGCGGGCCTCGCCCTCGAAGGGCTGCAACCCCTGGCCAACCCGGCAATCAAGGCTCTGGCGAAGGAATGCCGGGATCAAATTGATGCTCAGGGCGGGGTTCCGTCCCGCAATCCCGAAGACCTGCTGGAGGTCTTTATGCTGCTGACCTGGACCGCGGCCGCCTTGACCGAGGCAGGCCAGACGCCATCCTCCGACCACCTGGAGGCGATAGAGAGGATCGCGCCGACACTGCGCACGCTGCGCCATGCGGATGGCGGGCTGGCGCGGTTCCACGGGGGCGGGCGCGGGCAGGAAGGCTGGCTCGATCACGCGCTTGCCCAATCGCGCGCCAAGGGGCGTCAGCCCGACGGGCTGTCGATGGGGTTCGCGCGGATGTCGGCGGGGCGCACGAGCGTGGTGATTGATGCAAGCCTGCCGCCCGTGTCCAGAGCCTCGTTCAACGCCCATGCCTCGACGCTGGCGTTTGAACTCACATCGGGGCGCAGGCCATTGATCGTGAACTGCGGGTCAGGGCGGACATTCGGCCCGGACTGGCGTCGCGCCGGGCGCGCGACGCCGTCGCACTCCACCCTCTCGCTGGGAGGGTATTCCAGCGCACGGCTTGGACCGCCCGACCCGGCGACCGGGGGCGAGCCGCTGGTAGAGGGCCCCGCGCACGTGCCGTTCGAGATGGGTACCGCGCCGGACGGCTGGCGCTTTCAGGGCGGGCATGACGGCTTTGTGCCGACGCATGGGTTAACGCATGCGCGGTCGCTCGACATCACGCTGGATGGGCGCGGTCTTGCGGGCGAAGACATGCTGATCGCCATGGCCGATGGACACAAAAGGCGGTTTGACCGGGCTCTGGATGCCTCAAAGCTTGCCGGGATCACCTTCGATATCCGCTTCCACCTGCACCCGGAGGTCGACGCCGCGCTGGATATGGGCGGAACGGCGGTGTCGATGGCGCTCAGAAGCGGTGAGATCTGGGTCTTTCGCCATGATGGCGGGCAGAAACTGCATCTGGAGCCATCGGTCTATCTTGAAACCGGCAGATTGAAGCCCCGGGCCTCAAATCAGATTGTCCTTTCGGGTCGTGCTATGTCATACGCCACGCGTGTCCGCTGGTCCTTGTCCAAAGCGCAGGAAACTGCCATTGGCGTGCGGGATCTGAGCCACGACACGCCAGATTTGACCGAATAGACCGCCCAAAGGATTTCTCCATGACAGACCTCGCCCCGATGCGCCGCGCCCTGCTTTCCGTTTCTGACAAGACCGGGCTGGTCGATCTGGGCAAGGCGCTGGCGGCGCGCGGCGTTGAACTGCTTTCAACCGGCGGCACGGCGCGGGCGCTGCGGGAGGCAGGGCTTGAGGTCAGGGATGTGGCGGAGGTAACGGGCTTTCCCGAGATGATGGATGGGCGGGTCAAGACGCTCCACCCCGTCGTGCACGGCGGGTTGCTGGCCTTGCGGGACAATGAGGACCACGTCGCGGCGATGAACGACCATGACATCGGCCCCATCGATCTGGTGGTGGTGAACCTCTATCCCTTTGAGGACACCGTTGCCAAAGGCGCGGAATATGCGGAAGTGATCGAGAACATCGACATTGGCGGTCCGGCGATGATCCGGTCGGCTGCCAAGAACCACGGCTTTGTCACGGTCGTGGTGGATGTGGAGGATTACGAGGCGGTGATTGCCGAACTGGAGGCACACGGCGGGCAGACGACCTACGCCCTGCGGCAGCGCCTAGCCCAGACGGCCTATGCCCGGACCGCCGCCTATGACACGGCGGTCAGCACCTGGATGGCCGCACAGGTCGGCGGCACGCCCCGTCGTCGCACGGTGGGGGGGCGACTGGCCCAGACGCTCAGATACGGCGAGAACCCGCACCAGAAGGCGGCCTTCTACACCGATGGTTCTGACCGGCCCGGCGTGGCCACGGCACAGCAGCATCAGGGCAAGGAACTGAGCTACAACAACATCAATGACACGGATGCAGCGTTCGAGTTGGTGTCCGAGTTTGATCCGGCAGACGGCCCGGCCTGCGCGATCATCAAGCACGCCAACCCTTGCGGCGTTGCCCGGGGGGCCAGCCTGAAGGACGCCTACCAACGCGCGTTTGACTGCGACCGGACCTCTGCCTTCGGCGGGATCATCGCGCTGAACCAGCCGCTGGATGCGGCAACAGCCGAGGAGATCACCGGCATTTTCACCGAAGTCGTCATCGCACCCGGTGCGGATGAAGGCGCCCGTGAGGTGTTCGCGCGCAAGAAAAACCTGCGCCTGCTGACAACCGAAGGTCTGGCGGACCCCGCGGCGGCTGCGCTGGCGGTCCGTCAGGTCTCGAGCGGGTACCTCGTTCAGGACAAGGACACCGGGCGCCTTGACGCGGACGATCTGAAGATCGTGACCAAACGCGCCCCGACCGCGCAGGAACTTGCCGATATGCTCTTTGCCTGGACGGTCGCGAAACACGTGAAATCCAACGCCATCATCTACGTCAAGGACGGCGCAACCGTAGGCGTAGGGGCCGGGCAGATGAGCCGGGTGGACAGCACCCGCATTGCCGCGCGCAAGGCAGAAGACATGGCAGAGGTGTTGGGCCTGCCCACGCCGCTCACGCAAGGGTCGGTTGTTGCGTCAGACGCCTTTTTCCCCTTTGCCGACGGCCTTGTGACAGCGGCTGAGGCCGGTGCCACGGCGCTGATCCAGCCCGGCGGGTCGATGCGGGATGGTGAGGTGATTGCCGCCGCCGATGAGGCGGGCCTTGCGATGGTCTTTACCGGCATGCGACACTTCCGCCACTGAGGGGGCCTCATGCGTTCGCTTTACCTCGCCGCCGCGCTTGCGTTTTTGGCCGATCAGGCCAGCAAGTATCTGGTGATCTTCGGGCTGGAGTTGTGGCGCATCCGGGCCATCGACGTTTTGCCGCCCCTGCTGAATTTTCGCTATGGCGAGAATCGGGGCATCAACTTCGGCCTCTTTGATGGCGGCTCTGATGCGGCGCGCTGGGTGCTGATCGGGATGGCGCTGGTGATCTGCCTCGCTGTGCTCATCTGGGTGCGCCGTACGCCGCTGGGCGTCTGGGGCCATGCCTCTGCCGGGTTGCTGATCGGCGGGGCCCTGGCGAATGTGCTTGATCGGCTGATTCACGGCTACGTGCTGGATTTCCTGAACATGTCCTGTTGCGGGATCAACAATCCCTTTGTCTTCAACCTCGCGGATGTGTTCATCTTTGCCGGGGCCATCGGGCTTGTGTTCCTGTCCCCCGATGGCAAGCCCCGGTCGGAAAAAGGTCAGTGACATTGCCTGCCGCTCTGGCGTATCTAGGGGCAAACGCGAGGAGACACGAAATGCGCCGCACCCTGGCCCTGATCCTTATGGCAAGCACCTTGAGCGCCTGTTCGTCCGAAGGCTTGCAGCAGGTGACGTCCAATTCGCGTGGACCGGATGAGTTCATCGTGGACCCGAAGGCAGAGCTTGTGATCCCCGACAATCTGGCGGAGTTGCCCGCCCCGACACCCGGACAGGGAAATCGCGCCGATATTGACCATGAGGGGACCATGGTCGCCTCGCTGGGGGGGCGTTCGGGGGACGCGAACGCACCGATCCCTCGCGCGGATGGGGCACTTGTGACCGCCGCCAGCCGGTTTGGCGTGACCCCCAATATCCGGCAGGCGCTGGCGGAAGAGGATGCGGCGTTCCGCAAGGGGCAGTCGCGTTTCACGCAGTTCAAGCTTTTCCCGGAAAACCTCTATAACGATGTCTACAGCTCGCAGGCGCTGGATCAGCGCGCCACCGCCGAAGCCTGGCGTCGCGCCGGGGCTCAACTGCCGAGCTATCCACCGCAATAAGCGGTATTTTGGGCGATAGTGCCCTCACTTTCGTGACAGCACGTCTTGAATGGCGGTGCGATCAACGTACCTTTTGCGCAACCGACGCACGAAAGCCGATTTCCGAAAGGACGATACATGCTGCGACTGACAGTCTTTGCCGCGCTGCTGGCGCTTCTGCCCGTGGCCGGGTCGGCGGATGAGGAAGCCGTCACAACCTTTGTGCTGGACAATGGCATGCAGGTGGTTGTGGTCGAGGATCATCGCGCACCGGTCGTGCAGCACATGGTCTGGTACAGGGCGGGTTCCGCGGATGAGCCCAAAGGTTCGTCAGGCGTCGCGCATTTTCTGGAGCATCTGCTCTTCAAGGCAACCGACACGCTTGAAGAAGGGGAGCTCTCCGCCACCGTGGCGCGCAATGGCGGGCGGGACAACGCCTTTACCTCTTATGATTATACCGCCTACTTCCAGCGCGTGGCCTCTGACCGGCTGGGCCTGATGATGCAGATGGAAGCGGACCGGATGAAGAACATCCGCCTCACCGAGCAGAACATCCTGACCGAGCGGGATGTCATCATCGAAGAACGCAACCAGCGGACGGAGAACAACCCCGGCGCGCTTTTTGGCGAGCAGATCGCGGCGGCACAATACCTCAATCATCGTTACGGCGTGCCGATCATCGGCTGGATGCACGAGATGGAAATGCTCGATATGGAAGACGCGCTCAGCTTTTACGATATCTATTACTCGCCCAATAACGCGGTGCTGGTTGTGTCGGGGGATGTGACGCCCGAAGAAGTGCGCGCGCTGGCCGAGCAGCACTACGGTGTCATCCCCGCCAACCCCGACGTGCCGGAGCGGTTGCGCACCAAAGAGCCTCCACAGATCGCAGAGCGTCGCCTCGTCTATCGCGATGCCCGCGTCGCACAACCCTACTTGCGGCGGTCCTATCTGGCACCGGAGCGTGATCCGGGCGCGCAGGAAACCGCAGCGGCGCTGGTCTTCCTGGCCGAGATCCTGGGCGGTGGCACGACCTCTTTCCTCGCCGAAGAGCTGCAATTCAATACCCAGATTGCTACCTATACCGCCGGTTTCTACCGGCCCGTGGCGCTGGATGACACGACGTTCAACCTGATCGTTGTGCCGCGCCCGGATGTCAGCCTGCAGGAAGCCGAAGACGCGATGGATGCCGCATTGGCAAAATTCATGAAGACCGGTGTCGATGCCGAGCAACTGGAGCGCATCAAGTTCCAGATCAGGGCCGAGCAGATTTATGCTCGCGATGACGTGGACCGCATTGCCAACCGATACGGTCAGGCGCTGACCTCGGGGTTGACGGTCGAAGACGTGCAGGCCTGGCCCGACGTTCTGCAGGCTGTCACCGAAGAGGATATCATGGCCGCCGCGCGCGAACTGCTCGACCGGCGCAGTTCGGTCACGGGGTGGATCATGCGTGAGGAGGTCACACAATGATGATGCGTTTTGCTCTGGCGCTGGCCGCTTTTGTCAGCCTCGCCCTGCCAGCGGCGGCTGCTGTCGACATCAAGGAGGTCAAGACCCCCGGCGGTTTGACCGTCTGGCTGGTGGAGGATCATTCGATACCCTTCATGGCTTTGGAGATTCGCTTCCGGGGTGGCGCGTCACTTGATGCGCCCGGCAAACGCGGCGCGATCAACCTCATGACCGGATTGCTGGAGGAAGGTGCGGCGGATATGGACGCCCGCGCCTTTGCGCGGCAGGCCGAAAGCCTTGCGACCACCATCGGCTTTGACGTGGATGACGATGCGCTGTCCGTCTCCGCCCGGTTCCTGACCGAGAACCGGGAGGAGGCCGTGGCGCTGCTGCGGGCCGCGTTGATCGAACCGCGCTTTGATCAGGATGCGATTGACCGCGTGCGCGAGCAGGTTGTGAGCGGCATCGAATCCGATGCCAAGGACCCGGATGCACTTGCCAGTCGGGCGATGGACCGGATTGCCTTCGGGGATCATCCCTACGCCACGTCCCTCAGCGGCACGGTGGACTCCGTCAACGCGCTGACCCGCGACGATCTGGTGGCGGCGCATGCCAAGGTGCTGGCGCGGGATCGCATCTACATCGGCGCGGTGGGTGACATCACCGAAGATGAACTGGCCGCCTTGCTGGACAATCTCCTGGGGGCCTTGCCCGAGACAGGCGCGCCGATGCCCCCCCGCGCGACTGTGGATATCCCGGGCGGCGTCACCGTTGTGCCCTTCGATACGCCGCAATCCGTGGCGCGTTTTGCGCAGAAGGGCATCAAGCAGGATCATCCGGATTATTTCACTGCCATCGTGCTTAACCACGTTCTGGGCGGCGGGTCGTTCGAGAGCCGCCTGATGGATGAGGTGCGGGCAAAGCGCGGGCTGACTTACGGCGTCTATTCCTATCTGGCGGGCAAGGATCTCGCCGAGATCTACATCGGCGCGGTGAGTTCCGCCAACGACCGGATTGCCGAGGCGATCGACGTCATTCGCGACGAATGGACCAAAGCCGCGACAGAAGGCGTGACAGCGGAGGAAGTTGCCAACGCCAAGACCTACCTCACCGGTGCGTATCCCCTCCGGTTTGACGGGAATGGGCCTATCGCGAACATCATGGTCGGCATGCAGATGCTGGGCCTGCCGATTGATTACATCGCGACCCGGAATGATAGGGTCGAAGCGGTGACGGTCGAGGAAGTGAAACGCGTCGCGGGCGAGTTGCTGGACCCGGAGCGCTTGCATTTTGTCGTTGTCGGCCAGCCTGTCGGATTGGAAACGACACCGGCCAACTGATCTGCGCGCTATTCTCCGTAAGGCACCCAGATATTCTTGACCTCGGTCGCGGCGTCCAAAAACGCCCGGCCCTGGCCATCGTGCCCAGCCCAGTCACGCCCATAGCCATTGTTGACCCAGGTGCGTTTGAGATTTCCGGCAGAGGCGCGTTCAATCTCCGCTGAAAGCGCGCCGTCGCCAAAGCTCCACACCGCGTCAACATCCATATGCGCGGCGAGCGGCCGGGCGATGTCTGCGTGATCGCCGGTCAGGATGTTCACCACCCCTCCCGGAACGTCAGAGGTTTCCAGAACCTGCACAAAATCCGTCGCGGCCAGCGGAAAGACCTCTGACGCGGCGAGGATCACGCGGTTGCCCATCGCGATGGCGGGGGCCATGCAGGAAATCAGACCGAGCAGGGGCGCCTCATTGGGGCAGACAGCACCGATCACGCCAACGGGTTCCTTCATTGAAAGGGCAACCCCGCGAATGGGGACGCCGTGTACCTGACCGTCGAATTTGTCGGCCCATGCGGCATAGGTAAAGAGCCGCTGGATCGAGGTGTCCACCTCTGTCGCCCCCGATTTGCCGCCTTGCAGCGCATCCAGACGGGCGGCGAATTCACCTACGCGCGCGGCGAGGTTCTCCGCGATATAGTAGAGAATTTGCGCGCGCAGATGGCCCGTGGTTTTGGACCAGCCCTTTGCCGTTTGCGCGGCTTCGACCGCGTTGCGCACATCCTTGCGGTTGGCCAGCGACACATGGCCCAGAAGCGCGCCCGAATTGCCCCAGACAGGTCGCGAATAGCCGCTGTCGGGTCGCGCCTGCTTGCCCCCGATATAAAGCTTTGCCGTTCGGTCGATGTTATCTGCTGGCGCGTCCGTGCCTTCAAAGCGTCGCACCGGTTTCAGGGCACGCGGTTTGGTCTTCGGCGTGGTATAGGCGCTCAGCCCTTCCCATCCGCCTTCACGCCCAAACCCGCTTTCGCGCACTCCGCCAAACCCGGCGGCCGCATCCATCATGTTGGTGCCGTTGATCCAGACGATGCCGGTCGCAAGTTTGGGGGCAATATCGAGCGCGAGGTTGATGTTCTCGCTCCAGACCGTCGCGGCCAGACCGTAGCGCGTGTTATTGGCCAGTTGCACCGCCTCGGCGGGGGTGCGGAAGGTGGTGGAGACGAGCACCGGCCCGAAAATCTCCTCCTGCATCAGCCTATCTGCGGGGTGCAGATCGGTAATCAGGGTCGGCGGGTAGTAGCATCCGCTCTCAGGCAGGGCGCAGGCTGCGACATGAGTCTCGCCCGCGGTATTGGAGGTGACCATTTCAGTGATCTGCCGCAGTTGTTTCGGGTCCACGATGGCACCGATATCAATGCTCTTGTCCAGCGGGTCGCCGATGCGCAGCTTGTCCATGCGGGCCTTGAGCTTGGCATGAAACACATCCGCAACCGGCTCATGTACCAGGAGCCGGGACCCCGCGCAGCAGACCTGCCCCTGATTGAACCAGATGGCATCGACCAGCCCTTCCACGGCACTGTCGAGATCGGCGTCATCGAAAACGATGTAAGGGGATTTGCCCCCCAGTTCGAGCGTCAGCGCCTTGCCGCTCCCGGCGGTGGCCTCGCGAATGCGGCGACCGACGGCGGTGGAGCCTGTAAACGCCACTTTATCCACCTCGGCTGCAACGATCATTTCGCCCACCGCGCCATCGCCGGTGACGATGTTGACCACGCCCTTGGGCAGACCGGCCTGCTGGCAGATGTCGGCAAAGAGCAGTGCGGTCAGGGATGTGTATTCCGCCGGTTTCAGGACAACCGTGTTCCCCATGGCCAGTGCGGGGGCGATTTTCCACGCGAGCATGAGCAGCGGGAAGTTCCAGGGGATTACCTGCCCGCAGACACCCAGCGCCGCTCTGTCCGGCGACTCGTCTTCCATGAGTTGCGCCATGCCTGCGTGGTAGTAGAAATGCCGTTGCGCCAGCGGGATGTCGATGTCGCGGGCTTCGCGGATCGGCTTGCCATTGTCGAGCGACTCCAGCACCGCGAATAATCGGCTGTGTTTCTGGAGCAAGCGCGCCAGCGCATAAAGATACCGCGCCCGCGCAGGCCCCCCGGATTTTTCCCACTTCGGTTGTGCCCGCCGGGCGGCGGTAACAGCGGCGCTCACGTCTTCCTCGGTGCCTTGCGTGATCTTTGCCAGCACCTCCGCATTGGCAGGATTGCGGCTCTCGAAGGTATTGCCCGGTTTCGTGAATGCGCCATCAATGAAGTGACCGAAGACCTTGCCCTTGCCTTCAAGCCAGCGGAGCGCCTCAGAGGCGCTTTCCGGGGCCGCGCCGTAGTCCATGGTGTCGAAAATCTCAGAAACGGTCATGCTGTTCACTTCTCTTCAGAATGCGGCGTCTAGCTGGTGGGGTGGCGATAGCTGGCGGAGTAGGAGCCTGTCACGTGGTGCTCCAGCTGACGTTCGATATCGTTGAGCAGCGAAGATGCGCCAAAGCGGAAGAGGTCAGGCCGCAGCCACCGATCCCCAAGTTCCTCCTTGATGAGCGCCAGATAGGTGATCGAATCCTTCGCCTTGGAAATGCCGCCCGCCGGTTTGTAGCCGACGCGGACGCCGGTACGGTCGAAATAGTCCCGAATGGCGCGGATCATGACAAGGCTCACGGGCAGGGTGGCGTTGACGGTTTCCTTGCCGGTCGAGGTCTTGATGAAATCCGCCCCGGCCATCATGCAGACCATCGAGGCACGCGCCACATTGCGCAGGCTCCCGAGCTCTCCGGTGGCGAGGATCGCTTTGACATGGGCGTCGCCACAGGCGTCGCGGAACGCGCGCATCTCATCGTAAAGCGCCTGCCAGTTCCCGGTCAGCACATGGCGGCGAGAGATCACGATGTCGATTTCAGCCGCCCCGGCCTTCACGCTTTCCTCGATCTCCGCGATGCGTAGATGGAAGGGCGAGAGACCGGCGGGAAAGCCGGTGCTGACGGCGGCCACTGGAATGCCGCTGCCCTCCAGCGCACGCACGGCGGCGGGGATCATGTCGTGGTAGACACAGACGGCCCCGGTCGTCAGCCCCTCCATCCCCAAAGCTGACAGGATCGTCGCGGAGACCGGCTGCCGGGCCTTGGCACAAAGCCGCGCGACACGTCGTTCGGTGTCATCGCCCGAAAGGGTCGTCAGGTCGATGCAGGACATCGCCCGGAGCAGCCAAGCGGCCTGATGATCTTTCTTGACAGAGCGGCGGGCAGGCAGCGTGCCCGCGCGTCTTTCAATGGCGGAGGTATTCGCCTGAAGGCGCATCACCCAATCCATATCCAGGGCCATCCCGGGATTTCGGGGTTCGGTGACCTGTGGCAACTGATTTGCCGAGGCGCGTGAGAGTTCGGATGTGCCGAGCGTTTGCATGTCGCTTGTCCTTGGCCAGAGGGGCCGAAAATCGCACGGCTTTGCGCCCTTGGCAAGCAGCCTGCCGTGCGGTCGGATGCCGAAAACGCCCGGCAGGTCGCCGGATCAGTAGTTGATTTTGCGAATTATTCGCAAAACAGTTGACTTCTTGCGAATGGCTCGCATATTCAACTGCATGACACAGGGTGATTCACGTATGACACTATCTCGACGGAGCCTGCTCGGCGGTATCGCCGCCACACTCTCCCTTGGTTCAACTGCGCCGCGCGTGCTGGCGAGCGCGCCGCTAGATGTGGTTGCGACCACGGGCATGATTGCGGATGCCGTGCGCATGGTGGGGGGTGATTTCGTTTCGGTCAAAGGGCTGATGGGGGCGGGCGTCGACCCGCATGCCTACCGCCAAACCCGCAGCGATATTGTGGCGATGACCCGCGCGGATACGGTTCTGTGGCATGGTCTTTATCTCGAAGCGCAGATGGAGAGCTTCTTTGAAGATCTGAGCCGCAAGATGCCGGTCACGCCTGTCGCCGAAGGTCTGCCGCGCGATCTGCTGCTGAGCCACGAAGACTACGAAGGCCGATTTGACCCTCACGTCTGGATGGATGCCAAACTCTGGTCGCTGGTCGTTGATGAAGTGGCCTCAGCCCTCACCGACGCACGGCCCGACGCAGCGGATGCCTTCGCGGAAAACGCCACCGCCTTCCAGGCCGAGCTGGAAGCCCTCGATGGCTACACCCGCACCGCACTTGCGAAACTGACGAAAGAACAGCGCGTTCTGGTCACCGCCCATGATGCGTTTGGATATTTCGGGGCCGCCTATGACTTCGAGGTGATTGGCATTCAGGGTATTTCCACGGAAAGCGAGGCCGGATTGAACCGGATCTCCGATCTGGTGGAGATGCTTGTGGAACGTGACATCCGCGCCGTTTTTGTCGAGACCTCCGTCTCTGACCGCAACATGCGCGCCCTGATCGAAGGGGCAGCTGCCAAGGGCCATGAGGTGACGATTGGCGGGGCGCTCTTCAGCGATGCGATGGGTCCCGAAGGCACCTATGAGGGCACCTATCTCGGCATGATCGACCACAATGTCACAACCATTGCGCGGGCGCTGGGTGCTGAAGTGCCTGCGGGCGGGCGTCTTGGCAAGCTCGGTATGGGTGCCTGACCCATGACGCTGGTTCTGGCTGCAAAAGATGGCACTTCTGAAGACCGCAGCCCGTCTGCGCCAGCACCGCTCAACGTGCGTGGCATGACGGTTTCGTATGGTCAGAAACCCGCTGTTTTCTCCGTCGATATGAATGTCGCTGCCGGCGCCATGACAGCGATTATCGGCCCGAATGGTGCTGGCAAGTCGACACTGCTCAAGGCGATCCTGGGCATTCTGAAACCCCTTGCAGGCAAAGCCGAAGTCTACGGAAAGCCCATTGCCCGGATGCGGGACCGGATCGCCTACGTCCCGCAGCGTGCGAGCGTTGACTGGGATTTTCCGACCCGTGTGATCGATGTGGTTTTGATGGGTATGTACGCGCAATTGGGCCTGCTTGGCCGCGTGCGCCAATGCCACCGGGACAAGGCTGCCGCGTGTCTTCGTCGTGTCGGCATGGAGGATTTTGCAGCCCGCCAGATCGGCCAGCTTTCCGGCGGCCAGCAGCAACGGGTGTTTCTGGCGCGCGCGCTGGCACAGGACGCGGACCTTTACCTGCTGGATGAGCCCTTTGCGGGCGTTGATGCTGCCACCGAAAAAGCGATTATTTCGGTGCTGAAAGAACTGCGGGATGAAGGCAAGACCGTGGTCGCCGTCCATCATGACCTGGCCACCGTGCCGGAGTATTTCGATCACGTGTTCCTGATTAATACCCGCAAGGTCGCGGAAGGACCGGTGGCTGAGACCTTCACGGCGGACAACCTGCAAGAAGCCTATGGCGGCAGGCTTGCCACGGCACAGACGGACCGGCTGCGCGCCACGCTGGGATAATCATGTTTTTTGAGGCCCTGTCATTGCAACTTGGGTACAATGCGACCCTTGTGACAATCGGTGCCGCGTTGCTTGGGATGGCTGCCGGGGTGGGCGGCACCTTCCTGTTTCTGCGCAAGCGCGCCCTGGTCAGCGATGCCATTTCCCATGCGACCCTGCCCGGCGTCGGGCTTGCCTTCATGGTGATGGTGGCTTTTGGCGGGGACGGTCGTAACCTGATCGGGCTGCTTTTGGGAGCGGCCTTGTCTGCCGGGCTGGGGTTGCTGGTTGTGCATTGGCTCACGACGCGGACCAGACTGGCAGAAGATGCAGCGATCGGGGCCGTCCTGTCGGTGTTCTTTGGTTTCGGGATCGTGCTGCTGACCGTGGTGCAATCCATGAACGCCGGTCGGCAAGCCGGGCTTGAGGGGTTCCTCCTGGGATCGACGGCGGGGATGTTGCGCGCGGACGCGGTCACTATTGCTGTCTCTGCCGCGCTCACGCTGGCGCTGGTGCTGCTGTTGCGGCGACCGCTGACGCTTGCGTCCTTCGATCCGGAGTTTGCCGCGGCGAGCGGGCAGAATGTGCCCCGGACCGATCTCGCCATGATGGGGCTGGTGCTGGCCGTCACCGTGGTCGGTATGAAGATTGTCGGCCTGATCCTGATCGTTGCCCTGCTCATCATCCCGCCTGTGACCGCGCGTTTCTGGACAGAACGGACCGATCGTGTGGTCATTCTGTCGGGAGCGTTTGGCGGTGTCGCGGCCTATGTCGGGGCCTGCCTGTCGGCGGTGGTGCCGGATTTGCCGACCGGGCCCATCATCGTTCTCGTCGGATTTGCGTTCTTTCTTCTATCGTTGCTGCTCGCGCCGGGGCGGGGCGTGCTGGCGGCATACCTGAGCCACCGTCGGTTCCAGCGACGCGTGCACCTGCGGCAAGGGTTGCTTGCGCTGGCACAGGGTCAGCCGATCTATGAAAAGCTGACCCTGCGGCTTTTGCGCCGGGCCGGATGGACACGTCGCGACGGCGTGCCGACAGAGGTGGGGCGGGGGCGTGCCAGCCGCGCATTGCTGGACGAAACCCGCTGGCAACTGATCCGCCGGGACCCCTCGTTTGAGGCGGCGGCGGCCCATTATGATGGCCTGATGCCGATTGAGCGGGTTCTCACGCAGGATCAGATCGCCGAGATCGACAGCCGTATTCCGGCACCAAAAGGGGTGGCCTCATGAGCGGTGCCGAGTTTGTCCCCTTGTCTCTGACGCCCATGCTGATCGGTATTCTGGTTGCCGTGGCCTGCGCCCTGCCGGGCAATTTTTTGCTACTGCGCAAACAGGCGCTGATCGGGGACGCGATCAGTCACGTGGTGCTGCCTGGGATTGTTGTCGCCTTTCTGGTGACCGGTGCAATCACCACCTGGCCGATGCTCTTGGGTGCTGCGGGGGCCGCGATCTTCGCCGTTGCCGCGATTGAGCTTGTGCGTCGTCTGGGCCGGATCGAACCGGGGGCCGCCATGGGCGTTGTCTTTACCGCGATGTTCGCGGGCGGTGTGCTGTTGTTGGAGCAATCGGATACCTCCTCGGTCCACCTTGATGTAGAGCATGCCTTGTTTGGAAACCTCGAAAGCCTGATCTGGCTGGATGCCTCGGGCTGGTCCTCTCTCATCGACCCTGTCGCCCTGTCCGGTCTGCCGGTGGAACTGCCCCGGATGGCGATCACGCTGTTGGCCATCGCAGGTTTCATCGCGGTCTTCTGGCGGTCGTTGAAAATATCCACCTTCGACGAAGGCTTTGCCCGGACCATCGGGATGCGCACGCGCCCTTTGGGGTTGGCGCTTGTCATCCTCTCTGCTGTCGCGGCTGTTGCCGCTTTCGACGCCGTGGGCAGCATCATCGTCATCGCCATGTTCATTTGCCCGCCTGCAGCGGCGCGCCTGATGACGAACCGGTTGGAGCGGCAGGTGGCGTGGTCTGTTGTGTTCGCGACGCTCTCAGCCGTTCTTGGCTATGTGCTGGCAGGCTATGGCCCGCTCTGGCTCGGCTTTTCCTCGTCGGTGTCAGCGGCAGGGATGATTGCGACGATCTCTGGCGTGGTATTGGCCCTCGCTGCGGTTTTCGGCCCCCATCGCACAAGAGGCGGGGTTGCGGACCTGCGGGGCTGAGCCGGACTGAGGCGCAAATTCGGTTTCAGAATCGCCCGCAATCATGCTAGGTGTTGTTGCATGGCCACTGCAAACCCCAACATAGGCGAAGATCGCCCCGTGATCCGGCAACTCGATGAAGCTGCGGTCAATCGCATCGCGGCGGGCGAAGTTGTCGAACGGCCCGCCTCTGCGGTGAAGGAACTTGTCGAGAACGCTGTGGACGCAGGCGCGCGCCGGATCACGGTTGAATACGCCGACGGCGGCAAGACCCTGATCCGGGTGCAGGATGATGGCTGCGGCATGACAGCGGCAGAGCTGCCTCTGGCTCTCTCGCGGCACGCGACGTCCAAGATCGACGGATCGGACCTGCTGAACATCCACACCTTCGGGTTTCGGGGTGAGGCCTTACCGTCCCTGGGCGCGGTCGGCCGGATGTCGATTGCCTCGCGCGTGGCGGGCGGGGCGGGTGTAGAAATCTCGGTCTCAGGGGGGCACCTGACAGAGCCGAAGCCGACGGCCTGCAACATCGGCACCACGGTCACGCTGCGTGATCTCTTCTATGCGACGCCTGCACGGTTGAAATTCTTGCGCACGGACCGTGCCGAAGCACGGGCGATTTCCGATGTGGTCAAACGCCTCGCCATGGCGGAGCCTTTTGTGACCATTCTGCTCAGGGATGTGTCAGGTGATGGCGCAGGCCGAGACATCTTCCGGGCAGACGCCGAACAGGGCGATCTTTTTGGCGCCTTGCGCGGGCGGCTCGCGCGCGTTCTCGGCGGCGATTTTGTGGATAACGCGATCCCGATCGACGCGACCCGGGACGGCTTGCATCTGACAGGGTTTGCGGCCCTTCCGACCTATTCCCGAGGGTCCGCTGTCGCCCAGTATCTTTTTGTCAACGGCCGCCCGGTCAGGGACAAGCTGCTGATCGGTGCCCTGCGCGCGGCCTATTTCGACTTCCTGAGCCGCGACCGGCACCCCGCCGCCGCCCTGTTTCTCGATTGCGACCCCAGCCTTGTGGATGTGAACGTGCACCCCGCGAAATCCGAAGTCCGGTTCCGCGACCCCGGCGTAGCGCGCGGCCTGATTGTCTCGGCCTTGCGGCACGCCTTGGCGGAGGCGGGTCACCGGGCGTCCACAACCGTCTCCACCGCGACGCTGGGGGCCATGGTGCCGGAGCCGCAGGGCGAGCGGATCTACCAGATGGACAGGCCCCGCCGCGTGTCTTTCTCACCGGTTGAGGAAACGCCCGCTTTTGCCGAGGCCGCCGCCCCTTGGGGCCGCGTCGCGGAGGACGCGCCGCCACAGGCTGATGGGAGGGAAACAGCAGACTATCCGCTTGGCACCGCCCGTGGTCAGGTGCACGAAAATTACATCATCGCACAAACGGCAACGGGCATGGTTATTGTTGACCAGCATGCGGCGCATGAAAGACTGGTCTACGAGAAGCTGAAAAACCAGATGGCGGAAAACGGTGTGTCAGCGCAGGCGCTTCTGATCCCCGAGATCGTCGAGCTTTCAGCGGATGACTGCACCCGGTTGCTGGAGGTAGCATCGGATCTTGCGTCCTTTGGGCTGGTGATTGAATCCTTTGGCGGGTCGGCCATCGCCGTGCGGGAAACACCTGCTGTTCTGGGCACCGTGGATGCGCGGGCGATGGTTCTGGATATCCTGGATGAACTGGCGGATGGGGGAAGCTCAAACCTCGTTCAGGCGCGTGTCGAATCCATACTGAGCCGTATGGCGTGCCACGGCTCGATCCGCTCTGGTCGCTGGATGCGGGCGGAGGAAATGAACGCCCTCCTGCGTGAGATGGAAAACACCCCTCATTCAGGGCAGTGTAACCACGGGCGGCCAACCTATGTGGAGCTCAAACTGGCAGACATCGAACGGCTGTTTGGGCGCACATGATTGACGTTGCCGGATACCAGATCGACCTCGGCGATCCTTTGACGCAGGCCGCGCTTGGCGGGTTTGGTGTCTTGATGTTGATCTTGATCCTGCTGATCCTCGCGGTGCGCGCGGCGGGTCGCAGCGCCCGGATGACCGAACCGTTGGCGCATCAGATCGGGTCGCTGGGTCAGCATGTGCAACACCTGAGCGCAGGGCAGGAACAGCTGCGCGGGGGGTTGCAGACGGTCTCCGACACGCAGGCCAATGCGCAGGCTCAAGTCATCCAGACTGTCGAAGCGCGCCTGGCGGATGTGCAGCAAAACATGCAGGACCGGCTTGCGGATAACGCGATGCGGTCCCAGCGGGCGCTGGCGGAGATGCAGGAACGCATGAAGGAGTCGCTGCACGGGTCGAGCAAGCAGACGACAACCTCGCTGACGCAATTGCAGGAACGGTTGGCTGCGATTGACAAGGCACAGGACAACATCACCAAGCTGTCGGGGGATGTTCTGTCCTTGCAGGACATTCTCAGCAACAAGCAGACCCGTGGCGCTTTTGGGGAAATACAGCTTCGCGATATCGTCTCGAAAGCCCTGCCATCGGACAGCTATGCTTGGCAACATACGCTCAGCAACGGCAAACGCGCAGACTGCCTCATTCATCTGCCGAACCCGCCCGGCCCTATCGTCATCGACAGCAAATTCCCGCTGGAGGCCTATGAGGCCCTGCGGGCGGCGGAAACGGATTGGGCGTTGAAGGAGGCCGTCGCCAAAATGAAAACGGCGGTGACGAAACACATCACGGATATCTCCGAGAAATATATCATCGAAGGGGAAACCGCTGACGGTGCCTTGATGTTCCTGCCGTCTGAGGCTGTTTATGCCGAGCTCCATGCAAACTTTCCCGACCTCGTTCGCAAGGGATTTGATGCGCGTGTCTGGATCGTCTCGCCGACCACCTGCATGGCGACGCTCAATACCATGCGGGCCATCCTGAAGGACGCACGGATGCGGGAACAGGCCGGTGCCATCCGCAAGACGCTGAAACAGCTTCACCGGGATGTGGAGCTGGTTGTGGAACGTGTGGGCAAGCTAGATACGCACTTCCGGCAGGCGCAGAAGGATGTGCATGACATCAGCACGGCGGCGGAGCGGGCCGGGAAGCGCGCGACGCGTCTCGATAACTTTGACTTCGAAGAACTGGAGACGGCGGACGCAAAAGTCCTGCCGCTGACCCGGACAGAAGGCTCCGGTTAGCGGGCCTCTGCGGCGACCATGATGCCGCGCAACTCCGCGAGGCCCCTCAGACGTCCGATCAACGGATAGCCCGGCATGCTTTGCGCGGAGAGATCGGACAGCAATTCCTGCCCGTGGTCGGGCCGCATCGGAATTTGCCAATCGGGACGCCCTTCTTCCTGACGGCGCTTTTCTTCTGCGACGAGGGCGTTGATCGTTGCCACCATATCCGTATCACCTTCAAGATGTGCCGCCTCAAAGAAATCTGGCCGCTTCGCGTCGTCGCTCGGCAGGCGCTTTGTGTTTCGCAAATGCGCAAAGTGAATGCGGGGGCCAAGCCGTGCGATGAAATCCACCGGATCAAAGGACGCCGATACGCCAAGCGAACCCGTGCATAGCGTCGCACCATTCGCAGGCGTATCTACAGACCGGAGCACTCTGTCATAGTCATCGGTCGAAGACATTACCCGAGGCAATCCCAGCAGGGAAAACGGCGGATCGTCGGGGTGGCAGCACAGGCCCACACCAAGTTCTTCTGCGAGCGGCGTGACCTCAGCCAGAAAATCGATCAGGTTCTGCCGCAACCTGTCCGCATCAATCGCGCTGTAGCTCTCCAATTGCCTGCGCACATCCGCCAGCGTCCAGCTGTCATTCGCACCCGGAAGCCCTGCGACGATATTGTTGGTCAGGGTGGTTTGCTCACCGTCGGACATCTTCTGAAAACGCGCCTTGGCGGCGGCTTGTTGGTCGGTTGAGTAGTCGTCCGGTGCGGTGGGTCGCTGCAAAAGATGAATGTCAAAAACGGCAAAGTCGATCAGGTCAAACAGCATCGCTGTACCGCCATGCGATTGCCGGGCCCGCAGTTTGGTGCGTGTCCAGTCGAGGATCGGCATGAAATTATAGCAGATGGTCTTTATGCCAAACCCGGCGAGGTTTCGCATGCTGTGCTGGTAGGCAAGGATATGGTCTTTCATATCCGCCGTTTGCGTCTTGATGGCCTCCGATACCGGCAGGCTTTCAACCACATCCCATTGATATCCCGCGCCTGACAGGATTTCCATACGCATGCGTATTTCTTCCTTTGTCCAGACAGCACCGGGTGCGATGTGATGCAAGGCCGTGACAATGCCCTGAACGCCAACCTGCCTGAGATCGTCAAGCGCCACGGTATCTGCCGGCCCGAACCACCGCCAACACTGCTTCATGGGTTCCATCCTCCGTAAAGTGGGTGATCCTGCGCCAGAGGCAGGCGCACCCGTTGTCCCGTTCGCGCCGCGTGATAGATGGCAGTGACCAGTTCGATCGACGCAGCGCCGTCTTGCAAACGCACGGCACCCGAACAGCCTGTGGCGAGATCTTCGGCGACTGCAGACAAGAACCCTTCGAACCCGGGTTGCTCGGCGGGAGCCTCTGCCAGCAGCGCCTCCAATGCTTCCTGGCGCGCGGGGTCCCGGGCCGTAAAGGTCCAACCGCCCGCGCCGGGACAATAGGGGTCGGTGCCCGATGTCGCAGTGACGTGTTCGAACACGTACCGCAGCCGGGTTTCGTCGGTTGCCGATCCGAGCGTTACGCTGCTTGTGCCTAGCGCACCATTTGCAAATTCGAAAGTGATGGCCGCGCAATCCTCCGTCTCGATCCGGTTGACCCGCGTTGTCGTGGAAGCCGCGACTGCCCTCACGGGGCCCATGATCTGTGCCAACAAATCGTGGCTGTGGATGGCATGGCCCAGAACCGCGCCCCCTTGCTCCCCCGCCCATGTGCCACGCCAGGGGATGGCGTAGTATTCCGCCCCACGGTTCCAATGGGTCTCTGCTGCCGCGATGGTCGGTTGCCCTGCAAAGCCGGACAGCATGACGTGCCGCAATTGGGCGAGACCTGGCCCCCAACGGTATTGGAACACAGGGTAGACCCGGCGGTTATGGCGCTGCGCGGCGGATTTAATCGCGGCGACGTCCTTGAGCGACGTGGCGAGGGGCTTTTCACAAATCACGTGTTTGCATCGCGCGAGCGTCTCAAGGGTCACGGAGGCATGCAGGTGTGGCGGAAGGCAGATATCGATCAGGTCAATAGATGGGTCCTCCAGAGCCTCGTTGATACGCGCCCCGGCTTTGGTTGGTGTGTCCTTGGTGAGCGCGCGCGCTTTGCCTTCATCCTGATCGATGACACTGACCACATTGAAACGGCTGTGTAATTTTTGATAGCTTTCAAAGTGCTGGGCACCGATCCCGGCCCCCAGGATCGCGACGCGGATCATGCCCTGGCCTCGTCTGCGATCTCTTGCGCCTGAAGCGCCAGTTCCATGACCTTGAAGCAATGCGCCTGTGTCATGGCCGTTTCCGTCCGATTTCGTATGTCTTGGCTCAGGCGTTCAAAATACGGAAGCCCGGCCGAGGAGGCATCAATCTTCTCGCAGCGTTTGCCATTCACCAGAATCAGGTGGTTGGTCCCGCCCGTGCCGCCCACATCGACATATTTTCGCAATTCGATGTACCCTTCGGTGCCAAGCAAGGTCAGACGGCCGTCCCCCCATGTTGGCAGCGCGTCCGGCGTAAACCAGTCCACCCGAACGGTTCCGGTTCCCTTCTCGCTGCGCAGCGATATTTCTCCGAAATCCTCAAGGCCAGGGTGATCGGGGTTTGCATAATTCGCGACAAACGCGTTGGTGATCTCCGCATCCGTGGCGCCGGTGAAGTGCAAGAACTGGTCGATCTGATGAGAGGCGATGTCGATCAGAATACCGCCATACCGATCCTTTTCGAAAAACCAGTCGGGCCGGGTCGCTTTGTTCAGCCGATGCGGGCCAAGCCCGGCGGTGTGCACCACGCGCCCGATCTCTCCCGCCGCTACGAGATCGGTGGCCATGGTGACGGCAGGGACTTCAAAACGTTCGGAAAAGTTGATGGACCAGATGCGCCCGGTTTCAGCCACGGCCTGTTTGATCTCATCCAGTTGGGTGGCCGTCGTGCAGCCGGGCTTGTCCACCATCACATCCATACCGCTGCGTATGGCGCGTACCGCAAGTGCGGCGCGATCCGCAGGGACGGCAGCAATCAGCGCAAGATCGGTCCCGGTGTTCAGGGCATCCGCCAAATCGGGAACGCGCGGAACATCCGGGAAGCGTTTCTGAAATCCTTTCAACGTGTTGGGGGTGCCCTCGGTCCAGTAGCCTACACACTCAGCGCCCGTAGCGGCCATGTTTGCGGTCATTCCGTAGATGTGCCTGTGATCGAGGCCCAGGGCAACGAAGCGGAGGGTCACAGCGATGCCACCTCCGTCCAGTTGTCCTGCCCGCTTGAGCGTTCCATCGCGTCGATAACCGCATGAGACCACAAGGCGTCACGCCCCGGAGCGAGCGGTGGCCTTTTGCCGTCGAGGCTTGCGGCAAAGTCCTCGATCACCGACTGGTGCCAGGCATGGGTAAATGCCATCGGGTCCGCGCCACCGCCAGTCGCGGTGGCCTCTCCGATGGTGTCGACACGGCCATCCCGGAAGCTGAGCGTCAGTGTGCCCGCGTCCAGATGCGCTGTTGCCTTTGTGCCGTGTAGCGTGATGGTTTCGCTCCGTCCGGGATAGGCGGCTGTGGTCGCAAGCAGGGTGCCCATGCAGCCGGAGGTCGTTTCAAAGATCGCCCCGGCCCAGTCTTCTGCTTCCATAAGATGAATTAGGGTTTTGTGCATCATGGCCTGAAGTCGCTGGATGGGGCCCAGAAGCCAAAGCAAAAGGTCGAGCGTATGGATCGCCTGGGTAATCATCACACCACCCCCGTCGCGGGCGCGGGTGCCGCGCCCCGGCACGTCGTAATAGCTTTGATCGCGCCACCAGGGCACGCGGACCTCCGCCGTTACGATCTCGCCGAGTTTGCCGATGTCGAGCGCCTCTTTCAGCGCCCGAGAAGCGGCGCGCGCGCGGTGCTGAAAAACAACGCCGAGAGGGATGTTGGCATGCGTGCAAAGCGCGACAAGTTCCTCTGCGGCGGCAAAGGTTCTTTCGATGGGTTTTTCCATCAGAATAGGCTTACGCGCCTCGACGAGTGCCTTGACGTAAGTGAGCCTTGCATCCGGCGGCGTGGCCAGAATCACAAAATCGACATCCCCGTCAGCAACAAGCTGTGCAAGGTCGCCATAGGCGCTGACGGGCTGACCGCTCTGCTCAGAGGCGGCCAATGCGAAGGTGCGGGCTTTCGCGGGGTCTCTGGCCAATACCCCGTGCAGGGACACATCGGGCGCGTCGCGCAGCGCGGCAAGGTGCGTTTCGGCGACCATGCCCAGACCGATGAGCGCGGCCTTTTTCATGCAGGCGCGCGCGGCATGATCGCGCCCCGGTGTTGTACGACGGTGGCAGCACAGTCGTGCCCCGCGCGCAAGGCCTCCGCCTGTGATGCCCCGCAGACAAGAGCGCCGAGATACGCGCCGTTGAAACTGTCGCCGGCGGCGGTTGTGTCGACGACAACGGGGGCAGGGTCATAGGGTTGTTCGATCTCTGACCCCAGAGATACCGGACCATCCGCGCCGCGCTTGAGCGCCCCCCGACGGCCCGATTTGACGAAACGGTCCACGACCTGCCCGGCGGTTTCGTCAAAGAGCGCCATTTCGTCGTCGATCGACGGCAGGCAGATGTCAGCACGCTCCCAGAACGCGCGTGTCACCCGCTGTGCCGTGCTCTGGTCCTCCCACAGACGGGGTCGATAGTTGCTGTCATAGGCCAGTGTGACCGGTGCCTTGTCCAGCCATGCCAGCAGAGCGTTTCGGGCGTCGGGTGGCAGGATCGCCACTGAAATGCCGGAGAGATAGATCAGGTCGAACCCCTCCAGGACTGTGCAGTCAAACCCCTCCGGTGTCGCAAACAGGTCGCGTGCGGCGGCAGCGCTGCGCCAATAGGTGAATGACCGCTCGCCATCTTCCGTTGTCGTGATGGCGTAAAGACCCGGTGACTTGTTCCGGGCGCGGGAAATTGCCTCGGTCCCGATCTCCTGTTCTGCGATGAAATCCGCAATCTGGTCGGAGAAGGGATCATCGCCCAGCCGTGTTACATATTGGATATCCAGTTCGGGGCGCGCGCGTTTGAGGTAGATCGCCGTGTTCAGCGTATCCCCCGCAACACCGACCTGCGCGCCTGCGCTGTTGATGGAGAGTTCGATCATGGCCTCCCCGATGCATGCGATCCGTGTCATCTCCGTTGCTCCCTCTTCCAGATGATAAGCCCGGAGGCCACAATGGTCATCGCGCCAGAGATAACCCAAACGTCAGGCACATGACCGAAGATCAGCCAACTGAAGGCGGCGATATAGATCATGAAGGAATAGGTGTAGGGCATCAGCGTATGCGCGGGAGCGAACCGATGGGCATTCGTCAGAAGCTGATGGCCCGCCCAGCCGCCGACGCCAAGGCCCACAAGCAGACCGAGGTCCTGCCAATTGGCGGGTGCTGCCCAACTCCAGAGCGCGAAGGGCAGCAGCAGGAACGTCCCGAGCGCGCCAAGGTAGAACTGCTGTGTCTCGACCGCGACAATCCCCGCGAGGCGACGGGTCATCAGCGAATAGAGCGCCAGCGCCGTCGCATTGTAAAGCGGCAGGATCATTGCCCAATGAAAGGACTCTCCAAAGGGGCGGATCACGATCAGGACCCCTGCAAACCCCATCAGGATCGCGCCCCACCGCCAGGGGCCGATACGTTCGTTGAGCAGTGTGATCGACAAGAGGCAGACGATGATGGGGCTGGAAAACATGATCGCCGAGACTACCGTCAGCGGCAGGAAGTTCAGGGCATAGAAATTCAGGCATGTCGCCGAGATCAGGAGCAGGGCCCGCGTCAGGACCTGCCACTTGTGGTCGGTCTCGAACCGGCGCAGGTCAAAGCCGTCCTTTCCGATCATGCCAACCGATATGACGAAATGCCCCGCGTACCGCATGAACGCCAGTTGAATGGCGGGCAGCCCCGCCAGCACCAGCCATTTGGCGGACACGTCCACCACCGCAAAGAGAAACCACGCGCCCAGCATCATCAGGATGCCGAGTTGCGGCCTGTCCTCAACGGTTTGCGCGGCAACAGACATGTTACTTGCTGAACTTCGCCGCGTAGAAATCCACCATCTGGCTGACCATATCGTCCGCGCGCCCGGTATCACGTGCCTCGGAAAGGGCCGCGAGGGCGCCTTTTGACATGATGCTGTCGACCCCGGCATCATCCGCCATGCGCGCGTAGTAGCCCACGTCCTTGGCCGCGTTCTTGATGGCGAAGGCCAGTTGGTTGGGGTCGCCATCGACGCCATAGCCTTTCACGAAATCCATCATGCCGGAACGCAGCGGGCCCGCCGCCATCACCTCATACATCTGTTGACGATCCACACCCGCCACATCCGCCATGGCAAAGGCTTCGGCCATGGCGTTGGCGACGGTCATCCCGAAGAAATTGTTGATGAGCTTGATCGTATGCCCCGATCCCAGCGCGCCAAGGTGAAAGACGTTCTCTCCCAGATCCTTCAGAACGGGTTCGACCTTGTCAAAAGCGGCCTTGTCACCGGAACACATGATGTTCAGCAACCCGTCCTTGGCATGGCTTGGCGTGCGCCCCAGCGGCGCATCGAGGTAGGTGCCGCCTGCGGCTTTGGTTTCCTCCCCCAGGGTGCGGGTGGAGCCGGGCAGTGAGGTGCCGAAATCAATCACCGTCGCGCCGGGTTTCAGCCCCGCCAGCACACCGTCAGGCCCACGCATCCGGCTTTCCACGTGGTCCGACGTGCCCATGCAGAGCATCACGATGTCCGAGGCGGCGGCCACCTCCTTGCCGGTTGTGGCCTCGGTCGCGCCCCGCGCGAGCGCCTGATCCACGTGGGTGCGGTCGCGGTTGCCCAGGACCGTCAATTGATAGCCCTGATCCTGAAGGCGACCGACCATGGCACCCCCCATGAGGCCAAGACCAATGAATCCGATTGCGGGTTTAGACATGGGGTGCTCCTATTTGATGGTGTCAAAGGCACGTTTCTTCATGCCTTTCTGAATTTCGTAGATCGAGATCGGAACATCCGGCTGCGGTTGCGGGATGCGCACCGGGATGTCCTTGAGGCGCGGGTTCCTGGTGCTGTCACCGCAGAGCATCCGTGCATCGTAGTCTTCAATCCCGTCCCACCGTGTCATCGACCCCATGATGGGAAAAGCATCTGCCGCCATCATCTCGTAGAACAGGATGCGGCGGGCGCGGTTCGAGGTGTTGAGCGCGGAGCCATGCACGATCCGCCCGTGATGGATACTGATGGAGCCCGCGGGGCCTGTGAGTTCCACTGCGTCCCCGGGGTTCAGCCCGTTCTCTTCCGGCAATATCGCGCCCGCGAAGACGCCATCGACGTGGTGGTCAAAAACCGGTCCCTTGTGACTGCCGGGGTAAACCATGAGCGGCCCGTTCTCTGATGCCATATCGTCGATCAGAACACCGATGGCGAGGATGTCGTCATTGGTGTGCGGATAAAACGCATAGTCCTGGTGCCATTCAACCGCAGCACCGTAGCCTGCCGACTTCATGTTCAGCTTGGTCGTGTGCAGCCGCAGGTTCGGGCCGATCAGGTCCCGGGCGGGGGCGAGCACATGTTCCGAGTACATCAGCTCTTTCACGACTTCAGAGGTTGTATGGGGCAGTTTGATGCGCCGCAGCCGTGGGTTTTCGGGGCTATGGGTGTCCTCAAGGTCCAGCCGGTCATTTGAGGCTGTCATACCGGCCGCTTCGGCTTCGAAACGGGTAATCTCCTCGCGGATCTTGCCGATCCATTCAGGGGGGATCTGGTTTTCAAGAACGAGGTAGCCGTTCGCATTATAGCTTTCGATCTGATCAGGCGAGAGCACTTCGGGCATATGCCTCTCCTGTCGTTTGGGTGGCAAGCTGGGTCTCGATCTGCAAGGCGATCTCAAGGGTTCGGGTTGCATCTGCGACATCGATCAGGGGCGTGGCACCCTCCATGACCTCCAGAAAGTGGTCAAGCTGCGCGTCGAGCGGCGCTTTTTCGTTTTCCGCGCCTTCCAGAGGTTGAGGCTCAGCGGGTGATCCCCAGTCGTTCCCCGCCCATAGGGTCATCGACGGAAAGCTTACCGCGCCGCCTGTCCCGGTGATCCACAACATGTCCTGACCGGTGGCGCCTATGTTGGGGTTCTCGGCGGTGGCCGCTTCAAACCCCCAGGGTGATGGCGTAGTATCGGCAAAGCTGATGGTGCCCGTCGCGCCGGTCTCAAACGCGAGCGCAATGGCACCGGATTCAATCCGGCCCGATCCCCGCAGGCTTGCGCCCTGCAAGGCAGTGCAGGCGGCAATATCCCCGATCACAAAGCGCAAAAGGTCGATGTCATGCACAAGGTTGATCATCACCGGGCTGCCGCCCGCGGTACGCCAGTTTCCCTCGAAATAGGCGTCAGGCTTGCGCATCGCCCAGATCATGCTGACGCCGACAGGCGTGCCGACCCTGCCATCGGTTAGCAGGTCTTTGAGCTGCCCGACTTTCGCATGGTAACGGCGGTGATGCCCGACGAGAGACCCGACCCCTGTCTGGGCGACCACGTGCCGCAACGCCCGCGCGCCAGCCAGATCACTGGCGACCGGTTTTTCGATCAGCAGATGCCAGCCACGTTTGGCGGCAAACGCGCCTTGGGCGGCATGCAGATGGGTCGGCGTCGCGAGGATGACGCCATCGACCGGGCAGGTGACCTCGGACATATCCCCGTATCGTCGGATGCCCTCCGGTGTCCTGACGTTGGGGTCGGGGTCCACGAGGCCCGCAAGGACGCAGCCGGCATGCGCCGCAACGGCCTCCATATGCCGTGCGCCGATCAGCCCGCCGCCAACGACAAGTATCTGTTTCACATCACCGCCCCGATTTGCCAGGGCACGAATTCGTAATCCCCCAACCCCTGTGCTTCGGATTTGCTGGCCTCACCGGAGGCGACACGCAGGAAAAGCTGGTAGATTTCGCGGCCCTTCTCCTCGACGCTTGTGCCTTCGGTCAGGATGGTGCCGGCGTCCACGTCCATGTCTTCCGACATGCGCTCTGCCATGGCGGAGTTGGTGGCGACCTTGATCGTGGGGCTGGGTTTGGAGCCAAAGGCGGACCCGCGCCCGGTGGTAAAACAGACCAGATTGCATCCGCCCGCGATCTGCCCGGTAACAGAGGCCGGGTCATATCCGGGGCTGTCCATGAAGGTAAAGCCACGCGCCGTGACCGGTTCGGCGTATTTGTAGACGCCGGTCAGGGGTGAGGTGCCACCTTTTGCCGCCGCCCCCAGCGACTTTTCAAGGATCGTCGTCAGCCCGCCCGCCTTGTTGCCGGGGCTTGGGTTGTTGTCCATCGACCCTTTGTTGCGGGCGGTGTAATCCTCCCACCAGCGGATCAACCCGATCAGCCGGTCGCCTGTGGCGCGGTCGATGGCGCGCCGTGTCAGCAAATGCTCGGCACCGTAGATCTCGGGCGTTTCCGCCAGCACGCCCGTGCCGCCCTGGGCGGCGAGCAGATCGCAGGCGTAACCGAGCGCCGGGTTGGCGGTGATCCCGGACCAGGCATCCGACCCGCCGCATTGCAGGGCCACCTTGAGCTCGGAGGCCGGGCAGGGCTCGCGCCGCGCTTGATTGGCGATGGGCAGCATCGCGTGGATCTTCTCGATCCCCTTTTCGACGGTGCGGCGCAGACCCGCCACCGACTGGATGTTCATGACCTGAAAGGTTGGTCCTTGTTTGAGGCCGTAGGCATCCAGCAACCAGTCGATCTGGTTCATCTCACATCCCAGTCCGACCATAAGCACGCCCGCGTGATTGGGATGGCGGGCATAGCCCCACATCACCCGTTGCAGCGCCTCAAATCCGTCGCCGTCACCCGCCATGCCGCACCCGGTGCCATGGACAAAGGCGACAACGCCATCGACGTTTGGATACGCCGCCATGATCTCGGGCGTGAAATGATTTGCGATCATGCGCGCAGCCGTTGCCGAGCAGTTCACCGAAGTGACGATGGCGACATAATTGCGCGTGCCAACGCTGCCATTGGCGCGCGGGTATCCCATGAAGGTATCCCGGTCCGCCTCTGGCACGGGCGTGACCGCGCGCAGGTCGGTGGAGAATTCATATGCGGCATCGGTGTTTCGAAACTCGACGTTCTGGGTGTGCACATGGTCTCCGGCGGCGATGTCCTGCGCCGCATAGCCGATGATCTGCGCATATTTCCGGATCGGTGCGCCTTTTGCGATGTCCTGCGTCGCGATCTTGTGGCCGGAGGGGATCAGCGCGCGGGTTTGTGTGTCTTCCACCGGTGCGCCAACCTCGAGCGCCCGGGTTGCGGTCACGACGTTATCAGCAGGGTCGAGGCGCACGGTGTCCATGATCTCTCCTTAGGCGCAGAATGGCGCGTCAGATGTCCAGCGGTGAATGGGGATATGGGGTGTTTGCGCCAGCTGTGCGCGCGCGTTCTCCCACATGGATTTCCAAGTGTGCCAATCCCGCAATTCGGTTTCCGGATGTGCCCGCGACCGGGCAATGAATTCCGGGAAATGACTGCGGCCGGTGGGCTCTCCTGTCACATTGTACCGGATGTCGAAGGACCAGCGGAAGGTATCGGTCTGATTTGTGAGGGACGCATGCGGGGTAAGCGGATGGAACAGCACCACACCGCCTGCCTTGACGGGCAGGGGGATCGCCTTCGCCTCATCCACAAAGCCGTCCGCGATCCCGGTTTGGGTCTTGGGGCAATGGGGCAGCATCGCCTGATCCGCGGTCTTGGCCTGCACCTGAAGGCAGCCGTTTTCGGGCGTTGCGTCCGTCACGGCAATCCAGACGGTGACCATCCGCGTTTCGTCGGCTTCCTCCAGCGCCACGGCGCGATCCTGGTGCCAGTCGGTGGCGGTGATATGCGCGCGGATCTCATCAGATTGCAGCGTGCTGGTCGGAGGCTTCAGACGCACATGCTGGATGGGGTTGGATGTGAGTTCCGGGCCAAGCAGGCTTTCTGCCACATCCAGAAGGCGCGGTTCCGTCAGAAGATCGAAGACAGCAGGCCCGAAATGAAAAGGTGTATCGGGCGCAATCTCATCCCCGGGCAGGCTGATGTCCATCGGCTGGAACCAGTCACATTTCGCCTTGTAGGCCTCCAGCAGCTTTCCCCAGAAATCGAGGTCTGCCGGCTCCACCGCGACACGGCCTTCCGCGAACCAGCGCATGTAAAGCTGATCCATCAACGCGCTGTATTCAGCCTTGACGCGCGCCAAGACCTCTGGCGGCACAACATCCGGCACCACCAGGTAGCCGTCGCGTTCAAAGGTCCGGATTTGTTCAGGTGTCAGCATTTCGACAATTCCCTAAAGTAGAAGCGTGACGATGTTCGGCCAGATCAGCAGCACGGAGAGCGCACAGAGCTGAATGCCGATAAAGGGCAGGAACCCCTTGAAGATGTCGGTCAGGCTGATGTGCGGCGGTGCGACGGATTTCAGATAGAACGCCGCCGGGCCGAAGGGTGGCGACAGGAAGCTGACCTGCATGTTCATGCAGAATACCACGCCAAACCAGATCGCGATATGTTGCGGTTCAAGCTGCCCGATGAAGCCGATCTCCTCGATGGGCAGGCGCATGACGATGGGCAGGAAGACGGGGATGATCAAAAGCACGATCCCGACCCAATCCATGAAAGCGCCCATGAACAGAAGGATCAGCATCATGGCGAGGATAATGCCCATGGTGGGCAGGTCGGTCCCGACGATGAAATCCGCCACATAGGTCGGACCGCCCGCGATGGTGTAGGCCCCGGCCAGCGCCGCTGCCCCGATGGTCACCCAGATGATCGTGCCGGTGGACTTCAGCGTGCGCATCAGGCTGTCCCAGATCAGGTCCCAGGAGGCTTCACCGCGCAGGATGGCGATCACCAGAACCGCGAAAGCGCCCATCCCGGCAGCTTCTGTAATCCCGGTGATCCCGCCGTAGATCGAGCCCATGACCACACCAATCACCACGATGGGGGCAACAAGACCCTTGCCCATGTTCCAGCCGGTCTTGGTGTTCTCACGCCCGAAGACAAAGAAGATCAGCGCCATCATCAGCAGGAACACTCCGCCGAACCAGGGCAGCCAGTCGGCGGTTCCGAAGGCAAACGGGTCGCCCTCGTTCGCCGCGTTAGCCCCGCTGAATTCGAAGAAGGCCGCGCGCAGAAAGAGCGCCACGGAGAACCCGGCGACGACCACGGCCATGAAGGCACCAAAGAGCATGCCCTTTTCACGGCCCTGAGGCTCGCCCGGCAAAGGCTCGGGCAATGGGGCGTCTTCAGGGTGCAGCTTGGTGCGGATGATGATGTAGATGATGATGAAGGTGGCCAGCATGAAACCCGGCAGGAAGGACGCGGTAAAGAGCGCCTTGATCGAGGTTTCCGTAATCAGACCGTAGATAATCAGCACGATCGAGGGCGGGATCATGGTGCCCAGACTGCCCGAGGCACAGATCACCCCGATGGCAAGGTTCTGGTTGTACCCCAGCCTCAGCATCTGCGGCAGCGCAATCAGGCCCAGCAGTACCACCTCTCCGCCGATGATGCCCGACATCGCCGCCATGATGACCGCCATGATCGACGTCACGATGGCGATGCCGCCCCGGGTGCCCGAGAGCCAGACATTGAGCGAGGAATACATATCCTTGGCAACGCCCGAACGTTCCAGCAGCGCCGCCATGAAAATGAAGAGCGGGATGGATATGAGCACGTAGTCCGTTAAGAGCCCGTATATCTTCTGCGCCAGGATGTATAAGGGCCCGGTCCCCGGCCTCCCCGTCAGGATGCCGTCGCCAAATGCCATCGGGTTGGAGAGCAATGCAGGCTCGAACTTCATGACCAGCACAAGAACCGCGAGCGACGCAGAGGCCAGACCAAGCGGCATGCCGATGGCCAGGAGCAGGATCAGGGCCAGCATCAGGACCAGTGAGATTGTACCAATATCCATCAGTCTTGTCCTACCGCGCGTTTCAGGGCTTCGATCTCGTCGTCATCGGGCGTGTCGTCGTGGACCTCCGGCTCGGCATTCCAGTCAGAGACCAGATTGAGGATCGCCTGAATGGCCACCAGCGAAATGACTATCAGGATCATCGGTTGCAGCGTCGCGGGGATGGGCGGATCAAAGGCCGTTCCAAACGTCTCCCATTTGTAGAGCTTGTTCTCGAACACCTGCTTGTAGCTGCCATAGACGAGGAAAAAGGCAAAGAGCACGATGAGCAGGGTCGAGATGCAGTCAAACGTGCGCTGCAGCCAGCGCGGCACCACGTCATAGAGCAGGAAAATGCGGATGTGGCTGCGTTGCTGCATGGCGTAAAGCCCCGCCATCAGGAAGATGAAGCCAGCCATCCAGAGGGATAATTCATTGGCCCAGAGAGTCGGACGCTCCAGCACGTAGCGCAGGAAGACCTCGTAAAGCATGACGCAGGTCATCAGGATAATCATCATCATGGTCACGCGCCCGATGAAGACGGCAGCCCGGTCCACGGCCCGCCACCCTTCGAACTCCATATTTGCGCGGCGCACGGTCTTGCATCCAAAAACAAAAAGCACCGGGATCGCCAAGAGGGACAAAAGGTCGATGATATCGATCTTGCCAAAAAGCGGTGTGAGGTTTGGCGTCACATCATTGCGGTCAAAAATCGCCGTGACCTGTCCCAACATGGATTCGTTTTCGTGGGGGAACCAGGTCAGGATATAGGCCGGGATATGCCAGATCACCCATCCCGCACAGAGGATGAAGGCAAGGGGGACCAGCCATTCGATCAGGCTGCCTGAGGTTTTCTGCATCGTCATGCTCCTTCGTCTGGCGTTGTCACGCGGCCACGGCGTAGTGGGCGATGAAATCCCGGTCCGGTTCGACCCCGATCCCGGGGCGATCAGGAATGGTCACACGTCCCTTGTTGGTTTTGACCTGCTCCTGAATGTTCAGTGGCTCAGTCAAAAGATCATCGCGGAACTTGTTGTCGGTAGTATCGAATTCCAGCATCGGCTCCCACGGGTGCAGTCCGCCGGGCATCGGCGGCATGGCAGCCAGCAACTGCAGATTGGTGGCCACGGCGATGGCGGACCCCCAGACGTGGTTCACGACAGGGGTAAAATGCGCATGGCACAAGGCGAGGACCCGCAGATACTCACTGACCCCGCCCAGGGCGCAAACCTCGGGCTGCGCGATATCGAGGCCTCGATTCTCCAGAATTGCGCGCCAGCCCCAACGCCCGAACTCCGCCTCGCCGCCTGAGATGTTGACGGACAGACCGCGCCGTAACTCGGCGTAGCCATCCAGATCCTCGGGTGCGATTGGCTCTTCGAACCAATAGGCGCCAAGCTCTTCCAGCGCGCGGCCCACGTAAAAGGCGTCCGATGTAGTATAGGCGTGGTTGGCGTCGACCATGAAATCAAACTCGTCGCCCACGCCCTTGCGCACGGCGGTGCAAAGCGCCACATCCGGTTTCGGGCCAAAGCCGGTCTTCATCTTGGTGGCCGCGAAGCCCATGTCCTTGATCGCAGCGGCCTCATCGGTAAAACGGGCGGCAAGTTGCTCGACAGGTTCATCCCGGAGCATCATGCCATAGCCATAGCAGGGCACCGAGGTACGGTGTGCGCCGCCGATCATCCTGTGCAGGGGCTGGCCGGTTACCTTGCCCGCGATGTCCCAAAGCGCGATGTCGACGCCGGAGAGGGACTGCATCGGCATGCCCTTCTGGCCGTGGTCGCGCATCAGGTTGTAGACCTTGTGCCAGATGACATCGCGGTCCATCGGGTCCATGCCCAGCACCATCGGCTGAATGACCTTTTCCACGATGCCCTTGTTGGCCAGAGCGATATTTCCCGGGCCGAAACACTCCCCCCAACCCGTGACACCCTCGTCCGTCTCCACCTCGACCAGATGCGCCGTCCGCATGGTGTAATACTGCTGCGAATACCCCAGCTGCTCGGGCATTTCGTATTGCAGCACATGGCTGGTGATGCGGGTGATTTTCATGACGCTGGCCCTGAGGGAAAAGAGGCAGGGCCATTTCTGGCCCTGCCACCATGTCAGCAAGCTCTGATGGCTGACTTATTTCATCGCGCCAATGTCGGTGAGGAAGCTCACGTGGCTTTGCAGAAGCGCCTTGGCTTCGGGCGTGGTTGCGAACTCCTCCCAGCCTTTTTTGACCGCTTCGCGGAACTTGGCGAGCTCTTCAGGCGACCATTCGTAAAGGTTCACACCTTTTTCACGCAGGGCCACGGCGTTTTGCGCGTTCTTCACTTCGTTCAGGGTCGCATTGTGCAGCGCGAGGCTGTCCATGGCGACTTCCATGATCTTCTTGTGATGGGCTGGCATCGCGTCCCAGACGTCCTTGCGGCAGGCCAGGTGATCCGCCGGCATGGAGTGGAAGCCCGGATAGTTGGTGTGCTCCGCGATGTCATAAAGACCCAGACCGATGTTGTTGGTCAGGTTCGCCGCATCCGCACCGTCGATGATGCCGGTTTCAAGCGCGGTGAAGATCTCGTTGAAGTCCATCACGATGGGCGAGGCACCGAGGTTCGAGAAGACCTTTGTCGCGAGGCCGGGAGGGGAACGGAATTTCCAGTCCTTGAAGTCTTCGACGTTCCGGATCGGCTTGGTCGAGGACAGCGATTCCGGACCGGGAATCCACCAGCCGATGAATTCCATGTCGTAGCTGTTGTAAAGTTCATTCAGCGCCGAGCGGCCATCTGCGTGCAGCAACCATGCCATCTGTTGGTAAGGGTTGGTGTAGCCGCCCATCAGGTCACCGGTGAACTGGAACGCGGGGTTCTTGCCGGTCTGGTAGGCGCCACCTGTCATGTCGCAGTCCAGAATGCCCGTCGCCGCCGCGTCAAAAGTCTCTACCGATTTCACGACGGAGGAACTGTAGAACATCTCCACCTGAATTTCGCCGTTTGACATGGCCGTGATGTCTTCGATGTATTTCGCGGCCAATTGCCCTGACAGCGTCTCCGGCGAGAAGTGGGTTTGGATACGCAGGGTTGTCGTTTCAGCTGCGGCTGTGAGCGCTGTGCTCGCCGCCAATGCGGCAACGGCGGCAACGCTGGCCGCTTTCTTCATCAGTTTCATAGTGTCCTCCCAGACTTTGAAGCGTGGTTTTTGTCAGACGCGAGTCTGCGTCTTTTGAATACGCTATCGAAACGTTATGCGGGGCAGGTCATTCTCGCAACATTAATTTTGGATTTTCTAATAATTTCGAGATTTTTGTGGAATATCGAGATTCTGGTGGTAGGTTAGATGGAAAGGGGGGCGCGATGTTTGACACTGATATCCATGCGGATTTGCAGCATCGGCTGATCTCCAACGGTTTTGAGCACGGCGAGAAACTGCGCGCCGAGCAACTCAAGCAGCATTACGGGTGTTCGGCCAGCACGGTGCGAGAGGTGCTTTTTCGTCTGGCCTCGGAAGGGCTTGTGGACTTTCAGGAGCAGCGCGGGTTCCGGGTGCCTGCGATGTCCGCGACACTGCTGGCCGAGCTTGCGCATCTTCGCATTCTGATCGAAGCTGAAGGCACTGCGCTGTCCATCCGCCATGGGGGTGTCGCATGGGAAGCGCGCCTGACCGCCGCGCACCACCAGTTGAGCCATATCGAAAAGCGGATACATGCGGCGGAGGACCGGTCACCCTTTGAGGGGCTATGGTTTCAGGCAGAGTTGGAGTTTCACCAGACGTTGATTGCTGCCTGCCAGTCGGAGACGCTGAAAGCGACACACCTGCAAATCTATCAGCGGTTCCGCCAGCAGTTGATGGTCGCGGACCGGAGCTTTGATTTCATCTCCAAGAATATCCAGCACCACCATGCGATCCTTGTTGCGGCACTGGAGGGTGACGAAGCGCTGACGCGTGAGAAAATCCACGATCATCTGGCGCGGCATTTGGATCCGGCGAACCAGACGCAGAACCCTCAGGCTTCCAGATCATCCGCGATATAGGTCTCAATGATCTGTTCGAAACGGGTCTCGGCCTTGAACCCCAGCGCGATGGCGCGGTCGGGTTGAAAATCCCTTGGCCAGCCGCTGACGATTTGCATGATTGCCGGGTCGGGGCGAGAGACGATCCGATCAACCACCTTCTGGCCTGCAATGGAACGGAGCGCCTCGATCTGTTCCGCGACCGTGCAGCTGAGCCCGGGGAGGTTCAGGGCCCGGCGTCCTTCCAGACGCACTGTGTCCAACGTGGCCGCATGGGTCAGAAAGCCCGCAGCGGATTTGGGCGAGGCATGCCAGTGCCGGACGGTGTCGGGCACCGGCAGTATCGCTTCCTGCCCGTTGAGCGGCTCACGGATGATCCCGGAAAAGAAGGAGGATGCCGCAAGGTTGGCCTTGCCGGGGCGTACGCAAATGGTTGGCAGGCGTAGCGACAGGCCATCGACAAACCCCTTGCGGCTGAAGTCGGTCAGCATCAACTCGCAGGTTGCCTTCTGCGCGCCATAACTTGTTTGCGGCGCGCTCAGGAACGTGTCGGAAATCTTCTCCGGGTAGGGGCCGCCAAAGACGGCGATGGAAGAGGTGAAGACCATTCGGGGTACATAGCTGCCGTCGGAAGAGATGTGTTCCGCCCGCAAGGCCTCCAGCAGGTGCCACATTGACATCATGTTGACCGCCCAGCCCTTGTCGAAATCCGTTTCCGCTTCGCCGGAGACAATCGCGGCGAGGTGGAAAATGATGTCAAAACGTTCCGCAGCAAGCGACCGGGCCGTCTCTATGGCCGCAATGTTTCCCGTAATCTGCCGCCCCGGCGCGCTGTTTTCCGGAAAACCCATGTCAAAGAGAGCGACATCAAGGCTGCCCCGCCCCGCCAGCCCTTCCGATGCCAGCTTGCGGGCCAGCTTCTGACCCACCATGCCGCCGCCGCCAATAATAAGTATCCGGGTCATGTCAGAGTTCCTTGAATAGTCTCGATGTCTCTTTCGGAAGTAAGCGGTTCCAAGCGGTGGCCAAATCCGTCATGCTGCCCTACGCTAAAGGAATGTAGCCATTGGACCAGCCCGTCCGGTGGTTTTTTGATGAAGCCCGCAAAATTCTTGTACGGCAGTATCGTGGTTCGCCGCATTTACGGATGTGGCCCAGGGATGAACCAAGGGGGGAAACACATGTCTGGTCAACGACTTAAAGGGAAGCGCGCGCTTGTGACAGCCGCGGGGCAGGGGATTGGGCGGGCCAGCGCCCTGGCCATGGCAGCCGAAGGGGCAAAGGTCTTTGCGACCGACATTAACCTCGAGGCACTGTCATCGATTCGGGACACGAATCACGAAAATATCGAAATTTTCGAAATTGATGCCTGCAGCGACGAGAGCGTCTCAGCGGGAGTCGCGCGGGCTCAGCCGGATGTCCTGTTCAATTGCGCAGGCTTTGTGCATCACGGAACGATTATGGATGCCACGGCAGAGGATTGGGAGTTCGCCTTCGATCTGAACGTGCGGTCAATGCTGCGCACGATACAGGCGGCTTTGCCCGGTATGCTCAAACGCGGTGGTGGTTCGATCATCAACATGTCCTCCGCCTGCTCTTCGATCATCGGTGCCCCCAACAGGTTCATCTACGGCACGACCAAGGCCGCCGTGATAGGTCTGACGAAATCCGTGGCGCTCGACTATGTCGGGCAGGGCATTCGCTGTAACGCGATCTGCCCCGGTACCGTCGAAAGCCCAAGCTGGCATGATCGTGTCGAAGCGCTTGGCAAGGAACTCGGCAGCAAGGAAGAAGCGTTGCAGCAATTCGTCTCGCGTCAACCCATGGGGCGCGTCGCCACCGCCGAAGAGATCGCGGCGCTGGTGGTCTATCTGGCGAGCGACGAAAGCGCCTTTACCACAGGGCACCCTCACATCATCGACGGAGGCTGGTCGGGACAGTGACACACTCTGACAACAAGAAAATCGGTATCGAGGATTTGCGGTCCCGCAAATGGTTCATGAACCCCGACAATCCGGAGATGACCGCGCTTTATCTGGAGCGGTATCTGAACTACGGGCTGACCCGGGCCGAACTGCAGTCCGGCAAGCCGATCATCGGCATCGCACAGACGGGCAGTGACCTCTCGCCCTGCAACCGGCACCACCTTGAACTGACCAAGCGGGTGCGGGACGGGATCATCGCGGCGGGCGGCACCTGTATCGAGGTGCCGGTGCATCCGATCCAGGAGACCGGCAAGCGCCCCACGGCCATGCTGGACCGCAACCTTGCCTACCTGAGCCTTGTGGAGACGCTCTTTGGCTACCCGCTCGATGGGGTCGTGCTGAACATCGGTTGTGACAAGACCACCCCGGCGCTCTTGATGGCGGCGGCGACCGTCAACATCCCCGCGATTGCCCTCTCGGTCGGCCCGATGCTGAACGGCTGGTTCCGGGGGGAGCGGACCGGCAGCGGCACAATTGTCTGGAAGGCCCGCGAAATGCTGGCTGCGGGAGAGATCGACGACGACGGTTTCATGGAGCTTGTGGCCTCTTCAGCGCCGTCTGTTGGCTATTGCAACACCATGGGGACCGCCACCACGATGAACTCCCTCGCGGAAGCCTTGGGGATGCAACTGCCCGGCTCTGCTGCGATCCCTGCACCCTATCGTGAGCGCGGGCAGATCAGCTATGAGACAGGCCGCCGGATTGTCGAGATGGTATGGGAGGATCTGCGTCCCTCACAGATCATGACGCGCGAAGCCTTTGAGAATGCGATTGTCATCAACTCGGCCATCGGCGGGTCAACCAACGCGCCCATTCACCTCAACGGGATCGCCCGGCATCTCGGCGTGCCGCTCGACAATGACGACTGGCAAAAGCTGGGCCACGAGGTGCCCCTGCTGGTGAATTTGCAGCCTGCCGGTGAATACCTCGGGGAAGACTACTGCCACGCGGGCGGTGTCCCGGCGGTCATTGGTGAGTTGATCGCCGCCGATCTGCTGCCGCATCCGGATGCGGTGACGGCGAACGGTTGCACGATGGCAGAGAACTGCGGCGCGACGCGAAGTGCCGATACCAAAGTCATCAAGCCCGTGTCTGTCCCATTGAAAAAACAGGCCGGGTTCATCAACCTGACCGGCAACCTCTTTGATAGCGCAATCATGAAGACCAGCGTCATCAGCGAGACGTTCCGCGCGAAATACCTGTCGAACCCCGAGGATCCGAACGCCTTTGAAGGCCGCGCGATTGTTTTTGACGGGCCGGAGGATTTCCACCACCGCATCGATGACCCTGCGGAGAATATTGACGAATCCTGCGTGCTCTTCATGCGGGGGGCAGGGCCCAAGGGCTACCCCGGCGGGGCCGAGGTGGTGAACATGCGTCCGCCCTCCTATCTGCTCAAGAAGGGGGTGGAGGCGTTGCCCTGCGTGGGCGACGGTCGGCAGTCCGGGACCTCCGGCAGCCCGTCGATCCTGAATGCCTCACCCGAGGCCGCCGCGGGCGGTGGGCTTGCCCTGCTCAAGACCGGGGACAAGGTGCGGATTGACCTCAACAAATGCACCGCTGACATGCTGGTGCCGCTGGACGAACTGGCCGAGCGTGCCCGCGCCTTCGAGGCGGCAGGGGGCTATGACGCGCCCGAGAGCCAATCCCCCTGGCAGCAGTATTTCCGGGAAAAGGTCGGTCGGTTCGATCAGGGCATGATCCTTGAAGATGCTGACAAATATCAGGATATTTCGCGCCGGTTCATGCCGCGCGACAACCACTAGAAGGAAAAGACAATGAAACTTGTAAGATATGGCGCCGCCGGAGAAGAAAAGCCCGGCATGATTGACGCATATGGCCAGCTGCGCGATCTGTCGGAGCATATTGACGATGTGTCGGGGGCAAACCTCTCTGACGACGTGCTAGAGAAACTCCGCAAGCTTGACCCCGGCAAACTGCATCACGTCGAGGGCGACCCGCGCCTTGGCCCCTGCGTCGGGAACATCGGCAAGTTCATGTGCATCGGTCTGAACTATTCCGACCATGCCGCCGAAACGGGTGCCGCGATCCCGGAGCATCCTATTCTTTTCTTCAAGGCGAACTCTGCCGTTGTTGGTCCGAATGACCCGGTATCGATGCCGCGTGGCTCCACCCATACGGACTGGGAGGTGGAACTGGGGGTCGTGATCGGCAAGGAGGCCAAATATGTCTCCAAGGAGGACGCGCTCGAATATGTGGCGGGCTATTGCGTTATCAACGACGTCAGCGAACGGCATTTCCAGACCCAACTGACCGGCCAATGGACAAAGGGGAAATCCTGCGACACCTTTGGCCCCACCGGGCCATGGCTGGTGACGCGGGACGAGATTGAAGACGTGCAAAAGCTCGACATGTGGTGTGACGTGAACGGCAAGCGGATGCAGACCGGGAACACCGCCACAATGATCTTTACGGTTGCCGAAATCATCGAGCATTTGTCGGGACTCATGACGCTGCATCCGGGCGACGTGATCTCCACAGGCACGCCTCCCGGGGTGGGCATGGGTATGAAACCCGAGCCGGTGTATCTCAAATCGGGCGACGTGATGGAGCTTTGGATCGAAGGTCTGGGCCAGCAACGCCAAACCGTGACAGAGGACGCCTGATGGCCGATCTCTTGCAGATCGGCGCCATCACCGACGTGATGCGCCAGAGGCTCGATGCGGCGTTCACGGTGCACAAGCTTGATGACGGCAATTACCCGGCAGAGGCCATCACTCACGTGGCGACAAATGGTCATGACGGCATTGCACCGGAGGTGATGGCGAGCTTGCCGAACCTGCGCATGATCAGCTGTTACGGTGTCGGCTATGATGCGATTGACGTGCAGGCGGCCAAGGCGCGGGGGATCATGGTGACCCATACCCCCAACGTGCTGAACGCCGAGGTGGCGACCACCGCCGTGATGCTGATGATGGCCTGCTACCGGGAGCTTCTGCGCGATGACGCATGGGTGCGGTCCGGGAACTGGGAGGCTCATGGGAATGCGCCGCTGACCCGTTCCGTCGACAACCAGACGGTGGGCATTCTGGGGCTGGGGCGGATCGGGCAGGCGATCGCTGACAAACTGGCCCCCTTTGGCACCACGATTGTCTACCATTCCCGCAGCGAAAAGGACGTGCCTTATCAATACTATGGCAATCTTGCAGAGATGGCGCAGGACGTCGATTGTCTGATCTGCATCACCCCCGGGGGCCCTTCGACCAACAGGATCGTCAACCGAGAGGTGATCGACGCGCTTGGGCCGCAGGGCACGCTGATCAACGTCAGTCGCGGATCAGTGGTGGATGAGGCGGCGCTGATTTCGGCCCTTGAAGAGGGCCGGTTGGGCTGGGCAGGGCTGGACGTCTTCGAGGCCGAGCCGAAAGTGCCGGAACGTCTGCGGCAGTTGTCCAATGTCGTTTTGCTCCCCCATGTCGGTAGTGCTACGGTCGAGACACGCGCGGCCATGGGGGCCTTGACCGTGGATAACATCCTGCACCATCTCAAGGACGGCACGGTCATCAGCCCGGTGCCGGAATGCGCGGAGATGTGACATGGCGCGGATCGCAGCGGTAGAGACCCGGCTCTTTGCGGTGCCGTTGGATGAGGTTCTGGTGGACGCAAAGCATGGAAGCCACAGCCACTTTCATCTGATTACCGCGACCGTGACGCTCGACGACGGGCGCAGCGGCACGGGATACACCTACAACGGCGGCCGCGGCGGGCATGCGACGGCTGCCATGATCGTCCATGATCTGGCCCCGTTTCTGGTGGGGCGGGACGCGACGGAGGTCGAGGCGCTCAACGAGGCGATGCAGTGGCATATGCACTATGTGGGGCGGGGCGGTATTCTGAGCTTTGCCATCTCAGCGCTGGACATCGCGCTGTGGGACATTCGGGGCAAGGCCAGTGGCCAGCCGCTGTGGCAGATGGCGGGGGCCGCTGGCAAGACCTGCCGCGCCTATGGCGGGGGGATCGACCTGGCCTTCCCGCTGCCCAAACTGTTGGGTCACGTGCAGGGATACCTTGATGCCGGCCTGAACGCGGTCAAGATCAAGATCGGCCAACCGGATATGGCGGATGACATTGCGCGCATCCGGGCCGTGCGCCAACAGATCGGTCCTGACGCAACCTTCATGATCGATGCCAACTATTCGCTTTCCGTCGAGCAGGCCGTGACACTGGCAATGGCGGTAAAGGATCAGAACATCCTGTGGTTCGAAGAACCGATCATCCCGGACAATTACGCCGGTTACGGCGAGATCACGCGCAGGACCGGCATGGCGGTCGCCCAGGGCGAGAACCTGCATACGATACACGAGTTTGAAATGGCCGTCGCGCAGTCGGATCTGGGTTTCATTCAACCCGACGCGTCAAATTGCGGCGGCATCACCGGGTGGTTGCAGGTCTCGGAGCTTACGCGCGGCAGCGGCATCGAAATCTGCTCTCACGGGATGCAGGAATTGCACGTGAGCCTGGTGTCCGCGCAACCCCATGCGGGATGGGTCGAGATCCACAGTTTCCCGATTGACCGCTACACCACGCGGCCCCTTGTCATCGAAGACGGTCGGATCAAGGCCCCGGATGCACCGGGGACGGGCGTCACGTTCGACTGGGGCCGACTGGCGCCCTACGAAGTTTCCCTCTGACCCTCAGATCCGCAGGAAGCGCTGCGCGATCTTCGGAATGAGCCGGTCAAACTGAAGCGGCGCGTCCGCGACAGCCAGACAGATGCAGTCCTCGTGGATATCCGCAACCGGGGTATGGTGCAGATCACTGTCGGCAATCTCCACATCGCCACGCGCGAAATACTCATCGTCATCCTGAAACGCGCCTTGCAGGACCATCGTCATTTCGGTGCCGTGGTGACCATGATCGGGCATTGCCGTGCCTGCGGGAATGAACAACAGCCGAGCCGAGGCCTCCTTGGAGGTCGGCAGGATGGCCTGGCGCACACCCATCCCGATAGGCTTCCATTTGACCGCCTCCAGATCGCCGCCGACGTAATCCTGTATCGGCTTGGGCAAGATGCCGCGCCTCTGCCCGTTTGCGGAGGCAGGCACCTCAATCTCGCCCCCCATTATCAGGTCCATCGTGCTGCTCAGGCAATTGCCTGATACCGGCATATCCGGCTGCTGGTTGAGAACCTCGCCGCCCAGGGCGTCGAAACTCTCGGCCTGCGCGCGGCAAATGTCACAGAGCGAAAGATGCGCCGCGACGATCAGGTTGAACGCTTCGGGAAGCGTCCCGGCTGAATACGCCATCAAAACAGCGTCGTTCAGGTGGTGGTTAATGGTGTCACTCATCGTCTTTATCACTTCATTGCGTGGCGCAGTCTCTCCAGCGCCAATCGTATCCTTGATTTGATCGTGCCCAGCGGCAGACCGGTTTGAGCGGCGATTTCGCTATGGGTCAAATCCCCGAAATACGCCTTGTCTATGAGCTCCCGTTGAGCACTGGGCAGCGCTTCGAGCGCTGTCCCCAGAATTTCCGTTTCTTGTTGTAAACTTACGATATCCGCCTGATCCGGCTCCGCTTCGGGGCCCCATGGCAGGTCTTCCGGCTCCGGGCGTCGTTGACGGCGGAGCAGGTCAATCTTCCTGTTGCGTGCGATGGTGAAAATCCACGTCGCGACCGAGGCGCGGGCCGGGTCAAACTGATGGGATTTCTGCCAGAGCGTTGCCATCACGTCCTGCGTGCACTCTTCCGCAAGCGTTGCATCCGCGCCGGATTTCATCAGAAACCCTTTGACCCGCGGCGCGAAATGATCGAACAACTCGGCAAATGCTGCGCGGTCTTTTTCATCCCGGATGCGGATCATGTGAGAGACCCACAACATCCGCTTAGATCCTTCGTCTGTTCCCACGCTTGATTGTCCCGATCCACTGCCTACGGCAAATCCGGACGACATCATCCCGCGATGCCGCGCCGTCGTTTCCACTTGATGGTCAAAAGTCAGATTTGCACACATGTCCGAGATACGCCAACGGTGCATAATTGGATCACAAATATTAAGTTTTTTTTCGGCGCATCCAATCTACGTCAAATCACGTATACCTCGCACCAGAAAAAGACTGATTTGGAAAGACGAGCATGCCTTTTGAAGCGTTGACCCTTGGTGACTTGCCGGCCCACCCACCAAAAGAACGACCCTCCAATGTAGCGGTGATAGGCGGCGGCATTTCCGGGCTCGGGGCCGCACATATGCTGGGCAAGTCGCACAATGTGACTCTTTTTGAAGGTGAGAACCGGCTGGGCGGTCATGCGAGAACCAAGATGGCGGGCAAAAACGGGGACCAGCCGGTCGATACCGGTTTCATCGTGTTCAATTATGCAAACTACCCCTACATGGCAGCCCTTTTCGACCAACTGGGCGTGCCGGTCGTCAAATCCAACATGAGCTTTGGCGCGTCGATCAATGGCGGCGCGCTTGAGTATGCGCTGACCTCGCTCGATGCGCTCTTTGCGCAACGGCGCAACGCGCTCTCCCCCGCTTTCCTCGGCATGGTGCGCGACATCCTCCGGTTCAACAAACACGCGCTTCGTGTCGCGCAGGATGAGAGCCTGACCTTGCGGGACTTCCTGTCGGTCTTGGGTACCGGCGACTGGTTTCGCGACTATTATCTTCTGCCCTTGTCCGGGGCCATCTGGTCGACCCCGACCGAAAAGATCATGGACTTTCCCGCCTACGCGATGATCCGGTTCTTCGAAAACCACGCGCTGCTCAACACGACCGGCCAGCACCAGTGGTACACGGTCGATGGCGGGTCGATACAATATGTGCAGCGGCTTGAAGACGCGCTGCGCCACATGGGGGTCGATCTGCGGCTGGGTGCTGCCGTGCAGTCGGTGCGCCGTGCAGGCGGCAAAGTCTTTGTGGGTCCGTGGGGCGGCGAGGAAGAACGCTTCGATCAGGTGATTTTTGCAACCCACTCCGACGATAGCCTACGCCTGCTCAGCGATCCCACAGAGCAGGAGAGCAAGGCGTTGGGGGCCATCGCCTATCAACCCAATGAGATCGTCTTGCACGCGGACGAAAGCATCATGCCCAAAAACCGCAAGACCTGGGCCAGCTGGATCTACGCCGAGGACCAGGCGGCGCTGTCAGACAAGATCGACCTGACCTACTGGATGAACTCCCTGCAACCCATCCCCAAGGATGACCCGCATTTCGTGACCCTGAACACCAAACGGCCCATCCGCGAAGACCTGATTTACGATCAGGTCACGCTGCGGCACCCGGTCTATGATCTTGCGGCACTGGCGGCACAAAAGGAGATCGCTGCCTTCAACGGGGCGCAATCGACCTGGTTCTGTGGCGCCTGGATGAAGAACGGCTTTCACGAGGATGGCCTGTCCAGTGCTGTCGATGTCGTCCGGGCCCTGCGGGCGCAAGAGCAGTTGGAGGCCTCAGCGGCGTGACTGCCACCGTCGATCATATCTCGGGCCTTACCTACCACGGGCGGAAGGGGGCCATCACCAATGGCTTTCGCTATTCGGTCGACTATGTGCTTCTTGATGCCGAGGCGGAGGTGCGCACGCCGCGGCTCTTTGCGCGAAACGGGCGCGGCCTGACGGGGCTGCGTGACGAGGATCATGGCGGGCCACCCGGTGGCGGCAAAGGTGCCGCCTGGGTGCGCGAGGTGCTGGAGCAGCACCAGATACGCGATGTCGCAAAGATCGAGCTTCTGGCGCAGCCGCGTGTTCTGGGGCATGTTTTCAACCCGGTGAGTTTCTGGCTTTGCCGCCGCGGTGATGGGGCCTTGATTACTGTGATCGCCGAAGTCACCAACACCTTCGGGGACCGGCACAGCTATCTGTGCGCGCATCCCGATCATCGGCCGATCGAGCCCGCTGATACGCTCCGGGCGACCAAGATCTTTCATGTCTCTCCGTTCCAGCCGGTTGAAGGCGGATACGCTTTCCGCTTCGACATCACCGACAAACGCATTGGTATCTGGATCGACTACAGCCGGTCCGACGGTGGTTTGATCGCGACACTGACCGGGCAGCGCAAACCGCTGACCAACAGGTCAATTCTGCGCGCCGCTGTGAGGCGCCCCCTTGGTGCCAGACGTGTGCTGGCGCTGACCCATTGGCAGGCGTTGAAACTGTGGCTGAAGGGCGCTGTGTACCGCGCCCGTCCCAAACCACCTGCCGAAGAGGTATCGAGATAGTGCAGGGCGCGGAACGACTCCCCTCCTATTCGCTCTTTGCGGCTTTGCTCGCAGCCGCCGGGCTGCCGATCTATATTCACGCGCCCAAGTTCTACGTGGATGAGTTCGGTGTCTCTCTGGCGGCTTTGGGTGCAGTGCTGTTCGGGCTGCGACTGCTGGACGTGGTGCAGGACCCTTTGCTGGGCCGGTTGGCTGAGCGGACACGGGACCACCGTGGGCTTGCGGTTGCAATCGGCGCGACGGTGATGGCAGTGGCGATGGTCGCCCTTTTTGCCATCCCGCCCGTGCTGCCGCCACTGGTCTGGTTCGCCCTGTCGCTGACACTCGTGTTCTCGGCGTTCAGCTTCCTGACCATCAACTTCTATGCCCAAGGCGTCGTGAAGGCGGCGCATATGTCCGGACAAGGGCACCTTCGGCTGGCCCGATGGCGCGAAAGCGGGGCGCTTGCCGGGGTCTGCCTTGCCTCTGTGGCACCCGTTGCCTTGGGTGCCCTGATGGATGCGCCCTTTGCCGGGTTTGCCGTTGGCTTTTCGGTGCTGGCCTTCGCAGCGGTCCTGGCGATGCGGCCTGAATGGTTCACGGCGGGTCTTGCGCCCTCCACCGGTTTTGCCGCGGTGCTGAGCGACCCGCTGGCGCGGCGGCTGCTGCTCATTGCGATGGTCAACGCGGCACCTGTCGCGGTCAGTTCGACGCTGTTTCTGTTCTTCGTCGAAAGCAAGCTGCAAGCGCCGGGGTTCGAAGGCCCGCTGCTCCTGATCTTCTTCTTGTCCGCAGCGCTTGCCGCCCCGTTCTGGGGCATGCTGGCAGAGACATTCGGTGCTCGAAACGTCTTGCTGATCGCGATGGTGCTGGCCATCGCAGCTTTTGGCCTTACCTTAACGCTCGGCCCGGGGGACTGGGTTTTGTTCGCCGTGATCTGCGTGGCCTCCGGGGCCACATTGGGTGCTGATCTCACGCTTTTGCCCGCGATCTTCGCCTCGCGGATGGCGCGCATCTCGCCCTCGGCATCCGAAGGTTTCGGGCTCTGGTCGTTCGTGTCGAAACTGACGCTGGCATTTGCGGCGGTCACGCTGCTGCCGCTTCTGGAGGGGGCGGGGTTTCAGAGCGGGTCATCCGAGAACCCGCAGGAAGCGCTTGAGTTGCTCACACTGCTTTATGCGGCGGTGCCCTGTACGTTGAAACTGATCGCCATCGCCTTGCTTGCGATGACTGATCTTGAGGAGGCATGACAGATGGATGAATGGCTTTACGTCTTTCTCGGCACGATCTTGGCCTTTGGATTGGTCTGGATGCGGCAGAAACTCTGGGGGTTCATTGCTCAGAAACCTCAGGATTACGAGGACGACAACCCGACCTTTGACATGCGACAGCACCTCAACGGGCCGATCCTTTGTGAAGGGGTCATCTACGGCCCGCTTGGACGGGTCAGCAGCCGGTTTGTGGCCGACTTCGATGCGTCATGGGAGGGCAACAAAGGCGTCATGAAGGAGCGTTTCGTCTACGACGACGGCACGGTTCAGGACCGGGTCTGGTATCTGACGCTGGGCAACGATGGGCAGATCAAGGCGGAAGCGCCCGACGTGGTCGGCACCGGTGCCGGCCATCAATCCGGCTCGTCCGTCCTGCTGCGGTACAACATTCGTCTGCCCGAGGCCTCCGGCGGGCATGTGCTGAACACGGTGGACTGGATGTACCTCACACCCAATGGCACGATCATGAACCGCTCCCAGTTCCGCAAATTCGGCATCAAGGTCGCGGAGCTTGTCGCCACGATGCGCCCCAAGGAAGCCTGATGCGGCAATGGAAGGGCAAACGCTATTGGCTTGTCGGGGCCAGTGACGGGCTGGGCGCAGCGCTAGCGCACCGGATGAGTGCAGCGGGCGCGCATGTGATCGTCTCCGCCCGGTCAGAGGACAAGCTGCGCGCGGTTGTTGACGCTCTGCCCGGAGAGGGCAGCATGCAAACGGTCGATGTCTCTGACGACGCCAGCGTTGTCGCCGCGACCGACGCAATCGGCCGGATTGACGGTGTGGTCTATCTGGCGGGCGTCTACTGGCCCTTCAGCGCGCAGGACTGGGACGCCGAAGAGGCCAATGCCATGGCGGACATCAATTTTACCGGCATGATGCGGGTCATGGGGCGGGTCGTGCCGCAGTTTGTCACCAGAGACGCGGGCCACATCGTCATCACCGGCAGTCTGTCGGGCTTCCGGGGGTTGCCGGGCTCGATCGGGTATACGGCGTCAAAGGCAGGAACCATGTCGCTGGCGGAATGCATGTATGCCGACCTGCGCGGCACCGGCGTCGATGTACAGGTCGCCAACCCCGGTTTCATCAAGACCCAGCTTACCGACAAGAACGACTTCAAGATGCCCTTCCTGATGACCCCGGAAGAAGCGGCAGAGCACATGTTCCGGCACATGAACACCAACCGGTTCAAAAAGAGCTTTCCGACGCTTTTTTCATGGGTGTTTAGAGGCTCGCAATTCCTGCCCGATTGGCTCTATTTTCGTATCTTTTCCTGATCCCTCAAAACCGGTCCCTGTGAAGGGCAAAAGTGTCGGCGGCGCGCTGCCAGACGGGGGCGTCCTCCTTGAGGCTCAGCAGTGTCGGCAAAAGCTGTTCGGCAAAACCCTCACTGCTTTCCAAGGGCAACATCGACGGAAGATTGTCGATTGCCGTCACGTCCAGCACCGGGTTGTCGTGGACGCGCAGCGCAGGGGCCTCCCAGGTGGTTGTGCGGTCATAGACCTTGATCGGTGAGAAATCGCTGTCGGGATCGCAGGCGATATCGCCGATCACGCTGAGGCGTCTTGGTTGTGTCTTTGCATCGGGTGGCACAAAGACAGGCGTGCCGGGACGCGCCAGAATACAGTTGAAAAAGAGCTCATGTGCCAGCACTTCCGCGAAGGGCGCCCCTCGTGCCGTTTCCGCCATGTCCCAGCGGGTACAGGCCACACCCATGGCGGTGCAGAGATCACCCGCGCCTTTGCCGACGCGCCCCAGCGCCCCGATGATAAGCGTATTTGGACGCTGTGTCCCGGTGGCGACCAGCTCTGATTGCAACGCGCTCAGCAGATCCGTTGAACGCGCAAAGGCGCTGACCGGGCCTGCCTGCTCGCCGCGTTGCTGTGCCGCCCAACACAACAGCGCCACCGCGGCCCCCGCATAGCCCGCCCAATACCCAAAGGCCGCGACCCGGCGTCCGCTCTCATCCACGAGATACTCAAGGTCCAGCAAGGTGCCGCCCCCCGCCTTGAAACGTGCCAGCAGGCGCAGCCCCGCCGGTTGGCCCTTGAACGCGTGTCCAAACATGATGTGCCGGTGCCTGAGCGGCGTGCCGTCTTCAGGGAGCTCCTTGAGGCCAAACACGATGGCGTCGAGAGGGGCGTCCGGCCAGCTGTGCGCGGGCACCATCCGGCACCCGGTGGCTGCATAGTCTGCATCCGCGATCACACGCGTGGGGCTGTGCTCGACGCTGACGTCAAAGCCCGCGTCCATCAACTGTCGTGCGCCCGCCGGCGTCAGCCCGGTACGGGCCTCGTTCTCCCGCTGTTCGGCGCGAACCCATAGATGCGGCATCAGACGATCACCTCCCCGACGTTCTGAAAGCTCAGGCAATCCAGGGCAGTGGCAGGGCCTGCCGCCGTCGGGGCGACGGCAACGGTACCGGGTGCAGAGTTAAGACGCATGATCGGGTCCTTTCAAACGTGCGTTTGTGCGTAATGCCGATCCGGGTTTTCCAGATGCGGAATGGCGTTGAACAGGGTCGGGGACAACTGTCCGCCGACCGGGAAAAGCCGGTGTTGAGACGTGTTGTAGATGGCAAGCGCCATCTGTGCCATTCCCGCGATGTCAAGGCGCAGCACCTGACGCATGGCGCATGCAATCAGCCCGCCGGATGTCACCACCAGCGCGGGGCCCTCCCCTTGCGCAATGTCATCCAGAACCGCCGCAATACGCGCCTCGAAATCGGCGAAACGCTCCGGGGCGCCTTTGATTTCGTCGCGTTGCCAGGCCGCAAAAAGACGCGGCAGATGGGTGATGAAGGCGGCCTGGTCGCTGGGAAACGGGATGCCATGCTCGGCCTCCAGCGCATGGGAAAGCGTCATGTACTCCAACTCGTTCAGCCGCGGGTCAAAAACCGGATCCAGCCCGGTTTTCATTGCGGCGGCGGTTTCCACGTGGCGTCGGAGCGTGCCTGAATAGAGCCTGACATGGTGTTGGTGTTGCGCGTTCAGGTAAGCGCCCAACCAGGCCGATTGCTGATGGCCCAAAGGGCTGAGCCGGTCGTAGCCGGCTTCGTCCTTGGCGTCGGAATTTGCCTGACCGTGGCGGATGAGGGTGATGTGCGACATAGGAGGATGATCGTCCGTTTTGGCCTTACTATGCGGAAGCGGGGCCGGTTGAAAGAGCGTGAGATACCGGATCACCCCTTTATGCCCCTGACGAAACAATCGGCGCGGATCAGAAACAGCGGTGGCGCGAAACCTTTGCCTCGTGTCGGGATTGCGACTCCGCTGATTGCTCATTACCAACTACAACTGCCGGAAAATGTCGGGAGTGCGTTGTAATGAGCGGAACGGTCACCTTTGTATTGGACGGTTGCGAGGTTGAAGCGGAAGAGGGTTTGACGATTTGGGAGGTTGCGCATGGTCGGGGTCTGGTGCTTCCGCATTTGTGTCACAAGCCCGCGCCCGGGTATCGTCCGGATGGCAAC